>JBDNRY010000008.1:0-91363 GCA_047718855.1 Sporolactobacillus sp. | reverse complement strand
AGAGTACCGTCGTACTTCTCTGCACCACTAAGGTTAGTATGTTTTTATACGTTAAGTATATAAAATTGAAGAGGAATTAAGTATAAGAAAAACTAAGGCGCAGCCATTCAAAGGACTTGGCTACGCCAAGTTTTTCTAATGCCATGAAAAAGTGAGCCGCAAGCAAGCAGCCCTTTCATTCAGCTAATTGTTTGAACTGCGCACGGCGGCGAATCGAGCGGAATTTGAAGAAAAGAGCCAGAATCACAAACGAAAGAGCGAGGAGGAAAGCAAGCAGGATGAACCACCAGGAGTGGATCAGCCTTGTGGACTGAGAAGAGAGTTTAATATCCGGATAAATAATATACGGCAAATGACTTTGTGTATAGCCCATTAAGGCGAAAAAATATTGCATCATTACGCTCAAAAAAGCAAAATAATAAGCGCGTTTCATAAAAACCAGGGTAACCGCGATTAACAAACAAAGCAGGGAAAGCAGGAATAGCCCAAAATTGTCAAGTGTTTTCATAAAATGATCCGGGTTCTGATTTTCGAGTCCAAGAAACGCCAGACCACTTGCCAGAACAGTCGGCATACTCCAAAATAAGGCGAAATTTCTCATCCCATTGCTCAATTCTCCCTTGCCAAAGGTATCGGCAACCAAGATAAAATAAATGGCGCTGATATATAGAATACTGACCACGGCAATCAGCATGACCGTCCAGAAATAAAAGTTTCTCACCAGTTGGCTGGCAAATTGCCACCAATTATTTTTCCCGTTAAATCCCCCTTCGCTAATCACCAGAGCAATGCTGAGCACGGGAGCAATGAATAATCCCGTGATTCCGTTTCCCGCGATACAAAAGCGTCGCAAACGGCCCTTTTTTTGCGACAGTTCTGCTGCCGTAAAAAAAGTACCCTTGATTAATATAAGCAAAATGGCCAGAACGCCCGGAGCGGCCAGTGTCGTTTGGTACATGAGTGTAATTTCAGAAGAAAAACCGCAAAACAATGCGAATGCCAGAATAAAAGCAATATGGATTAACTCTGATATCGGCGAAAGATATTCTTGAATCGGCAGAAACAGCGAGCCCTTTTTCAGAATATTTTGTCCATAAAACAGATAGAATCCAGCGCCAAAATCAATCGATGCCAAGATCATATAACAATAAATAAAAATCCAAAGAGCCGCAAAAATCAAAGACTCATTCATTCCAAGTTTCTCCTCTCAAGCCGCCGCCAGGTTGACCCGTGCCACTATCCCACTCACTTACAAAACCATTATCCGCGTCATTTCGAGCTTTTAAATACTCTCTTACTCCTATTATAGCAAAGTCTCCGTCCTGCGCGCAGAAAAGCTCCTGAACCATTCACTGAGCGCGCCGCCAAACCGAACCAATGGATAAAGAAATCGAAAAGAGAAATGGCATCCATTGCTGAACACCATTTCTCTCGTCGCAAAGTTGTATTCTCTCTGACTGCAACTTATTTTCTATCAAACGTGAAGGGTCTCGTCACCCGGATGCCAGTTAGCCGGGCAAAGGCCACCGGACTGAAGGGCCTGCAGCACGCGCAGGGTTTCGTCAACATCACGACCGATATTATTGTCATTCACTACAGAATAGCGGAGATCGCCTTCCGGACTGATAATAAAGAGCCCGCGCAGCGCAACTCCCTCTTCAGGAATCAATACGCCATATTTTTCAGCCACTTCATGCGTGTGATCGGCAGCCAGTGAGAAGTTGATTTTGCCAATGCCGCCTTCTCTGCGGGATGTTTTCATCCATGCTTGATGTGTGTAAATTGTATCACATGAACAGCCGATAATATCTGCATTCAAATCAACAAACTCGTCATAACGATCACTGAATGCAGTGATTTCTGTTGGGCAGACAAAAGTGAAGTCCATCGGATAGAAGAAAAAGACCGTCCACTTTCCAGCTTTCATATTTTCTTCAAGATTTGCCTTCCCAAAGGATCCATCCGCATTGACACAATCCAGCTCAAATAATGGTGCTTTCGCGCTTACAAGACGTTCTACCATTAATAAAAACCTCCCGATATTTTATCTGCCTCACGCAGTGTGAATTTTAGCACAATGTTTATTATACCCATTTTTTAAACGCTAGTCAATGTTAAATAATAATAATTATAAATCTTGGCCACCCCTTTTAGAATCGATAGTTGTTTATCTAAGACGCTATTTGGAGTTATCATTTATGTAGTCGTATTATCGAATAATGAGTTAAAAAGTCATTCCTATCCCCCTCCCATTTACTATAGCACGTTTGCCCTTATTAATCGAAAGAGACGATTCAAGTGCGGCTCCGCTTCCTTCAGCTGTTGGAGAAAGGCCTAAAAAAAAGCATCTCTGCTTGCGAGATGCTTGAATAGCTCTGCTGTAAAAAAGCAAAGGCGGGTAAATCAAATTCCGTTGATAATATACTCGCTGACCACCTTCACGCCGCGTGCCAGCGCCGCTTCATCGGGTTTAAAATCGGCGGAATGCAGACCGGACGTTTTCCCGACACCCAGCCAAAACATAAATCCTGGAATGTCTTTTAGAAAATAGCCAAAATCCTCCCCTGTCATCGATTCCTTACAGAGGACATAATGAAAATTATTTCGTTCGAGAAAGTCGATGAAAGGTGTTACGAATTTCCGCTGATTAAATACCTGATAATAATTTGCTCCATAGTCAATATGCCCATCGCAATGATAAGCAATTTCGACAGCCTTCACTTGGCGCTCAATATCATCCTTAATCAGCGCCATCGTCTCTTGATCGAGCGTTCTGATTGTTCCTTCCACCCGTGCATGTTCCGCAATAATATTCTGCTTCGTTCCACCACTGATTTTCCCGATGGTCAAGACCGCTGAATTCAGCGGATTCACACGACGGGCGACAATCGTCTGCAGTCCGACAACAAAATGACTAGCCGCAACGATGGTATCATGAGTCAGATGCGGATAAGCGGCGTGCCCGCCTTTCCCGTAAAAATCGATAAAAAGCTCCGAAGTGTTGGCAAAGAGAATGCCCTCGCGCGTCGCTACCGTTCCTGCCGGAAATTCAGGTGACACATGGAGTGCAAAAATCAAATCGGGTTTCCATTCTTTGAATGCCTCACTGGCCAGCATGGGTAACGCACCACCCGGGCCTTCTTCTGCCGGTTGAAAGATAAACAGGACATTGTCGCGGACAGGTTGCCGCACGATGCGATCCAAGGCTCCAAGCGCAACGGTCATGTGAAAATCATGACCACAGGCATGCATTTTGCCAGTATGCCTAGAGGCAAACGGATAGCCCGTCTTTTCTGTCACAGGCAGCGCATCAATGTCCGTACGAAAACCGATCGTCCTTGCAGGCTGAAGTCCTTGAACAAGAACAAATAACCCAGTCTTCCATTTCTTGATTTGCAGCCGTTCCTGAGGCATTTCTTTTATCTGGCGCAGCAGAAACTCCTGAGTTTCTGTCTCTTCAAAACCGAGCTCTGGTATCTGATGCAGGGCGCGCCGAATGGCTATATAATCCATCGATAATTATCCCCTTTGATTGTCAACTGGTTCTCACAGTTGACGCAATTCCTGCATAATTTCTGTTTTTGATCGTGTCTGATCATCAATTTTCTTTATGACCCTAGCCGGTGCACCGACAACGAGTGTATTCGCTGGGACATCTTTGGTTACAATCGCGCCCGCTGCGACGACGGCTCCCGTACCGATCTGCACACCTTCCAGCACAACCGCATTGGCACCAATCAAAACATTATCCTCAACAATAACCGGTTTTGCCGACGGCGGTTCAACAACCCCAGCAAGTACTGTTCCAGCGCCGATATGACAATTTTTTCCGACTGTTGCTCGTCCACCAAGAACGGCATTCATATCGATCATCGTTCCTTCGCCAATCACTGCTCCAATATTGATCACAGCACCCATCATAATGACCGCATTTTTACCGATTTCAACCTTCTCGCGTATCAAGGCACCCGGTTCAATTCGTGCCTCTAGACCCTTAAAGTCCAGCAGCGGAACAGCTGAATTTCGACAATCATTTTCAATGACATAATCCTCTATCTTTTGAGCATTTTCTTTTAAAATGGCCTGAATATCGGCCCAATCCCCAAAAATTGTTCCTGAAGAGCCGCTGATGAACGTCTGACAGCCCTCCCCAAAATCAATTTCCTCCAGCTCTCCTTTTATGTATACCTTCACCGGGGTTTTCTTTTTGCTATTTTGCAAAAAAGAAATAATTTCGTGCGCATTCATTTCCATTAGTTAGGCCTCCGAATCTTATTGTAATCAACTTACTCTGTCATTTCTTATCTATCTTTATTTTACCATGAAAAAGGAATGAATTGCAGTCGCTCTCCCGCTTTCCGCGGACTAAACTGCTGTTCTGTCTGCGGAAAAGAAAGGATGTAAAATAATTTGATTATATCTGACATTTTATGATAAGAATGGATAGACAAAATAAAAAGAGATGCTATAATGAGGTGGATAGAGAGTTGTACACGGACCGAAAGAAGGAGGACTAAAGACAGATGCCTCGAAATTCTGCATTGGAAACTGTGATTGATTGCACATACTATTCTTCAGCTGCTGTTGAACAGAAACGTCAAGAATTATTCGCGACTGCTAAGGCTTACGGAATGTATGCAGAGGAAACCCTGCGGTGCAGTCAGGAGTTGGACAGGCTTATTATCCAGATTCAATCTAACCAACTCCCTTCCTAAAATTTGGTTTTGCCCGTTCCCCCTTTTAATGGATGGTCCCCCTTATTTGTTTTATACTAATTACGATTTGAAATCGCTTACAATTTCACACTTATAAATCCTCCGGTTTCCCGCTTACCGGAGGATTAGTTAGTTAATGGATTAGAGAATCCAGTTCAGCAATCTGAATATCATAAATGCGAACAGAGCAGTTAAGGGCAGTGTGATGATCCAAGTGATCACAATATTGAATGCGACTCCCCAATTCACACCCTTCACGCGATCGGCCGACCCGACTCCGAGGATCGAGGAAGTAATCACATGAGTGGTACTTACGGGAAAATGGATGAAGGTAAACCCGAAAATAATTGCTGCCGAGGAAATATCTGCCGCAGCCCCATTTATCGGTTCGATCTTCATAATCTTGGTACCAACCGTGCGAATAATCCGCCAACCGCCGATCGATGTCCCCATCGCCATGGCAAAACCGGAAGCGACGCGAACCCACATCGGGATTTCAACTTTGTCCAAATATTTTGAAGCGACGAGCGCCATTGTGATAATCCCCATCGTTTTCTGAGCATCATTCGTCCCATGGGCAAACGATTGGATAGCCGCTGTGAAGACCTGCAAAATACGAAAACGGCGATTAGTATTGACCAATGAAAAATTGTGAAAGAGATATGTAAAGAGCTTCATAATAATAAATCCAAGGGTAATAGCCGCAAATGGAGATATGATTAGCGCCTCAAAAATTTCAATGAACCCGTGGTAATTCAGGGCACCGAACCCCAATGCCGACACACCTGCACCTGCAAGTGCACCAATAATGGCATGGGAAGAGCTGCTTGGAATGCCGAGCAACCAGGTCATCAAATTCCATAAAATAGCAGTAATTAACGCCGCCATGACAATGATCAAACCCTTTGTTTCATCATGAATGGTAAAGGGATCAATAATCCCCTGGCTGATCGTCTGGGCAACGCCTGTAAAGGTGATCGCTCCAAGAAAGTTCATCGTTCCCGCAAGTATAATTGCTATTCTTGGACGAAGAGCACGCGTGGAAACAGAGGTCGCGATCGTATTGGCTGTATCGTGAAACCCATTAATAAAATCAAATGCAAATGAAAAGAAAACGATCATCAGCGTTAAGACAAGAAGACTTTCCATGATCTAGCAATCCTTTCTGAATAAAGACTAGGTTGGAAGTGATACAGAAGATAATCTAATCAAGCATTCCGCATAATAATCGTCTCTAATGAATCAGCGACATCTTCACAACTATCGGCAACATTTTCTAACATTTCATACAGCTCTTTGTATTTAATGATATTTATAGGATCTTTTTCGTTCTTAAATAAGTTTGTGATACATTTGACCAGCAAATCGTCACATTCCGTCTCATAATCATTAATCTTAATTACGTTATTACGGATACTGGACATATTCTTTTTGCTGAGCAGGGTCGTCGCTTGGGCAATTTCCTTTGAGGATTCATAGAGGTAATCAACGAACTCCACCATGTACTCATCCGCATGGGTCAAGCCATAAATCTCGAGACGCATTGACCATTCTTCAAATCCGTCCAGAACCGTATCCATCTTCATCGCGAGTTCTAGGATATCCTCCCGTTGCAGTGGGGTAACAAAGGTCTTATTCAGAGCAATGATCAGTTCATGAATATAGGAGTCACCTTTACGTTCATACTTTTTCATCTTCGTTGAAAACTCATGCAAATCCGCTTCGTTTTTTATCTTATATTCAACAAAAAAACGTGCAGCCTCCTCCAGATTAAGCGAAATCATTGAAAGCATATTCAAAAATTTATCATTTCTCGACAATAGATGCACGAAATTCACCTCTCGAATAGGATTTCAGAGATCAAGCAGAGCAACAGTCCGTCCGGTTATTCGAACAAGCATGAAAACATATCGAAAGACGTCTCTCGTTTCCATTGAACTGGCCTGACAAAAACTGAGGCGTCAAAAAAGCGCCCAAGTTTCATTTTAACAGAACACAGTTAATTTACAATCTCTTTTCAATCCCTTTATAAAAGTTTATTACTTAATTCGACATTTTTCGCATAATTGTCTATTTTCCCCAGCGAAAATATTATTATGTATTCGAGGATTGCAAAAAAGAAAGAAGCCGTCAGCTATTTTAGCTTTCCTCTTCATATTTACGTTCGATATAATAGACAGCCAGTTGCGTTCGTGATGTGAGAGCTAATTTCTCGAATAGCCGGGAGATATAATTTCGAACGGTTCCTTCACTGAGATAGAGTCCCGCAGCGATTTCTTTATTGGACTTACCACTTGCAATCCACTTCAGCACCTCGCTCTCCCTTTCCGTCAATCCAGGATCAGGGATAGCCCTTCTCTCTTTTTTTCGGGCATTCCCGGCGAGCTCGACCAGTCGGCCAGCCACTGCCTCATCCAGAACCGTACCGCCCTTACTCGCTGAACGGAGCATCGCAACAATCACATCGGCTGGCTGACTTTTTAGCAAATAGCCGGAAGCGCCATTTTTCATGGCCTGCCTGATATAATCATCATCTTTGAAAGTGGTCAGCATAATCACCTTCAATTTCGGCCATTTCTTTTTTAATTTGGCTGTTGCCAGCACACCATCTAATCCCGGCATACGTATATCCATCAAGACGAGATCGGGCACTTCAGTCCCCTCGCAAAAATGGATCGCTTCCCTGCCGCCTGCCAGTACACCAATCACGTCAATATCGTCTTCCAAATCCAGTATCAAGTTCAGGCTGTCCCTGACCAACGCGTCGTCATCAACGATGAGAACTCGCAAAGATCTTCCCTCCCTGTTCATCGATTGGCAGCAGACAGACGAGCGAGAATCCCGATTTTCCGTCACAGATAAAACTGCCATTCATCTGTTCTACACGCTCCTGCATGCCCAATAATCCGATATGTTTTTCCAGAAATGGGGTTCCTTGTCCATTATCCTGGATCTGGAGCCGGACAAAGCGGTCATTAACCGCCAATCTTATCTGAACCTGCGACGCGCCTGAATGTTTTAAAATATTAGTTAGTGCTTCGCGCAAATTCGTCTCAAGTGTTCTCCAGTGTCTCGGCGTCAAAGAAGTGAATTTATCCCCTTTGACGTCGAAATCGATGGCACAGAAAGTAAAGCCAGCAGCAATTGCCCGAAGAACAGACAAACCCGTCGGAGAATGCGGGAGCAGATTATGTGCCGTGTCGTGAATTAATTTCATGGTTTCTGATAATTCTTCCACGGTGCCTGCTAAGAGCTGATCGGAACGCTCTGGATTTTCTTTTTTCATTTTTTGCGCGGCCTGCAACTGCATATAAAGTCCGGCAATTCGGTGGCCAATCGTGTCATGAAGTTCTCGGGCTATCTGATTGCGGGCCCGTAAATCGGCCAGACGTTCCCGTTCTTTGGATTGATTCACCAGCAGATTTTGGGTTTTTTCCAATTGATAGATCGTCTGCCGCTCTCTGTCGTTTATTTCTTCATCGCGCTGCCTGATCTTCTCGAGTCGCTCAACTAAGAATGAGACAAACAAGCAGACAGCAAAATACAAACTGAAGAAAAAGAACCATTTGGTATCAAGCAAAAGAACTGCCGGCAAAACAAGCGGCAGCCATTTCAACCATTGATAGGAATTCTTCTGCTCTTCTAAGCTCTCCCTAATCATCAGGGCCATTCCCGCGAGAAACAGGGATTGATGAAAAGAGGCAATTATTACCAGTGCCCATTCAGCCAGAGCAAATTTCAAAGTGAGCGACGAATGAGCAGACAGATGATTCGTTTTGATCAGATCAGCCATTGCAATCAGCAGGAAGAACAGAATATCCGCTGCTGTAAGTCTGGCATCATTAACAATCAGGATTAAAGCCATGAAGCAGAAAACGAAAATGCGATAGCCCGAAGACATCCTTCAGATTTCCCCTCTCCGTCAAGTACCTGCCTGTTTTCCTTTTTTCCAGGAAGCCATCAAAAGAAAGACCATGGCAAAAGCAATCAGCAGGATCACATTTAGTATAACAGCTGATGCGCCGTTCCCATAAACGAGTTTTTTCAGAGCATCGATTCCCCAAAAGGTCGGCGTGAATTTAGCCAACTGCTGCATCCATTGCGGCATGATCGAAACGGGCCAGAAGCAGCCGCCAAGCATGGCGATCGGCACAGTCAGAAGTGTGGTAAAATTGCTGGCCTGCCGTCTGGTATTTGTAAAAGCACTGAGCGCTACGCCAAGCGAGACGGCGACAAAGGAAAAAGACAGGAGAACGAGATAGACAATCGGCGTAGAGGGGCCAAGATCGGTATGAAAAATCATTTTTAACAAAAGAAGCAGGGCGGCAATGGTTATCGCTCCGAGAGCAAGATAGCTGATAATATTTTGCCAGTTATAACTTCTCAAGGAGAGCGGTGTCGTCATCAGTCGATTATAAACTCTCTTTTCTTTATCCTCAATGATCATGGATGAGGTGATTGATGCAATCATAAACAAACCATAGATGACGAAACCAAGCGCACTAAATGTCCGGGCCCGTATCCGGTCGTCCTTGATGATCCCGCCAGTTTTCAGCTGCAGACGATTTTGATCATAGACCCTTAAGGATTTAAAAAATTGTTTGCTGTTTCCATGAGCTGCGGCTGCGATCAAATAACTATTTTGAATATCGCTCTCGGCAAATTGGCGAATACCTTCAGAAAGGTTGCTTTCCTGCACATGATAACTGCGCAATCTGGGATGTGCGCCGGCAAGAAGCTCTTTTTCGAAGCCCTTATCGAATTGAAAAACCGTATCTGCATATCCGTTAACTAGTTTGCTCTGGACTTCACTCCTCTTCATCGGAACGATCGTTGCCTGACTTTTAATCGTCTGGATAATTTGGCCAGTCAGTCTGGAATGATCCTGGTCAATTATCCCTACTGTCGCTTTCTGTGAACCCAGACCAGAAAATGAAAAAACAATAAAGATCAGCGGCACGATTAAATAAATCATTAAAGAGGTTTTTCTTCTGATGAATCGTTTCCAATTATTGAGCAAAATGGCCATGATTGATCCTCCTCACACCGATGCTGATTAATCCAATCATGATTAAAGCAATCAGGATCATTTTCGTTAAACCCCATGGGACTGATAAGCCGGAATCGCCATATATGGTTTGAAAAATCATGGTTTGGGCAAGAGAATTTGGCAGCAGATTACGGATCGCTGAAGTTATCGGATTTGTTGCCAGTGAATCCAGTTTCACGTAACCGCCGGCGATGAAGGTCATGAGCGGAATGATCAGATTCAGCAAACTGTTTGTCGTCCTATCGGAACTGAACAATCCGAGCGCAATTGAAAAAGAGAGCATGATGAACGCCAGCAAAAAACAAACGGCAAAAACAAAGAGCAGATGAGCGCCAAAGTTGGCATGATAGATGTACCTGTCGAAAACAATTAATAGAATGATTTGTAAAAATACGGTGCCCATATTCCCTAATGTTTTGCCAATGAAAAAACCAAGCAGATTGATCGGAAGCGTTCGGATTCGGTAACCCATTGGCGAGCGGTAGGTGTCCTCTACGACATCGTATCCATAGAACGCGCCATAAAGAATGATCATGACCAGCATCGTGACCGCATAATAGTCCCCGGCGCCTGGAACTTTTCCTTTGGCAGTGAGCGGTTTATCGGTTAGGGCAGAAGAGGGCTCAGCGGAAGACGCAGATGGCAGGCGGATTCCTGATGCAGCGAGCGCCCCATACACATTCATCCGTTTCAAATAGCTTTCTGTAACCGCCTTGACAACCGTCCCTTCGATATCGCCGCTTGTCACGAAGCGCAGCGCTGCCGTTTTATTTTTCGCGACCGCCTGCCCAAAGTCAGGTGGAATGATAACGATTGCGTCCACTTTTTCTGATCTTATTGCCGTATGGGCTGCTTTTATTGAAGAATATTTCTTGATGCCCATGATTTTCCGGATCGATGGGCTCTTATAAAAAGCAGCTAAATGTTCGGATGCCTGACTCTTATCCTGATCCACAAGAGCCGCATGGACATGGAGCCTATCCGTCGTATCCGCGTTACTTCCCACTTTACTCAGCGCTGTACCCAGAATCATGGTGAGCAGAACAGGGAGCAGCAGCATGAGCACCAACCCTTTATAATCTCTGAAATTCTGCCTGAGCGTTGTCAACGTGATTATCGCGACCGTTTTCATGAATTTTCCTCCCGCAGTGCACGGCCGGTTAATGTCAGGAAGACATCCTCCAGTGTCGGCTGATCGCTTTGAACAGCGAGAACCGCTGCTCCTTCATCCAGTAGAGTCTGCAAGATTGGATTGAGGGCGGTCCCATTGCCGACCAGCCGGATTTGATGCTCAGTCAGCACAGCGTCTTTAACCTCTGGGAGATCCTTCAGGCGTTCAATCAGCGTGTAATTCGGTTCGCCCACCGTAATCGTCAGGACTTGATCGTCCTCGATCAGGCGGCTCAGTTCTTCCTTTGTTCCACTGGCAACGATTCGGCCTTTGTCAACAATGGCAATCCGGGTGCAGAGTGCTGCCACCTCCTCCATATAATGAGAAATATAGATGACCGTGCACCCTTTAGCGTTCAGCTTTTTCACGGATTGAAGGATAAAATGACGCGATTGCGGATCGATGCCGACAGTCGGTTCGTCCATAATCAGTAACTCTGGATGATGAACAAGCGCGCAAGCGATGTTCAGTCTCCTTTTCATTCCGCCTGAAAATTGAGCCGGTCTTTTTTGCCTCATTTCCTGAAGCCCGGTAAATGCCAAGGCTTCGCTCACTGCCTGGTGAAGTTTTTTACCTTTCAGTTTATATAACCGGCCAAACAATTGAACATTCTCTTCTGCCGATAGATCATCATATAAGGCCAAATCCTGAGGGACAAGACCAATTTTCATTTTAATTGCTTTTTCATTCTTTCCGAGCGGTGTACCAAAAAGCTGTATGTCCCCCTGATTGCAGGTTGTCAGACCGAGCATTGTATTAATTAATGTTGTCTTTCCCGCACCATTCGGCCCGAGCAATCCGAAAATTTCGCCTTCAGCAATCGTTAAATCCAGATGATCAATCGCCAGAAATTCTTGATAACGTTTCACTAGATCCTTCACCTGAATGAGCATCATCCATTCCCCCCGTTTGAAACTATCACCAGCTTACCAGCAGCAGGTATAAAAAAATAGTGACATTACGCCATGTTTTTTCATGACAAATGTCACTATTCTCTCTTCGTACCGCAATCTTTAATCGCGAATATATTTCTCGATTTTACTCTTCCACAACAAATAGCCTTTGCCATTGAGATGTGTACCGTCAAACGTATATTGCACTTTGAGATGCCCCGTTGAATCCACGAAAGAGGGATACAGATTAACATACACTACGCCTTCCCTCTTTGAGAAAAGTTCCAGATTCTTATCCAGATCGGTAATTTGCGTTGGGGTGGTCGCATATTTATTTAACCGGTTATTTATTGGCAATGTACTTTGGATATAGATCTCTGACTGCGGAGATTCCCGCCGAATATGGCGAACGATTTTCTCATAATTCGATGTCACTTGCTTTACCGAGCGGCCGAGCGAGAAATCATTAATTCCTGCCATAATGAAGATCTTCTTCGGCTGGAGATAAACGATATTGCTGAGCCGATCGCGCATACCGGATGTCGTATCTCCGCTGATTCCTCGGTTAATAATATTTCGATTATCGAGCAGCTCACTCCAGGGACAATTCTGAGTAATGCTGTCGCCAAGGAAAACGATTTGATGCTTCTCTGAAGGCTTTTCGAGGCTGTAAAAAATACTGCGGCGCGTTTTATAAACGCGGTCGTTGACGGTTAATACCTGATCAGGACTCACCAGCGATTTTAACCGAATGGTGTCCTGATTCATCCCCTTCCGTAAACCGTAAACGAGCAGCCCGGCGATGATTAGAAGAAAGAGGATGTTAAGCGTCAGTGAAAGATACAACTTTTTTTTCATGATCAAAAGAGCTCCTTACACGTGTCTTCTTCCATTCTAAGCGGAAATACAGCGGGCAGCAACCGATGAAGTGTGAATATTGGCCATCTCAGAGGAAGGCGAAGCACAACATGCCTATCCCGCAGCCCCCAATCTATCAAAAAAGGGACCCTTTGAAAGCAGTCCCCTTCTGATTTCTTATGACATTCAAATTCGGTCAAATCGTCGCCAGCGAAATTTGCGCCTTACGGCTTGTAAAATCAACTGTTTCATAGTAAGTATTTTTTACAAGTACATTAGGTCCAAGACATTTCATCTCCGGACAATGACAACTCAACGATTTCGCAAGTGCCGTCTTTTTCCAGTTCTCATAGGCCTCATTCAGAGAGGTGGTCTGTACATTTCCCAGGGCCGGAGCATCGCCAAAATCGGTCACAATAATGTCCCCCGTAAAGATGCTCACGTTTAACCGGGAACGGCCATCCGGATCATTGCGTACGGTCACATTTTTTTCAGAATGCAATCTTTTCAATAGGTTCAAATCTTCTTCTTTGCGGCTGCATGGATAGAATGGCAGCGTTCCAAAAAGCATCCAGACCCTTTGATCGCGGCAATCTAGCAGCCGCGTGATTCCGGAACGAATCTCATCCAGAGAAGCGACCTGCAGACTGCTGGCAAAATCACTGGGATACATCGGATGGATTTCATGACGCAGGCAGCCCATCTCGACAACTTGTTCATGTATCCGTTCCAGATGGGGAAGGGTCCTTTTGTTAATCATCGTTTCCGCCGACACAAGCACCCCGCGCTCCGACAAGACTTTGGCATTTTCAATCATCCGATCAAAAAATAATTGCTGCAGCTCACGTTTGGGCTTCTTCTCCATTACCGCAAAACCGATATCGGAATAATCCTGAAAGCTCCCGTAATTAAATGAAATATGCAGAACATCAAGATAAGGAATTATGAGTTCATAGCGGGCAAGATCTAAGGTTAAGTTTGAATTCATTTGCGTTCTCAAACCGCGCTCATGGGCATACTTTAAAATCGGCACAACATAATTTTTTACAGAGTGCAGAGATAACATCGGTTCTCCGCCCGTGATGCTCAGCGTATGAAGATCCGGCACCTCATCCAAGCGTTTCAACAATAAATCGACCGGCAAAGCCTTCGGATCACGTTTCTGCAGCGTGTAGCCGACCGCGCAATGCTCACAGCGCATATTGCACAAAGTCGTTGTCGTGAATTCAATATTCGTCAGTTCCAAGTGCCCGTACATTTCCATGTCATTATAGGCTTCCCAGGGATCGTTGTCCGGACTAATGGGTGCTGTCCTGATCATATCCAAAGTATTCATAAGTCTGTCCCTTCTTCAATCACTTCATTAGAGCTTGCACTTCGAAAGAGTATGTGAACATTCTGTGTACAAAGTTCTTTTCTACTACTATAGCATATTCACCCATTCATCGTAAAAACTTTTCATCGTTAATTCTACTTAAGCGGACAGAACACCGGATAAGTGCTTAGAGATATAATCTTTTGTCTCACTAATCCCGCTTCCTTCAATAACAATTAGGCATTCTTCGTCATGGCTGAATAAGACAAACGAAAGAAGTTCAGAGAGACGATGAACTTTATGTGCTTCGTTCTTGCCATAGACATAGATATTCTGCTCCCATCGCGTGCAATAACTATAAAAATCAATAAACAGATTGAGTTTCAGTTGGGCAGGGTTGAATCGGAACGAAATAATATTGCGCATCGCTGCACTTCCTTTCATCGTAATTGGTGTACCTTCATTGTCACACATTTCCGCCAAATGATGAACGGGGTTTTTTTGTCGATGCAGCACTAGTTTTAGCAAAACATTTCATACTTTTTTTGTTGACAAAGGCAGCTAAACCTGCTTCTTTTTATATCAAGGCAATAAAAAACAAGCCCTATGAGTTCGGACTTGACAGGTGTTCTGCGTGTGATTGCCGATTATATGAGATTTTTGCCTGTTCTCATCGATCAATAAAAGAAAAGACCGACAATCACAAGGAGAATAAACATGACAACGATCAGAATAAACATGCTCCGATCTCCCCTTCTATTTTTCTATACTTTATGTTTTCAGAACGGGAATGGGGACGGATTCTGCCTATCCTTTTGAAAAAGGGCTCTTATTATGTTATGCGGAAACTGCTTTCGCGCAAGCGTAAGTGGTATAAATCGAGTAGGCCAAATAGATACTTGCATAGGCGGCCATACAAATGATCACCGGAATCGTAATATTTTCATCAAGTACCTTGGAGAGTGCAGCCAGGGCGATGATGCTGTGACAAATCCCGACAACAAGAGGCAGGGCAAAAATAAAACCGACTTGACTGGAAAGTGAACTGTTCATTTCTCTCTTGCTGATACCCAACTTTTTCAAAATGGCATATTGCTTCTTTTCCTGCTCCAATTCATTCATTTGCTTAAAATAGAGGACACTGCCGGTCGCCAGCAGAAAAACAAGACCGATGAAGAGACCGAGAAACAGGATCAGTCCGTTACTAATCATCCTCGAATGATAGATCTCGTAAAAACTCGAAGCATTCACAAAGCTGGAAGAATGCGACAAACTGCGATTTAACCGATGAATGAAGCGCCCAGAATCGCGATCATTTGTAAACATGAGTTCTCCGAGAGTAGAAGGCTTATGATTCCTCTCGATTTGAGTAAATTGACTGTCAGAGATAACAATCGTTTCAAGACTTTGAATAGCCATCGTGTTAATTAATTGAAAGGTTTGGTCACTCTCCATTTTTATCTTAATTGCTCCATCGTTCACGCTTTGACCAACCGTGAGCGCAGAGCTTTTTGGCTGATAATCGGGATCGACAATGACTCCTTGATGACGATTTAAGTGAAACGACTCAGTCTTTGCTTGCATATGCAGCAGTCGATTAGCCGAAGACTCTGAAAGAAACGTTATTGGAATTTTCCCTAGCGGGCTCGTCGTTCTTACATGAAAGGTGACAATTGGGAGCTCTTCCCGGGTGATTAAACGATGCTTTTTTTGATCCTTCACTTGGCGCAGAAATAACGCTTCAGCCTTTCCTGTATCCTTCCCCTTAAGCAGATACGAATAACTATATGGTGAAAGACTTCGTGCCAGCTGCTCGCAGCGATAATAGGCGCCAAAGCTTGCTCCGACTGAGCACAGCGTCACCGCTGAGAGCGTCGTAATAATGGTCAGTACACGCGCGTTACCGCGGATATGAAAGCTTAATTGAGAGATACTGATCAAATTTGTACCGCGAAAATAAAAATGACGCCTCTTTCGACAGTGCTGCAGAAAAAAAACGGTTGTCGAGCAGAAAAAGAGATAGGATCCAAAAATGGTACAAAAGAGGATCACCATCGTGCAACGGAGCAAGCCTGCTTCTCCGCGTCCCCAGATCTGTGCATGCCTCAGCGGAGTCAGAGAAATTGCGTAGCCGGCTATGATCAAACAAATGGCCAGCAAGCCAGTTAGCGGATGACTTTTTGGCATTCGATCACCTTGTTTCTCTGCACGAAACAAGTCAACAAGGTGGAACCGGTAGATTAACGCATAATCGTACAAGGAACTCAGTAAAATAATGCTCATAAAAACAATCAATGTCTCAATCACGGCCTGCGAAGCAATCATAAAATGGATCGAAACCACGGTATCCATCAATTTCATCAGCAGCATCGTAAAGAATTTGGAAAACAATGTGCCAATCAGGATGCCGAACACGAGCGATAAAACCCCAAGAATCAGATTCTCATAGAATAGCATCTGGGCAATTTGTTTTTTTTGCAGACCAAGCAGCGCATAAAGGCCGATCTCCTTTTTGCGTCTCCTTGTGAAAAAGCTGTTCGAATAGCCGATGAACACAGCGGCAAAAAGAATGAGGACAACAGCCCCCGCTTTAAAAGCGGCATCGATTTGCATCGACACCGCCCGGTCAACCTGAGCGTTGTACTGAATGGAGACAAACGTAAAAAAAATCAGCACACTGAAATTCATTGAAGCAAAATAAAGAAGATATTGATAAAAATTGCGTTTCATATGGCGAGAAGCGAGGTCAAACAAGGTCATGAACGCCGCCTCCCATCGCCGACAGCACATCGAGAATTCTTTGGAAATACTCGCGGCGGGACTGGCGTCCACGCCCGAGTTCCGTGAATAATTCCCCATCACGTAAAAAGACGATGCGATCACTGTAGCTCGCGGAAAAAGCATCATGCGTGACCATCAGAAGCGTCATCGACTCGCGCTGATTCATGTCTGAGAGCATTTGCAGTAATTCTGTTGCTGACTTTGAATCGAGCGCGCCAGTCGGTTCATCAGCAAAAATCAATTCCGGTCGGACAATCATCGCGCGAGCAGCCGCCGCACGTTGCGCTTGTCCACCAGAAACCTCATACGGATATTTACCAAGCAGGTTTTTGATCCCGAGCCGTTCACACATCTCTCCGATCCTCTGGCTAATCTCGTCTGCATTTGTTTTGGCGAGTGCAAGCGGCAAGGCAATATTCTCTTCAAGAGTCAACGTGTCGAGCAGATTATAGTCCTGAAAGATAAAACCGAGATGATCGCGGCGAAAAAGTGCCAGATCTTTATCTTTCATGCCGGAAAGCGGCGTCCCATTTATTTCCACGTCGCCTTCGGTCGGCTGATCAATTGTTGATAAAATATTCAACAATGTTGTTTTTCCTGAACCGGAAGGTCCCATAATACCAACAAATTCACCTTTTTCTAGCTTCAGGTCAAATTCTTTAATCGCTGTATACGTATTTCCGCGCCTACCGTAAACCTTTTTTAGTCCGCTGGCCTTCAATTGAAATGGTTCCATACACTGACGTCCTCCCTTTTCCATCCACTGGCAGTAAAGAATACCTGCTCCTTCTTTCATTGTAATGAGGCTAGAAGAGGGATTCCCTCGATTTAACTTACAATTGATGCTGCTTAACTTACACTTTTGTCACCTGGGCACGGGCCACAGTCGTAAGGTCCGTATGATCTGAAAAAAGGAGACAAACCACCGTGTATTCATTCTCAGAAGACTCAACAGTAAGCTCATGGCCTAGCTTCATGGCCAACTTCTTCGCCAGAAAAAGCCCCATGCCTGTCGCGTGCGCTTTCTCTCTCCCTGTATAGCCCGTATAACCGCGATCAAAAACACGGCCAATATCCTCTTTCCTGATTCCGCAGCCATCATCTCGAATAGACAATCTTAAACCATGCGGCGTCTGCTCGCAGCGAATAATGACATTCCCGCTTACTTCAGTATATTTTCCAGCATTCGAAAGAAGTTGATCAAGAATAAATTCGAGCCATTTGCCGTCGGTAAGTACCCTCTGATCAATCTGCTGCAAAGTGACATGAATCTTTTTAATGATAAACAGTTCAGCTTCTTTTTTCAGCACATGATAGATGATCCGCTGAAGACTTGATTCCTGAATCAGATAGTCGATGGAGAAGCTGTCAGTCCGGGAATAATAGAGCGCTTGTTCCACATAGTGATCAATTTGATTCAGTTTATTTTTTAATAGTTTTTGCTCTTGTTCCCTGTAGCCATCCGTTTCGCTATCTTCAAGCATCATGATGCCGGCAGCTATCGGTGTTTTAATTTCATGAACCCAGGACATGACAAAATCTTTATTTTCGGCAGCCTCTTTTTTTAAAAGCTGCACAATCCGGATATTTTCACTGCTTGCTTCTTCAAAAATCATTTGGAAGTGTTCTTGTTCATTTGTTGCTGGATGCGCGTTACGGACGAGAAAAAAGCGATCATTTGACGGGCCCTGCCTGATGGCATCAAGTTCACGAAGATAGGCACTGCGCCGCAAATAGTCCAAAAACAGGTAAGCGGAGAAGAAAAACAGAAGAACAAGCAAAAGATAACAAGTACTGCCGAGCGAAAGAGATACAGAAGGTTCAACTGATAAATAGATGAAGAGAAAAATATTGCCTACCGTATAGAAAAAAAGCAATAACCGCTGATCCGACAGATACGCTCTGAGCTTCATCTGATCTGATACCCCTGTCCCTTTTTCGTCTGAATTAATGAACGCAACCCGATATCTGAAAGCTTTCTCCGCAGCCTGACAACGTTCACAGTCAACGTATTATCATCAATAAAATGCTCGTCTTCCCATAGAGCTTTGATAATTTGTTCACGCGAGACAATTTTGCCTGCCTGGCGCATCAGAAGAGATAGAATCCGGAATTCATTCGTTGTTAAGTCAGCACTTTGTCCACGATGGCTGATTCGGCTGTCATCGAGATGGAGAATGATCTCGTGATATTTTAAAACATGCGGTGCCTCAAATTCACCATATGCGTAGGTTCGCCGCAGCAGAGCATGGATTTTAGCTATCAGAATATCCTGCTCAATCGGTTTCTGGATATAGTCATCGCCGCCCATATTCATTGCCATGATTTTGTCCATTGTGGAATCTCGTGAAGAGATAAAAATAACTGGCACATTGCTTATTTGTCGGATTTGACGGCACCAATGAAAACCATCGAAAAACGGGAGATTGATATCAAGTAAAATCAGATGCGGCTGATAGCCGATCACAGAATCAGTGATTGTCTCAAAGTTAATCGTATTCAGAACAGAAAATTTCCATTTTATAAGGTTCTTCGCAAGAATAGCGTTCATCGTCTCATCATCTTCGACAATCATAATTTTAAACAATGGGCCGCACATCCTTTCTAAAAGCGAGGCAATTGATCGCACAATCCACTGCTTAGTCAATAGCTTTGTACAACCGATAAAATTAATATAAAGTTGATCTTGCAAAAAAAGGTTTCGCTGTCCAGAAAATCGGGAATTCTAAGATTAAGTATAGATCTTATTCCTATTCTGATCGAAAAAAGCCGCCGATAAATACTATCGGCAGCTCGGATATTCGAGGAATGGACAAAATACAGATTAATTAAGGATCCGGCGGACAACACCGCTGAAATGCGATTGCCAATAAGGATTGCTCATGCTGACAACGGCAACGCCTGTACTGCTTTGTGAGCCGATAAATCGTCCGCCGCCAAGATAAATACCCACGTGTCCGTTTGTTTTATAAGTATCAAAGAATACGAGATCACCAGGTTTTGCCTGAGAAATGCTGACCGGCGAGCCCTGGCTGACCAGAGCATCTGTCGTCCGTCCGACACCGATACCATTCGCTGCGAATGCCGCATGGACAAAGCCAGAGCAGTCAAATTGATGGCCAGCGGGATTAGAAGCACCGAAGACATAAGTGGAATTGCCGATGAATCGATTCCCATAATTGATAATTCCGGAAATGCCGCCGCTTGCTACCGAAGAGGATAGGCCGGCAGGCTGTGCAGAAGGCGCGGGTTGACTTGCCGGAGCTGAGCTTGCGCTCTTGTCATGATTAGAATTGCTGCTGGAGCTGCTTCCATTATTCGAATTATTACTGTTGTTTGAATTGTTGTCCGAAGCTGCTCCTGTGCTGCTATTGCCATCAGACGATGCAGAATAAGAAGCTGGGGTTACATCAGCAGATACTTGCTTCGCGTTCAGGCTCGCCTCCGCGTTGGAAAGAGCCGTCAATTTCTTTGATAGGCTGGACTGCTTAGTCGATAATGCACCGGCTGCAATTTTTTTCTGAACTTGCAGCTCTTCAACCTGACTCAATGTATTTTTCAATTCTTCCAGCTTAGCAACATTTGATGCTTGCTTGGTTTCAATCGTTTTCTTTTTCTGACTGACAGCTGCTTTATCATTTTGCTGATCGGTCAGAATTTTTTGATCTTGAGAAGTGATCATGTGCAGTGCCTTAACACGATTCACAAAATCGCCGAAGCTCTTTGAACCCATGAGAACTTCCAAATAGTCGGCAGTACCACCATTCTTATAAATAGAAACGAGTCGCTGATCAAGAATTGTTTTACGAGCATCGATTCGTTTCTGAATGACACCGATATCGCTTTTCAATGCATCAATCTGGTCGTTCGCCTGATTGATATCAGACTGACTCTGACTGATTTTACCTGTCAGACTTAATTGCCTTTTATTGATTGCTTTAAGATCATTCTGAACTTTTTCCTGCTGCGCGTTTAACTTAGCTTTCAAGGATTGAGTTGAAGACTCTTGATCTTTTACTTTATCAAGTGATGTTTTTGCATATGTAATCGATGGCATTACGGAAGTATATGTCAGTCCAACGGTCAAGGCTAAGGTAACAGTGACTTTCTTTTTGTCCAATCTCATAATCGGCATTTGTCCTCCCCAAGAACATTCATTCTCTCTTAATCTGGTTTAACGCAAACATAATTTATAGTCGTTTCTCGACAATTTTATTTTTCCTTTATCGACCTTTTTATTATAACATCAGCAAAATTTTACAGATATTAAGCTTATATTTCCTAGTGAAACATAAATGTAACAATACACAGCAAGTCTTTTGTTTACGACATTTTCTTTTGTAACATAAATGTAATTTACTCAATCTTTTGAGTAAATTGTCGTTTTCTGTCAGTTGATTGCTGTTATAGGACAATTCCATCCGCTCATATGCTCAAACATAAAGGTTGAATTGGAGGTGGCAGCATGGTTCTGGCTACGGGAGCTTTGCTTGTGGCAATCATTTTGATTAATCAATTAAGAGAAAAACCGCTGACCGGGCGGCTCTATCGTCAGCCCCTCGCGTTACTCTTATTCGTTGCCTGCGCTCTTTCCTTCATGACTGCCCTATCGGCTGCTGACTGGGTCATTTTGAGCGGAGCCTTGATAATGTCCTTTGCCCTTGGTCTCTTGCAGGGCCGCTATACGCCGCTCATTCATCATGATGGCGCCTGGTATCTCTCAGGATCACTACTGGCTGTTGCTGTCTGGCTCATTTCTATTCCCGTCCGCTATGGATTAAACGCGATCGCTGTCCATTATTTGTCCCTGACTCCGTCTCTGACCGGTTCATCGAGTTTCATCATTTATTTTATTTTTATTGCTGGTTTTCTTTTGGGCCGCTATACGATGCTCTTCTTCAGATATCCGCAATTGCTGAAGAATGTCGGTCGGAACGAGAAAAGGTTGGGAAGAATCCATGCACGGTAGACGATAAACCTATAAATAGTAGATAATTCCTAGAAAAGTCTGCAGCTGATTATTTTTTTCCCCCCCAAAAAATATTGCTTAAACAGCCACTTCTCCTCTTTCTTTGGAAAGGGGATTTTTTTCATTCTTTCTTTATTTCTTCCATATAGAGGGTGAAACACAGAACAAAACCCTCTTGTCCTGTGTTTCACACTTGGGATTCAGGTTAGGTAAAACCGGAATGCTAAATCCCCGATCATCAAAAAAAGGAAGATATCTTTTTTTTTACAAATTCTTTAGGTATACATAACAAACACTTTATGATATTAATAAATAAGTCTGCAAAATTAGGATTACGAGAGCGATAGAAATAAACTTCTATTTGTCATTTATAGGGGGTTAACCATTTTGAAACAAACATTGAGCAAGTTTCGACGGCTGCTCGGCAAAAAATATACGTTGTTTTTCCTAGCGGTCTTTCTCTTTTGGGCAAAGACTTATTATGTCTATTTGACCCAATTCAATCTGGGTGTCAGCGATAATATGCAGCGTTTTCTGCTCTTTTTTAATCCCTTAAGTTCTGCTTTGCTGTTTTTCGGCATTGCCGTTATTTTTAAGGGAAGGCTGCAATTTTCTGTACTCATTTTAATGAATCTTGTGCTTTCTTTTTGGCTCTATGCCAATATCGTGTACTATCGATTCTTCAGCGATTTTATTACGTTCTCAACGATGACAGAGTCTGGCGGCAACGCCGGTGATCTTGGTGGCAGCGTCGTTGCTTTGATGAAGCCGGCTGATATTTTATTTTTTCTGGATACCCTCATCCTGCTTGTTCTCGGTCTCACCAGACTCGTGAGACCCTCACTCGAGCGCTGGAATGTACGGTCAATCTTTACAGTCTTTGTCTCAGCGATTATGATCTTTATCGTTAACCTGAGCTTAGCAGAAACGGATCGTCCGGAATTGCTTAGCCGGACATTTGACCGAGCGTATATTGTCAAATATTTAGGTGCCTACAACTTTGCAGTCTATGATGCGATTCAAAATGCTCGCTCCAATGCGCAGCGGGCAATGGCCGACAGCAGCGATATTAATGATATCGTCAACTACACAAAGTCAAATTTCGCACCCGCAAGCCCGAAATATGCCGGTGTCGGCAAAGGAATGAACGTTATCTATGTATCGCTCGAATCGCTACAGAGTTTCGCTATCAATTATAAAATGCCTGATGGAACGGAAGTAACGCCTTTCTTGAATTCGCTGGCAAAAGGTAACGACAACACCGTATATTTTAATAACTTCTTTCATCAGACCGGTTCTGGAAAGACCTCTGATGCTGAATTCATGATGGAAAACTCGTTATACCCCTTGTCCCAGGGTCCTGTCTTTCAAATGAAGGGGACGAACACCTACGAGGCTGCACCGGCGATTATGAATCATCTTGGCTATGAGACGGCAGCTTTTCATGGAAATGTTAAAACCTTCTGGAACCGGGATCAAATGTATAAATCATTGGGTTATGAACGTTTCTTTGATTCCAAATATTACGATATGAGTGCTCAGAATACCAAAAATTACGGCATGAAAGACAAGCCTTTTCTGAAGGAATCCATGCCATACGTCACACAACTGAAGCAGCCTTTTTACAGCAAATTCATTTTGCTGTCCAACCACTTCCCATTTGGTATGGACAAAGAAGATACGACCTTTAAGCCTGGAAATTATGGCGATTCTGTCGTCAATAATTATTTCCAATCGGCCAATTATATGGATCAGGCGGTTCAGCAATTCTTCACCGATTTGAAAAAGGCCGGACTGTTTGATCACACGATTATCATCATGTACGGCGATCATTATGGATTGTCTGAGAATCATGACCCGGCAATGGCAAAGGTTCTGGGAAAGACAATTACACCATTTGAGAACGCGCAGCTGCAGCGTGTCCCGCTTTTCATTCATATTCCGAAAACAAAAGGCGGATTAAACACGACTTACGGCGGAGACGTCGATGTCCGCCCGACATTGATGAATCTTCTCGGCATTAACACGAAGGATTATATCCAATTTGGAACGGACTTATTTTCAAAACGGCACCAGCAGATTGTTCCTTTTAGAGATGGCGACGTGGTGACGAATAAATATACCATTCTGGATGGAGTCGTTTACTCGAACGCCAACGGGCAAAAGCTGAAGGCATCGCTTGGAAAGCCTTACGAGGAAATTGCCAGAAAAAAATTGGACTACTCGGATAAAGTTATTTATGGCGATCTGATGCGTTTCTATAAGCCGAAGGGATTTGTACCGCCCGCGAGCGACAAAATTAATTATAATACCGATCAGAAAATTGTACCCGATGGGAATTATGGAGAGAAAGCCATTCCAAAGACGAAGCGAAACAAATAAGCGGCAATTGAATCTGCCCTATCTTCTCCAAAGAAACTTTTCCCTCCCTCTCGGCAAAAAATGCACGGCTCATCTTGAGCCGTGCATTTTTCATTCGTTAGACCGTCTTGTCTTAATTTTTTGAATGCGTCATTTCTTCTGGCTTTACATACTGATCGAATTGTTCAGGTGTCAAAAAGTTAAGCTCCACAGCAGCCTCTTTTAGACTTAGACCCTCCTTATACGCTTTCTTTGAGATTTTCGCCGCTTTTTCATAACCGATATAGGGGTTCAGGGCAGTCACAAGCATCAGCGAACGGTGCAGATTTTCTTCAATTTTCTTTGTATTTGGTTCCAGCCCCGCTGCACAGTGCTTATTGAAGGAATGGATGACATCGGTCAATAATTTTGCGGATTGGATAAAATTATAACCGATGACCGGTTTAAATACATTCAATTCAAAATTACCCTGACTGGCGGCCATACCTATTGTCGCATCATTGCCCATCACTTGAACGGCAACCATTGTCACAGCCTCACACTGTGTCGGATTCACTTTTCCGGGCATGATTGAACTGCCGGGTTCATTTTCCGGAATGGACAGCTCACCGATACCGCAGCGCGGACCACTGGCCAACCAGCGAACATCATTGGCAATCTTCATCAGGTCAGCAGCGAGTGCTTTAAGTACACCATGGACGGCGACAATTTGATCATGACTCGTCAATGCATGAAATTTATTGGTTGATGAATGGAATTCTTTACCCGTCACTTCACTGATTTTCCTCGCAGCACAAGCACCGAATTGCGGATCGGCATTTAGTCCCGTACCAACAGCCGTGCCTCCGATCGCTAATTCCCGGAGATATTGGCTGGTGGAAACCAGCATCGCTTTTGAAACGCTGAGCATGGCCGCCCAGCCACTGATTTCCTGTCCCAGAGTCAGTGGTGTTGCATCCTGAAGATGCGTCCTGCCAATTTTAACGATGTTTTGGAAAGCCTCTGCCTTCTGTTCAAGCGTTGCCTTCAATTCATTGATCGCTGGAAGCAGCCGATCTTCCACTGCTTGCAGTGCTGCGATGTGAAGCGCTGTCGGATAGGTGTCATTTGAACTCTGTGAGCGATTCACATCGTCATTCGGATGGATCCGTTGGTCCTTTCCCGCAGCTTCGAGCAGCTGATTGGCGCGACGTGCGATCACCTCATTGACATTCATATTCGACTGAGTCCCGCTTCCCGTCTGCCAGACCACTAAAGGAAACTCTTCCTCCCATTTTCCGTCAATAATTTCTTCGGCAGCCTGAACAATCACCTCTGTCTTTTCCTTTTCAAGATTACCCAATTCATAATTGGCAAGTGCCGCACTTTTCTTCAAAATGGCAAATGCATGAATGATTTCAGTGGGCATTCGTTCCCATCCGATTTGAAAGTTTTGTCTGCTCCGTTCCGTTTGTGCTGCCCATAAACAATTTGCAGGCACCTTGACTTCACCCATCGTATCGTGTTCTATCCGATAATCCATGTCCTCAATCCTTTCATTTGTCCGGTCTTTAGAGCTGCAATGGCTGAATTCGTTTTCACTTTTATTATAACGTCTCCTGTGCCAGTGTCCTAGTTTCTGATTCTATCTTTTTTGCCCGCTGACCAATCTTATAAATCTCGATCATTTGCATAATCGGAGGGAATTTGTCTATGATAAAGAAAGAAAGCGGGGAATTATCGTGCAGCCAGTCAAACGTTTGCTTGTGATTAGTGATATGCATGGACAGATTGATATGTTTCATGCGCTTCTTGAAAAGATAAAGTATCAAGCGGAGGATGATTTGCTCTTTCTGCTTGGTGATTATGTGGACCGCGGCCAAGATCCAAAAGCCGTTGTACAGCAGGCACGCGAACTGGAAAGCCAGGGAGCGATTGTTTTGAAGGGCAACCATGAAGACATGATGGAAAAAGCATTGCTCGGACGTACACCTGAGTCCCTCGCACATTGGGCGGCGAATGGCGGCGGCGAGACCTTGAAGAGCTATGGACTTGATCTGAAAAAAGTTTACAAGAAACTAATAAAAGGTGACGACCTGGATCTTCCACAAGCGTTAACGGACGATTTGGCCTGGATTCAACAATTAAATTTCTATGCACAGACCGAGCACTATCTGTTCGTTCACGCGGGGATAAATCCCGACTCGGCAATAGAAGAACAAGATGAACAGGATTTGCTTTGGATCCGTGATCCCTTTTTCGAGCAGTATCACGGGGAAAAAACGGTCGTCTTCGGGCATACGCCAACGATGTATTTTCATCAATCCTACGCCGTCTATTTTGGCGAAAATAATATAATTGGCATTGACGGCGGCGCAGTCTTCGGAGGGCAGCTGAATTGTCTGGAACTGCCTTCGAAAACGACATTCTTTGTTCGTTAGTCAAGGCATACCGGCGGAGCGAAGAGTAAAATCTGCGAAAACAAAAGTGCCGGTCAGTGCTGGAACTTTGATTCTAAATTTTTGTATCAATCCGCAGATTTTGTGTATAATGAACGTAGGAAAAAAATAAATCCGCCAGTGCTCGTACACTGACGGAGTGGCAATATCCGCAATGAGCGGATGCAGTGCTATTAACGTAACGTTGTTAGACGGTCCGTCTCAGCTCCTGCTAGAGCATATGAGACGGATTATTTCTTTTTATTTGACAGCATCACCAAGATGCTGACAATTCCTAAAATTACCGAGCAAAAAACACCCGTAATCTGGAAAGCAAGCACCAATGCTTGGTACACTGTCATCAGCTTCACCCCCTTTCACAAGGGTGTCACCGCATCCGCTCATATGCTTCATCTATTGCCTATGGCAAATTATCGCATGATTCTATGAATCTATGTTTGCCAAAAAAACCGAATTCTTTTTAAAAGGATAAAGATAAAATGTTCGCATTCGCAGATAAATAAAATAAAGACCTCTACCTGTGAACGATAGAGAACCTTATTTTATTTATCATTTCGAAAAATCGAAATAATTTTTTTAATAAATGAACTTAACCAGATTATAAAGGCTACTGCTACTAAAATAAAACAAATAGGCGAACCCCACGATGTTATCCAATTATGCATTTCCGATCACCCCTCCACCATTCTTGATACCCGCTTTCTCTTAACTCCATATTTTTAACAGATTTATGCCACTTACAGAATTGAACTTTTCCATGAACCTCATCATATCTTGTACCGCCTATATCCAAACTTATATACACCATATGCATTAACATCAGCACCCTCATGTGTTGCTACTGAATCAGTAGTATGCTGCCTTCATCGTCTGATAGAATGCCAACGTGCAGCCAGATTTCCCCTGATTTATTGGCATGATGGATGCTAGAGAAACGTGGAACATCCGTGTAGTCAATAGAAGCGCCAGCTTGATATTGAATCCGGGTAATTTGTGTTCCCCAGTCGTAACCAGAAGTAGATTATCTACCTGTGTAGCCTTGGTAACTACCCAGAAATAATCTTTCCGATTGTGGTCCCCCAACTGTAAAGTTTCACCATGCCCAAATCGCTTGAGACTCATGTCATCTTGCGCATTTAGTGATGAATCGTTCAATGGAAAACGTGTAACGATTTGGTTGGCTCTCACCCCCTTATTATCAGCTTGTTGATGTTATAATGAGGCAAGCTAGGGGGAATTTAAATATGAACAAATTGACAAAATCAGTAATGGTTTCAGTCCTTGCTGCAGCGAGCTTACTGACTCTAACGTCATGCCATACATCCAATAAACCCAATATTTCCAATGCAACAACAATTAAAGTGGGCTACACGCCTTTAAAGACAGCGGGATCAACTCGTAACGTGGCTGCTACAGGGAAATACGCCCTTTATACGAAACCCGGCACGGTAAAAGGGGCTAAACTAGTGGCTTCCAAGAGCAAAATGGCAAAATTTGCTTCTTATACGCGTGCAGATGCTGATTATTACAATGGTCGTCGGAGAAACCTCGCTTATACGGGTTCCACTTATTATTTCCGTGCCTACGGTTATCAAGTCACCCACAGCAGTTCCGTTTATTATCATGTCGTGACGATGAATGGTAACTATCGGGGTTACGTCTATGGGGGCAAAAAAGTCGGTTCATTTGCTGGCGGAGTTAAAAAAGCAACGACAGCAACAACAATTCCTACAACCCTTCCTGCTAACTGGAAGGGTTACGTCGGGATTGCCATTCCAGGTACTGTTTGGAATTATCCTCCCTTCACTCAATACAAGACTAAGAGCTTTGGTCAAGTAAACTCATCAATTCCAAGTCTAGCTAAATTTAAAGTCACTAAAACTGTAAAACGGACTCGGGAACAAGATACTTACTACTATCTTAAATCTCAAAATAGCTCAATACCTTCAGGTTGGGTAAATTCCCGTTACGTTATTTCTTACAGTGAAGCTGAAAGCAATGAGGGCATTATTCGTAATTGATCGCTCTAACCCGCAATAACATGCCACTCACTCTAAAGGGGTCCTTTAAAAGGAAGAATTTTTTCACGGAAAGGTCGCTATGAAAATTATATAATTCTCAGAATTATGATCTTGTTGAAAATTTAACCAGTCGATATTTTTATCAAATGCTGGATGGCACGCTTTCTGTTAATCAGGCCATTAAAGATATAAACAGAGATTATCGAAATCAACTCGATTGATTAAAGTTAAACTATAACTTGAAGAGCAGGTGTTGTCTGACCATGAGAACTTTTTTTATTTCCTATAAGCGACTATTTTCCTTTATTATCGCTGCCGTAATCTGCTTTTTTTACTGGCTTCAAGACTATCCAAATGGCCCAAATATTATCAACTATGTTGATTTCCTTTTTAATCTGATAATCATTGCGACTATATTCTTTTTATTTACTAGAAAAATACAATTAGAAACAGCCTCCCGTTTCATCATGTATGCACTATTTCAACTTTACTGCTTCTTGCTCTATGAGCTTACAGCCTACTTCAGCTTCGATTTTATAATCACCGCTTACAAACGCCACCAAATGACTAGACCCTTTCATTTCCCTTTTGAAGTTATCAATATTATTCCGTTTCACACGATCTTAAGTGATCTATTCATATCTGCAGAAGTAACGATTATTCAGATTATCGGAAATCTGCTTTTGCTCATGCCCTTGGGTTTCTTCATCCTTTATTTTAAAATGGCGTCTCAACGGAAAATGATTTTTTTAGCTTTTTGTGTTTCAATGATCATTGAGTTAACTCAATTGTTACAAGCGTTCATTGCCTCCAAATATGCTTGGGGATTGGGTCGGGCGTGTGATATAGACGATGTCATACTGAACACGCTCAGTGCTTTCCTTGCGATTGGCGTCTATAAGCTCTATTCAATTTTATGCCTGAAAATTAAAAAATGGATGAGGCTGGCCAAAAATGGCAGTCTCAGATGAAGAATGATAAGGATGAATAAAAACCAGCCAGGCTATGACCCGGAATGGATAAAGCTTTGGAAAGCGAAAAGTTCTCAAGAAAAAAAGACTCAATTACTCGGAAAAGGGCATCATTTCTCGCTTGAAGTGAGAAATGATGCCCTCATCAATTTTTAGGACTTTTTCAGTGGTTTCGAAACAGCGCCAATCTGCCTCACAAGCTTATTTCGATATATTTCTAACCCTTATTGATTCAGCTAAAAGGCTCGTCGTCCTTTTTCACCAAATCAACTGCTTTTGACTTCGCCTGCGAAGCGGCTAATTTAATCTTTTCTACTCCGCTGTTAACTGCCGATTTAAGATCAATATCCTGACGTAATTCTTCACCTGTTTTTGGAGCAAGAAGTAATGCAGTGACCGCTCCGACTGCTCCGCCAATGATCCCGCCAATAAATAATCCTTTGCCACTCAGACCGCTGCACGATTTGTTTGCGTTGCATACACCCATTGTTCATTCCTCCTAATAGTACGATACCTTCACCTATAGTGCTGGATCCCAACCTATCTCTTTCCAGCCTACCCTGCACCCGAGTGCCGATCAGGGTGATGAAGCCTAAAGAACATCCACTTTCAGTATAGCAATAATCTCCTGCATCGTCTAACTTTTCCGTTTTACAGCCAATCTTCGCTTAAATCGTCACCAAATTTCAATTCTGAAATTTAACTAACGTATACTTCTTCTTCCCTCTGCGGATGATTGTGAAACATCCATCAATCCGATCTTTCTGTTCGATAATTGAATCGATAGCTGTGGAGCGTTGACCGTTCACATAGATGGCTCCTTGCTGAATATCCTCCCGCGCCTGTCGTTTCGACGACGTGATTCCAGCGTCTACAATCAAATCCAGCAATTTGACGTTATCGGCATTTCCAGCTTCATAACAAGGAAAGGCTTTAAAACCCTGTTCAATTTCTTCACCGGTCAAGTTCGAGACCTCACCGCTAAACAAGGCGGCAGTGATTTCTTCAGCCTGCTTCAACCCTTTTTCGCCATGCACGAGCCGGGTCATTTCTCTGGCCAATGTTTTCTGTGCTTCCCGCAGTTCCGGGCGCTCCTTGACGGCGACTGCCAGCGATTCAATCTGATCTTTTGAAAGGAAGGTAAACCATTTCAGATAATTCACGACATCAACATCGGTCGCATTGATCCAGAATTGGTACCATTCATAAGGAGTGGTCTTCTTCGGATCGAGCCAGATCGCTCCTCCCATCGATTTGCCGAATTTGGTTCCGTCACTCTTTGTAATCAGCGGAAAGGTCATACCAAAGGCCGGTTCTTCGTGACCTCTTCGGCGAATTAATTCGAGACCAGCCGTAATATTTCCCCACTGATCACTGCCACCGACTTCCAGACGGCAGTGATACCGTTCATAAAGATTCAAATAATCAAAGGACTGCAGCAGCATATAAGAAAATTCGGTAAATGAAATTCCGGCTTCCAGCCTTTTTTGAACCGATTCCTTGGATAGCATATAGTTCAAAGGAAAATGCTTGCCGACATCCCGCAGAAACTCTATCGTGGATAGTTTACCCAACCAGTCATTATTATTCACATAGGTCGCTTTTCCATCACTAAAATGCAAATATTGATCGAGCTGTGCCTTCAGGCGCTCGGAATAACCTTCGACCACTTGCTGTGTATTCAGTTGACGTTCCGCCGAGCGTCCGCTTGGATCGCCAATCATTCCTGTTCCGCCGCCGACAACAGCAATCGGATGATGGCCGGCGCGCTGCAGGCGCATCATGATCACAATCACCAGCAGATTCCCAGCATGAAGACTGTCAGCGGTCGGATCAAAACCGCAATAGAAGGAAATCGGCTTCTTAAAGGCCTCACGCAGCCCTTCTTCATCCGTCACTTGATTGAACAGACCCCGATATTTTAAATCATCAATAATGTCCATCGATCCCACTCCTCTTTTTCTCGCCTTCCTGATCGATAAGGTACCGGAAACGCCAGAAAGACCTTTTTTGCATAAAATAAAAAGCGCCCCCAAAAAAGGAGCGCTGATCGCACGGTACCATCCTCATGGCCGAAAAATACTCCGACCGCTTCATTGTTGTTAACGATTCTGATGAACCGTCCCCGCTTACTCTGAGTTCAGCGGGGAAACTGCTGGGAGGTAATTCAGCGATGAACCTCTGCCTGTTCGCACCTTGCACAGACTCTCTGAAAGAAAAATTCACCGCCTACTAAAATCCCGTCATTGCCTATTAATTATACATAAGTTGAAGTAATGTTATTCTGCCATTTTTTAATCGACTTGTCAAATCCGTTCTGCAGCTGCAGCGTCTGGATAAAGAAATTCGGAACGCGATCGGAAATTAAATTTAGCTGGGCAATAATATAAACACAGACGGTTTTTAATGATACACTAGAACTATAAGGGATTTGTTCGAAAGGCAGCGATTGACGAGTGAGAGGCTTGAGGATATCTGCCTGACGTCACAAGGATTTTCCTGATCGAATCCGCTGGAAAGTTTCTTCTGTTGATGTTGCTTTTTTTTCGAGCATCCGCCTAAAATGTTCAGAAGACTTAAGCTTTGATTAAGGAGTTGCAGATTAATGATTACGATGGATGATATCATACGCGAAGGTAACCCGATTCTCAGACAAGTGGCTAAAGAAGTCACTCTGCCGGCAAGTCAAAAAGAAAAAGACACGTTAAGAGAAATGCTCGACTTTCTAAAAAACAGTCAGGATGAAGATCTCGCCAAGAAATACCATTTGCGTGCGGGTATCGGACTCGCTGCACCGCAAATTGCGATTAGCAAACGGATGATCGCTCTCTGCCTTGATGATGATAATGGCAAGCATTATGAATATATGCTTTTTAATCCCAAGATTGTCAGCGAGTCCGTTGAAAATACATTTCTGGACGGCGGAGAAGGCTGCCTGTCTGTCGATCGTGAAGTGCCAGGTTATGTCCCGCGTCATGCCCGTGTTAAAGTCAAAGCCTTTGATATTGAGGGTAAACCATTGACTCTAAGGCTGAAAGGGTATCCAGCGATTGCCATTCAGCATGAAATTGACCATTTGAACGGCATTCTGTTCTATGATCACATCAACAAAGAGGATCCGTTTAAGGTTCCCGATCACGTCGTCCAGCACGAGGAACTATAAAAAGATCGATTGAAAAAACGAACAGCCTGAACGCGCAGCATCTTGCCAAGCGTTCAGGCTGTTTTGTTTAGTAAAAAAAGAGAGGAATCACTTCCCCTCTTTTTTACTTGAGTATTTTATTTTTCGAAAGGCTCAGCGATCGGCCTTGACGCAGACCGCATCATTTTCGAGGTCAACGGCTACCGATTTAAGATCCTCATGATCCAGCAAGAGATCAGAAATTCGATCCTCCACTTTTTCTTCCAGCACACGGCGCAGTGGACGAGCACCAAATTCAGGATTATAACCCAGTTCAGCCAGTTTCTGTTTCGCCGCATCAGTCACAGTGAGCTTAATTCCCTTCTCATCAGCAACCTTCCGGATATCCTCCAGCATCAAATCGACGATTGCCTTCAGGTTCTCCTTCGTCAGCGAATTAAATTTAACGATAGCATCGAAACGATTCAAGAATTCCGGCTGGAAGTAGTTTTCCAACTGCTTTATCATATCGTCATGGCTGTTCCGTGACCCGAATCCTACTGTCGCTGCACGATTGCTGATGCCGGCATTGCTTGTCATAATAATCACTGTATCCTTGAAGCTGACTGTTCGACCCTGACTGTCCGTCAAACGACCGTCATCCAGAATCTGCAGAAAAATATGCATCACGTCCGGATGTGCCTTTTCCACTTCATCGAGCAGAATAATGCTGTAGGGTTGACGACGAACTTTTTCAGTCAACTGCCCGGCTTCGTCATGACCAACATAGCCCGGGGGTGCTCCGATTATTTTGGAAACGGAGTGTTTCTCCATAAATTCACTCATATCGAGGCGAATCATCGACTCCCGATCGCCGAACATTTCATAAGCCAGCGTCTTCGCAAGTTCCGTTTTGCCGACACCAGTCGGTCCGACAAACAGGAAGGAACCAATTGGCCGTGTTTCTTTCCTGAAACCGGTCCGGTTGCGGCGAATGGCCCGGGCGACTTTTTCAACCGCTTCATCCTGCCCAATCACGCGGACATTCAGATTTTCAGCAAGATTACGCATCTTATTCTGTTCATCATTCTGCAGCTTACGCACCGGAATGCCTGTCCGTGTCTCCACGATTTGTTCAATCAATTCCGGTGTCACGACGGCAGATTTTTCGCCATCTACAGGTAATTCCGATCCATTTGCTTTAATTTTTTCTAATTGTTCCAGTTGTTTCTGATAGGCATGTTCCTGATCACGCAGATGCGCGGCCTGTTCGAATTGTTCGTTCTTTGTCGCCGCTGCCTTCGCCTGGCTGATTTCTTCGATTTTGCGTTTGACACTCTCTGTATCGACCGGTGTCAGATTCAAATTCATTTTTGAGCCGGACTCATCCATCAAATCGATCGCTTTATCAGGAAGGAAGCGATCCTGAATATAACGGGATGACAAAGCCACGCAAGCCTTAATGGCCTCATCCGTATACTGAACGTGATGGAATTTTTCATATTTGGACTGAATGCCTTGCAGAATTTTAATCGCCTGTTCCTGAGTCGGTTCATTAACAATAATCGGTTGGAAACGGCGTTCGAGCGCAGCATCCTTTTCAATCTTCCGATATTCCTTCAATGTCGTCGCGCCCATAATTTGCAAATCACCACGGGCAAGCGCCGGCTTCAGGATATTCCCTGCGTCCATGGAACCCCCTTCAGCGGAACCGGCTCCAACAAGCAGATGCACTTCATCAATGAAAATAATCACATTTTTCCTTTTTTCCAGCTCGGCCATCATTTGTTTCATCCGCTGTTCAAATTGACCACGGATTCCCGTCCCGGCAACGAGTGCAGAAACATCAATCAATAAGATTTCTTTGTTGGCCAGTTTCGCCGGAACCTTCCCTTCAACAATTTTAAGGGCGAGTCCTTCGGCTATTGCTGTTTTACCAACACCTGGTTCACCTATCAGCACCGGATTATTTTTATTTCTCCGGTTCAACGTTTCAATCACCAATTGCACTTCTCGATCACGGCCGATGACTGGATCGATTTTTCCTTGGCGGGCGTCTTCCGTCAAATTACGGCCCAGTTTTTCCAGGAAGCCGCTTCGTCCGCCGCGGTTCCCTTGCGCTTGAGACTGGCCAGCAAAATCCATCCCGTTTTCTTGGGCTTTATTTTGACCGGCAGCAAACGACGGCTGCATAAAACTTCTGAACAATTCTTCAAAAGGAGAATTGCCGCCCTGAAAGAACGGAGATTGATCCAATCCATTTTTCATTTTTGCGTAACATTCCTCACAGAGATGCAGATGTTTTTGTTGCCCATTAACGAGCACATTCATTTCTATTACTGCAGGATTTACCTTGCATTCATCACAGAGCATCAATCAAATCCTCCTTTAAAATAAAGAGTGGTTTCTTTGACCTACTTTGACCTTACAGCTATTATTATAATCTGACCTTCTTTGACTTTCAAGTCCTTTGAATCATTTTTTTATTTTTTATGTTGAAAAAAGAAATCTTTCTTCTGCTTCTTCTCTGATCCAGCAGCCGTACAGCTCAAATGCGTATTAGAAAAACTTGGCGTAACCAAATTCTTTGAATGCCGGCTGCACCTTAGTTTTTCTTATACTTAATTCCTCTTCAATTTTATATTCTTTCTTAACGTATAAGAAAAAGCACACGCTATTGCTTCGTGTGCTTTCATCCAATTTTATCGTGTTATTTGACAATAGTTACGGGACAAGCCGCCAAATGAAGGACTTTATTGCTGACACTTCCCAGCATCACCTGACCAAACGCTCCCATGCCGCGATTGCCCATCACAACCAAATCCGTTTTTGTATCTCCTGCATAATCGACAATTTGCTGAGCAACAATGCCGTACAAATGCTTCTTTTTAAATTGCACATTGGCTACAGTGCCTTTTTTGCTGATAATATCATCCAGCATCTGATTGCCCTCCCGCTCCTCAACCTCTTTGGCATCAGCATTCAGAGACGGTCCGACCATCGAATAATAGGGAAAATAGACCGGAGAAGGACTCACATAGAGTAAGGTAATCTGTACGTCTTTCTTGCCCTCAGAAAGGACAATCGCTTGATCCAGAGCGCGTGCAGCAGGTTCGGATCCATCAATCGGTACGACAATTTTAAACATGCTCACCACCAACCTTCCCAAGAAATCCATGACATTTTCTTCCTTACACCTATAATATACCACGTTTTCAGAGAGGTTAGCCTTTTAATAACTGGAAAAATGGAAACAATTTGTTTCAGAGCTGGAAAATTCACTTTCAAAAACATCGAAAAACAGGAGGTCTCAATTACAGGTTCGGGAAGACCTGTTTCACAACTTTTTCAGAAGAATGTCCATCCTCCAGTGAACAGAATTTATGATAGAACGGCTCAAAATTTTCACTGACCGCAAAACCGGAGGCTTCAATTGACCGAACCGCTTGAATCACTCCGGTTGTTGTCATGACCAGCGGACCGGGCGCCATTTTTTCAAAGTCGAAGTAGAAACCGCGAAGGTTGTCCCGGTAGTCCTCAATATCATAGGTGAAGAAAATCATCGGTCGCTTAAGATTCGCATAATCAAAGAATACGGAAGAATAGTCCGTCATCAGAATATCGGAAATCAAGTAAAGCTCGCGAATATCTTCATGGCGCGAATAATCATAGGCAAATCCTTCATATTCGGAAAGATCCAAGTGATCGGCAATTAAATAATGCATCCGCATCAGCACAATATAATCTTCGCCCAGCTCCTGCTGCATCTCTTGCAAATCCAAATCGAGTTCGAATTTATAACGCCCTTTTCCGTAAAATTGATTGTCTCTCCAAGTGGGGGCATAGAGAATTATTTTTTTATCTAAAGGCAGTCCGTATTGCTCTTTAATTTTATCGATGGCTTCCTTGTTGTTGAATTGATAAAGAAAGTCATTGCGCGGATACCCGGACTCGACCATTTCATTGTTAAAACCAAAGGCGCGAGCGAAGATTTCCGATGAATAGGCATTCGGAGAAATCAAGTAATCCCATCTGGAAGTTTCCGTCAGAAAATTCTGCTTGTATTTCTCCGTATTCGTCCCCGGCATATGGACTTCATCCATATCTAAAGCAAGCCGCTTAAGCGGAGTCCCATGCCAGGTTTCCAAATAAGTCGTATGCTTCGGTTTCGCCATCCACAGCGGCAGCCGCACATTGATTACCCAGTAGTTCGCTCGAGTCATCAAAAACAGCCATTTAAGCGAAAAACGTTTAACATAAGGCACCTGATGGGCCTCAAATATATCGGTATATTTCGGATTGGCACTCCAAATGAGCTGATAATCCGGACAATTTTCACGCATATATTCATATATTCCTCGCGGATTACAGCTATACTGTCTGCCGAAGAAGCTTTCGAACATCACCAGATTCTTCTTGACCGGGAAATGGGCCATGATCCGGAAGGCCCGGTGATAGAGGTGTACCACCGCTTTATTGCGCTTAATCCGGCGGCCGAGACGTCTAATTTTTCCAGTCAGCGCCCCAGACAGTGTATAAGGAGCAATACGCAGAATGGCACTCTTATTTCGATTCCGTTTCACAATCAGACTCCAGCTCGCCTGATTGATTTTAATAATATGCCGCCCAGTGATAATTTTTTCTCTGGCGAGAATTCTGACGGACTCCTCCGAAAAGAGCAGCCCATTTTTAGGATGGATAAATTCCATCCGGAAATAAAGATAGGTGGGATCCTCAATTGCCGCATACTCATTCGCAATGGGCTTCAGATCGATTTCGACTGAAAAACCCGCCCAATCATAATTTCGCCCAAGTGTCTGCGCTTCAGCGGTTAAATCCGGTCGCTCCACAAATTCTGCTCGCCATTCACTGACGACCTGATCTTCTCTATCAAGAAGCAGCAGCCTTTTTTGACAATCTGCCGATGTTAGACTACCGGCAACCGGAAAAAGGATATAGCCCTCCAGCTTCAGCATAAAATGTTTACTGATTTCTGCGTGATCCAGCCGTGCCATGACATGAATGTCTTCAATCCGCAGGGAAAGCGAGCCTTTCTTGGTATAAAAGGGAACGATCATCAAATCGTTTTCCGCACGATAGAGGGCAAAAAGATCCAGATTCTGCCGAGCCTCCCTGATCTGTCTCAACCGGATCCGCAAATTGGCGGGTTCCAGAAAATCGGGATCCTCTCGCGGATCATCTTCCGAATTTCCGCGCAGCCGCTGCTCCAATTCCTCGCCGCCCTCCTGTATAAAACGCTCCAGAAAGGTCTGATCGACCGGAAAATCCAGGTAGAAATCCCAATAGTCCTGAGCAAATAACTTCTCCTTGATGGGCTCAAGGTCAATCGTCGATGATGCCGTAAAGCCATCCTCTGCATTCGCAACGACATCCGTAAGCGGGAAAAAGAATTCCTCTTCACCGTAACGGTAGCTGCAAACCAAACGAGTCTTCTCAAGCATTGCCAAATTGTTCTCCGGAGCAAAAGTCAGTGAAAAATGCCACTGTTCCGGATAGGCATCGAATTTCAGCAGACGCGCGTGGATTGATTTTTTTATATATTTTTCCAGTTTTTCATTCATTCTTACGTCCTCCAGAGCAATAAATTCCTATTTCGTACAGGATTAGAAAAACTTGGCGTAGCCAAGTCCTTTGAATGCCGGCTGGGCCTTAGTTTTTCTTATACTTAATTCCTCTTCAATTTTATATATTTTCTTAACGTATAAACAAAACAGCAGAGTATTCTATTGATTCGGTCGCCTCTTTCAGTCCGAATGGCTCTTTCTCTTGCTCGCCGGCAGCGGCTGAAGCAATTTTTTTATGTAATTCGCAACATTTTTACTGGAAGTACCCTTGGAATACTGATTCCAGATCTCTGAGAAGCCAGTCACTTTTTCTTCGTCAATGGCAGCCTTTTGAATCGTATCAATGAGTTCATCGGTATTATGCACAAGCGGTCCGGGAATCATTTCAAGATAATGATCGTCAAGACCGCGTTCCCTTTTATAATCCTCCAAATCATAGGCAAAGAAGATCATCGGGCGACCGAGCAAAGCATATTCAAACGGAATGGACGAATAATCGGTGATCAAGATATCGATTCCAAGGAGTAATTCATTAATTTTCCAATCCGAGCAGTCATGGACAAAGCGGTGATCGACTTCCGGCTTCGACTGCACCGATGGATGTAATTTAAGTAATAAAAGATAATCATTTCCAAGTGCCCGTTCCATTTTCTCCCAATCCAGCGGCAGTTCCGCAGAAGCGGGCGAATTTTCACGAAAGGTCGGTGCATAAAGAACGAGCTTTTTTTGCCCATACTTGCGTTTAAACGAATCACGAATTTGGTTTATCCCGCTCTGATCAAAGAAAATATCGGTACGCGGAATACCCGTATGTAGAAAATGCTGCCCATCTAGCCCGAAAGATTTTTCAAAGACCGCTTCCATTTGATCGGAACCTACAGCAATCTTATCGAAATGCCGATAGACGGCTTTAAATCGTTTTCTAGCCCGTTTTGTTCGAAGAGCTATCGAACGATCCTGCAAGCCAAATGTTTTGAATGCGCCTGCCGCGTGCCACAATTGAAGGCAGATCACGGAACGGCGAAAAGAGGAAGCAGCCAGAAAACTATAGTAATTATCGACAACAATCACACGTGCAGTAGCCAGTTGAACCGCCGAGCGGAGAATAGCTATCGGATTGAACGTCTCAACGGGATATACCGAGCATCCGGTCTGACGGAAATCTTGAATACACTTCCCTCTGCACAGAAAAACCACATCTGCTCCCATGTCTTCTTCCTTTAAGGCATGATACACAAAAAGTGGATTCTCTGAAAAAGATGAAACAAAAACAATTTTATTTTTCAAAGGCAGACAACTGCCTAACGCAAAAAAAATACGGTAAAGTAAGAGATAGCACTCAATTAAAAATTCGGTTATCATTTTTTTAAAGAGAAGAGATCATGCTTAATCTTCGTCGTGGAAATCCCATTGGTTCGCGGAAGATAAACCACTTCACAATAATCCTTCAGGAAGTCAAATTTTCCGGCCCAATCGTCGCCCATAACAAAAGTATCAATGCCGTATTTCTGAACGTCAGTAATTTTCTGATCCCAGCTATTTTCCGGAATGACTTCATCCACATAACGGATCGCTTCAAGGATCAGCTTTCTGTTCTCATAGCTATGATAGGCTTCTTTATGTTTTAAAGCGTTGAACTCGTCTGTCGATAAACCAACGACCAGATAATCTCCCAGCTCTTTGGCTCTTCTTAAAAGATTGATATGCCCGTAGTGAAGCAAATCAAACGTGCCATACGTCAATATTTTTTTCATATTATGTGCTCCTTGTCTTTTTTGGCTGCTCACCCGGCGAACAGATCTGAATGTTTTCTTAGCGTGTTCTTTCCCAGATTGAAACAAAGGCAAAAACGCTGCTTTTCTTTATAAAATTCGTTCAAAGAAGCGATCCTATTCCTCAAATCCCATTTGACTCATTTTACCGTCTTCATGGAAACAAAAGGCCGCGAGAAAATATAAATACTCAAATTATTATAAGGCTACCCGCGTCTAAATTCAATAATCCTTCTGTTTCAATCCCGCTCTAAAGTGCCCTTCCAGCCGAATCTTAAGCCTTAAAAACCCAAGTCTTGCTTAAAATAAAATTGACGATCAATCCGCCAATCGTGCTGATTAATTTATTAACGATTAAAGGCAGAAAAAGCAGGAAATGCATCAGCGTCAGTGTAATGCCGAGGACAATCAGGTTCAGTAAAATAAATTTTAGCAGACGTCCTCTGGATTTTTTGGAGACAGAGAAAGTGACCTTGGAATTCCACAAATAGCTGTTGACCATCCCCGCTCCATAAGAAATGACCTGTGAAAATCCGTAAAAAAGAGAAAACACTTGTGTCAATAAAAGAAATACCAGAAAATCAACAGCCGTATTCATTATACCAATAAGGGCGAACAGAAAGGCTTGGTGGAATACCGGACGTCCGGCTGCGAGCACCCTTCCATTCCCATCCCCCTGTTCACGCGTTTTGACTAATGTTTTCACTTGTTCTTCTTCCCTCCTCTGATAGCGAATGCGGCCGAATTTGTCTATTTGCGTCTGCCTGTCAGCGATGTCCCTTCATCCTCAGATGCAATCGATCCAGATAGTCAAGCAAATCGGTGCGCAAATCCTTTCGCGAGAGTGCCATTTCAATATTCGATTCGATAAAGCCCAAGGGTTCACCAACATCATAACGTTTGCCCTGATAAGGATAGCCAAAGACCTTTTCCTGCTTCATTAATTGGGCGATGGCGTCGGTCAATTGAATCTCTCCACCCAGTCCGGTTTTCTGCTCATCAAGTATAGCAAAGATAGCCGGCGTCAGAATATACCGGCCAATAATCGCGATCGTTGACGGCGCTTGGTCAGCCGCCGGTTTTTCGACTAAGCCCTTTAGCTGATAGGCGCCGCCGCTCTCCTTCATCGGATCAATTATCCCGTAGCGATGGGTCTCTTCAGGGGCCACATTTTTGACGGCAATGACACTCGATTGTACCTGATCAAATTTGTGAATTAATTGACGAAGGCACGGCGGTTGGTTTTGAATGATATCATCACCCAGCAGAACAGCAAAGGGTTCATCGCCGATAAATTTTCGGGCACACCAGATGGCGTGTCCGAGACCGCGCGGCTCCTTCTGGCGAATATAATATATTTCCACCTTGGAGGGTTGGCGTACCTTCTGCAGAAGCTCATACTTATGCTGATTCTGCAAATTCTCTTCTAATTCAAAAGCATTGTCAAAATGGTCCTCGATCGCCCGCTTGCCCTTCCCGGTAACAATAATGATATCCTCGATTCCGGAAGCGACCGCTTCTTCAACAATGTATTGAATCGTCGGCTTGTCAACAATTGGCAACATTTCTTTCGGCATTGCTTTTGTTGCCGGAAGAAATCGCGTGCCAAGTCCTGCCGCTGGAATAATCGCTTTCCTCACTCGTTTCAATGGCAAATCCCCCCCATTCAAACACCGTCTGCGCCTTTGAGACGGATCATTGAGAATAAATCCGTTCCATACTGTAGTATAACGTATTCTATTTCTTTTTAAATCAATCATGAAAATCTTTCTATCAGGAACAGTCCTTTCTCCGCTGACCATGAGGTTAGGTTACACGATGTCACTTCCTTTTTATAAAAAAAACCGAGCAAAAAACGCCCAGTACTTAGCCCTGCCAGATTTTGATTACGCTCCGGTCGCTCGCTTTCCGCGAGATGAGTGGCTAGCTCTTTTCCGACGGGATTTCCACCCGCTATAAGGCACGACCTTGCTCGGTCGCTCTATACTTAACGTATAAAAAAAGAGCACGCGGCGCGTACCCCAGAATTTCTAGATTAATTTGCTGGTCAACTGAACCAATGCACTCAATTCTTGATCGCTAATGGGATCAAATATCTGATGCATAAATTCCCGCCGAACGGCTCCGATTTTTTCAACCATGCCGGTGCCATCTGCCGTCATCGTCAATTCAACAATTCGTCGATCGGTTTGCGAACGGCGCCGGTCTACCCACCCGTTCCGGATTAATTTATCAACAACGATCGTGGTATAACTCGGTGACACGTCAAAATGTTTGGCCAGTCCGGAGGCTGTTTCCGGTTCATGCTTTGACAGACACGAAAGAAACAGATACTCTTGTGCGGAAATCACGTCACCGTGCACCTCATTGATATCCCGGCGAAATCTTCTGATAAGGAGGGAAAAATTACTCTCTACTTTTGCAATCAGTTTGTCTCTGTCCTGATTTTCCGTTAGCTCCACATCCCTTGCTCCGCTCTCGTTAAACTTCAGAATGACCTTCTTTTAATGCGGCTGTCTTATAGGCAGATTTTTCCGCTGCCTTTTTGCGTGACGGAGTCGATCGTTTGATGAAAAACGACAGAATCAGCGCGATCACGGTCAATCCTGTGGCTACAACAAAGGCATCGTTAATCCCTTGAATCGTCGCAAGCTGAGTCACTTTTCCATCCAGCAATTGCAACATCGTTCCTTGGGCACTGGCGGCCGGAAGATGCTGCGAACTGGCAAGTGCGTAGCCTTCCATGCTCAGCTGATGCGTTAACGGTGTATTGCTGAGGGTCATGTGATTGGCATACTCGCCCACGTGGTAGGTTGAGCGATTAGTCATCACAGTCACCAGAAAAGCCGTGCCGAGCGACCCGGCAACCTGCCGCATCGTATTCGACATCGCCGTGCCATGGCTGTTCAACTCGCGCGGAAGATTATTCAATCCTTCAGTCATGATCGGCATCATCAGCAGTGACATGCCAAACATACGTGCCGTATACAGAAGCATAATATGATTAAAGGAGGTCGCGTCACTTAATTGCGCAAATTGCCAGGTCGTCAGAACCGTAATCGCCAATCCAATGACCGCGAGCGGCCGGGAACCGATACGGTCAAATAAAATACCGGTAATTGGCGACATGACGCCCATCAGCAAAGCTCCAGGCAAAAGAAGCAATCCGGATTGCAGCGGCGTAAATCCACGAAGATTCTGCAGATAGACCGGTACAAGAACCATTGCCGCAAACATGGCCATCGTAATCAAAACATTAATAATCGTCGTGAATGTAAAAATCTTGTAACGGAATACATTCAGATTCAGCACGGGAGTGTCCGTTACGAGTTCTCTCCAAACAAATAAGATCAAAGCTATGATACCAATAAACAAAGTCAAAAGCACTACCAGACTTCCCCAGCCTTTATTACCCGCTTCGCTAAAGGCGTAAAGAATTCCACCGAAACCTATCGTAGAGAGGACAATTCCCGGATAATCCAGTTTCGGGAAGGAGCGTTTGCCCACGTTAGCCAGATAGCGATAAGCCAGAATGATATCGATGATCGCAAGTGGAAATACGATCCAGAACAATAATCTCCACGTCGCATGTTCCACGACATAACCGGATAAGGTCGGTCCAATGGCTGGAGCGAAGATCATCGCCAAGCCCATCAATCCCATTGCGCCGCCGCGTTTCTCCGGAGGAAATATGGTCAGGAAAACATTGGTCATCAGCGGCATAATGATACCGGCTCCAGACGCCTGAATAACGCGGCCAACCATTAGAATCGAGAAATCAGGCGATACCGCGCAGATCAATGTTCCGATCGTAAATAAACTCATTGCAGAGATAAATAATTTTCTTGTGGTAAATGTCTCCATTAGAAAAGCAGTAATCGGGATCAGTACCCCGTTAACCAGCATATACCCCGTTGTTATCCATTGAGCCGTGCTCGTCGAAATATTTAAATCGGTCATCATTTTCGGCAACGCCACATTCATCAGCGTCTGGTTCAATAAAGCAATAAAAGCACCGAGCAATAGAACGAGCATTACCGAGAGCAAATTAATTTTTTTCGGCTCGGAAGACTCTGTTAAAGCTATTCCAGCCGTTTGATCCGATTCTGCCGGAATATCCTTACTGCTTTGCTGAACTTTCTCAGAGGCTTCAAGGCTCCTGCTTTTTTGGTGATCCGATTCAATCCGTTCGGTTCCGTTATTCTGCGTTTCAATTGACGTGAAATCAGACGAACCCTGGTAAGCAGACGGATTGCGCCTAATTCTGCGCTTTCTTCGTAAAATTAAGTTTAAGGCAATCAATACAACCAAAGCACATCCCACGTAAATGGAAAGGAACACTGTCAATAGTACCCCCCCTCTCATTTATTAAATATGAATTTTAACTGTAACGTTCATTCCTGGCAATAATTTTTCACCCTTGAAATCATCCAGCGTAATTTTAACAGGGACAACCTGCGTGACCTTGGTAAAGTTACCATTACTGTTCGAGTTCGCGATCAGCGAGAAGGTGCCTGCTGTTGCTGTCCCGATTTTCGCTACCCTGCCTGTAAATTTTGTTCCCGGATAGGCATCGATCGAGAGGTCAACCTTCTGCCCAGCCTTGACTTGATCAATATTTGTTTCATCAATGTTTGCTGTCACATACAAGCCTTTGAGATCGTAAGCCTCTGCGAGCTGTGTACCTGCGGCGACAAATGTATTTTTTACAGCGCTGTTCAACGCAATCGTGGCGCCCTCCGGCATCTTCACGGCTGTCTGAATAGGCTTACCGTCCGTTCCCTGACTGGCAATTCTTCCCAGTGTCTGATTTTGATTAAACTTTTTACCCTGATCGGCTGACCAAGAAACAAGTCTTCCTGAAGTGGGTGCAGCAATCGATACCGCCTGTCCGCTGACTGCTGCGTTGTCTGTTTTTACATAGCTGGTTGCCTGATTATAATAATAATAGCCAACTGCTCCGCCACCAATAAGTACAATAATGACGACAATGTTAATAATAAGAAGACGAGTAAAATTACTCATTTTCCGCTATCCCCTTTCAAAATACAGAATATGGAGCATGCCATAATAGATAACTTAATTAACTATTAACCTTATTAACTATTAAACACGCGAGAATTAATATAGCATTTTTTCTATTCATGAGCAACAAAAATGAATTATTTTTCTTTTGCCGTCTGTTGGCGGTTCGAAGGGGCTTGTTACCGTAGGCGATAAGCCAATCGGCCTGTAAAAGTGAAAACAAGCGGAACGCGCTCGTCCCGCTTGTTTTCGCTATTCAATTATCCGCACCACGAACAGGTTTGTGGGGATTGCTTTCAGCGAGGATTTGAGCGGCAAAGGCAGACCAGCTTTCCAGCCGCGCGAATGTTTCCGGTTCAATCAATTGTTCCCGAGTCAACCACTTACCGGCAAGCTTTTCCTTCTCTTTGACAGAAACACTTGCTGAAGCCGGCAGATCGATAATAACGAGCAGACCCAGATGAACCGCTCCGACCTCTGTCTGATCGTCATTAATAAACCCTAACGTCTTTGTCTGGAACGGCTCAGCCGTTTTTATTAGCAATTCTTCGGATAGTTCCCGGCGCAGGTTCTGAGCCAGTAGCTGTTGAAAATTCTCAGCTTTTTCCACCGCATTCATATGACCGCCGACCCCTATCGACAATTTGCCGTGCAGGCGGGATTCTGCACCGCCGCCTAGACGCTCATAGGCAAAATAGGCCTGTTCGCGGCGAATGACAGCATAAGTAATCGTTTGTTTATAAGAGGGATTGTCTTCCGCATCGCCGCGCCTCATGATTTGATAATGGGAAGCCATATTTTGTTCGAGACGAGCGATTCGATCCTCAGATTGTTCAATTCCCTGAAAATCGAGCCGCTCCGCTGATTCCTGATCAAACAAATATTTCCTCTCCACCACAATAATTGGTTCATCCATTTTATTCACTTTCGTATCCCCCAGTCGCAACTATCTGAATTTGATCGTGACGGATAGCCGGAAGATTGTCAAGGCAAGGAAATGGATAATCGAATGAAAAAAAGCGATCTTTCATCGCGCATGATTCCAATCGTTTATTTCCCAGTTTATCGATTGACACGACGGACAACGAGCAGGCATATGTAAAATTTTTGTCCACTGTGCCAAAAATAGGCATTCGCACAACTCGCGAAAATCGGGCAATTATTCATCGCCAATTGCCCTTGGGTTTCATAGAATATCATATCTTGTGATAAAGGAGTGACTTGAATGGGCAATTTTGGTTTTGGTGGTTTCCCGTCTAATGCAGCATACGGCGGTGCAAGTGAAGGATGCGGTTGCGGTGGCTATCCTTCCTACCCTGTAAGCGGCGGTTCTTGCGGTGGCGGAAGCGGTTTTGCGTTAATCGTTGTTCTGTTCATCCTGTTAATTATCGTTGGCGCTGCTTTCGTTTGCTAAAATCTTGTTAATTGGGATATCCCGCAGAATTCTGCGGGATATTTTCTTATCGGACCGCGGACAGGCTGTTTATGCCAACATTTGAAAGAGGGGGCAATGATTTTCGCCCGAACTGGGCATTATCTGAAAGTGGGGAATCGCCAGCGAAGGTCTGTCTGCCAAATGGAAAGACATTTGATTTTGGTTCAATTATGAAGAATACTTCTGTATAATTAACCAAGCGAGAAAAAATTTTAATCCTCGGAGGTGACACCTGCACCCTATTCGGCGTGCAGGGACCATTTGCAGGACTTAGTCGGAATCCTATTCATTGTACTGCTGATTATTATTACCGCATTTTTTGTTGCTGCCGAATTTGCCATTGTCAAAATCCGTTCAACACGGATTGATCAGCTCATTAAGCAGGGCAATCGGCGGGCAAAGGCGGCTAAAGCCATTGTCAGCGATCTCAATTCCTATTTATCGACCACACAGTTGGGTATTTCGGTGACTGCGCTCGTTTTGGGCTGGATTGGCGAGCCAACCGTTTCCCGCCTTTTTCACCCGTTGTTCAACTGGGTTGGAATGAGCGGAGCTTTAGCAGCGACGGTCTCCACTGTTTTTGCCTTTTTTATTGTCACTATACTCAGCGTTGTTCTTGGCGAACTCGCTCCAAAGGGAATTGCCATTCAAAAAGCTGAACAACTCACCCTAGCCCTGGCCTTTCCACTGGTATGGACACACCGCCTGCTGTTTCCGTTCATCTGGCTACTGAACACCCTGTCTAATCTGGTGATGCGCTTATTAGGTATCCCGCCAAATGCCCAGCATGATCAAGCTCTGACTGAAGGCGAGTTGCGTCTGACTCTTTCGGACAGCTTTAAAAACGGGGAAATTACCCAAGGTGAGCTGCGCTATATGAACCGCATTTTTGATTTTGACGACCGGACAGCCAGAGAAATCATGGTACCCCGGACCGAAATGATTTGCGTATCCAACGAAAATGCCCTTGACGAGTCCCTTGAGATTCTGCGTCAGGAAAAATTTACCCGCTATCCTGTGGTTAAAAAAGATAAGGATCATGTGATCGGCATTATTAATATTAAAGACATTTTTACCGATTTACTGGATAAAAGTCTGCGGTCCCAGAGCGATTATCTTCGACCGGTTCTCTCCGTCCTTGAGACAACCCCTATCCGCCTGCTCCTGGAAAAAATGCAAAAAGAAAGCATTCATATGGCCATTCTGACTGACGAATACGGCGGAACTTCCGGCCTAGTCACCGTGGAGGATATTCTGGAAGAGATTGTCGGTGAAATTCGGGATGAATTTGATCAGGCTGAGGAGCCGCTTTTTACGCGGGTCGATAAAAGCCAAACGATTGTAAGCGGGAAACTGCTGATTACCCGGGTCAACCAAATGTTTCATATCGATATTGCCGAAGAGGGCATCGATACGATAGGCGGATGGATACTGGCAGAAAATCCGAACATCAAAAAAGGCGGCACTCTTCAATACGAAAATATCATCTTTGAAGTTGTTGAGCGCAATCTCCATCAAATCCGTAAAATTATTGTCAAAAAATTGGAAGCAGAACACGACGAGCGCGGGTAAGTGGCTAGGCTTCGCCTTTTTCATTCGAATTCAGCTGCCGCCTCAGATGCATCGGCACGTCCAACTGATACAGTCTCCGGTAACGTTCATTCGTTTGCAGGAGTTGATGATGAATTCCCTGCATCTCTATCGACCCATTCTCCATAAAAATGATCTGATCCATTTTTTCCGTACCAGTCAGATGGTGCGTAATCCAGATCAACGTTTTACCCTTTAATGTCGAAAAAATGGTCTGCAGCAATTCTCTCTCTGTTAGCGGATCAAGGCCAACTGTCGGTTCATCGAGAATAACGATTGGATTATCCTGCAGAAGAATCCGGGCGAGAGCGAGGCGTTCCTGTTCGCCGCCGGAAAAAATGGCCCCCGCTTCATGCATCCGGGTCGCATAACGATTCGGTAATTGTTCGATTTTATCATGCAGGCCAACCCATTTTGCCGCCTGAATGATCCTCTCTTTGCCGGCCTGTTCATTGCCCAAAGCCAGATTATTATAGACTGTTGTGTCAAACAGATGAGGCTCCTGATTAAGAACTGAAATGTACTGAGACATTTTCCGCCCAATTGCTGAACAATCCGCTCCGTTCAAACGGACTGTTCCTTCGCTGGGCTTAAGTGCACCGTAAATCAGATGAATCAATGTTGACTTTCCGGCACCGCTTCGGCCGATTAAGGCGACGCGCTCTCCCTGACGAATCCGAAGCGACACCTCATTAACCGCCCTGGACTGCTGCCCGTCATATTGGTAGGAGAGATGATCCGCCTGAATGGTCATCGATTGACCTTCGACCTCCCTGTGATTTGCTTTTTCTTGATTATGCTCCTCCTCATTTGCATCCGAAAGGCCATTCAGCCGCTTGAAGGCCTCCTGATATTGCGTCACACGTTCCACCGATTCGGAAAGCGGGAGCAGGGACTCACCAATTGTAAAAACGATAAGGACAAAGGCAGCGATCAGCGTCCGGTTCATCTGGTGATCCGAAACCATGGTGCTGGACCAGAGAAGAACAGCAATGACTGCTCCGCCGATCAGCAATTGGCTAATGAACTCGCGAAGATTTCGAAAACGATTCAGCCATCGTTCATCGCGCGCGGTCTGATGCTGCAGGATTTCATGACGTTCAAGCAGGGCCGTTTGTCTGCCAGACAGCATCCAGTCGCTGACACCGAGCACGGCATCCGTAAGTTCTTCATAGAGCCCATGTCTGTGCTCGGATAAACGTTTTCTCCGATGACTGGACAGAAGGAGCGAGAGCGCAGGAAAGATCGCCAGCAGGATAAACAAATAGATGGCCATTAAGAGCGCGAACCTTCCATCCAGAAAACCCAAGCCGGCTACCCAACCCGCATAAATCAATACAGCAGTTGCCGCTGGGATTACCGTTCGCAGATAAATATCCTGCAGATGCTCGATGTCTTCTGAGAGAACGCCGAGAACATCTCCTGTCTGATGACGGGCGCGAAAAAATAAAGCCGCCGGTTCCAGCCGTTTATAGAGCTGGGTACGCATCTCAGATAAAATGCGGAGTATCGTGTGATGTCCGACCATCCGGCCGCCGTATTGGAAAACGGCGCGAAAAATACCGAACGTGCGCACACCGACAATCGGCACATAGATCATCAGAATATTTTCCGGCCGCAATGCGGCTTTGGAGATCAGATATCCGGATGTAAAGAGCAGACCGGCAGCGCATAAGGCGGCCAGCATCGCTAAGCTAACGGCAAGACATAATCCTCGCCAATGCGTTTTGAAATAAGGAATCATCCAGGTCTTCATCAGACACCCTCCAATTGCGAACGAACCAGATCGGCGTAAATCGCATTTTTACAAAGAAGTTCTTCTTGCCGGCCGCTTTCCACCAGGCGCCCATTCTGAACGACGAGAATTCGATCCATTTGTTCCATCCAGTGCAGCCGATGTGTCGCCATAAAAACCAACTTATTCTCGAACAGACGAATCATGGTATCCTTCAACTCATACTCTGTCTCAATATCCAGATGCGCAGTCGGTTCATCGAGCAGAAGAATCGGCCGATCGCATAAGAAAGCTCTGGCGAGCGCCACACGCTGCTGTTGACCGCCACTTAACTGACGTGCCCCCGCGCCAATTTTTTCATCAAGGCCGCGGGAAAAGCTGTTCAGAATCGGCAGAAGGCCCGCTTCTTCGATCGCTAGGCGCACCTTCTCGTCTGTCGATTCAGGGGCATAGAAGGTAATGTTTTCTTTTAAGGTCCCGCTGAACAGGTACGGGCGCTGCGGTATATAGGTGATCTGACTTCTCCAGTCGACTGTATCTAGGCGAACGGGCTGACCATTGAGCTTCACCTCACCGAAATCCGGTCGAATAAAACCGCTGATTAAATCGACAAGTGTGGATTTTCCCGCCCCGCTTGCGCCAATGATGCCCATTTTTTCAAAGCCGTGCGTACTGAAGCTGATCGAATCCAATGCTTTTTTGTTCTCGCCCTGATAAGTAAAGGAAATTTGATCGATTTCCAAGGTTGACTGCTTATTCCATGATTTTTCCGGAAAAATCGCTGTCTGATCCGAATAGCCATCCTCCTGCTGCACATAGGCGCGTAATTTTTCCGCGGATTCCTTGCCGTCTAGCGTCGCATGGTAATCCTGTCCCAATTCGCGTACGGGAATAAAAAATTCCGGCGCTAAAATCAAAACAATCAATGCTGGAAAGAGACCGATATGCCCGTCAATCAAGCGCAGGCCAAGGGCGACGGCAACGAAGGCAATCGAGAGCATGCTGAAAAAGTCAAGCGCAAAAGAAGAAATGAACGCCAGGCTCAGCGTGCGCATGGTCATCTGCCTGTATTTATCACTGACCCGCTCAATCGATTTCGCATGCAGGGCGCTGAGGCCCAGATAGCGCAGCGTCGGCAAGCCGCGCAGGGAATCGATAAAGTGATTGGAGAGAATCCGATAAGCCTCCCAGCGGTCATCGATCTTCTTTTGCGCGGCCAGCCCCAGCAGGATCATAAAAAGAATCAGTATCGGCATCGTCACCATTAAAATAATCGCCGAGATTTTATCCAATAAAAAAATATAACAAAGAATGAGAATGGGCAGAATGCCATTCGCCGCCATTTTAGGGAGAAAAAGCTGCAAATACTGGCGGACTTGCGGCACGCCCTCCAAAGCCAGCGTAACCAGATTGCCGGTTCCTGCGCGGCTGACAAATTTAGGGCCAAGCTTAAACAGCTTGGCCAGGAAATGAACACGTAGTGCTGCGCTGGTTTGTTCAGCAAAACGTTCTGAAATCATTTTAATAAAGAGGCTGCAGAGGTACCTGGCAGCCAGAAAGATGAAAAAGAAGAGAGCCTGACGGCCGGCACTGCGCAGCGAACCGCCTGCGAACAGGCCAGAAATACCGCTGGCAAGAAAAAAAGCCTGACAGATAATGCACAAGCCCTGCAAAATGGTCAGGCAACTAATCAAAGCGAATATACACTTGGCACCCTTATAAGAAAATATTTCGCGATCCATAGAGCGGCTTGGCAAGAACTCGCGACGCGCGTCTTGAGGGCCAAGCGTTCACTTCCCTTCTTCACATCCACATCTCGGATTAGTAATGAAGAGCGTCTTTTTTAGACAATCTCTTTCTAAAAGCATAATAGCTCCAAATTGAATAGGCAAGAACAAACGGCAGGAGCGAGAGCGCAACAATGGACATCACGGTCAATGAATAGGAACCTGATGAGGCATTCGTTATCGTCAGATCGTAAGCCGATTTAATATTGCTGACCATCACACGCGGGAAGAGGCCGATAAAGAGTGAAGAGATGGTCAATAAAATAACCGCGGCATTCATCCCGAATGCCCAGCCGTCCTTCCGCTTGGTTAGAAAATAGAAAGAAAGCAGAAGGACCACAACGTCGAGTGCATAAAGCGGAAATAGAATCGCACCGCGGCGGGCAAAGATATCCGTAATAAAATAGGAAGCACTAATAAAGATCAAAGCCACGACAGCAAGAACCCAGAAAATTTTCTTTGCCAGACTGCGGGCACGCCCACGTAAATCGTCGCTAACTCTCAGGCAGATAAAAACCAGGCCATGGTAGAGACAGAGCAGCGTAATCAGCACACCACCGATCACACTGTAGGGATTCACAATACTTGCGAAGGTGGCGTGCATATTCATACTTTTATCAATCGGCAGCCCTTCCACAAGCGTTGAGAAGACCACTCCCCAAAGGAACGGGCAGAGAAGACTCGCGACGAAAACCAGCCAGTCCCAGCTTCCGGACCATTTCGAATTCGGTACTTTTGCGCGAAATTCGAAGGCGGTTCCTCTCGCGATGAGCAGCAGGAGCAGCACGACAAGCGGCACATAGAAGCCGCTGAATAATGTCGCATACCAATTAGGAAAAGCAGCAAACATCGCGCCGCCAGCCGTAATCATCCAAACTTCGTTGGCGTCCCAAAACGGTCCGATTGTATTTACCAACATGCGGCGTTCGTCATCATTACGCGCGACAAATCGCGTCGCCATCCCAACGCCGAAATCATAACCCTCAAGGAAGAAAAAGCCGATAAACAAAACCGCAATCAGCAAAAACCATAATTCACTCAGTGACAACGTGATACGCCTCCCCATCAAACGGATCACTGGACTGAACCGTTTCTTTATTATTCAGTGAAGGACCTTCTTTGAAGGTACGGACAAACAAATAAACCATGATGATGCCTAATACGGTATAGGCCCCGACAAAAGCAATGATTGAAAAGAGCAGCTCCCCTGCCGTTACATTGGGTGAAACACTGGCTGCCGTTTTCATGAACCCAAAGACAGTCCAAGGCTGACGTCCTATTTCGGTCATTAACCAACCCGTTGTGCCTCCGATAAACGGTACTGCAATTGCCGCGACAAAAGCGCGCAACAGCCATTTGCTTTCCGTAAGCTTATTCCTCCATAATTGAATGGCTCCCACAATGCTCAGAAGGCAAAGAATACCACCCATCACGCTCATGATACGAAAGCTCCAAAAAGTCGTCTTCACCGGCGGAATATAATTGCCTGCTCCATATTTCTGCACATAGGCTTTCTGAAGGGTATTGATACCCTCGACATTGCCGCTGAAGGTGCCGTAAGAAAGATAGTCCAGCAGATAAGGGATAGAGATCACCGCATGATTTTCGTGGTGGACCGTATCAATTACGGCCGTTGCTGTCCAAGCAGCCGGACTGCCGCTGTCGTTCCATTGTGCTTCACTCGCCGCCATCTTCATTGGCTGAGTTTTGACTAAGTATTGTGCCTGAAAGTGACCAAAGAAGGCCAGCAGAATGGATGAAAACAAACCAACGATTATCGCAATTTTGATTGATTTTTTAAAGAATCCGACGTTGCGTTTTTTTAGAAGCGCGACTGCACTGATACCGGCCACGACAAATGCACCCGTTGCAAACGATCCGAATACGGTATGCGGGAATTCTACCCACAGCTGGCCGTTTGTAAGCAATGCGCCAAAATTATTCATAATCGCCCGGCCATGTTCAACAGAAAAGCCGACCGGATGCTGCATAAATGAATTGGCCGTCAAAATCCACAGAGCAGAAAGTGTCGTTCCAGCTGTGACCAGCCATATCGCCAGACAATGAACGCCTTTCGACAAGCGGTCCCAACCGAAGACCCAAACGCCAATAAATGTCGATTCCATGAAAAAGGCCAGCAATGCCTCAATCGCCAGAGGTGCACCGAAAACATCGCCCATAAAACGTGAATACTCGGACCAATTCATGCCGAATTGAAATTCCTGAAGAATACCCGTAACGACACCGATCGCAAAATTGATTAAAAAAAACTTTCCCCAGAATTGTGCCATTTTTTTATAAAGTTCGTTTTTCTTAATAACATACAAAGTTTCCATGATCGAAACGATCAGGACCAAGCCAATGGATAATGGCACGAAAAAGAAATGAAAAATCGTTGTAGCCGCGTACTGAAATCTGGCCAAACTCAATACGTCCATACTCTCTCCTCTTTTCATAACAAATAAACTGCGCGTCGTTCGATAAATGAAAGCGATTTACATTTGAACAAAAAGTCACACATGTAATGAATGTCACATTACACTTCTAACTTTACAACTTTTGCCCTCGTCTTCTCAGCCACTTTCTTGTCGATTGTGTGACTAACAGGTGACTGCAGTTTGTACAATTTGTGGCAATTGCAATTATTTATCAATTAGCGGTTGATAAGGAAATATGACATCCTATCTGTACAATTTTCTTGACAGAATGTCCCTGATCGGACGGCAGAAGCCATTCTATCGATCAGCAATGGGAAAATTCTGCGCCATTGGCTCTGAAAATTAATGAAATAAATTTTTTCCAATAAATATTTTTCTTCCCCTTCTCAATAATTGTCAGGTGTTCCTTGGTTCATTACAAGGACAAAGGTCACACTGCAGCGGAGATCCAGACTGATGAAGCAGGGCTTATGTATTCAAAAAAAAAAAAAAATTTCGGCAACGCCAAATGGGCTGCCGAACGGGCTTTTATCAATCACGTTTATTAAAATAGGCATTCAATTGTCCTTTAATCATTCGTTCCCTCAATTTGTTGTCATAACGCTTTCCCTGTTTCTTCTGCATCTCTTTCCGCAGCTCTGAAGTCTGCATCCCGTCCTCCATCTTATTGGCGATATCCATTAAGGCTTCGACATCGGAAAAAGAGTATTTCCGATTGCCTCTTTCTGACCTTTCCGGAAAAATCAGCTTCCTTTTCTCATAATAACGGATCTGTCGTTCACTCAAGCCTGTCAATTCGCAAACCGTTCCAATCGAAATCACTTTCTTATAGAGATAGGCATCCTTTTGTGAATGTGCCGCCATTTGCTCTCCTCCATTCGCTAATCAAAACACAAACATCCGATATTCTATATGTTAGATAATATTACATCTAATAATAATTATCAATATTAATGTTAGATATTTTAACAATAAAATGGATTTTCTTTTAGATATTGGTTAAACTAATCGGTAAGAAGATCACATTGGTAAACTGACCGATCCTCTATCGTTTTTCAGTTTAGTGAGAAGGAGCATAAGGAGAGATGAGCATATGGCTGATCCTGTATTATTAATCAGCAATGAGCAGAGAAAAGAATCAATTATCGAAGGTTTGCTTGATCATGGCATTTATAAGACCGAAAACCATCAACTTTACGAATTGTCCTTATCCGAGCTGGAGTATATCTACCAAAAAATATTGCAACTTAAATCATCTTGAAATTTTCGAACCGGGGGAACGAAATCGTTTCCCCCGGTTTTTCTGTAACTTGTCCATTTTAAATTTATTGTGCGGGATCAGCAATCTTTGAAGCAAGCTCTTGGCAGAATTTCTGCATCCAATGCCATGGCCCATATCCTGAAGCAACGTTGATATGACCCATATTCGGCAAGTAAAGCATCGGAACCTGGTAGGAGGAATAACGAAGAAAGCTGTCTCCAGGCAAAAAGGGATCATCAGAAGATCCGATAATCAACGAGTGTACCGCAGCTTTTCTGAGTATCTCTTTACTATCCGGCAAGGGGAAAAATGTTTTCATCGATTCAAACGCTTTTCTTCGTTTCCTCTCATCCTTAAAGAGCAGACTCAAAACATTTTCCTCCAGTGAAGAAGCCGGCGGAGAGACAAGAATCGCCTGCCTCACCTTGACTCGCGTCCTTTGCGCCGCGTAATGGAGCCAAAGCGTGCAGCCGAGGCTGTGAGCCACAACGATTAATTCCGCCTTATTTTCGACTTTAGTGATCACCTCATTCAGGCATTTCAACCATTGAGTCCTATCTGGATCATCTGCTTGCGGGAATGCAGGAAACAGAACGCGATGACCCTGGCTGGCTAAATCAGCGGCCAGCCGCTCCTGCCAGTGGCCGCCAGTGCTTCCGCCAAGCCCGTGCAGGATTAAGTAACAAGCCATATCAATCACCTCAGTCTATGTATGTGAACGGCAACGACACGAAAGTACCGAGCTTCCGATAATGGGTCAAATTGCTATAGAGCCATTATAGGGCAGATCGTAAAATTAAAAAAGTGAATCTTTCGTCGCTATTCGTCTGTCGCTACAGGATATACCTAAGAACATTTCATCAGGCAAAATGGCTTAATTTTTGCTCCATAATAGGTTGACATGCCAGCAGTACAATTGCTATTCGAGAAGGAACAGATTTTACCCATAAAGAAAGACTGCCCGACCCTATGAAGGATTAGTCAGTCTGTGAAAAATTATTTCTCTTCTTTTTGCTTATTTTGCTCGGCAAAGCGAATCTCCTCGGCATCGCGGACGCGATGAGCCAACCGGCTTGAAGCATCCGCGGCAATGCTGGCCACGAGGTCATCCAGAAAGGTATTGACCCGCCCTTCCTTCATTTGGTCCAATCTTCCAATAATTTTCGGTTTCACCTTATCAAGATAGCCGAAAGTCGTCGAGGCGATACTCCCGAAGCTGGATACGGCTCCCAAGGCAATCGTTTCGTCGACGCCAAAAAGACCTTCATCCTGATCAATGAGCGATTGAAGCGGTTCATCCAATAATTTCTTCTCAGCTAATTTATCCAGCTCAATGCCAACAAGAATCGCATGTTGCAATTCTCGTTTGGCAAGAACGCCACGGACATTTTCAATACAGTTCTCAAGCGTCAATCCCTTCATGAAGGGCCGCTGCAGATCCATAACAATCTCTGCAATATCGTCAATTCGTACACCGCGCTCTTTCAGTGCTCGTTCAGCAGCCTCAGCTACTGCCTGCGAGGTCACGCGCTTCTTATTGGCGGAATAAAAGGTGGCGTCTTCGGGAAGTCCCGGCGCATACGTCATTTTCTTAGAGAATTCTTCTTCTTTTAACACGTATTAGCAACTCCTTTCTTACACTTTCCATTCCTTTACTCCCATTTTCAACTTGCACGAGAAGAGTGCAGAGCCCTTTCATTCATTTTATGTTAACATAAGGGGAAAAATGAGTAGAAGGAGGAAATATTCAGTGAAACTTTCCGGCAAAATGGCAGATATGCAGATGAGCAGCCAATCTCTAAAAAAAGCAGTTCCGATCATCCGTTATCTACCGCCGAACTATAATCAGCAGTCCAGCTATCCCGTTCTGATCGTGCTGGATGGCCGAGATTATCTACAAATCGGCAGACTGGCCAGTCTTGTTGACGAATGGGTGACAAAACAACTCATTCGTCCCGTCATTATCGCGGCTCTCCCGTATGAGAATATCTCCTCACGCTGGCAACAGTATCATCCGGATGGAGCGGGCTTTATCGATTTTCAACGAATGCTCGGAACAGAACTTCTTCCCTTTTTAGCTGCACAGCTTGCGATCCGGCGCGAACCTGAGGCCCATACAATGATCGGAGATTCGCTTGCCGGTATTTGCTCACTGCTTACAGCACTTGCCTACCCGATGGTTTTCGGTAAGGTGGTCATGCAGTCTCCATTTGTCAACCAAACCGTCATCGATCAAGTGGCAGCTGCTGGCAGCGCGGCACAGTCGCTAACCATTTTTCATTCAATCGGGCGCAAAGAAACGACGGTCAAGACAACACGTGGAACCATTGAAAATTTTTTGGATCCGAACCGGCGTCTCAGCCAACTGCTTTCTCATCTGCAACCTGAGAATTATACTTATATGGAAAACGGCGGAGCCCATTTGTGGCGCAGCTGGCAACGAGCGATCCCGTCATTGCTGCTGGATCAGTATTCCATACGGTGATCCCTATTATTAATGATTTTTATGAAAAATTCAACAATAGAGATTAAAAGCGCCCGATTCCAGCCTCCCCTTCTGATGCATAAAAAACACAGCCGGAAAGAGACTAAAAGTACAAATCATCCGATTGATCGGCTGATCAGCAATGAAAAGCAGCAATCCCATTGCTTTTTCACTAGCTAGAAGGGGAGCTTATGGAAACCTACGGAGCAATCATCATTGAACTGAGTATCGGTCTTTTCGGCCTGCTGCTGTTAACAAAATTGCTAGGACGTGCTTCCATGTCAGAAGCAACCCCTTTTGACTTTATTTCGCTGATTGTTGTCGGCGATTTTGTCAGTGAAGCGATTTATGATCCGAAAACATCGATAAGTAAAATCATTTTTGCGATCATGTTTTGGGGCGTGTTAATCTATCTCATCGACTGGATTACCCTGAAATTCAATGGCTCACGCAGATTTTTTGAGAGCGAACCGGCGCTTGTCATCCGCAATGGCTGGATCGATCGCCAGGTATTGAAGAAGAACCGGGTCGACATGAATCATCTACAGATGCTTCTGCGGGATCGGGAAATCTTCTCGATGCGCGAAATTGATTATGCCATTCTGGAACCTAACGGTAAGATCTCTGTAATCCGCAAACCGGAATATGATCTGCCTAAGCGCCGTGAAATGCCAATCAGCCTGCCCAAGATAACCCTGCCCACAACGTTTATCAGTGACGGCGTCGTACTGAGGAAAAATCTAAACGATTCAGGGAAATCCTATGAATGGCTGATCCAGGAATTGAAGGAACAGGCAATCGAGCGGCCGGAGGAGGTCCTGATCGCCGAGTGGCGGATAGAAGACGGCTTATATGTCCAGAAAAAACACCGCCCGCGAGCTCCACACAGAAAATAGGTATACACAAAAAGAAGCCTGCCAAGACGGGCTCCTTCTTGTTTCTGTTCCCCGCAGGACGGGTTACAGCAACGACTCCTCGTTATTTATCCCCTGCTCTATCTCTCAGCTGCGGTGCAAACGGCGGCACAGGAAATCCCAAGAGATCATGAACAACATGAGGCTGCGACTGACGATGTGTTTCAGCAGTATGGACAACTGGAGCCGCCTTTTCTGCTCTTTGGATCAACACTTCGTCTGCTTGAATGATCAGTTTATCCACATGAATAATTGTTGGTTCCTTCTTCTTTCCTTCAGCCATTTGAAATCCCTCCAAGTTCGTGTTCCTAACACTATATGCGGGCGAATAGCAAGTGGGCTAGGCAGAAGTCCCGCGAGCGCTTCAAGAAAGAGAGAAGGAAAAAATTATCTCGACAGCTGGTCGTGGGCCTTTCTCAGATACTGACAATATTGTAACCGGCGTCGACATGGATCGTTTCACCCGTAATATTCTTTGACAGATCGCTGAGGAGGAACAAAGCCGTATTGCCGACGTCTTCCGGACTGATTGATCGGCGAAGCGGTGCCTTTTCTTCAATCAGCTTTAGAACACTGTTAAATTCGGCAATTCCTTTGGCTGATAGGGTCCGAACCGGGCCGGCTGAGATCCCGTTCACGCGAATATTTTTCTTTCCCAGATCGCTCGCCAGATATTTTACGCTGGCATCCAAACTTGCTTTGGCGACACCCATCACGTTATAGTTCTTCACGACACGTTCGCCGCCGAGATAGGTCATCGTCACAACACTTCCGCCTTCCGTCATCAGCGGAGTCGCCGCCTTCAAAACGGCCGTCAGCGAATAGGCACTGATGTTCTGAGCAAGCAGAAAACCGTCCCGTGTTGTGTTCATATAGTCCCCGTCCAGTTCCTCCTTCTTAGCGAAAGCAATGCAATGGGCGAGGCCATGTATAACGCCGGCATCTTCTTTGATTTTCGCGAAGGTCTGCTCAATTTCCTCATCACTCGTCACATCGCAGGGATAGAATAGACTTTCCTTACCATCCAGCGTTGCAGCTAATTTTTCTACTGATTCCCGAAAACGTTCATTATTATAGGTAAAAATTAAACGTGCTCCGGCGCGATCAAGCGCTTGGGCGATACCCCAGGCAATGCTTCTCTTATTGGCCACACCCATGACCACATATGTACGGCCTTTTAATGTCAAATCCATGTTTGAATCCTCCTGCATTTTCTAATTTATCCAACTTGTATTATATCATGAACCGTTGCAGCTCGTCCCGCCATCCTCACTGCCGGATCCCTTTGAAATTGCCAGCCACAAAAAAGTGACCGATTCGGCGAATACTATCTTTTGAAGTGGTTTGCTTTTAGAAAATCGCCTGGTTGACGCCGCGACCCTTCTCACGGCTCCGCGACCGCACGGCTATCTTTTTCGATCACTTTGGATTATCATGAATGACGTGCGTCATAAGAAAGCACGGACATTATAGTTAAAGGATTAATGAAGATGCTGAATAAAGATTCCTTATCAAAAATTGATTTTACCTTATTATTCATCGTATTCCTGCTGGCTTGCATCAGTTTTATCGCGATTTATTACGCCCCGCTGACAAACGGAGGACGGGCGACAGGCGATGCCTTCAAACAAGTCTTTTGGTACGGTTTGGGGACGATTGTCGCTTTTTTGATTATGATCTTGGATTATGAACGTCTTAAACGTCTGCATTGGATTTTCTATGGAGTCGGTATGTTCATGCTTTTCGGACTGACTCTCGCCCAAATCGGGCTGCCGATTCCTCTGGCCGATAATACGAACGGCGCCTGGAGCTGGTATGCTTTTACCTCTTCGATCAAATTGGAACCTTCGGAATTCATGAAATTATTTCTGATTATTTCTCTCGCGGCTACCATCGACAAACATAATGAGCAATACCAAATCCGCGGAACCCACGAAGACTTGCTGCTGCTTGGAAAAATAGCGCTCGTTTCCTTTCCTCCCTTCGCGCTTGTCTTCATTCAGCCGGACCTTGGAACCGCGCTCGTCTTGTTCTCGATAATCGTCGCCATTACCGTTGTCAGCGGAATCAATTGGAAATTCATCACCGGTATGCTCGCGTCCATTGTTGCGGGGCTAACCTTCTTTGCGATTAGCTGGTTTAATTTCCCGACTCTGATCCATCTTGTTCTGGAGAGTCATCAGCGTGATCGTTTTCTTGCTTGGCAGAATCCTTATCAGTACTCCACTCAAGAGGGATACCAGTTAATCCAATCTCTGAATTCGATTGGTTCAGGCGAGTTTTTCAGGCACGGCTACAACGCGGCAATCACCCTCCCTGAAGGCAATACCGATTTCATTTTTGCCGTGATCGGCGGGACGTTCGGCTTTCTTGGTGCTGTCGTTGTTATCCTGCTCTATTTCATGTTTATCTCCCGCACCATTAAAACGGCCGTTGAAACGCACGACCCCTTTGGCAGCTATATCTGTACCGGTATTATTGGCCTGATTATGTTTCAGGTATTTGAGAACATCGGGATGACGATTCAGGTGATGCCGATTACCGGAATCACTCTCCCCTTCCTCAGTTACGGAGGAAGCTCGCTGATCTCCAGTATGATTTGTGTCGGCTTAATCCAAAGCGTCCGCATTCAGACGCAGCGTTATATGTTCACCTAAAACACCGCGGCTCGAGCGGTGTTTTTTTATACGTTAAGAATGTATATAAAATTGAAGAGGAATTAAGTATAAGAAAAACTAAGGCGCGGCCGGCATTCAAAGGACTTGGCTACGCCAAGTTTTTCTAATCGGTTCTCGGATAAGTACAGGATTTAGCGGAAAAATGAATGAAATAAGACAAATTACGAACGGGGGGAAGCAGCATGTACGATATAATTGGCGACGTCCATGGCTGTTTTTATGAATTTCAGGAGTTAACCCGGAGCTTAGGTTATCAATGGACGAGCGGGCTCCCTTTTCATATCGCTGGAAGAAAGCTGGTCTTTGTCGGAGACATCGCAGACCGCGGGCCGAATTCCCTGCAGATGATTGACACCGTCTGCCAACTGGTTAAAAAAGGCGGCGCCCTCTATGTACCGGGCAATCACTGCAATAAACTTTATCGCTATTTCATTGGCCGAGCGGTTCAAATTACACACGGTCTCGAAACCACGGTGCGCGAACTGACACGATTACCGGATGCCGCCCGAAAAAAGATTCGCCACGATTTCATTCAGCTCTATGAACAAGCGCCTCTTTTGCTGCGGCTGGACAAAGGCCGTCTCATTGTCTGTCACGCTGGAATCCGTGAAGACGATCTGCAACGGCCTCTCGATAAGCGGCTTCAATCTGTCTTGCTCTATGGCTATACGACCGGAAAAAAAGATGCCGAAGGCCGGCCAGAGCGAATCGATTGGGCCAAGGATTACAAGGGAAACGCCTTGATCGTCTATGGACACACCCCTGTCATTAAACCGCGATGGATGAATCATACCCTGAATCTGGATACCGGCTGCGCTTTCGGTGGATCTTTAAGTGCCCTGCAATATCCAGAAATGCAGACTCTTTCAGTCCCGAGTACAAGACCTGAAGAAAGCGGACACTTCAGAGTTTTCCCAGATTAAGCGGGTAATCTGCCGCCAGCAGACGCATATCTTCCGGATAAGCAGCGTGCAAATGCACGGCTTGCCCCGAAAAAGGATGATTAAAGACCAATTCAAAACTATGCAGTGCCTGCCTGTCAATCCGATCCATCGCACCGCCATAGAGGTCATCACCAAGCAGCGGATGACCTATTGAAGCGAAATGGACGCGAATCTGATGGGTCCGCCCCGTTTGCAGTTGAACAAGAACAAGCGTCCGATCTCCATATCGCTGCAGGACTTGAAAATGGGTGATCGAACGTTTTCCAGTGCGCCAATCGACCTGCCGCTCAATAGCACTTTCTTCTCTTCGCCCGATTGGCGCATCAATCGTTCCGCTCTCTTGCTCGAGATTACCGCCGACAAAAGCCAGATAGCACCGGTGTACCTCCTTCTTTTTTTGCATTTTATAAAAACGTTCATGACTGAAGCGATGCTTGGCAACGAGCATTAATCCGGAAGTGTTCCGGTCAAGGCGATTAATAATATGTACCGTTGAAGCAAGACCTTCATCTTCAAAATAAGCCAGCAGATAATTTGCCAGCGTTCCAGACGGATATTGGTGAGAAGGAATGACCGGGATGCCTGCCGGTTTATTCACAACCAGCACTTCTTGATCCTCGTACACAATATCCAGTTTCCGCCGCTCACTGATCAGAAAATCGCTGGGCTCTTCGGGCGGAAAGATAATGGAGAGCAAATCACCGGCCTTCAATGGCTGCCGAACCGTCTTAACCTGCCCGTTTACAAGCAGCTGACCTCCTTTATATTTGATTGCCGAGAGCGCCCGGCGAGATATTCGGACTTCTTTTTTTAGGTAATCACGCATTAATTCACCATCGTGTGCCTGATCGATCGGACAATCCATCTGATAACAATGTTTCATTTTTCAGCAATCCTCATTTTCATCATCGATCCCGCTCTTTTGTAAGACTGGACCGTTTTTTCTTATCCATTTCTATCCAATGAATGAATCACGCACGCGCCGCCAGAAAGGGAACGGGCGAAAGCGGGCAAAGCAGATCTTCTCCTTCGCTACCGAGCATTCAATTGACTGCACCCGTTCATGGATGGTTGACAAATGGTCAATCGTCAAATTAAAAGTCGTATCTTCCACCGGTTGAACCTGACAATTGTGATGTTTTGGCAAAATAATCGGCGAGCCCAGTGTGCGGTAGACTCTATTATTAATCGAAGCAATTTCAGTCAATTGGATTGAGGCCAGGGACGGATGGACTATCGCTCCGGCAAGTCCTTTATTATAGGCAGTGGATCCGGTCGGTGTCGAGAAACACAGACCATCGCCCCTGAAGCTTTCGAATAATTCATTTTTAATAGAGACATCGGCAACCAGAAGACCCGTCGTACTGCGAATGGTGCACTCATTCAAGGCCAGAAAATTCATTTCCTGACCTTTATCCATATAACTAACCTTGACATGAAGCAGCGGATAGATCACACGCGTAAACTTTTTCAGCTTAATTGCAGCAATCAGCGAATCGATATCCTCTGCCGTCCAGTCCGCATAAAATCCGAGATGACCCGTGTGAACGCCGACAAAAGCCAGCTGGTCGATTCGGCTGCTATAACGATGGAATGCCTGCAAGAGGGTCCCATCTCCGCCGACAGAGAGGACAAGACCCGGTTCACTCTCATCATAGGTCATGCCAAATCCGATCAATTCCCGTTTCAGCCGTGCCTGCAATTCGTTTGAGAACGCATCCCCTCTCGTCTCAATCGCAAAAGATTGAAAATGAGCGGCAGATGTCTGATCGCTTGCTGCAGGCTGATCGTTTGAATCCATTTCCCTTCACCCACTTCCAAATTGTAACTGTCCTTCTTAATTCACCGGTTCATCCGCATTCTTCTGGGAGAATCGCTCCTGTGCCGCCCATATTTCTTCTCGAATCTGCGACATTTCCTCATCCAGGCGAAACGCCGCTTCGGCGGCCCGGAGCAGCCGCACTTTGACATCACCGGGAATATTGCCCTTATATTTATAATTCAGCGAATGCTCGATGGTCGCCCAGAAATTCATCGCTAGGGTTCGTACTTGAATCTCCACCAGCAATTTTTTCTCTCCGTCAATCGTTTGCACCGGATATTGAACCACCACGTGATACGAACGGTAGCCGCTTTTCTTTTTATTATTGATATAATCCCGTTCCTCAACAACCACTAGATCCGTACGTACCCGAATCCAGTTCACAACCTTCATGATATCATCGACGAATTGGCACATAATGCGTACGCCTGCAAGATCCTGCATTTCCGTATTTAATTGATCGAGCGGGATATCCTTTCTCTTCGCCTTCTCCAAAATGCTCGGGACAGGCTTTACTCTGCCGGTGACAAATTCAATCGGCGAATTCTGCGAAGCCACTCCGCAAAGATCCCGATAACCGCGCAGCTTCACCTTTAATTCATCCACTGCCTGACTATATGGGGCTAGAAAAACTTTCCAATCCATAAATTCATTCACCTATCTTCCGCTTTCCGTTAAACAATGCGTTCCCGGGATTGTCAGTGTGCGTCTCCTAATAAGCAAAAAAGACGCTTCTTCAGCTCTTCATCTCATCTGACATAATCTCTTTTTTAGGCAGGCCGTCCGTGAAAAACATTGTCTAAGCCTGTTGTTTCTTCCTCTTCATTATGTCATAATTTATGAGAAGTTACGAGTATCTCCTGTCCTTCTGGTTTAATACTGAGAGCAATCAAGGAGCATCCCAATTCATGAGTCAGGAATTAGAAATTGAATTTAAGAATATGCTGACCTCTGATCAGTTCGCGCAGCTCTGCAAGAGCTTTAACGTGAGCAGCACTTCTTTTTTTAAACAATTGAATGATTATTTTGACACGCCGACCTTGGGACTCCGTGAGAAAAAGAGTGCTTTGCGAATTCGCCATGTCGATGGCAAACATGATCTGACGCTGAAGCAGCCTCATCAGCATGCCATTCTGGAAACACATCAGCAGCTTAGCGATCAGGAGAGCCTCGAAATGATCCAATTCGGAATCATGCCCCCCGGTTCTGTCGAACAGGCGATCACGGGGTTGGGTATTGACGTCGATCAGCTCGTTCATCTTGGTCAATTAAAAACCGAGCGCTGTCAGTTTTCTTATAAGAATGGCGAACTCTTTCTGGATCACAGTTTTTATTTAAAAAAAGAAGATTATGAACTGGAGTTTGAAGCCGCTGATTCAGAGTCTGGTAAAAAGATCTTTGAAGAGCTTTTGAAGGCTCATGCCATTGAACGCAAGCCGTCCGCCCATAAAATTGCCAGACTCTATCAGGCGTTGTAAAAAACGTCTGGCAGACTTCCCCTTTCTCCCGGCGGAAGCTGTTCAATCTCTACTCGATGATTATCTATTTAGTTAAAGTTTCAAGAAAAGAGGAATGGATTCAATGACCGATCCGATTAATTCTGATACGCTTAGTCAATGGCTTCGCCTGAGCGCTCTCGGCAGCAATTCGCTGATGGGTGCCTCAAATGAAGAGACAAATATCTCCTCTTCTGCGGACTTCTCTGGATTGTTTCAATCCCTTCTTCAATACATAGAAAAGGATTCCTCGGCAGCAAGCAGCGAGACACCGGTATCCGGTTCCGGGACAGCTGCTGCGCCTCTTGATCTTCTTTGGACCATGCTGTCCTCAGGCACGCCTCCGGTCAATCTGTCGTCAAGCGCTGCCGCTTCCAGCCCCTCGGAAACGGGGACAACCGCTGCTCCGGCTGCGGCTCTTCCCTCGTCCGGCTCTCCCTATTCGGGTCTTGTTAACCAAATGGCCGCAAAATATGACGTCGATCCATCGCTGATCCAGTCAATCATGGAAACAGAATCCGGCGGCAATAGTCAGGCGGTCAGCCAAGCCGGTGCGGAGGGATTGATGCAATTAATGCCCGGAACAGCCCGCGCACTCGGCGTTTCCGATACTTTCGATCCGGCGCAGAATCTCGAAGGTGGCACTAAGTATATCAAATCTTTATTGCAGACCTTCCATGGCAATGTCCGCCTCGCCCTCGCTGCCTATAATTCCGGAGCGGCAAATGTGCAGAAATACGGCGATGTTCCTCCATTTCCGGAAACTCAGGCCTATGTAGCCAAGGTGATGAACAAGATGGGTCAAGGTACGGCGACGGTTTAGGCTTTTTCCTTCAGAGAATCATAAAAATCCTGTCCAGCTCCGCAACATGCGGAACGGGCAGGATTTTTTATGACTTCAATTAAAGGTTTACAAACTGCTGTCATCCACCTGATCGAGCCAGGAAGAGACCGTGCCGATCACATTTTGAACACAGCCGGCGTCAAATGGCGAGACGAGTCCCGCTGTCTGCACAAGGTCCAAGAAGGACTGACTGCCTCCTTGCCGGCAGAGATCGATATAATCCTTCCAAGCCGCCGCAAAATCTTTCTGCGACTTCTCCCAGAATTCAAATGCACAGACCTGAGCCAGCGTATAATCAATATAATAGAACGGTGATTCATAAATATGACCTTGACGCTGCCAGAAACCACCTCGTTCCAAGTAATCCATTCCGTCATACTGGCGATGAGGTAAATATTTCTGTTCAATGGCCTTCCATGCTTCCTTGCGCTCTCCGGGCGTCATTTCCGGATGCTCATAGACGACATGCTGAAATTCGTCTACACTCACCCCATAGGGCAAAAAGAGTAAAGCCTCACTCAGATGCGCGAATTTCCTTTTTTCCGTGTCTTCTTTAAAAAACAGATTCATCCATGGCCAAGTAAAGAATTCCATACTCATCGAATGGACTTCGGCACCCTCAAAAGTCGGCCAGCGATAGTCGATTAATTCATTTTTGGTGGAATAGACCTGGAAGGCATGTCCGGCTTCATGGGTCAAAACATCAATATCCGCGGCTGTACCATTGAAATTAGAAAAAATAAAGGGAGCGTTGTAATCAAAGATATAGGTGCAATAGCCCCCGCCCGCCTTTCCTTTCGTCGCCAGCAAATCCATCAGATGGTGATCCAGCATATATTGAAAAAATTCGCCGGTCTCTGGTGAGAGTTCCCGGTACATCCGCCGACCGTTCTCAATAATCCAGTCCGCATCGCCCTGAGGCTTGGCATTACCGGTCTTGAAATAATAGGGCTCGTCATAATAGTAAAACTTATCCACACCGATTCTTTTCCGCTGGCGCTCATAGAGCTTGTTTGCCACGGGAACGACGTATTTTCGTATCTGCTCCCGATATTGCCGAACCATCTCTTTATCATAGCCCACCCGTGCCATGCGTGAATAACTCATGTCCGCATAATTATCAAAACCCAATTTATGGGCAATTTGTGTGCGGATTTTAACGAGATGATCATAAATCGTATCAAATTCTTCTTCATGCGCTTCATAATAACCAAAATAAGCTTCTGTGGCTGCTTTACGTGTTTGCCGATTCTCGGATTCCTTAAAAGGGCCAAGCTGTGCCAGTGTCCGTTCCTCTCCTTCAAACGGAATTTTCGCCGCAGCAACTAATTTCGTGTATTGGGAGGCCCATTTATTTTCTTCCTGCATGAGTGGGATCACGTCATCTGAAAAAGACTTCAATTGGCTATTTGCCAGAGCAAATAGCTGTTTCCCCCATTTGGCCTCAAGTTCTTTATGAAAGGGCGATTGAACAAGCAATCTATAAAATTCAGTCGTTTTCCCTTCAAATATCGGCATCGATTCATCCATAAAATCATTTTCCGCCTTATAAAACGGATCATCCGTATTGACGGTATGTCTGATTTCTACAAGGTTAAACAATGTATCCAATTTTTTGCGCAGCTGATTCACCTGTAAAAAAGCGGCTTCCGCCTCGTCAAAAGACTGTGCCGTTTCAAATGCGTGAAATGCTGTTTTAAATTTTCCTTCATACACGGTCACATCGGGGCGCGTGTAGGCAAAGTCTTCAAAAACAGTCAATCCTGATCACCTCTCACCTTCCAGTTTCATTAAGGTTCCATCAAAAGGAGCCTGCCTCTATTATAGAGATGATCAGGCAGGAAGAAAAGATTTCCAATAAACAGCGGCTCTGCCGGCCATGCCGGGTACACCAAAAAGACCGTTTCACTGTGTTTGCAAGCAGTAAAACGGTCTTTGCTTCTCATCTAAAATGGACTCCCCGGATCCCCTGTCCACCCTCAGATGTGCTGTCCAGCCATTCGGTGATGACTGTGACGGTGAAAATCCCCATGAACCACGAGTCGATGGGCTCTCAGGGCCACGAAAATACCCACCAGACATAGAATAACCACGGCCGACACCACACCACTCCAGCCGAAGCGCTGAAGGAAGAGACCACCTATCGAGCCAACGGTACTGGACCCGACATAATAGAAGAGCAAATAGAGCGATGAAGCTTGAGCCTTTTCGCGTTTGTTAGCCAGAATACCGACCCAGCTGCTGGCGGTTGAATGCCCACCGAAGAAGCCAAACGTAAAGATGGCGAGACCAATAATCTTAACAAGCAGTGAAACAGCCATCGTCAGCGACAACCCGGCAACCATCAGCAAGAGGCAGAAAATAATCACACCTGAACGACTCGTATGATCGGATAGCTTTCCAATAATTGTTGAGCTGACCGTTCCAACAAGGAAAATCACAAAGATGAATCCGACGAGCGTTTGGCTGAGATTATACGGCGCCTGCATCAATGGAATCCCGATATAATTAAAAACAGTCACAAATCCGCCCATCAGGACAAAGCCAAGCATATAAAGCATAACCAGTGCCGGAGATTCAATGTTTTCAATGAATCCAGCCATTGTTCGTTTGAACGAAGTCCGTCTGGTTTTAAAATGTTTCGATTTCGGAAGAAAAGAAATAAATAACACGCACATCACGAGATTCAATAGACCGAGCCCCATGATTGCCAGATTCCAAGAATAGTGATCGCTTAAGAATCCGACAATCAGCCGTCCGGATAAGCCGCCCAAACTATTGCCACTGACGAAAATACCAATGACATAGCCCAGCACCTTTTTATCAAATTCTTCATTGATATAAGCCATCGCAATCGAGGGATATCCGGCAAGCAAAGCCCCCTGAACAAAACGAACTGCAATCAATAGCGGCAAATATTCGATAAACCCGACACCAATGGCTATCACCGCAGAAGACAAAAGAGCGAGAATCATAATCTTTTTCCGATCAAGCATTCCTGAGGTAAAGGATACGAACAGAAGAAAGATGGCTAAAGCTCCCGTTGCGGCGGAAAGGGTCAGGCTGGCTATTGCTGGCTCGACGTGAAACTGCGCGGCGATCACCGCAATAACCGGTTGTGTACTGTATAAATCGGCATACATAATGAAACTACCCAGAAACAAGGCGACAAGGGTCTTCCTGAAGCCCTTGTTTTCTGGTGAGAGATAATCCATGGATACTTTCTTCCCTTCGAGTGGTTGGTAACATTCATACTATGACAATCTTTGCTTGATGTCTAATATATTCTTTGAATAATACCGATGCACGCAGGGTAATAATAAGTGTGAAGACAAAAGAAAGCGCTGTTTCAAACGGGAGACGATAAAAAAAGAGACAGATTGATATTTTTTGCTCAACTTTTTCTGCCTCTTCCATGCAGCAGATGAATTATATGGTATCTTAGTAGTGAGGAGATCCATTTTCCTTGCCGACTATTGCACGATCCTAGGAGTGATATGATGGAATGGCAGCAAATTGAGTACTTCCAGATAGTTGCCAAACTGCAGCATATGACAAGAGCGGCAGAAGCTTTATCAATCTCTCAGCCTGCCTTAAGTCGCTCAATTGCCCGCCTTGAAGAAGAACTTGGTGTGTCTCTCTTCGAACGCCAGGGTAGAAGCATTATTTTGAACCAATACGGCCGTGTTTTATTAAAACACGTGAATCATATTTTAAAAGAAATCGACGAGACGAAGCGTGAACTGAAAACATTAATGGATCCGGAATATGGTGAAGTCTCGCTTGGTTTTCTCCACACGCTGGGTGTCAATGTGATCCCGGATATCCTCCGTTCCTTTCAAAAGGCTCATCCCTGTACAAAGGTAAAACTTTATCAGAACAATAACACGGCTCTGCTCCATCAACTCTCAACTGGTGAAATTGATTTGTGTTTGGTTCATCACGCTTTTAACGAGCCCCATATTCTTTGGGAAAAATTATGGGAGGAAGAATTATTTCTGATGGTTCCCTCCAATCATCCGCTTGCCGCGAAGGAGAGTATCTCGTTAAAGGAAATTGAAAACGAACCGATGATTTCAATGAAACCGGGCTATGAACTGAGAAAAATAGCCGATAAACTTTGCCGGAAAGCGAATTTCGTCCCGAATATCACATTTGAAGGCGAGGAGGTCACAACGCTTGCAGGTCTGGTCGCTTCCGGCCTTGGAATCGCCCTGCTGCCGGATCAGAAGGATATTGATGAAAGCAAAGTCACTAAAGTTCATATCCACTGGCCAAGCTGCAAACGGCAGATCGGCCTGTCATGGTATGAGGACCGTTATATGTCTCCAGCGGTCAAACAATTTATGAAGTTCGTTTTTAAACACTACAGCAAAATAGACGAAGAATGAGAATGCTCAGCAAACGATCGCTTAAGGGCATCCTGGTTCGTAGAAAAAGAAAGGCACAACCTGGTCTGTTCCTGCCAGTTGTGCCTTTCTTCTGCCTTCCACTCTTTTTATGGCTGCTTCTATTAATATTCTTTTCTTCCTTTATTCGCAAACAAATGTTGAAAATAGAGATAATCTTCCCTGCTGAGCGCCCGCCCCGACGGAGGAATCGCTTCACCATGTTTGATTTGCTGAACAACATGCTGCTGCTCCTCCGTATGGAAACAACCGACGATCTTGTTCGTCTCCAGTATGTTCGTGAAGGCATGCGGATCAACCTGCTTAATCAGCTGTTCCATGCGGTACAGTTCATAATGACTGATGACGATCATGATCGAATGATGCTTCGATCCAGTGAACCCGCCGTAGGAAGGGATCACCGTCATCCCGCGATCAAACTCGTCCTGAATCGCCTGAACGAGTTCATCCTTCTTATCCGTAACCGTGATGACCGTTAATTTTTGGTATTTCGTATGAATCATGTCAATCACATAGCTGTTAACAAACCGAGAAATCAACGTGTACAGCGCGAATTGCCATTCATAGACCGCACCGGCAATTAAAATAATAATTCCGTTTAAAATGAGAAAATACCGTCCGGATGATGCGTTACGATTTCTTCTTGTCAAATAAATAGCGATGATATCGAGTCCGCCTGTCGATATTCCAAATTTCAGCGCAATCCCGACACCCATTGCTGAGATCATCCCGCCAAAAATGGAATTGAGTAATATATCCTGAGAAAGCGGGTAGATCGGTAAAACAGACAGAAAGAATGATGTAAATAGAACCGTAATAAAGCTGAAAAAGGTAAAACTCTTTCCAACCTTGCACCAGCCCAGCCAGACAATCGGCAAATTAAGCAACAGAACCAACAGACCAATCGGCAGATTAAAATTAACCCAATCATGCAGAATATCCGTAATCAGTTGTGCCGCTCCGTTAATGCCTGATGCATAGACATGCGCCGGGATTAAAAAAAGATTCATGCTAAGTGAACATAAAAATGCGGCACAGATTGAAATTCCCAGTTTCTTCCCCAATTCTTCGATCGACAACTTCGAATGCATACCTGTCTTCCTTTTTATCCAAGTTTTTATTTTTTCGGAAAGAACGAAATCCGATTCGCTCTTGGGGTTCAAATTATAACACGTTCGGTGCAGGATTCAATGGGAAAAACCGTTTTCGCACTATTTAATTAATAACGCGACATTCCGGCGTTTTAAAAACAAGAGCATGACTTCAGAACTATTGCCAAAGAGTTGATCATTTGCTCTCTTTTTCGAGTCTTGTTACAATATAGAAAGTCTCAAAGGGTTGCAGCACTGTCCCTTGAAGTAGCGATACCTTTCGCGCAGCCTGACCTGCGAAGGTTCAAGAATGTGACAAAAGGTGTTGGCCCTCATTTTCAATGAACAGCCTATGCGACGTGACAGACTTATGATTCGAAAGGTGATAATAAAATGACACTTCACGATCAGCGATCAATATGTGAAGGGACGCCCGGAAATATGACTTGTTCAATAGCCAGTCGAAAGAAAAGGCATCATTCACGTGTTGAGATACTTTCATTTGTCGATCCGTTGTGCCCGGAGTGCTGGGGGATTGAACCGCTGATGAAGAAATTTCAATTGGAGTATCAAGATTACTTCACACTGCGCTATATTTTGACGACCAAACATGACACGGCAAATCGCTGCCAGTTTTATCATGCGAAGAGAATTGCTGAAGAATGGGATAAATATGCCCGGTTGACCGGAATGTGCTGCGACAGCGATGTCTGGTTCGAGAATCCTCCGTCGCCATACGCGATTGCTTTGTCTATAAAGGCTGCAGAGTTTCAGGGCCAGACGGTCAGCCATCGATTTTTACGACGGATTCGAGAGCAGATCTTTCTGAGAAAAGAAGGCTTGAATGATTTCGAAGAGCTGCTTAAAGTCGCAGAGCTTTCCCATCTTAATCTGGATGAATTCACTAATGATTTTCACTCTTGCCGTTCGATAAAAGCTCTGAAAGCCGACAGACGGCTGGCCAACGAACTTTCAGTTACTGAACTGCCTTCACTGGTCTTCTCGATTCCATCGGCGGATTCAGAATCGATTAAAATCAACGGTTACTATGATTATTCGATTTACGTCGATATCCTAAATGATTTACTGGAACAAAAGGCTCAGGCCGCACCATTACCAGCGATGGTCGATCTATTTAAGAAGGAGTTTTTTCTGACAACGAAAGAAGTCTCGGTTATTTATAACCTTTCTGAGGAAGAAACCTTAGTCGCATTACGTAAGTTGCAACTGCAGCATCAGCTGAAGCCGGTTGAATTAAAAAGCGGTTCTTACTGGAAGCATATCGACTAACGACCCGCATAACATGGAAGAAGAGACAAACTTCTGTTCTAGAAAAACAGAGGAGGCAGCATAAATGAAGCAAACAGCTGCGATCCTGCTCCTACTCCTGTTTTTGATTTGTTTTTATCATTATTTGCTCGGATTGCTTCATCTGGAATCTTTGATTTTGACCGGCGGATTTCTTTTTCTCACGCTTTTTCTGATTATCCGGCTACTGACTTGGCGGAAAAAGCAGACATGAAACAAACCTGGATCTAGAAAATGATCCAGGTTTGTTTTTTTCTATACAGGTTTATTCCATTTATTCGAACATCAAAGATTCGGTCTCATCAAGAACTTTTTCGAAAACGTCCATCGCCTGTTGGATCGATTGCGGATCCGCCATATCGACACCGGCCTTCTTCAGCACTTCAATCGGGTAATCCGAGCTGCCCGATTTCAGATAGTTCTTATAGCGTTCCACGGCCACTGGTCCCTCTTCCAGAATCTGCTTCGACAGAGCAGAGGCTGCACTATAACCCGTGGCATATTGATAGACATAGTAATCATAATAAAAATGGGGAATTCTTGCCCACTCCAGGCCGATCGACTGATCAACTACAATATCGTTGCCAAAATAGGTTTTATTCAAGTCATAATACGTTTTTGTGAGATAATCCGCCGTCAGCGCCACCCCATTTTGCGCCTGCTCGTGAATCATATGTTCAAATTCAGCAAACATGGTCTGGCGAAAAACCGTTGCTTTAAAGCCTTCCAACTGATTGTTCAATAGATACAGTTTCTTTTTCTTATCCGTCGTGTGTTGCAGAAGATAATGGTTCAGCAGCGCCTCATTGCACGTGGAAGCCACCTCCGCCACAAAAATGGAATAATCGGAGTAAGGATAGGGCTGACTACTTCTGGAATAATAGCTGTGCATGGAATGGCCCAGCTCATGTGCCAGAGTGAACACACTGTTAATATTATCCTGCCAGTTCAGCAGAATATAGGGCATCGTGCCATAACTGCCGCCAGAATAACCGCCGCTGCGCTTATTCTGCGTCTCCCGTACATCGATCCAGCGCTTATTGAAACCCTCGCGGATGACCTTAAGATAATCCTCTCCAAGCGGAGCCAGACCCTTGAGAACCAGCTCTTTTGCCTCTTCATAGTCAACCTCGATTTTTGCATTCGGAACAAGCGGAGCATAGAGATCATACATATGCAGCTGATCAAGCTTCAAGGCTTTCTTTCTCAGCGCGACATAGCGGTACATCAGCGGCAGATTATGATGAATGGTCTGGATCAGATTGTCATAGACCGATTCAGGAATATGATTCGCAAAGAGCGCCGCTTCGCGGGCACTCGCGTAGTTTCGCGCCTGAGCATAGAAATTATCCCTTTTCACTTGGCCACTCAAGGTCGAAGCCAATGTATTTTTAAATGAGCCATAAGTTTGATAAATGCCCTCAAAAGTTTCTCTCCGAACCCGCCGGTCATCGCTTTCCATGAAACGACCGTAACGGCCGTGGGTAATTTCCACCTCGCGCCCCTGTTCATCCTTGATTTTCGGAAACTTCAAGTCTGCATTATTTAGCATGCCGAACGTTGTCGAGGAAGCATCTGTGACGTCACCCGCTGCAGCAAGCAAGGCTTCCTTCTCTGCATCGAGTACATGCGGACGGGTTCGGGTAATTTCATCAATCGCGTGACGATAAAGCTGAAGCTCCGGTTTCTCGTTAAAATAATTTTCCAAGGTTTCTAAGGAAAGAGCCAGAATTTCCGGAACAATAAAAGCGAGACGGCTGCCGGCAATCGTCGCCAGGTTGCCCGCACGGTCATGAAAAGCCTGATAATCCGGGTTAGCTGTATCCTCATCGTTCTTCATATGGGCATAGACATAGACTTTATAGAGCTTCTCAGTGAGTTCATCCTGCTTTTTCAACAGATTGTATAAATTCTCAGCAGAATTGATTTTACCCTTATAAGCCTCTACTTTCCCCATTAACTCTTTCACTTGAGCAAAAGCAGTTTCCCATGCCGCTGCATCCGGATAAATGGCCTCGAGATCCCATTTTTCCACCTCAGGAACCTGGTCACGCGTCGGAAGAGCGGATGTCTTCTCACTCGCCATAATAGCACCTCCATTGTCTTCACTCACTATTCTTTGCAAAGCCCTTCCAAAGCACCGCAATGCCCGCCTGGAAGAACCTGCTAAACCTCTTCCATCGTACTTCTTTTTCCATCTTCGCGCAAAAAAAGTCCATTATTTTCTTGAAATGGGCAAATGCTGCCTATCAAGTGCATTCAGCAACTCCTTGTCCTGCTCAAACAGGCGGCTCAGCGATCGATACTGGTCAATATCCCTTCCCCGAAAAAGATAGCGGTCATCGTGTTTGAAAACGATTTGCAGAGAAACCAGTTGATCGAGATAAATTTCCAGCAGCCGCCTCAGCTCTATCGGCCTCACCAGTGGTAAATGGCGAAGAAGAAACAGGCGTTCGCCGCCTCTTAACTTGGTCAGCTGTATGATTTGCTCAGGGGAGAGTCCATCCTTTGCCGCTTCCTGCAAGAGATAAACAACCCAAGTTTGCCAGAGATAGGGGGGATTTTGTAACCAAATAAAATGTTCGTGCGGAATTCCTGCATAGGGCGGAAAATATGCGGGCTGATGCTGCAATTGATAGGCCTGTTTTCGCAGCCAATCCTCCTCCATTCCTCTGAAGCGATGGAAGAAAAGTCTTTGTCTCTTTTTGACGGTCAGCCATTTTTGTTTAAAGAGCTTTCTTTCCAGTGCCTGTGGAAAATGAGGATGCAGGAGTTGAAAGGGCTGTACCTGATCCAGTGGACTTACTATTTCTTGGGAAATAAAGGACGTCTTCGAACAAGGAGAGAGATGAGCCGAAAAAATAAATTGCTTATTTGCCGGATCATAAAAACAAAGCGAATAAAATGAGACAAACGGATCGCCGTCTGAGGAACATGAACCGCTCTCATACTGAATGGCGGCTGTCTCAAATCCGCTGAGCTTCATTCGCCCGCCTTTTTGCTGATAATGATTATTCCCCAGCACCCAGACGGGAGTTATCCCTCTTCCCAGATAACCCTTTGTCCGCGAACAAAGGATTTCCTCTGCGATGGCGCTGCATTGATATTCGATAACCATCGGCTCAATTCCTGTGAGTAAAATATCCGGCCGCTGTCTGAGCAATTTAAAATAGTACTCCAGCTCCGCATGGCGTCCCTTCCGCAGCGCCCAACCATATAAATCTGCTTTTCCTGCTAAGTGACGTTCGGATTCTGGTTCGGATTCTACCCGGCACTGGCTATTCGGATAATGAGCAAAATGAGCCCGCTTCTTTGATCCATATTTCAATCGGACAGGCTGATGGCAGACCGGGCAAAAAAAGCGTTCTCTCCGAAGCTGCAAGAGCTCCTCTTCATCCGGCAGCTTAGCAGCAAGTGAAAGCACACGGTGATCCTTACGAATTGAGACAAGCACTCTTATCCGCCCCTTCATACTGCAATTTGATAATAGGCAGAGCAGGAGGGGTGCAGGGGATGGCCGGGGGGCCGCCGTCTCAAAAATTCAGACTGTAAAAAAATTCGCCAGGAGTATGCAAAAATCCTGCCGAATTCTTTATTTGCTGATTTATTTTTCATTCAAGTGAGCAGTGGAAATTGAGCCTTGATTGTCTCTAACGCCTGCTCGGTAATAATTTTCTTTCCGTATTCCTCCAGGACGGATTCCGTGATCCCGGTGTCGATTCCATACTCAAGCATTCGGCTGAGCAAATCGTCCTGGAGATCATCTTCTAATTCCTCAGAGAATGTGATCTTCAGGTAATAGACCTCCTGATAATAAAAAAGGCTGGTCTCCGTTCGATTTGCCAATGGGTCGAGTGAATGACTGAGTGAAATAATATCTTCTATATCCTTGAATGCAATGATAAAAGTCAAATTCTGGCTGTCCTCTTCCTGAGTCTCCGCGTCTGATCCCTCAATGTTAAAATCATCACTTTCTTCTTCGCCCGGATCATGATGGGAATCATTTCTGACCGGTATTTCAAGATGCTTGTCAGTGGACACAGGGATTTGAAGATTTGTCCCATCTTTTGAAATCTGAGCACGAGTGACGATAATTTCCATCCCTTTTTCGAGGGCCTGAACCTGAATCCATAACGGGCCTTCCAAGGAAAAGGATTCCTGACTGTGCGCCTCATCCATGATTTGCCAGAAAAGCTCCTCGCTTCTATCACGATTATACCAGATTTCTTCACGATCAAATCCACGATCTTCAATGTCGAGATAGCTGATGTAGAATTTTAACGTGTTCTCATTGATGCGCTCGATTTTCATCACGATCTCTCCCTTCTTTGTTTGTGAGTATGGAGAGTGACTATCTATAGAGAGGGTATTCAAAAATACAGCTGCAAAGACCAGAACTTAAAAACAAGCATGAACCTCCCGAGTTTTATGTCAAAGAGAGCAACACATTACTCGTACTTTCATTGTATGATAATTTGCTAATGAATGAAATAGATAAACTTCTGTTTTTAAGAATATTCCGCAATTGTCCATTCACAGAACTGTTTTAATTGATCCTATTGTTACATCCGGTCATTTATGACAACGGCCAGCACTCTCATCCGAGTCGGTACGGAATGATTCAGGACAAGTCTGCATAGTATGGAAGGGTACCAGCAGAAAGGGGTTCGTTCATATGTCCTTTGATTTCGGCATCCTGCTCTTCATCCTCAAAATCATCTTTATCGATATTATACTTGGTGGCGATAATGCCGTGGTCATCGCTCTTGCCTGCCGAAGATTACCCGAGAAAAAACGCAATAAAGCCATTCTGATTGGAACCGGACTCGCAGTAATTGTCCGAATCGGGCTGACAGCTATTGTTGTTTCACTGCTGAATATTCCCTTCCTTCTACTGGCCGGGGGATTCTTCCTTATTTATATTGCCTTACGCCTGATCACAAATCGCGAAGAAAAGCATCACGTCCAGGCAGGAACCTCTCTGTTTTCCGCTGTGCGCACCATTGTTCTTGCTGATGTTGTTATGGGGATGGATAATATGCTGGCCATTGCCGGGGCCGCTAGAGGGCATATCGGCTTCATTGCCGTCGGTCTCATTGTCTCTGTACCGATTATTGTCTGGGGCAGCAAGCTCATTCTCATTGCCATGGAACATTTCCCGGTACTGATCTATTTTGGCGGCAGTGTTCTTCTCTACACCGCTTCTGAAATGATTCTTGCGGAACCGAAGCTTGTCTCTTTACTTTCCGATTACAATAACCTGGCTCATCTGCTTCCACTGATTTTAATCGTTGGCGGACTTTTTGCCGGTTGGTTAATAAATTTGCGAATTTCCCATCGTATTCCCGGAAAGTCATAAGGACCGGAATCCCTCTGCGGCTTTCCCCCGAGAGCGAAGAGAAACGCCCATGATAATAAGTCATGGGCGTTTCTCTATGATTTAAAAACAATTGCCAACGATGCTGATTAGTTAACCAAACGCTGTGCTTCCTGCAATTGAAAGGTCCGTACCTTGCGAGGCAAAAAGCGGCGAATCTCATCATCATTATAACCAACCTGCAATCTCTTGTCATCGAGCATGATCGGACGACGAAGCAATCCCGGATTGTCCCGGATTAATTCAAACAGATTCTGAATAGACATCGTATCCAGTTGTATATTTAACTCTTGAAACGATTTTGAACGCGTGGAAATGATCTCGTCTGTCCCGTCTTCCGTCATTCGAAGTATTTCCTTAATCTCCTCGATGGAAAGCGGTTCCGAAAAAATATTTCTTTCTTTAAACGGTATGTCGTGAGCCTTTAGCCAAGCTTTGGCCTTTCTGCAAGATGTGCAGCTTGGAGATGTATATAGTGTAACCATATTTCACCCTCCCTTGGATAATTGAGACTTGCTCTCATTGAGGCTAGTTTTATTATATAATAATTCTTCTAATAATCATACCCTTTTTTATTTACAAAAAAACTCATAATTCGACAAGTTTAATTATATTGTTGACTTTCTTGAACTTTTAACGGCTTGTGCTGACACATATTATACATAGTCTCACTGAAAATAGAAGACCCTATCGAGCAAAAGAGAGAAACTTCAGAAGCGAAGTTTCTCTCATCTCTATTTCCTGAATAGATACCATTTTTGTTATGCCGGCAGCTTAACATTTGATGATGGGGCATCCTGGGTCTTGGGTTGCAATTGTCCCAGTGTTTCTTTCAGCCATCTTCGAATTGAATTCTTGCGTTTGCGCCTGACATTCTTCGGTTTCACTGGTTACCGCCTCCTTTGGCTCCGTAAACGACGGAGCACTCGCATTAGTCATCTACTTTCATTGTCAACCCGCAGCCTCAACCTGTCAAGGGGTGGTTGTGTCCATTTTATTCATACATATTCTTCATGCGGGCCACATCCACCTTCTCCAATTATCTTATGAAGGCCATCACATTTAAGTGTAGTTCCCGCTTCCTCCGCTGAGAAACTCATGACGTAATCATCCGATCAATTTAACAAGATTTGAGACCCTTTAATTGTTATGCTATGCTTAGCGCACATGCCGTTCACTTCGCTTCATACACCCTTACTATATGTAAAAAAAGCGGAAGCTATGCAGGCTTGTCATCATCTTCTTTCATAAGGAGGGCTATCCCAATTTTCATTCAAATTCTGTCCGTTATCTGCGCCCTTATTTTAGCGATAACAATCATCTTGCATTATTTCTTTGGCTTTTTTTCAATGGCCGGGATCGGTTTTCTCCTGATTCTAACCGTACTCCTTTACTTTCTGCACCTGATAGTCAAATACCACGTGAAAAAAACCCATTAGGAATCCTTCTCCCGATGGGTTTTTCACCTTTTGCGAAGCAGTTGAAAATAACTGGTAATTATCGATTCATTCACCGGCAACCGCTTCATCTGCTCCGTTAATTCCCTCATTATGCAGATGACAAGCAATCCAGTGACCCTTCTCTACCTCATGCCATACTGGCCGGACTTTCGCGCACACATCCATGGCAAATGGGCAACGCGTCCGGAAGCGGCAGCCACTTGGCGGACTGATTGGGCTCGGCACATCGCCTTGAAGAATAATTCGTTCACGGCTGCGCTCAATTTCCGGATCGGCGACCGGAATCGCCGAGAGCAGAGCCTGTGTATAGGGATGAAGCGGATGATTGTAAAGCTCATCGCTCGTCGCAAGTTCCGCCATATTACCCAGATACATGACACCGACACGGTCGCTGATATGCTTAACCATCGACAGATCATGGGCAATGAACAGATAGGTTAAACCGCGTTTCTCCTGAAGCTCCTGCAACAGATTGACGACCTGAGCCTGGATCGAAACATCCAATGCCGAAATCGGTTCATCCGCAATAATAAAATCGGGTTCAACAGCGAGCGCCCGGGCAATGCCGATTCGTTGCCGCTGCCCACCGCTGAATTCATGGGGATAACGGCCAGCATGTTCCTTACTTAAGCCGACCGTATCCAGCAATTCATAGACGCGTTCTAAGCGTTCCTTGTTCGAGTGGACCAGTCCATGAATATCCAATCCCTCAGCAATGATATCACGAATCATCATTCTTGGATTCAGAGAGGCATAGGGATCCTGAAAAATCATTTGCATATGTCGGGACAACTCTTTTTTCTCTTTTTGTGACATCTTGTCACCGATATCTTTGCCGTTGAACAGTACTTCACCGCTAGTCGGTTCGTACAATCGAATAATCGTTCGTCCAGTCGTCGATTTCCCACAGCCGGATTCCCCTACTAGCCCCAATGTTTCACCTTTATAAATATCAAAAGATACTTTATCAACCGCTCTGAGCATTTCTTTTCGGGATATTTGAAAGTATTTTTTTAATTCTTTTACCTGAAGTAATTTTTCCTTATCGGCCATAAATCATTCTCCCCCCACACCGATTGTTTTTGGTGGCTTTACTTTGGGCGCACGCGCGTCTTGCAACCAGCATGCCGCCTTCTGTGTTTTTGAAAGGTGTGTATAATCCGGCATATGATCGACGCAGATCTTCATGGCGTAAGGACATCTCGGAGCGAACGGACAGCCCTTCGGCGGGTTACTCAAATCAGGTGGTGTTCCCGGAATCGCCAACAGCTTGTCTGTTTTCGCATGCAGCTTCGGCATTGAGGAAAGCAAGCCCCAAGTATACGGATGCTTCGGGTTGTAAAAAATTTCATCCAGAGTACCTGTTTCGACTATTTTGCCGCCATACATGACAGCCACACGTTGAGCAAGATTTGATACAACTCCCAAATCGTGCGTAATCAAAATAATGGCAGTCCCTGTATTTTTCTGAATGTCCCGCATCAGATCAAGAATCTGGGCCTGAATCGTCACATCAAGAGCTGTAGTTGGTTCGTCAGCAATCAATATTTTCGGATTGCAAGCGAGGGCGATGGCAATGACAACACGCTGCCTCATACCACCTGAGAATTGATGCGGGTATTCATCAACACGATTTTCAGGATTGGGTATGCCAACCTGTTTTAGCAATTCAATTGAGCGCTCACGTGCATCATGTTTGCTCATGTTCTGATGTTTGATAAGCCCTTCCATGATCTGCTTTCCAATTTTCATTGTTGGATTCAGAGCCGTCATCGGATCCTGAAATATCATTGAGATATCCCTTCCTCGAATTCTCATCCATTCTTTCTCACTATTTTCCACCAAATCCTTGCCTTCAAATTCAATAGTACCTGATTTTATTTTCCCCGGAGGATTTGGTATTAGACCCATTAGTGCTTTAGAAGTTACTGATTTTCCTGAACCAGATTCGCCAACTATGGCTAAAGTCTCACCCTTATTGAGATCAAAACTAACTCCGCGCACAGCTTGTATATGTGCATTATATGTGTCAAATTGAATTTGCAAATTTTTTACAGTTAATAATTTGTCCATTCTCTATCCTCTCAATCAGTGGCGCAGCTTCGGATCGAAAGAATCACGAAGACCATTACCTACTAAATTAAATGCAATAAGTAAAAGACAGATAACAAGTCCTGGAAATACTGTTTCAAAAGGATGAAGTTGAAGAACGTCAAACCCACTATTAATCAAAATACCAAGTGAAGTCGCTGGATCCACTAAACCGAGACCAATGAAACTTAAAAAGGCTTCAAAAAAAATGGCAGACGGAATCGAAAACATTGTGTTGACAATAATCATTCCAAACGAATTAGGCAGTAAATGCTTCATAATAATGCGTTTGTGACTTGCTCCAAGAGTCGTAGAAGCCAATACAAATTCTTGGCTTTTAAATTTCATCATTTCACCACGAACAATACGGGCCATTTGTACCCAATTACCTATTGTTATCGCTATAATGATTGCCGTTAATCCAGGTTTTAAAATCAATATCAAAAGAATAATCCATATAAGTTGGGGAATTCCTGAAATAATCTCTAATATTCTCTGCATGAGATTATCTATTTTCCCGCCAAAATAGCCGGATATTCCACCGTATGTAACCCCAATGAATACATCGACTAGCGTTGCTACCAGTGCAATAATTAGTGATATTCGAGTTCCATCCCATGTTCTCGACCAGAGATCACGTCCCAATTGATCCGTGCCAAACCAATAATTCTGTTTAACTGATTGTTGCTTGTACACATCTACTCCATCTTCATGACCACTAAAAAAAGGAATCCAAGACAATACAGAAATACGTGGAGGCAAATTAGCGTGGTTCAAGTTTTGATTAATTGGCCCGTAGTGATTAAAATATGGACCAAAAATAGCAAGAAATATAAGTAAGAATAAGATTATCGTAGATAGGACCGCTCCTTTATTTTGCATAAAACGCCTAAACGCGTCTCTCCAAACACTAACCACCTTGCCTGATATTTCTTCGTTTTTAGTTTGATCTAATTCTGCAGCCTGGAACATATCTTGAGTAATTTTCTTTTCTGCCGTCATTCATTACTTCCTCCAGTCACGCGAATTCTTGGATCAATAATTCCATAGAGTAAATCAACAATTAGTATTGTAATGATAAAAAGACCGGCATAAAGCTCAGTCGTTCCCATGATCATTGGATAGTCATTCGTCGTAATTGATTCAACGTATTGTGAACCAATCCCTGGAATTCCAAAAATATTTTCAATAACGAGCGAGCCTGTAATTATTGCCGCAGTCAGTGGCCCGAGAACTGTAATAACAGGTATCAATGCATTTCTTACAGCATGTTTAAAAACTATTGCGTACCTAGAAAGTCCCTTAGCTTTTGCTGTAACGATGTAGTCTTGGCTAACGACCTCCACCATCTCTGTTCGCATAAACATAGCTACTTCCGCAAGAACTCCTACCGCAAGAGAAGCGACGGGAAGAACATGATAGGAAGGGCCACCCCAACCTGCCACAGGAAATAGTTGAACCATAACACCTAAAGAATACTGAAGAATCCCAGCAAATATAAATGATGGAATGGAAATGCCTAACATTGAAAAAGTTAGCGTTCCCCAATCCAATGCCTTACCACGATGCAATCCAGCAACTATACCTAAGAGAAGGCCTAGTATTGCTCCGATAATTATTGATTCTACTCCAAGATCCATCGAAACAGAGAATTTAGAAAAAATTAATTTTGTGACAGATTCATTACCAAATTGAAATGAATCACCCATATTTCCATGTATTAAATTCCACAAATATTGAACATATTGAACAGGCAATGGTCTATCCAAACCGTAAAAATGCAAAAGTTGCGCTCGCTGCTCTGGAGTTAATTTTGGATTTTGAAATGGTGTGCCTGGCAGCATCTTCATTGATATAAAAGTTAAGGTAATAACAACATATAGCGTCAGAAACATATACCCTATCCTCTTTAGAACATAACGTCCCACCAGCAAATGACCTCCCGAAAAAATCTAAACTTTATATATTTTTAAACATTGTTCTCAAATTTAAATATACTCTGATCATTTAGTTAACTAAAATATATTGAAAGAGAGTATATGCCAATCAGACATATACTCTCCCTCCACAACAATTTGCATAACTCAGTTACTAAAACCTAAAAGCTTTTTATAATCCACATACTTAGTGCTTTGTAATGTATGTCTGTGCAAAGTCATATTGCGGACCATAAAGTGGCATTGAGAAGTCTTTAACATAAGGTTTCTGTGCCCAAGTTTGACCTTCCTGGAAGAGTGGCACGATAGGATAATCTTTCATCATAATCTTCTCAGCTGAAAGCATATCATTCCATCGCTGTGTCGGGTTCCCAGTCTCTGCTTTTGCTTTCGTAATTAATGAATCAAATTTCTTATTTGACCAGCCGGTTGTGTTTTGCGGGTTGCCCGTCGTCCACATATCCAGATAGGTCATCGGATCTTGGTAATCCGGGAACCAGCCGCTGAATGCCAAGTCAAATTTGAAAGATTGGTTCAGCTTCAAATAGTTTGCCCATGGTTGAAGATTAATATTAACCTTTACACCAGGCATATTCTTTTCAATCTGATTTTTCAGATATGACGTCCACTGCTTATACTGTGCACCATCTGAGCTCAAGAAATTCAGTGTCATTGATTTAATGCCAAGCTGCTTTTTACCCTTATTCCATAATGTCTTGGCATCCTTTGTTGAACCAGCAGAAATGCCATTTGCAGGATTATCCTGGCGGAAATCCTTACCGTCCGGCCCTTTGACAAATCCCTTCGGCACGACATATTTTGAAGACGTCGTCCCGTCATTAAAGAGAACCCGAACAAATGTGTCACGATCAATTGCCGCGTTCAAAGCTTCACGAACATAAACGTTTTTCAAATTCTTGTTTGATTTTTGATTAATATACAGGAAGAAAGTACCTGAGGTTAGACCATGATGCAGTTCACTTGCATTTGTTTTCTTTAATGCAGCAACTTGATCACCTGTTACAACCACAGAATCAGTTTTATTGGTCTTATACAAATTAACACGTGTAGTCAAATCTTTTTGAACCTGAAAATTGACAGTGGTCAACTTTGTTGCCTTTGCATTCCAATAATTTTTATTCTTTTTGTAAGTCCAGCCTGATCCTTTATTCCATGAAGAAAGAACAAAAGGTCCATTATACAAAAGGTTGGAAGGCCCTTGTGCGTAATTTTTGCCTTGTTTCTTAACAAAATCTTCTCGAAGCGGAAGAAATTGCGGCTGCGACAAAATGCTGTAGAAGAAAGGTGGAACCGGGACTTCGAATGTTACTTGGAGTGTTTTGCTGTTCAATGCTTTGATGCCCAGTTTATTGTATTTACCGTACCAAGCTTTGTTCGTCGGATCTTCGATCTTCGAAGCGTTCTTGATACCGGATGCCGCAAATAGAAAGTTATAAGCCGGTTTTGCAGCCGGATCATTCTGACGCTGCCAGCCGTATACGAAATCTTGAGCCGTTACAGGCTTGCCGTCAGACCATTTTGCATTGCGGAGTTTGAACGTGAGCGTCTTCTTGTCGGCACTGACTTTCGGCGCTCCTGCGGCGAGATCCCAAGAATACTTGTTATCATGCATTCTTGTCAAACCAGCTTCAGTCATATCGATGGCATTGGTTGACGTCGTATCTGTTGCCAGATTCGGATCAAGCGTTGGAATATCCTGTCCAATTGCCATATTTAACGTCTGATCTTTTGCCAATCCGGTACTGCTACTGCTGTTCTTGCTGCTGCTTGAGCTTCCGCATGCGGAAAGCACAAGACTCAGTGCTAATACAAAACTCAGCACTAATGACCATTTTGCTTTACTCTTCATAAAGCAATGACCTCCCCATAGTAAATTATCTGTTTTTTAGGTCAATTTTGCGCATAGTAAAACGCGCATTCAACCTACAAACGATATTATACAAGTTATTCTTGCAATTTGCATTCTTTTTTACAAAAATCAATCGATTCTCACCATTTTCGACAGAAAAATTGTTGCTCTATAAGTATTTTTGATAGAAAATCTTTTTTTGCTCCATGACATATTATCTGACACCCTGCTCCTATTGCCGCAAAAGGCGCACTCAGTTATGATAACGTTGAGGTGTATTTCCATGAACCATTTAAAGAGTCTTTCCAATAAGTGGCTCTATCTGATCATTGTCTGCAGTGAGCTTGGGGTTTGCTTAATTGGGCAGTTTTTCTTGTCACATCCCTTCTCGTTCCTAAATCTGGCAAATGCAGCCGGAATGATAGGTCTCCTCTCTTTGCTTCTCGGCGCGGTCATTTTTATTGTGCAGGGCGGCTTTTTCGACAGTATGGTCTACAGTTTCAAGCGAGTGTCACGTACTCTGAGAAAAAGAAAGCTTGGTGCTGTCGATGCAGAAGCCCCGCTGGCTGAATTGAGGCGCCGTGATGGATCGGAGCGATGGCCGATCACTTGGCCGTTTCTAATTATCGGTGCTGCACTTTTCATTATTTCCCTGATTTTATCGGCCTATGTATAAAGTGGGCAAGCCAATTAAGAAAAATTAACGAACAGAAAGCCGGGCAAATGCAGCCCGGCCTTCTGTTCATTTCATGCATTTCTCTTTCAATTAATGCTTCTTTATATAAGCTCCGGTAAAATCAACCTGAGGTCCGTAAACCGGATACTGCAATCCCTTAACATAGGACTTCTGCGTCCAAACCTGACCGTCCTGATCCAGCGGAATGATCCCATTATCCTGAATCAGGATTTTTTCTGCTTCCTTCAGGTCACTCCACCGTTTCGTCACATTGGCTTCGCTTTCTGCTGAAGTGATCAATTTGTCGTATGTCTTGTTGGACCAGGCTGATGAATTTTCAGGATGTCCTGTTGTGAACATATCCAGATAGGTCATCGGATCCTGATAATCCGGCGACCAACCGGCATAAGAAAGGTCAAACTTAAAGTCCGTCTGCAGTTTTAAGAAATTGGCAAAGGGCTGCTGACTAATCGTTACATGAACGCCTTTGAGTTTTTCAAATGAAGCGGCCAGATACTGATCAAAATTCTTCAACTGATCGCCGTCCTGAGTCAGGAAGTTGAGATTGAGTGTTTTAATTTTTAATTCTTTTTTAGCTGTTGCCCAATCTTTTTGAGCTTGCGCGGCACTGCCAAGCGGATAACCGTTTGGTGTTCCTGTACGGAAGTCCTTACCGTCAGGTCCTTTCACAAAGGATTTCGGAACAGCAAAGTTTGACGGCAGCGAACCGTTCTTCATCAACTGTGTGACAAACGCTTTACGATTAATCGATTCACTGAGCGCTTTGCGCAGTGCGGCATTTTTCAAATACTTGTTTTTCTGATTCACATAGAGGAAACGAGTGACCGAAGTCAAGCCAAAGTGCACCTGATCGGGAATCGTTTTTTTCAGCTGATCGGCATAATCACCGGAGACACTTTCAATCGTGTCTGTCGCCCCCGTTTTATACAGGTTAACACGAGTAGCTTCTTCCTTAATCACGCGAACATTTATTTTGGTCAAATGAATTTTCTTAGCATTCCAATAACTGTTGTTCTTCACATAGGTCCAGCCGCTGCCTTTGTCCCAAGCCTGCAGTTTGAAAGGTCCATCATATAACAGATTTTTCGGACCCATGGCATAACTCTTGCCTTGCTTGGTGATAAAATCCTGTCTCTGCGGGAAGAACCCCGGTGTCGATAGCAGACTCAGGAAAAATGGCGGTGCCGGTTTCGCAAAGGTGATCTGAACTTGATTGGTTCCGATTGCCTTGATACCGAGCTTTTTGTATTTGCCATACATCGGATCTTTCGGATTTTCAATTTGTTCCGCATTCTTGATTCCTGCCGAAGCGTACAGGAAATTATAGGCCGGTTTGGCTTTCGGATCGTTTTCATGCTGCCAGCCATAAACAAAATTTTGCGCCGTTACCGGTTTCCCGTCAGACCATTTGATCCCTTTTCTGAGCGTAAACGTATAGGTACGTTTGTCCGCACTGGCTTTACCGCTCTTAGCAAGATCCATTTGCACCTTGCCATTATGCATCCGCGTCAGGCCGCTGTTCACCATCTCCAGTGTATTCGTTGACTGCGTATCCGTCGCCTGCGTATAATCCATGGTCGGAATATCAGCAGTCGTGGTCACTCGAAGAGCTTGCTTTGCCGCTAAACCACTTTTCCCGGATGGTGAAGAGCTGCCTCCTGAGCAAGAAGAAAGTATCAGCACGGGAACAAGCACGAGCGGTGCCAGATACTTTGCCCATCTTTTTCTCTTTTGCATATGTAACATCCCCCTAAAACTTCAAATGCAGGTATAAACGGTGATAAATCTCCAAAAAAGAAAAATGACTGAAACGACCGAATCTTGCAAAATCATTTGCTGGTTCAGCGTTCATTAACTTTCATAGGCGACAGACACAATCGAACCGTAAAACCTTGGGAATATTATACACCCAAATTCCCGGAATGGTATGGCTATTTTTTATTTTCTAAATAAACAATGAAATAGAATTATTTCTAATCGGTCATTTGCAATTTTGGGGCGGGTTGAGTATACTGTTATCAAATCAATTTTTACAGGCAATGATGAAGAAGAGTAACCAATGGACAAGTCTGCAGAGAATCCGAAGAGGCTGAAAATCGGATGGCCTGAAATTGGTGAATGGACTTTTAAGCCTCTCGCTGAACACCTGAAACAGGCAAGTAGGCGCTGACGTACGCGCTCGTTACCGCGCAGCCGACTGTTCCTTTGAGCAGTTGGACTAAGCTGTTTTCGATTTTTCGAAAATAAATTAGGGTGGCACCGCGGTCTTTTCGTCCCTTTCGGATGAAGGGCTTTTTTTATGCCGCTTTTTCGGGTAAGACAGAAAGCTTTAACAAAAACAGGAGGATGAAAAACGATGGCCAGAATTTTTTCAGGAGTTCAACCGACGTCCATTCCGACGCTGGGCAATTATTTAGGAGCGATGCGTAATTTTAGTGCACTGCAAGAGGGGAATGACTGTATTTATTGCATCGTTGATGAACACGCCATTACCGTTCCGCAGGATCCCGCAGAGGTGCAGAAGAATATCCATACGCTGGCGGCTCTCTATCTCGCCATGGGTATCGATCCGAAACAATCGATCCTTTTTATACAGTCTGAGGTTCCCTGCCATGCTCAGCTTGGCTGGATCATGCAATGTGTCAGTACAATGGGCGAATTGGAAAGAATGACTCAATTCAAGGACAAATCAAAGGGCAAACAGGCCATTCCTGCCGGGCTGCTGACTTATCCGCCATTAATGGCCGCCGATATCCTTCTTTATCAGACAGAGCTCGTTCCCGTCGGTGCCGATCAGAAACAGCATCTGGAGCTTACACGTGATCTGGCCGAACGGTTTAATAAAAAATATGCGGATATTTTCACGCTGCCAGAACCTTATATTCCGCCTGTCGGCGCGCGAATCATGTCGCTTGCTGAACCGACAAAGAAGATGAGCAAATCGGATTCAAACCGCAAAGCGACCATTTTTACCCTGGATGATGAAAAAGATATTATTAAAAAAATTAAATCGGCGACGACCGATACGGAATCCTCTATCCGTTATGATCGTCAGACGAAACCAGGCATCTCCAATCTGCTTGATATTTTCTCGCTCTGTTCCGGCCGTCCGGTCGATGAACTGGTCGCGCAATACAGTGGCAAAGGCTATGGCGAGTTTAAGACTGATGTCGCCGAAGTGGTTGTCGCTACACTGAAACCCATCCAGGAGCGCTTTAACGAGTTGCTCGGTTCGCCCGAACTCGATGATATTCTTGATGAAGGCGCAGAAAAAGCCTATGCGATTTCCAGTAAAACATTGAAGGCAGCAGAAAAAGCTCTCGGCATCGGGCGGATGAACCGGCACTGATTTTTGATTCCTTCCTAGCTTAGGTGGAATTTTTCGCTCGTTAGGCGGAATTTTTCCGCTTTTTTTTACTTCAGAATTCCCTCTTCAGGGCCGCAAAATAGAAAAGACGGTTTCACCATTCGTTGATGGCTTGAAACCGTCTTTTTATAATACCTATGTTTCTGCGATCTATTGCACTTTGGGCCCATGCTCCAGTTCCCATAGTTTTTCAAAATACGACTGACCCTTAATCATCCGCTCACAAATGCTGCTATGCTTGTCTGTCCATCCTTCACTCATCCCGTGGACAATCTCCTGCCATGCTTCCTCAAAACTGAGGGTCTGGCTTTCTGCATAACGCGTCGGATACCATTCAGTGAACCAATAACGCATCTCTTCGACGCTCCCAGTCGAATGCAGCTGATCGAGCGCCATGAAGAGCAATTGTTTGAGTTGACGTTCCCTGCGCGTCAATCCCCGCATGAGATCCGGACTTAATGAGAGCAGGTGATACTCCTTCTGACTTCCGCCATTAGGCAATGGATAGTCTTCCCGCTGCATCTTTTCAGCTTTTTCAATCACAATATTCTCCTGTCGCGGAATTAGCCGGCTTTTGCGTACGGGTATGGTATAGCCGAGTGTATCGGCAGCAATACAGCGTTCTCCGTCAGTCGCCACGAAACAATACTCAATAATCTCCCGTTGATTGTTTTTGCAAATGACACTTCGATTGCGCACATCGTTCATCAGTTCCTGAGGGAGATCCTGCAGATCATTTTCGATATAATCAAGCAATGCGCGATCCACTTTAATCAGCGGCACTTGATCCAGCAGCTCAATAAAATCATGTTTGCGCCATTCATAAAATGCGCAGACATTATAACCATTTTCTTCACCCTCAAACCAATTGACCCAGACATCACTGATAATCTCCATGAATGCTTCGTCCCCTCTTTAATTATTTGAAAACATTATGGTCATCAAAAAAGGAATTTATTCCATTCAGCATGGCCCTGAATAATTTTTTATTGAAAAAAGATCATTGAAACAGCGAATTATGGAGATTTTATGAAAGATTTGATTGATTTATGCCTGCTTTCGTGCTTAGGCGAAACTTTTCCGCGCTTAGGCGGAATTTTTCCGCGCTTAGGCGGAATTCTCTCATTTCCGCCGAACCTCAGGCCTATACTGCTGAAACTCCAACCTCTACTGTTGAACCTCAGCGCTGTACTGTTGAACCTCGAGCCTCTTCTGCGGATAAACCCTCCTCTTCTGCGGATAACGCTCCCTCTTCTGCGGATAACGCTCCCTCTTCTGCGG
>JBDNRY010000007.1:0-103564 GCA_047718855.1 Sporolactobacillus sp. | reverse complement strand
CTGTAGAACGGCGAGCGAGAACTGCAGAACGCCAGCCGAGAACTGCAGAACGGCGAGCGAGAACTGCAGAACGCTGGTCGAGAAGTGCAGAACGATAGGTGAGAAGTGCAGAACGCCGGCCGAGAACTGCACAACGATAGGTGAGAAGTGCAGAACGCCGGCCGAGAACTGTAGAATGACAGGCGAGAACTGTAGAACGATAGGCGAGAAGTGCAGAACGGCGGCCGAGAACTGCAGAAGCTCAGGCGAGAAGTGCAGAACGGCGGCCGAGAACTGTAGAATGACAGGTGAGAACTGCAGAACGGCGGCCGAGAACTGTAGAATGACAAGTGAGAAGTGCAGAACGCTGGTCGAGAAGTGCAGAAGCATAGGCTCATATTCTAAAATTCTGCACTCATTTACTATAGAAAATTGAACTCGACGCTAGAAGTGGGACCGTCAATTTAGAATTTTGTACATGGGCGGCTCAGCATTTCTCCATCGTTCCAAAGCTATGGCTTAAGCACGGATGCAGCAGAGTATAAAATATTCGAGGTTAACTTAGAGAATTTGGGATAGCATAGGCAAAGCCAAATAAAACGGCTTTGCCTATGTTTATTTTTTTGCAACCGCCGAAATTCGCGCATCACAACCACTGCGTCCCCAGAAACATGACGAGAAAGCTCAGTACCCGACTTCGACTGAAGCATTGACAATATACATCAGATCGTTTTTGTCTTCTTTATCCTTCAGGACAATGCCGCTTGGCGTTGCCATGCCGCCGTCAGTTACAGCAACGTCAACGGTGCCGTAGGGGATCTCTGCTTTGACCTGTTCATAGTCAAGTGTATCTTTTCCGCAGGGTACAGCCAGTCTAATCGTCACCTTCATTGCGTTCAGGTCACCGCCGGGCAGTATTTCGGTCAATCCCGGCATCGAATTCTTGTGAATAGCGTCAATGACAGCACGCACCGCTGCTTTTGTAATATTCTGACCATGGACATCGATACCCACACCTGTTTCAATAAATAAGAGATGATCCATTTTATACACCCCCCCGATCACATTCTTCTCTTTAATTATAACAAATTACGGCCACAGTTATAAAATATTGCCTGACAGATGGCAAATGATAGGTCAGAAAAAGCGACAAAGGGACACATAATCTGCACAAATTGAGCTAAAATAAAGAGAGATTTTATCGATTTCTGCCTGTTCTGCTACTTCTTCCATGGCAGATTCGGATCAACCTGATAAAGTGAAAAAGAGAATGATCATTGAAAAAAATAGCGGATTTTGTCCACAAGAGAACAAAAGACGAACACTTTTTTAAAAAATATCCGTAATTTACGTTTTTCGTCGATTTTTTGTTTCTTTTTTTGATGGGATAGGCTATAGTAATTAAGGTTGCAGTTTGGAAAACAATAACGGGGGGTTTTTTCGTGTTTAAAAAGAGACTAGCAGTTATTCTTGCTTGTGTCGTTGTTCTGGCAACTGTACTTGCAGGCTGCGGCAATAGTAGCAGCGGTTCAGGTAAGGCCACCAAGACGACTTTCAAGGCGGGCATGGTTACCGATACAGGCGGCGTTAACGATAAGTCCTTCAACCAGTCAGCTTGGGAAGGACTGAAGGCATTTGGCAAGGACAATAATCTCAAACAGGGCTCTCAGGTTAAATATCTTCAGTCGACTCAGGCTTCGGATTATTCACCGAATTTGAATCAATTGGTTCACCAGAATTATAATGTTGTTTTCGGAATTGGTTATTTGATGCAAAGTGATATCCAGAAGATCGCGGAACAAAATCCGAAAGCGCACCTCGGCATTGTGGACGCTGTTGCAGTGGATAAGAACAACAAGCCGTTGAAGAACGTAGCCAGTATGAATTTTAAATCCGAACAGGGTTCTTTCCTTGTCGGCGTTGTTGCTGGTCTGACAACAAAAACAAATAAAATTGGCTTTGTTGGCGGGATTAATTCTGCTCTGATTAAGTCGTTTGAAAATGGTTTTAAAGCCGGCGTAAAGGCTGTTAAACCGAATGCGACGATTTATGTTCAGTATGCCGGCGCGTTCAACGCTCCGGATAAAGGACGCAGCATTGCTTCAACAATGTACACTGAAGGCGCGGATATTATCTATGCTGCAGCCGGCGATACGGGGAACGGCGTGTTTACAGAAGCGAAAAACCGTACAAAGAATGGCAAGAAGGTTTGGGTAATTGGTGTCGACAAGGATCAATATGCACAAGGTCTTCCGCAGGATGTAACACTGACTTCGATGGTCAAACGTGTGGACAAGGCAATCAATGATGTTTCAACCAAAGCGATGAACGGCAAATTTCCTGGCGGACAAGTGCTTGAATATGGTTTGAAACAAAATGGTGTAGGCATTGCGCCAACAACGAAGAACGTTTCCAAGAAAGCACTTGATGCAGTTAATTCGTATAAAAAGAAGATTATTGACGGAAGCATCAAGGTTCCGGCAACAGATAAAGCTTATAAAGCATATCTTGCAAACTTAAAATAATAAAACGTATTCTGGAGGGATGAGGCGATAGTTATGGGCGCCCCATCCTTCACTATATTTATCAGATGTTTTCCATAAACAGGCAAAACGGCGGCATGGGATCATGTGCGCTGTTCTTTGCTATTTTATTGCGATACACTTTATAAAAGACGAGTTCAAGCTTTTAAACGTCAATGCAGAAAGCCAAACTTATTTTTTAATACATACTCTGGGATAGGAGACAAGAGGCATGTCCTATGCAATCGAAATGAGACATATCCGAAAAGAGTTTCCCGGTATTGTGGCGAATGATGACATTACGCTGCAAGTCGAAGAGGGCGAGATTCATGCTCTATTTGGCGAAAACGGTGCTGGAAAATCGACATTGATGAACATTCTCTTCGGTTTGTATCAGCCGGATCAGGGTGAGATATACGTTCACGGCAAAAAGGTAGAAATTCATGATCCGAATGATGCCAATCAACTGGGTATCGGTATGGTTCATCAGCACTTTATGCTCATTGATAAATTTACGGTCGCAGAAAATATTATATTAGGCCGTGAACCGAAAAAACATGGCCGTCTGGATATGAAAAAGGCTGTGCAAATCGTCCGTGATTTGTCTAAAAAGTATGGACTTGAAGTCGATCCGCTCCAAAAAGTTGAAGACATCACAGTCGGCATGCAGCAGCGTGTGGAAATCCTCAAAACGCTGTATCGCGGCTCGAATATCCTGATATTTGATGAACCGACAGCCGTTTTGACGCCGATTGAAATTGAGGAATTGATTGAGATCATGAAGCGGCTTGTCAAAGAAGGCAAATCAATCATTCTGATCACACACAAACTGAAAGAAATCTTTGAGGCTTGTGACAATTGTACGGTGATCCGGCTTGGAAAAATGATTGACCGGGTCAGTATTTCTGAAACGACCCCTGATCAGTTAGCCAATATGATGGTCGGGCGAAAGGTCAATATTCAGATCAATGACACGCCGTATCATCCGCAGGAACGTGTGCTTGAGGTCGACGATCTGGTTGTTCAGGATTCTCGGAAGGTGAATGCAGTCAATGGGTTGAATTTAACAGTACATGGCGGTGAAATTCTGGGGATAGCCGGCGTGGATGGTAACGGCCAGGAGGAATTAGTCGAGGCAATCGCCGGTCTGCGTAAAGCGAAAAGCGGATCAGTGCGGCTTAATGGCAAGGGCGTGACTAATCAGCGGACTCGCAAAATCGTTGAGGCGGGGCTTGGTTATATCCCTGAAGACCGGCAGAAGCACGGACTGGTCATGGATTTTACGGTCGGTGAAAATATGGTCTTGCAAACCTATTATCAGAGGCCGTATGCCCATTCCGGGATACTCAATAACTCAGTGATCTCTAAAAAAGCAAATCAATTAATTCAGGAATTTGATGTGCGTACGCCTTCTGAAAAAACACTGGCGCGCTCGCTTTCCGGAGGCAATCAGCAGAAAGTGATTGTCGCGCGTGAAGTGGATCGCAGTCCTAAACTTTTGATTGCGGCACAGCCGACACGCGGACTGGATCTTGGTGCGATTGAATTTATTCACGGCAAGCTGCTGGAGGAGAAGAAAAAGGGTAAAGCGATTCTGCTGGTTTCCTTTGAACTTGATGAAATACTTCATCTCAGCGACCGAATTGCTGTGATCTATGAAGGGCAGATCATCGATGTTGTTGACCCGAAACAAACGGACGAACATGAGCTGGGTCTCCTGATGGCCGGCCATAAAAAGGAGGCTGATCAGGCATGAGCAATTTTATGAAAAGAGTCAGCTGGATGACCCTGCTTATCCCGGTTATTTCAGTTGTGCTCGGGTTGCTCTGCGGGGCAATCATTATGCTGGCAACAGGATATAATCCGCTGGTTGCTTACGGATCGATCATTCAGTCTATCTTCCTGCAGCCGTATTACGGCGGGGAGACGATCCGGGCCATGATCCCACTGGTGCTTTCCGGACTGGCTGTCGCCTTTGCCTTTCGCACAGGTCTCTTTAACATCGGTGTTGAGGGGCAATTGATGGCCGGATGGCTGGCCTCTGTGGCTTGTGCGGTAGAACTGCCCGGACTGCCCAAGTTTATTCTACTTCCGCTTTGCATCATCGTCGGCGGAGCAGCCGGGGGACTATGGGGATTCATTCCCGGTATTTTGAAAGCCCGATTTCGAGTCCATGAAGTGATTTCAACGATTATGATGAATTATATCAGCCTGTATACAACAAGTTATTTAATTAAAACGTATCTTTACACTCAAGGCGAACGCACGCCTACTATTCCTGCGAATGCTTCACTTGCTTCACCGTTTCTGGCTAATCTGACTCAAGGTTCTCGTCTGCACTGGGGATTCATTGTCGCTATCTTAGCGGTAGTTGCCATGTGGTTCATTCTCTGGAAGACGACGATGGGCTTTGAACTGCGTTCGGTCGGTTTCAGCCAGGAAGCCTCCCGTTACGCGGGGATGAATGTCAGCCGCAACATTATTCTGTCGATGACGATTTCCGGCATTTTTGCCGGACTAGCGGGGACAATGGAAGGTTTGGGAACTTATCAATATATGATGATTAATTCCACCTTTACCGGTATCGGTTTTAACGGGATTGCGGTCGCTTTGCTTGGATTAAATACCCCTATCGGCGTTGTGTTGTCCGGTGCGCTTTTTGCCGGACTGCAGACAGGCGGCTTAACGATGCAGTCGGTTGCCGGTGTCCCGATTGAACTCATTCAAATTATTATTGCCTTAATTATTTTCTTTGTCGGATCGGGTTATGTGATTCAGTGGCTCTGGGCCCGCTTTAACGGAAGGAGGCAAAAGCTTTGAGTTTTTTTGAAGTGCTTTGCATCATTGTACCCTCGACCCTTCTGACTGCAACACCGCTGATTTTTACTTCGTTGGGCGGCGTCTTCACCGAACGATCCGGTGTCATCAACATCGGTTTGGAAGGGCTGATGTCAGTTGGCGCTTTTACCGCTGCCATCGCCACCCTGTCTCTTGAACACGCCGGACTTGGTGCGGCCTCTCCATGGCTAGCCATTGTGATTGCCGGAGTCGCTGGCGGTATTTTTTCGCTGATTCATGCAGTCGCAACGATCTCCTTCCGAGCTGATCAAACCGTCAGCGGTGTTGCACTTAACTTTTTGGCAGCCGGATTAACTATCTTTCTTGTAAAAATGATCTATAATGGCGGCGGTCAGACGCCATATATACAGAATAATATCAACCAAATTAATATTCCGCTGCTCTCAAAAATTCCGATTATCGGTCCAATCTTTTTCCAGCAAGCGACCTATACGTCCTATCTGGCCATTCTTGCCGCATTCGTCGTCTGGTATATTATTTTTAAAACACCGTTCGGACTCAGACTTCGCTCGGTGGGGGAACATCCGGCGGCCGCGGATACACTGGGCATTAACGTCACGAAGATGCGCTATATCGGTGTTCTCCTCAGTGGGGTCTGCGGCGGTATAGGCGGAGCCGTTTATCTCGTGACCATTACGTCCAACTACAATGTATCGACGATCGCCGGCCAAGGTTTTCTTGCTCTGGCAGCTCTCGTTTTCGGAAAATGGCATCCGATTGGGGCGCTGGGTGCCTCACTGTTTTTTGGATTCGCCCAGGCGCTCAGCATTACAAGTGAACAGATCCCTTATCTCAATCACTTGCCTTCCGTTTATCTCTTGATTGCTCCCTATGTCCTGACGCTTATTGTTCTGACCGGCTTTGTCGGCCGGGCCGAAGCACCGAAGGCCGATGGAGTTCCGTATATCAAAGGGCACCGCTGAACAATTACAAAAAAAGGAACCGCTGGAAAAATTCAGCGGTTCCTTTGATCTATCGACCATGATTGTTCATTCATCGCTCATCGGCAACGTCCGGATAACCCGTGCCGGATTGCCGGCGACAACGACATTATCAGGCACATCGCGAGTCACGACGGAACCGGATCCGACAACGACATTATTGCCAATTGTAATTCCGGGATTGATGACTGCTCGTCCGCCGATCCAGACATTATCGCCAATTGTCACCGGTTTGCTGAATTCAATGCCAGAGGTGCGCTCGGCAGGATCAAGAGGGTGCGTGGCGGTATAAATATGGACACCCGGTGCGAGCATGCAATGCTTGCCGATCACGACCGGGGCGCCGTCGAGGATGACACAACCGAAATTGGCGAAAAACCAGTCACCGACATGAATATTGTAGCCATAGTCGCAGTGAAATTCGGGCTCAATATAGAGGTGCGTACCGGATGAACCGAAAAGTTCGTGCAGGATCCGTGTCCGTTCGTCACGTTCGTCGCCTGCGGATTCGTTAAGACGGCGAACGAGCTTTCTTGCGTGCAGCCGATCATCTCTCAGCTCTGGATCTCCGGCAAAATAGTGTTCGCCATTTATCATTTTTTCCTTCTCAGTCTGTTCTGGATTCATTGGATTTACCTGCCTTTATAGGAGTCATTGTTTTAAGCTTAGCAGAAATGAGGCGTAAGGGCAGAATATATTTTTATAAATAAAATCGAAAAAATTTCGACCAAATTTGGTAAAATGATGAAAAATTGCTGTTTTTCAAAGGAATATCAGCTTTTATTCTGCAAAAAGCGACAATTTTCATGAAATTGGTGATACTTTCCCGAGGCACAGCTGTCTTTTTTTCGCTATACTAGAAGAAAGACTTTTTCCTATTAACGAAAGCCAGAGAAAATAAGCTGGATCGCGCTCGACGCGATACCTGGCAAAAGATTTATTGGAGGATGAATCATGACAACAATATGCCTGGTTAGGCATGGTGAAACCGACTGGAATTCGCTGGGGAGACTGCAGGGGCGTGAAGATATTCCGCTCAATGAACGAGGACGCGAGCAGGCCGATTTAGTCGGACGCTTTTTGGAAAAGGAGCCGTTTACAGCGATTTATACGAGCCCGCTGCTTCGGGCAAAGCAGACTGCGGAGACCATCAATCGTTATCTGGGCGGTCTGCCGCTGAATGTCACTAGTGATTTTATTGAGAAAGATTACGGTGAAGCTTCGGGGATGACCGTTGCGGAGCGCGATGCCCATTTTCCGGATGGGAAGATTCCGGGAATGGAATTTTTTAATCAGATTGAACAGCGTGTGCGGCACGGATTGAGTGAAATTGAACAGGCTCATCCGGCGGACCAAGTTCTTCTTGTGGCACATGGCGGATTGATTAATGTCATTCTGTCTGTGTTCTCCCATGGGAAATATGGGACCGGAAAGACGAAGCTCTTCAACACCTGTATCAGCCATATTCGTTCAAATGGGAATTCATGGGAAATCATTGATTTTAATTGTATTGATCATTTGAGCGCTTTCGGAAAAGTGACAAGCATCTGATTCAGGTCCAGCAGGCGTTGCGCTAATCTGGTGATTAGGACAAAAAAAGAGCGATAGCATCGCTCTTCCGGTAAGCGGGTGATGGGAATCGAACCCACGACGAGAGCTTGGGAAGCTCTAATTTTACCATTAAACTACACCCGCATATTGTTAAAGACAGTATCTATCCTATAAGAACGTTTCCCTTTTGTCAATAGAATGACTGAGAGCAAATTTAAAAAGATTTGGAGTGTGTCGGACGATGAAGGCGATTTTAACTGTAATTGGCAAGGATAATGTCGGCATCATTGCTGGTGTCAGCCATCAATTGGCGGAACTGGATGTCAATATACTGGATGTCTCCCAAACGATCATGAACGGCTATTTTACGATGATGATGATTCTCGATTTGTCCCACGCCAATCGGAGCTTTGGTGAGATGAAACAGGCTTTAGCAGAAAAAGGCGAAATGCTGAATGTTCAAATCAAAATTCAGCGTGAAGAAATTTTCACGTCGATGCATAGTTTGTGAGAAGGGGAGACTTGGCACCAATGGAAACTACGCAAATTCTGGAAACGATTCGGATGATTGAAGAAGAAAAATTGGATATCCGCACGATTACGATGGGAATCTCTTTGCTTGACTGTATCGACAGTGATGGGGAGCGGGCCCGGCAGAAAATCTATGACAAGATTACGCGGCTTGCCGCGCATCTGGTGCAAACCGGTGTGGACATTGAGACTGAATTCGGTATTCCGATTATCCACAAGCGGATCTCGGTGACGCCGATCGCATTGGTTGCCGGAGCGTCTGCGGATAATAATTACACCGCGTTTGCCGAAACACTTGATCGAGCAGCCAAAGAGACCGGAGTGAATTTTATCGGCGGATTCAGTGCTCTTGTGCAAAAAGGCTATACGAGCGGAGATGAGCGCCTGATTCAGTCCATTCCTGAGGCTTTGGCGGTGACTGAACGCGTCTGCTCATCGGTGAACGTCGGTTCGACACGGGCAGGTATTAATATGGACGCAGTGCGTGAAATGGGACAAGTCGTCAAGCAAACGGCTGAACGGACGGCAGACGATCAAGGACTTGGCTGTGCGAAACTGGTCATTTTTGCCAATGCTGTCGAGGATAATCCATTTATGGCTGGTGCTTTTCACGGGGTCGGTGAGGCAGACAGCATCATTCATGTCGGGGTCAGTGGTCCCGGTGTCGTCAAGCGGGCCTTGGAAAAGGTAAAAGGACAACCTTTTGATGCTGTCTCGGAAACGATCAAGAAAATTGCCTTTAAAATTACACGAATGGGGCAACTGGTCGGTCATGAAGCTTCAGAACGTCTCGGTGTTCCTTTCGGTATTGTCGATCTTTCGCTGGCACCGACGCCGGCTGTTGGCGACTCTGTTGCCCGGATCCTCGAAGAAATGGGCCTTGAAAGTGCCGGTACTCATGGGACAACGGCGGCGCTTGCGCTGCTTAATGATGCGGTCAAAAAAGGCGGCGTCATGGCCTGCAGTCATGTTGGCGGCTTGAGCGGTGCCTTTATTCCAGTCTCAGAGGATGCCGGAATGATCGAGGCCGTCGAAAAAGGCGCACTGAATCTGCAGAAGCTCGAAGCGATGACTGCTGTCTGCTCGGTGGGTCTGGATATGATTGCCGTTCCCGGCGAGACGAGTGCGGAAACTATTTCCGCTATGATTGCTGATGAAGCGGCAATTGGTGTGATTAATAATAAGACAACGGCGGTACGCGTGATTCCGGCACCCGGCGCCAAAGTCGGCGATTCGGTCGAGTTCGGCGGCCTGCTCGGTCACGCACCGGTCATGGCCGTCAGCAAAGAATCGGCGGCAGATTTTATCGCCCGCGGCGGCAGGATTCCAGCGCCGATTCACTCCTTCAAAAATTGAAAATCAGAAAAAAGGGATTCGCGACATTTGGCCGCCAATCCCTTTTTTCTTACTTATAATTTTTATCCTTTTTTTCGCCGTGCTTGGTGTCCTGGTTGTCCCCGGTGCGCTGCGCACGTTCACGTTCTTCAACTGAATGTTCATCCAGCGGTTCGGAAAATTCTTCATCCAGATTAAGATTTTCCACTTGCTGAAAGTCATCCTCGTTTTTGTTGAACTTGTTTTTTTGATCCTTTGGCATCGTTTCTCACGGCTTTCCTTTGGATTTTGGCAGAATGATCGCCGTTCATTATTGTGATCTTTTTGCCTGAAAATATTCTGAACGATAAAAAAACAAGTGAATTTCTTAAGCAATCAAGCCTTCGCATACTCTCATTCGAAAAAGGAAAGAGCGAACGGGGCGATTGTTGCCTCGCCAGTCTACAATGCCCTGCTATCGGGTATATTAAAAGCAATGCTTGATTTGTTGCCCGAGAAATCTTCAAAGGGCAACTCGTATTGCTTCTGATACAGAGGTGCCAAGAAAAAATTTTGAGATAATGGATGGAGGTTGGATAAATTGAGTGAACATCGACTGGATACGGTTGATTTGGGTAAAAAGATTAAGGATAGAAAAAAGTATGAGAAGAAACTGGAGAAGTATCAACTGCGCCTTTTGTCGCTGCAGCAGGTGATCCGCGCGAAAAACATTGCGGTGATCTTTGCCTTCGAGGGCTGGGATGCAGCCGGAAAAGGCGGTGCGATAAAGCGGGCGATTGCCAATCTCGATCCCCGTGGTTATCGGGTGATGTCAATCGCTGCTCCGGCACCACATGAAAAGCGTTATCACTATATGCAGCGATTCTGGCGAAAAATTCCGCAATATGGTCAAATCGCTATTTTTGATCGATCGTGGTATGGTCGCGTACTCGTCGAGCGGGTGGAGGGCTTTGCTGAAAAAGAGGAATGGAAACGAGCCTACGATGAAATTAACCAATTTGAAAAAATGCTAACGGATGATCATTATATCATTGAGAAATTCTGGCTGCATATTTCCAAAGAGGAACAATACAAACGTTTCAAGGAACGCGAAGAGAATCCGCTGAAACGCTGGAAAATTACAGATGAGGATTGGCGCAACCGATCGAAGTGGGATGAATATGCAGTCGCTGCAGAAGAGATGTTTGCGAAAACGGATCAACCTTATGCGCCGTGGGCAATTGTTCCAGCAAACAGTAAACTCTATGCACGCGTGCTCATTGTTAAGGAAATGGTTCAGGCGATCGAAAATCATTTGAATAAAGCTGGGATTCCTCTTCCTACCTATGCAGATATGCTTGACAAAAAGGACAGTAAGTCGGATGAAGATCAGGCAATCCGCGAGAATAAATCGGAAGAGAGCAAAGTGTAAGGCCTTTTTCGGCACAATGAAAATTAAAACAGATTCAGCCAATGCGAGCGAAAAAAAGGTTATACTTGAAATTGGACCTTTGTTCAAAATGAATGCGCATTGGTTTTTATTTATTTAATTTTATAGGGACGGAATTATCCGCTTATCCGGCAATGTCGTTAGCGGTCATCGAGGTGGAGAAAATTGGAAATTGTGCAGAAGCACGCCATGATTGATATTGGATCGAATTCGATTCGGCTCGTTGTTATTGGTATTGATAAAGATTATTTTTTTGAAGAGTTGCTGAATTTCAAGGTTGTTGCCAGGCTCAGCAATTATATCGATGCCAACCAGAATTTAAATGATGAAGGCCAAATCACTCTGCTTCAAGTTTTGAGAAGGTTTCTTTCGATTATTCATAGAGAATCTGGGATAACGGTTATCGATGCCGTGGCTACAGCCGCGATGCGTAAGGCAAAGAACCGTGAGGATGTCATGGATTATGTGTATCGACATACTGGGTTGAAAATCCGTCTACTTTCTGGTCTCCAGGAGGCCTATTATGGATTCTATGCCGTTACGAATTCGACATTCATGGAAAACGGTCTCTCCATTGATATTGGCGGCGGCAGTACAGAAGTCACGATGTTCCGCAACAGAGAGATGGTTCATGCCCATTCCTTTTCATTTGGGGCAGTGACACTCTATCAGACTTATTTTTCTGGAAAGGATCCAGACGCACTTGCTCACTTAGAGGCCTATCTCCGGGAAACCTTTTCTGCTTTCGACTGGCTGACCGATCAGGATCTCCCCGTTATTGGGATTGGCGGGGCGGCAAGAAATCTGTGTAAGATTGATCAGGCAGAGCAGCATTATCCGATGGTTGGCCTGCATCAATACACGATGCCCCGGAGTCGTCTGAATGAATTGACCGAAAGACTGGCTTCCATGCCTGAGGATGCTCGTGAAACGATGGATGGGCTTTCCAAGGATCGCGCGGACATTATTTTGCCGGCGGCAATTGTTATCAATATGCTGGTGAAGCTCAATCATGGGAAGACCTTCATGCTCAGTGGTGAAGGGCTGCGCGAAGGTGTTTTTTATGAGTGGATGCTGCGCGAAAGAGGCGAGGTGCGCATTCCCTATGTTTTAAAAGAAAGCATTCGTCACTTGCGCCGCAATTTTAATTTGGAGAGCACGCATACGAATTACGTTAAGGCACTGGCCTTTCAGATATTTGACGGGATTAGTCCTCTGATTCCCGGTTATCCGGAGGCGGAGACAGCATGGCTGCTCTCGCATAGCGCCGATCTTGCCTATATTGGTGAGTATGTTAATAATGAATCAAGCAGCGCGCATACTTTCTATCTACTGACGAATATCAATATTAATGGCATCAGTCATCACAATCGGCTGGCCGTGGCCCTCGTTGCTTCATTTAAGAGTCGTGTAAAGCTGCTTGATTTTGCGGGCGGATCTTTTGAAAAATTTTTAAGTAAAAGTGAATTGAAAATGTGTGAGTTATTAGGAGCAATTCTGCGTCTGGCTCATGATTTTGATCGAACGGGTCAGCATGTGGTCAGTGAAGTGAAAGTTAAATTAACAAAGAAAAAGGGCATTCAGCTTCAAGCGTTTTACCAAGACGATGCTTATTTTGAGGAACAAGCCGCTCAGAAACATAAAAAGCATCTGGAACGCGCATTGCAGCTTCCGCTTACGATACAATTTATCAAAAATATGGATTGAGTGAGCACGCTTCAGATGGGAATCTCAAAAAGCGCCTTGTCAAATCTAGGGTATTGTTAGACAATACTTAAAGAAATACGGTTATTCGAAAGAGAGGAGCTTCAGTCAATGGCTATTCTAGTACTTGGCGGTGCGGGTTATATCGGATCCCATGCGGTCTATCAATTAATCGATGCCGGAGAAGAAGTCGTGGTTGTCGATAATCTGCAAACGGGCCATAAAGAGGCGCTTCATCCGCAGGCAACGTTTTATCAAGGCGATATTCGTGATAAAACCTTCCTCGACTCGGTCTTCAAGAAAGAAAAGATTGACGGCGTGATTCATTTTGCCGCCAATTCACTGGTCGGCGAATCGGTTGAAAAGCCGTTGAAGTATTTTAATAATAATGTTTACGGGATGCAGATCCTGCTTGAGGTGATGCAGGAGAATAACGTCAAACATATTGTTTTCTCTTCGACAGCGGCGACTTACGGCGAACCAGAGCAGGTGCCGATTACGGAAGAAATGCTCACTCAACCCACTAACCCTTATGGCGAAACGAAGCTGACGATGGAAAAAATGATGAAGTGGTGTGATCGTGCTTATGGGATGCACTATGTCGCGCTTCGTTATTTCAATGTTGCCGGCGCCAGCAAGACGGGGAAGATTGGTGAGGATCATCACCCGGAAACCCATCTGATACCGATTGTTCTGCAGGTGGCGGCCGGCGAGCGCGATCATCTGTTGATTTACGGAGATGACTATCCGACCCAGGATGGCACCTGTGTCCGCGACTATGTACATATTGAAGATTTAATTGCTGCCCATCGCCTGGCACTCCGCTATTTGCTTCACGGCGGGAAAAGTGATGTTTTCAATCTCGGATCAAGCGAAGGGTTTTCGGTCAAAGCGATTATTGAAGCTGCCCGCCAAGTTACCGGCAAAGCGATTCCGGCTGAAATAGCGGCACGCCGCGCTGGTGATCCGAGCACGCTGATTGCGTCTTCCGAAAAAGCTAAACGAGTGCTCGGCTGGCAACCGGAGCATACCAATATTCCAGAAATTCTGGCGGATGCCTGGTCTTGGCACAGCAGCCATTCGAAGGGTTATGCTCAGCCGGTCGAGGGCTGAAGAATTTGTCCAATAAAACATTTTGACAATATTCTCGATTCATTGTACAATCAAGTCACTAACCAATCGAATATATTCTTATCCAGAGTGGTGGAGGGACTGGCCCGATGAAACCCGGCAACCGAATTGAAATTCTGATTTTGGTGCTAATTCCTGCAAAGCCCGATTTGCGGCTTTGAAAGATAAGAGAGAAAATGACGTTTAAGCTTCTCTCTTGCAGGGAAGCTTTTTTATTTCATCAAAAGCCAAATGATCAAGTTTACATGGGACCGATGGCTCTGGCAAGAAATGTAACTCGAGCGGCCAATCATCATTGATCAGGATTCAGAGAAAACGGGGGAATAAGGATGAGGAAAATAATTAAGGCTCTATCGGTATTACTTGCAGTTTCGTTAATTTTTGTTCTGGCAGCTTGCAGTGGATCGTCTAATGGATTAAGTGATAAGGAAATTACCGTTGGTGTCACCGGAGGTCCGCATCAGGAAGTCATGGAACAGGTGGCCAAGCTGGCAAAGAAGGATGGCCTGACGATTCATTTGAAGGTATTTAACGATTATAATCAGCCGAATACCGCGTTGAACGACAAGAATTTGGATGCGAATAGCTATCAGACCTTGCCTTTTCTGAAGGATCAGGTGAAAAATAAAGGCTATAAACTTACAGCAGCATTCAAAACGGTTGCTTTCCCGATGGGTATCTATTCCAAGAGTATTAAAAAGCTGAGTGAATTGAAAGATGGCGATAAGATCGCTGTACCGAACGATCCGGCTAATGAACTGCGTGGCCTGCAGCTCTTTGAAAAAGCGGGCGTGATTAAGCTGAAAAAGGGTTCCGGTGTGACAGCGACCAAACGCGATGTCACCAGCAATCCGAAGCATTTGAAAATTATTGAGCTCGATGCCGCGCAGCTTCCGGCACAGTTGAGCCAGGTATCTGCCTCAGCGATCAATACGAATTTTGCGATGGGCGCGGGTCTGACTGTATTGAAGGATTCTATTTTCCATGAACCGCTTAAAAACAACCCTTATCCCAATTATTTTGTTATTCGCACCAATAATAAAAATGATAAAGTCGTTAAGCAGCTTCAAAAATACTATCATTCTAAGACAATAAAAAATTATATTAACAAGAAGTTCGGTGGTTCTGTGGTTGCTGCATGGTAAGGAGGACTTATTTTGATTGAGTTGCAACACGTGTCAAAAACGTTTCAGGTTGGCAAAAATAAAATTGAAGCACTGAAAGATGTCTCATTGCGTATTAACAAGGGAGAAGTCTTTGGCGTGATCGGCTTCAGCGGTGCGGGGAAAAGCACGCTGATTCGCTGCATCAACCTGTTGGAACGTCCAACAACAGGTACCGTTCTTGTTGACGGCCAGAATATCCTGAAGTTAAATAAGAATCAACTGCTGAGAATGCGCCGAAAAATAGGTATGATCTTTCAGGGCTATAATCTGCTGGAAACGGCAACGGTTTATGATAATGTGGCGATTCCTTTGAAACTTGAAGGCGTACCGAAAAAGGAAATTGTCAGCCGGGTTGAGAAATATCTCGACATTGTCGGCCTAGCCGAGCGCCGTGATGCTTATCCGAGCCAGCTTTCCGGAGGCCAGAAGCAGCGGGTCGCTATCGCCCGCGCACTTGCCCATGAGCCGGAAATTTTGCTGAGCGATGAGGCGACCAGTGCCCTCGATCCGAATACCACGGAATCGATTCTCGAGCTGCTCTTGAAAGTGAATAAGGATCTCGGGATCACGATTTTTCTGATTACGCACGAACTGAATGTTATCCAGCGTGTATGTGATCGAGTCGCAGTCATGGAAAAAGGCAGAATCGTCGAACAAGGTTCAGTTGTCGATATCTTTGCCAAGCCAAAAGAAGCGATGACTCGGCAATTCATCCGCAGAGAATCACGTTTCAGTGTTCCTGAAGCTTTTTATCAGGAATTATTGAAAAGCGGCCGGCTGGTCAATCTGACCTTTCTGGGCGAATCAGCCAAAGATCCATTTCTGGCAACTGTGGCCAAGAAATTTAATGTTCTTCCGAGTATTATTGCCGGCGGCATTGACCAACTCAAGGATCAGTCGATCGGCAATCTGCTCGTTCATCTGAAGGGTGATCGGGCGGAGACAGATGCGGCGATCCAGTATTTGAAACAGCAAAATATTATAGTCGAGGAGGCGGACTACTGAAATGGGTGATTTTATCAATCAGTGGGGAAGCGCCATCGGCCAGGGCTTTATTGAAACAGTAGAAATGACGATCATTTCGCTTGTCATTTCGCTGATTATCGGTGTTTTGCTGGCCATTTTGCTCGTTTTGACGCGTAAGGGTGGTCAAGCGGAAAATCCCTATGTGTATTCGTTCTTGAATGTATTGATCAATGTCATTCGTTCAATTCCTTTTATTATTCTGCTCTTCTTTATTTTGCCTTTTACACAAGCTGTTGCCGGGACAACGATTGGCGTGCGCGGGGTGATTGTGCCGCTTGTTGTGGCCTGTGCTCCTTATATTGCCCGATTGCTTGAATCGGCGATGCTGGAGGTCGATCATGGAATTATCGAAGCTTATCAATCGATGGGTATATCAACGCCGAGGATTATTTGGTTCGTTGTTGTCCGCGAAGCGCGTTCTTCGATTATTCTTGGTCTGACGATCGCCACGATCAGTTTGATTGGCGAGACAGCGATGGCTGGTTTTGTCGGTGCCGGCGGGCTTGGCGATCTGGCTTATCAATTCGGCTATGTCCGTTTCCAGCCTAACGTCATGTACGCGGTCATTATCATCTTAATTGTCATCGTCCAGATTCTTCAGTCAATCGGGACAGGCATTGCCCGCAAACTGAAGAAAAATTAAAAGTACGTTTAATCGAAAGCATCCTCGTTCATCCGGAAACGAGGGTGCTTTTTTCTATTATAGAGAGCTCCCTCAGAGCCTAACTTTAGATTTGGGGTATGGCAACATTAATTCATTGAATTTAGTATGATGATACGCTATACTGTAAGCAAGGAATAAGGTTGTTAATGTTCGCTTATAATAAATAACGGTTTCCCATGTGTCATCATGGGGAACCGCCGGGTAAAAACCCTTGGGAAAAAGTTGCTTAAAGAGCAACGCACCCCTAAAATACGGCAAGAAACAATCCGCTTCAGGTGGTCAAACTTGGGAGCGGATTATTTCTTGTCTTTAGAGATATAGTTGAGTAACGCCAGCAAGAACATTCCACCTGCAAAAAGCATGGCGATCAGACTAGCAAAATCACTAACACTCATAAGTAACAAGAAGCCCCCTTTCTCGGCTTCGTCGTCTACACAGCCTAGGCAACGTTTCGACAAAGGGGTTTGCCGCTCTCCAAGTTCTTCCTTCCCATAATTCAATTATATCATTTTAGACTTTAGAATAGCGTATGAAATGTAGGAAAAACGAAGGCAGCCAGCTCTGAAGAGTAAATGATAGCGTGCTCAGAGGTTTATGGGTGGCATCAAAAGATCCTTGTATAAAATGCTACAATAAGGTTAAATAAAAAGGAAAATTCGTTTATAAAGGAGCTCATTCATGGAGAAAAATAAAATTGATTGGCTGATCACGAGCAGCCTGCAGTGGATATTGAACATCGTGCTGATTGCGCTCGCGATTATCCTCTGCGTTTCACTGATCAAAGAAACCTACCAATTTTTCACCTACCTTTTTCTGAGCGAGAATGCCTCATATTATTTTTTGCTTGAAGGAATTCTGGTGTTTTTTCTCTATTTTGAGTTTATCGCGTTGATCATTAAATACTTTCAGGCCCATTATCATTTCCCACTCCGCTATTTCATCTATATCGGTGTGACGGCTATTGTCCGACTGATCATCGTCAGCCATGATAATCCACATTCGGTACTGTTCTACGCGATCGCGATCCTTGTGCTGGTCAGTGCTTTGTACATTGCTAACACGAAACTGCTAAAGAGAGAATAAAAAAGCTGCGGGCACCCACTGTTGTGGGATCGCAGCTTTTTGATCATGAAAAAGACATGAAGAGCTTAATTATGATAAGATTCAGCGATTGAGTCAGCAGTGACAATGGCATTAAAAACATCGTCCGGTGTGACTTCAAAAGGCATATTACACATGGTATCGTCCTCTGCACAGGACAATTCAGCAACTTTTCGCCACTCTTCTTCAATAAATTCATCGACACCGAGATCTTTTAAAGTCAGCGGCAAACCAACTGATTTAATGATCTGAATCACTTCATCAAATTCGTGCTGCGGTGCTTTCTCAAGAACGAGCTGGGCGAGAAGGGCGAAAGTCACTTTCTCTCCGTGCTGCACCTGGTGCAATGAAGGGACAGCGGTCATTCCATTGTGAATGGCGTGGGCAGCAGCTAAGCCTCCGGATTCCGCTCCCACTCCGCTGAGATAAATGGTTGCTTCAATCGTTGCTTCAACGGCAGGTGTGGAGAGCTTTCTTTCAACAGAACGCATGGCCAGCAGTGCGTTATCCCGAATGGTCTCGTAGCAGAGTTTGGCCAGCCCGACACCAACGATCGAGGGTTTCATATTTGCCAGATTCAGCCCGCTAGCCTGGAAACAAGCACGTGCTTCAAAATAGGTCGTCAGTCCATCGCCAATTCCGGCAGCAAAGAATCGGGCAGGTGCGGCGGCGATGATTTCCGTATCGGCGATCACCATGTCAGGGTTACTCGGCAGGTAGAGATAATGATCAAATTGATGATCGCTTGTATAAATGACAGCCAAAGCTGTGCAGGGCGCATCACTGGATGCGATTGTCGGATAGACAACAACTGGAAGATGCTCATAATAGGCAGTTGCCTTCGCCGTGTCGAGTGTTTTGCCGCCGCCAATCCCTACGACCACATTTGCTCCTGCCTCACGAACAAGTTTGCGATTGCGATCAATTTCTCCTTGACTGCATTCATAATTGAACTTTTCGAAAGTCGCTTGATTTCCTTTTGTCTTGAATGAAGCACCGCCTTCCTTAGCTGCACGATCGATGATAAATTCATCACAAATGAAATAAGCCTTATCGCCCAGTAAGGTAATATAATCGTTGACATTTGCCAGAATGTTCTTGCCAACAATGAATTTTTTGGGCGAGGTGACCGATTTTGCGACTCTTTTCATTTTTTGTGCTACAGCTTCAACCATTTTGATCCACTCCTTTTTAATAGCTTTATTATAGATAAGAAAGCGGTTAAGTTAAAGTAAAAGCGCTTACAAATATTAATATTATGTGAATTCGAAGGATAATTAATGATTTATCGCCTAAAAAGTTATAAAAGGACTAGACAAAATAAATACTAATTCAAATATTTATTGCATATTTTGATTAAAATGATCAAGCTATTGAAATTATCTAGCACTTCATGTATGGTTTTGTTAAAAGACTATGAACGGTTTTCTGTGAGTAGCCGATACTATTATCAAATGACGAGGGGTAGAAAAATGGGAAAAGTGCTTGTTTTCGGGCATAAGAGTCCTGATACCGATGCAATTTGTTCTGCAATAGCGTTCGCAGAACTGAAAAACAAATTGGGCGAAGAAGTGGAACCCGTTCGTCTGGGTGAACTTGGCGGCGAAACCGAGTATGTATTGAATTATTTTCACGTCGATGCACCGCGTCTGGTAAAAACAGTGGCCAATGAAGTTCCGGCTGTTTATTTGGTCGATCATAACGAACGCGGGCAAAGCGTCGATGATATTGAAAAGGTTGATGTGCTTTCCGTTGTCGATCATCACCGAATTGCTAATTTTGAGACCAATGCACCACTTTATTATCGGGCTGAACCCGTAGGCTGCAGCTGCACAATTATTAATAAACTTTATAAGGAAAATAATGTGGAGCTATCGAAGACAACTGCCGGATTAATGCTGTCGGCGATTATTTCCGATACGTTGCTATTCAAGTCGCCGACCTGCACGGAAGAGGACGTCACGGCGGCGAAGGAACTGGAGAAGATTTCCGGAATTGATGCCTCGTCTTACGGGCTGGATATGCTCAAGGCTGGGACAAATATTGCGGATAAGACGGTTGAAGAACTGATTACGCTGGATATGAAGCCGTTTCAAATGGGCAAGCATGCAGTCGAGATCGCCCAGATCAATGTTGTCGATATTCAGGATGCACTATCGCGCCAAGCTGAACTTGAGCAGGCGATCACGAAAGAAATCGCGGCGAAGAATCTTGACCTGTTTCTCCTTGCAGTAACCAATATTTTAACCAGTGATTCTGAAGGCTTGTTCCTTGGTCAATTAGCTGCAGATGCGGCAGACGCCTTTCATGTTTCGCTCGATAACAACACGGCAACGTTAAAGGGTGTCGTTTCAAGGAAAAAGCAGCTGGTACCGATATTAAATGAGAAACTGACTGACTAAAAAGTTAGACTGAATAGGAAATACGGGCGGCGAGGCATGATCTCGCTGTTTTTTTACAGGATAAGAAAAGAGCAGGAAGCGCAGGGACGGGATGCCCGCGGCAAGCGAGTCTCTGGAGCGTACCTGCAAGTCAAAAGACCGGGCGTGCTTTGCCCGATTTTTCTAAAATCTGGCAGCTCAGCGCGTCTCGTGTGCCAATGGGGTCATCTCCATTTATAATGAAGGAAAGGAAAAAGGAGAGTGAATCATGGACCATTCAGTCATCGAAACCATTCTAGCGCACCGGTCGATTCGTCAATTCACTGACCAGGCGCTGACGGATGATCAAGTTCGGCTGCTTGTTGAATGTGCGCAAGCAGCGTCAACGTCTAGTTTTACACAGTCTTATTCAATTATCGGAATTGACGATCCAGCGATTAAGAAACAACTGCGTCCGATTGCCTATAATGCACCCTATGTCGAACACAATGGCTATTTTTTTGTTTTTGTCGCTGATCAATACCGCAATCAGGAAATCGCTCATCAAGCGGGTAAGGATGCAGAGGTGCTGGATACCACGCAGCGCCTGATTGTCGCGCTCGGTGATGCGGCGTTCGCTGCGCAAAATATGGCGATTGCGGCAGAATCGCTCGGGCTAGGCATTTGTTACATAGGAAGCATCCAAAATGAAATTGAACGCACGGCGAAAATCTTAGATCTTCCCGAACGGACTTTTCCAATCTTCGGACTTGCAGTGGGTTATCCGGCCCATCAGCCAGAGAAAAAACCGCGGCTTCCCTATGATATTATTTTTCATAAAAATCACTATCAGCGGAAACTGCCGGATGACGCGCTGAAGGCTTATGATCAAACGATTTCTGCCTATTATCGGACACGGACAGAAAACCGGAGGGACGATACTTGGTCCTCAGAAATAGCCAAAGGGCTCGACGCACCGGCAAGGATGCAATTGAAACCCTTTCTTGAGAAACAGCAGTTGGGACGTCGTTAAGCGATGGCTTTTTCAGGGTATTTTTCGATCGCTCTGAACATTTTGAGTACCAGTGTGTTGCAAATTTGCTCACTTCTTGGCGGCCTCGTTTTCGTTGGTTTTCTACTCAACGGGCTTGAAACCGGAGCCAATCGTTTTTTAATCCAGACTTTCGGTATGAAGGGTATCTACCTAACGGCCTGGATTGGCACGCCTGTTCATGAATTGGGACACGCGTTGATGTGTTTGATCTTTAGGCATAGAATCGTCAAAATCAAATGGTTTCAAATGCGTGACGCAGCGGGAACGATCGGCTACGTGTCACATAGCTACAATCTGAATAGTTTTTATCAGCGGGCCGGAAACCTATTTATCGGATTAGCTCCTCTGATAAGCGGAGGCTTGGCCATTATCGGTTCCGCATTTGTTCTGCTTCCGCCTGAATCACGGACGCTATTTCCTTTGTTTTTTAACGGAGGACACGTGCTTTCTTTTTTGAATCCACAATCATGGGCGCTCTGGTTGCAGACATTGAACGAAATGGTTCGAGAACTATTTGCACCTGAAAATTTTGCCCATCCGCTGTATTGGCTGTTTCTGTGGATTGCCCTCTGCATCGCCTCTCATATGTCGCTTAGCCGGGAAGATGTTCGCGGTGCTGTGAGCGGCATCGGTGCAATTTTTTTGCTTTCATTTCTGGCCAGTACGCTTGCCGCGCTGCTTGACCCTTCTCTCGGTACAGCAATTTTGCGAGGAATTGGAAAATTTAATTATGCACTGCTTCTTTTTCTAACCGTATCGCTCATTTTTTCATTCGTCCACTGGATAATGGCCGCTGCGCTATACGGGGCTAGACGGCTTGTAAACCGCTGAAGTTTTCAATAGTCGAATAATTGATTGGAGGACAAACGATGTCGCTATTTAAAGGGTTCATTGGAACTTATACAAAGGGAGAGAGTCGCGGGATTTATTCCTTCGATCTGGATGAAGAAAAAGGAGCATTGACCGGTTTGCGCCTAGTGGCTGAACTGGCGAATCCGACTTATCTGGCCTTCAGCCCCGATCGCGAGAGGCTTTATTCGGTGATAAAAGAGGAAAATCAAGGTGGTATCGCCTCGTTTGCGATGGACAAGCAGGGAAGTTTAGTGAAGATCGGCGAACAACTTGATGCCGGTGCGCCTCCCTGCTACCTGAATCTGAATCCCGAAGGCACGGTGCTGGCCGCGGCCAATTACCATCGCGGCACGGTATCCATTTATTCAATTGGAGGAGAAGGTGCACCGTTTACGCTCACCGACAATGTGCGCCATTCCGGTTCGGGCAGTGATCCGGAAAGGCAGGAAGGTCCACATGTGCACTATGCCGATTATTCACCGGATGGTCGCTTTTTGGTTGCCGTTGACTTAGGAACCGATCAGTTGACAACCTATCAGGAGAATGAAGGAAAACTGACTGAAAAAGCGGTCTTCAATTTTGCACCGGGAACCGGTCCGCGCCATCTGATTTTTCATCCTGAGGCCCCTTTTGCTTATGTCTTGTCAGAGCTGAGTTCGGAAATTATTGCGCTCCGCTTTGATCCGCAGAACGGACGTTTCACGCATCTGGAAACGCGAAGTGCGCTGCCGGATGACTTCGCTGGTCACAGCCAGGGGGCGGCAATTAAGTTTTCCGCTGATGGCCGGTTCCTCTATGTCTCCAACCGAGGCAGCGACAGCATTGGAATTTTTCGGTCCCATTCCGAATCCGGGCATCTCAGCCGGGTCAAACATGTGCCTGTTGCGGGAAATTGGCCGCGAGACTTTGAGATCTCTCCTTCAGGCAAGTTTTTGATTGCTGCGAATCAGAATTCGAGCAATCTTGTTTTGTTTGCCCGTAACCAGGAAACTGGAGAATTATCCGAACCGCTTGCCGAACTCGCTGTGCCGAATCCGGTCTGTGTCAAATTTCGATAAGCCGCGTAAGCACAGCCGGAAGGCAGACCATCGAAAAAGGATCCTTCCTCAATCAGGAAGGGTCCTTTTTCGCTAGCCATTTATTTCTTCGAGTTCCTGCCTGACCTTTGTCTCAATCTTCTGTACACATGCGTCAACAGAATCGGCAAAAATCCGCTGACCGTTGACCATGGCGAACGGGCGCAGGCTGCACATGCCGCAGATATTCAGGCATTCATAGCTCATTATCGCGACTTCCGGGTATTTTTCCAGAGAGGCGAGATCTTCTTCACTCAATTGATTATAATCACAGAGCTCAATCAGAATTAAACCCATGCCGTCAGACATACTCTCCCAACCTCTTTCTTAACAACCGTGGGGAACGGATTTTCTATGTAAAAAGATGGCTCACAGGCGACTGAGCCATCTTCAGGAAAAATTTATTCAGTAATAGGTGAATTTGCTGCGTTAAGCGCGTCATTATATTTTTTGGCAACATACTGCCAATTAATCACGTTGAAAAAATTTTTAATATACTCTGGACGCTTATTCTGGTATTTGAGATAGTACGCATGCTCCCAAACATCGAGGCCGAGCAGAGGAACCTCGCCCTGCATCAGTGGGTTATCCTGATTTGGCGTGCTGGAAATCTTGAGCTGCTTATTTTTGTCTAAAGAGAGCCAAGCCCATCCAGAACCGAATTGTCCGGCTGCGGCTAATGAAAACTTGGTCTTAAAAGATTCGAATCCGTCAAGCTGGCTGTCAATGGCTTCTTTCAGTTCTCCGGAAGGCGCCGCTGACTGGTCTGGGTTCAGGATCTTCCAAAACAGACTGTGATTGTAATGACCGCCGCCGTTATTGCGTACGGTATTTCGGATATCCTCAGGCAGCTGATCCAGACCAGTGAGCAGGTCGTTCAGTGATCGTTCAGCTAATTCGGGATAACCGCCGAGGACATCGTTCAAGTTCTTCACATAGGTCGCATGATGGCGATCATGGTGAATAATCATGGTTTGTTCATCGATATAAGGTTCAAGGGCGTCGGGCGCAAAGGGAAGGTCGGGCAATGTAAAATGACTCATAGCAAGTGCCTCCTTATTTTGCGGAAGAACGGGGCAGGACCGCTTTCCGGTAGTGTGATCAATTGAATGGCGATTCACCATACCTTCATTAAATCAATAAATTGAAAACGCTGCAAATAGAATGCTCATGAGACCTGTCCATGGGGTCTATACAAGGAGACCGGTTCGCTTTGACAGGCGTTTGATCGCCTGATTCGCTTCATGCAGCACGAGAGACTGATCAATGGTCAGCATCTGCCGATCTTTCATGACTATTCGGCCGTTAATAATCGTGGTTTCCACATCGCTGCTCATGGCCGAATAAACAATCCGTGAAATCGGATCGACACCGAATGATGGTGAACTGTGAAAATGATTCAGATTAAGAATCGACAGATCAGCCTTCTTCCCAGCTTCAAGGCTGCCGATCTCCCGCTCCATGCCGACCGCCTTGGCGCCATCGATGGTTGCCATTCGGAAAACCTGCCGGGCATTCATCGTGGTCGGGCCGTTTGCCGGTTTATGGATTAAAGCAGCCAGCCGCATCTCCTGAAACATGTCCAGGTTATTATTGCAAGGCGCTCCGTCCGCACCCAGGCCCATATTAATGCCCAGGGCCTCCATTTGCGGGACATCGGCGATACCGGAAGCCAGCTTTAAGTTTGAACCTGGGCAGTGGCTGACGTGGACACCGCGCTTTTGAATGATCGCTTTTTCCTGTTCAGATAGCCAGATGCAGTGGGCGAGAATCAGGCGCTTGCCGACAAGGCCGAGATGATCCAGATAGACAATATTACGCATCCCTGTGTCCCGTTCAACAATCGCGATTTCGCCGCGGTTTTCTGAAGCATGGGTATGAATAAAAACATGATAGTGAGCGGCCAGATCGCGGACCTGTGTCAACAGATCTTCGGTGCAGGAAATGACAAAACGGGGCGCGAAGGCATAGCGTATCCGCCCATTGTCGTGCCCGTTCCATTTTTCCAGCAAATCGACACTCTCCTGAATCGAAGCCGTTGTTTCTTCCCGCAAACCTGGCGGGACATCTGTTCCTTTATCCATCATTACTTTACCGGACAGGGCACGGATTCCGCTCGCTGCGATCGCTTCAAAAGCTTCGTTCGTATGATGGACGGTTTCCATATCGACAATCGTCGTTGATCCGCCAGCGATCAATTCGCCAATACCGAGCATTGCTGAAATATAAATCGATTCTTGATCATGCGCGGCCTCGAGCGGCCAAATTCTCTGGCGCAGCCAATCCATCAATTCGAGGTCATCTGCTTTGCCGCGAAATAAGGTTTGGCAGAGATGAATATGTGTCTGGATGAAGCCGGGAATGACGATGCGCCCGCTGCCGTCAATCATTTGATCGACAGGACGATCAATCGTCGGGCCGACGGAGACAATGCGGTCGTCTTTCATCAGCAAATCACCATGAATGATCGTCTCGCTGGGATTCATCGTTACGATTTCTGCATTTTTAATCCCTATCGTTGCCAAGTTAATCCTCCTTATAAAACTTTTCTGCTAAAAAAAGGGCTGTGAAAAATATGCATGCACATTTTTCACAACCAGAAAAGTACGGTTCTTCGGTAGAGACCCTTAAACCGTATATTAAGGATATACGAAAACAGAAAGGATGAAGTTTACAAGACCTATCTTAATCGCATTTTTGTCTTCAGTCAATATGATTGTTAGATTATCTGACCGACAACTTAGATAAACTGATTTATCTGTCATTATTTATTACAATAAAAAGAAAATATAAATTTTCCACTAAGTTTGTCCGAATATTGCTTGATTTCATCCTTTTATTAACACATGATATGCAGTAATATCCGACAATTACTCACGCACTTTCCGATGAATTTATCGTTGCAAACCATGTTTCGCAAATTTAAAATGTTTCTGTAGTGGGTTTTATATTATTATAGAAAGGTGAGTTCCAGAAAATTAGCAGGAAACGGTGTGAGAAGTGTTATCGGAAAATCTGAGAGGTGATTGTTTTGTCCGTGTTACATAAGTTTCTGGATGAAAATAGGGTTCGGCAGTCTTTCGAACATCCGTCCTTGCTAAAAAAATATTGGGGCAGCGACTGGGGAAATCGTAATGCGGTCGGTAAGGTCCGCAAAGTCTTCGTCCATCGGCCTGGTAATGAAGTACTTGAATTGAATAAAGCGCCCTTTGAACCGGATGCCCATGCGCGTATTTTACGTGACGCGGAGGGAAATGTGATCAGCTATTGCCTGAGTAAAGCCCCGCTTGATTTGGCAAAGATGCAGGAACAGCATGACCGAATGACGGCAATTTTGAAGCGGGAAGGGGTCGAAGTCATTCCGATTCTTGAGGATGATCAGTTTTTGACGAATAATCTGTTTGCCCGCGATGTCGGTATGGTCATTCCAGGCGGCTTGATTTTAGCACGATTTGCGCTGAAATTCAGGTATGGAGAGACAAGCCGGACGTTGAGGACAGCCGCGCAGATCGGTATGCCTGTTCTCGCCTCTATTCAAGGCAACGGTTTTGTGGAGGGCGGCAGCTTCATGGTTTTCGATGAAAGGACAGCGATTGTCGGCCGATCGATCCGCGTGAATCAGGCGGGCATTGATCAATTGCGGGCGATTCTTTCCTGGCAGGGAATGGAATTGCTTGTCGTCGATCTCCCCTCGAGCATGATTCATTTGGACGAGGTTTTCAATATGGTTGATCGCGATAAGGCGCTGGTTGATCCGACCAATCTGCCCTATTGGTTTCTGGAGGAATTGCAAAGCCGCGGGGTACAGTTGATTTACACGGACCCACTGGATCCGCCGATGACGACGAATCTGCTCTGCCTGGAACCGGGGAAGGTCCTTTTCACCGAGAAGGGGGAGCGCACAATTGAAGAGCTGCAAAAATCCGGCATCGAGGTTGTAGCGATTCCGGTCGATGAATTGAATAAGATGGGCGGCGGCATTCACTGTTCATCCCTTGTGCTCCAGCGGGATAACTTGAGTGACTGATGAAAAAAAGAGGAGGAAAGTGTCATGTATGAGGAACTAAAAAACTTGTCTTTGAGCGATCAAGTTGAGGCGATTACCCGAAACCTCGTTCATGTGAAAAGTGTTAACGGAACGAGCGGCGAAGTCGATATGGCCAATCGTCTCGTGTCGATCATCCGGTCCTTTCCTTACTTCAGCGAACATCCGGATCAGGTTTGGACAAAGGAATTAACTCATGACGCGCTTGGCCGTAAAAATGTCTTTGCCTTGTTAAAAAGCGTCAAGCCCACTTCTAAAACGATTATCTATCATGGACATATGGATACCGTTGGAATTGACGACTTCGGTCCATTGGAAGATCGGGCTCTGGAGCCGGATGATTTGCAGACTTTTTTCGCAGACTATAAGAAGGACGACGAGGTGCGAGCGGATGCTCAAACCGGTGATTGGCTGTTCGGACGCGGCGCATTGGATATGAAAAGCGGCGATGCGATCCATTTGGCCAATCTGCTTCATTATTCCGCGAAGCCGCAACTCCTGAATGGCAATCTGCTGGTCATGTTTAATCCAGTAGAAGAAAATGATCACCGCGGCGTCATTGATGCTCTGGATGAATTGATTCGTCTGAAAGAAGAGCAGCACCTCGACTATCTGCTGGCCATTAATGGTGATTTTGTCAGCCCGCTCTACAAGGATGATCCGCATCGTTATGTCTACACGGGAGCAGCCGGCAAGCTGCTCGGCTGCTTCTTCATTCGCGGCCGTGAAACCCATGTCGGCGAGACGTTGAACGGGATCGATCCAACACTGATTGCCAGTAAGATTAACACCGCTCTGAATAATAATATGGCTCTCGCCGAAAAGATCCCCGGCGAAGTGATTTTGCCAGCTTCTTGCCTCTACCAGCGGGATCGTAAAGCCTTTTATAATGTGCAGACTGCTGGATCCGCTCATCTCTATTTTAATTACTTTTTATACGAGCGGGCACCGGAGAGCGTATTGGAACAGCTTAAAGGGGTCGCGGAGAAGGCCTGCAGTGAATTGGCTGACTATTTGAAGAAGCAGTATCAGATATTTGCTGCGAACGGCGGACTCCAAGGTCAGGCACCGGACTGGACGACACCAGTGCTGACGTTTGCCGAGTTTGTGCGGCAGGCGGAGGAGGCGGGCGTCGATTTGGAACAGCTGACGGAAGACGTGATCAAGGATCATACCGGTGAAGACTTTCGCCAGCTCAGTTTCCGGATTATTGAGGCCATCGAGACGAAAATCGGCGATAAACGCCAGAAAGTAATTGTCTTTTTTGCCCCACCGTATTGCCCGCATAATTTTCTGCGGGAAGATGTTGCTTCGGAACGGCGTTGTGATCAGATTTTAGATCAGGTGCTCGCTTCAGCTGCTACTGAGATGGGTGAGCAATTTGCCAAGAAACGCTTTTTCCCGTATCTGGCGGACAGCAGTTATCTGTCAATGAGTGAGACTCAGGAAGAAACGGCGGCGATTCTGAATAATTTTCCGGGATGGGGCAAGACCTACACGATTCCGCTTGCAGCTATCCGCCGCCTGAATATTCCGGTTCTCGATATCGGCGTCTATGGCAAGCGGGCACATACATGGATGGAGCGGGTCTACAAGCCCTATTCCTTCGAAAAAGTTCCGCAGTTGATTCGCCGAATGACTGAAGCGGTGATGAATGATTTGGCGGAAGATTAACAAATTAACAGGTATGGCACCCGCAGTGACCTCAATTCGGCATTGCGGTTCTATAAAAAAATAAAGGGGCGAAGAACAATGATTAAAAAAGTAGGTTTATTGCTGATGGCTGTGCTTCTGGTTGTACTGACAGGATGCAGCGGTTCAGGAAGCAGTTCAAGCGGATCTTCAGCGAAGCAGAAAACGATTGTGATGGGGACAAGTGCGGATTACCCGCCGTTTGAAAGTGTCGATACTGTCCACGCCAATAAAATTATCGGCTTTGACATTGATATGGCGAAATATATTACTCATAAGCTTGGCTATAAACTGATCATTAAGAATCAGGATTTCAACGGTTTGATCGCTGCTCTGAACAGTAATAAGGTCGATTTTGTAATGGCCGGCATGGTTGATACGCCAGCGCGTGAAAAACAGGTCGACTTCTCAAATGTCTATTATCATGAATATCAGGTCATTTTGACTAAGAAAAGCAGTGGGATTAATAGCGTTAAAGATTTGAAGGGCAAAACGGTTGGTGTTCAGCTTGGATCGACTCAGCAAGCGTTGGCGAAAAAGCTGAACAAAACGATCCCTATGCATATTCAGACATGGGATAAGCTTAATGAAATGGTCGAGGCAATGAATGCCGGCAAGGTTGACGCCGTGATTACGGTCGGCTCGGTTGCTTACGGGTATACGAATAAATTGAAAACTCTTCATCAGTTCAGAGCTCTTGTCAATGGGAAACCGCAATCTGATCCGATCAGCGCAGCTTTCCCGAAAGGCAGCAAGCTGCCGGCAAAATTCAACAAGGTCCTGACACAGATGCAGAAAAACGGTAAGACCGATCAGCTTGTTACGAAGTGGATTAAGAATCAAAAATAATTGATTCATATCCTGGAGGAGGGAACAATGCACACTTTTTTTGACGGATTCAAGCTCATTTCGCCTTCCATCCCCTATATATTGAACGGCGTTTGGGTGGCACTGCTGATCGCTATCGGTGGTTCCGTACTTGGCTTTTTCGGCGGAATTATTTTGGCCTTATGTAAACTCGGCCGTTTCGGTGTCATTTCATGGCTGGCCAGAGCCTATACCTCTGTCTTCCGTGGAACGCCGATGATCTTGCAGCTAAGTATTGCTTATTTCGGAATTCCTCAGGTATTTCATTTAGGCAATGTCAGCCCGACGACTTGTGCGATTCTGACATTCGGTCTCAATTCATCGGCCTATATGTCGGAAATCATTCGCTCCGGCATCAATGCGGTCGATAAGGGACAATTTGAAGCTTCAGAAGCACTTGGCGTTTCCTATTGGATGGCGATGAGGGATATTATTTTGCCGCAGGCCATTAAGAATATTTTACCGGCGATGATGAATGAATTTATCACCCTGACTAAAGACTCGGCCCTTGTTTCGACGATTACGGTTACCGATATGATGCGCCGGGCGCAGATTGTCGGCGCTCAGTATTATGTCTATTTTCAGCCGATGTTTGTCATTTTGATTGTCTATTATGTCATTGTTATGTTCCTGACCTATCTCGGCGATCGACTGGAGAGGAGGATGAGCCGCGGTGATTAAGACCGAACATTTGTTTAAAAGTTTTGGCGAGCTGAACGTTCTGAAGGATGTATCATTGGATGTTAAGAAGGGACAGGTCATCGTGGTTATCGGGCCGTCCGGTTCAGGCAAATCGACTTTTTTGCGCTGTATCAATCTTCTTGAGCGGCCGAATGAGGGTAAAGTGGTGATTGATGACCAAGAGATGACACGTCTGCGTCCAAGAGAGATTGTCAAGGTTCGTGAAAAAGTCGGCATGGTTTTCCAGCATTTCTACTTGTTTCCGCACAAAACTGTGTTGGAAAATCTAATCTATGCGCCGATGAAGGTCAAACAATTGTCACGGGAAGATGCTGTGCGGCGGGCAAATGAGCTTTTGGGACAAGTCGGATTATCGGAAAAAGCCGATCAATATCCGAATAAGCTTTCAGGCGGCCAGCAGCAGCGGGTGGCTATAGCCCGCGCACTTGCTATGGAACCGGAATATATGTTATTTGACGAACCGACTTCGGCACTTGATCCGGAAATGGTTAAAGAAGTGCTTGAGGTCATTCAATCGCTGGCAGAATCGGGCATGACGATGATAATTGTCACGCACGAGATGGGTTTCGCCCGCTCGGTTGCCGATAAGGTCGTTTTCATGGATGATGGACAGATTATGGAGGAAGCCGATCCGGCAGAATTCTTCAGTCATCCTCAGACGGAACGAGCGAAAGATTTTCTGGAAAAAATTCTCTGAGCTCGGAGAATGTGATCGTTAATTAAACGTTTGTTTAAGCGCAGCAGAAACTTGTACGTCTTGCTCTATGGATAAAACCAGAGAACGGTTATTAGGGAGAGGGTTTGAAAATCATGCCGGAAAAAAATATGTATGAACGATCGCTGGATTTATTCCCTCCCGTTGCGAATCGTGCCACACATCTGGGCATCGTACGTGGGGAAGGCATCCACGTGTGGGATGAGACGGGAAGAAAATATATTGATTTTGCCAGTGGTGTCGCTGTTGTCAATTGCGGACACAATCATCCTTATGTTGTCGAGAAAGCGAAGGAGCAGCTGGATAAGCTGGTTCACGGCGGTCATAACGTTGTCTATTATGAGTCCTATATCGAGCTTGCAGAGAAAATTCTTGGCCATGTCGGTCATGATTATAAGATTTATTTTTCGAACAGCGGTGCAGAAGCGAATGAAGCGGCGATCAAGCTTGCTAAACAAGTCACGCATCGCCCAGGCATTATTTCGTTTAAACGCAGCTTCCATGGCAGAACCTTGGCAACAACGACGCTGACGGCTTCCAATGCCAAATATCGGCGCAATTATGAAGGACTTCTGCCCAGTGTCTATTATGCGGAATACCCTTATGCCGCGCGAACCGGCTTGACTGAAGATCAGGAAGTGGAGCGATGTCTTGCGCAGCTGGAAGAAATTTTTCATGATTTGATTGAGCCGGAGCAGGTGGCCTGTATGATTCTTGAGCCGATTCAAGGCGAGGGCGGCTACATCGTTCCACCGAAGAGCTTTCTTCAGGCGATACGAAAAATCTGCGATGAACACGGAATTCTTCTGGCCTTTGATGAAGTCCAAACGGGGTTCGGCCGTACAGGAAAAATATTTGCTTATGAAAACTTTGATGTTAAGCCGGATATCATGACTTTGGCAAAAGCAATTGCCAATGGATTCCCGCTGAGCGCGATGGTTGCCAAGCGTTCATTCATGGATCGGTGGCCTGCTGGTACACACGGCGGCACATTCGGTGGCAATCCTGTCGCTTGTGCGGCGGGCGTCGCCGTTTTTGAACTGCTTGAGGGCGGACTCGCCGATCATGCCGCAGAAATGGGCCGTTATTTCAAGGGGAAACTGGCGGCATTGGCCGAAAAACATCAGCAAATCCTGGAAGTGCGGGGTCTCGGCCTAATGATTGGCATGGAGTTTGTCGATAGTAAAGGCAAGCCTGATGCTGGACTAGTTGAATCGATCAGAGCCAAGGCGCTAGAAAAAGGCTTGATCCTACTATCCTGCGGGGTCAGTAAAAATGTGATTCGTTTTATTCCACCACTGATTGTGACTGAGAAACAGATCGATCAAGCCTTTGCTATTTTCAGTGAGAGTGTTGAAGAATCTCTACAGCAAGAAGTGTAAAAGTAATTGAAAGAGCATCCCGATAGTTGTCGTCGGGTGCTTTTTTGATCCGTTCAATGTTTTTAAGAACGAATTTTCGCGCAAAAGGCTCGACAATCCAGCGGTTCTTCCTGGCATCAGTCAACCAAAAAGCAATATTCTTCCTGTACAGAAAGACGACTAACTGATTTTAACCACTGCTGAAAATACAAATTGTACTCGCCATATTTTTAAGAAAAATATTTCGAAAAACAGTTGCTAATCGCTTCAAAGAGATGTAATATATTAGACGCGGAAACTAATGTTTCTTTAGGCAAACATTAGTTCCAATACACAAATGATATGGTCCATTCCAACAGACAGAAACAGATACAGATTAAGATTAAAGGTGGTGATTGCTGGGCGAAAAGGAATGCGAACGCTGGACGAGAGGTCAGGAACATGAGGGAATTCTGGTCAGGGTAATAAACGGCAGTGGTTGATTTGTTTTTTATTGTGACCAGGATTTTCGAGGGATTCGTTTCTGCAATGTAAGCAAGGGCATTGATCAAAAGACAAGAGAGGTGTGAGAGAATGACTGAACTGGTAAATGCAGAAAAACAACCGCAACGGCGTAAATTAATTAAGTATGCTAACGGTCCGAGTCTTGAGGAAATTAATAGTACTGTAAAAATTCCAAAGAATGGAAGCTTCTGGAGGACGTTGGCAGCCTTTTCCGGTCCAGGTGCTTTAGTCGCAGTCGGTTATATGGATCCGGGCAACTGGGTGACATCGATTGGCGGCGGTGCCCAATATGGCTATCTTCTGATCTCCGTCATTCTATTATCGAGTTTGATAGCGATGCTCCTGCAATATATGGCAGCAAAGCTGGGAATTGTTACGCAAATGGATCTCGCGCAGGCGACGCGCGCGCATACAGGAAAAGTGCTTGGTGTTGTTCTTTGGGTGACTACTGAAGCCGCGATATGTGCCACCGATATTGCTGAAGTTATCGGCGGTGCGATTGCTCTTGAACTTTTATTTCATATTCCGCTTGTAGTCGGTGTCAGTCTAACCGTTTGTGATGTGCTGCTGCTGCTGCTCTTGATGAAACTGGGATTTAGAAAAATTGAAGCGATTGTTATCACATTGATTACTGTCATTCTTGTTATTTTCGTTTATGAAGTGGCTATTTCTAATCCTAATATTGCAGCTATGTTTGCCGGTTTTATTCCCAAAGCACAGATTTTACATCCTGGACAATTAACGATGGCTTTAGGCATTGTCGGCGCAACGGTCATGCCTCACAATCTGTATTTGCATTCATCAATTGCGCAGTCCCGCAATATTGATCATAGTAAAGATGAAGATGTCGCAAAGGCTGTTAAATTCGCGACTTGGGATTCGAATATTCAACTGTCTGTGGCCTTTGTTATCAATTGTCTCCTTCTCCTGTTAGGTGCTGCCTTATTCTTTGGCCATGGGGAAGGTCTGGGTACGTTCACTTCTCTGTTTAACGCGCTGCAGAATAATCGTTTAGCCGGTGCCGTGGCCAGTCCGGTTCTAAGTATCTTATTCGCTGTTGCCCTCCTTGCCTCCGGGCAGAACTCGACGATCACTGGTACACTGACGGGTCAGATTATCATGGAAGGGTATATTCACATGACCATGCCGCTGTGGGCACGGCGCTTAATTACGCGTCTCATTTCCGTGATTCCTGTTCTTATATGCACGATTCTCTATAAAGGTCAGGAAGGTGCAATGGATAATCTATTGGTTAATTCACAGGTTTTCTTATGTATTGCACTTCCGCTTTCCATGATTCCACTTGTCTATTTCACGAGCTCGAAGAAAATCATGGGTGAACGGTACGTCAATAAAAAATGGGTGACCGTTCTTGGCTGGCTATGTACGACTGTCTTGACCATTCTGAATTTACAGCTTGTTTGGCAAATCATTACATCTATCTAATGACTGTACGGGGGGACGCGCTATGGAAGAAGAATTTTCACACATTCTTGTCGCTGTTGATGATTCAGCCGATGCACAATTAGCTTTTCGTTATGCCATGCATCGCGCAAAGAAGGATAAATCTAAGATGACCATTGTATCGATACTGGAAAAAGGTGATATGAACGTTTATCAGGTGATGAGCAAAGATTATATTCACGGTAAACGCGAAGATCTGGAAGAACATATCCAAGATTACAAGAAAATAGCTTTAGATTTCGGCGTTGAACAGGTGGATACCATTGTCGCTGAAGGAGAACCTGGTGACGTTATCGTGAAGGAGATTATTCCACACACGAATGCTGATCTTTTAATTATTGGCTCCGAAGACAAACGGGGTATTGCCAGACATTTTGGCAGTCAAGCGGCTCACCTGGCTAAACATGCAAACATTTCCGTTCTTGTTGTCCGCTGATTTTGATCAGCTGTGGGAAAATCTTTTCATTCGATGATGATTCCCTATTCTCGGGGTTTGAATGATACGTAAATACGAGGGGCAAAGGCAGTTATTTACGATAAAGTTGAAAAAAATAAAGATTATGGACGAAAAGGGATGCTTAATCCATCCCTTCCTAAAAAAAGACGGCTCAAAATCATTTTTCAAATGATCGAGTCGTCTTTTCATCCTGTTTTAACTTTACGCTTCGAAAAATCTGGGGCATGACGTATTTGGTATTTGGCGATATCAACGGTTATGGTGCAAAAAAAACTGGATTACGAATAAGATAACTGCTGCGATTAGCAGAAGATAGATAAGCGCGCCGCCGATCTTGAGCAGCAGAAGGACGAGCCAGATAACGAAAAGGACAACAATGATGGACCATATCAAACCGAGCATGGGCACACCCCCTTTTTCTTTTTTATCACTCAGAAGGCAAGTGAGAGCAGATAAATACAAACGATACCGATAACTGAAATGGTGCAGCCCAACAAGGTATAGGTTTTAAAGGTTTCTTTGAGGCTGACATCAAAATATTCCTTGAAGAGCCAGAATCCTGGATCATTGACATGGCCGCAGAACACGCTGCCCGCTCCGGTAGCCAGCACGATAAAGGTCGGATTGATACCTGCTTTGGCTACCATGGGGGAAACGATGCCCGCTGCGGTCAAAGCGGCAACAGTACTCGAACCGATAGCGGTCCGCAGCAAAACCGTAATCACCCAACTGAGAATCAGCGGAGGAAGCGGTGTTCCTTTAAAAATATGAGCGACATAATCGCCGACACCACCGTCAATCATGACCTGCTTCAAAGCACCGCCAGCCCCGATGATCAGGAGCAGCATGGCAATCTGCCGAATAGCGCGGCCAACCGTCTTTTCTATCTCGTCTGTTGAGCGGTGTTGGCGGATGCCCATCGAATAGATCGCGAACAGCACACTGATAATCATTGCAATTGGCGGTGATCCGGCCAAACGAATGATTTGGCTGACGCGTGGCGGAGGACTGAACAGACCAGTTAGGATGGTCGTCAAGATCATCAGGATCACAGGAAGCAGACAGGTCAAGATACTGAGCGCGAGCGAAGGAAGCTTTTGCTCGTCAAAATGAACTTTTTTATCGATCAAGTCATCGCTTCCGGCATGGGCGTAAACGCTGGGCATCAGATGATAGAGCAGCCGATTCAGCAAGATCCCCCCTAGCACCACTGTTGGAATAGCCACGGCAATGCCTGCAATTAGAACATGTGCCATATTGGCATGAAAACTCTGCACGAGGGCTGTCGGAGCAGGATGCGGCGGCAGAAATCCATGAGTCGTCATCAGGGCCGCAACCATCGGCATCCCGACATAGAGGAGCGGGACATCAAGTGCAAGACCGATCTCAGCGATAATCGGCAGAAGCAGGACGAGCCCGACTTCGAAAAATAAAGCAATACCAACGATGAAGGAGGCGAGCACGACTGCAATCTGAATACGTTTGCGGCCGAACCGTCGGGCAAGCGATCCGGCAATCTGGTGTGCACCGCCCGCATCGGTTACCAGTCTCCCAAGTATTGCCCCAAGTCCAAAAATCAATACCAGTTCACCAAGCTGATCACCGATTCCTTTTTCAATTACCGGGATCAGTTTGGGCAAAGGAATATTCAGCGCGAGGCCTAATAATATCGAGACGATAAGCAATGAAATAAAAGTATTCATGTTGAATTTCATAATAAGCAGCAGTAGGACAACTACGCTGATACTAACGAGGATCAGTGGCAAGCGCATCACTTCTTTTCGTCAAATTATTCGATGGACAGATGTAAAACAGAATGAGGGAAAAATGAGCTACCTTTTTCAGAATGCCCTTTTTCTATACCCATAGGCAGGAGAAAGAAACATTTTTCACTGGGAAACTGTAGGATATCAATGAAAGACTGTTAAATTCTAGCCAATAAGAAGCAAAAGAAAAATGATTACGTTACAATGTAAAAGTAATGAAATTTTTTAATATCCCATCTGCCCGGCAGATGATTAGCGGAGAGTGATCGATTTTGACAGCTGTGAATACAATCATGTTCGATTTGGATGGAACGGTGCTTACACCGGTCAATACAGTGCCTAAAGAACTGACCGGCTATCTAAAAGAATTGCGCGAACGAGGGATCCGAATTTTTGCAGTGACGGGGCGCAGTCTCAGCGAAGTAAGCGAAGTGTTTCCGGCGAATTTTCCAATTGAAGGCATGGTGACGGCGAATGGCATGGCAGTCTTCGCGGGAAAAGAAAAGATTTTTCAGAGTGCACTGGAACCTCGGCTGGCTCATGAGCTGATTCAGCGCGCCAGAGATCGACAACTTTTCTATGAAATCCACCCGATTGGCGGCGGACGCTATGCTTTTAATAAAGACAAGGATTATATGGAAGCACAGATAAGCGGCGAGAAACCGGAGCAGGTCCATATTAACGAATGGCTGTCACGCAAGGAAGTGATTCGGAAAACAATGACCTGGAAGAAACAAATCTCGAATGAAGCATGGAGCGAATTCATTAAAATTTATTTTTATCATTCATCTGTTGATTATATGAAGAAATGGAAAGAAGAATTGGCTGCACTGAGCCAGGAGACCCCTTTTGATTTCTTTTCATCCTCACCGAATAACGTGGAGGTTAACACCAAAGGTATTTCTAAAGCAAGCGGTATTCAAATTCTACTCAAACATTTCAAACTTTCAGCCGAAGAAATACTTGTCATTGGTGATGGTGAAAATGATTTGCCGATGTTTCGGATCGCCGGACATGCGGTTGCAATGAAAAATGCGCCGGAAGCGATACAGACGCAGGCTGATGAAGTGACAGAATATCCAAATAGTGAAAATGGCGTCCTTAAATTTCTAAAGAAAAAATTTGGCTGAGCACGAATGATTATCGATACAGACAAAAAGGATGAATCTGAAGGAGAAGCTCACGTCCCCATTCTTCAAATGTTTGTCACAAATTAAGAATTGCTTATTTTAATCACAAATATTTCAATATATAGTATCTATTTTACGAGATATCTACAAATATGATCAAGATATTGATTGAAACTTCTTCGACAATATCCTATGATAGTTGAGTACTGATTCAAGGGGGCTGCTTATCATGTTACAGACACAACAGAAATCTACTGCAAATCGCCTGGCTATCAAGGTATTGAAGCGTGATGGCCGTATTATTGATTTTAACGCTGAAAAAATTACAACGGCATTGCAAAAGGCGGCAAGACACGTCCTTGGAGAACTTGATCCGCTCACGCATCAATTAATCCATGATATGACCGATGATGCCGTCGCTGAAATCGAAACACGGTTTCACGAGAACGTAAAAATTTACGAGATTCAAAATATTGTCGAGCAAACGCTTCTGACCCATCATCAATATGATATTGCTCAAGAGTACATAAATTATCGGACGAAGCGTGATTTCGCACGTAATCAGGCTTCAGACATCAATTTCACGATTCGAAAATTACTGCATAAAGATAAATCGATTGTGAATGAAAATGCGAACAAGGACAGCCAGGTGTTTAATACTCAGCGTGATCTGACCGCCGGTACCGTGGCCAAAGCGATTGGGCTGAAAATGCTTCCGCCGAAAGTGGCCAACGCGCACTTGAAAGGTGAAATCCATTGGCATGATTTGGATTACCAACCGTATAGCCCGATGACTAATTGCTGCCTGATTGATTTTAACGAAATGCTCAATCATGGTTTTAAAATCGGCAATGCTGATGTTGAACCGCCACACTCGATCCAAACGGCGACGGCCCAAATGGCACAGATCATTGCCAACGTCGCCTCCAGCCAATACGGTGGATGCTCGGCTGACCGTGTGGACGAGCTGCTCGCTCCGTTCGCGGAAAAAAATTATGCGAAACATTTGGAGGATGCCCAGGAATGGGTGGAAGGCGAAGAGAGGCAGCAAGCATTTGCCCAGAAGAAGACCAGAAAAGACATCTATGATGCCATGCAGGCTTTGGAATATGAAATCAATACTTTATACTCTTCACAGGGACAGACCCCTTTTACGACTTTGGGATTCGGTCTCGGGACCAATTGGATCGAACGCGCCATCCAAACGGCAATTCTGCGCATCCGTATCGAAGGATTGGGCAAAGAACATCGGACAGCCATTTTTCCTAAGTTAGTGTTCACCTTAAAGCGCGGGTTGAACCTGAAGGCCGAAGATCCGAATTACTATATCAAACAGCTTGCTGTCGAATGCGCCACCAAACGAATGTATCCGGATATCTTGATGTATGACAAGCTGATTGAGCTTACCGGGAGCTTTAAAGCACCAATGGGCTGCCGCTCCTTTTTACAAGGCTGGCGAGATGAGAGCGGCCAAGAAGTCAATTCCGGACGCATGAATCTCGGCGTGGTCACCATCAATTTACCGCGGATTGCCATGGAGTCAAAAGGGGATAAAGCTAAGTTTTGGAAAATCCTCGAAGAACGTTTAGAGATTTGCAAGGAAGCTCTGGTTTTTAAGGTTGAGCGCGCCAAGCAGGCAACACCGGAAAATGCACCGATCCTCTATCAATACGGCGCCTTCGGTAAGCGGCTGAAACGCACCGACAGCGTCGATGAACTGTTCAAAAATTCTCGTGCGACCGTTTCGCTGGGCTACATTGGCCTTTACGAAGTCGGCACCGTCTTCTACGACAGTGCATGGGAAACAAACAAAGAAGCAAAGGATTTTGCGATAAGTGTCGTGAAAGCGCTCTGGGAACATTGCCGGGACTGGGAAAAAGAATACGGCTACCACTTCAGTGTATACAGTACACCAAGCGAAAGCCTGACCGACACGTTCTGCCGAATTGATACGGAGAAGTTCGGCAAAGTAAAGGACATCACCGACAAGGAATATTATACGAACAGCTTCCATTACGATGTCCGCAAAGCGCCGACACCATTTGAAAAACTGGACTTTGAAAAAGATTTCCCTCCCTACTGTTCAGGAGGATTCATTCACTACTGTGAATATCCGAATCTCAAGCAAAATCCCAAGGCACTTGAAGCCGTATGGGACTATGCTTACGACCGCGTCGGCTATTTAGGGACGAACACGCCGATCGATCAATGTTTCAAATGCGGGTTCAAAGGAGAATTCACACCGACTGAACGTGGTTTTGAATGTCCGGAATGTGGCAACACCGATCCGCAGTCTTGCGATGTGGTTAAACGCACATGCGGGTATTTGGGAAATCCGCAGCAGCGGCCAATGATTCACGGCCGCCATGTCGAAATCGCATCACGCGTCAAACATTTAACGAACGGTAATGATCAAAGCACGATCGCCAGACAATAAGCAGGAGGAATTCAATGGTTAACGGGGCGGGAAAAATATGTCGGCCGCGAGATCCGAATCCAAAAACATGGCTTGCTGAGAAGCTCAGTCAGCGTTATATCGCCAGCTATAAACCTTTCAATTTTGTGGATGGTGAAGGTGTGCGCTGCAGTCTGTATGTCAGCGGCTGCCCTTTCGACTGCCCGGGCTGTTACAATAAGGCTGCGCAGAACTTTCGTTACGGTCAGCCATATACGCAGGAGTTAGAAGATCAGATCATCAATGACATTGACCAGCCCTTTGTTCAAGGGCTGACACTTCTTGGTGGTGAACCTTTTTTAAATACCGAGGTTTGCCTCTCACTGGTGAATCAGTTCCGAAAGACATTTGGTCACAGCAAAGATATTTGGTCCTGGACGGGTTATTCATGGGAAGAACTGCAGCAGGATTCCGCAGATAAAAAGAAGTTGCTCGCCAATATCGATATCCTGGTCGATGGTCGTTTTGAATTGGCCAAGAAAAACTTGACCCTGCAATTTCGTGGCAGCAGTAATCAGCGGATTATTGATGTCCAAAAATCCTTGGCCAGCGGACAGATCGTGATTTGGGATCGGCTCGTTCGCTAATTGGCTTGAAGAAAGTATATCTCATGCCTAAACCGGCTGCCCGCAATCCCTTCAGATTGCAGGCAGCCGGTTTTGCGCTGCAGCCACGGATGGTGAGAGAGATGCCGGGCTTGAACACTTTGCACCTATTTAATCAGAGGCGGATTTTAATGCGGTTTCGTCCATGGCGCGATTAGCCAGCTGATCGGCCAGTTCATTTAAAGCCACTCCATGATGGCCTTTGACTTTATTAAAAGTGATCTTTTTTTGTTTTTGTGCCAGTTGATTCAATTGGATCCACAGCGCTTTATTTTTTACGGGAGCACCGGCGGCTGTTCGCCAGCCTTTTCTCGACCATCCTTGCACCCAGCTGTTCATTCCATTGACGACATAGGCGCTGTCAATGAAGAAATCAACCGGAATATCAGTTGTTTTCAAAGATTCGAGGGCCCGGATCGCGGCTGTTAATTCCATAATATTATTGGTTGTGTTTACGGCACCACCGCATAACTCCTTTGTTTGTTCGTTAAATTTTAGCACGGCGCCCCAGCCGCCGATGTTATTGTCGCTTTGGTTGCCACGGCAACCGCCGTCGCAATAGATGATGATTTGCTCCATAAGTACCCCCTCTTCCGACTATTTTTTGCTGCTTGAAGCTCAATAAATTTTTATGAATGATTTATTGGACGACTCTCCTTTCAATAGTATAGCAAGCCGCAGCAGTTTGCGCTTCCATCTAAAGGAATGATTTTTCGCCAAAAGATTTCACAAATACGATTATTTCTGCCTAGAAGTAGCGGAAATTGTAGATTTATACCCGATTTTGACAGCTAGAAAGAAAATTGACAAACATTTTAGGGAAGATAAAAATCAATGATTGCTGTAAAATAAACATTAAGAGATAGAACAGAGGATGGGGAGCAGATCAATGATTGGCGAAATCCAGCCGATCTTTTTTAAAATTAGCAGTGAATGCGGGGTGTTTTTTTTGAAAATAGCAATACTGGGTGCTGGAGCCATCGGTTGTTTTTTTGGCGGACTCCTAGCGAAAGAAAATTGCGATGTTACATTTATTGCCAAAAGACGCACCTTAAAACGTTTAGAACAACATGATTTGATTGTTAAAAGTATTCGTGGGGACTTCGCGTTGCCGGTCCCGGTTCTAGACGCCGCAAAATTGGAAGGACCTTTTGATTTTGATCTGATTGTACTCGCTGTCAAATCGACAGCGCTCGAAGAAGTCATTCCGCAAATTCAGCAATTGGCTGGTGAAGATACAAAAATCATCTGTCTCCTTAATGGAATCGGTAATGAGGAACGATTGACTGAAGTCTTCGGCAGCAAGCGAATTGTCGGCGGTTCGGCCTTTATTTCAGTGATTCGTGAAGCACCGGGGATTGTCAACCATGTTGGCGAAGGGACGCTCATACTGGGTGAATGGCAGAACGAGGCAGACTCTGAGCTTCTGAATGAGTTGGCGGCGAAATTTAAGGCCGCGGGAATCCGCATCCAGATCAACCCCAATATTCGCCAGATTAAGTGGGAAAAGCTGCTTTGGAATATCACTTATAATCCGCTCACTGCACTCACGGGTACGCGGGTCGGAGAGGTATTGACGGATCCCAATCTTAGAGAAATCCTGGAAACGGTAAAAAAGGAATATTTGCAGGTCGCACAATCCGCAGGGATCGTGATCGGCTCCGACTATATCGATGCGCTGCTGCTCCCGAATAAAGAAGTCCAGAATCACAAAACATCCATGCTTCAGGACTTTGAAGCGGGGAGAGAAATGGAACTTGAGGCGATTCTTGGATTTGTCGTCGAGACTGCGGAACATCAGCAGGTTCCTGTGCCGACAATCAAAACCCTGTATCATTTGCTGACGTTTGCGCAAAGAAAATCGGCACTTGAGCACTCTCCGGTGATTGATTAGGTTTGATTGAATTTCTGATTCGTTTTCATCATCCGCACGCTGTTCCTGCAGGCATCCTGCCTAACGCTTTTTGCTAAAAAGCAACATTAGATTTGAACACAGCCTGTTTATTAATTCTGAGGAGCTTAATCATGTTTGCCAAAATGAAAGTTGTTTTATTCAGTGTCTTGATTCTAATCGGCAGTGTGCTATTGATCCTGCATTTCCATGAGCGACAGCTGGATGGTGAGGCGAATCAACGCTCTGAGGCTGCTCCTTCTGCACAGTCGTCTCATAAAGAAAAAGCGAAACTTGCAGGGAGGCCTGAGAAAAAGGCCGCCGTGCTTAAAAAAAATCCATCAGCACCGCTTCCGGAAGAAAAAAAGCTAACGGCACCGTTTGTCAGCCAGAAACCGGAATTGCCGAATGGGTGTGAAGTTACCAGCCTGACGATGCTGCTCAATTCGGCAAATGTGAAGGTCACGAAGCTGAGGCTAGCTGCGCAGTTGAAAAAAGTACCTTTCCAATCCGGTGAATATATGGGCAATCCTCATGAAGGCTTTGTTGGCAATATGTATCATGGGGACCGCAACCATCCTGGATATGCGGTCTATCATGAACCTGTCGCTAGCTTGGCCCGCCTGTATCTCGGCCGCCGTACCATTGACCTCAGTGGCAAGCCCTGGGAGCGCGTGGAAGGGCAGATCGCATCAAACCATCCCGTATGGGTGATTACAAGTATTAATTTTCAGCCAATCCCTGAAGGCAACTGGCGGCCATGGAAAACGCGTCAGGGTACTCTTCGTATTTCCTTCATGGAGCACTCTGTTCTTGTGACAGGCTATGATCAGAAATATGTCTACTTCAATGATCCGATGGCCTCCGCTCCTGGCAGCAAAGCGGATAAGCATTCGTTTGAGACGGCATGGAAACAATTTGGCAATCAGGCGATCTCCTATGCAAAAAAATAATAGAATCGATTGATCATCTGATCGCTCGATACCTGTATAGAAAAATTTCGATAATCCTACTAAAGAATGATATAAAATGTCCGATAATAAGATTAGCAGGGTATATAATCCTGGATCTTTAGAAAAAATTGGCTTGAATGGAATAAAAAACTGGGTCATAATGACTATATTGATTGTACGCAATTGATAGTTTCATAGGACGAATGGAGAACTCTTTTCTAAAAGGCAAAACTGTTGAAAAACAGTGACGCAAAGTCACGGGTCTAAAGCATGAAGATGCTAGGGCAGCCGGACTGCCGTATTTCTGTAAAACTTTCTGAAAAAGGAAGAAACGTAGATGGACAGGAGTTTTTTGTTTTTTAAACGCATTGTGTGTTTGACAATCCGTTACTCCTCTTCACACTCGCTGCGCATCTAAAAAAACGGCTCCCGCAATTTGTCAGTGTCCTCCAGCTTGTCTTAAATCTCACTTTGTCAAACTTATAAAAGGAATCATTTTTATTGGCTATAGGCTCGTAAGGCGTTTGAAGCGTCACGCATGAGCGCTTTTGATCAGATCAGGGAGGCGGAATGTATTGAATCTTAATAGAGGTCTTACTTCAGTCCTAGGTACAGTGGCAACTGCCGCAGCAGTGACCGCAGTGGCGGCTGCAACACCATCGCATGCGTCTGCTGAAACCTTTGCTCCGTATACAGGTCAGGCAACAGCGAATCTTAATGTTCGAGAGCAACCAGATACATCTTCCGCCAGAATTGCCACACTAAAAAAAGGCGATTCCTTTCAGGTGGTTGGTGTTGAGGGAAGAAGCGCCAAGGGGAATTGGCTGAAAATCAACTATCAAAATAAGACCGCCTACGTAGACGGCTATTATGTAGGAAAGAAGACTGCTGCAAAAGAAACGACTCAAGCTGTGCAAAACGTCTCTGCCTATCAAGGGACAACAACGGAAAATCTGAATGTACGCTTTCTGCCGGCATCGAAAGGCACCATTCTGACCACACTCAAAAAAGGATCAACCGTTACGGTGACGGGGAAAACAGCAGATGGATGGCTGCAGATTAATTATAAAAGTGGTTCGGCCTACGTTTCAGAGAAATACATCCAGACAGTTTCACAGACCAAGGTTTCTGCGGATGTTACTGCGGCGGCAACAAAAGCAGTCAACTACGGCGGGACAACCACAGCGAATTTGAATGTGCGTAAAGGTGCCTCGACGTCAAACTCGATTATAACAACCCTTAAGAAGGGGAGTGCCGTTTCTGTCGTCGGTACAAGTGGAAGCTGGCTCAAAATAAAAATAGGCGGAAGCTACGGTTGGGTATCCGCGCAATATGTCAGCAAAAAGGCGGCAACAGCGTCATCATCAGCAGGCAATCAAGAAACAGCGACCACTCTGTACACCGGCGCGACGACAGCTAATCTGAATGTGCGGAAAAGTGCCTCGGCATCAAGCAGTATTTTGACCACCCTCAAAAAAGGCAGTGCGGTTTATGTTGTGGGAAGCAGTGGTGATTGGCTGAAGATAAAGTATAATAACGGCTCGGCATGGGTCTCCAAGCAATATGTGGATAAGCCGAAAGATTCACAACCCGCGTCAAGCGGCTCAAACGATTCAAATGGCTCCGGCTCTGCTGCCGTACTCTATCAGGGAACGACTACGGCTAATTTGAATGTGCGTAAAAGTGCATCGACATCAAGCAGCATTCTAACCACACTGAAAGAAGGCAGTGCAGTAGATGTTGTGGGTACGACCGGCAATTGGCTGGAAATTAAATATAAAAGCGGAACAGCTTACGTCTCAAAGGATTATGTTCAGGCCGCTGCTGACACCGGGACAAGCGATAGTAATGCTGGCAGTGGTCAAACATCAACCTCAGAAAAGATTCAGGGGGTCATCACGACTGCCTGCCACTTTCGACAAAGCCCAGATACATCTTCAAAAGTGTATCAAACACTAAGTACGGGCACGATTGTTGATTGGTTGGCTGATGGACCGGACGGTTGGGTGAAGGTCAGCTATAACGGGCAAGATGGCTATGTTTATGATGATTATGTTGATAAAGAAACGCAGACGACTATTTCCTCTGGCAATACCGCAACAACGACGACACAATATGGCATTTCTTTTGCTGCGGCTGTTGCCAAGGAGCAGAAAGTCAATAGCAGTTCGTCGATTGCCAAATATATGAACCCGAATAATTTTACCCCAGGAACAGCGGCCTACTATCAGTTTCTGCAGCTATCTTCGCTCGCCAATGTCAGCGCCAGTGATATTAATAAAGCCCTTCAAGGTCGCGGCATTTTGTCCGGATGTGGTCAGGCGTTCATCGATGCAGCCAATGCAACAGGCGTCAATGAGGTCTATCTTGTCGCTCATGCCCTTTTGGAGACGGGTAATGGCACATCAACACTCGCTAAGGGTGTAACGGTGAACGGCGAGAAAGTCTATAATATGTTTGGTATCGGCGCTGTCGATAATAATCCTCTCGGAGGAGGCTCGCAAACGGCATACGCTAATGGATGGACGACCCCTGCTGCGGCAATTAAGGGCGGGGCGGAGTGGATTGCTACCCACTATGTCTATAATTCGGCTTATAATCAAGACACATTATATAAAATGCGCTGGAATCCGCAGGCACTTGTGGCGGGAAATGCCGCCCATCAATATGCAACAGACGTCGCTTGGGCGGTTAGTCAGACGAGTATGATCAGTTCTATCTACGGAATGATCAGCGGTGCAAATCTTGTTTTCGACGTACCAAGCTATGCTAATTGATTCTCAATTTCATTCGTAAAAAAGAGCGCGGTATTGAAAAGCCGTGCTCTTTTGATCTCCATATTCTCTAGGGGTCACTTCATTTATCTTGAGGATTATTCGGATAGTTCTTCCATTTATTTCCTAGGATCGGCGGGGTATAGTTTTCGATCTGCGTCAGCAAATCGGCAGGATCAGCGGCGGAGCAGAGCAGTTTCATATTGGATTCAGGGGTAAATTCGTGGCGGATACTGTGCTCGATCAGTTGAATCAGCGGATTAAAATAGCCGTCTACATTCAACAATCCGATCGGCTTGCGATGGATACCAATCTGGGCCCAGCAAAGCGTTTCGAATAGTTCATCGAATGTGCCGATACCGCCGGGCAAGGCAAGAAAGCCATCGGCAAGCTTGTTCATCTCTTCCTTGCGTGCATGCATATCCTGCACCTGAATCAGCTCAGTCAAATGCGGATGTACCATCTCCCCAAGAATGAGATTCTGCGGCATGACGCCGATGACTTCTCCGCCATTTTTCAATAGGCTGTTTGCGAGTTCACCCATTAAACCGATCGAGGAGCCTCCATAAACCAGCCGATACCCCTTCTGCACCATCTGCGTGCCCAGCTGTCTTGCCATCCGCGCATAGTTCGGATCGGTTCCTTGATTGGCACCGGCATAGACGCATAATGTTTTTTTCATGTCGTCAGTCTCCCCCTCTGAGCTCCGCTAACACACTTATAATACCTTCTCTTCTTATTTTATCGCTCAAAGCATGCTGAGAGAACTCGCTTCTGACCTAAATTTGTTCTTCAGGAAAACGAGAAGCAAAAAAGGACCCTGGGCGATTGAACCCATGGATCCTGAAGTCTGCAATTATCTTTATTTTTTTAATCGTCAATTCTGGTCAATGGAACAGGATGAAGGCGAACAGAACGGCAATGATAAACCGATAGATCGCAAATGGCGTGAGTGTAAAGCGACGCAGCAGTCTTAAGAAAAAAACGATGGCAAACATCGCGACAACAAAAGCCGCTAGGAAACCAATCGCAAACATCGGCAGATCGGAAAGTGTCAGAAAATGCAGGCTCTTTACAAAATCGAGTCCGCTGGCACCAATCATCATCGGAACAGCGACGATAAATGAGAATTCAGCGGATGTTTTGCGATCGACGCCGCAAATGAGACCGCCGGCAATGGTTGAACCGGAGCGGGAAAAGCCCGACCATAAGGACAGACATTGAAAAAGTCCAATGATTGTCGCTTGACCATAGCTCAGTTGATCGAGAGAATGGCTTTCAACCGAATGACGCTCGCGGCGCTTAGCGACCCGATCGGCGATAATCATCAGAATACCACCGGCAACAAGTGCAACCAGAACGGTTTTCGGAGCAAAAAGATATTTTTTAATAAAGTCATGCAATAATAATCCCAATATACTACCTGGCAAACAGGCCAGAATAATATGTATCAAATTCAGATGCGATGTATAGCTTTCGTTCTGATTCCGGTAAAAACCGAACAGACTCCAGAGACGTTTCCAATAGAGGACTACAACAGCCATAATTGAACCGAGCTGAATAATAACCTCGAATGTCTCGGCCGTTTCACCGCGAAAGTGAAGTAAGTTGCCAACAAGAATGAGATGTCCGGTTGAAGAGACAGGGGCAAATTCCGTTAAACCTTCGACTGCTCCCATTATGATCGCTATAATTATGTGAATCAAAAATTCCACCAACCTTACAAATGTTTTTTAACAAGATCGTATTGTAAAAACAAGCTCATCCATTATAGCATATTCAATCCGTCAACTTGTTATTTTCAAAAAAGATTAACCTTTATCTTCATTTGCGAAAGAAATGGGTCTCAAAAAGTCTGAAAGGATCGGCTTTTCCCTGTTATTTTCTAAAAAGTTTAAAAGAATTGAAAAAGGCATTGACATATGGAGACAGGATTGTATAATAGATATCACCAAGTCAGAAATGATTGATTTATTAGAGAAAGCCAATGAGGAAGAGAGTAGCAAAGAAAGAGTCATTGAAGTGAACCGGGAGAGTGGGAACCGGCATGACATTTTTTGTGAACCGCACTTCTGAGGCGGATGTCTGAACCAGTGATTAGGACGTCCCGGGAACTCCCGTTACAGAGTCTCAAGCAGATTCTCATTTTTTTAGAGAATAACCAGAGTGGTACCGCGGGCAAAGTGTTCAACGCTCGTCTCTTTTATACAGTAAAAGAGGCGGGCGTTTTCTATTTTCTCGTTTTTTAAGCGAAACGCTCTTCACATAAGGGGAACTCTCTTAATCTGATAATTTAATTCTCTGAAGTATTAGCACACGAAACCAAATTAGAAAAAGAAAATGTTCGCTCAGGAGGCTTTATTCGTGAAAGCAGGTATTGTTGGCGCCAATGGCTATAGCGGAGTTGAATTGATTCGGCTCTTGCTGAGCCATCCGCTGCTCGAACTGGAAATGCTCGTTTCTCATACCACTCAGGATCAAAAGATTCAGGAACTCTATCCGCATCTCAGCGGGCTTCTGGATAGGCAGCTTGAACCGTTCGATGCAGAGGAATTGGCTAGGCGTGTCGAGGTTGTGTTTTTCGCGACTCCGGCTGGCGTTAGCCAAACGCTTCTCCCGGAATGTCTGGAAAAAGGTTTGATTTGCATCGATTTGTCCGGCGATTTCAGGCTGAAAGATCCTCAGGACTATGAGCGATGGTACCATCGGGCACCGGCAGAGGCTTCGCTGCTTGCCGATTCGATTTATGGGTTACCTGAGATTAACCGGAACCAGATTGAAGGCGCCCAGTTCATTGCTAATCCGGGCTGTTATCCGACAGCCGCGCTTCTGGGACTCGCGCCTGCTGTAAAAGAAGGCGGCATCGATCTCTCGTCGATTGTGATTGACGGCAAATCGGGCACGTCAGGATCCGGAAAAAAAGCAATTACCGGAAATCTGTTCGCCGAGGTGAATGAGAGCGTCCGTGCCTATAAGCTTGGCGCTCACCAGCATACCCCGGAAATCGAACAGGGGCTCGAAGCACTCAGCGGCCAGAAGCAAGCTATAACTTTTACAACGCATCTCATCCCGATGACCCGTGGTTTAATGTGTACGACCTATGCTTCGGTGACCAAGGGCTATTCGACGAAAGAATGGATTGAACGCTATCAGTCTTATTATGAAAAATCACCGTTCGTCCGAATTCGGCCGCTCGGTTCATGGCCGGCAACGAAGGAAGTCATCGGATCGAATTTTTGTGATATCGGCCTGCATATGGATGGACGGACGAGGCGGTTGACGATTGTTTCAGTGATTGACAATGTCGTTAAAGGAGCAGCCGGCCAGGCTATCCAGAATCTGAATATTATTAAGGGCTGGGATGAAAAGGCGGGTCTTGCCTTTACTCCTGTCTATCCATGAGAGGAAGAAGTTCAATGGAAAGTGTGACAACAGCATCTTGTAAGATTGAGATAAGTGACGGAAGTATTGCCTCCCCGCAAGGATTTATCAGTGGCGGATGCAATATTGGTCTCCGCGAAGGACGTCCGGATCTCGGTTGGATTATTTCCAAAGTACCAGCAGCGGCAGCGGGAGTCTATACGACCAATGCTTTTCAGGCAGCGCCGCTAAACGTTACTCAATCGACGATTAAGAAGAATCACAGTCTTCAGGCGCTTCTTGTCAATTCAGTCAATGCGAATTCCTGCACAGGTAAGCAAGGAATCGAGAATGCCCTTCAGAATCAAGCCTGGATGGCGGAGAAGCTGGATATTCCGCAGGCTTTGGTTGGCATCGCTTCTACCGGAGTGATTGGTGCCCAACTGCCCATGCCGCTCTTCAAAGCGGGCATTAAAAGTTTTAACCCCAGCGCACCAGAGTCTTCCTTTGAACAGGCGATCATGACCACCGACACGAGAGAAAAGCATCTGGCCGTTCAGGTCATGATCGATGGGAAAACGGTGACGATAGGCGGTGCCTGCAAGGGTTCCGGCATGATTCACCCCAATATGGCAACGATGCTTGGCTTTGTCACAACGGATGCAGCAATTGAAGCCGCTTCTCTGCAGGAAGCTCTTAAAGAAGTGACCGATAAAACATTTAACCGGATAACAGTGGACGGCGATACGAGTACAAATGATATGGTTCTGGCTCTGGCCAATGGAATGGCCGGCAATCGGGCATTAACCGCCGCACACCCTGGCTGGCCGGATTTCTTGGCGGCCCTTGAACGCGTCTGTCAGGGACTGGCGAAAAAAATCGCCGCAGACGGAGAAGGCGCAACGAAGCTCATTGAAGTTCGGGTCAGCGGAGCAGAAGACGATCAGACAGCTCAAATCATCAGTAAATCGATTGTCGGTTCCAGCCTTGTGAAAACAGCGATCTTTGGAACAGATGCCAATTGGGGCCGGATCATTTGCGCGATCGGCTATAGCGGAGCAGCGTTTAACCCGGATAAAGTGTCACTGAAACTCGGGGAACAGATGCTTTTTCAAGATGGCATGCCGATTCCCTTCGATGAGGATCGTGCCAAACACTATCTGGAGAAAGATACGATTATCATTCATGCCCTGTTCGGAGAGGGCAGCGGTCAGGCAGTCGCCTGGGGATGCGACCTGACTTATAATTACGTGAAAATCAATGCGTCTTATCGTTCTTAAAGCAAAAGGCAGGTTCGGCGGAAAATTCGGAAACGGGCAGGAGGTCCATCATGAATCGTTATCTGGTGATTAAGTGTGGCGGCAGTGTTTTTAACAAACTCAAGCCGGCCTTTTTCAAAAGTATTCAGAAGATACAGGAGGAAGGGATTTATTCTCCGATTATCGTGCACGGCGGCGGCCCGGCGATTTCAAAGCTGCTGACCAAACTGGATATTCCGACAGTTTTTCATGATGGCCTGCGCATGACGACTCAGGAGGTCCTGGATGTCGCCGAAATGGTTCTGAGCGGTTCAGTGAATAAAAAACTGGTGGCCAATTTGCAGAATAGCGGCAGTAAAGCGGTCGGCCTCAGCGGGATAGATGGACAGCTTTTTAAGGCCAAACCGATTAATCTGGAAAAATTGGGATTTGTCGGGGAAATCGTCTCCGTCGATCCCTCGTTGGTCGAAACGCTCTGTACCCAGGGATTTATTCCGGTCCTCTCGCCCATTTCAGCGGATCAGGCTGGGCAGCATTACAATATCAACGCCGATCAGGCGGCAAGCGCGATTGCCGGGGCGCTGAAAGCGAGACTCTGTTTCATCAGCGATGTCCCGGGTATTCTCATTGAACAGAACGGCGAGCTTATCCGGCTCGAACAAGTTTCGGATCTGGAAATTGAACGGTTAATAGAATCGAAGAAAATCAGCGGCGGGATGATTCCCAAAGTGATGGCAGCGGTCGACAGTCTGAGGCAGCAGGTGTCCGAAGTCGTCATTGTCAGCGGGATGGCCCCTGAATGTCTGATTGATTATACAAAAGGCCGGCAAGTCGGTACCAAAATATTTCTTGAAGAGGAGGCACTTCATGCCTGAATCAGCAGCAGCTCTATCACCCATTATGTCCGCTTATGGACGGTTTCCAATTACTGTCGTTAAGGGAAAAGGATCCTACGTCTGGGACGACGCGGGGACAAAATATCTGGATTTTACAGCCGGAATTGCGGTCTGTGCGCTTGGTCATGCGCCGGACACGGTTAAAGAAGCAGTAAAAGCGCAATTGGATACACTCTGGCATTGCTCAAACCTCTTTCATATCGCGCCGCAGGAAAAACTGGCGTCGATGCTCACCGAGGCGGCCGGGATGGATCAGGCTTTCTTCGGCAATAGTGGGGCAGAAGCCAATGAAGGAGCGATTAAGCTAGCCCGGCTATACAACAATCTGGTGAAAAAGAAGGAGAATGGTCACATCATTACCTTCAATCATTCGTTTCACGGACGGACCCTTGCTACCTTAACAGCGACGGCTCAGGAAAAAATTCAACACGGTTTCGGTCCGCTCGTTCCCGGTTTCGAGTATCTTCCTTATAATGATCCTGCCTCCCTCGCTGCCCTCGCAGCGGATGAAAACTGTATCGCCGTGATGCTGGAGATGGTTCAGGGAGAGGGCGGTGTGCTGCCGGCCGATCCCGAGTGGATCGCAAAGCTTAATGCGGTATGCAAAGAGAAGGACTTACTCATTATTATCGATGAGGTGCAGACGGGAATCGGTCGTACCGGGACACTTTTTTCCTATGAACAATACGACATCGATCCGGATATCGTGACTGCCGCCAAAGCACTGGGCTCTGGAATTCCGATCGGCGTGTTCATGGCTAAAAAAGAAGTCTCCCGTGTTTTGACGCCGGGAACGCACGGATCGACATTCGGCGGAAATCCGATCGCAACAACTGCGGGAATCGCGACTCTTGAAACGTTTAAGAAACTGAATGTTCTGAGTCAATGTCAGGCGAACGCCGCTTATTTAACAGACAAACTGGATCAATTGAAAAACAAGTATCCGAAAAATATTAAAGAAGTGCGCGGCAAGGGACTTTTGATCGGGGTGGAGACGTTGGCTCCGGCGATTGATATTGTCAATCAGATGCGCGAAACCGAGCAGGTTCTTCTTTTAACCGCTGGGAAAAATGTCTTGCGCATTTTGCCGCCGCTCGTTACGAATCAGGAAGAAATCAATCAATTTATCACGGCTCTGGATCGGGTTCTGCAGAGTTTATAAGAAAAAGGAGGGGCTTCTGTGAAAAAGGGTTATCTGATTCTAGAGACAGGCGATGTCTTTGCCGGCTGCTTTGTCGGCAGGGAGGCTGCGGTGACCGGTGAGGTCGTTTTTAACACAAGCATGACCGGTTACCAGGAAATCATGACCGATCCTTCCTATGCCGGACAAATCATGGTCTTCTGTTATCCACTGATTGGCAATTACGGGACAAATGATCTCGACAATGAGCATGAAACGGTGGCTTTGCGTGCTGCTGTGTTCGGTAATCTCTGCGATCGACCCAGCCATTTCCAGTCAATGGCCAATGTGAATGGCTGGCTAGCTGAGCGCGGAATCACGGGCCTGGCCGGGGTGGATACTCGGACGGTTGTCCGCCTGATTCGCAGAAGCGGAACGATGAAAGCAGTCATCAGTGAATCACCGGATGCATCGGCGATTGATTGGAGCTTTTCACCCGCAGTCGGTTTGGTGAAGCAAGTTTCCGTTAAAAAAATGAAGACCTATGAAGGTTCAGGAAACCACATCGTGTTGATCGACTTTGGCTATAAGAAATCCATGCTGCTTGCCTTGCTTGCTTTGAACTGCAAGGTAACCGTTGTGCCGTTTGATACCTCCTTTGAAACACTTACGGCTCTGAAGCCGGATGGCGTGATGCTGAGTAACGGACCGGGCGATCCGATGGAATTAAATAGTCAATTCGACGAACTGAAAAAAATTTCAACTGCCTATCCGACATTGGGCATCTGTCTCGGCCATCAGCTGATTGCGCTGAGCTATGGCGCTAAAACCGGCAAATTGCTATTTGGCCATCGTGGCGCCAACCATCCCGTTAAGGAAACAGGGACTGGAAAAGTTTGGATGACCTCGCAGAATCACAGCTATGTCGTTTTAAAAGAGAGCATCGATTCGCAGGCCTTTCAGGTGACTTATCGCAATGTCAATGACGGTTCGATTGAAGGACTGAAACATTGCCGGCTGCCGATTGAGACCGTCCAGTTCCATCCGGAAGCGCATCCCGGACCGAGCGATACGCATCCGGTCTTCGAGCGATTTATCCGTTCAATTCAACAGAGCAAGGGTGAAGAAACTCATGCCATTACGTACTGAAATTAAGAAGGTTCTCGTTATTGGTTCGGGACCAATTGTGATTGGCCAGGCGGCAGAATTTGATTATGCCGGAACACAGGCCTGTCTCGCGCTGAAAGAAGAAGGCATCGAGGTGGTCCTGATCAATAATAATCCGGCAACGATCATGACAGACGAAAAATTGGCCGATCGCACTTATATTGAACCGCTGAATGCAGCGACCATTGAAAAAATTATTCGCAAAGAGCGGCCGGATGGCTTGATTGGAACATTAGGCGGACAAACCGGCCTGAATCTTGCCATTGAACTTTTTGAAAAAGGAATTCTGGCGAAATATCATGTCGAGTTGCTTGGCACCTCTGTCGATTCGATTCAGCATGGCGAGGATCGGGAATTGTTTAAGAATCTGATGCTGGAAATCGGCGAACCGGTGCCTGAATCCAGAATCATCCGTTCCTATAACGATGGGCTCGCTTTCGTTCATGAAATCGGGTTTCCAGTCATTATTCGTCCGGCTTACACATTAGGCGGTTCCGGCGGTGGTTTTGCCTATAATGAGGCCGATCTAGACATTGTGCTGAATCGCGGGCTCAAACTCAGTCCAATTCATGAAGTTCTGATCGAGCGGAGCATTAAAGGATGGAAAGAAATTGAATATGAAGTCATGCGCGATGCGAATGACACCTGCATTATCGTCTGCAATATGGAGAATCTGGATCCTGTCGGCGTCCATACTGGCGACAGCATTGTCGTTGCGCCGTCGCAGACCTTGTCAGATGTCCAGTATCAGATGCTGCGCAATGCCTCGTTAAAAATTATTCGTGCTCTGAAAATTGTCGGCGGCTGCAATATCCAGTTTGCCCTCAATCCGCAATCGAATGAGTATGCGATCATCGAGGTCAATCCGCGTGTCAGCCGCTCCTCGGCGCTTGCTTCCAAAGCAACCGGTTATCCGATTGCGCGTGTCGCCGCCAAATGTTCTGTCGGGTTTTACCTGGATGAAATCCTTAATCCGATCACCGGCACGACCTATGCCTCATTCGAACCGGCCATTGATTATATTGTGGTTAAGATTCCGCGCTTTCCTTTTGATAAGTTCACCGAAGCCGATCACAGGCTCGGGACGCAGATGAAAGCGACCGGTGAAGTCATGGCGATCGACCGCAGCTTTGAGGGTGCTTTAAATAAGGGTATTCGATCGATGGAAATGGGATTCAGCGGACTGGAAAATCCGGCTTTTCACAAACTGACCAATCGGGCACTTGAGAGTCAGCTGACAGGCGCAACCGACCTGAGAATCTTTGCGATAGCCGAACTGATCGGGAGAGGTTATTCGATTGATCAGATTCATAGCCTGACGCAAATTGATTTTTGGTTTTTGGATGGCCTTAAGAGCTTGCTCGATTTAGAAAAAGAAATTCGGCGTACCGGCTTCAGCCATCTGAGCGATGAACAGCTCATCCAGGCTAAACGGATGGCTGTTAGCGATCATCGTCTCGCGGAACTTACGGGTGCGGAGGAATCACAAATTCGTGCGCGCCGCAGTTCTATCGGCCTTCAACCGGCCTACCATCTGGTGGATACCTGCGCTGGAGAATTTGAAGCACAGACGCCGTATTATTATTCAACATGGGACGGCCGTGATGAAGCTGAAGTCAGCAGCAGACCGAAAATTCTGATTGTCGGTTCCGGTCCGATTCGAATTGGTCAGGGAATTGAGTTTGATTATTGCTCGGTTCAAGCGACTTACGCAGTCAAAAAGAACGGCTTTGAAGCCATTGTAATCAATAATAATCCGGAAACAGTCAGCACGGATTATTCCATTGCTGATCGGCTTTATTTCGAACCGCTGACGGTGGAAGATATCTTGAATGTGGCGGAAAAAGAAAAGGTGCAAGGTGCACTTGTCCAATTTGGCGGCCAGACAGCAGTCAATGTAGCGGAAGCACTGGAAGCGGCCGGCGTGCCAATTCTTGGCACTTCAACCGCTGCGATTCAAGCGCTGGAGGATCGCGAAGCCTTTTATCATCTGCTCGGCGATCTTTCAATTCCGCATATTGAAGGATTGAGTGCTGATCGACTCGAGGACTTGGCTGAGGCAGGCGAAAAACTGGGCTACCCGATTTTGGTCCGGCCCTCCTTTGTCATCGGTGGTCAGTCGATGTTCCTGTTCTACCATCGGGAGCAGCTTGAAACCTATATTGCTGGTGAGCACAATCTCACGCCGCACTCTTTTCCACTGCTTGTCGATCGCTATATGCCAGGAACCGAATGCGAGGTTGATGCAATCAGTGACGGGGAATCCGTCAGTATTCCTGGGATATTTGAACATATTGAGCGCGCAGGTGTTCACTCCGGGGACAGCATAGCAGTATTTCCGTCTTATTCATTATCTGGCGCCGTGAAAAAGGAAATTGCTGAGGATACGGTTAAAATCTGCCGCCGCCTGAATGTACAGGGGCTGATTAATATTCAATTTGTGGTCAGCGGTGAGACTGTTTATGTGCTTGAGGTGAATCCGCGGGCATCGCGGACTGTGCCGATTATCAGCAAAATCACCGGCATTCCGATGGTTGAACAGGCGGTCACTGTGCAGCTCGGCAAGACTTGCGAATTGCCTCACGGTTATGCGCAGCCGCCTTGTTTTTATTCAGTCAAGGCACCCATTTTTTCTTTTACGAAGCTGAAGGACGTGGATCCTGTTCTCGGCCCGGAAATGAAATCAACGGGAGAAGTCCTCGGGATGGGAGACTCTGTAGAGGAGGCCTTCACAAAAGCCTGCTTTTTCAAGAAAGACTATCCCTTCCGCAGCGACGCCGCAGATGAAGGCAAAAGGATCGTTTGCTCCATTGCCGAACGTCAGCGGGAAGAAAGCTTGCCGCTCGTGCGGCAAATGGCTGCGCGTGGATTTGAAATTGCTGCAACAACTGGAACTGCCGCGTTTCTGCAAATGTCTGGTCTTAAGGTTTCGGTGATTTCAGCGGATGATTTGCAGCCTCTGTTTGCCGATGACCGGACGCTAGCGGTGCTTAATATTCCGACAGCGGGAAGGAACAGACAGTCGTTCGGTTTTAATCTGAGAATGCTGGCCTTGCGCTATCAGATCCCGATCTATACTTGTCTGGATACGCTTCAGGCCGTGCTTAACAAGGTGCTTCCTTCACGTGATTTTTCTGTTCAGACACTTGAAGAGTATCGGGGAACAAAGACTATGCTCAGCAAAGGGAAGGGATAAAGATGACAAGTGACACCCAAGCAGCAGTTAATTTGAAAGGACGCGACTTTCTTACCATTGCCGAATGCTCTGAGGAAGAGATTCAGACCATTCTGGATACCGCGGTTGATCTGAAAAAAAAGCAAAAACAAGGCATTCCGCATCATGATCTCGAGGGACAGACGCTTGCCATGATCTTTGAAAAATCATCGACTCGGACACGTGTCGCTTTTGAAGTCGGCATGTATCAATTGGGCGGTTCGGCACTCTATCTGAGCAGCCGTGATATTCAGCTTGGCCGCGGTGAGACGATTGCCGATACAGCCAAAGTGCTTTCACGCTTTGTCGACGCGATCATGATTCGGACATTTGCACACGCAGGAGTGGAGGAATTGGCCGCAAATGCTGATGTGCCGGTCATCAATGGCCTGACGGACATGCATCATCCGACACAGGTAATGGCTGATTTGCTGACGATTTTGGAACATAAGGGGCATCTGCGCGGATTGAAAGCCTGCTTTATCGGTGACGGGTATAATAATATGGCCCATTCGTTGCTTGAAGGCGCGGCGGCAGTCGGCATGGATCTGACGGTCTCCAGCCCGAACGGCTATGAGCCGGATGGAGGGATCCTCGCGGCGGCTGAAGCGCGAGCGACAAAGAATGGCTGCAAGGTCGGTTTTACGACATCTCCTGAAGAAGCCGTACAAGGCTGTGACCTTGTGATCACCGACACTTGGACAAGCATGGGCGAAGAAGCAGAGGCAGAAAAACGATTGGCTGCCTTTCAGGGTTATCAGATCGATGCGAAACTAGTAAAACTGGCTAAACCAGATTATTTGTTCATGCATTGTCTTCCGGCCCACCGCGGTGAAGAGGTCGCCCCTGAAATTATTGATGGGGCGCATTCCATCGTTTTTGATGAAGCGGAGAACCGGTTGCATGCCCATAAAGCAATTTTAAAATGTCTCTTAGATAAAAATTAAACGAGAACACAGAGGAGGATTTCACTCATGGCAAAAGAAAAAATCGTGCTTGCTTATTCAGGCGGACTGGACACGTCGGTTTGTATCAAATGGCTGCAGGATAAATACAATTATGATGTCATTGCGCTCAGCATCAATGTCGGCGAGGGCAAGGATCTCGCGATGGTTAAACAGAAAGCAATCGATGTCGGTGCCATTAAGTCCTACGTCGTCGATGCTGAAGATCTGCTTGCCGAGGGCTACCTCGCACCGGCTCTTAAAGCTAATGCACTCTACGAAGGGGTTTATCCGATTTCTTCTGGTTTGTCACGCCCGCTTATTGCCAAACTGCTTGTTGATGTGGCCCACAAAGAAGGCGCTGTTGCTGTTGCACACGGCTGCACGGGCAAAGGAAATGATCAAGTTCGTTTTGAAGTTTCCATTCAGGCACTCGATCCCGCGTTAAAGGTTGTTGCACCCGTTCGTGAATGGGGCATGACTCGCGATGAAGAAATCAAATATGCGGCGGAAAACGGCATACCGATTCCTGTTGATCTGGACAATCCTTTCTCGATCGATGCCAACATCTGGGGACGTGCCTGCGAGGCCGGTGTGCTTGAAAACCCGTGGAATGAAGCACCAGAAGCGGCTTATGAATGGACCAATCCGATTGAGAAGACACCAGATACACCTGACTATATCGAAATTGCCTTTGAAAAAGGGCTTCCAGTCGCACTGAACGATCAGAAAATGCCATTTGTTGAAATTATCAAAACTCTGAATAAGCAGGGCGGCTTGCATGGTGTCGGCCGAATCGATCACGTGGAAAATCGGCTTGTCGGTATCAAATCACGCGAAGTTTATGAAAATCCGGCAGCATTGATTCTGATAAATGCTCATCAGGCACTTGAGACGATCACGCTGACGAAAGAAGTATCGAAATTCAAGCCATTGATTGATAAAGAAATTTCTCAGGTCATCTATGATGGACTTTGGTATTCGCCGCTGAGAACGGCACTAGCTGCTTTTGTTGAACAGTCGCAGCAGGTTGTTACAGGCAAGGTCCGTGTGAAGCTGTTCAAGGGCAATCATATCGTGGTCGGCCGTGCTTCGGATACGAGTCTGTATAATGAAAAATTGGCCACTTACACAAAAGGTGACGCGTTTGATCACAACGCAGCGGTTGGGTTTATCAAGTTGTGGGGACTACCGACCAAAGTCAATGCCGAAGTGCACAAAGCAGGAAGTGAAACGGGGGACAATCATGGCGAAACTGTGGGGCGGCCGTTTTACGAAGTCAACGAATAAACAGGTTGATGCCTATACGGCCTCGATAACTTTTGACAAGGAATTAGCTGAGGAGGATATCGAGGGAAGCATCGCCCATGTACAAATGCTTGGCGAATGCGGCATCGTTGCACCTGAAGAAGCGAAACAGATCGAGCAGGGCTTACGCACGATTCTCGGACGGGTGCGAAAAGGTCTGGTGACGTTCTCAGTCGAGCAGGAAGATATTCATATGAATATTGAAAGCCTTCTACTTAAAGAAATCGGCCCGGTTGCCGGGAAACTGCACACTGGACGCAGCAGAAATGACCAGGTTGCGACGGATATGCATCTCTATCTGCGCAACAAAACACGCGTTCTGATTGATCGGCTTGTGGATGTGCAGGACGCGCTTCTTGAACAAGCAAAGGTCAATATCGATACGATTCTGCCCGGATATACGCATCTGCAGCGGGCACAGCCGATTTCGTTCGCTCATCATCTGCTCGCTTATTTCTGGATGTTTGAGCGGGATAAAGGGCGGCTGCAGGACAGCATGAAACGCATTAATGTGCTGCCGCTCGGCGCCGGTGCTCTGGCTGGAACGACTTTCCCAATCAATCGCCGCCGCGTTGCCGAACTGCTCGGCTTTGACGAAGTCTACCCGAACAGCATGGATGCGGTCAGCGATCGTGATTTTGTCGTCGAAGCACTCTCTTCCTGTTCACTGATTATGGTTCACTTATCGCGTCTGTCAGAGGAAATGGTGCTGTGGAGCAGCCAGGAATTCCAGTTCATCGAACTCGACGATGCTTTCTGCACGGGTTCAAGCATCATGCCGCAGAAGAAGAATCCGGATGTTTCCGAACTGCTGCGCGGCAAGACCGGCCGCGTCTTCGGTCATCTGATCGGTCTTTTAACCGTACTCAAAGGGTTGCCACTCGCCTATAACAAGGATTTGCAGGAAGACAAGGAAGGCATCTTTGATACGGTGAAGACGATTGAAGGCGCCTTGCAGCTACTCGCGCCGATTCTTGAGACGATGACAGTAAAAAAAGATCGGATGCGCCAAGCAGTGGAAAAGGATTACTCCAATGCGACAGACATCGCTGATTATCTGGCAAAAAAAGGACTGCCGTTCCGGGAAGCACATGCGGTGACAGGTCAGATGGTTCTCTACGCCATTGAACAGCATAAGTACCTGCTGGAGTTAAGTCTGGAAGAGTTCAAGAAATTTAATCCGCTTTTTGAAGAAGATATTTTCGAGGTTTTGAAACCTGAACAAGTGATGCGCGCCCGAATGAGTGAGGGCGGGACATCACCACTGCAGATCGAGAAGCAGCTGACACTTGCAGAAAGCAAGATACATTCGGCTATCTGAAGAAAAGCCCTCTCTAGATCTTTGATACGTATGCGGTTTTATGAATTCAGTTGACCCCCTATTTTATATAGATATCCTCTCTGAGGATCCGGACACGAAAAATTTATGTGTCCGGTTTTTTCTGTTATCATAGAAGATGTTCGTTAAGAATCCGATATTACCCGCAGATGAACAGAGCAAGATACGGAGAGCAAGTTTTGTCTTTAAATGAAAGGTTTGATGATTGTGAAAGTGAAAGGATTAGTAACTGATTCGGATCATGAAAAATCAGTTTTTTCGAATACGACTAAAATGAAACGAATCGGTTTTATTGTGATTCTAGGTGCACTCGGCGGGTTTGGTCCTTTGTCGATGGATATGTATCTCCCATCTCTACCTGTCCTGACCCGCGATCTACACACAGGGACCTCGCTTGCACAGCTCAGCATCACGGCGTGTCTGATTGGTCTTGCGCTGGGTCAAATTATTATCGGTTCCTATAGTGATGCGCATGGACGGCGAGGCCCGCTTTTAACTGGACTCATTCTCTTTACCCTCACTTCTTTTCTTTGTTCAATTACGACCTCGATCTTCTGGCTGATCCTGTTCCGCTTCATTCAGGGAATGGCTGGTGCTGCGGGAATGGTTATCTCCCGAGCAATCGCCCGCGATCTCTACTCGGGACGCAAATTGACCAAATTCTTTGCCATGCTGATGGCGATTAATGGCTTCTTTCCTATTTTTGCACCGATTTTCGGTGGCTTTATCCTGCGCTTTACAAACTGGCGCGGTGTTTTTATTGTCTTAACCATCATTGGCCTTCTGCTCTTTCTAGGTGCTCTCACCGGCATTTCGGAGACGTTGCCTTCATCCCGCAGAATTACTGGCGGGCTCAGCGCTTCTGTTTCGGCGCTTCAGACCATTTGCAAGGATCGGCAATTTATCAGTTATGCCGGTGTTCTCGGTTTGGTGATGGGGGCAATGTTCTGTTATATTTCAGGTTCTTCATTTGTTCTTCAGGACATGTTTCACGTCTCGCCATTTATGTTCAGTATTATCTTTGCGATCAATGGAGCGGGTATTGTCCTGATGTCTCAGCTTGCGGGTATTCTGACCGCAAAAATCAGTGAAAGGAAGATCCTGCAAATCGGTGTTTCGATTGCCTTTATAGGCAGCCTGGCATTATTTGCCGGTCTCTTGTTGCATCCCGCACGGTTATTAGCCGTGATTCTTCCACTTTTTCTGATTGTTTCAATGGTTGGTCTAGTGAATACAACTTCCTTTTCGCTGGCCATGCAGAGTCAGGGACGGGCGGCAGGAAGCGCTTCGGCAATACTGGGTATGGGCATGAATTTATTCGGTGCGATCCTGTCACCATTCGTTGGTATACTCGGTAGTGGTACTTATCTGCCGATGGCATTACTCATTCTGATCTGCGATGCTGGTGCATTTCTCATTTTCATATTTGCTATTAAATCAGGAGTGAAAGAGGGACCCTTACGTGGCTAAGTTTTTTCTGGATCTGCTTCAGATCAGGCCGAGTCAATTATATCTTGATGCCGCAAAAATTGAACGCTTGAAACAATCGTTTGATCCGCTGAATATACGAAATAACGCACCGCTTCCCGTCCGAAAAATCGGTGGAGAAGTCTTTCTTACCGATGGTCACACGCGGGCTTATTTATATGATCAAGCGCGCATTTCCCTCATCCCTGTGTATTGGGATGAAAATGATCTGAACGATGCGCTCTATACTCGCTGTTTGGACTGGTGCAGGAAAGAACAAATCATCTTTATCAGTGATCTCAGGGAGCGGATTCTGTCACCTGCCGAGTATCAGAAGCTTTGGGTAAACCGCTGCGAAGAAGAAGAGAGGCGGCTGGAGCAATAGAAAACAGAAAAAAGCCGGCTATGTCTATCTGGACATAACCGGTTTTTCTTCATTGTATCTCATCATTTATTCAGCAAAATTCACTTCGTTGTAATTTCCACGTCGACAGTCACTTTGATTTTATTACCGACAACGAGACTTCCGTTAGCCAATGCCTGACTCCAGGTTAAACCGAAATCACGGCGGTCAAATGAAAAGGCAAGGCTGGCACCGCTCCGTTTCAAACCGTACGGATCGTCAACCGCTGAGCCTACCTCGGCGTCAAAGCTTATTGGGCGGGTCGTGTCTTTAATCGTCAGATCGCCTTTTATTGTGTATTCATCTTCATCTTTGGCTTCTATCGAAGTTGATGCAAATGTAATTGCCGGATATTTCTCGACGTCAAAGAAATCCGCACTTTTGAGATGGGCGTCCCGATCACCATTGCGGGTATCGATGGTGGCGACGTCAATCGTTGCCGAAACCGCAGTCAGTTTTCCTTGATCATCTGTTGTGGCCGTACCTGTGGTCGTTTCAAAATTACCTCTGACATTTGATAAACCCATGTGTTTTACCGAAAAAGAAGTTTCTGTGTGTGCCGAATCAATCGTCCATTCTGTCATATTAATCTCTCCCTTAATTAAAATTGATTTTATAGTTTTCGTCGTTCTTGAGCCTCTGGAAGCAGAAAATTAATGAAGCTCGGAGACAACGGTAAATCGCTCATTTAAATGCTGCGGATGTTCCAATTCATCAATGACTGCTGCGGCATAGTCTTCATAGCTGACATAACTCTGGCCTTCAGAGTTGGTCAGCAGGACATCACCGCCTGTTTGATAGTGCCCAGTGCGTTTACCAAGCGCAAAATTTGCTGAAGGACTGATAAACGTCCATTTCAAATTCTTTGCTTGCTGCAGCTCTTCAAAATTTTTACCTTGATTAGAAGAAGTCGGATAAACTGCAGCAGGAAATCCATCAGCATCCATGACGCGAACGGTCTTCGTTTCATCGGTGTAAAGACTGCCAGCTCCGCCAACGACGATCAACCGAGGGGCCTCTTGTTCACCGGAAAGAAGGTCGATAAGCTTCTGTCCGGCAGTAACATGCAATTCTTCTTTGCCGATGGGCGCTGCAAAAGTGTTAATCACGGCGTCAAAAGGCTTTAAATCTTCTTTCGTCAAATCAAATATGTCTTTTTGCAGGAAAGGCACCTTCTCCTCAAGCTTCTCAGGATGACGGACAATGGCGGTCACTTGATGTCCTCTTTGGAGCGCCTCGTGTGTAATTCGCGAACCGGCTTTTCCGGCTGCGCCAATGATAGCAATTTTCATTAAGTATTCCCTCCTAATCAATTTGATGTAACTAGTCTTGTTACAACAAAGACACAATTAACAATTATCCCTCTGGAAAGAGACTATCCAAAATCGTTTGGATCGTTTGGATCGAAAGCTTAGCTTCCAAAGCGGCCTGAGCCGTACTGAAAGCTTCTTCCAGCACAACATTAATGCCTTTGCCAACTGGGCAATGGGGGTTGGGATTCGCGTGAACTGCGAAAAGTGAACTGTTCGGTTCAACAGCCTGATAGACATCAAGCAGTGTGACTTCTGCAGCCGGTTTGGTGAGTGAAGCACCGGCTTTTCCGGCAACGGTCCTTATCAGTCTGGATTTTCTCAGCATCCCCAGAATTCGGCGGATGACAACCGGATTGGTGTTCACGCTGCTGGCAATGTAATCAGAAGCAAGATTCTCATGCGGTTTGGAAGCAATGAGTGCCAGAATATGAATGGCGACAGCAACACGGGAATTAATCATTATCCTCACCACCTGTAACTATTGTAATTACAACTACTTTTTTTGTCAACACTTTGACAAATTTATTTTTAAAAAATTTGTTTGTTCCGCCCAAACGGGCAAAAATCAAAGAACGGTTTATGGCCTCTCCGCTGTTTCTACTCGGCCATCCGGGTAGCCAATAAAGATTTGATCCGTCATGTCAAGAAAAAGCCCATGTTCGACGACTCCTGTCAGATGATCCAGTTTATCCGCCAGCGCAGATGGATTATCAATGGCTCGAAGCCGAAGATCAAGAATATAGTGATGGGCATCTGTTAGAAATGGCGAACCGTCCGCCTCTGAACGCAGGATCGGATCGTAACCTTCCTCATGTAAAATTTGGAAAACCTGTTTCCATCCGAAAGGAATGACTTCGACAGGAAGGGGGAAGGCACCGAGTTGCTCTGCTTTTTTGGAACTGTCGGCGATCCAGACACGCCGATCAGAAGCTTTGGCAACCAATTTCTCATAGAGCAAGGCACCGCCTCCACCTTTAATCCCGTCAAGATCCGGATTGAACTCATCCACACCATCAATTGTGACATCGATGTGATTGACGTTGTTCAGTGGTTTCATCGGGATCTGCCACTCGCGGGCCAGTTCGACCGTTTTTTGTGAAGTGGCGACCCCCGTGACTCTCAGTCCGTCTGCAACTTTCTTTGCTAGAGCTTCAAGAAAATAATAGACGGTCGATCCTGTGCCGAGGCCAATCGTCATGCCGTCCTGTACCGCCGTTACCGCCTGCTGGCCAGCTGCTTGTTTTCCATTCATAAGTATCCCTCATTTTCGTCTATAAAGTAGATGATCGTAAAATTATTCTTAACGGATAAGCAGTAGAGACTAAATAAATGGTAAAAAATTGTCGACTAATATTGGAGAATAATAATCGAAGCTATTTTTATTTTAGGGTTTGGTACACGGTCCCGTCAATAGAGAGAAATAGGCCCCCAGGAGAACGGTATCCCAGGGGTCTGATATGAAATAGAGTTATTAAAATAATGGCGGAATTAAAATTCAATGCGATTGATCAGCTATCCAATCCTCTCTTTTCCAGACAAGCCTACCGGTAAATAATTGCTCAGGTCAAGCTGCCCGACTTCTTGCTTTCAAAACTGTTACGCAAATCGAGAGCGACCTCTGGGTAATCGGTAATAATCGCATCGACACCGAGATCAAAGGCATGATGCATATTTTTCGGCTTATTCACGGTCCATGCACGCACTTTTATATGATGTTCATGCAGCTGTTGTGTGGTTTCCGAGAAAGCGGACGGTTCCCACAAATGCTGCGCTGTGGCACCGACTTGCTCAGTATAGCGCCAAGGCTCGACAAGACGTTCCCAAAGCAGCAGAGCGATATCTGCGTGCGGGTCGATTTTCTTTAAACGCATCAGTGACTCATGATTAAAAGAGGAATAGACTACTGGTAAATCATGCCGGTAATCCTGAATCAGACGGAAAACACGGGCTTCGATGCCGGGATAGATATTTTTGTCTGTTTTAAATTCGATATTCAAAACACCTGAGTAATCAGAAAGCAGGTCAAGAACCTCGACGAGCTTAGGTACCTTTTCATCCTTATATTTTGGAGAGAACCAGGAACCCGCATCGAATGCCTTGAGTTCATTTAATGTAAAGTTTTTAATTTGTCCCTTGCCATTCGTCGTCCGATTGACCTTTTCATCATGCATGACGACAACTTCCTGATCTTTGGTCAGATGGACATCGAGTTCAATCCCATCACTGCCGACCCGCTTAGCCTCTTCAAACGCAGAAAGCGTATTTTCAGGACGGTTTGCCTTGCTGCCGCGGTGGGCGATAATTTCTGTTCTCAAATTGCAGCCTCCTTACATCTTTTCAAACAAATACTCTAAAAGGATATCCTTTTGCTGCTTTACTGAAACCTACTAAAAAATAAGTTTGCAGGCTCAATTATCCGGTAGATACCGGCACTGCTTTTAATTTATCACGGAATCAGCCGGCTGCAAACACTTTGTCAGAATCTACATAATTATAATAAAGAAAAATTATTTCCTATTTGCGTCAATTTGGATAATGGAGACAAAACAATTTTCGGTTTATTCAACAACAAACTGAAACATCTTTATTTTATATATGTAAAAGCACTGGAAGGGGAAGCAAAATGAAAAATTTTATTGACGATAACAAGGGTCTCTTATAATATGAAACTACATTGAAAAAGGATGATTGAAATTGGCAGCAACCTTTCAGCAATTAGAAAAAGAAAAAAATTTTCGCCATGCACTCGGCGTCTTTTTTGTGCTTAGTGGGGCATGTCTCTGGGGAGTCTCTGGAAATGTGGCACAATATCTTTTTGATGTCCAGCATATCCGGCCCGGCTGGATGACCTCTGTCCGGATGATCGTCGCTGGAATTCTTCTATTGCTTTTCACGGCAAGTCAGGACTCCACGAAAGTCTGGCGAATCTGGCAGGATCGTTCATCGCGATTCCCCCTTCTCATTTTTGGATTTGCCGGTATGATTGGCGCACAATATACCTATTTTGAAGCGGTGGCCGCTGGCAATGCAGCAACGGCCACATTATTGCAGTATCTCAGTCCGGTCCTGATTATGGTTTATCTGTCGATACGTTTAAGAAAATGGCCGACCCGGAAAGAGTTCGCGGCGATCTTTCTCGCCCTGTTCGGAATATTTTTAATCGTGACCAAGGGGCAGCCGGGGGAATTGTCGATTGCTCCGGCTGCTTTGTTCTGGGGCCTCTTATCTGCGGCGGGGGGAGCCCTTTATTCGACACAGCCGGATAATCTTCTACATAAATGGGGGGCAGGCCCGGTTGTGGGCTGGGGCATGCTGCTCGGTGGGAGCTTGATAGGTGTTTTTTATCCACCTTGGCACTATAGCGGCAATCTTTCTCTCGCTGCATTTGCGGGTATTCTTTTTGTTATTATATTTGGCACACTTGTTGCCTTCTATTTATACTTGGCGAGTTTAAAATATCTTCAGCCGATTGAAACGAGCCTCTTAGGCTGTGCGGAACCGCTGTCTGCCGCAATAGTCAGCGTGATCTGGATTCACGTGTCCTTCACGGTTTTTGACTGGATCGGGGCATGCTGCATCATGGTCACCGTGTTCATTCTATCGACGGCAGGCGGCCGCAAAAAATGATAAAAATTTCAGGGGAAGTGACGGCTGAGGACATGAGCTGGCAAGGTTTGTGGAATAATAGAAGCAAGATGCTGTCGGATACTGGCAATTTCCCGGGAAATTCTGCGAACGATTTCCCCACTTCTGTCAAATTCACTCTTGCAACAACAAATAACTTAGCATAAGATCAGGTTGCACAAAAATTTTGGCGAAGTGAAGGACGCTAAAGGAAGACAATCGTTTTCCTGCGCCTTTTTCTTTTAAAAATAGGAGTCACGCTTAAAAAGCCAAACGGAGAAAAACCGGATGAACTGCCGGGCTTCCTGAAAAAGCCTTACCGGTGAGTTCCGCAATCTATAAAAGAAAAGGTGAACTATTCATGTGGCGAACGTTAAAAAGGCTGCTGATTGGCCGTCCGCTGAAATCGAATGAAGCACGTAGTCAAAAATTAAATAAACTTAAAGCATTGGCGGTCTTATCATCGGATGCACTTTCCTCAGTGGCTTATGGACCGGAACAGATTCTGATCGTTTTAGCGGCTGCAGGAGCCCTGGCTCTTTGGTACAGTCTGCCAATCGCGATTGGTGTTCTGATACTGCTGGCAGCATTGGTTTTTTCATATCGGCAGATTATCTTTGCCTATCCTCAAGGCGGCGGTGCCTATATGGTGGCCAAGGAAAACCTGGGTGTCAATTTTGGCCTGGTTGCCGGCGGTTCACTACTCGTCGACTATATACTGACCGTTGCCGTTAGTGTCTCCGCGGGTACGGACGCCATTACTTCAGCATTCCCGGCTCTGCATCAGCATAATGTATTGGTCGCTGTAATTATTGTCGTTTTCATTACTGTGCTTAACCTGCGCGGATTGACGGATTCGGCGACGTTGCTTGCTTTTCCGGTTTACTTTTTCGTAGTCATGATGCTCTTTGTGATCGGCGCCGGTGTATTTCAAGCGATGACTGGCCATATTCCTCCGGTCCATCCGCATGCGGCTTTTGGCACTCCGGTAATGGGTGTGGGTTTATTCCTTCTGCTCCGAGCATTTTCATCCGGTTGTTCGGCTCTGACAGGTGTCGAGGCCATATCTAATGCGATTCCGAGCTTTAAGGACCCGGCTCCGAAAAACGCAGCGAAGACACTGCTGATGATGGGGGCTATTCTTGCCGTATTGTTCACTGGAATTGTCTATCTTTCCTATTGGTACGGACTTTGGCCGGGAGCCAATCAGACAGTGCTTTCTCACCTTGCAAGTACATTATTCGGCCGTTCCGCTGTCTATTATCTTGTTCAGATTTCTACAGCACTCATACTGGTCTTGGCTGCCAATACGGGGTATTCAGCTTTTCCGCTGCTGGCGTTTAATTTGGCCAGAGACAAATATATGCCGCGCCCGTTCAAGGTTAGAGGAGATCGTCTTGGATTTTCAAATGGAATTATTACACTGGGCAGTCTATCCATTGTTCTGATCATTATCTTCCATGGTCGGACAGAACAACTGATTCCTCTCTATGCTGTAGGGGTGTTCATCCCATTTTCGCTTTCACAGACTGGGATGATTTTTCGCTGGCTGAAACAGAAACCGAAGGGCTGGGTATCCAAATTAATCACGAATCTGATTGGTGCATTGATTTGCTATATGATTCTTATCATTTTCTTTGCGACAAAATTCCCGCAGATCTGGCCTGTTCTTATATTCATACCGATTGTTGTTTTGGGTTTTCACAAAATACATCAGCACTATGTTCTGGTTGCTGAACAATTAAGAATTGATCTGTCTGTTCCACCGCGCTCCATTCACCCGACGGACAATATCATCGTTGTGCCAATCGCCGGAATTACAAAGGTTGTCGAACAGTCACTGACCTATGCCCGCTCATTATCGGGCAATGTGGTTGCCGTTTATGTTGGCGATAGCCCAGAAGGAATCGAGAAAATGGAGAGGGAGTGGGCGGAGTGGAATCCAGGGATTCGACTAGTGACTCTGCATTCCCTGTATCGCAGTATTGTCAGTCCCCTCGACAGATTCATTGACACGGTCAAATGGAAGGCTGATCAAAGAGGGGCCACAGTCACTGTTGTTTTTCCGCAATTCTACACGAAAAAATGGTGGCAGCGCTTGTTGCATAACCAGTCAGGCGTGCTGATCAAAGCCAGTCTCTCTCTCCATTCGGACGTGGTCATTGCAACAGTGCCTTATCATTTTAAAAAATAGTATTTCCAGTTTCTGAGGCGATGTGCGGCGGTCACATCGCCTCTGCCTTTGCGACATTTCTGACGGAAACGGGATAAGCCGTGGAAAAAGAAGGGGGGTGACCATGCTGCGGAATAATTGGCAAAAAGGCGGATTCAATTTAATTTATCTTCTACTCAGCGCAATTGGTGGACTTTTGCTCGCGCTCACCGGGTTATCGATTGGCTGGATGGTGGGGACCCTGATCGCCTCAGCGGTTCTGTCATTATGGCGGCCGAAATGGATCGCACGGCTTAACGGGAAAGCGGGACTTGAAGGCTATTGGCTGAGAATGGGTCAATTGCTGCTTGGCGTGCAGATTGGTGAACAAATTAATCAGACCATCGTTCATGTTTTTGCCAAGGAATGGCCGATTATTCTTTTCATGCTGATTGTTTCCATTGCCCTGTCACTACTCAGCGGCTGGCTAGTCTATCGCTATAGTCAGGCGGATCTAGTCACAAGTCTTTATGGAACAACGCCAGGCGGCTTGTCCTCGATGCTTGGCATTGCTGCGGACGTCGGGGCCAATATGGCCGTAGTCAGCATTATTCAGACGCTGCGCGTGATACTCGTTGTAGGCACTATTCCGCTTTGTGTTTCCCTGATTAGCGGCACGCACACGGAGCATCACAGTGTTCAAACAGTGGCTGCAGGGCTTAATCTGCATTCCTTTACTGGCCTTCTGTTGGCACTCTTCCTTGCTTTGGCAGGCTCGATGGTTGCCAAAAAATTGCATTTTCCTGCGCCGTGGCTGCTGGGCAGTATGCTGGGTCTGAGCCTAACGCGGATGCTTTCAGGCCCATTACTGGGAGATGAGTGGACGATCTGGTGGCCGAGAGAGATGATCATTGCTGCTCAAATTATGATTGGCGCGACTGTTGGCGCGCGCTTGAATCGAAAGATGTTTGCCGGTCTCTTGCGGACGACTCTCATTGGTTTCATAAGTTCTGTCGGTCTGACGCTGGTGATGCTTTTGGCTGCCTTAATCGTTTCAAGAGTGACAAGTTTGGGGAATATTGCGACGATTCTTGCCTTTGCGCCGGGAGGAATTGCCGAGATGGCAGCGACTTCAGTCGTCCTTCACGCCGATCCCACTTTTGTCGTCACGGTTCAGGTCTTGCGCATGCTGTCAATTGTCCTGTTATTGCCACCTTTCTTCGCGTATCTTCATCGCCATTCTGGAGGGCCTTCTCCTTCTTCGAAAGCGAGCTGATCCCGAAGATTAATCGATAAAAAACAGAAATTGATCGACTGCTTCCCTTAAGCAATTTTTAAGAAAAGAAGGTTAAAATAAGACGGATAGCAAGAACCCGGACTTTGCTCGGCGAGAGTTCAATAAAACAAGTCTGCACGAAGAAGAAGGTGTACCGGCCTTGCGCTTACTGGCAGTTGAAGATAATGCCTCACTTTTAACTGAAATCGTTCGGCTTCTTTCGGAGGATTATACTGTGGACTCCGCAGAGGATGGCAATGATGCCTTATATCTCGCGGAACAAAATATCTATGATCTGCTGGTTCTTGATGTGATGCTTCCCGGAATGGACGGTTTTGAAATCACGCGTCAATTGAGGGATAAAGGGATTTCGACGCCAGTCATTTTTCTGACCGCACGTGACGCGGTCACCGATCGGGTCAAAGGTCTCAATATAGGCGGGGATGACTATATTGTCAAACCGTTTCAGGAACAGGAATTGAAGGCTCGTGTGGCCGCAATTCTCCGCCGCAGTTCGCCCATGTCTCTGAACCAGACCCTCTGCTATAAGGGGATAGTGATCGAGAATAAGCGGCATCAGGTGATGATTAATAACGAAGTCCTGGCGCTCACCAGCAAACAATATGAACTATTAGAATTCTTGATCCAGAATGAGGAACAGATCTTAACACGTGAACAAATTTTTGATCGCATTTGGGGCTTTGATTCGGATACAACAGCCGGTATCGTTGAAGTCTATATTCATCAATTGCGCCGAAAACTGAAAAAATACGGTTATGACACTGATATTCGAACGGTCCGCGGCATTGGCTATATGCTTTCGGCTAACGAGTGACTGCCATGTTCAGAAAAACTTTAGTTAAATTGACGTTGTTCAACACCGTCCTGCTTGTTCTACTGATCAGCGTTTTCGGTTTAATGATTTACAGCTATGAGCAGCGACAAACGTACCAGGAAAGCAATCAGATCTTGAAAAAAGAAGTCCGCCAAAAGGAACAGATACTGCAGAGCTTACCGGAGTATCCCGGGAAAATGGTCAGATTATTCACCCCGCAGGCTGGCGGCGGTCCGCAGCATGGGCCGCAGTTATTACTCATCTGGGCTATTTACAACCAAAATGGGGAAAAAATAGTGTCCAGTTTAGATGGCCAGCAATACTCGACTCAGTCGGTCAATCAATTCTTAAAAAAGCTGAAATTGAATCAGTGCAATCAAATCGTTGAGAAGGCAGCTGTCAATGGCACCTTTCATATTTTGAACCGGAAAGTGAAAGTCAACGGGAAATATTATATCGTTAGTGCGATTATGGACGTTACCACGGAAAAAAATCTGCTCCATAAATTGGCAATGATCATCATAAAAGGGATCGTTATAGGTGCTTTGCTTTCCACTATTGTGGGATTTTTCCTAGCTAAACGTGCTTTGCGGCCGATTGAGAAGGCTTGGGATAAGCAGAATCGTTTTGTTGCCGATGCTTCGCATGAGTTGCGCACCCCATTGTCAATCCTGCAATTAAAGATTGAGGGGCTGCTGCGGCAGCCCAAACGCCGGATTCAGGAAACGGGTGAGGATATCGCAGTCATGCTTGAGGAAACGCGGCGGCTCTCCAAGCTTGTCGGTAATTTACTGACGCTGGCCCGTTCCGATGCCAACCGACTGGAGGTCATTCTGGCCCCTCTGGATTTGAAGAAAATAATTGGAAAAGTGACGGAGCCTTTTATTGAGATGGCCGAATTTGAAGAAAAAGAATTTTTACTTGATTTGGACAATCAGCCGCTGATCATCAATGGCGACGAACAACGCATTCATCAGCTGCTGGTGATTTTACTTGATAATGCAATGAAATTTACCCCAAAATCTGGGAAGATAGGGGTCAGCTGCAAGCGTGAGACAAGATATGCCTGCCTGAGCGTTTCAGACAGTGGTATTGGGATTAACGAGAATGATCTGTCACATATTTTTGAACGTTTTTATCAGGCGGAAAATTCTCGAACCGGCGGAAAGGGTACAGGACTGGGCCTGTCCATTGCCGAATGGATTGTCAGCAGGCATCGTGGTAGAATTGAGGCACAAAGCAAGCCGGGAGCAGGCACAACGTTCATTGTTCATCTGCCGCTGAAAAAAAGTGAAACAAATTCCAAACTTGCGGCATCATCCGATGATTTGAAGGAGGAATAAGTCAACTATGCATGAACAGATTGCAACCTTTGCTGGAGGCTGTTTCTGGTGTATGGTCAAACCCTTTGATACGCTTCCGGGCATCCTTGAAGTCACTTCGGGCTATACGGGTGGCAAAACGGAATATCCAACCTATGACCAAGTCAAAACGGGAAAGACCGGGCATATGGAAGCCATCCAGATTCATTTTAATCCGGACGTGTTCCCCTATGAGAAATTGCTGGAGCTTTATTGGACGCAGATCGACCCAACGGACGACGGTGGGCAATTTTTTGATCGCGGTTCCAATTATCGGACGGCAATATTTTATTATGATCAGGTGCAGCAGAGACAGGCCGAGCACTCCCGCGATCAATTGGCAAGAAGCGGTCGATTTATCAAACCGATCGTTACACGGATACTCCCCGCTGGTATTTTTTATCCGGCGGAAGAAGAACATCAGAAATTTTATCAGAAGCATCCCGAACGTTATGCAGAGGAACGCACAGAATCCGGGCGTGATGACTTCATCCACCAAATTTGGGAAAATCGTCCATAATAGGAGTGAGAAAGGCGCCGTTCAGTGCCTTTTTTTGCTGATCAGGGGGCGGGTTCCGGATCTATTTTTTTCGATCAGAATTAAAATGTTAACTTCGGGCGCCCGCCTGACAAGTACTACTGGATGGTCACGCTTGCATACGCTATAATGGAACGAGAAGCGGGGGTTCTAGGAGATGAAGGGAAATAAAAAGATGCGTGTGGCCGGCTTGCTAGCAATTGGTCTGCTGCTCGTTGCTTGTCTGATAGGATTTTTCTATAGACCTGGCACTTCTCCGGCAACTTCTCAAACCGATCGTTCTGCTTTTCGAAAAGATGCGTATGTTTCGATTAATCATCAAATCTACACCCAAAAGGAATATACGGATTTCCGGCGGATGCAGAATTTTATTCGGAAGGAAAACAAATTACCGAAACTGACAAAGAAAGAAATGGACGAACGGTTTGTTGCCCATCAAATCCCCTTGTTATTGGCAAAAAAAGTGCATTTGCAGATTAGCCGTAAAGAAGCGGTCCATTATACGGCCAAAATGCATCAAGCCTATGACCGCTCGGCTTCAAAACAGGAAAAAAATCTTTTAAATCACTCACTTCATTGGCTCGGCCTCTCTGAAGAGGCATACTGGCACACCGCGGCGGTCAATGGTTACCGGGAAGCGCTGACCCTGTCGAAACTCAAAAGGGCTTATTATGCTCAGAAATTACCCGGCCAAGGAAAAGAAGATCTTATTCCCTGGTCGCAGTATCAGAAAAGCCTGATAAAAAAGGCACGGGTGTGATCGGGTTCAAACAGCGCTGAACGGATACAACCGGAAAGTGCTGCTACGATTCTTTAAAATTATCATCAATAGCTGATTTTTATTAAAAACTGACTTGAAAAAAAAGCGCAGCTGCGCTAAACTATTTATCAACTGAACAGATGAATCGTGAATCATTCTTATCAAGAGAAGTCGAGGGACTGGCCCGATGACGCTTCAGCAACCGCTACTGACATCATGTGGCAAGGTGCTAATTCCAGCAGACACAGAAGTGTGCCTGAGGGATAAGAAAAAACCTAAGTGGGTCTTTCTTCTTATTCTGAAGAGAGACCCGCTTTTTTCTTTATCAAAAAAATTGAGGATAGATGAAAGGGGTAACCGCAGATGTCCGAGTACAAGAACGAAACGATCCTGGCACAGATTGGCAATGGTTTTGATGAATTAGGTGCGGTGAATACGCCGATTTACCTATCAACGGCCTATCGTCACGAGGGAATCGGGATTTCCAAGGGTTTTGATTATGTACGTACGGGCAATCCGACACGCTCCATTCTGGAAAAAGCGATTGCTCGGCTCGAAGGCGGTCAGGAGGGATTCGCCTGCAGTTCCGGCATGAGCGCCATCCAGCTCGTTTTTTCGTTATTCAGCAGCGGTGATCATATTGTCGCGACGCGCGATATCTACGGCGGCACTTATCGTTTCTTTGAGCTTCTCGCCCGTCAATACAATGTGGAGTTCAGCTATTGGGACGGGGAACGTCTGGAGGATCTGAGGACGCTTATTCGTCCAAAAACAAAAGCAATATTTATCGAAACACCGACCAATCCATTAATGAATCAGGTAGACATTGGAGAGATTTCCAAAATAGCCAAGGCAGCTCGGGCACTCCTGATCGTGGATAATACCTTCTATACGCCGCTTCTACAACAACCGATTGCTGATGGAGCGGACCTCGTGATTCATAGTGCAACAAAATATCTGGCCGGCCATAACGATGTCTTGGCAGGGCTGGTCGTCTCGAATCTTTTAAAAGTCACTGAAAAACTAAGAGTTTATCACAATTCTTGCGGGATGGTGCTTGATCCGTTCAGTTCATGGCTGGTTATCCGCGGGATGAAAACACTGGCCTTACGCATGAGGCAGCATGAGGCCAATGCTAAAAAAATTGTCTGTTACCTCCAAGATCAGGAGCTGGTTGCCAAAGTGCTCTACCCAGGGCACGGAGGAATGATCAGCTTTGAATTGCAGGATGCTGATTCGGTGGAACCTTTTCTGAAGGCATTGAAGTTGATTACTTTTGCAGAGAGCCTTGGCGGCGTCGAGAGCCTGATCACCTATCCGGCGACTCAGACGCATGCGGATATTCCGGAAGAAACGCGATTGCGTTATGGCCTTTCCAATGCGCTGCTCAGGCTGTCAACGGGTGTCGAAAATGTGACTGATTTAATTACCGATTTAGATCAGGCGTTTCAATCGCTAGGAAAAGGGGTGGTTCTCAATGGTTGAAGATTATGGGCAGGCAACGAAATTAATTCAAGAGAGTGTCGGCGTTGACACGGAGACGGGAGCGGCAAACGTTCCGATCTATTTTTCCTCGACCTTTCATCAGAAGGACTTTGATCATTTTGGAAAATACGATTATAGTCGTTCAGGAAATCCGACGCGTGAAGCGTTGGAAAAGGCAATTGCTGCTCTTGAAGGAGGAGTCAGGGGTTTTGCTTTTTCTTCCGGTATGGCGGCAATCTCCACAGCCTTCTTGTTGTTGTCGGCGGGTGAACATGTGATTGTTCCGAAGAATGTCTATGGCGGGACCTTCCGAATTCTGACTCAGGTCTTGAACCGGTTCGGCATCGATCACACGTTTGTCGACTCCACGAATCTCACGGAAGTCGAACGGGCGATCCGTCCGAATACGAAGGCCATCTATATTGAAACGCCGTCTAACCCGACTCTCAGAATCTCTGACATTCGCGCAATCAGTGCACTCGCGAAAGCCCATCGATGTTATACATTTGTCGATAACACTTTCATGACCCCGCTTTTTCAACGGCCGATCGCACTTGGTGCGGATCTGGTTCTGCACAGCGCAACTAAGTTCATCTCCGGTCATAGTGATGTGGTCGCGGGACTGGCCGTCGCTGCCAGTGAAGAACTCGCCGAAAAAATCTATTTTTTGCAAAATGCGCTGGGAGCTATTCTGGGTGTTCAGGATTCTTGGCTGCTCCTGCGCGGATTGAAAACATTGGATGTCCGCCTGCGCCGATCGGTTGAATCTGCTCATAAAATCGCCGAATTTTTAACAGAACAGGAACAGGTTCAGGCTGTTTATTATCCGGGAATAAAAGGACATCCGGGAAATGAAATCCATTTTAATCAGGCAGAGTCCGGCGGAGCCGTTCTCTCGTTTGAACTGGAAAGCGAATCTGCCGCACGAGCCTTTGTGAACCAGGTTCAGATTCCCGTTTTTGCCGTCAGTCTCGGAGCGGTTGAATCGATATTATCCTATCCGCCCAAAATGTCGCATGCAGAACTTTCACCCGCAGAACAACGTGCGGCAGGGATCGCGCCGGGCCTTTTGCGTTTATCGGTCGGACTGGAGGATGCAGATGATCTGATTCGGGACTTTACTGAAGGACTTGAGGCAGCCCGGAGAGAAAAGGTCCGTGGTGGAAAAGGGGGAAAGACATGCGACAACCTATCCTTGAAGCGCTGAAGGAGCGGATTTTGATCGGCGACGGAGCCATGGGAACCCTATTATATTCGTATGGCATTGACCGCTGTTTTGAGGAATTGAATATTTCGCATTCGGAGCAGGTTCGTCATGTCCATGAGGCTTATATCCATGCCGGAGCGGATGTCATTCAAACCAATACCTACGGTGCCAATCAGATTAAACTGGCTCGTTACGGTATTGAGAATGAGGTGAGCGCATTTAACCAGGCTGCCGTAAATTTGGCAAAACAGGCCGCGACTTCTGAAACCTATGTTTTCGGAACGATCGGCGGAATTCGCGGCTTTCAGAAACAATCCACACCAATTGCTGAGATCACGCGGGCTTTTCGCGAGCAGGCAGAGGTATTGCTCGACGGAGATGTCGATGGACTGCTCCTTGAGACCTACTATGATTTCGATGAATTGCGCGAAGTACTGACCCTAGCGAGAAAACTCACCGATCGGCCGATCATTGCTCACGTCTCGATGCAGGAACCTGGAGTTCTGTTAAATGGGCTGCCGCTGGCTCGCGCGCTCGCAGCATTGGAGAATCTCGGCGCCAATATTGTCGGAACCAACTGTCGACTGGGTCCTTTCCATATGATACAAGCGCTAAAGGGTATCCCCCTTCCCAAACAGGCTTTCTTGTCCGCCTACCCGAACAGCAGTCTGCCGGATTACCGCGAGGGGAAGCTCTATTATGAAAATGAACCCAATTATTTTAAGAATTATGCGGCAGAGTTCCGCAATGAGGGTGTCCGTTTATTGGGAGGCTGCTGCGGCACAACACCGGTGCAGATCGAGGCTTTCAAAGCCGGTATTTCAGAGCTTTCACCATTGGAACATAAACCGGTTCGAGAGCCAAGAGAGGCCATCCGGATACAGGCACCAAGGAAGAACGAGACCGATCTCTATAAGAAAGTTAAGCAAGGGCGCTCTGTTTTTGTTGAATTCGATACACCGCGCCATCTCAACACCGAGCATTTTTTCAAAGGGGTTCAGGCACTGCAGGAAGCGGGGGCTGATGCGATTACAATGGCGGACAATTCACTTGCCTCACCGCGGGTCAGCAATACAGCAATGGCTCGTTTAATTCAGGAACGTTTTTCCATATCGCCCCTGATTCATCTGACTTGCCGGGATCGGAACCTGATTGGTCTGCAATCCCATTTGATGGGCCTTGATGTCATGGGGCTGCACGATCTGCTCGTCGTCACGGGCGATCCGACGAAAATCGGCGACTTTCCTGGTGCCACCTCTGTCTATGACCTCTCCTCGCTGCAGCTGATCGAGTTGATCAAAAGATTTAATCGCGGGTTTTCTTATTCGGGGAGAAATCTGAAGCGGCCGACGCGTTTCCGTGTGGCAGCAGCCTTTAATCCCAATGTCCGCAATTTGGATCGATCAATCCTACGGATGAAACGCAAAATCGACTGTGGTGCCGATTATTTTATCACACAGCCGATTTTTGACAGAGAAAAGATTCTTGAAATAAGGGAAGCGACTCGGGATATTTCAGTGCCGATTTATCTCGGCATTATGCCGTTGACTTCGGCGCGTAATGCTGAGTTTCTCCATAATGAGGTGCCGGGAATTCGTCTCCCGAAAACGGTTCTTGAACGGATGGCATTTGCCCGCGATTGCGGAGACGAACGGGCGGAGGGGCTGTCGATCGCCCGTGAATTAATCGACACGGCGATCCCTTGCTTCAGAGGCATTTATCTGATGACGCCGATGAGCCATTACAGCAGCTCGGTTGAATTGTTAAAATATATTAAACTTAAGGAAAAAACAATCGCTCAGCAGCCCTCCGATCCGGCATCGTTTGCCGATTGATCACTTTTCTCCAATAGATGATGTCTGGAACGATCGCCAATTTTCCATTAATCGGAGAATCAGCCCTCTGGTCGCGAGAATTGCATGTCTGCTTTTTTAAAGGAGTCGTGCTATGATGGAAATGCAGAAATTTCAGTATTGGAGGATGTCAAATTGATTGAACACATCGTACTTTTTAAATTCAGTGAAAAGACTACTGAAGAAGAAAAAGCAGAAGGAGCTCGCCGTCTCTGTCACCTGAAGGAAATTTTGCCGGGCATTCTTGATATTCAAGCCGGGAAAAATTTTTCTGACCGTAATAAAGGATTTTCGATGGCATTGACGGTGCGTTTCCGCTCGAAAGCGGATCTGGAAAATTACACCCCATCAGCTGAACATCAGGCTTGTGTGGCTTATCTTAAAGAAGTTGGACTTGTCGATGATATCAACGTTGATTTTGAAATCAATGAATAAAGGTTAAAAAAGGCCATTTGCCAGACTGAAGTCCGGGAGATGGTTTTTTTGTGCGCACAAATGCGGCGATCAATGAAAAGCAATTGAATTTCCACCAGACGGGCCAAAAATAAGCATGTCATATAAAAATTAATGTGTTATACTTATTGAGCCGACTATCCTCACAGAATTGTAACAATAAATCATTTTTATGTAAACGTTATCATTTCAAAGGAGATGTTTCTGTGCGCGTTCTGAGAAATCTGACTTTCCAAGTGGTCGTAGCCATTGTCGCTGGAGTCTTTGTTGGTGTTTTTTGGCCGGGTGTTGGCGGAAAATTGGAAGTTCTGGGTACGACATTTATCAATGCAGTCAAGATGGTCATTGCGCCGATAATCTTTCTGACGATTGTCGTCGGTATCTCGAGAATGGGAAACATGAAAAAGGTTGGCAAAGTCGGTGGTAAAGCGCTGATCTATTTTGAAGTGGTGACGACGGCTGCTCTCGTCATTGGTCTTGCGGTTTCACATATCCTGAAACCAGGATCCGGGCTCGATCCGTCAAAAATGCCTCATGGCAACATCGCTCAGTTCACCAGCGGCGCTAGTCAGCAGATGAATTGGGGTGAATTTTTTCTGAACATCATTCCCAGTAATATTACCAATGCCTTTGCGACCGGAGATATTCTGCAGGTATTGTTCTTTTCAGTCCTTTTCGGGATCGGGCTGTCCGCACTCGGCAAGAAAGGCGAGCCATTGGTTAATTTCTTTGATCAGGTCTCGCAAGTTTTCTTCAAAATCATCGGTTATATTATGTATGCCGCTCCTATTGGCGCGTTCGGTGCAATGGCCTTTACAATCAGTAATTTCGGTTTGCAGACGATCGCGCCGCTTGTCAAACTGATGCTGTCCGTCTACTGTACGATGGCTCTATTTATCTTCGTCGTACTCTATTTAATCTGTCGGTTCGCCGGATTTAATCTGTTCACTTATCTTCGCTATATTAAGGACGAGATTCTGATTGTGTTCGGTACGAGTTCCTCTGAAGCCGCTTTGCCGCGAATGATCGATAAAATGGAGCGGCTCGGCTGCGAAAAATCGGTGGTCGGCCTAGTGATCCCGACCGGTTATTCATTTAATCTGGATGGCACTTCTATCTATTTAACGATGTCGGTCGTCTTCCTGGCACAGGTCTTCCATGTACCGCTCAGCATTGGTCAAGAAGTTATGATCCTATTCATTCTGATGCTGACTTCGAAGGGAGCGGCGGCAGTGACCGGTGGTGGTTTTATTGTCTTGGCTTCCACTCTCACTGCGATGCATGTCATCCCGATTGCCGGATTGGGACTGCTGCTGGGCGTCGATCGCTTTATGAGTGAAGCCCGCGCGATTACGAACCTTATTGGTAACGGGATCGCTACAATTGTCATTTCAAAGAGTGAAAAAGCTTTTAATAAGGAAAAAGAAGCAAAAGCGATCTTTGCGATGCGGCATCCGCGGGAAACTGTTCTTGAACGACCACTCGCTCCTGAAACAGAGAAAAGCGCTTGGTCTGATTGACAATCTGTTAACCTGACTCTAGTATAAAACGTGCATTGCGAGCCTCCGAAGACAGGCGGCGGCTGGATGCGCGTTTTTAAATATCTCGAAAGCAACGGAAAAAGTGATAAGAAATCCTCCTGCCGTCCAAACGGCAGCGGGGCTTCCGAATATTTAAGCGGGGACATGAATCTTTCCCGGACAAGAGGAGTAGGATCAATAGCTGAAATCTTTTTCTGTCAGCATCTCCAATACTGATCATCTTATCCGTGGTTTTGTCTGCATGAAGCTCTGTTTGCTTTTCAAGGGATTAACTATGAAACAGGCAGTCATTGGGAGGGAAAAGAATGATGAAAAAAACCGGATGGCTGGTGATAGCCGTATTGCTTGTACTTGCAGGCCTGGCTCCTTCGAAGGCGCTGGCCGACGCTGCGCCTGGCGATGTCATTGTCACACTTGGAGCGGACTTGACGCCATCGCAGCGCCAGGCAATGCTGAATGAAATGGATGTTGACGCCAACAATGCACAGATTGTCACCGTATCCAACAGTGAGGAACATAAATATTTGGACGATTATCTGTCACAGGCGCAGATCGGTTCACGGGCGATCAGTTCCTCTAAAATAACGATTGGTCAGAAAGGCTCGGGTCTGACTGGCAGCACGCATAATATTACCTATGTCTCAAAAGACATGTATCTCAATGCCCTAGCCACGGCAGGTGTGAAGGATGCGGATGTTTACGTGACCGCGCCGTTTCCGGTCTCTGGAACCGCGGCGTTAACGGGACTAATCAAAGCCTATGAAGTCAAGACGGGTAAAGTTATTCCGGAAGACAAAAAGCAGGTGGCGAACGAAGAAGTGGTGACCACCGCCGAACTAGGCAATCAGAAAGATATCGGTAAAGAAAAAGCATCCGAATTAGTGACGGCAATCAAGGATAATTTGGCTAAGAGCCGTCCGCAGTCGCGGGCAGATGTGGAGCAGATTGTTAATCAATCGGCGAAGCAGGTCGGTGTCACACTGAGCGACGCCGATATTCAGAAATTGGTCGATCTCTTTGATAAAATGCGCACGATGCATATTAATTGGGATCAGGTCGGCAACCAGATGCAGCAGCTCAAAGATAAAGTGAACCAGTTAGCAAATTCCGATCAGACGAAGGGGTTTTTCGCAGAGGTAATGAGCGCAATCAGCCATTTCTTTTCATCCATTTCTCACGCACTCTCCTCCGTATTTAAATAAGCCTGAAATGTTTAAAAGCGGCCCTAAAAGGTCGCTTTTTTAATGGGATGGCACGAATAATTATTTATAATAGGAGTAAGAACGTTATCCAAGGGAAGAATTCCGGAGGGTCTAGCATGCAACTATTTATTCATTTTATTAATGATTATGGTTATTTGTTTCTATTTCTATCGCTTTTTCTGGAGATGCTGGCATTTCCGCTGCCTAACGAATTGCTGATGAGCTATGCCGGCTATCTGGTCTATCAGGGGAGGATGAACCTCTGGCTGGCCTCGCTTTTTGGGATAAGCGGCTGTCTGCTTGGCGTGACGGTAACCTATTGGGTAGGTCGCCGGCTGGGAACGCCTTTTTTCTATAAATACGGCCATTATGTCCATCTCTATCCGGAGCGGTTGGATAAATTTTCGCGAACGTTTAATTCATTTGGCAAGGGTTTGCTGCTGATCGCTAATTTTATCCCCGGTGTTCGTCACCTGATTGGCTACGCGGCCGGCGTGTCACGGGTTTCCTTCCGTACCTATGCCTTATTTGCCTATACTGGATCGATCATCTGGGTATTGACCTTTATTTCGCTTGGCGTCTTTCTCGGGCCGAAATACCAGGTGGTTACGGACGCAGCAAAAGAATATTTTTCTGTAATTATCATTCTCTTAATTATTGCGGTGATCCTCTATTATTTTGTAAAATATCATCTCGATGCGATAAAGCATTGGGTGGTCATTGTCTATCGCAGCTTGTTTGTCAATATTCAGTCGCGCTTCCGGTTAAAGCTGCTCATTCTTGGTGCGGCGCTGGTCTTCGGTCTGCTAATCTCATCCATGTTCAGCTTGATAGATAAATTTTTTCATAATCGTTCACTTATTTTTAATAGAAACGGTGAGATTCTGCTCCATTCTCTGGTCTCGCCGGCTTTTCGCCATATTTTACAGAAAGTGCTGCTGATCACGCATCCCTGGCCTATTGTCTTGATTTGTATTCTGACCTATCTCTGGATTCTGCTGCGCGGCCAGCAAAAAAAGATCGAATTTCAAATGTTTCTCTTTCTGATTATCGGAGGTTTATTTTTCTCAACCTATCTTCCGCGCTGGCTGAGCCATTTGATCAGCTCAATTACCAGGATACAAGGCAATTTCTCGCCTGATGGCGGATTAATCATGACTTTTATTCTCTATGCTTATCTGGTGTACTTGGTTTCGCGCCATACTCTGCGTTATTGGCTGACACTTTTTGTTAATATTCTTGGCTGCAGTGTACTGCTGATTGCCGGGGTTGCCTCGATGTATTTGCAGAAACAATTGCCGAGTGATTTGCTGATTGACTATTGTTTGGCCGGCATCTGGTTCAGTTTTATCGTCTTATGCCTCGAATTCTGGCGGCTGATCTATATAACGGATCAATTCTACCATCAGTCTGGTGGACCGCCGGACAAGCGCCAAACCTCTGGGGATTAACGGCGGTAACAGAAGAAGTCCGGGAGTCTTCTCGGCGCAGAAAAAAATCGGCGAACGAAATCTTATGGATTCCGTTCACCGATTTTTTTCTATGATGGATTATCCTTATTCTTACGCAAACTCCATGGCATTGAGTGTGCCGGCCGGGAGAAATCGAATAGAAGCTTTAACCGCGTGTAGAGCAGAAATTTGCTGCTTGTCGCTCAGTCCATCCATATTTGTCCGCATAATTTCCAGTGCCGAAGGAGATTCAAGCAGATTCATCAAGTCGGTAATCAATTCGGTAGAACTGAAGGACGCGATGGAAATCCCTAAAGACAAGAGAAATTTCGTATTGTCTGCTTCCTGCCCGCCGAGCGGTTTATAAATAATCATCGGCAGCCGCGAAGCAATGGCCTCAGAAATGGTTAAACCACCAGGCTTGGTAATGAGCAGATCGGCCATTGCCATCCATTCATTCATATTATGAACAAATCTGAGGACTTGAATGTTTTGCCCAGAAACGGTGCGATAGTGTGAGAATTCCCGGTAGGCTTTGGCATTATGGCCACAGATAATTACAATTTTCAGATCACCGGTCTCTAATTTTTCAAGTTGTCGCAGAAAGCTCATAAAATGACTGAAAATACCGCAACCGCCGCCCATCACCAGCAGAATCTTCTGATTGGAAGGTATACCGAAGCGTGCTCTTAAGACCTCACGCTGCGGGCTTGCCGAAAAGTCAGGCAGAATCGGAATACCGGTGGTGATAATTTTTCGCGGATCGACATTCATTTCGATTAATCGATGTCGAATCGTATCGGAGGCGACCAAATAACCGTCTGTCTTGCGATTGACCCACGTGCTATGCACTGAATAATCGGTAATCACAGTCAGAAAAGGCAGATTTGTAAACCAGTCTGCCTGCTTGATCCTTGACATCATAATGGATGCCGGCGGGAAGGTACTGATTATGATATCCGGTTGAGCGTCTTCAATCACGGGAATGAGCCGTGTGATTCCGACAGAAGTCAGCGTCTTTAAAAGCGTTGCTGCGGCGTTGTTTTTTTGTGTTTTTTTATAAAAATAATGATAGAGTGAAGGAAAATGAGTCACTCCGGATAGAAAAGTGCGTTTTTCTAGGGAATCAAGCTTTGCCGGGACGAGGGATGTGACATCCAATACCTCGGCTGTATAATGAGCCGGAATAAGATTGAAAGCTTTTTCGAGGGCAATTGCCGCTTGTTCGTGACCGCCGCCGTATGATCCGGTCAATATAAGCACTTTCACTCTTCCCATGATAAGAACACCTCATCCGTAAAATTCGCGTTTTTCATCTATTTATCATAGCTCTATCTTAGCGTATCGGGTGAATTTAGTAAAAAATCACTTAAAAGGTGCGAGTGAAAGTGAGTGCAGTAAATGGGGAGTCTGCGCAGCGTTGAAGCTGATTTTACGGTTTCATGAAGCGCTTTTCTTTTTAAAAGACAATCTGCGAAGTAATAGAATGGCTGCAGGGAGCAGGATGATGATAAGCGGCAAGATAACCCAACCAGAATCCAGATAATGTTCCATTTTTCGCCCCAGAAAATAACCGGCCAAAATGATTGAAGTCGCCCAAAAAGAAGCTCCGAGAAAGGAAGCCGGCAAGAATTGTGAAAAAGGCGTATGGCTAAGACCGGCAAGATAAGGATTGATCTGCCGGATACCAGGGATAAAATAGCCGGCGATTAACGCCAGCGGCGCGTGATGCCGGAATAGGTTTTCGGCTGCTGAAAAGCGTTTGCCAGTTAATCCGACGAAACGCCCGTATTTCATCAAAAATGGTTTTCCGATATAATAACCAATGAGGAAGGCTGTAACCATGCCAGCAGACGATCCCATAATGGCGATCAGAACAGAAAGCGGGAGAGTCAGCGGCAGTGCAGTTTGCAGTGTGCGGTTTGTAAGGGCTATACCGACAAACAGCAGAAAGGATTCTTCGGCACAGGGCAGACCCAATAATCCAAAATAGAGCAGAAAGAAAATGGTCGGATAACCACAGGCTATGACGAAAGACTGGATGTATTCCATAGGCGCCCTCTCTGAGTATACGGTCCTGTCCGGAGAAGAACGGACGAATCGTATTTTATTGTGAAACAAAAAGAAAAGGATTGGCATAGTCAGGTGATGCCAGATTTCTCAGTAAACTTGAAGAGGCGACTGTTCCTTTGATTTTTCTCTACATAGTCTGTACAATAATTTTACTTCTTATAGCTGCTTTTCTGGTTTATGCCATTATTCCCACACTTCTGATGCGCGGTTTTTGTTTTCGTGGCTATCAAGCGATGCATCGGGGAAAGGATCCGCTTTACGTCAGTCTGACGTTTGATGATGGCCCTAATCCGCTCTATACGCCTCAAGTGCTTGATTTGCTGAATCGTTATCACATTTCAGCGACTTTTTTTGTCGTCGGTGTACGTGCCCGTAAATATCCTGAATTGCTCAGAAGGATGAAGCGGGAGGGCCATCTCATTGCTATTCATCATTACAACCATGTCAGCAATTGGTTCCTCACCCCGCGGGGATCACGGAAACAATGTGAGAAAGCGCGAGAAACGGTTATGGCAATAACAGGTGAGCGTCCAGTCTACTATCGCCCGCCATGGGGTCATCTTCATCTTTTCATCTCTCAGGCAACGAAGGGATTCCATATGGTCCTCTGGTCGGCAATTCTTGGGGACTGGCGGCGCGCGCTCAGCACGGAACGTCTAAAAACAAGAATTGACAGTCATCTGAGAGACGGTGCGGTTATTTGTCTCCATGACGATGGTGAAAATCCCGGAGCGAATGATGATGCCCCAGGAAATACGATTGCTGCCTTGGAAGAGGTTCTTCCCGAAGCCGTACAAGCATATACTTTTGTGACGATCGATCAATTGTATCAAATCAAGCAGCAGCAGTCATACTGATCATACAATCCCTATTCACAAAATCCATTCTTTAAAGAGGTGCGCTAATGTCCGGCAACGATCAAGATCATTCATCGAAGGGTAACGAAACAAAGGAAGTCAGTATGAAACGCCGTATTGTTGTCTTTAGTTCAGTGGTGGTCATTCTGCTGATTGCGGCAATTTTTTATATGATATTTTCGGATCAGCAGAGAAATCAAGTACGTCCGCATAAAAAGACGGTGACCCATAAGGTTGTGCAGGCCTCACCGATGGATTATAACGGCCATCCGTTCATAGGCAGTACCAATGTGCCGGTGCGGATAGCTGTGTTCTCTGATTATCGCTGCCCTTATTGCAAACTGTTCGATCAACAGATATTGCCTCGGATCGAAAAAGAATATGTCAAATCGGATAAAGTCAGCATCTATTTCTATAATTACACGATTCTCGGACCAGGATCGACTCTGGCGGCGAATGCGTCTGCAGAAGTCTATCAACAGAATCCCAAGGCATTTTTTGCTTTCCATCAAGCCCTATTCAACGCGCAGGGCAGTGAGAAAAAACAATGGGTGACCAAGAAACTTCTGACAAACCTTGCTAAGAAGACTGTACCGTCTCTTGACATGAAGGCTTTTCAAAATGCGCTGGATACGAAGTCACGCCAGCAGGAAGTCGATAATGACAACCAATTGGCTGAATCGCTGGGCGTTCAGGGTACACCAACAATCCTGATTAATGGAAAAATCAATGATAATGCCCTGGAACTCGGAAAACTGAAACAAGCGATTAATCAGGCTCTGCCCAAGGAATAGGCAGGGAAGGACTGTCCTGTAATCTGATTGTAAAGTATGGAATCCGTCTTATCGTCATATTAGTTAAAAAGAATATGATAGATGGGAGGAGATCTTCATGTATCCCGGTGACGCGCTCGCAAAAAGCGCAGCGATTGCTGCGACGTTCAGTTCATCTTTTATTCTTTTGCCGCAATATGCGGTCGCACATTTGATCAATGATGACGCCGTAATCAATAAGGGCATGCATACGGACGATGTCAAGACGATTCAGTCGATTCTTAAAGCGACCGGCCAATATCCGCTGACCCGGCCGACCGGTTATTTCGGAAGCTCAACGGAAAAAGCGGTGAAAAATTTTCAGGGAAAAAACCGATTGTCCGTCGACGGTCTTGTCGGAAAAGATACGAAACAGGCTTTAATTTCTTATGTGCATCGACAAATGGGTTTAATGGCCGAGGGATCAAGCGGTGAAAATGTTCGCTACCTTCAGGACTTTCTGAAACAATTGGGTTATTATAGCGGGGGAAGCGACGGCAAGTTTGGCCTAGCGACACAGCAGGCCGTGTCGTCGCTGCAGCGGGATACATCCATTCGCGTGGACGGAATTGTCGGCAATCAAACGTGGCAGAGTATTGAGAAACTCTTGATCGCTAAGGCAAACGGGCAATCCGTCAAGCCTTCAGTCCAGAAAGCCGCGCCGCCGGTTGTCAAAGAAGATAGACAGTCCCGAACTTCATCAGCCCCTGAAAACCAGGCTCCGGCTGAAACCCAAACGACGCCTAAAACCGCTCCAGTGCAGCAAGTCACTGCCGTACGTGAGTTTTATGCGAACAGTACCGCTTATACGGCGCATTGCAATGGCTGTTCCGGAAAAACGGCAACTGGAATCAACTTGATTCAGAACCCGAACGCTAAGGTTGTTGCCGTTGATCCGGCAGTCATACCGCTAGGGACTAAGCTGTATGTTGAAGGTTACGGTTATGCGGTGGCTGCCGATACCGGCGGGGCGATCAAGGGACGCAAGATTGATTTATATTTTAATGATAATTCCGATGCCCTTCAATGGGGCAGAAAAACGGTTAAGGTGAAGGTTCTTTCGAATTGATAGAAAAATACAGTTTATAAAGCATTTATTCGGCGCCAACGTCTGATGAATGCTTTTTATTTTAGACACAATAATCCCCCAACCGGACGAATCCAGATGGAGGATAGGAGAAAAACATTCATCTACACTTAACGGTTTTTGAAGAAGTCCCTATTGAGCTGGATATATTTCATTTCGCTCTCAGGCACCTCGTCCTCCGGATAGATCGCTTCAACCGGACAAACGGCCTCACACGCACCGCAGTCGATGCAAATATCGGGATCAATATACATTTGTTTATCGCTCTCGACGATGCAGTCCACTGGGCAGGTTTCAATGCAGTCTCCGGCTTTTTCATTCTCACAAGCGGAAGTAATGACAAATGCCACAATAGTTGTCTCCCTTCAAAGAAATTAACGTCTGCACGTTTTTATTATGACGAAATATCTGTTAAAATTCAAACTTTTTTAAAGAAATCGCCTCAGCTTTTTCAGAAAAGCAGCAGTCTATTCCCCAGTTTCGTACCCTATGAGAACAAGGGATTACTTTTTCGCAAGGCGCTGTCTGGCAAGCAGGAGCGGAGCGAGCAGCAGCCCGGCCAAAAAACCGGTGAAGTGTCCCATAATATCAATATTTTGATACACGAAGGTACTGATTAGATCAATTACCAAGAAAACAATGATAATGGTCTGATCCTGTTTCGGTATTAAATGTCGGTGAAAAATGATCAGGAACAGATAAACGCCAAACAATCCAAAGATCGCTGAACTGGCGCCATAATGGCTGAAGCCTGTAGGCTCGAGCAGAAAACCGAAAATATTGCTGATCACCCCCGTGCCCAGATAAGCAGCGATAAATCGTGTTTTTCCGAGCAGTCCTTCCAGCGCAGGTGCGAAGATGAAGATGGTGAACGCATTAAAGAGATAATGTGAAAAAGTCACATGAAGGAATATCGGTGTGATAAACTGCCACCAGGCTCCCTGTTGTATGGCGGCATTCGAACCGATAAGCAGCTGAAAAACCTTATAGGCATACTCCGGTGCGATTCCATGTATTGAACACACAAAAAGCAGGAGATAGATGGCAGTATTGATGGCCAGAATAGCCGCTGTAATCGGGTAGAGCTTGATAAAAAAACGAAAAGGTTCATTGCGAATAAACAACTGTCGGCCTCCTTCTGAAAACGGTCTTGTATTCAGTATAGAGTAAACGATAACAGAGTGGTAGTCCGAAAACCGGAGACGGGAGAAAATGACTTGCCGAAAAAAAGAGAGGAGTCCGCGGCGAGGTCGGGTTAAAAGTTTAGCCAATAATCGCAGATATTAGATCGAATTCGGCAAATCGCCAAAGGCCGTTTTTTTAAAATTTTGATCTTACGCCGATTTTTTCATTATAATTAGGGTAATGAATGACTAACAAGCGGGAGGATTTAAATTCAGTGCTAAGCGGAATAGGTCTCGACATCATTGAGCTTGACCGAATTAGGAAACAGATAGACAATGAGCAGTTCATCCAGCGTATACTCGTTCAGTCGGAACGCGAGGTATACCAGGAACTCAGTGCGAAGCGGAAAACGGAATTTCTAGCTGGTCGTTTCTCCGCGAAGGAAGCCTATGTTAAAGCCAAAGGAACGGGCATCGGTAAATCTCTTTCCTTTCAGGATATAGAAGTGCTTAATACGCCCCTTGGGAAACCGCAGCTCAGTGATCGAACGGCGGGTCCCGGACAGCAGGTTCATCTATCGATCACCCATACTCGGCAGACGGCGGCGGCAGTTGTTATTATTGAAAGCTCGTCATGCTAGTCTGCATATTACCAAACTTTGTCTCATATAGTTTATTACGTTAGGAGGGAAGCTTGTGCACGTCGTATCACGTGAAGAGATGCAGACAATTGATCAGTATACCATTAAGACAATTGGACTGGGAGGGCCGATCTTAATGGAGAATGCGGGCCGGGCGATTGAAACGGCTCTTGTCAAATTTTTGAAAGCCAAGGATAAGATTGTGATTGTTGTTGGGAAAGGGAATAATGGCGGCGATGGTTTTGTGGTTTCCCGGCTTCTCCTGGATCGGGATTATCATTCGACCACGTGGCTTTTGCCGGAGACAGACGCGATTCAGGGGGATGCCCGAGTTCACATGGACGCCTTTCTCGCCTCAGGCGGGACGCTCCATGATATCAAAGGGGATCCGGGACACTTCGTTCGAGAGCTGGAGAACGCCGATGTGATCATTGATGCGCTGCTTGGCACAGGCTTCCATGGCATACCGTACGCAGACTACGGTCAGGTCATTGACCAAATGAATCAGGCTCAAGCCAAGATCGTTTCTGTGGATTTGCCGAGCGGCGTTCCAGCCAATGGAGAATCCTTCTCGCATTCGGCGGTATTGGCCAGCGTGACCTTGACACTCGTCTGTCCGAAGATGGCTCAGTTTGTTCAGCCGGCGGCCAAGTCCTTTGGCAGGACTGAGGTACTGGACATTGGCATACCGAAGCGGTCGATTCAAGCCTGCCATGTTCAGCGATCCATCTGGAGTAAGGAAGATGTGCTTCGAACTTTGCCAAAACGCAATCCCTTTTCACACAAAGGATCGAATGGCAAAGGACTCGTGATTGCCGGTTCCCAGCCGATGCCCGGCGCGGCTTTTTTCGCAGCGAAAGCGGCTCTGCGCTCCGGAATTGGGCTGCTGAGAATCAGTGTGCCCGACGAAATTAAGCCCATCGTTGCTTCATTGCTCCCGGAAGTGATGCATCAGTCAAGAGGAGCGATCGATTTCCAGGGGTTGAATGGCATCGCCATTGGCCCTGGGCTGGGGAGGGGGCAGGACATGGCCGAATATGTCCTGCGGGTCCTTGAAACGGATGTGCCTTGTGTCATTGATGCCGATGGCCTTTACCATTTGGCAGGCATGCTGGATCGGCTGAAAGCCCAGCGAAAAACGGTCATCCTGTCACCGCATTCTGGCGAAATGGCGCGGCTGATTGGCGGGTCGGTTCGCGATGTGGAGAATAACCGGTTTGAGGTCTCACAGATGTTTGCCAAAGAATACGGAGTCTACCTGATTTTAAAGGGCAGAAATACAATTATTACCGCGCCAGATGGTTCGCAAGTAATTAATCTGAGCGGCAATGCGGCACTCGCCAAAGGAGGCTCCGGTGATGTTTTGACTGGAATCTTGCTTGGCCTCCTGCTTCAGCATAAAAATGTCATCGATGCGCTATGCAATGCGGTCTATCTCCATGGCGCGCTGGCTGACGATCTGGTGCAAACGGGCCATTCGCAGCTTGACGTTCTGGCAACGGATCTGATTGAACAAATTCCTCCTGTTCTGCATCGGCTTTACCTGGAAGCGGAGACGTTTGCATAAGACCTTCCTTTGTCACCGACTAGAGGCAAAGGGGTTGGAAGAAAATGAAAAAGTGGTCCATGCTCTGGCTTGCTGCCATTCTGATAGGAATACTTGCGCTGTCCGGTTGCGGAGCAAAATCCGAAAAAGACGTCGTTGAGGATCTAGGCAATAAGATGGATAAGATGACGAGTTACCAGACAGACGCGACAATGGTTTTCCAACATAATGGGAAAAAGCAGACCTATCAGGCAGCTATCGCCTTCAAGAAACCTAATTTTTATCGGGTGGCGCTGAGCGATAACAAGAAGCAGAATCAGCAAATGATTTTACGCAATAACGAGGGTGTGTTCGTCCTCACACCAGAATTAAATAAAAGCTATCAATTCGAGAGTAATTGGCCGAATAATCGAAGTCAGGCCTATCTCTACAATACACTGGTCAAAGATATTGCCAATGATCCGAATCCGCAATTCAAGACGAAGGAAAATCAGTATGTCTTTGATACCAAAACGAATTACAATACGACTCAACTCGCTAATCAGACAATCACGCTCAATAAGGATCTGGCACCGGAGAAGGTTCAGGTTAAGGATAAAGATCAAAATATCATTGTTACTGTTCGCTTTAATCATTTTAAATTCAATCCCAATCTGGATAATAAGACGTTTGACGTGAAGCAGAATATGACAGCGGCGAAGATAAAGGACACTCAGTCGACGGCCGCAGAAAATTCGGCCTTTAAAGTCGCTTATCCGACCGCAAAGATTGGCGGCACCAAACTTTCGATGATGAAGCCTGAAGTGACGGAGACCGGTGAAAAATATGTCCTGAAATATGCCGGTAAAAAATCGTTCACATTAATCGAAACAAAAAGTAAAAAAACGTTGTCCATCGAGCCGACACTCGCATCAGGAGACCCGGCAAATCTCGGCTTTGCTGTCGGTTCAGTCAGTAACCGTACACTCTCTTGGTCTTACAGTGGCACCGATTATTATCTGGCATCCAATGCCCTGTCTCAGGATGAACTGGTAGCTGTGGCACAGTCCGTCAATGGTACGGTTGTTAAATAATTTTCTAATAAAAGGTAGGATACGCCTGTCTGGTCTGCAGACAGGTTTTTTCGTACGTTAAGAAAGGATATAAAATTGAAGAGGAATTAAGTATAAGAAAAACTAAGGCGCAGCCGGTATTCAAAGGTTGGCTACGCCAAGTTTTTCTAATGTGTTTAAATATTTTGATGCTCCGCAGCCCATCTTTAAAGAAGCAGGGTCGAAAAAGTGTGTCAGGACGATTTTCCGCTTCTTTCTCTTTTCAGAAATAAGTGATTTAATAGAGGATATTCAAGCAAGAATGAACGGTCTGCTTTATTCGGGATCGAACCGCGCGATCGCTCTGATCAATGGGCAGCGCGATTTTACGGAATGCAGGTCATTTGTTCGGATTATGAAAAAAGGCTGGGACATAAATGGAAACAGAATTTTATCGCAATACGTGGGCAGATATTAATTTGGATGCAGTGGCGGACAATGTGGCGGGAATGAAGGCGCGTCTTCCAGAGGAGACGGCGATGCTTGCGGTTGTTAAGGCCAATGCGTACGGACATGGCGCCTTGCAGGTGGCCCGGACGGCACTTGAAAGCGGCGCGGAGTGGCTGGCAGTGGCTATTTTTGATGAAGCGCTGGCTCTGCGAAAGGAAGGTATCGACGCACCGATCCTTGTTCTCTCGCCTATTCGACCCGAGGACGCCGGACTGGCCGCTCAGTTTCATATTTCGCTGACCGTTTTCCAAAAAGAATGGATAGATAGAGCGATTAAATATGATACGGGCAAAGAACCGTTATTCCTCCACATTGCTTGTGATACCGGCATGGGCCGAATCGGTGTCCGGAATCGCTCCGAAGCAGAGATGCTGATTGAATCCATTCGGCAAGATAAACGATTCGTCATTGAGGGACTGTTCACCCATTTTGCGACAGCCGATCAGGTGGACGAAGTCTATTTCAATGAACAATATCAACGTTTTGAAACGATGATTGACTGGTTCCATGATATGGAGGTCTACCCCCCGGTCATTCACTGCGGGAATAGTGCGGCGACTCTGAAATATCCAGCGTCGAAGCGGCATTTATTCAATATGGTGCGTTTTGGAATTTCAATGTACGGCCTGTCTCCCTCACCGGAAATGCGTGCTCTGCTGCCTTATCCGCTCAAACCAGCCCTTTCTCTCTACAGCTGCCTGATGAATGTAAAAAAGGTAGCTGCAGGCTCATCGATCGGCTACGGAGCGACCTATCAAGCGGCCGAGGATGAATGGATCGGCACGGTACCGATCGGCTATGCGGACGGGTTTCTCCGCACGCTTTCAGGATCAGATGTTTTAATTGACGGCAAACGCTGCGAAATCGTCGGCCGTGTCTGCATGGATCAATTCATGTGCCGACTGCCCGGCCCGTATCCGCTAGGCACACGAGTGACGCTGATCGGCTGTGACGGGGATGAAAGTATCAGTGCCGACGATCGAGCGGCAAGAATGCAAACCATTAACTATGAGGTGACCTGCCTCATTCATCCACGAGTGCCTCGGGTTTATTGGAAGCGAGGAAAACGCGTGGGCACGAGCAATCCGTTATTGGCAAAGGCATCCCAAATGGAAAAAGAGAATAATTGAGAGAAATCAGGCAGACCCCGGATTGATGAACAGGCTAATAATTGCTATTTTCCAACAAAAAACTGATAATTTCGCAAAAAAAGGATAAAAAGACGCGACTTTTGCCGAAAATAACTTTGCAAAGCTTTTTTAAAATGATAAGATTAATCCTAGATTAAAAAAGAGCCTGTTCATCAAGAAGGAAAGAAGCCAGTCGCAGTGAGAGAGTCTGTTCGAAAAGACAACTATTCGGACACTTTCGAGAGAGGCAAGCGGTTCCCCGATTGACGAACGCCTCAATTATACTTTTCTGACTTTAGTGGCGGGGGTGCAGGGATGTCAGAATCCAACCTGAAGGAAATCATGTTAAGTTTACCGCAATATTTGCTGAATGAAATTGACGGTATTGCTAGTAGAGACAAAATGAACCGCAGTGAGCTGCTCCATCGTGCAATCAGAATGTATTTACATGAACGGAATAAGGGTCATGTCCGTGAGATTATGAGACAAGGCTATATGGAAATGGCCAAAATAAATCTTAACATTGCTTCTGAGGCTTTTCTTGCTGAGGAGGAGGCAGAGATTACAATGTTACGCTCCGTCAGTGGGGTGTGACGGGTGATTGTTAAACGCGGCGATGTCTATTTTGCTGATCTTTCTCCGGTCGTGGGATCGGAGCAGGGGGGAGTCCGCCCTGTACTCATCATACAAAACGATATTGGGAACCGCTTCAGCCCGACGGTTGTTGTGGCTGCTATCACTGCGCAGATTCAGAAAGCGAAACTGCCGACTCATGTGGAGATTGATGCGAAAAGATATGGATTTGATCGGGATTCAGTCATCTTGCTGGAACAGATCCGAACGATTGACAAGCAGCGACTGACCGATAAGATCACGCATCTGGATGAAGAAATGATGAGCCGTGTGAATAAGGCGATCCAAATCAGTCTCAGTCTCGTCGATTTTTAATTCAGCTGTTTCAGCCGGACATTTGATAGCTTAAAACAGTCCATTCATTTTTGGGAGAATCCCCTTGCGAGGTTGCCCATTAATCCAGTGAATTAGACTTAATAAAGAAGATAATGAAGGATATTTGCTCGATATGTGATGTATGCATGGGCAGATGTCCTTTTTGCTTTGTTAGTGGGAATTTCTATGCATAATCATTGCGCTCAGAAGCCTTCTCATGAAATAATATATAAATAAATGAATAATTTTTATGAAAACGTCAACGGGAAATGGGCAGGTGGCAGGATAATGCTGAATTATGAAAACAGACTTAATTTGTATGAAGATATTCTTTCAGATTATCTAACCTCAGATGGAGATGCACAAGCTGCTTTTAGAGGACGGCTGCTTAGTAGAATAATGCTGGAACATGGTGTGCCGCCCGACGAAGTGTTAAAAATGCATTTAGAAGCCTTTAAAACACTTAGAGAGCAAGACAATCAGAAATTCAGCGATTCTTTCGACCTGCTGCTCGATATCATGGCGGGATACCGCAATGCTTTTCAAGAGATGAAGGACTTGAAGGATCGACAGCGACAACTGGATTGGGAAATTACCGTGGCGGCTGATATGCAGCAGACGCTGCTTGAAGGCTCTGTCCCGGATTATCCCTATGCCGATATCGGTGCAGTCACCGAGCCGGCCAAGAAAATGAGCGGAGACTATTATCAGTTTGTCGAAAGCGAAAACCGATCGATTGGCATTGCGCTGGCGGACATTGTTGGCAAGGGAATTCCTGCCGCTATGTGTATGTCGATGATTAAGTATGCGATGGACAGCCTGCCGGAAAACCGCCAGGATCCGCGAATCGTTCTGGCAAGCCTTAACCGCGTCGTTGAGCGAAATGTCGATCCGAGTATGTTTGTAACCATGTTTTATGGATCATATAATCCGGAGAAGCGTGTGCTGACCTATTCTTCGGCGGGACATGAGCCGGGGCTCTACTATTCGGCTAGTGAACATCGTTTTATTGATATGCAGGCGAAGGGCCTGGCGCTTGGACTGACTCCGGGCACTCGGTATCCGCAATATAGTTTACAGCTTGCGCCTGGAGATATAATCTTTTTGTTTACTGACGGCGTGACTGAAAGCAGGACCAAGCATGGATTTGTCGGGCGGCAGAAACTGATCCAAATGCTGGAGAAACATTTGAACTTATCGGCAAAAAAAATTGTGGAACGGACCTTTTACGAACTGGAAAAATTACAGGACTTTGAGCTCCGTGATGATTTTACATTTATTACGATGAAATTTTAAGTTTATTTTTCGAGAGAATCGGGTAGCTGAGAAGAGTATTGATGGATGGGGGGGAAGAGAGTATGGAAATCACCATAGAAGAACAGAAGCCTGAAGAGCTTTTTCGCGTCCTTGTTGCGGGAGAGATTGATGTCTATACTGCCCCCGAGCTGAAGCAGAAGCTGCTGCCGCTGACGGAGTCGAATGACGTGATTCTCGATTTAACGGGAACCGGCTATATTGACAGCACTGCACTGGGAGTGATCATCGCGGCACTCAAGAAAGCGACAAAAAATGGCTATCATTTCTCAATTACAGGGATGTCGCCGAGAATTGAACGCTTATTCCGAGTAACCGGTCTTACGGCGATTCTGCAGAGAAAAAATGCGCTTGGAGGGGAAAATCATTGATTGAAAAAGAAGATCTGATTAAATTGATTATCCCTGCGAAACCGGAGTATGTGTCGATTGCCCGACTAGCCTGCTCAGGAGCCGCAGGAAGGATGGGCTACTCCTTTGACGATATTGAAGATATTAAGGTTGCCGTGTCAGAGGCTTGTACGAATGTTGTAAAGCATGCCTACAAACAGCGGCCCAGTGCAGGAACAATCGAACTGAATATCGAATGTGCCAATAATAGCTTGACGATCATCGTGATTGACAACGGAGCAAGTTTTAATGCTGAAGAAGTCCTGAATGACTTAAAACCAATCGATCCTACGATGTCCCTTGACGAGGTAGGTGAAGGAGGACTGGGACTCTTTTTAATTAATACATTAATGGATGAAGTAACGATCAGCAGCGATTTCGGCGTCATCGTGAAAATGGCCAAGTTTCTTAAGAGAGACGGGGTGGAGCAAAGTGCCAACAAAGTCTCGACTGCAACAGAGTGAGGTTCGACGGCTAATCCTTGCCTATCAAAAAGATTCCAAGAATGAAGAGCTGCAGACGAAAATCATCACCAATTATGAGAGCCTGGTCGCTTCTTTGTCCTATAAATTTGCCAGAGACAGGGACACACAGGAGGACTTATATCAAGTAGGAATGATTGGTTTAATCGCCGCGATGCAGCGCTTCGATCCTTCCTATGAACATAGCTTTGAATCTTTTGCAATTCCAACAATCATCGGCGAAATTAAACGCTATATCCGTGATAAAACTTGGAGTGTGCATGTTCCGCGACGTATTAAAGAACTCGGTCCAAAAATCCGCAAGGCTGCGGATGAACTGACCAACCAATTGCAGCGGTCACCAAGTATTGAGGAGATTGCCAGACAAGTTGGCGAGAGTGAGGAAAATATTTTGGAGACGATGGAAATGTCGCGAAGCTATAATGCCCTCTCTGTGGATTCAAAGATTGATGCCGATCACGAAGGCGGCTCAGTGACATTGCTTGATGTCGTTGGCAAGCACGACAGCGGATATGATCAAATCAGTGAGAAAATGATTCTTGAAGAGGCCTTTAAAGTCCTCTCGTCCAGAGAGAAGAAAATTTTGATCTGCACTTTTTTTGATAATCTGAGTCAGAAGGAAACCGGCGAATTACTGGGCATTTCACAAATGCATGTTTCTCGCCTCCAGCGCAAGGCTCTGCGGAAACTGCGAGAAACGCTTCCGCGTGACGGTGCAGGGGAATCCGCACTCATCTGAGTCAGCGTGTTTGAGACTGTTTCAGAAAATAGATTTCAGAATGGCGGGATTGAGGAATAAGAGGAGCAGATAATCATGAATAGGATTCAAAAGCCGCTGATTGAAAAAGCGGAAGGAACAGATTTGCTTTCAGGTTTATCTCTATTTGCCTGAAATTTGAATCTGTTTTTATTATGCGGATTCGGCCGCGGATCTTTCCGAACAGTGTCCAGCGTCGATAGATGGGGTAGATGAAAGCCTCTGTTTTCCATTCGCATAATCCCCGAAAAGCCGTTAAAAGATTTCTAATTGAAATGAGACGCAGGAATATGGGATAATTCAGAGGGGTATCCCCTACAGAAAGGGTGATGAGATGAGTCAACTGATCGATAAAATTAACCGATTGGCACGAATATCCCGAGAGCGGCCCCTGAATGAGCAAGAACGGAAAGAGCAGGATGAACTTAGAAAACAATATTTGGCTCAATTCCGCGCCAGATTTACCCAGCAGCTTTCGCAAATTCGTATTATCGATCCTGAGGGCCGTGACGTGACCCCGGGCAAAGGGAAAAGGCGCGATCGGCAATAAAATGATCAGGAAATTGTTCAGCAGCGAACGGTTAAATAAGATTTTTTCAGCTTCATTTGCTGCAAGGCGTCCGCATATGAAGTGAGAATGGTACGAGCAGATGTTTTGCAATAGGCGGAGGGGATTAACGATTGGAAAAATTATATGAACGAATTGCTCAGGAACTGCAAATCCGCCCGAGACAAGTGGAGCAAGTGGTTGAGTTGATTGAGAAGGACAATACGATTCCTTTTATTGCCCGATATCGAAAAGAAATGACCGGCGGGCTGGATGAAGTGCAGATTAGCGCGATAGATCAAGCGTATACATATGCTGGCCAATTGCGGAAACGCAAGGATGAGGTCCTGAACCGTATCGATGAACTCGGTAAATTGGAAGAACCGTTGAAAAAGAAAATTGAACAGGCAGAAAAATTGCAGGAGGTTGAAGATCTCTATCTGCCCTATAAGCAGAAAAGGCGGACACGTGCCACACGGGCGAAAGAGCAAGGCCTTGAACCGCTTGCCGATTGGCTGATGGGCCTCCCCGCCGCTTCTATAGAGCAGATGGCTGCACGTTATCTTTCGGAGGAACAGGAATTAACATCCATAGAATCCGTGCTTGCGGGTGCGCGCGACATCATTGCTGAGCGTCTGGCCGACAGTGCTGATATACGTGCTCTCGCCCGTCGCCGAATGATGGAGCAAGGGATCATTACCGTTCGCGCGGGAAAAGACAAGGAGAAGGATGAGAAAAAGGTTTACGAGATGTATTACGATTACCAGGAGCACGTGAAAAATATTGTTCCGCATCGCATTCTGGCGATCAATCGCGGGGAAAAAGAAAATATATTGAAAGTAAGCCTCTCTGTTCCTGAGGAGCTGCTTTTCCCTGCGGCCAAACGCGCGCTCAATCAAGGAAAAAAGAGTTCTGCCATCGAACAATTAGATCAGGCTGCGGAAGACGCTTGCACGCGTCTCATTCTTCCCGCGGTCTCGCGTGAAATCAGGCAGGCTCTGACTGAAAAGGCGGAACGGCAGGCCATTCATATATTCTCTGAAAATCTGCGGGGATTGCTGCTTCAGCCGCCGATGAAAGAAAAAATAGTGCTCGGTGTGGATCCGGCCTATCGTACCGGATGCAAGCTCGCCGTTGTTGATTCGACGGGCAGAGTGCTGACCATTGCGCTTATTTTCCCGACTCCGCCAAAAGCAGATATTGCGGCTGCCCGGAAAACCGTTCTTTCATTAATTGCCAAGTATCATGTAGACATCGTCGCTATCGGCAATGGAACTGCCTCCCGTGAAACCGAGGCATTTATCGCTGAGACGCTCAAAGAAGTCAGTGATCACGACATTTCTTACCTTATCGTCAATGAAGCGGGAGCGAGCGTTTATTCGGCGTCCGCCCTGGCTCGTGAAGAATTTCCTGATTTGCATGTTGAAGAAAGAAGCGCAATCTCGATCGCCAGGCGGCTTCAGGATCCGCTGGCCGAGCTTGTAAAAGTCGATCCGAAATCGGTGGGCGTCGGTGAATATCAGCATGACGTCTCGCAAAAAAATTTAAGTGAGTCGCTTGGATTCGTGGTCGAGACGGTTGTTAACCGGGTAGGCGTCAATGTCAATACAGCCTCGCAGGAGTTACTCCAATACATCGCCGGGCTCTCTCGGACTGTGGCTGGCAATCTGGTCGCCGGGCGTAACGCCAATGGAAGATACAGAAGCCGCGCCGAACTAAAAAAGGTACCACGGCTCGGTCCGCGTGCCTTTGAACAGTCTGCCGGTTTTCTGCGGATTTCCGGCGGTGATGAGCCACTGGACAATACGCCGATTCATCCAGAAAGCTATTCGGTAACGAATCGCCTACTTGAGCGGATCGGATGTTCACGAGCAATGCTGGGATCGGATCAGCTGAAAGAGAAACTTGAGACAATTGATCTTGCGCTTATGGCAGACACTTTATCGATAGGCCGACTGACTTTGAAAGATATCATTGAAGCTCTGATCCGTCCCGGCCGCGATCCACGTGACGATTTGAAAAAACCGCTTTTGAAAAAAGATGTGCTAAAGATGGAGGATCTGCGGGAAGGCATGCAGCTGGAAGGAACCGTACGCAACGTCGTTGATTTCGGGGCATTCGTCGATATTGGCGTCAAACAGGATGGACTTGTTCATATTTCTAAACTTTCCGGGCATTTTGTCAAGCATCCCCTCGATGTCGTCCGGGTCGGACAGATTGTCACTGTCTGGGTAGACAATGTCTCGATCGATAAAGGCCGGGTAGCTCTGACGATGATTGATCCGAGAAAAAATGGATAAAAACTACCGACGACACCTTCACGACTTCAAAGCTGAGAAAGATCACCGTTTTGCGGTTTGCTGGAGCCGATAGGGGGCAAGATAATGACAGAAGAAGAACTTCAGGAACTGGTGCAAAAGATCTCCTTGAGGGATTTTCACCGCGCATTTCGGCATAATGCTTCATTTAATGCCAGACTGCGAACGACCGGCGGCCGCTATTTACTGGCCACGCATTGTCTGGAATTTAATCCGAAGCAGTTTGAACACTTCGGTCTTGATCCCTTTATAAAAATCATTAAGCATGAGTTGTGTCATTATCATCTTCATCTGGAGGGACGCGGCTACCGCCATCGGGATAATGATTTTCGAGTACTGCTGCAGCAGGTCGGGGGTTCACGTTACTGTGGAAAAATTCCCGGGGCCGGCAACCGTTCCGAATTTCGCTATACCTACAGATGTACTTCTTGCGGAATGCTTTATCATCGGAAAAGACGATTGGATACTGCCAAGTATGTCTGCGGTTCCTGTGGCGGCAGACTTTGTCTAGAAAAAGGACAACCATTGCCAAAATGAAGTGGTGAATTCATGAAAAGGGGTTGACGTGTGGATTGAATTTATGTTAAATTATTAAGGTCGTCAAAAGGGCAACAAAGTTCTTCTTTTTTCGACGAAATAAAAAAGCTGTTGACAAGGCATTGTTATATGAGTATAATTAATTCTTGTGACTCTGCTGGAATATTGATTATTCCACAGTAGCTCAGCGGTAGAGCAATCGGCTGTTAACCGATCGGTCGTAGGTTCGAACCCTACCTGTGGAGCCATGGAGAAGTACCCAAGCTGGCTGAAGGGGCTCCCCTGCTAAGGGAGTAGACGGTGTGAATCGTGCGAGGGTTCGAATCCCTCCTTCTCCGCCATTTTTTATGGCCTGTTCGTCAAGTGGTTAAGACACCACCCTTTATGGGAGGTTCATGGGTTCGAATCCCGTACGGGTCACCATCGTTAGAATGAGCAACTGATTCTAAATGGATTTATTACCGTTTTTTTTAATTGTCAATATCAAACTCATGTGAATCATAATTGATTACATAAGGTTTTTGACTCATAGCCAAACGGTAGGGCGACGGTTAGTTGATCGTCATGCGCTGGTTCGAATCCAGCTGAGTTTTATGAGCCGCTAGCTCAGGGGTAGAGCATCTGACTTTTAATCAGAGGGTCGAGGGTTCAAATCCCTCGCGGCTCATTTTAGCGGGTGTGGCGGAATTGGCAGACGCGCTAGATTTAGGATCTAGTGTTTACGACGTGGGGGTTCGAGTCCCTTCACCCGCACCATTTTAAATAATATGCGGTCGTGGCGGAATGGCAGACGCGCTAGCTTGAGGGGCTAGTGGAGGAAACTTCGTGGAGGTTCGAGTCCTCTCGACCGCATTTTTATTTTTTTGCGCCCTTAGCTCAATTGGATAGAGCGTCTGACTACGGATCAGAAGGTTGGGGATTCGACTTCCTCAGGGCGCATTATTTCGGGAAGTGGCTCAGCTTGGTAGAGCATCTGGTTTGGGACCAGAGGGTCGCAGGTTCAAATCCTGTCTTCCCGATCATCAATTTTATTTTCTATGCGGGTGTAGTTTAGTGGTAAAACAAGAGCCTTCCAAGCTCTGGTCGTGGGTCCGATTCCCATCACCCGCTCCATTTTATTTTGAATGGGCCTGTAGCTCAGCTGGTTAGAGCGCACGCCTGATAAGCGTGAGGTCGGTGGTTCGAGTCCACTCAGGCCCACCATTTATAATGTATAGGAATGCTCCTTGAAAACTAAACAAAAGCCAAGCGTATTTTTAAAGGGCTAGCCC
>JBDNRY010000006.1:0-104904 GCA_047718855.1 Sporolactobacillus sp. | reverse complement strand
CTCCATGGCCTATTTGTGTAATCTTGATCTGTTGCACTTAGATTTTAAATCCGGCGAAAAATAATAAGCGCTTTTATTGGCATTTTTGTGCTTTGCTTCTCGACTGTTGTCCCTGGATTTAGCACTACTCTAGAAGCCCATGCAGCGGCACAGTCAACAGATATTAACAGTCATTCTGGTGATGTTGATTTACAGTCTACAACGCCTATTAACACTATTATTAATGATACTACTCCTGTCACCAGTGAAACGGATATCCATGCTGTCGGCATGGATAAAAATGGGAATGTTATTGATATAACTCCAAACTTGCTTTCTCAAAAAATATCACCTCTAGCGGCAAGTGGAAAAGCAAAAGAACTTGGTAGCATAACTCTATCGAAAAAACAGACAAAAGATCTTGCTTCTAACATGAAGAAAGCTCACGTTGACCAATACCATCTTTTAGTTGAACTTTTTAGTGTGTTTGGAGGAATACCGGGTGGATTAACTACTTTAGCGATTGAACTCTCAGCAGACGCTCAATTTAAACCTGTTGTTATAAAAGCTGCAAAAGAAGGTAAACGAGTTAAGATTAAAATTATGGACAGTTCTCCACATACTTCCTACTCAGAATATGTTATTTATTCAATTGTGAGTTAACAGCTTAGAGTATGTATTTTATGGATTACAAGCGCTCTATTATATAATTATAATGAGGAGTTAAGGGGGGCGAAAACAATAACGGTTAAAGCGTACTTTTATAACTGTTTAAAAAGATATATATTGGTCATTGTTTTTTTTGTTCTTGTAAATTTCCTATTTGCAATCAAGCATCATACTCCTATGAGTACGTATTTTAATTCGGATTTTTGGTCTATACCTTTCTGGCTAATTCCGTTGGTTTTGATTGTAACTGGTATTCAAGCCTTGTTTAAAAAACGTCCTAACAAGGAAAAAGACTAATAGCACCCTGTTGAAATCTCTGCACTGAAAGTACAGGGGTTTTTTGGATCAAGTCCCTTTTTGTGTGTAAATTGATCTCAGTTGGAACAGGTCGTAAGTTAGGAAAAATGGGAATCCCTTTTGAGTCCTGACGCTGTTTCTTAGGATGCCGTGCTTTCCAATCGAAGTAATCATCCATTGCCAAGTAATGGCGGCCAGCCATTTTTCGTTTGCCAGGTAGCTCCCTGAAAAGCTTTCTGAACGGCACTTACAAGGTACAAGGCTGCCATGATCATCACTGACGACGACATCCCCGCCCTTCAGGCCCCGCTCCTTCAGCCAATCAAAATAGTTTTTCCGGGCATCCGTGCTTTTGCTGTCATCAATTTTCAGGCCGAGAATCGTTCGATAGCCCTTCTCGTTAACCATAGCTGATGAGCACACCACACGCGAGCGGACATGTCCGTCCTCACGCAACTTTGTGTACACGGCGTCCACAAACAAGAAGGGATACGTCTCCTCAAGCGGGCGATTATTCGAGCCGTTGATGATGGGATCAGCCGTCCGCAAAGGTCTGAGACCGTCGTTTTCGAGAAATTTGTGCCGCAGAGCTCTTTCGTAATTTGATTGGCCCTGCGGGTTGAGACGCCGTTGATCACCATTTTCATGAGCGACAGAACAAGCGCTTGCTTGCTACGTTGCCATGAATATATAAACTTGGAGAAGCGTATGAAAAAAATTTATTTTATACCAGGAACACTAATCGTTATAATTATCGTTTTTTTAATACTTGGTTTTATTTATCCGTTTTCTTTTTTTAACGTCACACATAAAGTTTCGGTTACATCAAGTCACTATGTTGTCCAAGGACATCAGAAAGAGATTAATAAATTTCATTTGCTACAGAAAAAGGCATATCTCAACAAAGATACACGGACACTGATTGAAGAAACCAAACAGTATCTAACGCAGAAATGGCTTTTGCAAAAGCATTATAAATTTTCATATAATGATATTGTCGCCCAAAAGCAGTTGACAAAAAATCTGTTGTTTGATGTTGACTCTTATCGTAAACAAAATAGACGATCATTATCTCAGAGTGCTAATGAATACCTTTTAAACTTTAGAAATAATCTTAGTGAGGTTGTGCAAAATAGCAATATCATTTTAAATACCCATATGCTTAAGCGTAATACATTGAGGACTCTAATCTTTAATCTCAGGGATTCTTATGAAAATACGGCATCTTCAGTTAACCTGTTTCTAAAGCAAATTGAAAGATCATAGTTTTCTTTGGCTCCGAAAATCGGAGCTTTTTACTTGTTCTGTCAGAACTTATAAGTTTTGATGGATAATAACAACACTCCTAAATCTGTGGAAGTGCGGCATAGAGCAATTGGACAAATAGGGTTAGAAAAATCAGATAGACCGCAGTGAAAGGCCAATTCCATTTGGACAGCATCAGTGGTCGTTCATCGATCAGGCCGCCCATCATCCCCAGCGTGGCGTTGTAGGGACCCATCAGAAAGGCCGGAATGGCACCGCCGAGCATAGCAATGGTAACGACAAGCGGTGCGCGGCTGAGCAGCTCCGCATGAAGCGCTCCGGCAATCAGGGCCAGACCGATCGCTGGATGCAGTCCGAGAAAAGCGAGCGAAAAGGGAATCAGCGGCAATAGAATAAGAAAAATACGGAATCCAGTGAACCCAATCAGTAGACTGACCCAGCCTGTGATTTGGTCGTCTGCGCGGGAGGTGTGCAGCGTCGTCATGAAGAATCCGGCGCTGAGAAAAATGAAAAACTGATTGCTCATCTTATTCGGATAGGTCCGGAAATGCTCGCGGATGCCGATGAAAAAGGCCCGCGATTGCCGGATGAGCAGGCACCAGATATAGGAGAATGGGATGACGATAAAGCTGACCAGCAGCAGAAAACTCAGCGAGATGAAATGATCCAGCAGCGTAACGAGGGCATTAAGCAGCAGCGTTGCCAGAAGGACATGCAGCAGGCGCCAAGGATGGGCTCCGTGCATTTGCGATTGCGGCATTTGCAGGGCAGCCGCGCTCTCAGCCGCAAATGCTTTTTTTCGCCTGAATAGGGAAAAAGTGATCCAGTCGATAAAAAGTCCAGCCAGGCTCAGGCTGATCAGCAGGGGCAGCAGCCTGCTGTAACGGGTGCCGGTCAGGAGCAGCACAGTGCCGACAATTGGCGTGATCGGGCTCCAAAGCAGCGGCATCGCATAGCCATGGGTGATCGACTGGCTGAGAAAACGCCTTTTATTTTTTATCGGCGCCTGAAGCACCGACCGCTCAATGGCATAATAGGTCATCGGCAGCGCGGCGAGGTTCATAAATGAGCTAAAGAAATAGGCGATGAGGCTGGTGAGTCCATACAATTGTTTTTCATTTCTAATCGTGTTCTGAATAATTGCTGTAAGTTCTTCCGTATAATTTCCATAGCGAACGGGAAGTGACAGGATCGGAACCAAAGCAAAGAGGGTGACCATCTGAATCATCTCGCCGAAGGACCAGACATAGCTGGCCGGCTTTGCGCCGCTGAGAGCCAGCAAAAGGGAACCGGAGACGAGAAAAAAGCTGCCAAAGAAGAGAGCTAATCCTCTTGCTCGGCAGAGGCTCAGTAAAACAGCGGCAAGGCAGAGCACCGACACGCCTTTATTAAGCAGATGCAGCTTAGGAAAAAGTTCGGAACACATATAGCAGGAAATCGCTGCAAGATAAATATACCGTAGCATCCGTCCACCCCCATCTTCTCATCAGGTCTAGCCTGCGCAGTTGCCAGGAATATATTGCTGAGGGGCAGAGCGATAAGCAGTTATTTTGACAGGACAATAATTAGTTGTATAATACAACTTGTTTGCGGAAGGAGACGGAAAATGGACGATCAGACCTACGCTGCCCTGCAGCAGATTGAATATGAAGTCGTCAATTTGATGCGCCGGGCCGATTTTAAGAAAACCTTGGATGGTGAAGCCAACAGCTTGCCGCGTTCCTGTTATCTGATTCTTTGCCGGCTCCTTGATAAAAATCCGCAGAGCATTCAGCAACTGGCCGATTGTTTTCAACTGGATGTCTCGACAATGAGCCGCCAAGTAAAGGCTTTGGAGAACCGGGCGCTGGTCAGTCGCCAGATAGGCAAGAAGGATGGACGCGTCAGCCTGATTTTTATCACGGGAAGGGGGAAAAAATCAGTGACGGAGCTGCGCGAACAGCGAGTGCAGCTCTACCGAGAGCTGCTCGCCGACTGGAGTGATCAGCAGCGAATGACATTCGCCGAACTTCTGGCACGACTGAATAAAAAGATTGAAAAGAGAAGAAAGTTAAAATAATAATGATGGAGGGGACTCATATGGCAGAGTCTTTGAACTTGGATTTCAGTAAAACAGCTTTGGTTCTGATTGATTTGCAAAAAGGAATTGTCCAGATACCGGGGGGCAGCAAGGTCGTCGCGCAAGCAGCCAGAATGGTTGACTTTTTCCATCAAAAAAATGGATTCATTGTTTTTGTCAATGTTGATTTTACGGATGGCAAGGAAGCTCTGCGTGTTATCCGTGATCGGCCAGTTCCCGCTGTTCAAAGGTCAGAGGGGTGGGCGGAGATCGATCCGGCATTGGATGTTCAAAAATCAGATCTAAGAATCACGAAACGGCAATGGGGAGCCTTTTTCGGCACCGAACTCGATCTGCAGCTTCGGCGCCGGGGAATTGAGACCATTGTACTGGCCGGAATTTCCACCAACCGCGGAGTAGAAAGCACGGCGCGCGAGGCTTTTCAATTCGGCTATAATCAGATTTTTATTGAGGATGCGATGACGGCTCACATTCCTGAGGAACATCAGGCCACGGTGAATTATGTCCTCCCGAATATTGGCCGCGTCCGCACGACCGAACAACTGCTTAGTCAGATGGCAGAATGAAGGCATTGAAAAAAAGCCACACCGTATTCATGGGAGCGATTGCTGCAGGTACGATATTAAACCCGCTGAATTCATCAATGATTGCTCTCGCCTTGCACAGTATCCAGAGGGATTACGGTTTGAGTTTCGCCACAGTTTCCTGGCTGGTCTCCGGTTTTTACCTCGTGAGTGCGGTCGGTCAGCCGGTGACAGGCAAGGTTGGTGACCTGATTGGACGCCGGAAACTATTCATTGCCGGCTTGCTTATTGCCGCAGTGGCTTCGTTTTTCGCGCCTATGGCACCGGCATTTATTCTGCTGCTGCTCATGCGTCTTCTGCAGGCGGCCGGTAGCAGCTCCATCTATCCATCGGGTGTTGCCTTGGTACATAATCATGTGCCGCATAATAAACAAGCCTCCTCCCTAGCCATTCTGGCAATTTGTGCGTCGGTGATGACGGCTTTTGGCCCGACCGTTGGCGGTTTTTTAATTGTTTGGGGCGGCTGGCCGAGTATTTTTTATGTCAACTTCCCGTTTATCCTGGTCAGTCTCGTTCTCGGTCTGCTTGTGATTCCGAGGGATACGATCGGGCAATCAATTCATTTAAAAAAACTATTGCGACAGTTGGATATCCCCGGAATTGTGCTCTTTTCAATCACCATTGTCAGCCTATTGTGGTTCTTACTGACTCTTGAGCAGCACGTTTATTATTTGATCTTGATTCTTGGCATGGTGGCGATTGTGCTGTTTGTCCTGAGAGAGTGGAAAACGCAGGAACCCTTTATCAATTTGCGCCTGCTGCGAGTGAATCATAAGCTGACCCTTGTCTATTTGCTGTTCATCTTGTTAAATATTGCCAATTACTGCCTTTTCTATGGCATGCCGACCTATTTTCAAAGCGCCCTGCATCTGGGGGTGCAGGTGAGCGGGGCGATGATGCTGTTCATGTCGGTGGCGAGTGTTGTCGTCTCTTTGATTAGCGGCCGATGGATTGATCGTTCAGGTTCGGCGCTGCCGATTAAGATTGGGGCGCTTCTGACCGCGATCGGATCGATACTGCTGATAATCATTGCCTTTAACCATTCCTTAATTCTGACAGGTTTGTTCCTCTTGATTCTTGGCGCGGGCTACGGCATTGGTAATGTCGCGCTTCAGTCGACGATGATGGACGCTTCGCCGGAAGAGATGGTCGGTACAAGTTCCGGCCTTTTTCAGACCTGCCGATATATTGGCTCCATTGTTTCCTCAGCCGTTCTGGGCATTATTTTCGGGAAAACAATTACGTCAATCGATTTTCTGACTCTGACCTGGGTGCTGGTCATTGTCAGTGTTCCGGCACTGATCATCAGTGTCGTCTTTTTCAAGCAGACACGTTTGATTGGACAAAAAAGATAAGAATCCTTTCTTGCGGTAAACAAATTGCCCGGATGTACGAAAACTTTGTTATATTGTAAGTAAGAACGATGCAGGATCAGCATTTATGAAAGGGTTTGAGCGTTGGTGGTCATTCGGGGTACTTCGGCAATATTGGCGGCAATTTTCGCTTCAGTAAAAGGCAGAAATCCCGTGATTTGGTTTATTCTCGGCTATATTTTTTATATCATTGCACCGATTGTTGTCTTGTTTTTGCCGAACGGCAGAGGACGCAAGATATTTCCCGGGAAGGGGAAGACCGGCTCAGAGATGCGCTGGGGACAGAAGACATCCGCTGCCTGTCCGTATTGCGGCAACGATGTGATCTTTGATGATATCCCCGGCAATTGGACCTGCCCCCATTGCGGGAATACATTTACTTATAGTTCCGATGGGCACCTCTACAAGATCAGAGATGATCAAGTTCTGCCGCAGTTGGAGTGGATTGTTAAATTGTTTGCCAAATTGGCAAAGCAGGATGGCGTCGTAACGGAAAATGAAATCAATCAGGTCGATCAAATCGTCCGCCAGGCCTTTCAGCCGAATCATGATCAGTTGAAAAAGATTATGACCGTTTTTAACGAAGCGCGTTATACTTCGGAATCCTTCGATGAGATTGCCGAGAATCTTTATCTCTCCGTCGGCGGGCGACAGGATATACTCGTAGATACCCTGACGGCGCTGCTGGCTATCGGTTATGCAGATGGCACGCTTTTATCTGAAGAAGAGGCATTGATCCGCCGTGCGGCAAGCATTTTTCGAATGGATCAGATGTATGAATCGATTAAGGCGCGGTTCGCGGGGCAGACCGGACGAACAGACGATCAACCGAGCCTCGAGACGTCTTATCAGCTGCTCGGCTGCACGCCGGAAGATTCAGAAGAGGTCATTCGCAAGAAATATAGACAGCAGATCAAGGCCAATCATCCGGATCGACTGATGAGCAGCGGCGCTTCTGAAGCACAAATTAAAGAAGCGAACACGAAAATCGCTGCCATAAAAAAAGCCTATGAACAGATCCTGGCGGCAAAAGGATAAACCGTATCCTGCTTGCCGGACAGGGTAAAATAAAAGGCGCTTCCCCTCACCTTGGAGAGCGCCTTTTTCGTACGTTAAGAAAGTATATAAAATTGAAGAGGAATTAAGTATAAGAAAAACTAAGGCGCAGCCGGCATTCAAAGGACTTGGCTACGCCAAGTTTTTCTAATGATGATCCGCTAAAAATCGGTAAGGCAGCCCATAGTGCCCCGATATTCAGCGCGGCACTGCCGATTCATTCGATGATCAAAAAAGGAGGACAAGGAAATGTTGTGCAAGCATCAACCCCTCAGACAGTCGTTCTATAATCAACCGACTCTGGAATTGGCTCGGTCGCTTCTCGGCTGCCTGCTCGTGAAAGAAACAACAGAGGGGATCACCTCAGGCTATATTGTCGAGACAGAGGCCTATATGGGAGCTGGCGATCGAGCGGCGCACAGCTTCGGCAATAGGCGGACCAAGCGCACGGAAATCATGTTTGGCCCGGCTGGTCATGTCTACACCTATGTGATGCATCGGCACACGCTGATTAATGTGGTCAGCGGCCCCGTGGATGTCCCTCAAGTCGTGCTGATCCGCGCGCTGGAGCCTTTCGAAGGGTTGGATCAGATCAGGCAGCGCCGCCACGACCGTCAACGTGCGGAATGGACAAACGGACCGGGCAAACTGACGGAAGCACTTGGCATTACTCGCGAAGATTACGGCCATGCGCTTACGGAATGGCCGCTCTATATTGCCCAGGGCCAATGCCCCGAGTCTGTGTCGACTGGACCGCGCATCGGGATCGAAAATAGTGGGGATGCCCGCCTTGTTCCCTGGCGCTTTTGGGTGACCGATAATTGCTGCGTTTCTCGGCGCTGATGCTTATCAGCGAGATGAATTTAGGAGGACCTGCTAATTTTAACCAGCAGCAACTGGCGAGCTATAAAAGAAAAAAAGGATAAAATCAGGGAATATAAGGTTCTATCTGCTATTAGGACCTGATCAATAAAATATTTACAGAAAATTTTATAGAAAATAGAAAAAAGTATTTACAAGCTGGACGAATTCTGATAATATCAGTGTCAACCACAAAAAACAAATATTTCAAGGAAGTGAGAAAAATGGAGCAGGTTATTGTGAATAACCGAGTGAACGGCTTGATTCGAATTATTTTGCGCTTGCGCACCTGAAGGACTGAAACAATAAACCATTAAACAAAATGGCATTGTTTGAGTCCAGCTTATCATCTTTAAAAATAGGCGCTCAAGCAGTCACGCATGAAGCGCCTATCCGAAAGCAAACGGATGGGTTTTTTTATTGGCTTTATTCAATCATTATCAGGTTATTGATACGGATATAAAAAGAAGCAGCATCAATAATCCATGCACCGTCGGTAGAGACCCGCAAAAAGACTGAAAAATTAAAAAGCGAGAGTTTAAGGAGCGAAAAAGGATGAATGCAGAGAGGAAACAGAAGATGAAGAATTATTTCATGGATCGAATGTACTTAGCGTCAGCAGGGATTGCCAATGCGATTCTCGTCACTTTAGGTATCGGGCTTCTTTTTGAGACACTGGGCAAATTTACTGGATTCGGGCCTTTTCTGGTCATTGGCGGGACAGCTAAAGTCCTACTAGCTCCAGCAATCGGTGCAGGAATTGCTTACCAGCTCAAGGCGAATACGTTGACGATGTTCAGCGCGATGGCCTGTTCGGCCATCGGTGCGAATGCGGTTCAGGTCTTTCAGACACCGGTTCAACATTTTTCGATTGTGACTGGACAGCCGGTCAGCGGTGTACTGGCGGCAGTAATCGCTATTTATGTCGGCAAGAAAGTCAGCGGAAAGACGAAGTTTGATATGATGGCTATTCCCTTCTGCTCCGTGCTTGTCGGCGGGCTTGTCGGTTACGGCTTGGCACAGGTGGTCACACCCGCACTAAACTGGGTCAGCGGCCAAATTACTCAGTCCGTGCAAGGCTCACCACTCATTGCTTCGATGGTGATCGCACTGGTCTGGAGTATTTTCCTGATGTCTCCGGCTTCGTCAGCCGCTCTCGCCATTGCTCTTCACTTGGATCCGGTTTCCAGTGCGGCAGCGCTGATCGGTTGCACCGTTCAGTTTGTCGGATTTACCGTGATGTCTTTTAAAGAAAATGATTTCGGTGGTTTCTTTGCTCAGGCATTCGTCACACCGAAAGTGCAATTCCCGAACCTTGTCAAGAATCCATTGCTTGTCATCCCGCCTTTTGTAGCTGCCATGGTTAGTGCTCCGATCGCTACGATGCTTCTTCACTTCAAGGTTCCCTATGAACTTGGCGGCCTCGGTCTCAGTTCATTCATCGCACCTTTAAACATACTAGCTATCCAAGGCATCAAGGGTCTGCTCACCTTTATCGTTGCAGGTATTTTGATTCCAACAGTCGTCACATTGTTTTTGCACCGCGTGATCAAGGTTGCCGGATGGGTAAAAGCCGGCGACCTGCATATGGAGGTTCAATGATTCGCAGGTAAAAAGATAGATTTGTTTCGTGGACTGTTTTGTGAGTGGTTAGCGGGGGTCAATGCCTGAAAGATTTATTAAAAAGAGTCTTATAAAAAATAGAGAAAAGATAAAAAAGGATATCGAAAACATAATAATAGAGGGAAAAATGTCTGCACTCAGCGTGGTGCGGGCATTTTTCGCGTGTCTGATCGGCCTTTTATTGGCTTTTTCCGGCGGATGCGCGCATGAAAAGTCATGTATAATGATGTTGGAGATAGATATATTTTGAAAAAGGATGACAGGTATGAAAATTAGTGTTCTTGGTGGCGGGAGCGAAATTGGTGCTTCCTGCCTGCATGTCGAGATGGATGAGACAGCGGTACTGATTGACGCGGGTATGCGCGTTCACGGCGACGATCTTCTGCCCGCGTTTGGCATGCTTGATCAGCTCAAGAAACCGGAGGCTATTCTTGTCACCCATGCCCACGCCGATCATATCGGAGCCTTGCCCGTTGTTCACAGGCTGTATCCGGATGTCCCCATATTTGCGACACCCCCGACGGCAGATTTGATGCAGATCATGATGCGTGATTCGTATAAAATTATGGAACAGCGCTGCCTGCAGACCCGCACATTAATGCCCTACACAAAGGAAGAAATGCACGCCACGCTCCAGGCTGTCCGCGTGTTCCCGGCCAGTGCGGAACTAACAATCGGCGGTTTGAAGGTCTCATTATCTCGTGCTGGACATATTCTCGGTGCAGTGATGTTTCTAATTAAAGGAATCCAGCAGTCCATTCTGGTCAGCGGCGATCTCAGTTTTCAGGCGGGAAGAACAATCCCCGGCGCGCAGGTTCCGGCGGGTACGCGGCCGGATGCCTTGATTCTGGAATCGACTTATGGCAATCGGAACCACAGTGATCGCAATACAGAAGAAAAACGACTGGCAGATAATGTTGCCGAGGTCGTTGCCGGTGGCGGGTTTGCATTAATTCCTGCTTTTGCACTTGGACGGGCGCAGGAAGTCTTGCTGATTCTTCAGGATTATATGGATCAAGGCCTCATCCCTGAATTCCCGATTTTTGTTGACGGCCTCGTGACGCCGATCAGCAAAATTTATCGCCATTATCCGCAATTTCTAAAAGGTCCGATCGCCCATCGTATTCGTACGCACGGGGATGTTTTTCTGACAGAAGGACGCTGCACGGCCGTTCAACCCAAGGAAAGGGAGGCCGTTCTTTCGGGCAAACCCGGCTGCATTGTCGCGTCCTCTGGCATGTTGATTGGCGGAGCGAGCGTCTGGTATGCGGAGCGGCTGATCGGACAGGAGAAAAACTCGATTTTCATCACAGGGTATCAGGATGAAGAAAGTCCAGGTAGAAAACTGCTGAGTCTGGCTGATGGCAAAATCCGTGAGATCGAATTAAACGGCACGATGCATCAAGTCAAATGCCGCGTGGATAAATATGGCCTCTCAGCTCATGCAGATGCGAGTGAACTGAACCGTTTTGTCAAAATGGTTCGTCCGGGCAGCACCCTGCTGGTCCATGGCGATCCAGATGCGCGAACGGCACTGTGCGGACAAATTGAGCGGCGCTATCAGCCGCTCCTTTCCGAAAATGGCGAAATGTATCCATTCGATCATCTGACGCGGGGCAGAGCCCAGCCCCAGCGGCAGGACCCGTTTACTCAGCTGAGAGAACTTGCCGGACAGCTTTTATTGTATCGTAAGGAGGCAACTGGTCAATTAAAGCCGGTTTTCTGCTCCGGCGTCAGCTTCAAAACCCGTTCTCTGATTTGCCAGACGCTGAAGGGTAAAAAAATAAGAATCGCTGCGGACCAAATTGCCGAAATCCTTGGCCCGTGGAACCAGTCTTTTGATAAACTGCAGCAGCAGGCTGATCAGGTTTTGGCCTTCTCGCTCCCTTATCTTAAACGACTGAACTGGACAGAGGCAGTCGAGGGCAGGCAGTCCTATGAAGAAGTGGCCGGATGGTGCTTGCCCGATGATGAATTGGACAATCGCCTGGCATTGGCGCTGATCCTGCAAAGCTTGCCGGAGAGGTTTCGCAAGACTGATGAAAAAGGAAGAAACCGTTATTTAATCAACCCGCAGAGCCTTGTTTTACTGCGAACGCTGCAATTGCCTGTACAGGGTCTCAGGAGAGATGCCGCTTCTGCGCTTAGTCGGGTCAGAGAAATTCTTGCCGCTCATCCGCACTTTGTTCGCTGCGGGCTTGATCAGCCAGATACCGCAGAGGCTCATATCACGATCTATTTTGATTTTCCTGATGTGCTTAGCGAGGCCGAACGCGCTCAATGGAGGCAGCAGATTACGGAGGATACGGGTTGGCGGGCAGAGATTTCACCCTCCGTACGCACCGATTTGCTTCAGAATAAAATCGATGAATGCTTTGAACAAAGTGGGCCGGCATCGATTCATCTGGATACCAAGACGATTGATTTGGGCCTGCCGCGTTCACCAGAAAACGAAGAGCGTGCTGAAAAAATTTTCAAAGAGTCGGGATTTACGATTCAGTTTCAGGGAGATGCGGAGCGGGAATCCTTGAACCCAAAGGCAAGCGGTGGCATTGATTTTTTCCAATCGCAGACGCACTCTGAACGACTTGAGAATAATGAAGCGATTGGCGAAACAAAACGCTGGGCAGAGGATCGCGGGATAACCCTATACAAAGCGGGAATCAAAACACTTGGTGGGCAGACCTGCCTGGAAGTCCATTTTATCACGCCGGAAATCGCTTTGCGCCATACGGTTGATATGGAGGAACTCTCCTATCGAACAGGTTTCCCGGTGACTTTTGCCCGTCATCCGAAGCAGAATGAAATTCTGCGTGCGGCTCTTGAGACGATACCGCCGGATTGGGGTCTGCAGAAGAATCCGGCACTGCACACGGATCGGGCACAAATTGGGATCAAGCTGCCAGTGAACCCGCCGGAAGCCGAAGTTTCCAGAGTCAGAAGCGAAATAAAAGAAAAGACAGGTTATTCAGTCGTTCTTGAAGTCCGCTGAAAAGCTGAGGGAGTGAAGATGAATGGCAAAATCTAAAATTAAAACCAATGCCATGCGCATCCTGGACACAGAAGAAATCAACTATCAAATACAGACATATGAGATTCGTGACGGTCTGATTGACGGACTGTCGGTGGCCAAGAAATGCGGTCAGGATCCGGCCTATGTCTATAAGACATTGGTCACTCAGGGCCATAGTGGGGAATTTTATGTCTTTGTTGTCCCGGTCGCCGAAGAATTGGATTTAAAAAAGGCTGCTGCCAGCGTCGCTGAAAAGCGTGTCGAGATGATCCACGTCAAAGATATTCAAAAACATACCGGTTATGTTCGCGGGGGCTGTTCGCCGATCGGGATGAAGAAAGCATATCCGACGGTCATCGATGCTTCAGCCGAACATCTGGATCATATCGCGGTCAGCGGCGGAAAAAAGGGCGTTCAGGTCATCCTTTCAGTGGCCGATCTGGCGAAGGCATCCGCAGCGAAATTAATCGATATTATAAAATAAAAAAAGTCTCTGCCTTGGCTGGGTGCGCTCTCCCAAGCCTTTTTGTTATTAGCAACTGCCGGCAGATTGCTATAATCGCTTTAAGGGGTGATTTAAATTGTCTAAAGCGTCAGATAAAGTGCAGATTGGAAAAACGGAATTGTATGTTACGCCTATCGGTCTTGGGACCAACGCGGTTGGTGGTCATAATATCTGGCCGGATCTTGATGAGGAAGCGGGCAAGAACCTGGTACGCACGGCCATCGATCATGGAATAAATTTAATCGATACGGCATTTATTTACGGACCGGAGCGTTCCGAGGAACTGGTCGGGGAAGTGGTTAAAGAGAGCGGTAAACGTCAAGAGCTTGTGTTAGCGACGAAAGGTGCCCACCGATTTGCCGGTTCAGATGTCGTCTTCGATAATTCACCATCCTTTTTGAAGCAAGCGGTTGAGGGCAGTTTAAAACGGCTTGGCGTTGATACGATCGATCTTTTCTATATTCATTTCCCGGACAAGGATACACCGAAGAATGAAGCGGTCGGGGCACTCAAAGAACTCAAGGATCAGGGAAAGATTCGAGCCATCGGTGTCTCAAATTTCTCGCTCGAACAGTTAAAAGAAGCCAATGAAGATGGTTACGTCGATGTTTTCCAGGGGGAGTACAATTTACTTAAGCGCGGTGCCGAAAAGGATCTCTTCCCTTATCTGAAGGAGCACCATATTTCCTTTGTTCCGTATTTTCCGCTGGCCTCAGGATTGCTGACTGGCAAATTCACTCGAGAAACGACGTTTACAGATAACCGTGCCCAGATGCCGCAATTCCAGAAGGGTGTTTATGAAAAAAATCTTGAAAAGGTAGACAAGCTCCGCGCCATGGCACAGCTGAAGCACACTGCCGTACCGAATCTTGTACTCGCCTGGTACTTGAAACAGGATGTGATTGATGTGGTCATTCCCGGAGCGAAACGTTCGGAACAAGTCTTGGATAATTTAAAGACACTGGATGTTCGTCTGTCGGATAAAGAGTTTGAAGCGATCAACAAGATATTCAATTGAATTTTTGATCGAAGAAGAATCTCTGCCCCGCGGCAGGGATTTTTTTTAGTAGGATAAGAAAAGAAAGTATGGAAAAATAGAGCAGGAAGCGTAGAGACGAGACGCCTGCGGGAAGAGCAGGCTAAGAGAGACCCCGCAGACTCGTGCCTGACCGAGGAGGCTCTCAGACTGCCCGCGGCAAGCGAATCTCTGAAGCGTACCTGCAATTCAAAGGACTGGGCGTCTTTTGTCTGGTTTTTTAGAACCAATTAGATGGGATGAGAAAAATGTAGGGCGCAGTAAACAAGGCGAAGGTGAGAGCCAGCCGGCTCCTTTGCCGCAGGGTCAGCGACTTTTTTATAAATGAAAGGCCTAACCAGTAAATAAGCGATGAAGACAATAGAATAGCTAGGCAAGTGACAAGAACCCCCGTCGCTGAGGAATAGAGCTGAAAACTGTTAATCGAGGTCTGCGAAAATTGTTCGCTGATACTCAGCGAGAGATTCACGAAAAGTGATCCGAAGAGATAGGCACAGAGATCGGCTAACCAAAGCCGCACGAAAACGGCCACCGGTTTTTTCAGCTTCAGATCAAAAAACCGCAGACTGAGTAGCAGGACGACTCCGTCCAGTACGAACAGTAGCAGAAAAGCAGCAAGAACGGCGAAAGGGCGTCCTGATAAATAGGTTATTGGAAAAATAGGATGGCTTAAAGTGAAATTTATCGCTCCGTTCATTGGCGCTACCTCTCTGTAATCCGATGTGATCGTTGTCATATCGTCAGATTTCCGGACGGATGAACTCTGAGTTCCGAACCTAGAAGTGCGCAGCGAAGAAATGCCGTCCTCCTACGCTGGACCTCCACCTGATTGTGTAGATTTATCAATCTCTAATGAGAGCTTATCTCTTTAATAATAATAGCACAATTGGCCTGAAACGCTTGCATAAGAAAGGATAAACACAATAGAATAGGGATCATGATTTATCATATTGGGCGGGGGAATTCCCCCTAAAGGCAAAAAGAAAAGCGCCGGAGCGCATGATCAGTTCCGGTGCTTCATTTCTTTGTCCAGATGAATACGGCAGAATTAGATGAATTTTCGTAAACTGTAGATTCCCTTGATTTCTTCAGGGGTTTTGCCACGGACGAGCAGGCAAATATTTTCATAACCGATTTCTTTATGATCCTCAATCAGCTGTTCGAGAGCTTTCAAACCTTCAGGGTGTTTATGAATTTTTTCAATTTCGTTTTTGTAAAGGTCAATAATCGACCGTTGGACAAAATGCGGAGCGAAGCGATTCGCATAAGCCTCATTACCAAGGAGTGATCCGCAAAGGTATTCGTACTTGAATTGCAGCTGACGGGTGAAATTCACCAGATGGAGCAGGCGAAAAAAGGTATTTGGATAGTTCTCTTTAAAAGCGATAATTGCTGCCTGAGCATCCTTAAGATCCTGAATACTGCTGATCATTTTCATAGAACGCGCTCCCTCCTGCGTAAGAAAGTTCCGGTGATGATAAAAATTATAGACAGTTGCTCTGTTTTTTTACAGAGAGAATGGTCAAAAAAGCTGAAAAAATTTGGAATACACACTTTAGGATGCTGTTCAAATAGACGACAGCACACATTTAAAAATAAAATGAAAATAATGCAAAACTGTCCCGGTTACATCATAACCTGATAAATAAGAAATAATAAGGCATGGCGTCAAGTGCTCCATATATCCTTTTTTCAGAAAACCTAACTTAAGATTAGACCTTTTTTCCGGACCTGTAAAATATTGATTAATTATTGAAATGATAGCCATTCCGCATGAAAGAAGAAGGCACAGGCGGCAAATAAGGTTTTCAAAGAACAAAGGGCAGCTCAAGCAGACAAGAGGCTGCCAAACGATTGAAGTTTTCATTCAATCATGATATAGTAAAAAAACTCAAAGGAACTCATTTTGAATATATTTAAGCCAAATTTTAACATACCATAAAATGCAGCCGTTGTCAATGAGAAATTGATGAAAAATGAAATGATCGGAATAAATAGGTGGATTCTCAGCAGTCTCCCAAAGCAGCAGGAAAACTAAGAAAAGAAATAAGAGGTGCGACATGGACGAACGGAAACAAGAACAAAAACGGATCTCTGAAGTCCTTAAAGTCATTAAACGAAAGATAGCCGGACTCTCAGGCAATAAAGATAAAGTAACGGAGGGAATCGTCGATCTCCGAAAAAATTTCTGGGAAGATGTGACGGTCAATCTGGACGAGACGGATGATGTCTATGAAACACAGGCCAGTATCAAACAACAGGCTGAACTCCTGTCGGAGCGCGAGCGTCGTCATGGCCAGATGACGAGACAAATGAAAATGCTCTATCGCCTCATGGATTCTCCCTATTTCGGCCGAATTGATTTTCAGGAGGATGGCGAGGAAACGGCAGATACACTTTATATCGGTGTCGGTTCGCTGATGGATGCGGCGAATGTCGATTTTCTCGTCTATGATTGGCGGGCGCCGATTTCCAGTATGTACTACGATTATGCGCCCGGGCCAGCCGAGTACCAGTCGCTCGACGGAGAAATCAGCGGCACGATGAAATTGAAGCGGCAGTTTATTATCCGGCAGGGGAAGATTCAGGGCATGTTTGATACCGGTCTGACGATTGGCGATTCCCTGCTTCAGGCACTGCTCGGCGGCAAGGCCTCTTCGCAAATGAAGTCCATCGTAGCGACGATTCAGAAGGAGCAGAATCAAATTATCCGCAATGAGTCGGATCATTATTTAATTGTTCAGGGTGCGGCTGGAAGTGGCAAAACTTCCGCGGCTCTGCAACGGGTCGCGTTTCTTTTATATCGTAACCGTAAAACGCTGCATTCAGAGAATATGCTTCTATTCTCGCCCAATCCGCTGTTTTCGAGCTTCATTTCATCGGTTCTGCCAGAATTAGGTGAAGAAAATGTCATTCAGAGCACCTTCAAGGACTTTATCGAGGAACGAATTGGTCGTGATCTGCAGCTTGAGAATCCCTTCGATCAGACGGAGAACTGTTTAAATCTGGAGAGTCCGGAAAGCTATCGGCTAAGAACCGAGGGTATTCGCTTCAAAGCCTCCTTGGCTTTTAAACAGCTGATTGACAGTTGGATTGATCAATTAAAAAGTGAAGGAATGATTTTTCGTGATATTGTCTTTCGCGATAAAATTATTGTTTCAGGCGCGGAAATTCAACGCCGTTTCTATGCTCGAAATAATGAACAATCGATTCTGAATCGCTTGGATGAGATTCGCGACTGGCTCCTGCGCCGAGTTTCTTCTTTTGTGAAAAAGGAGCGGCGTAAGGATTGGGTACTTGAAGAAGGCGAGCTGCTCGATAAGTCGGACTATGCCGAAGTATTCCAAAAACTGCAGCAAAAAAAAGAGTTCAGCGAAGATACATTTGACGATTATGATCGGGAGGAAGAGATGCTGCGGCGAATTGTGATGAATCGCCGAATCAAACCGATCAGGCGCCGAATCAAGCAGCTGGCTTTTGTTAACCTGCAGAAGATCTATAGCGAAATTTTCTATCGTGCCCATTTGAAGGAATCTGTTCCAGATAGCTGGCCGCTAGTCTGCCAAGCGACCCGGATGCGCTTCGAGGAAGGGGACTGCCCATGGGAGGATGCCGTTCCTTATCTTTATTTAAAAGAGGCGATTCAGGGTAAGCAAGGTGATCAGGAAATCCGCCATCTGATTATCGACGAGGCGCAGGACTATTCGCCGGTCCAACTGGCCTATCTGCGGTCGGCTTTTCCGAAGAGCAGCATGACCATTCTCGGGGATATGAACCAAGCAGTCTATGCGCAAAGCTATGGACAGGAGACGATGCTTTCCGAAGCGCTGTATCCGTCTGAAGAAGTGAGAAAGCTCAATCTGCTGCGCAGCTATCGATCGACAAAAGAAATTATGGAATTCGCCCGCTGTCTGGTGCCGCAGGGCGATCAAATCGAGCCGTTTGAGCGCAGCGGGAAATTGCCGGAGCTCTGCCAGGTATCCGCTGAACGGCGGGTCGATTGTCTGATCAGCAAAATTGAGACTTTAAAAGAAGAAGGGTATGAGACGATTGCCTTGATCGGCAAGACGATGGCAGAGTGCCGAGAACTCTACCGAAAGCTGGACAGCCGGATCAATGTGAAGTTGATGACGCAGGCAACTTATCAATTTGACAAAGGGCTGCTGGTCATCCCCACTTATCTCGCCAAGGGAATTGAGTTTGACGCGGCCATTATCATTGATGCGTCAGCTGCGACCTATGCTCGGGAACATGAACGTACCATTTTCTACACCGCCTGCACGCGCGCCATGCATGAACTGATCATGCTGACAAGTGGTGAAGTCTCACCATTTCTGAGTGATGTTCCACAGGATAAATACGTTCAGGTGACTTTTCACTAAGACGGCGAATGTTGTCATGGATCGGACAAGTCCGGGCGCTGAACTGCGTAGCATCATGATCGGAAGAATAGTCGGGGTTTGCCAATCATAGGGAAATCGGCGATAGTTAGTCGACGCTGTTTCCTTAATAAAAAAGCCGCTCACATTGGTGAACGGCTTTTTTGGAGGCTTTATTTATTGAAGGGGCAGGCTGATTGAAACAATTGTCCCTTGGCCGGGCGTGCTCTGGATTTGCAGCTCGGTCCCATAAAAATGTTTCAGACGGCGGTTGATATTTTTCAAACCCACACTGCGGCTTCCATTGCTGGTAAGCAAGGTTTGAACCTGTTCCGGGCTCATACCGACCCCGTTATCGCTAACGATGATCCGATAGCCATTGCCTTCTTGCCGGACGGTCAATGTCACAAGTCCGCCTTTCTTTTGTTTGCCGATGCCATGCTGGACGGCATTTTCAATCAGCGGCTGGATCAGCAGCGGCGGCATTTTAAAATCCAGATCCTCTTCGATGTCGTAGCGAACCTTGACACGTTCCCGGAAACGCATTTGTTCAATAAATAAATAGGACTGCACGAGCGAAAGTTCTTTACGAAAGGAACTGACGGTCGTTGTGTTCTGAAAATCAAAGCTGCTCCGCAGATAGGCAGCGAATTGTCCGGTCATCTCACGTGATTTTTCGACATCCTCGTAGCTGAGCGCAATGATTGAATTGAGTACATTATAGAGAAAATGCGGCTTAATCTGCGACTGCAGGAAAGCGACTTCCATATTTGTTGCCTGTTTGGCGGATTGCTTCATCATAATTAGGCCACGGATCCGCGCGGCAAATTCGGAAAAATTATAGGGTTTCTGGAGAATGTCATTGGCGCCGGAGCGGAAGGCATAATATTTTTCTTCATTAACGATCGCCGCCGTGAGCATCAAGATCGGCAATTCGATCATACTTAATGACTTGCGAACGGATTCACAGACTTCATAGCCGGACATCCCTGGCATCATTAAATCGAGAATGATTAAATCGAGTTGCCGATCAGCAACGATTTGAAGAGCCTCTTGCCCATTCTTCACACCGATGACGTTATATGGGATATTTTCCAGCATGTGAATCAATACACCGAGATTGTCTTCATCATCCTCAACAACCAGTATGGTGGGTGCACCGATCTTTTTTGAATAATAGGGCGTTTCGATAGTAAACTCCGGATGCGCCGCTTCTGGAATTTCTTCGCGAACAGGATTCATTTTCTGCGGCGCTCCTTCTGCCGTTTCTACAATGGGAAGGGTGAATCGAAAAGTTGATCCCTGACCGATGACGGACTGGGCAACGATCTTCCCGCCCTGTAGTTCAACGAGCTGCCTCACAATATCTAATCCCAGCCCTGCCCCCTCGCTCCGATTCCATTCCACGCGATGAAAAGGATCGAAAATGGTCTGCAAGCTGGCTGAGGAAATGCCGATGCCGGTGTCAGTGACGGCGATCTCGACCTGTCGATCAACTTGGTACGCGTCCAGTGTAATTTTCCCCTTTTGTGTATATTTAACGGCGTTATCTACTAAATTATTGATGATTTGCCGAAGCCGATTCTCATCTGCCTGGACAAGTGGCAGCCCTTCCGGAACCCGGTTGATCACCTGTAGATTTTTCTTTTCGGCGAGCATTTTATAAAAAGCAAATTCCACTTGGATAGCGGTATGAACATCTGTTGGTGCCGGATTCAGCTTAATGATCCCTTGCTTCATCTTTTCAAGATCGAGGATATCGCCGACCAGATTCGATAGACGGTAGCCGATTCGAGTCAGCAGCTGAATCTTTTTTCGCTCTTCCGTGATTTTTTGATTGGGCGGACTATTTAGCAAGGTCTGAGCAATATTGATCATGCCGTTGAGCGGTGTACGAAGTTCATGCGAGGTGCGGCTTATAAATTGATCCTTCATCTTATCCGCACGAATCAATTCATCAGACAATTGCTCACTGCGCCGAAATGCGTTGGAGAATTGCTGCGAAGCCATCAGTGAAAGCATCAGCAAAAAGAGAATCGACGACACAGAGTAAAGGGAAGAAAGATTCTTGGTACTATAGGCAGAAAGAGTTGTGATGATCACGTAAACACCGATCGATAGTGCAGCAATCGCCAAATAAATACTGCTCTCCACGTTTTTCAAAATAGCCAGCATAAAAATGTAAGAAGCGTAGGCAAGGACAAATATAGCCAGAAAAGAATGCAGAAACAGGGTGACGGATGTCAGAGCAGAGGCATAATTATTGATAAAATCAAGAATCAACGTCAAAACAGCAAGCGTGATTCCAGAAATGATAATTTTGCGCGAAACAAACTTAGAATAACCGAATAAAAGGTACATGAACACAGCAATGACCTGGGCTAGGGTTGTCACAATTTCTAGTAAATTCAGACCTGTGAATGACAGCCCCGGATCAATCAGGTAGACCACCCTTCCCGGGCTGATCCAGGAAATGAGGACAGAAAAAAGAAGACAGAAAACGGAAAAGAATAGGAGCTGTAAGTCTTTTCGACGCTGCAGATAATAGCCGAGAAAATAAATGCCCATGATAAAAAAGGCAACAATCATCAACATATCGTTGAAAAGGATCAGATCGTGCTGGCGAGAAATTTGCTGCTCTGTACCGAAAATGATCGGTTTGGCAATTCCCCAGCCGGCCACACCGGTTGCCTGGGTAATTTGAATAACAAGTTCGTTCGAACCGCGATGAATCGGGAAGTAGGTGACATAAGGCTTGACTGAAGCGCGATCACTGGAGAGCGAAGTCAAGCTGCCGCTTTGACCGATTTTCTTTCCATTCAGAAACATTTTGTTCGAACTGTAAATGACTCCGGTCTGGATACCGAATGTCTGATTATCAGCCTGGGAACGAATAATCAATCGATAGGTGCCTCTTCTGGCAGATTGAATGGGTGCATCGTTGCCGGTTGTTGTGCTGTTCGGCACGTTAATAAATCGTTTATTTTTCTCTGCTTGCTCACGAAACATTTTTGGCGTGAGCAATTGATTCGGATAAAGCTCCCACTGACCATTGAGGTTGATCGATCCGCTTTTTTCGAAATTCCAGTGCGTCAGATCAAGAATCCCGCCTTTGGCCAGCGGAGCGTAGTCATCACTGGAATGGGCCCATGAGCCGAGAATCAGAAAAAGGCCTGCATAACAGACAATAACGGTGATCATCGCAGTCAGGCGTTTCATTAGCATTCACTTCCATTCATACTTCTGTCTGATGCCCATTCTACCAGTTCAGGCTGTTTAAGGAAATAGCAGCGTGTGCGTCTAAGAAATCACTATTTTTCGGTACAAAATCATAGGGCCGCCATTTGATAAATGTTATACTTACACTGGAATCGATCTGTATAAGGGCGCAAATTCATTGTCAGGGGTGAGGATGACCGATGAGGGCGATTATTGTCGATGATGAGGAATTGGCTTGCAATCAGCTGCGAAAGTTGCTTCAGGACACGGGTGTGTTTGGGAAAATCAGCACCTACCTCGATCCAGAACAGGCATTAAAGGAATCTGCGCTCGCTCCCGTTGATGTTGCTTTTCTGGATATCGAAATGCCTGAGGTCAATGGCGTCGATTTGGCGGAAGCCCTTCAAAATCTGAATGAAAAAATTCAAATCGTGTTTGCGACTGCCTTTAACGAATTTGCCATTCAGGCATTTGAACTCAATGCCGTGGACTACCTCTTAAAGCCGATCATGAAGAGCCGATTGGAGAAAACAGTCGCTCGCCTTTTGAAACATTGGGAAACCGTTCAAATTGAGAAGGATACAGGCGGGAGACTGGGAATTGAATGTCTGGACAGCCTGCAATTTTACCGGATGGTCGGCAATCAAAAAATTTATATTCCAGTAAAATGGCGAACGAGCAAGGCACGGGAGGTTTATGTCTATCTGCTCAATCAGCATGATCGATGCATTAGTAAAGATATCATTATCGAACAATTCTGGTCGGGAATCGATCCCGTGAAAGCAAATACACAGCTGTATACGACGATTTATCAGATCCGCAAGATGATGGAGCGTTTGCCTTTTCATCATCATATTGTGAAAAATGATGTGGGCTATACGCTGAATATTGCTGGCACGAAAATAGACAGCGAGGCCTGGGAGCAGGAACTAAAGCACTTGCCGGAGCTTACCAGCGCCACGTTCAACAGGCATCTTCATCTCTTCCAAGGATATAAGAACCATTATTTGGTGGAATACGGCTACCTTTGGGCTGAACCGGAGCGAATTCGTCTGGCGCAGCTGTGGTTGAATCATGCTTATTCTCTAATCGAATTTCTGATTAAACAGAAACGATATGCGGAAGCGATAGATATTTGTCACGGTATTAACCGGATTGAACCGGAAGATGAACGGACGATGAAATATTTGATGAAGCTCTATAATAAAACCGGAAATGTGGACGGAGCAATCCGCATCTACGGAAGGTATAAGGAGAATGGAATCTGAAGGCATGCTGCGTTACATAAATAAATAATAACGAATCCAAGAGATCTTGCTGAAAAAGCAAGATCTTTTTTTGGTGCCAAAAGTACGCTCTCGTTTTTGTATGTGACTAAAGTCGTTTAAATGCCCACAAATCAACCGAGTTCGACAAATGTTCAGAAATTGTCTAGATCTGTCTCTTATACTTTTGAATACAGAAGTAGGTTTAGACCTGATTAGTCTGCGACCACTGAAAAAACTCTAAATTCGCCAGAAAAGTTTCTGGGGTCCATAGAGAATGGGAGAAAACATAGGGGAGGAAGAAAAAATGCGAAGTAAAAGGCTTCCATTAGGATTAAATAAGACAAAAAAGAGAAGACTGCTCAAGCAATTTCTAGTGATCGGCTTGTCTTTATTTGTCTGCTTCAGCCAGATGTCGCTGTCACCGCTCGGCAAGGCTTATGCGGACGGAGGTTCTTCTGCGGGTAGCACGGCCTCATCAGGCGGAGACAGCAGCAGCACGCAGTTCTTCGACGCCGTCAAGCTGACGACCGGTGATCCGGCAAACGGGAAGGCGGTATCCAGCGATAATCCGCTGAAGAAGAATGACACCGTCAATCTGGAATATGACTGGACGCAAAAGGACGGTCAGCAGTTGTCGGCCGATCAAAGCGTAACCATTAAAATACCGTCTGAATTCAAAATCGATCAGACGACAACGGAAAAATACATTGATAAAAACAGCGACGTCAAAACGGCGGATAATAAAGATATCGGCAAGCTGGCGGTGACAACCAGCGATGCGGCGCAGAACGCCAATCAACTGACCGTCACTTTCAACGACGACCAGACCAAGGATCTGAGCGGAGCCAGCGGGAAAATTATCCTTCCAGTGACATTCAACGCTGCCGTTGCTGACGAAGCCACGACTCAGCCGGTAAACTTCGATCTCGGAAACAACCAGAAGCAAATGGTCAATCTGCCGGTAAAGGCTGACGCAGCGAAAACGGGCAGCTCAAGCAGCAGCACGGCCCAAACAGATGGAACAGGCAGCAATGCCTCGCCCGCGTCGCCTGCGGTCAGCGGCTCGTCGGATAACACGAAGGCAGACGGATCGGATGACAGTTCCGCTAAAGCTGCCGCGTCGAACGAAACGTCGACGGCAGGGGATTCAAGTGCGGCAACAACGGACAATTCCAAAAGTGGATCCTCCGATGCAGGAAGCTCGAGTGCAGCGGCAAGTTCAACAGTTACGGGAACGAGTGGGACTTCAGAAGGTTTGATAAAGAAAGCAACTAATAAGTCATCACTTAGAAGTCAAAATGAAGCAGTGGGTAAAGAACTCACATCCTCAGACTTCTATTTAACTGATGTAAAAATAACAGACGACAAAGGTCAAGAGTACAATGGTACAAATAGGCCGGGGGTGGACTCACCGGCAAACATTCACGTGGACTGGGAAATCCCTGATGGTACCAATATAAGTAACGGCGATTACTATACATTTGAATTACCCAAACAATTTGCGATTTACTCGCCTATTTCTGGCAACTTAGAGGATCAGAACAATGATATAGTTGGCACATACAGTATTATTCCAGGTAACAATGACATTGGAACTGTAACATTAACTTTTAATGGGGCATACGGGAGCTCACATAGTCAAATAAATGGCACTATAGATGTTTCTACGCAATTTAATTCGCAGGAGATTACGGGCACTACACAACAGACATTAGTATTTCCAATAAACGGGCAGGACACGACAATTACCATTCCTTTTAAAACGGATAAGATAACAGATATTGATAAGAGTGGAGTCCCGGATCAATCGATGAATCCGAAAAATATTAATTGGACTGTGAATATTAATAAGACGGAGAATGCATTAACCAATGCTGTTGTGAAAGATCCGCTTCCGGCGGGACTGACGTTAAATAAGGACTCAATCAAAGTGTTTAAGATTACGCAGGTTAATCTTGACGGGTCCGTCAGTACCGACAGTACTCCGATTGATCCCTCGAAGTATACTGTGGTTGGGAGTGATGGTGGACAAAGTCTTGAGATTGATTTCAATAATTCCAAGGACAGCAGTGCTTACCAGATCCAATATTCAACGGCGATTACAGACTCAACAAAAGACAACAGTTTTTATAACGAAGCAACGTTGTCCAGTACAGGACAAGATGATATTAAGGCACATGCAACGGTAACAACAAGCACAGGTCCGCATCTTACAAAATCATCCGATTATGATAAATCGAAACAGACGATTACCTGGACGGTTAATTATAACGGTGATAATAAAGCAATTTTAGATGGGACCGTATTGCATGATCTGTTCGATAATTCTCAAACACTTGTCGACGGATCAATTAAAGTTTACCATGCGACAGTCAATAATGATAAAACATTCTCGACAGGTACTGTTGTAGAAAGTGGGGAAAATACCTACACTGCAACACCGACATCGACTGCAGATAAAAATGGGTTGGACTTAACTTTTCACGGCTCTGGAAATAGCGGCCCATATCAAATCACCTATCAGACGAAAGCCAATGGGTTGGTTACAGCTGATGGTACTGTGAATAACTCAGTCACAGAGAATTCGGGCACTTCAGTACCTGCATCTCAAAGTGTTGAACAGCAGGGTATTATTAAATCAAACACTGGTGCCAATTATGCAGATAAAACAACCACATGGCAGCTTAAAGTGAATGGTAACAACTATACACTGAAGGATGCCAATATTATTGATACGTTTGATAATGAGGGATTAACGCTTCAGCCGAATAGTTTTAAAGTTAAGGATGATGCAACAGGTGACATACTCGATAAAGGGGTCGATTATGAATTAACGCCTGATTCAGATGGAAATGGATTTAAAGTCGACTTCAGCGTTGGAAAATATAAAACAACGACTGATTCATTTACTATTACTTATACAACAAACTTTGATTATAGTAAGCTGAAAGATAAAAATAAAACACAATTCTACAATACATCGGTACTTAATTGGATAGATGAAAGTGGTGACAAACAGTCCAGCACTTCGACCGCAGCTTTTGATCCGAACGGATATACAAAAGCAGACGGATTCAAATCGGGTTCCTATGATCCGACAACTCAGGAAATTACTTGGAATATTGGCGCGAACTACAATAATCACTCACTTACCAATTTGACAATAAGCGATCCGCTGCAGAATGGTCAGTTTAATACAATTACCGGCTTTCAGGATGCAGAGGGTGCGAATCAAAAATACGAAAGTATTGAAGTCTATAAAATGGATTTGGACGATCCTGAAAAGTCTTCAGATGAAATAGATTCCAGTCAATACACGGTTGATCCGCCATCAGCTGCAAATGACAATAAATTGACGGTATCGTTTAAAAATGCAGTAGATTATCCAGTTTATATCGTCGTTAAAACAAGTCTGCAAGGAACTATCATTGGAAATGAATATGATAATACGGCGACTGTGACTGCAGCAAACGCTGAGAGTACGGACTTACCGGCCTCTGTTCAGCCAATCAAAACTAATGCTTTTACTACAAAATCAGGCTATCAGGGTTCAGGGACTGATGCGGATAAAGCCTATTGGGATGTCACGATTAATCCAAGCCAGTCTTCCATTTCAAAAGAGGTCAGTCTGACGGATTCACCGTCGAGTAACCAGATCCTTCTTCCGAAAACATTCGTTCTGTATCATGCTAGTTATAATAGCAGCGAGCAATTAGTAAAAACCGGAAGCGACGGAATTTCTTTAACCGACGGGTCGCATGTTGCTGACACTGATGGTATTCAAGGATATACATTGAAGATTGATAATTCCAAGGCCAATGATGATGGCACCCAAACATTCACTTTAAACTTTGATTCCGGCATTAGTGGTGCCTATATTCTTGAATATCAAAGCTTGATTAATGCAAATAACAACGATCAACTGACCAATTCAGCGATGTTAAAAGGGAATAATATACAAACAATTACAACACCAACAAATGGTACGGTCACAGTCAAGTATTCGACGGGTTCCGCTACGGCTAGCGGCACAAGTAAGGGACTTCAAGTAACAAAAGCTGATGGGGATAACCCTGATGCCTCTACGTCTGATCTGCAAGGTGCGGAGTTTGAATTAAAGGGAACAGGTAATCTTGAAGATTTAGTTGACCGTACGGCAACAGCCGGTGCTGATGGTATCGCGAAATTCAATAATTTAAAATACGGCACCTATACACTGACTGAAACAAAGGCGCCAAACGGTTATTTAAACGGATTAAAAGATGGGGAATCGATCACAATTAATTCATCAAGTCCGACAAATAGTGCCGGATATGTAACAACAACAGTCAAAGATTTAAAGCCTGTTGTCTTTTATAAATATGATAAGGATACAGGTACCAAGGATCCTCTTAAAGGGGCTGTTTATCGACTGGAGAAACTGGGTGGAGGTTCCGTAAGCGGATTTGAGGGCAAAACTTTTACGACAAACAAATACGGAAATTTTGCCCTTGATGGACTCCCAGAGGGAGATTACCAGTTAGTCGAAACGCAGGCACCTAATGGATATCAATTAGACAGCACGCCGGTAACGTTTAGTATTACTGCCGATAATAATCCGGCAAACACAAATCAGCAATTCAAAATCACTGGCACAGATAAGATTATCCCTGGTTCTGCTCAAATAACAAAGCGAGATGCTACAGGGTCGTTGTTACTTCCGGGTGCAACATATGGCGTTTACTCCGATTCGGGGTGCACAACTCAGGCAAAGGATAATGACGGGAATCCGGTAGCCGATGTCACCACCGGGAATAGTGGAACAGGATTAGGTGCTGCAACAATAAATAATTTGCGGCCGGGAACCTATTATTTGAAAGAAAAGGTAGCCCCAACTGACTATCAGCTGAACTCGAAAGTAACCTCATTTCAAATTGCTCTTAATCAGGGAGAAGCAAATCCGCTTCCGGTAAATGTTACAGACACCCTGAAAACGGGTAGTGTGATTCTGACAAAATTCGGTGAAGATGCACCAAGTACAGGGTTGCAAGGTGCTGAGTTCAAACTGTTCGACGAATTTGATGGGAAAGGGGCTTCTACAGGTCCATATACTACAAATAGTGATGGGAAAATTGAAGTAGATAATCTGACTCCTGGTAACTATTCTTTTGTCGAAACACAGGCACCTTCAGGCTACGTTGTGAATTCCGACCCTTTAAACTTCACGATAGTAAGAAGCCAGACTGAAGCAGCAACGGTTACAGATAAAAACTTGCTGAAAACCGGCAGTGTGATTTTGACTAAAGTTGGCGAGGACAACACCAACGCAGGTTTACAAGGTGCTGTGTACGATTTCTACAATTCGAGTGGATATAATGTTGAAAAAACGACGGATGATAATGGTCAGATCCAAATTGATGGATTGAAGCCCGGAACCTACAGCTATTTTGAGAAGTCAGCGCCAAATGACTATCAAGTAGATTCAACGGTGAAAACTTTTACAATAACAAAGGGCCAGACGCAGGCATTTGGTATCAAAGAAACAGATTCTTTACAACCCGGCAGCTTAGTACTGACCAAATATGCTTCAGAGGATCAGACAAAAATGCTTCAGGGCGCAAAGTTTGAACTGCTTGGAAGCGATCAGACGACAGTAGTCAAATACGATCTAACAACAGATGAGAATGGGAAAATATCTGTGGATAATCTGAAACCAGGGACCTACTATTTCAAAGAAACCAAGGCCCCTGCAAACTATGATGTGAATAATGATTTGATTAAAGCTGTTGTTGACAGAGGGCAAACAGCCGCTGAGCCTGTGAAGGAGTATGATACATTGACGACTGGCAGTGCGAAGTTGATTAAGAAAGCAGCTGAGGATCACAGTACTTTGCTTCAGGGTGCTGAATATAAAATCGTCCGACTGGATAAGGCAGGAAATCAGATCTGGGTCAAAGAACATCTTGTCACCGATTCATCTGGTCAGATCACGGTTGATGGGCTGGCTCCCGGAAATTATCAGTTCATTGAAACGACAGCGCCGGCCAATTATCAACTTGATCCAACACCACAGAATGTCAAAGTGGCTCCAGGACAGCAATCCGTAAATGATGCTACGGTTACAGCGTATGACACGCTGACTCCGGGCGATGCACATATTACTAAAACGGATGAGCTAACTGGAACGGTGCTGAGCGGAGCTGTATTCAATGTCGTAGACAGCACGGGAACTGTTGTAAAATCGAGTGTTTCAACGGGTTCTGACGGTACGCTGACCTTGAAAGATTTGGCTCCCGGTAACTATCAACTGATTGAAACCAAAGCGCCAACCGGGTATATCAAGAGCATTCAGGCGATACCCTTTACAATTGATAAAGGGCAGATTCTTCCCAAAGATGTTTCTGTGACAGATAAGATGCTGCCGGGAAGTATTAAACTGACTAAGGTAGACGGGGATCATAAAGATACCGTACTGAAAGGGGCAGAATATGAACTGCTCAATTCAGATGGATCTGCCCCGGCTAAAGATAACGATAATCAGCCAGTTGCCAAACAGACAACCGGATCAGATGGAATACTGACGTTCAGTAACTTGAGACCCGGTGCCTACATGCTAAAAGAAGTTACACCACCGGCAGGATATCAGAAAAACGATAATCTGGTGCCCGTCAATGTTCCGAAATCAACGGTTGATAATCAGCCTCCGGCAACTAAGTCGGTAACCGTGCAAGATTTTAAGGGATCACTGACACTGAATAAAACCGACAGTTCAGGTAAAATCGGGCTGAAGGGCGCTGTTTTCCAGTTAACGGGTCCTGATGGAACGAAAGAACTGACATCCGATTCCGATGGGGTCGTCAGTGTGACCGGTTTATCAACTGGGGATTATACAATAAAAGAAATCCAGGCGCCTGACGGCTACCTGCTGAATAATCAATCGCAAACATTTACCATTGCTAGTGATAATGAAACAGGTGTTAAACCGGATCCAGTTAAGCTTGGTCTGAAAGATGAAGACAATAGTATCAGTTTGTCTAAAACAGATGCTGATCATTCGGGTTCTAAACTTAGAGGAGCTGTATTCGAACTTCAGGACAGCAAAGGTAATCTGGTAACTGAAAATGCAAATGGTCAATCAATTAGTTCTTCGCTGACAACAGATGAGAACGGTGAGATTACCGTTAAGAATCTCAAGGCGGGTGACTATCAGTTCGTAGAAACAGCAGCACCAAGTGGCTATGAATTGAGCAACACTAAATACCCATTCACAATCAAAAATACAGATACTGAAGTTAAAACAGCAATTGCAGCAACAGATAAACTCAATGCTGTCACCTTGACCAAAGTCGATAAGAGCGATAATAATATTCAACTTCAAGGGGCGGAATTCCAACTTGAAGACAGCAAGGGAAATGTAATGACCAAAGATGTAACAGGAAAGGCCTTGCCGACTGATTGGACGACAGACAAAAACGGCCAGTTTACGGTAAATGGACTGCCGACCGGAGATTATCAGTTTGTTGAGACGAAAGCACCGGATGGTTATTTGCTCGATTCGACGCCTATACCTTTTTCAGTAAATAATACATTGGCAAAAGCTTTGCCTGTAACGGCTACAGATAAAAATAACAGCGTGATTCTGACCAAGGTCGATAAGAATGATAATAATATCCATCTTCAGGGTGCAGAGTTCCAGTTGCAGGACAACAAAGGAAATGCTGCTACAAAGGACGCCAATGGAAATGACCTGAAAGCTGTTTGGACAACGGATTCGAACGGTCAGTTCACGGTCAGCGGTCTGGCACCGGGCGATTATCAGTTTGTCGAAACGAAAGCACCGGCAAACTATGATCTGGATGCGACGCCGATTCCGTTTAAGATAACGAATACGGACGTATCGGCACAAGAAGTGACAGCGAAAGATAAGCTATCGCCGGGCACCGTGCAGCTGACGAAAGTGGATAAGAATGACAGCAGCATCCACCTGCAGGGAGCAACCTTCAAACTGGAGAACAGCAAGGGAAATGCTGTAACAACGGACAGTGACGGCAAGGCGTTGCCGACCTCGTGGACGACAGACAGCAATGGCCTGTTCACGGTTGGCAATCTAGCACCGGGTGACTATCAATTTGTCGAAACGAAAGCGCCGCATGGCTATGATCTGGATGCGACACCGATTCCGTTTACAATTGCCAAGAGCCAGCAAAAGGCTGTGGAGGTCACGGCCACTGACAAGCTGACACCAGGTGATGCTCGGCTGACTAAAGTAGATAATTATGATAAGAACGCTGTGCTTCAGGGAGCGCAATTCAAACTTGAGGACAATTCAGGTAAAGTTTTGCAGACGGGGCTGACAACAGATAGAAATGGTCAGTTTATTGTCAAGGGGCTTGAACCAGGCAAGTACTCCTTCATTGAAACGAAAGCACCTGAAGGGTATCGTCTGGATACGACGCCGATTCCGTTCACGATTTCGAAGGCTCAGGCTGAGGCGGTCGAGATTACGGCTTATGATGATCCGCTTGTCGTCAGACTGCAGGGCAAACCAGGTGTGACGTACAATGTGGTCGATGATAACGGTAAGCTTGTCCGTCGCGGCGTCATGGCGGATGAAAATGGCAATGTTAATCTGAAAGGCCTGAAGCCAGGAAATTATCACTTGGTTCGTGCCGTGAAAGGTTATACATCAGTCTCTGCCGGTAAGAAGAAAACAAGATCCGGCGGACTGCCAATCACCGGTGATACCAATGACTGGATGGGTATGGCGGTTGGTGCGATTCTATTGTTTGGCGGAGGTCTTCTTGCCTTCGTTACCCGAAGACGCAGAAATAATTAATTGCAGAGAAATAGCACTCTATTCCGATCAGAAACGCTCTGATCGGTTTTTTTTATGAGAGACATCAAGTGACCTCCAGGGAAAAAACTGGAGGTCTTTTTTTGCAATTTTTTTATTTTAAAAGAGACGTTCGTTTTTTCAGATTCCGATCATAGGATTCTGAAAGGGGTCGTCTTTTTTTGCGTATTAGCTGAAAAATAACTTTCAGAAATGAATGGGCTGATACGGTTGTTCAATGCCTTCATTCCAATCCACACAGCGTAATCCAAATTCGTCGCTCATAAAATTCCAACTCAGGCATGCTCAACTGTCGAAACGAGACACGTCCATCCATATTTTCGCAGAAACAGAAAGGATGAATGGAAAATGTACAGAAAGAGTAAGGGAACAAGCCGGCATGTTGTGAGCAGATACCTCAGTGTTTTATTATCACTCGTTTTACTCGGCGGGGTGTTAATGCCAAGATTATTGTTTCCTACCCAAGCAAAAGCGGCGTCTCCGATTCGCTCGGATGCCCCGTTAGGCGTTGCCAGCAAGTTCAACGCGTTTATTTTTAATGATTTTACCCAAGTCAATTCGGATTCAGAAGGACGGCTGGCTCTTGGTCATTCGGCTACTTTTAATGGCGGTTATTCGGTTGCCTCAGCTTTCCGTGGATCGCAGGAAATTAATCTCGTTATAGGCAATGAACTGCACGATTTAGGGGATGGGGAAATTTATGGCTATTTTGTCGCCGGTGAAAAAGATGGGACACCACCGGTCATTGAAGCCAAGGCTTACCAGAAGGCTCAGCAGAAAGCGGGACTTTATGTTTCGGATGTTCCTGATTTCATCAATAATGGTGTGAGTAATTTTGCTGAAGCGAAAGCCCAACTGCAGCAATTGAGCTCAGATTATAAGGATCTCTCCGCGACGCAGGCGAAGGGCGATGTGACGCAGCTTTCCGGAGGACGTTTGAATTTAAGCTATAAAGGATCGGCGGGTTTAGTCGTTTTTGATGTCACTGATCAACAATTCAACAGCGCGGGCGAATTGAATTTTGATGTTGATCCGGGTAAAACGATCATTATTAATTTTTCGGGAAATACGTTCAATTGGCCGGCTGGGCAGGAATTCTTAAATGGTCAGGGGATGAATAAAGGCGATCCGCAAGCCGCAAAAATTCTATTCAATTTCCCAGAGGCGAGTGCGATCAATCTAAGCAGTGCTGGCATCTGCGGATCGATTTTGGCGCCGAACGCAACGATCAAGACCAATGGCGGTCAGATCAATGGCACAGTCGTGGCCAATAATTATATTGCTGCTAGTCAAAGCGCAGAGCTGCACGATCAGCTCTTTCAACCAACGATTCCTGATACACCTGTCATCGATTCGGGTTCGGTGACGTTGACGAAGGTCGACGCGCAGGACTCGAGCAAAGTTTTAGCCGGGGCGAGATTCACGTTGCAGGATGAGAACGGCAATCCGGTGGCGAAAGATGCGGATGGCAAATCGCTGCCCACCAGCTGGGCAACGGATGCGCAGGGCCAACTGAAGATCGGCAACCTGCCACTGGGCACGTATCAATTGGTGGAAACGCAGGCTCCAGCAGGTTATCAGCTGAATACTAAGGCGCTGCCGTTTAAAATCACGAGCAAAGCAACGGCCGTAGCACTGACGGCAAAGAATACGAAAATTCCAGCCAAGGTCACGGGCTCGGTGACGTTGACGAAGGTCGACGCGCAGGATTCAAGCAAAGTTTTAGCCGGTGCGAAATTCACGTTGCAGGATAAGAACGGCAATCCGGTGACAAAGGATGCGGACGGCAAATCGCTGCCCACCAGCTGGACGACGGATGCGCAGGGCCAACTGAAGATCGGCAACCTGCCACTGGGCACGTATCAATTGGTGGAAACGCAGGCTCCAGCAGGTTATCAGCTGAATACTAAGGCGCTGCCGTTTAAAATCACGAGCAAAGCAACGGCCGTAGCACTGACGGCAAAGAATACGAAAATTCCGGCTAAGGTTACAGGATCGGTGACGTTGACGAAGGTCGACGCGCAGGACTCGACCCAAGTTTTAGCCGGTGCGAAATTCACGTTGCAGGATAAGAACGGCAATCCGGTGATAAAGGATGCGGACGGCAAATCGCTGCCCACCAACTGGACGACAGATGCGCAGGGTCAATTGAAGATCAGCAACCTGCCACTGGGCACGTATCAATTGGTGGAGAAGGAGGCTCCGGCAGGTTATCAGCTGAATACTAAGGCGTTGCCGTTTAAAATCACGAGTAAAGCAACAGCCGTAGCGCTGACAGCAAAGAATACGAAAATTCCGGCTAAGGTCACGGGTTCGGTGACGTTGACGAAGGTCGACGCGCAGGACTCGACCCAAGTTTTAGCCGGTGCGAGATTCACGTTGCAGGATGAGAACGGCAATCCGGTGGCGAAAGATGCGGATGGCAAAGCGCTGCCCACCAGCTGGGCAACGGATGCGCAGGGCCAACTGAAGATCAGCAACCTGTCATTGGGTTCGTATCAATTGGTCGAGAAGGAGGCTCCAGCAGGTTATCAGCTGAATACTAAGGCGTTGCCGTTTAAAATCACGAGTAAAGCAACAGCCGTAGCGCTGACAGCAAAGAATACGAAAATTCCGGCTAAGGTCACGGGTTCGGTGACGCTGACGAAGGTCGACGCGCAGGATTCAAGCAAAGTTTTAGCCGGTGCGAAATTCACGTTGCAGGATAAGAACGGCAATCCGGTGACAAAGGATGCGGACGGCAAAGCGCTGCCCACCAGCTGGACAACGGATGCGCAGGGCCAACTGAAGATCAGCAACCTGCCGCTGGGCACGTATCAATTGGTCGAGACGCAGGCTCCAGCAGGTTATCAATTGGATACCTCTGCTCACTCTTTTTCTCTGACAAAAACAGAGACAGAAATTAAGCTCATGGTAACAAATCAGACGATTAAGCAAGAACCAACGCCGCCAATCACACCAACTCCTCCGACGGGATCTGTTTCGCCGACTCCGCCGTCTGAACAATTTCCGGTTCAGCCAAATTCGCCTGGGCCGAATCAGTCCCAAACGCCAATTTCTCGAGGGGCCGCTGCACAGGTTGCCGAAAAAGCAGCAGCGAAAACACCATCAAAAATCGGGATAGAGACGGCAGCAGTTCGTCATCAATCTGCTCAAAAAAAGGCGGAAAACGACCGCTCATTACCGATTACTGGCGATACTGGTGAAGGAATATGGATTCTGACAGGAATCGTTCTTCTAGCCATCGCCGGCCTGCTATATTGGCAAGCACGACGGAGAAAAAATTTGTAACGGATTTCTGAATCACGACAATTGGCATCTGATCATGATAAAATTGATCAGGTGCCTTTTATTGCTCAGAAATAAGTGCCGCACAATGTGAACGAACGATAAATTTCGTTCAGGGATTCGAAATCATTCCATTGGCAATCGCTCTACCGAGGCATGAATAGGCCATGTTTTTTGAAAGACGTATGTTCAAATTTACGAGTGAAAAACGCATGGAATGATCATAGAAAACGTTTCTAATAATTGAAGATCCACTTTCTTGACGAGACAAAAAGCCATCAGGATCATCTTAATCCGGACCAATAATCTGCTATCACTGTCGAACATTTTTGCTTGCTTACAGAAAGGGATTTTTCTATGAGACGCAAATTATTAATTATTTTCTTAATCGCTGCCGGGCTGCTGCTCATTCTCTCCCCTTTTATTAAAGAGGGCCTGATTGGCAGGTTGACTGCCCGGTATAATTCGCAAGGGCTGACGCCCGGTGAGTTGGCGAAGAACGCACAGCGAAAATCCGTTTATCAATTCAGTTCGATTCAGCCGCCATCGTTTACGGAGACTGTTAAATCCGGGCTGTCGGTGGATCGGCAAGCGATCATTGGCCGGATAACGATTCACTCCGTGGGCATTCGTTTGCCGATTCTGAAGGGGACAACTACCGCCCATCTGCTTGCGGGAGCGACGACAATGCGTCCGGATCAGCAGATGGGCGAAGGAAATTATCCGTTGGCCGGACATCATATGCGTGAGGAAAATCTGCTTTTTGGGCCACTGATGCATCTGCGGACAGGTGCCCGGATCGTGATCACGGATTTGAGAAAGAATTATACCTATCAGGTCACTTCAAAAAAAATTGTTTCGGAGACTGATGGGGCGATCATTAACCAAACAAAGGAAAAAAGAATCACATTGGTTACATGTGATAAACCGACACGCACGCCAAATCGGCTGATTGTGATCGGAAAACTGATTCGAGTAACCGCGCATTAAGAAAAGGTGCTTAATATAGTGTAAAATAAAAGAAGCAGTATTGAAAAATAATTGAGGATGATTTTTTTGAGTATGCTTGATGCGGAAAATTTATATAAGACGTATGGGGATCAAACACTTTTTGACCATATCTCCTTCTCAATTGACGAAAAGGAGCGAATCGGGCTGATCGGCGTCAACGGGACGGGGAAAACGACCTTATTGAATGTCATTGCGGAACGCGACTCAGTCGAGGAGGGGACGCTGCGACACGCGAAAGCCTTTCGATACGCCTATCTGCCGCAGAGCCCGCAATTTTCGGCAGACGTGACAGCGCTTGATTATATTTATGGCGGCGATGCGCCGATGATGAACGTTCTGCGTGCTTACGAGCAGGCCCTCGCTGATCTTGAGGAAGATCCGGAAAATCGAGCAAAACAGGGGGAACTGATCGAGCAGCAGCAGAAAATGGATGCGGCCAATGCCTGGGAGGCAGAGGCTGCTGCGAAAAGCATTCTTACACGGCTGGGGATCCAGTTCTTCCATACACCAGTCGCCGATTTTTCCGGTGGTCAGAAAAAGAAAGTGGCATTGGCGCGAGCACTGATTCAGCCGGCAGATCTGTTGATTCTGGACGAACCAACCAACCACTTGGACAATGAAACCATTGAATGGCTGGAGCAGACGCTTGCCCAATACGCCGGTTCGCTTCTGATGGTGACGCATGATCGCTATTTCCTAAACCGTGTCACAAATAGAATTTATGAACTCGACCAAGGAAATTTATATATTTATGACGGAAATTATCAATTATTTCTAGAGAAAAAAGCGGAACGCGAGGAATTGCAACTCGGCGATGAGGCGAAGCATCGGAATCAGCTCCGGCGCGAACTGGCTTGGCTGAGACGGGGAGCCCAGGCGCGTTCGACCAAGCAGAAAGCACGTGTTGAACGGGTTCACGCGATGCAGGAACATCAGGGCCCCGCGCCGAAACAGTCGGTGGACATTGCGCTCGGTTCAACGAGGCTCGGCAAGAAAGTGATCGAGACGAAAGCATTGACGAAGGCTTTTCAAGGGCAGAAAATAATTGATCAGTTGGACTTGCTGATTTTGCCGGGTGAACGGCTGGGGATTATCGGCGCGAATGGCTGCGGCAAAACAACTCTTCTCAATTTACTCGCGCAGCGTCTTGATCCGGATGAAGGAATCGTTGAAATCGGCGAAACCGTTAAAATCGGTTATTACACCCAGGATCATCAGGAAATGAATGAGGATCTGCGGGTGATTGACTATATTAAGGAAGGCGCGCAGGTGCTGAGTACGTCTGACGGGCAGCAGGTGACAGCGGAGCAGATGCTGGAAAGGTTCCTGTTTTCCCGGCCGCGCCAACAAACCTATATCCGCAAGCTGTCAGGCGGTGAACGTAAACGTTTGTATCTGCTGCGTGTGCTGATGTCGGAACCGAATGTTCTCTTCCTTGACGAACCGACAAATGATTTGGATACCGAGACGCTGACTATCCTGGAAGATTACCTGCTGCAATTTTCCGGAACTGTGATTGCGGTTTCGCATGATCGTTATTTTCTCGACCGGATTGCTGACCGGCTGATTGCGTTTGAAGGACATGGCCGAATTCGCCCATTCGAGGGCAATTACAGTGAATACATGATTGAACGGAAAAAGGAACTTGCCGAAGAAAATAGCCAAACGGTTCTGAACAAAGCAGTGAACGCCGAGAGCCGAAAATCGGCGAAAAAGAAAAAGCTAAGTTATAAAGAGCAGCAAGAGTGGAACGGGATTGAAGATCGGATTGCTGGGCTGGAAGAACAGGTCAGCGGGTTAAAAGCTGAGATTGCCAATGCCGGAAGTGATGCGATGAAGGTTCAAGAACTCTTTCAAGAGCAGCAGGCTGCAGAAGCGAAACTCGATCAGGCAATGGATCGTTGGACAGAATTATCGCTGAAAATTGAAGAACTTGAGAATGAATAATAGAAACAGACAGACTGCATGGGTGCGGCGCTGTCTGTTTTTTTATTGCCTGTCAAAATTTCAGACGTCGATTAACAGGACAAGGATCGATCCGCAGAGTCAAATGATGTCGAAATAAGCGGAAATTTCGTTGACGAGATTTGTTGATTTTTCTCAATTTTAGCATTTAAAATAAAGATAACAAGTCACCCACAGATGAGGCAACTTTACACATAACCCATTGTTGGTAGTAACAAAGCTTTAAAAATAGACCCACTATACTTAAAGGAGCGAGAACTTATGAAACAGTTTTCTAAAGTCATCACAAGTATCGGCTTAACTTTAACGTTGTTTGGATCCTTTGTCCTTGTTATTCCATCGCACATTCGTTCAGTGATAGAGAAACCAATAACGGGTGATGCGCTGCCCGCAAAAGTGGTGATAGAAAAACCGATAACAGGCGATGCGCTGCCCGTAAAAGTGGCGATAGAAAAGCCAATAACAGGCGATGCGCTTCACGTATAGAGGCAACGGGCTTAGTTGGGTAACCCCATACCCCATAGAACCATGAAGAATAATCGTGCAGAAGAGAGCAAATTTATTCTCTTCGATGCACGATTATTTTTACCCGATTTTGCCGCTGATTATTTATCCCCCGTCAGTCCTCATTCTCCCCCAAAGTGGTGATAGCTATTGCCGAAGAATGACGCCAGATGATTGCCTTTTATTCAGATACGCGCTCAAAACGCCAGAGATGGCTTCTAAAGTCTCCTTTTTCATCAGGAATGCCGAGTCCAACGTACATCAGCTCGTCGCCGCCGAAAATTTGACCGGAGGCAACATTTCGATACTGCGCGTCTGGATCGAGACCTTTGAGACGAAAAATTGGCTGCGTATGCGAAGGATCAGCAAGGATGGTGAAGAAAAAGCCGACCGCTTCACTTCGATCGGGTGCAACAAAGCACCAGGCGGCATGATTTCCGCGAAACGGACTTTCAATCCGATAGAAACGGCCGAATTGGATGAGCGGGCGAATTTGTTTATAAAAAGCGACCTGAAGCCGGATTGTCTTCTTATCGCTTTCAGTAAGCTGGGTCAGATCCAGCTCATAACCGAAGTTTCCGGACATGGCGACGTGACCACGCATGGTAAGCGAAGTCACTCGGCCAACCTGATGATTGGGACTTGAGGAGACATGAGCGCCCATGGTAATCGGCGGATAGACAAAACTTGTTCCATACTGAATGCTCAGGCGGCTGACCGCATCGGTGTTGTCGCTGGTCCAGGTTTGCGGCATGTAATAGAGCATGCCCGGATCGAAGCGGCCGCCACCGCTGGAACAGCTTTCAAACAGAATATCAGGAAATGCCGTCGTCAGTTTCTCAAGCAGCGCGTAGAGTCCCAGCATATAGCGATGAGCTGTTTCACGCTGACGTTTGGCAGGGAGAAGCACCGATCCGATTTCGCTCATATGGCGGTTCATATCCCATTTGACATAATTGATTTCTGCGCTGGAAAGCACCGTATGGATTGCATCGTAGAGATAATCGCAGACATCCGTTCGAGAGAGATCGAGAACGAGCTGATAACGACAAAGCGCGCGCACGCGATCGGGCACATGGAGACACCAGTCCGGATGCGCACGGTAGAGGGCGCTGTCCGGCGAGACCATTTCCGGCTCAAACCACAGCCCGAATCCTAGACCGAGTTGGTGAATCTGCGTGGAAAGCCAGTCAAGGCCATGCGGCAGCTTCTGTCGATCCACGATCCAGTCGCCGAGAGAACTCTTCTCATTGTCGCGGTGCCCGAACCAGCCGTCATCGAGCACGAAAAGCTCCATTCCCAGCCGAGCGGCCTCACGAGCATTCGCCAACAGCTTTTCTTCAGTCAGCTTAAAATAGGTGGCCTCCCAGTTATTAATCAAAATCGGGCGCAGCCGATCGCGATACTTTCCGCGTGCTAAACGCTCTCGGTAAAGCTGATGATAAGTCAGTGAAAGGCCGCCAAATCCTTTGTCTGAGTAGACCATGACGGTTTCCGGCGCTTGAAAACTTTCTCCGGGTTCCAGCAGCCAGGAAAAGTCGAACGGATTGATGCCGAGCGCGGCACGTGTTGTATGGTATTGGTCAACCTCAATCACTGCGGAAAAGTTGCCGCTGTAGACCAGACTGAAGCCATAAACCTCGCCTTGACTTTCAGCCGTCTGCGGGCGTGCTAAAGCAAAAAAGGGATCGTGCTGCGGACTGCTTGCGCCGCGCGCGCTGTCGATAACGGTCTTTTCCATTCCAAGAGGACGGCGCTCCAACTGGCGTTCCTGATTATGCGTGCCGTGAAAGCTGAGCAGGTCAAAACGATCTTCAGGGAAGTCGACGCTCGTACTGAAAGCGCGTTGCAGATGGAGCGGTGCCGGGCCCTTGTTTGATAAGCGGGCGGTGCGCGTCACAGCGGCAAAATCGCGAAAGGCCGTGTAAGTGAGCACGACCTGCAGCCCGCTGACTTTATCTTCGAGGCATAGATCGAGTGATTCAGCTTCGCTGGAATCCTCCGTATAGGTCGACGGAAGCCCGGCAAGAGGCCGCTTACCGGCGTAAATCCGGTGGCTTTTGTAACGCAGATCCGACACGGTCGAACCGTTTTCGAGCTGCACCTGATAGGCAGGGCTGCGATAGTCACCATTACCATATGCTGGATACTCCAGCGGAATGGTGCTGAGCGAGAAACCGCGCTTTTTCGGATCCGCGTACGGAGCAAACGAACGCGGCCCGGGCACGACGGCCCTGCTTCCTCCGTAGCTGCGCAGCGCATGTCCCCAATAAAGATGCAGCGGATAACCATTTTCAATTTGAATCAAATAGCTTGTTCCTTTAGCCTTTAGATGGAACAAATGATTTTTTTCGTCGAAAGTGATCACAGGCACTCCTCCTGCAAAATGAGATACTTCAAGCATGGGAGGACCATAGAAAAAAGTCAATGAATAACCCTGACTGCTCGAAATGTGGATTCATCCCGCCATCCATTATCCAGTTTTCTCGGCTCGCCACCTGTATGAATGATGCACTTTAATCATTGAGCCGAAAAAAGAAGCGACCGCTTAAAAACGGCCGCCATATTTTCTATCCGGCGAGCGGGCGCGAAGCCCGGAGCACGAAAATATTGAGGAGGATGTACACCAATGAGAAAGCAATCAATGCCGCTCCGTCCAGCCACCAGCCCTCGAAGCCGGTGCCGCGAATCATGATGTTGCGCAAGGCCTCTGTTGAATAGTGAATCGGCATCAGATTGCCGAGATACTGAACCCAGCGCGGCAATGTGTCGATTGGGAAGAGGCCCGAGAGAAAGACCTGTGGCACAATGACGAGCGGAATGAACTGGAACATCTGCAATTCATTCCGAGCGGCGGTAGAGAGCAAAATACTGAGTGAAAGTGCACTGAATGAGAGAATGAAAACAATAATCAGGACATCAATCAGGTTGCCAACGTTATAGATTTTCAAGGCATAGACCAAATAACAGGTCAGGATGAATGACTGGACGATGACGAAGAGACCGAAGCCAATCATATAGCCCCAGATGATTTGATAATTCTTGATTGGCGAGGCCATCAATCGATCGAGCGTGCCGGTTGTTCGTTCGCGAAGGAAAGAGACGCCGCCGATCATAAAGATGAACAGGAAAACAAAAATACCAACCATTGCCGGTCCGAAGGTGTCAAAAGTGTTGAGATCATCGTTTCCGTGCAGATAGGAAACAGCCAGCTTCACTTTTTGCGGAGCTTTAATCGCACTTTTATTTCCGGATGGCGGTGTCTGCTGCGGCATCGCGGCGAATGCGGCCGGTGCGTAACGCTGCAGAGCAAGCTTCATTTGCTTCAGTGCCTGCTGCTGGGCCGCGATCACCTTTTTCTGGCCCTGAATAGCGCCTGTCAAATTATTTTTTAATTTGTTTATACTGATGGCTTGAACCTTCTGCATCGATTTCTGGATCTTGCTGATCGCGATTCCATTGCGCTGCGGGTTGCTGCCTTCAAGATGTACTCTGACCGGATTTTTCAAGTCGACATAGGCATCGATTTTCTGATCGGCGAGCGCTTGATGCGCCTCCAGCGTACTCATCCGTTGGTAGTCATCTTTCTTGAAGGCAGAAAGATAATCCGAGGATTTATAATTGATGACAGCGAGCTTCGGCTCAGGTGTCTTTGCACCGAAGATATACCAAACAAGGGTCAGGATGATAATCGGAGCAATAATCAAGAGAGCCAGCGTCCGTTTGTCCCGAAGAATTTGGTGGATGATCCGGCGGGCCATTGCCAATAGATTACTCATTTCTCGTTCCCCTCCTCTGCCAGAAAGACATCCTCAATCGAAGAGACACCATATTCTTCCATCAATGCCTTTGGCGTTCCTTGAGCGATTAGATGGCCTTCGCTCAGCAGACCGACACGGTCGCATTGTGAGACCTCATCCATGACATGAGTGGTGACAATGATGGTTGCTCCCTTGCTTCGCAAATAGTGGAAGAGAATCCAGATTTCTTTGCGGATCAGCGGATCGAGACCGACAGTCGGTTCATCGAGCAGATACAGCCGCGGTTCATGAACGAGTGCTGCCGCCAGAGAGAGCCGCCGTTTCATCCCGCCGGAATATTGATCAATGCTCTTCTTCAAGTCATTGTCCAGGCCGACATTCTTGGCGACCTCCTGAATCCGGGCTTTCTTCCCCTTGCCGCGCAGTCCCTGAATCGAGGCGAAAAAATCAAGATTTTGATAGGCGCTCAGTTCATTATAAAGGGCGTCGGACTGTGCCATATAGCCGAGTGAGCGGAAGGCATGAAGCGTTGGTCGGCGTTCGAAAAGCTGCACATCGCCGCTGTCTGCCTTTTCAAGACCAAGAAGGATCCGCACAAGTGTCGTCTTGCCGGAGCCGGATGGACCGATCAATCCGTAAATCTCACCTTCATTCAGCGTAATGGAGACGTCATCCAGAACCACTTGCTTTTTAAACCGTTTATAGAGATGTTCGCCTTTCACTGGGTAGGTCATTGCCCCCACATCCTTCAATAAGTTGCTGATTTGTTGAACACACTGTTCATTATCATGATAAAATGGAAATGGCAATCGATCAATAATCAATTACTATCCAGATGATCATTAGTGAACACTTTTCGGAGAAGTGTCTTTTATTTACAGAGAAGGAAGTATAAAAAAGATGGCGCGTACCTGCAAGTTAAAGGACCGGGCGTTTTTTGCCCGGTTTTTCTCACAAGTAAAGAAAGTATATAATTTTCGCCAAAGCAAAAGGTTGTGAACCAAACGCGTAGGTGCGAGACTCCTGCGGGAGTGCAGGCCAGGGGAGACCCCGCAGGCATTAGTTTGCTTGAGGAGGCTCCCGGACTGCCCGCGGAAAGCGAGCGACCGGAGCGTAATCAAAATCTGGCAGGGCTAAGTACTGGGCGTTTTTTGCCCGGTTTTTCTAAAAGCCCTGAGACCGAGGAGAGACGATTATGGCAGAAGATTTGCGCACGCAAAAAACGAAAGCACAGATAAAGCAGACCTTTATCGAGCTCTTGTTAGAAAAAAACTTTATGAAAATTACAGTGCGGGATATCACTGAATCGGCAAAAATAGGACGAGGGACCTTCTATCTGCATTATCAGGACAAATTCGATTTGCTCCAAAGCGTTATGAATGAAGGGACAATGTCAATTACGAATAATGTCCGTCCGGCTTACTTATTTGAGGGAGGGAAAATTAATCCGGAACGTGTCAAAGGGACCATTCTGAGTGTTTACAGCTATTTTCAGAAGAACGAACGTTTTTACCGGGCACTCTTATTCAATGAAGGCATCCCCTCATTCCGGCAGCGGCTGCAGCAACAGATGATCGGCAAATTTTACGATGATGTTCCTGCTGTACTACCTGCCAATAAGAATGTCGATCCGATTACATTCGAAATTTTACCCCAATTCATTTCATCGGGGATGCTTGGTCTAATCGGCTGGTGGTTTGAAAATGATCTGCAGGTGCCGATAGAAGTGATCGCGCGCAATGTTGAACAGATATTGACGCAGATCTCTTTTATCCTGCTGAAATAAGCCGTTCCTTCGCAAAAGAGTAGATTCATTTCTTCTGAAAACGGTTGGTTTTGATAGTCACAGCTTGTGAAATTTACGAAAACTGCACGAACGAGCAAACTGGAAATGAAGCAGGATATGAATCAAGTGAAACGGGTTACGGTCTGCTCGGCGATGCGCAGGCCGTAGGTGAAATGACAAGACAATTGAATCAGAAAGTTTATACTATAAATGGAAAGAAGATCCAGACAACGGTGACATAAGGCCCTGATTGTGCAACAAGCAGCACCAGCCGCTACAGGCACCGGCCCAAGGAGTCCGCATCGCTTTGATAGTTTCTATTACTTGCGATTCTCGCATTTACTCGATTAAACTGTTCTTTATCTGCTTATTTGGCCGCGGGGTAGATATCGACTGAATCTTCTGCTTGTGCGAGTCTTCTCTGGCGGTGCTATTTTATCTTTTTCAATGGTCCAGGTTTTTACCGCTGGATCAGCACTTATCTGCCAGCTACATATTGCAAGTCGCGGCATTTATTGGATTATAATCAGTGAGCCTTCACCAGCCAATCCAGAATGGACCTTGATTCTCATTGCAGCCATCAGTCTCATTTTGACGCTGCTCAGCCTTCCCATTCTCAGTTATCGGTAGTTTCCCAAAAAAAGAGATAAATAGAAACGCGTTCAAACGACTGAGGAATGACGGAAGAGAATGGAATAACGGGGGAATTATGATGAAGCTGCAAGTTGGACTTGACATTGGATCGACCACGGCAAAGATGGTGGCGATCAATGAAAACAATCATCTGGTTTTCAAATCGTATCTCAGACATTTCTCAGACATTAAGAAAACGGCACTTGAATTACTGCAATCTCTGGCTCATCAGATTCCGGGTGCAAGCCTGCAAATGCATGTGAGCGGTTCGTCTGGAATGGGCCTTTCTGAACAGCTTGAATTTCCATTTGTACAGGAAGTGGTGGCCTGCACAGAAGCGGTCCGCTGGAAGCATCCCTATGCGGACGTCGTCATCGAACTTGGCGGCGAGGATGCCAAAATTATTTATTTGACGAACGGGATGGAGCAGCGGATGAACTCAGCCTGCGCGGGAGGAACGGGTGCATTTATTGATCAAATTGCTTCGCTTCTTGAAACGGATGCGGCGGGGTTGAACCAGCTCGCTGCCAGAGCCAAGCATATTTATCCGATTGCCTCCCGTTGCGGTGTTTTTGCGAAAACGGATATACAAGCGCTGATCAATGAAGGTGCGCAGCGAGAAGATATCGCCGTTTCGGTTTTTCAGGCAGTCGTTAATCAGACGATCTCCGGGTTGGCCTGCGGGCGGCCGATTCGCGGCAATGTCGCTTTTCTTGGAGGCCCGCTGACCTTTCTGCCAGAGCTGCGGCATCGGTTTATGGAAACGCTGAATCTGACAGAAGAGCAGGTGATGAAGTCTGAGGACGGGCAATATTATGTTGCCATGGGTGCGGCTATGGATCTATCGACAAAGAGTGATATTTCGGCTGATCAAGTCATCAGCAAACTGAAAACGTTGAATCAGCAGCAAAGTGCTGCTGGCAGCCTGCGTCAGGAACCCTTATTTCGCAATGCCGCCGATCGCCAGGCGTTCGAGCGGCGCCATGCCCGTGCGAAGGTCAAAAGGGGAAACTTAGAGCGCTATCGCGGCCGGGGATATCTGGGCATCGATGCCGGTTCGACCACAACCAAAATTGTGTTAACCGGTGAAAATGACGAAGTGCTTTACTCCTTCTATGAGGCGAATAAAGGGAATCCGGTAACTTCGGTTAAAAAAGGTCTGTGCCAGCTTTATGAGCAGAAAAGTGAGGCTGTCCAGATTGCCAGCTCTGTCGTTACCGGCTATGGTGAAAAGTTGATCCAGGCCGCCTTTCAGGTCGACAGCGGCGAGGTGGAGACGATCGCTCATTTTCGTGCGGCAAGAAAGTTTCAGCCGGATGTGGACTTTATCATTGATATTGGCGGACAAGACATGAAATGTATGCAAGTGAAAAACGGTGCGATCGATAAAATTTTATTGAACGAGGCCTGCTCGTCGGGATGCGGTTCTTTTCTGCAGAACTTTGCCGAATCACTGGGTTATTCGGCGGAAGATTTTGCCGAGCTGGCGCTCTCGTCCAAAGCCCCGGTTAACCTCGGGTCGCGCTGCACCGTTTTCATGAACTCTAAAGTTCGGCAGGTGCAGAAAGAGGGAGCCACGATAGCCGATATCTCCGCGGGGCTGGCTTATTCAGTGATCAGCAATGCCTTATTTAAAGTCATTAAAATGAAAAACGTTGAAGCGATGGGCGACCATGTCGTCGTTCAGGGCGGGACTTTTCTCAATAAAGCGGTGCTGCGCGCGTTTGAGAAGATGACCGGCAGGCAAGTGGTTTGTTCAGACTTGGCAGGATTGATGGGTGCTTATGGCTGCGCGTTGCTGGCGCGTGAGCGAAGCAAGGAAGAGCAAGTGTCCGGACTGCTCTCTCTGGAAAAAATGAATCAATTAACCGTCGAGACGAGTTATGGGCGCTGCCGCCTCTGCGAGAATCGCTGCCGCCTGACGATCAGTCGTTTTCCGGATAAGCGGGTCTTTGTTACCGGCAACCGCTGTGAACGCGGAGCGGGGAAGGCGCGTAAGACGGCCACCGCTCCGAATTTGGCCAAAGAAAAAGTGCATGTTCTCTTCGACCGGCCATCCCTTGAAGAAAAAGAGGCTGTCCGCGGCTCGATTGGTATCCCGCGCGTTTTAAATATGTACGAAAATTATCCGTTCTGGCACCGCTTCTTTACCGAGCTTAAATTTCGGGTGGTCCTTTCGCGGTCATCAAATTTGCACGATTATAATAAAGGCATGGAGACTATCCCCTCTGAGGGCGTCTGCTATCCGGCTAAACTGGTCCATGGACATCTGCTCAATCTGATTAAACAGGGGGTGCCGGCGATCTTCTATCCGGCCGTCGTCTATGAGAAGAAAGAGAGCGAGACGCAGGATAATCACTATAATTGTCCGATTGTTTCTTCTTATCCTGAGGTCATTCGCGTGAACATGCCTCAAATTGAGGACGGTGGCGTGCGTTTAATTGAACCCTTTCTGACACTGGATAAACCGCAGGCTCTTCTCCAAGAATTGCAGAAATGTTTCCCAGAAATTCCATTGCATGAGATGACCCGGGCTTTGGATGCGGCACAACGGGAGGATCAGCAATTCCATAACTGGATTCGCCGCCGCGGGGAAGAAGTGTTAGCTGAACTCAAAAAAGACGGGGAAACCGGAATTGTACTCGCCGGGCATCCGTATCACCTCGATCCGCTGGTGAGTCACGGAGTGGCGGATGAAATCGTCAAAATGGATCTGGCGGTCCTGACTGAGGATTCGATCTGCCATTTGAGCAGAGGCAGTCTGTCTCAATCGGTGGTCAATCAGTGGACGTATCACAGCAGGCTCTATCGGGCAGCTGAGGTGGTTAAAAATGAACCACAGCTCGAATTGGTGCAGATCACGTCCTTTGGCTGCGGGTTAGATGCAATTACGACGGACACGGTTCAAGAAATATTGGAACGCAAGTCTAAGCTGTATACATGGATTAAAATGGATGAGAACAGCAATCTGGGCGCTGTACGGATTCGGCTGCGTTCGCTCAAGGCGGCGCTTATCGAAAGAAAGGCTGAGCCGAGGAAGCCGAACTCTGCGGAACCGTTAAAACAGCCGCCTATTTTCACAAAAGCGAATAAGAAAACATACACGATATTAGCACCGCAAATGATTCCGACGCATTTCGAATTTTTTCAGCGGGTGTTTGAGATGTATGGGTATCGTTTTGAGGTGCTGAAGGATCTGACGCAGAGCCAGGTGGATGAAGGTTTAAAATATGTAAATAACGATGCCTGTTATCCGGCGATCATCACGATAGGACAGCTTGTATCTGCCTTGAAATCCGGGCGCTATGATCTGCAGCGCACCGCAGTGATTTTATCGCAGACTGGAGGAGGCTGCCGGGCCACTAACTACATCGCGCTTCTGAAAAAAGCACTCGGCAATGCAGGGTTTGAGCATATTCCCGTGATTTCGCTGAACCATTCACCGGGATTGGAGAAGCAGCCGGGCTTTAAAGTCTCGCTTCCATTAGTCAAAAGGCTGCTCGTTTCGGCATGCCTCGGCGATCTGCTGCTTCGTCTTCGTTTTGCGGTCCGTCCCTATGAGTGTAAAAAGGGGAGTACCGATCATTTATATGAACAGTGGAAGGCGCGTTGCATCCTTTTACTGGAATCCTTCTCAATGAGAAAATATGAGCAGATCATCCAAGAGATGATTGCTGCGTTCGATAGCTTGCCTGTTTATTCGCTGAAAAAACCAAAAGTAGCCATTGTTGGCGAAATCTACGTACAGTTCAGTCCTTTTGCCAACAACGGGCTGGTAGACACAATCGAGGCAGAAGGCGGCGAAGCCGTTGTTCCTGACTTCCTCACCTTCTTTCTCTATGGTCAGTACAATCACCAATTTCGCCGCCATCATTTCGGAGACAGCTGGTTTTCGGCCTTGAACGGCAGCCTGTCCATGGCCTATATTGAGCGCCTTCACCAACCGATCAGCCGGATGCTGAAGGCGAATGGCCGTTTTACATGTCCGGAAACGATTGAATCCATTGCGAAAAAAGCGGCATCTGTTCTTAGTATCGGCAATCAGATGGGCGAGGGATGGCTCTTGCCTGGTGAGGCATTGTCTTTCCTGAGTTCAGGAGTCAAGAATATTGTCTGCGTACAGCCGTTTGCCTGTCTGCCTAACCACATTTTGGGGCGGGGCATGTTTAATGCTCTCAAGAAGGAGTATCCGGAGGCGAATCTGGTTTCGATTGACTATGATGCCAGTTCCAGTCAAACGAATCAGATCAACCGGATTAAATTGATGCTGGATATTGCCAAAAGTAATGAGCTCATGCGAGCAGAATCCTGATTCTAGGTGATGACCTGCATCAGGCCGGTAACAGGAAAGCTTAATTTCAAAAGGGGATGGATTCTCATGATGCTGAGAATCCATCCCCTTTGTCTATTCATCAAGCGGGATTTTGCTGCTGCTTAAATGCGCGGCTCCTGCTTCAATTTTAACTTAATGCAATCGTACATTTGCCCAGCTCTTCTTCTCCCCAGAAGAGTGCCAGAGAATCGCCGCTGAAAACAGGCCCGACACCGACCGGCGTGCCAGTGAACAGGATATCACCGGCTTCCAGTCCATAATGTTCCGTGCAATAGCTAATCAGCTTATCCAGATCAAAAATCATCGAACGGATATTGCCGCGCTGCACTTCTTTTCCATTGATTTGTAACGAGAAATCCTTGTTGCGACAGACGTCAATTCCTGGGAAAGGCAGGAAGTCCGTCAGAGCCGCTGAGTTTAAAAAACCTTTGGCGTCAAGCCATGGATAGCCTTTTTCCTGCAGGCCGCCCTGAACATCACGCAATGTGAAATCAATACCTAGGGCCATCGCGTCAATTAACGCATCGGCGCTAAGACCGGGTGCATAGTCGCGGCCGATATGCACGACGAGTTCGGCCTCATAGTGCACACTGCCCTGATCTCCGGGCAGGGAAAGACTTCCGTTATTCATGAAGACGGCGGCGTGTGACGGTTTAATAAAAATCAGTGGTTTTTCAGGAACAGCATGATGCAGTTCCTTCGCGTGATTGACATAGTTGCGTCCGACGCAGAAAATATTTGCAATTTTAATAGTCAAAATGGCTCAGTCTCCTCTGAAAATAAATTTTGCTGACTGCTCTGATCCCGGTTACTTGAGAGGGAAAAGTTATTGAGTAAAGTCCAAAAAAATTATCTTTTTAATGGAATTTTATCATATCCTTTTAACTCTGCCGTTTTGTTAGGGGTGGTATGTACTTTAATCTTTTTACTTACTTTGTATCTTCCTGCCAAAAGAATCTTACTTCATCGGTACTCACCTCTTCAACAAGTATATCTTTGCATATTATTTTCATCGTCATTATCGATAAATCTATTGATACATCAACAAAATTTGAATTTTTTTCATTTTGACTGACCGAAAAATCTTGACCGAAATAACCTAGTTGTCCTCCTCGCATATCTCCAACACTATCCATATTTCGCCAGTTTGCATCTGTTTCATAATCGACTTTATAGCAAGATAAAAAACTGATTCTCCAACATATTCTCTCTGTTTTTTCAATATATATATATACTTCATCTCCAAAGTAACGAGTCTGAACATCTAATATAGGCATATCCCAATACTCAGTTTTCTCTATTTTTTTCCCCAGTTCTTTAAAATTCATCAACGGTTCCTCATTTCATTATTTGTCATTCCAAGGAATATGTCCATCCGGACTTTTTTTATCAACAATATTTCCATTTATATCTAGTGGATTTTTATCAGCGTCATATATATGCACATGAGAATAATTAGTAACTTTATCTGGTGGATCAATTCGTACTCTAAAATTATTATTTACATCTTTGATATGAACTCGACCGTTATTTTCAAATATTCTCCATCCATCTGGTAAATTAATTTTTAATTGATTTACTGACATACCACTAATCTGTTTAGGTGATAGATTAGATAGATTAGCTCCACTAGCTTTCTTACTGGCCTCACCCGTATCCTTAGTTGTTTCGCTTGTTCCCGCGTGTTTATCTCTGTCTCCATTTGTTCCATCTATTTTTCCCATCCGTTGAGTTTCCTGTACGGCGTCAGATGTGTCTTTCTTAACTTCCCCCATAGTCTCATTTAATCTTACACTACTTTTCTTGCTGATATTTCCTGTTATTCCATCTTCACCATTAATTCTTGAGAGCATGGCTCTTAAGCCTTTAGAATTAATCGTGTTGTATGGCACATTCCCTCCGGCAAGCTGAAATTTAGGAGTAAAAGGACTCTGAAAGCTGTTTATTTTTTCAGCGAACATGTTTTTTGTGACCGTTCCAGCTTGGTTTACTTTTCCGGCTAATTTCCCAACGTCTACCATCTTTCCTACTTTGTCAATGCCCTTCGTCCCAAGTAAGGAGAGGGCAATGATCGCAATCGCATAGGTGATCCAACGCGTGCGCGTGTGGGCATTTCCATGGACCATGTTTTTTTGAAAAGAACTGTTCAGCGTGTTTGCCAGTAATTCAGCGGTTTTCACCGGATGCCTTCCTGCATGAACAATAGCTTCAGCAGTTTCGTGGGGAGAGATGACCATATCCCACAGACCAACGACCGTATCTTTTACCGTGTCGAAGACTCCATCATCAATACCGTCATTCACTTCATCATAAATATGGGCCGCTTTCTCGAGTTCCGATCCCGTATTCTCGTATCTGGGCCGATTGACAGCCGCTTCTTTCTTTTTCGACACCTGACGCGCTTGTTCCTGCTGCTTTTTGAAACTCAGATAAGCCGCCGTTTGTTTTTCGAGATCACCCTGAATTTTGTAAGCGTCGCTATGGTAAAAGGCTTCGGCATTAAAATGGAGCGGTTCCACGTTGGCGCCTTGGCGCGTGGCATTCTCGAGTGCCGAATAAAGGGCGACAATTTGCGGCACGTCGCTAATTACCTGCTGGTATTCGTTCAGCAGCGTCCGATCCAGATCTCGGACATCCTCGCTCATTTTCGTCTGTGCTCTGTTCGCTTGATCCAGTTGGTGGTCGACGTCCTCTGTGTTTAACTTGCCGACTGGAATCAGATCAGAAATACTATTGAGAACCTTATTGATCGACTCCTTCTGATCATTGACGACATCGCGCGAACGCCAGTAAGCGATCGATAAATCGCTCTCCAAGAAGGAAATCTGCACCTGCGTCGCCCCGCCCAGATTCCGGTCGTCAATCTCACCGGCAATCCCATTCAGAAAGGCGACTTGTTTCTCAATTAGCCGCAACCAGGCGTTCACCACCGTTTCCTGAGCCTGATAAAAGGCCTTGATTTTTTCCGCGCCCCGTCCTTTGAAAGAAGGACCCAATGCGGTAATCTGTGCGAAACTTTGCTTCAGCGGCCGCATCTCCTCACCCAGCGTTTGATACTGCTTGGCGCGAGCTTCCGCTGCTTGGATCAACGTCTTCGCGTCATAGTGGATCGTATTCGCCGCCGTTCCGGAGCTGCCCATGACCACCTTCATCGGATCACCTCATTCTGATACCGCAGCAGATAGATACAAGTCTGTGTATTGGCCCCGTTATTGCGGACTTCCGCTGCTTTGCCGAAAGTCGAGTAAAAAACAGAATTCAAAACGTTGGAAACCCCCATCAGCACCGCCCCTCTCACAAGTCCATTCCCGTCATTTGTGTCTATTATATTAAATCTATCGATGTGGAGAAATGCGGCAAAATAATCAAATGATCCATGGGAATGTTTCAGCTTAGACCCATTCGACTTTTTCCGACAAAACGTGCCCTGCCGAATGAACTAGGCCGCAATTCGAGCATAAAGGATAGAAGTTAGCCTTTCACTCATCTTTGCGTCGATAATCGTTCGTCTTTGAGCAAAATAAAAAGCACCCCAGTGGATGCTTTATGTTATTCCTATTTTCACTGTTCGATTTTTTGCCAGTTTACCCAGAATCCGCGTTCAATGCTAACGCAAATCATTCGAAAAAGCAGGAAATACCTGCTTCCGGTCACTTATTTAAGCAGCTGCCGCTTGTAAGCACTGTGATCGGTCGGGCCAGTGTAGGCGTTTAGACTGAAGGATTCGCGGATCCCGGCGGTGACAAAGGATTTCGCGGTTCGAACGGCTTCGGAGACAGTCAGGCCCTTTGCCAGACCCGCCGTAATTGCGGCGGAATAAGTACAGCCAGCACCATGAATATTCGGCGTATCGACTTTTTCCTCAGCAAGAATTTCAAATGTCTTTCCATCGTAGAGCACATCAATTGCCTGGTCTGAATTGAGCAGACGGCTGCCGCCTTTTACGAGCGCATATTTAGCTCCCAGGTCAACAATCCGTGCGGCCGCTTCTTTCATTTCGTCTACTGATGAAATCCAGCCGGTTCCGGCTAGTTTTGCCGCTTCATACAGATTTGGCGTTGTGACGAGTGCCTTCGGAATCAGCCATTTCTGCATCGCTTCCGTATTTTCCGGCTGCAATTCCGGCTGTAGTTCCTCCTCTGCTCCTTTGCAGACCATGACCGGGTCAATCACGACTTTTTCCAGATGATGCCGTTCGATCACGTTGGAAGCTATTTCGATCACTTCCGGCGAACCCAGCATCCCGGTCTTCATTGCATCCACGCCAATACCGGAGACAATCGTGTCCAGCTGGCGGCGCAGGAGATCGGTGTCGAGCATATTAACCGAATGTGCCCAAGTCTTCGGCTCCATTGTGACGATGCAGGTCATTGCCGTCATCCCGTAAACGCCGAGTTCTTGAAAAGTCTTAAGATCCGCTTGCATGCCGGCACCGCCGCTTGAATCTGAGCCGGCAATTGTCAGTGCCTTTGGATGTTCCATAATGTTTCGCCCTTTCTGTCTTCTGACCTTATTATTCTTATTATAAGAGCAAGTTCTCCAAGCGCCAAATTTCTAGTCCGCTTGCAGCTGGCGGGATTTCATTATTAAAAGCGAAACCATTAATCTTGATAGTGTCTCAAATCGACAAAATATTCACATCTGAAGGCGTATGATAAAAGATAAAATGACAGGGAGGAAAAGTATATGATAAAAAAACACCAGAGTGCCGGGAATCAGAAAAAGGGACAGGATAATTTTGATCGGGCCTTCATCGGGAGACTGGGCTGCATGGGACCGCTGCTGATTATCGCCATCCTGATCATCCTCTATGCCATTTTCATTGCCAAATGAACCGACAATTTTTTTAAAAGCTGCAATCAAATAGGGCACAGGCAACGGTGAACGCTGTTTATGCCTTCTTCCATATCAGCACTCCGTTTTGTCCGCCAAAGCCGAATGAGTTACTCAGAGCGTAAGTGCTCGCTTGGCGTCTTCCGACATTTGGAACGATATCAGCAGGCGCCGCAGCGTCTTTTTTGTCACAATTAATCGTAGGAGGCAGGATGGATGTTTCCAGTGCTTTAATGCAGGCAATACTTTCAATAGCGCCGGCCGCACCAAGCAAGTGACCGATCGCTCCCTTGATCGAGCTGACGGGGATTTTGTCCAAGGTGTCACCGAAAACCATGCGGAGAGCGGCACATTCGGCTGCGTCTCCGGCTTTTGTCGCTGTGGCATGTGCATTAATATAACTGACCTGCGCCCTCTTGATACCTGCCTGTCGCAATGCCCGTTTGATTGCAAATGCGGCACCGCTGCCAGAAGGGTCGGGCGCTGTCTCGTGATAGGCGTCGTCGGATGCGCCGTAACCGGAGAACTCTGCATAAATTTTAGCACCACGCCGGACGGCATGCTCATACGATTCCAGAATCATCATGCCGGCGCCTTCACCCATTACCATGCCCGCCCGATCGACTGCGAACGGACGCGACCAGGCTTCCGCCTGTTCAGGTCCTTCTTTTGCTAGTGCGCCGGCTGATCGAAGCCCGGCGAGAATTGCCGGACTGAAAAGACATTCGGCACCGCCGGCAATCACCATATCTGCTTCACCAAGGCGGAGCCAATAGCTGGCCTCGCCAATCGCATTGGCTGACGAAGCGCAGGCCGTTGAATAAGTGATTACGGGCCCATGAACGGCCCATTGCTGTGCGATCGCCGCACCCGCTGCATTCGGTATCGATTTCGGCACCAGTCGCGGCCCGACATGCGGCGCTCCGTTCGTCAACCGGCTTGAACCAGCTTCCAGAGTCTGCACGCCGCCGAATGCACAGCCCATCGCGATGCCGATCCGGTCACTGTCATAATCATTAGCCAACTCCTCTCGATTGTTCCAGCCGGCATCTGCCAGTGCTTCGGATGCTGCAACCATTGCCATCTGGCTGAAACGGTCGGTTTTGCGGACCATTTTTCCATCCATAAAGTCTTTTGCTGAAAATAATTTTGCCTCGGCGGTGACTGGTGCCCATTGTCTGAGGTATTCATCCGAGGTCTCGCCAACTGCCGATCGACCGTCAATCAAATTTTTCCACATGGTCGCTATCCCTTGACCGAAAGGCGTAATAGCGCCTAATCCGGTCACTACAATTCTTGCTTCTTCACTCAAAAGAAACCCTCCAGAAAAGAAAATAATTTCGATATTATTGCGGAATAAATCAAATTTATTGAAGAATTGAAAACCATTTGTCAAAATGGAAAGAGAAAAAATAATTTCACAGTCATGTTAGCACAACTTTCAGTTTCTTGCGATTTGAATGCTTGATCCGATGCACAAAAGATTAAATTGAAACGGCAAAGAGGTGAATGCCTGCAGCCAAAGGGAAGTTGACTTGAAGTCGACTCCAGAGAGTACGTTAAAGGAGAGGTAGATGCATGCAGTACGAAGGGAAGACCGTTTGCATATCCGGAAGTTCACGCGGGATCGGAAGCAGGCTAGCCGTCCGTTTTGCCAAGGAAGGCGCTAATGTCGTTGTCAATTATGTGAGAAATGGTGATGCTGCCCGCGAAACTGCTTCTGAAGTTGAAAAAAATGGCGGCCGAGCATTAGTTGTGCGAGCCAATATGGCTGATCCGGAAAAAATCACCAATCTGTTCGAGAGGATCGGCGAAGTGTTTGGCAAGCTGGATGTTTTTATTCATAGTGCGGCTTCAGGAAGGAATAGGCCGGCAATGGAACTGGATGCGAAAGGATGGGATTGGACGCTTTCCATTAATACGCGGGCTTTCCTCATAGCTGTTCAGCAAGCGGTGAAACTAATGCCTTCTGAAGGAGGAGCTGTGCTTGCTCTATCATCCTTCGGTGCGGATCACGTTTTTCCTTATTATGCTTCAGTGGGCGCAAGTAAGGCGGCGCTCGAATCGCTGGTCCGTTATTTTGCAGTTGAATTGGCCGATCGCAGGGTCAATGTGAATGCGATATCGGCGGGAGCCGTCTATACGGATGCTTTCAAACATTTTCCAGAGATCGAACAGACCATGGAAAAAGTGAGGGCGAAGATGCCGGGCGGCCGGATGGTTACTGCCGATGATGTTGCTAATTTGGCACTTTTTCTTTGTTCAAAAGACGCGAAAATGATTCGGGGACAGGTGATTCGGGTTGACGGCGGTATCACACTTCCGCTCGTTTGATTGCCGATTTGAGGCACAATTTTTCTTAAAGGAGGTGAATAGAAATGGAGAAGGAGCTGACGAAACAGCAAATTCTGGAACAAGTTAAAGATGTGGTCGCCACGCAATTACAGGTCGAACGGGATAAAATCAAAGAGGACAGCCTGTTTGTAGATGACTTAGGGGCAGATTCTCTCGATTTGACGGAACTGGCTATTTCCTTCGAAGATGCATTTGATCTGGAGATACCAGAGGCAGACTTTGATCAAATTTCAACGGTTGCAGGTGTGGTTGATTATCTGAGTGGAAAATTAAATTAAACTTTGGGGGGCTGTCGATGTTTGAATTTAAAGGGAAGATTTTAACGGAAGAAAGAGCCGATGCGTATTTGGAGCAGGGCATATGGACCAACGAATCCTTTATTGATGTTCTGAAGGCCAATGTCGAAAAATACCCGGATCTGGTTCATAAGGACGAACATCAGAGTCTGACATATAGACAATTTTGGGACAAGGTCGAGGCGATTGCAGCAGGTTTTTATCATCTGGGCGTCAGAAAGGGAGACAGAGTCGCTCTGCAAATGCCAAACACGTTGGATTACGTGTTAGCCATTTTTGGAGCCTCTCGGATTGGTGCGATCAGTGTGCTCCTTCAGGTTGATCTCGGACGCAGAGCATTGAAGGAAAGCCTGAATCAATCCGGCTCGAAATTATGGGTGACCGCGGATAGTTATCGCGGACAGCCATTATGGCAGAAAGCGCAAGAAATGCAAAAAGAGGTGCCCAGCCTGAGAGAAGTCATTGTTCAAGGTAATGTTACAGGTTTGCCTGAAACGGTGCGGACCTTTAATGCCTTGAAGAACAGTGGGGATAAACTTTCAGAGGAGATTGCCCAGAAGAACGCGCCGGGACCGAAGGATGGGTTTATGATGGCCTTCACTTCAGGGACGACGGGATCGCCAAAAGGTGTTGTGCATCTGCATGGCAATTATCTGTGGTCGGTGCGTGCTTATGCGAAAAACTTTGGCTATGCACCTAGGGACTGTGTGCTGGACATTGCACCGATTTCCCATCAGACCGGTATGCTCGCGGGCATCATGATGACGATTGCCAGCGGCGGCCGGATTGCCTTGATCGACCGGTTCTCAGCCAAACGTATTCTGGACTGGACGGCAAAAGAGAAAGCAGCGTTCATTATTGGAGCACCGCCGCATGTGACGCATATTACCAATTATCCGGGACTGACCAGCGCTAATACATCAAGTGTCAAAGTCTTCATCTATGCCGGTGCGCCGGTACCTAGTGCTATTCTGCAGCGCCTTCAGGAGAACGGAGGCATCCATGTCGGCTGTTTGTTCGGTTGGACAGAGGGCTTTGTCGCGACTCTGACACGGCCGGATGATCCGATTGAAGCGGTCAGCAATACGGTCGGATTTGCTGTCCCAGGTGAGGAAATGAAGCTGGTGGATGAAAATGGCATGACGGTCGCGCAGGGCGAGACTGGTGAGATGTGGTCGCGCGGACCGAATTTCTGCGCCGGCTATTTTGAACTGCCGGAAGCGGCGGCAAAGCAATGGGATCAGGACGCCTGGTTCCACTCCGGCGACTTGCTTCGTCAGGATGAGGACGGACGCTATCATTTTGTTGCCCGGGCCGATGAAATCATTAATCGTGGCGGGACAAAAGTCGATCCAAAGAGTGTTGAGGATGTGCTCGGCGGTTTCCCAGGCGTGGAGGCAGTCAACGTGGTTGGTGCACCCCATCCGACACTTGGCACACAGACCGTTGCCTGTATTGTATTGCAGGAGGGACAATCCGAATTCGAATTGGCCGAGCTGAGGGATTATCTCGGCGAACACGGGCTGGCAAAATTCCAGTTCCCTGATCGGTTGGAGTTCTTCAAAGATTTGCCGCGGACGGAATCCGGAAAACCAAAGAAGAAAGACTTAAAAGAATTGGTGTTGAAGAGGATCGAAGCTGATCAGTTAGCGACAAATGAATGAAAGTGAGGTGACATGCGAGATGAGTCTGTTTGAGAATTCCTGGTTCAATGCAGCGCAGTCTTCCGGTTTTTACAGTGAGTCACAGATTGAACGGGCGAAAACGATTTATGAACGTGTTCTGCACTTCAGTAAGACAGAGGCTCCTGAATGGGGCATGAAGATTGAGCGAGAAGGACGGATACCCGAAAAGCTTTGGCAAAGGATGGCTGAACTTGGTTTTCACAAATTGACCATTCCTGAATGGGCTGGCGGAGAAGGCCTGCCGCTTATGCTCTATTTTCCCTGTCTGGAGGAGATCGCTCATTGCCATGGCGCCATACGGATGATTTTCCACGCTTTTAACAGTATTTGGCGAACGCTTGATAAAGCTTCATCTAAGCAGCAGAAATTCTGGTTGCCTAAGCTTGTGCAGGAAGGGAAATCTGCGGCATTTGCCCTAACTGAACCGAATTATGGCACCGGGATCGATCTTCATACACTGGCGAGTGAAGAAAACGGCCATTATGTTCTGAATGGACATAAACATTTGATCACTTTTGCTCAGGAATCCGCTTTTATTACAGTCATTGCTAAAATGGAAGGGGCTGCCGGACGCGGCGGGTTGACAGCATTTCTGGTGACAAAAGATCATCCTGGAGTCATTCTTAGCAACATGACACCAATGATGGGCGATAGCGGCTGTACGCACGCAGTCATCCGTTTCGATCATTGTGAAGTGACAGAGAATGATATTGTTGGCGCAGTCGGCGGCGGTTTCGATGTCGCTCTTCACGCTTTTCTGGATCAGAGCCGCGTGGGCATTGCGACCTCAATGGTCGGCCTTTCTCAGCAAGCCCTCGATGTCGCGCTCGATTATGTTCAGAAAAGGAAAACATTTGGCAAGGCACTCGCCAGCCGCCAGGCCGTGCAGATGAAACTGGCGGATATGCAGATCGGTATTCAAAGCGCGCGTCTCTTGTGCCTAGATGCCGCGAGAAAATATGATCTGGGGCAGGATATTTCAATCGAAGCGGCGATGGCCAAGGCACAAGCGATTCAGGTTTCGCGTCTCGTCACCGACAACGCGCTGACGCTCTTTGGCGGCATCGGCTACAGTCAATCCAGCCCGGTAGAACGGCTTTATCGCGATGCCCGTTCGCTTTGGTTCGAAGAGGGAACGAGCGATATGCAGAAAATGACGGTTGCCGAGGCATTGATCATGCATGCCCGGCGGCAGAAAAGGCTAGAGCGGCATAGGGAACAGCGTACCGCAGAATAATGCTTTATTTTTGAATAAAAGAAACCCTCCTGTGAGAGAAAATCTGCAGGAGGGTTTTGTATTTCTGAAGTTAATCGGAGCGCCAGGTAGAGGCTGAAGCGCCTGACTTCAAAAATAAACGAAAAGAGGGTATTCTACTATAAAAGCGTTTTATTTATTATCCTGAAATGCGGGGAGAGGGATTTTATGAATGAACAATATGAAAAAGCAACATTTGCCGGAGGCTGCTTCTGGTGCATGGTTCATCCATTTGATGAAGAGCCGGGGATTATTCAGGTCGTCTCCGGTTATACAGGCGGTCATGTTGAAAATCCTTCGTACCAAGACGTCTGCTACGGAAAGACCGGTCATGCCGAGGCTGTTCAAATAACCTTTGATCCGAAAATCTTCTCTTACCAAAAATTATTGGCTATTTATTGGCAGCAAATTGATCCGACCGATAAACACGGTCAATTCCATGATCGCGGTGATCAATACCGGACAGTCATTTTTTATCATAATGAACAGCAGAAGGAGCTGGCGGAAGCTTCCAAAGAAGCCCTTGATCGCAGTGATCGTTATAAGAAGCCGATCGTCACGCCAATCGTTCCAGCAACGACTTTTTATCCGGCCGAAGAGGTGCATCAGAATTACTACCGCAAAGATCCTATGAGCTATAAATTGTACCGCCAGAATTCCGGAAGAGAAGATTTTATTCTTAAGCACTGGGGTACCAAGAAGAAACGTCGCGATCTGCAGGAGAAATTGACGCCGATTCAGTACAAGGTGACACAAAAGAAAGGCACGGAGCCGCCCTACCACAATGCTTATTGGGATAATAAAGAGGAAGGGATTTACGTCGATATTGTTTCCGGTGAGCCGCTTTTTTCGACTCGCGATCAATATGATGCTGGCTGCGGTTGGCCCAGTTTCACTCGTCCGCTGAACAGCGACCGGATTGTTCAACGACCGGATAATACCTTCCAGATGTTCCGCAATGAAGTACGCAGTAAACTTGGCGATTCCCATCTCGGCCATGTCTTTAATGATGGACCGGCACCTTCGCATCACCGTTTCTGCATCAATTCTGCAGCGCTTCGTTTTATTCCCAAAGCGCAGCTAGAAGAGGAAGGACTCAGTGAATATCGGCATCTCTTTGAAAAAGACAACTCCTAATGCGGTTTTGCTCATTTGATTGAAAGCAAGTCTTAAATCTGTTAGCTTATTTATAGGAAAAAGGAAGGGAACGATCGAAATATGTAAAGTCATTGTTTGTTTACCCGTTGATTAATAATAAGCCCCGTCTTGTTCGCCAAATGGTGGTGAAAACAGCGGGACTGGTCTGCCTCTTTCCAGATCGCTTGACTCCATGCGGTGCAGGACAACGGGCAAACGAGGGAGAACTCACAATGACCAATTCATACGCCTTCCGCTGTCTTTGGCTCGGTCAGTCTCTGGCCAATAGCGGTGACGTTTTTTACGTTGTCGGATTGATGACGATTATTTACGGACGGACGGGCTCGGCTGTCTATATGGCGATGGTTCCATTCTGCACGACAGTATCGCGCTTTTTAAGCGGATTGATGGCTCCGCTGATTTTTGATCGATTTGGTCTAAAGCGTGCGCTGACAGACGCTCAGGGAGCAAAAACGCTGCTGCTGCTTGCTCTCAGTGTCCTTTCAGCTTTTAATGTGCCTTATCTGATTCTGGTCTTGCTGTTGCTGATCACTGGAATAAGTTTTCTTGACGGCTGGGCCGCACCAGCCAGAGGAGCTTTTGTTCCGCATCTGGTCAAGGAAAAGGACTGGATGCGAGCGAACAGTTTTCTTGCTCTGTCGGACCAATCGGTTAATCTTGCCGGTTGGGCCTGCGGTGGAATATTGGCCGGCTTTTTAGGCGGCACAGGCATTCTCTGGATAACCTTTGGACTCTTTGTTCTGTCTACGGTCCTGCTTTCCTTCCTGCCGCGGGTACACGCCGAACAAACCCGCACACCGGGGCGGCGGGCAGATTCACTTCGGGAAGGCTGGCGAATTCTGTGGCATCGGCCGCTGCTGCGGGTGCTCACCTGTATAGACATGCTCTGCTGTCTGTCATCGGTCGTATGGATGGCAGCAATCATTTATGTCTTTGTCCGGCGCATTCTGCGGGTGAGTGAATCCTGGTGGGGTTATATCAATTTTGTTTATTTTGCCGGTCTGATTGTCGGCGGTTTCTTGGCCTTGCGCGCGTCTCGGCAATTGGAAAGACGGCTCGGTTCCTCAGCTGTAATCGCCATACTGGGCATGAGCCTCCTCACTGCTGCCTTTGCTTGGAATGCTTATCCGCTGGCAGCCCTTTTGCTGGCGGCCGGGATTGGCATTTTTGAACAAATCCTTGCTGTCGCCTTTCAGACATTGGTTCAGAAAAATGTACCGACTGGCGGGCTTGCCAAAGTGTACGCGGCTCAGGATGCGGTTTATTCACTGGTCTACGGCATGGGTACGCTGTTTTTCGGCTGGCTGGTTGATTCTGCCGGTGTTCGCCTAGTATTTATTTTTTCCGCCATCTTGCTGATTACGGCATTTCTCTTTGCGGGACTGAAGCGGAGATTATTCATCGTTCAATCGGATGAAGAAAAAATATAACAAGAAACGGGCAGGATGTTCGGATATAGGCCGGATATCCTGCTTTTTTTGGTACAATCAGAGATTTGAAGATCTAAGTCCGGCGTTTTTTAAAGGATTTAACAGCTATTTTGTGATTTTGAGTCGCAGGTTATTTGAACTATTTATTAAAAATATTTAAAAAAACAGTCAATAAGACCGATAATAAAGTTGTATGTACCGTAGAAACTTCAAATTTCCGTTCAGATACTCTGATTTCGGCGTCGGAAACTTCCGCTTCCTCCGCCCAGAATACAGCAGCATACAACCAACGTTTCAAATAGTTAAATTTTCGGAGGCGGTTTTTTTATGAAGAAAATGGTGTTTCCCGCAGCGATTGTCGGCGGCTTTGTTCTTTCTGCAACCGGGCAGCAGGCTTATGCCGCGACCGGGCAGGACGTTGTTGCAAAAGCAATGCAGTATCAGGGGACTCCTTATAGTTATGGGGCCCAGTCGTTTACAACCTCTTCCTTTGATTGCTCCTCATTTACGCAATATATTTACAAAGACGTCTATGGAATCACGCTCCCAAGAACATCGGCTCAACAGGCCACAATGGGTGTGGCTGTTGATCAGGGAAGTCTGCAGATAGGCGATTTGCTCTTTTTTGATACATCGGGAGATGGCGGAATCCACCATGTGGGTATCTACATGGGCAATGGACAAATGATTAGTGCCGAACTGACTGTTGGCGTGCATGTGACCAATGTATTCAGCGGCGGCGGTTCCCAGAGCTACTGGCAGCCGCGTTTTGTCAAGGCCCGCCGGGTTATCGGCACAGTCGCCAGTGCGCCTGCTCCTCAGCAGACTTCAGATACAAGCAGCTCATCAGGCGCAACTCCAAGCCCATCTGGACAAAATGCAGGATCCTATACGGTCAAGAGCGGCGACAGCCTGTGGAAGATAGCAAGCAGTCATGGAACAACCGTGTCCGCCATTAAAGCAGCGAACGGATTAAAATCAGATACGATTTATCCGGGTCAAACCTTAGCACTGAGCGGGACAAGCGGATCGTCCGGGAACTCATCAACGAATGAGCAACCGGCTGCGGCAAACGTTCCCGCTTCTTCTGCCAATCCGGCAACTCCAAAAACGGGATCCAATTATACCGTCAAGAGTGGCGACAGCCTGTGGAAGATTGCTCAAACGCAAGGCACGAGTGTTTCCGCGCTTAAATCACTGAATCATTTAAGCTCGGATATGATTTATATCGGCCAACATTTGCAATTATCCGGTTCACCCGCCCCAGCAGCGGTTCAGAAAGATCAGACAGCCCAGAGTGCCGCGTCGTCGGGACAGTCCGCCGATTACCATGTGAAAAAGGGCGATAGTCTCTGGACAATCGCAACGCTCCACAGTATTACAGTCAATAAACTGATGCGCGCTAATAATCTGACGGCGACACTGATCTATCCCGGTCAGCATTTAATTATTCCTCAATAAAAATATATCTGTTTATCTGAGCATCCCAATTCTTTTATTATTGAAACCATTTCCGTCCCGTAAAGAGGGGCGGTTTTTTTATCCAGAGAGGGTATGGAATGTAGAAAAATAATCCATGAAAGTTTAAATGTAAACGCTTCATATAATTCGAGAAATCATCTATAATGTAAATGTGGTAATCATGTGAACTTTAATTGGCTAACATGTGAAATATCTCTCTTTTTGGAACAAAAATTTGACGAATGCTGTCGAAATCACTGCACGGTTTATTAATTTAGGCTATTATAATAAGTTTATGCTATAATGTCATTGTTTGTTGCCTCTTACAATCCATTAATGATCGGTAGAACGAGAGCAGAGAAAGGGGGAGAAAAAATGATGAAAACTATGAAGATGAAGCTTGCTGCAGCGCTGTTTCCGCTTGTATTGCTCCTCAGCGGATGCCGTGAAAAGGCTGGTGTACTTAATCCGCAGGGACCAGTCGCACGGGCGCAGTATCATCTCATTGTTTGGGCCTTAATTATGATGAGTCTCGTTTTGGCAGTCGTTCTCATTATTTTTATTTATGTACTTGTCCGCTTCGGGCGTAAAAAAAATGAAGAATTTGATCCGAATAATACGGGAAACCGTAAATTGGAAATTGTCTGGCTGATCTTCCCTGTTATTATTTGTATACTTTTGATGGTTCCCACTGTTAAAACACTTTTTTCATTAAATAATCCGCCGAAAGCGACAAGCGCGGAGCCTGTAGCAATTCATGGGAAGAACCTGACTATCGATGTCACATCCGCTCAGTGGAAATGGTTCTTCCGCTACCCAGGACAGAAAATTGAAACGGTTAATTATGTTGTTATTCCAGCAGGTGTGCCGGTTAAATTCAGGCTGCATGCTTATGACGCCATGAACACATTCTGGGTGCCAGAACTTGGCGGCATGCAATATACAATGACGGATATGCCGATGCAGCTCTGGCTGCAGGCGGATAAACCCGGGAATTATCAGGGGCGCAGCGGTAATTATTCCGGCAAAGGCTTTGCGAAGATGACCTTTAATGTGCTGGCCAAATCAGATGGCGATTTTGACAGTTGGGTCAAAAATGTTAAGGATAATCAGCCGGGTTTAACGATGAAAAAATATAAATCAATGCTGAAACCGGATCTCATTCATGGAACACTCACCTTCTCCAATTATCCGAAAGCATTGGAGAAAAATCTAGATATCGCACAAATGGAAGGCAAGGATAAAGCTCATTCCTCAAGCAGCATGCATCACATGAAAGGAATGAAGGGAATGGATATGGATAACGACAAGAAGGGGGGAGATAGCCATGATTAATTCGTTGATTCATTTTCTGCTGCACCGCTTTTTTGTCACCGGCGATCCAATGATCTACGGGGCTGACGTCTCCATTGTGCTCGTTTCAATTGGCATTGTTGCAGTTGTTACTTATTTAAAAAGATGGAAATGGCTGTGGAATGAATGGTTGACGACTGTTGATCATAAGCGGATTGGGATAATGTATGTCATCGCAGCTCTATTGATGATGTTTCGCGGCGGCATCGATGCGCTGATGATGCGGACCCAACTGGCGCTCCCGAATATGCATTTTCTTAATTCAGAACATTACAATCAAGTCTTTACGACTCATGGAACGATCATGATTATATTCGTAGCGATGCCGTTTATTTTTGGATTGATGAACATCGCTATTCCGCTGCAAATCGGTGCGCGTGATGTGGCCTATCCGTTTTTAAACGCGCTGAGCTTCTGGTTATTCTTCTTTGGAGCCATGCTTTTCAATCTTTCCTTCGTCATCGGCGGTTCTCCTGACGCCGGATGGTCTGGCTACGCGCCATACGCTGGTATTGAATTGAATCCCGGTGTCGGGCAGAACTATTATTTGCTGGGATTGCAAATTGCCGGTATCGGATCGCTGGCCTCGGGCATCAATTTCCTTGTGACGATATTGAAGATGCGTGCACCCGGTATGACACTTTTTAAAATGCCAATGTTTACTTGGTCGATTCTTATTACATCCGTCATCATCATCTTTGCTTTTCCGGCCTTCACGGTTGCACTGGCATTGATGACGATTGACCGATTATTTGCCGCACATTTCTTTACTATCGCAAGCGGCGGATCGCCGATGCTCTGGGCGAACCTCTTCTGGTTCTGGGGGCATCCAGAGGTTTATATTGTCCTCCTGCCGGTATTTGGGGTCTTCTCCGACGTTATCGCCACATTCTCACATAAGACCCTCTTTGGTTATGTGGTGATGGTCTGGTCGATGGTGGCGATTTCGATCCTTAGTTTCATGACCTGGCTGCACCATTTCTTCACAATGGGGAATACGGCACCCGTCAATGCCTTCTTCTCCATCTCAACAGCCTTGATCGCAATTCCGACCGGTGTCAAAATTTTTAACTGGCTATTTACGATGAATAGAGGACGAATTCAATTCACGACGGCGATGCTCTGGGCACTGGCTTTTATTCCAAACTTCACGATCGGCGGTGTGACCGGCGTTATGTTAGCCATGGCACCGGCAGATTTTCAGTATCATAATAGCTATTTCCTAGTGGCTCACTTCCACAGTACCTTGATCGCCGGGCCGGTATTTGGTATCTTCTGCGGTCTCTATTATTGGTGGCCCAAGGTCTTCGGTTATCTGCTGAATGAAAAACAAGGGAAACTCGCTTTCTGGGTTTTCATGATTTCCTTTAATGTCTGCTTTATGCCGATGTATATTGTCGGCCTGATGGGCATGACGCGGCGCATGTACACCTATCCGGCAGGACTTGGCTGGACACCGTTCAACTTTATTGAAACGATTGGTGCGTTCGGTATGGGGATCGGTTTCCTGATTATTGGTTATAACATTGTCTACAGCGCTCTGAAGGGAAAGCGGGATACGACGGGTGATCCATGGGATGGACGGACACTCGAGTGGTCGATTCCTTCACCGGCCCCGGAATACAATTTTGCAACGATCCCAACCGTTTCAACTCGTGACGCCTTCGCTGCTGCAAAAGAAGCGGACGGTAAAGTTGAAAAGAAAACAGCGAAGATTGAAGACATTCATATGCCGAATAACAGCGGGATTCCAGTAATTATGTCCTTGTTCATGTTTATCGCCGGATTCGGATTGGTCTGGGAATGGTATTGGATGGCTATTCCGGCAGGTATCGGTATTGTCGTTTGTCTGATTGTTCGTTCATTCCAATATAATGATCATCATCTTCTTTCAGCTGAAGAGATTGAAAACACAGAACGTGCAGCGGGGAGGTTATCCTAATGGCAGAATCACCTCTGAGTTTAGATGCAAAAAGTAGAAAAAATATGCCGCTCGAGTATTCAACGGAGGGAGGCGACCTGCGCATTGTCGGTTTCTGGATCTTTCTGGCGGCCGAACTTGTCCTCTTTGGTACACTGTTTGGCACGTACTTAGTCTTGAAAAGCCATACGGCAGGAGGACCGTCGCCGAAAGACTTATTCGAACTGACGCCGGTTATGATCGAAACCCTTGTTCTCTTGGTCAGCAGTTTTACTTGCGGCCTCAGCACGATTGAATTGCGGCGCCACAATAAGAAAGGTTTAATATTCTGGCTGGCTGTGACAATCCTTCTGGGCCTGGTCTTCATTGGTTTTGAAGTCAATGAATTTTATACTTATGCGGCCCACGAAGGTGCGACAATTTCAACGAGTGCTTTCCTGTCCGGATTCTTCGTCTTGCTTGGGACGCATGGTTGCCACGTCTCGCTCGGGATCATCTGGATTTTTGGCATCATTTTGCAGATTGCCAAACACGGTGTGACGCCGATCACCGCAAGAAAGGCTTTTATTGCCGGCCTCTACTGGCATTTTCTCGACGTTGTTTGGATTTTCATCTATACAGCAGTCTATCTGACAGGGTGGGTGATGTAAGATGCAGGAAAATGAAAATCAAACCGTTAAAACGGAACACGCTGGTTTTCCATGGAAACAAGTTCTGGGTTTATTCTTCTCCTTGGCGCTGACCTTTATCGCCCTCTGGGTAGCCATCGGACTTTCGCTTCCTGTATCGGTAACATTGGCGATTATCATTGCGCTGGCAATCTTTCAGGCCTTTATCCAACTGTTCATGTTCATGCATATTTCAGAAGGAACAGAACCGGTTCATCAGATCTTGGGTATTTGTTTCGGCCTTTTTGTAACCTTTGCCGTTGTTGTAGGAACGTTGTGGATCATGTATTATGCCTTGTAAAAAATGAATTCAAAAAAAGCGGAGCTGCTAGAGCTTCGCTTTTTTTGATCGGCCAAAACATTGGAACAGCATTCATGAAAATAAATAGATGACTGAATATGACGTTTATTGATTGAAAATGGTTGATAAAAAAATTATAATAAGGAAGGAAACGGTTGCAGTATTCAGAACGGATCGGGTTTGCATGAACCTTGAGTCTGCGGTTAAACTGATAAAGGAAGTTTGGCAATCCAAGCGAAAATCCCAGACAATTTTTTTTGGACGCAAGGTCATGCACAATCTCCGCTCGTTGAAATCGAGAAGTTAAACTAGAGTTTAGGGGTTGATTAACGATGATTTATACATGTACATTGAATCCGGCCATTGATTATTTTGTTCAGGTCGATCATTTTGAAGCGGGAAAGATAAATCATGTGAAATCCGATAGAAAAATGCCTGGCGGTAAGGGGATTAACGTCTCAAGAGTTTTGCAGCACCTCGGACAGCTGTCGAAATGTTTGGGATTCATCGGCGGTTTTACCGGTGATTTTATCATTAATCAGCTTGAAAAAGAGAGCATTGAATCGAGCTTCGTCACTGTAGATGGCGATACGCGAATCAATGTCAAATTGAAAAGCGACAGTGAGACTGAGGTCAACGGGGTTGCCCCAGCGATCACAGATGCTCAACTGAACGAATTGTTTACCCGACTGGAAACATTGACAGACAAGGATATCCTCGTTTTGTCTGGCAGTGTTCCAGGCACGCTCCCTGTCACCATTTATAAGGAAATGATTGAACGAGTCAGTGCCAGCGGTGTCAAAGTTGTCGCAGATACGAGCGGAGATGCCTTTAAAGAAGTTGTGAAGGTCAAGCCTTTCCTCGTCAAACCCAATCATTTGGAACTTGGCGACTATTTTGGCGCAGAGGTTCATACAGTTGAAGATGTGAAAACTTATGGGCGCAAGCTGGTCGATTTGGGCATTGAACATGTGATAGTCTCGATGGGAGGTCAGGGAGCGGTTTATATCGATCGCGACACCTACTTATTTGCTCCCCCTGCAAAAGGCAAACTGGTCAATTCAGTGGGTGCTGGCGATTCGATGGTTGGTGGATTCTTGTCAGAATTTACGACAAGCGGCGATTTCAGCAAAGCCTTCCGTAAAGGAGCTGCGGCAGGCGGTGCAACTGCATTTTCAGTCGATCTCTGCTCGAAAGAAAAGGTGGAAGAGCTCTTGCCGCAGATCAAAGTGAGTGAAATTTGACAATCTATCAGCATCGAATGATTTAACACTGTAAAAATATTTTTTGCATTTGTGATTTATGACAATTATGCAAAAACAGGTGTACTCGCTTTCAATATAGAAGAACAATTGCTATAATAACATGTGTTATCTGCTTTTTCGACACAGATCGACAGGCTTGGAAAAAATGAGTCAGTAGGCGGTTAATAGGAATTTTTGTGAACGAGACTTAGCGAAAAATTTTTTCGAATCAATGCCTGCTCTGAGGCTTTTTCAGGATAGGCTCTGAATCGAATAACTTGAATTTCAGATAGACGGGATTCTCCCGCCGAGTGTTAATTATTGAAGGGTTGGGGTGAAAGATGTCAGAAAAGATCGAGGGTATTGCGGCATCGGCAGGTATTGCGATCGCCAAAACATTTATTTTAAGAAATCCGGACCTGTCTTTTGAGAGAGGGACGATCGATGATGTAGAAGCTGAAAAAGCGAAATTTAATTCGGCGTTGGAAGTCTCCAAGAAAGAATTAAATAAAATCAAAGATACGGCGGAAAAAGAACTCGGCAAGGACAAAGCAGATGTTTTTGCGGCGCATTTAATGTTCCTCAGTGATCCGGAATTTGTGGGCGCTATAACGAGCAAAATCGAACAGGAAAAATTGAATGCGGCTTCCGCTCTTCAGGATGTCTCAACATTTTTCATTCAGACTTTTGAAGGAATGAGCGATAACGCCTATATGAGGGAAAGAGCAGCTGATGTGCGTGATGTTTCCAAACGTCTGCTGGCTCATGTGCTTGGTGTCTCTTTCAGTTCACCGGCAAGCATTACTGAAGAAACAATTATTATCGCAGAAGATTTGACACCGTCGGACACGGCACAGTTGAATCGTAAATATGTCAAGGGCTTCGCAACCAATATTGGCGGCCGGACCTCGCATTCGGCGATTATGTCCCGCTCGATGGAGATTCCGGCTGTTGTCGGTACACGCACCATCCTGGATCAAGCCAAAGATGGAGAATTGGCCATCGTGGACGGTTTGAATGGCGTGGTGGTTCTTGATCCGTCAGATGAGGAAGTTGCGGATTACAAGAGCAAAGCGGCTGCTTACAAGGAACAGCAGGAAGAATGGAAGAAGCTTGTTCATGAAACAACGAAGACCCATGACGGTGAACATGTTATTTTGGGCGCCAATATCGGTAATCCCGGTGATGTGACGGGCATTATCAATAATGGCGGCGAAGCGGTCGGCCTTTACCGGACCGAGTTCCTCTATATGGGCCGTGACAAATTGCCGACAGAAGACGAACAATTCGATGCTTATAAAGAAGTTCTTGAAAAAATGGAAGGCAAGCCGGTTGTTATCCGGACGCTCGATATCGGCGGCGATAAGAAGTTGAAATATCTGCCGCTTCCGGAAGAAATGAATCCATTCCTCGGCTTCCGTGCGATTCGTCTTTGTCTCGAACGTCAGGATATTTTCCGTACACAATTGCGGGCTTTGCTGCGCGCCAGTGCCTTCGGAAAATTGCGGATCATGTTCCCGATGATCGCGACGATCAATGAATTGCGGCAAGCCAAGAAAATTCTTTTTGAAGAAAAAGATAAATTGGTTGCTGCTGGCACGAAGGTTTCTGACGATTTGCAAATCGGTATGATGATGGAAATACCGGCGGCGGCTGTCGAAGCCGATCGTTTCGCTAAGGAAGCGGACTTCTTCAGTATCGGCACGAACGACTTGATTCAATATACGATGGCAGCAGACCGGATGAATCAGCATGTTTCTTATCTGTATCAGCCATGCAATCCGGCAATCCTGCGCCTGGTTAGCAGAATTATCGATGCTGCTCATCAGGAAGGCCATTGGGCTGGTATGTGCGGAGAGATGGCTGGCGATAGCACAGCGATTCCGTTGCTTCTTGCTCTGGGACTTGATGAATTCAGCATGAGTGCGACATCGATTCTTCCGGCGCGGAGCCAGTTGCTCAAATTGTCCAAGACAGAGCTTGCAAAACACAAGGAAAATTTCCTCAAAATGGATACGGCTGAAGAAGTACTCGATTATGTCAAAACACAGATGATCTGAAAGAATAGGATTGAAAAAAGGCGGACTCTCATTTTTAAATGAGGGCCCGCCTTTTTTACGTCAGATAGAGATGCGACAAACCGCCACAAGCTGAGTGTATGATAAACGAAAAATAGCCAATAGGTCAGGACAAGAGCGGTGAATGCAGCGCCAATTGGTATGATAAAGATTTCAATTCGGAATCCGATAACAGAATTGGAAAGAAAGCAGCTCTCGCATTTGAATGATCTCGTTCTGCACGAAATTTTTCTGCCGGAAAAGCATCAGGGTTTGTTAGTCAAATAAGCATAAAAAATGATAATCACCTTTTGGGGCGATTATCATTTTTATGCTGCAGCACAGGTTGCAAAAAAATCTGCACGAGCCTTATTTATTGAAATATTGTTGGAAGACGGCTTTGATTTTTGGTGTGACATAGTGGCTGCCGCCATGCTTCTGCGTGTTTTCCACCACCATCGTGACCAGCAGCTTAGGATTCTTTGTATTATAAGCGACAAACCAGCCGTTCTCCCGGCCAGTCTTGCCCTGCTTCTTCTTGAATTCCGGTGTACCCGTCTTTCCCGCCATTGGCAGCCCGCTTATCGCGGCATCGTGCGCAGTTCCAGCTGGATTATCGATCACCTGTGCCAGATCTTTATTCAGCAGCTGGGCAGTCGATGCGGACATCACATGCTTTTTCCACATTTGCGGCGCCTGACTGTTTTTAATCAAACGCGGTTTGATGATGTTGCCGCGATTCACGAAGGCTGAATAAATCAGAGACATCTGCAGCGGTGTGACGCTTACCTGGCCCTGTCCGTATCCGGAATTGGCCAGCAGCATCGAGTTGTCCAATTTGCCATCAGTTGATAGTGTCGATTTCTGCATCGGATAGGGGAATGGGATCGATTCGCCCAATCCGTATTCCTTGCTGCCGGAAATGAAGGATGACGCGCCAATCTTGAGCGCCGTCTGGGCAAAATAAATATTGTCTGATCGGTAGAGTGCTTCTTCCAGGTTAACACTGGGGGCGCTGTCCAGCCGGGTGACATGATAATTGCCCCAGGATTTGTCCTGCTGCCAGCTCTTCCCGCTGATCTTGACCTCATGATTGGGATCAATCGAATGGTGATCGAGAGCAATCGCTGCAGTCAAGGCTTTAAAGGTTGAGCCAGGAGCTGTTGCCTCAGTGAAGCGATTGAGCAAGGGCTGACTTTTCGCCTGGCTTAGCTTGGTGTAATCTGCTGCTGAAAGTCCGCGCACAAAATCATTCGGATCGTAAGAGGGGGCGCTGACCAGACCGAGTACGTCACCTGTTTTTGGATCGAGTGCAACGGCTGAACCGCTGTCTTTCTTCAATTGGCCATAGAGAGTGTCCTGCACCTTTTGGTCAATCGTCAACCGAATATCCTGACCATTCTGTGCCTGCTTTCGCGCAAGAATTTTTTTCTGCGATCCATTCGCATTCAGGATTTGGATGACAGCGCCGTCTCTGGCACGTAATTTATTTTCATAGAGTTGCTCTAGACCGGTGCGCCCGATAACGGAGTCGGCGGTATAGCCTTCATTAGGATGGGCCTTAAGAATATCGGCTGTCACCTGTCCGACATAGCCGGTCAAGTGCCCGCTCGCCTGTTTGTCCGGATAGGCTCTGGTTTGAATCTGCGTCTTGTAGACTCCAGGCAGTGACGTGACCTTTTTGATCAGCGAAGTATCCGACGCAGCGACAACTTTCATCGGGACAAGACTATCCGCCTGAACCCAGCTTTGTTTGAGTGTCTGGTTAATCTGGGCCGGAGTCATTCCCAGCAGCTTGGCAATTTTTTTGAGCGTCTGATCGCGGCCCTTTCCGCTGCCCAATTTGCCGGGAACGAGATCGATCCGTGCGGCTGGCCCATTATAGGCGAGCGGTTTACCATTCCGATCAAGAATGGACCCGCGGTTGGCGGGAAGCGTGCTGACTCGGATTTTATCCTTGCCGGTCATTCCCGGGAGAATAAATCCCGGCTTCCAGTTCAGATACCAATTGCTCGTATCCCCATGTTTTTCCTTGACCCACACAGCTTTGCCCGAAAAGTGAACAGGCCCTGCGGCAGTCGCCAGAACGGACTTGAAAGAAACGGATTTCGTGTTTCCTTCGGTCGCTTTGATTGAGGCGGTCAGCTTACCGGCTTCAACACCATCGTAAATGCGTTGATAGCGTTCAATAAAATTGGATTTACTGACCGATTTCTTGGTAGATTTCGAGAGATAAGTATACATTTTTGAAAAGTTTTTCTTTTGCCAGGCATTCGTAAAATCTTTGAAACGATCACTTGCTGTCGCCTGATGGCCGCAGCCGGCAAGCAGCGCGAATGTTAGAATGAGTAAAATCAGACTGAGATAATGTTTCCGATGCTTCATTCAAAGATACCTCCGATAGATATAGGCTCGGCTTCGGCAGAAAAGGGCTGTGCCAATAATCCGGGAACATCGTTTGCAAGGACATATGCGGCGGGGAATAATAGAGTAACAATGGAAAGGAAAGTTCGTTAACGTGCACGGGCAAAAAAGGGGGCTGCACGCCTCCTTTTAATAGAGTCCATGCCTAGAGGTTAGCAGGTATTGAAAGGTGATCAATAGAACGTCACTGCTAAGCACAAAGATAAGTTTAGCGCGGATAGATGAAGAAAGAAAGGGTTTATACGTGAAAAATAAAGATGGCTGCTTCGAAAGAGTCAGAAAATTGCGCAGTGATTTATATTTCGGTAATATTGTAAGTAGCATAAAGATTATTTTATACTAGAGGAAATCAGAAGAATTCAGTGCGCTTAAGATTTTGCCGGTTTTTACGATCTGAGAAGAATGATTTTTCTTATGAGAGTTTCCCACATGATTATTTTACAGATGTATCCTTGGATCATTGCAATAGGCTCAGGCATTGATTTGAATGATGGAGGGGATGCGGATGGCCGGCAGGAATTTGATATCATCGATTGATGTGGCGGATAAGATGAATGAATGGTATCGCGCAATCCAGAGCTATCGAATCGAAGAATCCCGTCGCCTGAAGGATGAAGTGAAACAGATGATGGCACATATGGAAGAAAATCAAAATGTGCTGCTCTACTTTTCCTTGCTGGAGTTTCGGATGTTATTGAATGAACAATATCCGGCAGACAGAGACAAAGTCAGACAGTCGATGAGGCTGTTAAACGCGGAGCATAAAGAATTGACGGGGACGCTCGATTATTATTATTGGTTGTTTAAGGGAATGTATGAATTCCGCCAGAAAAAATATGCGGAAGCCCTGTCCAGCTATAAGCAGGCGGAGCAGCAGGTACGTGCTCTGGAGGATCGGATTGAAATGGCCCAATGCTATTACCAACTGGCTGAAGTTTATTTCGAACTGAATTATGCGATCGTCTCCATCAATTATTCTAATCGGGCATTGAAGATGTTCAATGAGAATCCGGATTATTACCGATACAGCATCTATTGTCGGACGATCATTGCGGCAAATTATATGCAGAGGCTTCGCGTGGACGAGGCATCCCAAATTTATCACGAGGCCCATGAAACCGCTTTGCAGCATAAGGATCAGCGCATGATTGCGATCACGCGTTTTAACATTGGTATCAGTGAGATGCATCAGAAGAATTATCAGACTGCCGAACGGCTATTTGAAGAGACCGTTCACGATTTGGAAATCCTGCAGGATCGTTATCTTCCGAAAGCTCTGCTCAGTTATTTTGAGGCACTGGCTAAGCAGGGTAAAAAAGAGCAGGCGCTGCAGATTTATGAGATCGGGATTCAGAACGCGCAGAAGTGGAAGGAAACCGAGATCCTGGCCAAATTTCAAATCGTCCGTGAAAGCGTAGAAGACGAGGCGAATGATAAAAAGATCGATGCTGCTTTTTCAACATTAATGGTTTTAAAGCTCTATTCGACGGTTCAGGATTATGCGTTAGAAACCGCACGGCTTTTTAAAGCACTCGGTCGTTATCCGGAATCTGTGAAATACTATGAACTCAGTAATCACGCGCACGAGCTTCTATTAAAAGAGTGACAGACAATGTCCATTAGGGGGAACATTCGTGAAGCAAATATTGACAAACGACTGGGAACCGCTGCTTGCTCCTGAGTTTCAGAAGGACTATTATCAGAAGCTGCACCGTTTTCTAAAAGAGGAATATCAAGAAAAAACAATCTATCCGGACATGTATGATTTATTCAACGCCTTAAAATATACACCTTATCATCAAGTGAAGGTTGTCATTCTTGGCCAGGATCCCTATCACGAACCGGGACAGGCACATGGACTGAGCTTTTCTGTCAAACCCGGCGTGCGTCAGCCGCCGTCGCTTCAGAATATCTTTAAAGAGCTGCACGATGATCTGGGCTGCCCGATTCCGCATCATGGCTGCCTGGTCGAATGGGCCAGGCAGGGTGTATTGCTCTTAAACACGGTGCTTTCTGTCCGCCGGGGAGCAGCAAATTCCCATAAGGGAGTCGGCTGGGAAGAATTTACCGACGCGGTTATCCGCGATCTGAATGAACGTGAACAGCCGATCGTTTTTATCCTTTGGGGGCGGAATGCTCAGGCGAAAGAGGCTCTGATCACGAACGATCGCCATTTTATTATCAAGTCCGCACATCCCAGCCCCTTTTCGGCACGTTACGGATTTTTTGGCAGCCGCCCATTTTCACGGACCAACAGCTACCTCGAATCTGCAGGAGAAGAGCCGGTGAACTGGGCGATATCTGTTGAAGAACCTAGCGTTCCGCTCTAAAAAAATCTGAATGCCCGTCAAAATAGGCAAGAACCGATTTTTTGGAAGTGGAGCGAGGAAAAATTCGACCGAATGGGGCAGAATTTGCATCGAGGCTCAAGAGTCTGGCGAAACGGAGCCGAGGTTATAGTCATTTCTCATTTTGCAGATAAAATTAAACCACGGAACAATTGGGAGATCCTCCTGACCGTTCCGTGGTTTATTTTCTTTTTTTGTCCCCAAACACTTTTCCCGTAGATAGAGAACATCGGAAGGCTTAGTGAGCCGCTGAACGGAGAAAGGGCTTGAAACGGATGAATGCAATCATGAGCCCGGCCAGGCCAATCAGAAGCATGACGAGCAAATTCAACCAGATGCCGGAAAGTCCGTATCCACGCAGCATCACGTTCTGGAAGCCATTCATTGCCCAATACTGCGGCGTGAAATAGCCGATTTTCTGCGCGAAGGATGGGAGCATATCGACCGGGAACCATAATCCAGCGACAATCGCGCCGCCCAGTGTCAGCAGCTGGGTTATGCCGAGCCCCTGATTCTCACTGCGGACAATCAGCGAGAGCCCGAGACCGAGTCCCGTGCCGCATAAGGAGAGACAGAGAACAAGCAATGTGACAGCGAGCGGATTGCCCAGATGCAGATGATAGAAAAAGAAACCGGTCGCCAGCAGAACGGTGCATTGCACGACCACCGAAAGAAAGGAGGGGATCCACATGCCGATGAGATATTGAATCGGACGGAGCGGAGTCCCTTGGAGTCGGGCAATCATCCCGGAATCCTTTTCCTGGAAGAAGCGGCGCATCATCGAATTCATAATGAAGAAAACGAACATGACGGTGTATCCAGGGACGATCTGCGACATGAAATCGACGTGCTTGCTGTTCTCCTGAATTTGCTGAATTTTGATTGGTGCTGTCAGAGTTTGTTTAATCTGTGCGGGTTGCTGCCCACCTGCTTTCAACACCTGAACGAGTTTCTGTTCGCGATAGCCATTCGATACATTTTGCAGGATGGCCTGAATGGGCGCCGTAGCACTCGATTCAGAAGCATCGGAATAAAAACGCAGATTGGCCCTGCCTTTTTGCAGATTCTGCGCAAAACCGCGATCAATCACGACAAGCGAGGATAATTTTCCTGATTTAATTTTTTTAATCTGACCGCGAACACTGGAGTGATTGCTCCGCTCGACAGTAAAACCTTTGATCCCGCCAATTTCCTTGATCAGTGCGCGGGAGGCATTTGTCTGATCCAAATCATGAACGTGAACCGTCTGCGTCGAAGAGTCTGCCTGATTGAAGATTGAACCAAAAACGACAATGAAGATTAGCGGCATGATAATCAGGAAGAAAAAATTTCCTTTTTCTCGAATCATCAATTTGAGTTCTTTAATCACCATATTTTTCATGGATCTGCATCTCCCCTCATTCATCCCTGAGACGTGTACCAGTCAGTGAAAGGAACACGTCCTCAAGCGATGGTTTCATCAATTCAATGGCATGGATTTTGCCAATTCGTCCGGCTGCAGCGTCTTCGAGAATGAGGCGCATTAATTCAATCGGTTGCTCGCTTTCAAGGACTAAACCGTGGCTGTGCCGGGAACTCTTTTTGACCGTGTCATAAGCTTTCGGCTGGAAAGGCTGCTCGGCTTCCAAATAAACCGCTTTTTGTGAAAAACGATCCAGGAGATCGTCGAGCGATCCTTTCGCAATCATTTTCCCATGGTCAATGATCGCAATCTCGTCACACAGCACCTCGACTTCCTCCATATAATGAGTCGAATAAATGATCGTGACTCCGGAATCGCGCAGATGGCGGATCATGTCAAAAATATGGTTGCGGGACTGCGGATCAATGCCAACTGTGGGTTCATCCAGAATCAGCACCCGCGGATTGTGCAACAAGGCGCAAGCAATATTAATCCTGCGCTTCATGCCGCCGGAAAAATTTTTGACCAAATCATGAGCGCGATCGAGCAGACCGGTTTCCGTCAGCACAGCCTTCATCCGCTCCCTCAGCTGTTTGCCTCTGATGCCATAGAGACCGCCAAAGAAAATCAGATTATCTTCGGCGCTGAGTTTTTCATAGAGCGTGATTTCCTGCGGGACATAACCGACTGCCTTCTGGACAGCTTGCCGCTCACGTACGGTGTCGTGTCCAAGCACGCGAAGATCACCGCCGTCCACCTGGAGTATCCCAGTGAGTAGTTTCATTGTGGTCGATTTACCGGCACCATTTGGGCCAAGCAGCCCGAAACAGGAGCCTTGCGGGATCGCGAAACTGACTCCATCTAACGCTTTCTTGCCACCATAAGTTTTCGAAAGATTGCGAACTTCAAGTATCGCTTCCATTTTCATCCCCCCGATAATTTTTACTGATCAACGGCAGCCCGCTGATGCTTGCTCAAAAGCAGTGAATAATAGAAGACATAATAGGCAAACAGGATAAGCAGCAGACCAGCACTCCATGAATTGCTGCTCAGGGAATTGAGCGCGGCATCTGGATTTTTACTGTTCGGCCAGTTTGATTGAAAAATGAATTGGAGACGGAAAACGAACCGGAAAACAAAGAGCAGGCCGACGAGACTGCCTATCCAAACATTCGGTTTATAGAAATCGGTCATCCCGTCGTTTTTCAGCTCGGTATAGCGGGCCCCGTAAAAAGCGAGAATAATGCCGGCAAGAATACCGAGACTATCCGAGATTAAACCAATCGGCTGTCGTAAGCTGGCAGAGATAAATATCAGGCTGATGATTGTGCAGAGCGCAATACGGACAGCCATCCGGCTGCTCTTAAAAGGCTGCCAGCCGATATTGCGGCGAAAACGGCGATAAATGAAAAAGACAATGATGGCAATGAAATAGAATGGATACTGATTATAATTCATAGAGAAGGTCCTCCCGCCCGAAAAAGATTAAAGGTGCAGAATGCGAAATATTGCTAAATATCGAGCTGTTTTTCCAGAATCCAGGCAGCGATACGCAGCAGAATAAGGCTGATCACGAAGCTTGCCAAGAAAACGCTGCCGATAATGATGAATCCACGGGTATGATTAACAATTGTAAAGATACCGGTGGAACTGCCGAGTCCCCAAGATAAGCCCCAGATTACCCACAACATGCTCATTGCTTGGCGCCAACGCGTGACTCTGAGAACTCCGGCAAGAGTACCTACGCTGACCATGAATGGGAGAGCCAAGAGCGTAAGCAGGATCGGTTCAAGGCCATAGGCCAGAAAATTTTGAAAGCCGTTCCATGTTAAACCTTTGCTGATGAGAACGGCATAAGCGGCAAATGCAATGATCGCTAGAAAAATAAAACACATAATTTTTAGGCTGCGCAGAATCATCGCCCAGAATTTTGAACTGATCAAGGCAAGCCTTGGGTACGGCAGCGCAAGCCACCAGCCGATGGTTCCTTCGCTGGATTCAATTTTTATATTGCCGATTGAAATGCCAAAGGCGATCCAAGGGATACCCCAGCAGACATTCCAGATGTATTTCAGTTCCAGATTGACCTTCAGGCTGAAATAGGTCGTGACAAGGAGTGCAACGGTCAAATAAAAAACAAAATTGGTTATTCGCCAAGCTTTATTCTGATGTCTCTTCCGTCTCCACCGGCCGCTATTCAATTCATGGCGGATTAATTGCGGGAAAAAAAGTGAATGCTTGTTGTCCATATCCATTAGAATTCCTCCTCACTGAGCCCTCGGGCGAGCTGGTCAATCGAACCGAATTCTGAGCGCAGGTCATCCGCCGTGCCGGAAAAACGCACATGACCGTTGCTGAGAAAGAATACTTGATCGAATAAACCCTCCACTTCGGCAATTTCATGCGTGCTGAGGACGAGAGTTTGATGGCGATCACTAATTGCGTCAATCAACCCATCCATGATCGCGGCCCGTGAGGCACCGTCAATTCCGGAAAAGGGTTCATCAAGAATAATCAGCGGGACGTCTCGGCAGATGCAAAGAATGAGCATTAGCCGTGCTTCCTGTCCTTTTGACATTCCCCTGACTGGCGCATCAAGGGGCAGTCGCATCAGCTCGGCCAAGCGCAGGGCCTCACTTTTATTGAAACCAGGAAGAAAATTTTCGCCGAATGCTAGGCTTTCACGGGTTGAGTACTGTTTATACCAGCGCGCGCGATCCGGCAGATAGGCGATGGCGCGATTGGTCTGCCAGCCGGGTTTGCGACCGAAGACGGTTATCTCCCCGCTGTCCGGCGAAGCCAGACCCGTGATCATGCGGAAAAAGGTCGATTTGCCCGCGCCATTAGCGCCGAGAATGGCCGTCACTGTGCCCTGTTCCACAGATAGGGTCAGATTGTTAATGGCTTGTTTGTCACCGTAATGCTTGTTAAGCTGATTGGCTTCAATGACTGAGTCGCTCACTGTATTTGTCCTCCTTATTTTTGCGCATCCAGATAATGATGAATTTCCGTCAGGTTAAATCCAAGATTGTGCATGCTGCCGAGATAATCCCTCGTATAGTCTTCCGCAAACTGATTTTTGAAATGCTGAATCTTAGCTTGCGAAGACGTGACAAAGGTTCCTTGCCCGCGCCTTTTTTCCGTCAGACCATCCCGCTCCAGTTCCTGATAAGCATGCATCACCGTATTTGGATTTATCTTCAAATCATGAGCCATGTCTCTGACTGATGGAATCTTATCGCCCAAACCAATCGCTCCTTTGGCAATCAAACTACGCATTTGCATCAGTATTTGTTCATAGAGAGGTTGACTGAAATCAATCTGAAAAGTTAGCGCGCCAACCTGATGATCCTCCAAAATACAACCCTCCAATCGGGTTAGTGCTTTATATGTTATGAGTGTATTATATCATGTGACACACTTAAAGCAAATCTTTTTATGAACTTTGAGTAATGGAAGATTGATCCTAATCTGAGCAGGACCAAACAGATAGAAGTCAGAACTAAAATCAGGAGTAAGATCCAGACATGTCGGCGAGTTACACCAAATATTGGAGGTTGAACCGAATATTTGAGGTCGAACCGAAACGAGGAAGAGTTGAACCGAAACACGGAAGTTAGACCGAAACTCGGAAGTTAGACCTAACGCGTGAAAAGTTCGACCCAAACGCGGAAGTTAGACCGAACGCGTGAAAAGTTAGGCCGAAACTCGGAAGTTAGACCGAACGCGGAAAAAGTTAGACCGAAATTCATAAGTCGAACCGAAACACGAGAAAGTTGAACCGAAATCATGAAAAGTTGAACCGAATTCATGAAGTTGAACCGAAACGCGGAAAAGTTGAACCGAATTCAGAGAGTTGAACCGAATCATGAAAAAGTTGAACCGAATTCATGAAGTTGAACCGAAACTCGGAAGTTGAACCGAAACACGGAAAAGTTAGACCTAACACACGAGGTTAGACCTAATCCGCAAAAAGTTAGACCTAAACACATGAAAGTTAGACCTAACGCGTGAAAAGTTCGACCCAATCGAGTAAAAGTTGAACCTAACGCGGAAAAAGTTGAACCGAAACTCGGAAGTTAGACCTAACGCGTGAAAAGTTCGACTCAAACGAGGAAGAGTTGAACCGAAATCGAGAAAAGTTGAACCGAAACACGAGAAAGTCGAACCGAAATCATGAAAAGTTGAACCGAAACGCGGAAAAGTCGAACCAAAATGATTGATGATCGAATAGGAGTTGTTAAAAAAGCAGACGCATGGACTGCGTCTGCTCAATAGTCTACCCTAATGGTTTCTGCCGCTTATTTTTTTACAGAAGGGTCTGCGTTCCAGAGTTCTTGCAATTTGCGCCGCAATACTTTATGCGCGGCATTCTCCGGAATCTGATCAATCAGTCGGATATGTTTCGGCACTTTGTAACCGGCCAGATGTTCCCGGCAAGCTTTGATCAGTGCGGCTTCTGAAAACTGATCCGGCCAGTGCACGCTGACAAAAGCGACAGGGACTTGGCCCCATTGCTCGTCGGCAATCCCGATGACACCGGCCCCGGTGACATTGGGATTGAGCCGCAGCGCAGATTCCACTTCGGCAGGATAGACATTTTCACCACCGGAGATAATCAAATTCTGACGCCGATCGAGAACAAAAAGAAAGCCATCAGCGTCGCAATAGCCGATATCGCCGGTGTGGAACCAGCCATGGGTGAATGCCTCACGTGTGGCCTGATCGCGGTGGAGATAATGGCTGAAGACGGTCGGCCCCTTGATCTGGATTTCTCCAGGTTCTCCGGCTGACGCCTCTTGCTCGTCCGACATGATCCGCAGTTGGAGCGGGAATAGGGGTTTCCCGGCGGAACCGGCCTTCGTTATCATATATTCTGGCGGCAGCGTCACGCATTGCGAAGCAGTTTCCGTCATTCCGTAGGTTTGATAAACAGGAATATTCCGCTCTAGGCAGCGCCGTGAAAGGATCGATGGAACGGGTCCCCCGCCAAGCAGGACGCATTGGAAAGAGGCGGGGAAAGGGTTGTCTCCTGAACAATCCAGCACGCGCTGCAGCATGGAAGCAACCAGCGAAACATGGGTCACTTGTCCTTTAAAAATTCGCTCATTGATCTGCTCCGGGATGAACTTTCTGCAGAGAAAGACCGGCATACCATAAATGACATTTTTCATCAGAATCGAAAGGCCGCTGACATGAAAAAGCGGTACGCAGCACAGCCAGACATCCTCTTGGCGCAGACCGAGATTGATTAGCGAGGCATTGGCATTCCACCAGTGGTTGCCGTAGGTCAGAACTACGCCTTTTGGATGGCCGGTTGTCCCGGAAGTATAGATAATGGTACAAGGATCGTCTAGGCAGACTTCCTGACGCAAGCTTGGATTTGGCCTTTTCTCTGCCCGCTTGCTCTCAGCGATTAATTCGCGAGTCATGAGCAGCTGGCAAGCACTAGCGGCAATAATCCGCTCGGCTTTTTCCTGATTTGCGGAATCGGCAATCAGCTGTGAGCAGGAGCTGTCCTGAACCTGGCTGGTGAGTTCTTCGGCAGTCAGACGCAGATTGAGCGGGACGCAGACAGCGCCAAGATACATCAGCGCGTGCTGCGTCAGAACAAATGTGAGACTGTTTTCCTGAAGGACGGCAATCGTCTCGCCGGAATGAACGCCGCGATCAGCGAGTGATGCGGCGAAATGGCGGGCGCGCTGATCCAGTTCACGAAAATTCAGCTGTCGATCTTCTGTTTGATAAGCCAGTCGTTCCGGTGTCAAGTGGGCGCGCTGATGCAGAAAAAGGGGCATCATCACCGGAGTGGCGGCTAAATTTTTTCTCATGGGAACTTAGGAAATTGACTGAAATCCGGATCACGTTTTTCTTTGAAAGCGTCGCGCCCTTCCTTTGCCTCATCCGTCGTGTAATAGAGCAGAGTGGCGTCGCCGCCAAGCTGCTGCAGGCCGGCGAGCCCGTCCGTATCGGCATTGAATGAAGCCTTCAGGAAACGGAGAGCTGTCGCGCTTTTTGACAGCATTTCCTTTGCCCATTGAACGGTTTCCGCTTCCAACTGATCGAGAGGAACAACGGTATTGACGAGTCCCATATCCAGCGCTTGCTGGGCATTGTATTGACGGCAGAGATACCAGATTTCGCGCGCTTTTTTGTGGCCGACAATGCGGGCAAGATAACCAGCACCATAGCCGGCATCGAAACTGCCCACTTTCGGGCCGGTCTGACCAAAGATGGCGTTGTCTGCGGCGATTGTCAAATCGCAGACGACCTGCAGCACATTGCCACCGCCAATCGCGTAACCGGCGACCATCGCAATCACGGGTTTCGGAATCACGCGAATCAAATGCTGGAGATCGAGCACGTTCAGGCGTGGGATATTATCCTTGCCGACATAGCCGCCGTTGCCGCGCACCTTCTGATCGCCGCCGGAACAGAAAGCTTTGGTGCCCGCTCCGGTCAGAATAATTACCCCGATCGAGCTGTCATCCCTCGCTCTGGTAAAAGCATCGAACATTTCGATGACGGTGTTCGGTGTGAACGCATTGCGTACATGCGGGCGGTTAATCGTTATTTTGGCAATCCCCTCATAGGTTTCGAAGAAGATATCTTCGTAATCGCGAACCTTTGTCCATTCGATTGCTGACATATTGAACGCATCCTTTCGTCTATAAAAAATATTTTTACAAATTGTTCATCAATCTGTCAAAAAGACTCCATTATTGTAGCACACTCCGACATTTTCTTCAGACTAAGCAGACCGTTCGACGGCTTAAATGGAAAAAGGAATAGCAGCCGCTCAGCCAGATGATTGCTTCTTCATTATACAAGAGATAAAAACCGTTTTCATCGAAAGCAAATTCGTGTATTAGAAAAACTTGGCGTAGCCAAGTCCTTTGAATGCTGGCTGCGCCTTAGTTTTTCTTATACTTCATTCCTCTTCAATTTTATATACTAACGTACAAAAAAAGGCGCCGCTCTGCGCGTGCGCCTTGAACTTTTCTACAGTCATTAATTTTTGAGTGCTGCACGCCGCGGAATAAGGCGCAGATGCAGATGCTGCAACCGGCCGCTTCGTACCTGATCGATCACGAGCAAAAAGACGAGATAACCGATCGCAATGCTGACGATATACCAAAGCGAAGAGACGATACCGAATCGGTCAATAGCGATCCCGGTGAATGCTGGAAAGATTGCGGATCCCAGTCCGGACAATCCGGAAATAATCGGAGTGACCAGATGCGCACTGTCCGGAATCGAATAGTTCGCGTAGACAAGTGTTATCGAGTACACGCCGGAAAGCATCAGCCCGAGAATAGCAACGAAAACAAAACCGAGCAATGCATTTCGAAGCGCGATAAATAGTACAAGCGAGACAATGGCACCGCAGATATTGATCAGCAAGTATCTGCTATAAGTCATTCTACGAATAATAATCCCGGTGATGACGCGGCCAAGAACCATTGCACACCAAAAGACGCCAACACTGATCGAAGCATAATACGCAACTTGATGCAGATAGTTCATAAAAATGGAAGACATGAAATTGTTCAGACTGCCTTCAAGACCGCCATATAAAAAGACAATGGCCGCAAACAGGCCAAGCACTGTCCATTTTTTACGCCCGAAAAGGGGTTCCGGTTTGCTGGTTATCCCAGGTCCATCGAGCGGTTTGTCGTCTGTGACCACTTGACTCGAAAAGTTAATTCGCGTCCAGACTACGGAAAGAATCAAGGCAAGAAGTGCAGTAATCAGGAAAAGATATCGCCAGCCATCAAAAGCAATGAAGAAACTGGCTAGAATCGGCATTGTAAAAGCACCGAGCCCGAATGAAACCTCCAGATAGCTCATAGCGACCGCTTGTCTGCCGATAAAGACTTCAATAAATAGTGTAGCGACAACAATACCAATGGCGGCAGAGCCGATGCTGTTCAGAAAATAAAGAGCGACAAAGACCGGAAACGGCGGCAGAAAAAGAATCGATGCCTGTGCGCAGGCAATCACCAGTGCGGCGAGCGAAAGCAGCGGCTTCGGCGGAAAATGGCTGTTCAGCCATGAAGTCAGCAGAACACCGCCGAGAAAACCCATCGCACCGATAAAAATCATCTGCCCGCCTACAGCAAAGGAAAGATGATAATGGCGAAGCAGCTCAGGAAGCACCGAACCAATTGAAATGGAAGTTAAGCCGGTCAGAAAATAAAGAGCACAGGAAGCAAATGTAAATGAGCGCAAGGAAGCAGTACTCCTTTCAAAAATACAAGAATAATTTCAATAGACACAACTGTTTCGGGCAATAACCTGAGAATGTTTCACCACGAATTGACGAGCTGTTAACAAAGGAAAAGACGCGCAGATTTTCATGCGCCTCTTCATCAACTAAGGGACATTGTAGCAGGATTGATCGATGGATGAAAGACTTTTTCAGCACTTTTTTATTTTTTATAAAAGCTTTTTACACTTGCACCATTTTCATTTGAATGACAACGATTTCATTCGACCGGATAGCCGGGTTGCGAATGATTAAAAATTAAAACACTCCTGGATTAAACAGATCCTGGATCGAACAATAAATGAAGCTATAGCGAATTTGCCAGCGGATTGATATAATTATAATTAAGATGAAAAAATTTTTTCGGAGGGATTCGATGGGCCAGTCAATTAATTTTGTAGAAGCAGGTCAGCTGAAAGCAAAACCGGATACGAATCAATTGGGATTTGGCAGGTTTTTTACAGACTATATGTTTGAAATGGACTTTTCTGCTGACAAGGGTTGGCATGATGCTCAAATCGTGCCATACGGACCGCTTTCTCTTGATCCGTCCGCGATGATTTTTCATTACGGTCAGGAAGTCTTCGAGGGCATGAAGGCTTATCGCGCCGAGGATGGGCGAGTTCTGCTTTTCCGCCCGGATAAGAATATGAAACGCATGAATCAATCGTGTGCACGGCTGAACATTCCCAAGATTGACGAAAAATTTGTAATCAAGGCAATCAAGAAGCTGGTGGCCATTGAAAAAGATTGGATCCCTGACAAACCTGGACAATCTCTCTATATCAGACCGTTCATTATTGGCACAGAACCTTTTCTAGGTGTGCACCCATCTGGCAGCTACAAGTTGCTGGTTATTCTGTCGCCTGTCGGCTCCTATTTTGGCAACTCAACTAAACCAGTTAAAATCTATGTCGAAGATGAATACGTCCGCGCAGTCAGAGGCGGTGTCGGCTATGCAAAGACCAGCGGCAATTATGCGGCTAGCTTGCGTGCGCAGACCAAGGCAGAGGAATTGGGTTTTGATCAGGTGCTCTGGCTCGATGGCGTTGAGCATAAATACATCGAAGAAGTCGGCAGCATGAATATTTTCTTTAAAATCGATGGCGAGGTTTGGACCCCTGAGCTTAATGGCAGCATTCTCCCGGGTGTAACGCGTGATTCGGTGATCAATCTGCTGAAGCATTGGGGTATAACGGTGAAGGAAAAGAAAATTTCGATAAAAAAGTTATTTAAAAAGGCAGAGAAACAGCAATTAGAGGAAGTCTTTGGAACAGGTACGGCTGCTGTTATTTCTCCGGTCGGCTTCCTGAAATGGGAAGATCGCGTGATAAAGGTTAAAAACGGTGAAACGGGCTCCTTATCGAAAAAATTGTACGAGACGTTGACCGGCATCCAAAACGGACGGATTGAAGATAAGCTGAAGTGGACCCAGGAAGTGAAGATTGATGCGGAGAAAAGCCAAGATAAGGCTGCTGAAAAAACGCCGGTGACAGAGTAAATGTGAAGATCGGAGTTTTCTCTTCAGTCCAAACAGATAAAGAGGCAATCATGGGGGCTAGTTAACTGAAGGGAAGAATTGATCATGAATAAAGAACTCAACGGCTATGTTCGCTCCATTCAAATCAGCGGCATTCGTCGTTTTTCAGAAAAAGTAAAAAATTATCCGGATGCGATTTCGCTGACAATTGGCCAGCCGGACTTTCCAACACCCGAGCATGTCAAGGCCGCTGGCAAGGCCGCAATTGATCAGAATCTAACGGCGTATACGTCTACACCGGGCACGATTGAAGTGCGTCAGGCGATTGCCGATTACGCGGCGGAAAAATATGATTTGCATTATGATCCGGAGACGGAGATTCTGACCACTATTGGTGCGAGTGAAGCGCTGGATCTCTCCTTCCGGGTATTGTTGGAAAAGGGCGACGAAGTCATTCTCCCTGGGCCCGCATATCCCGGCTATCCCGGACCGATTCATCTGGCTGGGGGACTTCCTGTCTATTGCGACACGCGCGAAACTCATTTTAAATTAACGGCCGCTCAAATCAAAGAAAAGCTGAGTGCACGGACGAAAGCCATTGTGATTCCTTCTCCGGCCAATCCGACCGGTGCGGTCATGAATGAAGAAGAATTACGCGAGATTGCCGAATTGCTGAAAGACAAGGCGATTTATATTGTTTCTGATGAGATATACAGTGAACTCACATATGGCGTAAAGCATGTCTCAATTGCCAGTTTTCCCGGCATGAGGGAGAAGACCATCGTGATCAACGGTTTGTCTAAATCGCATGCGATGACTGGATGGCGCTTCGGCTATACGCTTTCCAGCGAAGCGATCACGCAGGAACTGGTGAAAATTCATCAATACAGCACGGCCTGTATTTCGAGCATCACCCAATATGCCGCCATTGAAGCACTGACGGTCGGGAAAAATGATGCGGAGCCGATGCGACAGGAATATAAACGCCGGCTAGACTATGTGATGCAGCGCCTGCTGGATATGGGCATCGAGGTCATTCGTCCCGATGGCGCTTTCTATGTCTTTCTCTCGATTGAAAAATTCGGGATCAGTTCCGAGGCTTTCGCTCTGGATTTGCTTGAAAAAGGTGGCGTGGCTATTGTTCCGGGCACAGCCTTTTCAGAGTATGGCGAAGGGTATCTGCGATTGACTTATGCCTATTCTATGGATAAATTACGCGTGGCACTGGACAGAATGGAACGCTATGTTGCCAGTCTGACACCAGTGAAACAGGGTTGAATTTTATGAACGAAAGCAAGCAAGCAGGCAAGGGCAGCGTACCCTTGCCTGCTTTTTCTCGGAAGATGCTCTACTCAATGGTCAACGTGTTTCCCGTTTTTGGAAAGCGCGGCCCAGTAATTTTTAGGAGGCCATTAGTAAATGAAGCGTGGGTGCGCGCGCGGTCGATCGTATAGGGAAGCGCGATCAGACGCTCCGCGTGATCGAAACGCCGTTCATGGGTATGTGTCCCCTTTTCTTTGTGCTCAGCATCCATCTGGACATCATTCTCGACAATAATCCGAACTCTGTCCTCAAGCAGTTCAAGATGAATCGATTCGCGGGAGACGCCGGGAAGCTCTGCCTCCACAACCCAGTGCTCCTTGGTTTCATATAGGCGCACCGGAAAAGTTTTCGGGAATCGCGCGTGATTCTCAAAAAAATCATCAATCGATTTCAGCACATCCTGAAACGGATTCTGTTGAAAAAAAGAATCCAGATCGTTCATCAGATTGCGCGGATCCTGCGGCTTTTTCTGATGCGGCTCTTGTTGATCCATAGCCATTCCTCCTCCTCAATAGCCAATCTACTTCAGCATATGAAAAAATATGCGCCTTTGTTTGGGCGAATGATCGATGCAACGCTGAAAAATCGGGATTCATCCATTTACTTCAGAGGGATGCGGCGGATTCGCTATTTCAGGAAAGGGCATGCTAAGCAAAAAAAGGGGGAACGGAATGTGCAACTGAACGGCGCATCCCGCGGGCGAACCGCATTATTAATCATTGATATGATGAATACGCTGCATTTCACGCAAAGCCCGCTGCTACTGACGCAAATGGAGACGATTATTAAGCCGCTTGATGAGCTCCGAGGAAGGATGCACCGCGCCGGCCAACCGGTGATTTATGTGAACGATAATGAGGGACGATGGGAATCGGACAAGGACAATCTGGTCAGCCGTGCTCTGCATGGCCCCGCCGGTCATTGTATCCGGCCTCTTTTGCCGGATAACGGCGATTATTTTATCATCAAACCGAAACATTCCGGCTTTTTTGCGACACCGCTGCAGGCGCTGCTGACCAGCCTGCAGGTAGGAAAGCTGATACTGACCGGGGTTGCCGGCAACATCTGTGTCCTGTTCACAGCGAACGATGCTTATATGCGCGACTACCAGCTGATCGTTCCAGCGGACTGCTGCGCCTCGAACGTTCCAGAAGACAATCAATATGCCCTCCAGATGATGAAAAATGTGCTCCGGGCAGACACGAGAAAGCAGGCCGCGCTCTTTAGCGACGGGCATGAAGCCACCGATTGATTAGAGATTAGAAAATAAATGTCGAATCCAACTCAATCCTTTTTACCGATTTCACGCCGTCGCGGCAATCATGGCTATCACGCTTTCTTTCGTGCACAAACAGCTTGTGCCATCTGGACGGATTTTCTGCATCCCGCCCGGCAACTTGGCAACGATGTCTTGATCCTTTTTATCGTACTGGCAGACCTGTCGTTATTTTTCATGACCGGCATGATTATTCGGCGGTTGCTATTTTTGACTGCTTCCTGCCGCTATCTTGAGCAAAAGTACATCGTTGATTTCGATTGTAGCAAATATGTTTGTAATTAAAGGTCATCAGGAGCTAATGGTATACTCATTTTAATTATTTACCTCTAACAATCAAACTGACAGCTTTGGAAATTGCTTCTCTTGTTTCTTTTGGTTTTTTTACTGCATCTGGATCAAGCGATGGACCAAAAGGGTTCATCGTTAACCATGCGGTTGCAAGGGACATGATGGCTGTCATCAGAAATCCTGGTGTGAATGTGGTTCCTACCAGACCAGAGTTTTGAGCATTGTTTATCTCTTTCAATTTTTTTTCTTGGATGGATGCGCGTTCGGTTAAATTTCCTGCCTTCTGTTCCAAACCGTACCATGCCATTAGACGACATAGGCTGGGATGTGTCATAGTGAAATCAAATACCCTCACTGCATAACCGGGAAGATCCTCTGGTGTAAAGTCAATTTCTTCATATACACGTGATAGGTTTTTCTCAAGAACGGTTGTAAAAAGCGTCTCTTTATTTTCAAAGTAAATGTAAATTAAATTTTTGTTGCATCCGGCTTTTTTTGCAATATGATCAACACGCGCGCCGGCAATACCATAGGACGAGAACTCATCCATAGCTGCATCTAAAATCCGTTCTTTCGTTACTTCAGCGTTTCTCAAATGATTTCCCTCCTGTGTAAGGAATTTTTATTTTCAATATAACACACAAATTTCAAAATTGACAAACCAGTTAGTTAGTTATATATTATTAACTAACCAGATAGTTATTTAATCTGACAAACCTAATGAAAGCAGGTATTACTCATGACGGAACTTAACGCAAAAATTGCCATTGTTACAGGTGGAAGCCGTGGTATGGGCCGAAACACCGTCCTCAGTCTTGCAAAACGCGGTGTTGATTCGATCTTCACATATAAGTCGAATCGTGAAGAAGCGGAAAAAGTCGTTTCTATGGCACGTGAAACGGGGCGCAAGGCTATTGCACTGCAGTTAGACACTGGGAGTGTTAGCACGTTTGACTCCTTTGTACAAAGTGTAGGAAATGCTCTTAATGAGTTAGGTGTTCAGCGATTTGATTACCTTGTTAACAACGCTGGCATTTCCCATCACAATTCTATAGAGAAGACAACTGAGGAAGAGTTAGATAATCTTTACGAGGTTCATTTCAAAGGCGTGTTCTTTTTGACACAAAAACTCCTACCGCTTATCAATGATGGTGGACGGATTGTGAACATCTCTACAGGTCTTACACGTTTTGCTGTGCCGGGCAGCGGTCCCTATGCATCCATGAAAGGTGCGATCGAGGTATTGACTCGTTACATGGCGAAAGAGCTTGGTTCACGTGGAATCACTGCCAACGTCGTCGCTCCTGGAGCTATCGCGACCGATTTCAGCGGCGGTGTAGTTCGCGATAATCCTGAAGTGAGCAAACAGATAGCGAAAATGACAGTTCTTGGTCGCGTCGGTCAAGCTGACGACGTCGGACCAATGATAGCTTCGATTCTTTCCGACGAGAATCGCTGGGTCACTGCTCAGCGTATCGAGGTTTCGGGCGGAATGTTCCTCTAAAATTATAAATATTGTGAAGTTACTGAGTTAAGTGGTTTCAAGAAACTGGTAAAAACCCATAAGATACCCAGGTTTATTCATTAGAGTATACTGGCATTGCATAAAAAAATCAGAACACTAAAGTGTGAATATCCAGAACTAAATTAGATTCTACTGAATCAAAAAAAATCAATACCACTCAAGAAGTGATTCTATCCATCTTTACAATATTATCCCATTAATTCAAGGACGACAGCGACTGAAAGAACAACATAAATAATATATCTGTAAAATACCTCCACTCAATCGAATGGTGGTATTTTTTTGCCTTCTATACAGGAGACGATGAAAAATGTGAGATTTCTCATTTGCTGTTAATGACTTATTCATCCAGTAATAATTATAATTATTTTAAAATCCATTTCCCTTTGTAGCGGGATTGCAAAGGGAATCGTTGATTTGTTGAAGCGCATTTTAAACAAATCAAATTCCTGATCTGGAGGGCTTAAAGACGTGTCAAAAATGATCAGAATATCCATCGTGCTTTTGTATTTGTTAAGCCCCTTTCCAGCGATAGGGATAACCTATTCGGTGAATCCCACCGCTTATCAAACGGCAAAAGGACTCCTGCCAATGGTGCTGGGGTCAGTGGCGTATACGTGGCTGATGGCAGAACTCGTGATCAGTGCTCGTCCCAAATTTATTGAAAAATACTTCGGACTCAATCATTTTTACCGATTCCACGCCATCGCAGCCATTGTTGCCATCACGCTTTCTTTCGTGCACAAACAGCTTGAGGATACCATCTGGACGGGTTTTCTGCATCCCGCCCGGCAAATTGGCAACGATGCCTTGATCCTTTTTATCGTTCTGGCAGGTCTGTCGTTATTTTTCATGACCAGCATGATCATTCGGCGGTTGCCTTTTTTGACCGCTTTCCGCCACTATCTTGAACGAAAGCGGATCGTTGATTTTAATATTAGTGTTTGGATTCACAATGCGAACGTGATTGCAATCGTTCTCGTTTTCCTGCATGTTTTCATAATCAGTGCTTTTTATCAGCAAAATCCTTGGATCTGCGGTATTTATACGCTCTATTTCATCATTGCCATCAGCTATTATATCTACCATAAATTCGTGAAAATAAGGCTGGCAAAAATCAGTCCGTACAAACTGGCTGAAATCAAAGAAGAATCATTCAATGTGCATACCCTGGTCTTTACGCCGGCGAATGGCCGTTTACCAAGATACAAGGCGGGACAATTTGTTTTTCTCCGCCTGCTCGCTAAAGGGATTTCCGATGAGGAGCACCCCTTCTCGCTTACCTCTGATCCCAATGATCGCTCCGCTCTTTCTGTCACAATCAAGTCAATCGGTGACTATACGCAAAGGATCACCGAGATCCCAGCGAATGCGCAGGCAATTCTTGAAGGGCCATTCGGCATTCTCGGCAATAGCGTGCACCGGACGAAGTCTGATCTTGTTCTCATTGCCGGCGGTATCGGCATTACACCGATGCTCAGTATATTAAAGGATTTGCGTCAAACCGACAGCCAGCGCCATGTTCTCCTTTTTTGGAACATTTCGACGAAAAAAGATCTGATTTTCAAGAATCTGTTTGCCACTATTTCACGGCAAATGCCTTATTTCACATTGGTTCCGATTCTGTCGCGAGAAGCAGCCTACGCGGGAGAGACCGGCCATTTGAACCGTGAAAAGCTGATCCGCCATTTAAGGGCGCATCGCTATAATGTCAGACGCACACATTACATCATCTGCGGCCCAGCGAAGATGATGAATTCGGTAGTTGAAAGCTTGCACCTGTTAAATGTCGATAGAAAGAGAATTCATTTTGAAAATTTTTCATTGTAGAGGAGACAGCAAACCATGTTTGTGAAAAAAGGAATGGCTTATCTTTTGATAATCACTGCTCTGCTTCTTGCGGGTTGTACGCATGCAGTGACACCAAATGAAGGAAAAGCCCCGCATTCCGTGGCAATTACAGACCATTTGAATCCCAAAAAATCATTCACGCTTGCCCAATTAAGCACGTATAACGGGAAGAATGGACGTCCGGCCTATATCGCGGTTAAGGGAAAGATTTACAATGTGACCCATGCCCCTGATTGGCATCATGGAGATCATCATGGCGTGCAGGCTGGACAGGATTTAACAGTAGCGATCGAGCATGCGCCGCACGGGACATCGGTTCTGTCGGCTATTCCAATTGTGGGCAATCTGGTCGAATCAAAAACAGCAGAATCAACGGGAATCACGAGCAGCAGAGATACAGGCAATTCTCAGAAGCCGCGGCTGTTTACTTTGGCAGAACTAAAAAAATACAACGGACAAAATGGACAACCCGCTTATGTGGCGGTTAGCGGAAAAGTGTACGATGTGACGCATGCGTCCGGCTGGCATAATGGCTACCATCATGGCGTGCAGGCTGGACGGGATCTAACGGCGGCGATCGAGCATGCGCCGCACGGAACGTCCGTGCTTTCGCAGCTCAAAGTTGTTGGCGATTTGACAAAATAAAGGGGAACTGTGATATTTTCACTTTACGGAGAGAAAAAATGCTTGTATCTATCGGCATAAGAAGTGAGGTCCACCGCTGCAAACACATACAAAAAAAGGACGAAAGGCGTCGTTTCAGCACCTTTCGTCCCTTTCATGCCAATTTTCAAACACAATGGTAAGACTCACGGGGAAAATATTCAAGCGGTTATCTGAATTCAGGAGTTTCCGCTTTGTTTCTCGTTCCATTTTTCCCTGGGTTTAAGCCTTTATTTTCTTGAGGCTTGTCTCCTTAGCCAGTTTGAATCGGACGATAAACTGGCTGCCGGTGGGTTCGAGATCTTTTACCCCTATCTTTCCGCCATCAATTTCAACGAGCTGTTTGATGATCGCTAGGCCCAGCCCGGAGCCGCCTTCGCTGCTTGAACGGGATTTATCGAGTCGGTAAAAACGTTCGAAAATCTTTTCCTTCTCCTCATCAGGAATATGGGCTCCTGAGTTCTGCACGTTAATATAGGCATATTTTGAATCACAGGTGAGCAGGACTTTGATCCACCCGTCTCCTGCCGTATATTTATGAGCATTTTCAAGGAGTGAGACAAGGATTTGGTGCACATAATCCTCAGTCGCTTCAGCAATGATCTGATCTTGGATTTCTGCACTGAAGGTCTGGTTGATTATGGGTGCATAATCGGCGATGACGTTCTTGATCATCAGTGAAAGATTGAGAGGAGCCGTTCGTATCTTGCGCTGCTGAAGACGGGCAATCACTAAGAGTTGGTCGATCAGCCGTTGCATGCGCTTGGATTCTTGATCGATGAAGTGCATGGATTGCTCAACCACTTCAGGATGGCCGGCCCCGTGACGCCGAATCACGCCGATATGGCCCCGGATCGCGGACAGCGGAGTCCTTAACTCGTGTGAAGCATCCGAAACAAAGGATTGTTCCCGTTCCATTTGCTGATTCAATTGACGCATCATCTGATTAAAGGAAAGGGCGAGATCATGCACTTCTTCCGGCTGAAGGGGCACCGCGATTGGTTGATTCAAATTGTGCGTCTCGATAATCTGATTGATCCAGCGAGTCACATCCCTAAGCGGCCGGCTGAGTCTTCGAGATAATTGGTAAATCGCCAGCGATCCAATCACGATTCCTATAAGGGTGCAAATGATCAGGACTTTCATCATCAGCATGAGAAAGTGGTGAATACTAATCATCCGTACATAAATATCAAACGTGTAGCCATGGCTGGTCGTGCGATGATGGTAGACGGGAATCAGTTTGCTCTTAAATGAGATGGATGAGAAGAGCGACAGACTGATCGGGTAGGATGTGTTATCGGTAACGCCCTCGCTGCCCCTGGAATAGATCGTTCTTTTTTCAGGTGTTCGGATGTGTACATAAAAGTCCGGATGACGGATATACAGCATCGTTTCGATCGCTTCGTTCCAATGGGGGTGCTTATGCTTCGCTGTTTTTGTCAATTGTTTTTCCACATAGAGGACTTCATGTTCCGTTTCTTTTAATAACTGATAGGTAACTGTTGACAGGACAGCACAGCCAATGAACGATACGGTAATGAACATAATAAAGATGTACCAGAAGGTCATCTGAACAAGTGTCGTTCTTTTGCCAATTCGTCTCGTTCTCACGCGCATTTTCATCCTTCATTCCTCAATGTATAGCCGACGCCGCGAACCGTGTGAATCAGTTTGACGGCTTGATCCCGATCAATTTTATTACGCAGATAGCGCACATAGACATCCACGATATTGGTCTGACCCATATAATCAAAGTTCCAGACTTTGGAAAGCAATTCATCACGGGTCAGAACTTTTCCTTCATTCTGCATCAGCGTCGTGAGCAGATCAAATTCCCTTTGTGTCAGATTGAACGTTTCGCCATGGCGCGTGGCGGTTCTTTTCTCCGTATCCAGGATCAAATCTCCAGTCTGATAGACGTGGCTTCGCTGTTCTGATACATAGCTGTTCCGGCGGCGGATCGCCACACGGACTCTGGCGAGCAATTCCTCAATCTCAAAAGGCTTCGTAATATAATCATCTGCGCCACCGTCGAGACCGGCAACCTTATCCCCAATATAGTCTCGGGCGGTCATCAAAATAATCGGAACTCGACTCTTTTTGCGAATCCTGCGACAAACTTCGAGACCGTTTAATTTGGGCAGCATCCAGTCAAGCAGAATCAGACTCCATTTCTGTTCGTCCTGAAAAAACAGCTTCAGCGCCTGTTCTCCATCATAAGCTTCTTCCACTTGATAATTTTCAAAGTTCAGTTCTGTTGATAAAAATGAGACAACGCTCTTTTCATCTTCAACCAAAAGAATGGTTATTTTATCCATGAAAGGTCCTTCTCCAATTTGATTAGAATGACAAGAAACAGTATTCTCTATTTTCTTTTCATTATAAGGGTTTATGAGGAAGACATCATGATCCGTCGATGAATTTTTGATGAGAAAACTCTCATCAATAACTCATCGGAATTTGGTTACGCCGTAATCTTTGGCGTTTAACATAGGAGTCGAAATGAAATATCACAGCACGCTGTGAAAGAATCCATGTGATTTTTTGGAGAGCCAAAAATAAGTGCAGGCCCTTGCTTTACAACTGCAGTTACAGGAGGAAAAAAAATGAATGAACCCATTCTAACCATTGTTGTGCCTTGTTATAACGAGGAAGAGGTCTTGCCAGTGAGCGTTCTGCGCCTCCGTTCCGTACTAAACCAAGCCTGCAACGATCATCTTGTTTCCGGCAAAAGCACCATTTTACTTGTTGACGACGGGAGCAAGGATTTGACATGGAAGATTATTGAAAATCAGGTCAGAACCAATAGAGAAGTCACCGGCTTAAAACTTAGCCGGAATTTCGGCCATCAAAACGCGCTCATTGCCGGAATGGAAACGGCCCGTGTTTATTCGGACTGCGTGATTACGATCGATGCGGATCTGCAGGATGACGTGAACGTGATACCGACATTTCTTGAGAAGTATAAAGAGGGATTTGATATTGTTTACGGCGTTCGTGATCAGCGTAAGACAGATACTTTTTTTAAAAGAAACACAGCGCTTCTTTTCTATCGGCTAATGGGCCGGATGGGGGTGCGGATGGTGCCGAACCATGCGGATTTCCGCCTGCTCAGTCAGCGTGCATTGGATGAATTTGCTCATTATCAGGAAGAAAATCTTTTTCTCCGCGGCATCGTCCCACTATTGGGTTTCAAAAGCACCAAGGTTTATTACAATCGAGCCGAGCGATTTGCTGGGAAATCAAAATATCCATTCAAAAAGATGATTAATTTTGCGCTGGATGGGCTGACCTCATTCTCGATTGCACCGATTCGGATGGTTACCTATCTCGGCCTCTCATTTGTGGGCGTTGGCGGATTAACCGCTCTCTATGCTTTAATTCAACATTTTATGAACCACGCGGTGACTGGCTGGACGTCATTAATTCTCTCTGTCTGGTTAATCGGCGGCATTCAATTGACGGCAATTGGCGTAATTGGCGAATATGTCGGCAAGATATTCAAAGAAACGAAACAGCGTCCGCGTTATACCATTGAGGAACGCAAAATGAATCATAGTGAAGAGAAGCTCAAAAATAAAGCCTTGTGAGCGGTTCGCCGGGAATCAGGAGCCTTTTTTGTGAGAGAAAAATGAATGCTCAGCACTTTAATTTTGCTGCGTGGTTGACAACTTTATCGTTTTCTTTGGCGACAAACAAAGATTAGCTTTTTATAGGATGTGACACTCGGTTTGATGAAACGATTAACACTCTCATTATTCTCTTTGATTTTTGCTTTCTCTTTTTTGATCGTGCTTGTGCTCGGCTTCTGCTACCAGATGATTCTGAGCCATAACGCGGAAACTGCGGTAACGGCTTTGCTTCTCTTATTTTTTTCCGCTATTATTATTCTCTTTTTTATTACAGCTTACCGCTTTTTTAACCGGCTGACTGCAAAAGCGATGAAAAAAGTAACGATTATTCTATTTGTTCTGATTTTTTTGATGGAAGGATACCTAATTATTGCTTTTCATGCCATTCTTCCACCGGCTGTCGATGGCGGTCATACGTATGCGGAGGCACTGTATCTACTCGCTCATCATCATGCGTCATCTGGGATCTATTTGAAAATCTACCCGAATAATATTCCTGTGGCTCTGCTGCAATATGGTCTCTTCAGGGTATTCAGCTGGGTTCATCTTTCAAATTATATGCTCATCAGCAGAGGATTCTGTGCCATCGTTCTGAATATCAGCATCTATTTCTCGTGGAAGCTGGTCCGACAAATCTTCGACGCAAAGATGGCTGCTCTCCTGCTGCTCCTGACATTGACCTGCTTTCCTTTATTCTTTTATATCCTGTATTTCTATACGGATACGGCGACTCTGATGTTTCCCGCACTCCTGCTGTATTTAGTGTATCTGTACAGCCACTCGATGAAAATGCGCTATACACTCCTGTTCGGTCTGCTGATTGGTATTGGCGATCAGATACGACCGAATCTGATATTAATGCTGCCGGCACTGGCGATATACATGCTGTTTGTTCTCAAGTTTAAAAAAGTGCTGTGGAATGTGGCTCTTATTTTGATCCTGATTGCTGCGGTCGGTCTCTCAGTGAATCGTGTGGAAAATCATTTAGGTTATCATCCGAATCCCGCTTTATCAATGCCGGATAGTCACTGGGTGATGCTCGGCTTATCGCCCAATGGCGGCTATAACAAACAGGATTACGAGCGCACGCGTCAAGAGCCCACGCAATCAGCAAAAAAGCAAGCGGATGCGCAGCAGATTCAGTTAAGGATAAAGCAAGCGGGTCCTGTGGGACTGACCCGTCTCTGGGGAATCAAACTTGCCAGAACATGGGGAATCGGCGCACACGGCTATTATTGGTACACCCATCTGACGAGGCAGCCGACCAAGACCTATCAATATCTCTTTAATCATAAACGGCAATTGATCGTGTTTGTGATTCAAGCTTTCTATCTTGTTGATTTGTTCTTTTTAATCCTTTCATCGATTCAATTTTTTCGCACCCGGGTGGTCAGTCTGAACTTGCTGATCCAGATCTGTCTGATTGGAAATCTACTTTTCTACACTTTTATATGGGAAGCGGAGCCAAGATATAGCTTGCTCTTTTCACCATTTATTCTGATCGGGGCTATCTTTGGGTTCTCAGAATTCATGCAGTTGTTAGATGGGCGAGAACGAGTGAAGATCTCACCGGCAACAGCCAGAAACGGGCGGCTGATTTTGGCTTCGCTACTCCTGCTTGCAGGGATATTAATCTCAGTACAGGGCCATCAATCGCTTGCCGGAAACCGCTCAGCGCAGCGAAGTTATGTAGTTGACCAAGTAGGTGCGGCCGGGAAAAGCGGTGCCAGGATTGATCAAACGCGTCCGCTGACACAGACATTTCTGGCTACGCATCCGTTCACTCATTTGGCGGTCAAACCGGTTAAGAAAAGTGGTTCCGCCGTTTACCAACTCTCGGTGACAGAGAGTCGTACGGGAAAGGTCTTATTTGTTAAAAAATTTACCACCAGCCAAGTCAAGGTGAATCAGTTCAACATTTTTGCGGCGCACAAGGCGCTTGCCGGACAAAACGAACCGTGTCAGCTGACAATAAAGCAGATCAAAGGTACACCGGGAGCAGGGCTTGTTCTGAGAATCAATGGAAAAGGTTATGAGCAGCGGGATTTATATCCGGATGGCCGATTGATTCAATCTGGACGGCTCTCTAAGAAGCAGGACCTGCAGTTTAAAATCTACTCAGTTGATCATAAGCCGTACTTGAGTAATTCCAGCTATTGGCTATTGTTCATGATTCCCTGTTTGATGCTGCTTGCCTACGCGATTGAGGTGAGCGTGCCGAGAAAAGCAAAAAAATTATTATCCTCAGAAACGACAAAATCGGGTGGGGATTGACAGAGAGAAATATCGACCTTGGACCTCTAGCGGTTCGAAGTCAATCAAATCATTTTCCGGAGTGATCAATGCATGAATTCCCTGATCGGGTGGATGGATACATTCATGCATACTGACAAGTTTTTGACTCTGATGCTGAATCAGTATGGCACTTGGACTTATGGCATTCTTTTTTTACTTATATTTATTGAGACCGGTCTGGTTGTTTGCCCATTTCTACCCGGTGATTCTTTGCTCGTTGCAACGGGCGCACTTGCAGCTCGCAGCGGTTCGGGTATTCACTTGGGATGGTTGATTGTTTTTACCGCGTTAGCAGCGGTACTGGGCGATACACTGAATTATTGGATCGGCTGGAAACTCGGGCATTTACTAATGAAGTATCCTTTATTTAGGCGCATTCTAAGCCAAGAAAAAATGGCAAAAGCCCAACAATTTTTCGATCGCCACGGCGGTTTCGCCATTTTTCTCGGACGGTTTATTCCTTTTATCCGGACATTTATTCCATTTATAGCGGGTGGAAGCCAGATGAGATACCCACTCTTTCTGTTCTATAATATTAGTGGCGGGATTGCATGGACGATGATTGGCTTGCTCTCTGGCTACTTCTTCGGGAATATTCCGATCATTAAGCAGCACTTTTCGGCACTTCTACTCGTAATCATTGCTATTTCAGTTTTGCCGGTTGTGCTGATCTGGCTAAGGGAAAAAATGAAGAGTGGTTAATATATCGTCAAGAGTGATAAGAGATCAACAACAAAATCAACCAGTCTGCTTTTGGGTGGGAGTGTGGCTACACGACCAATAGGGAGGAATAAGAATGAGCGGGTTTATCAATTTAATAAATGAATATAGTTATCTGACTCTTTTTCTGGCGTTAATGCTGGAACTTATCTGTATTCCCATCCCCAATGAGGCATTGATGAGTTACGTAGGCCTTCTCTCCTTTCACGGAAAAATGAATCTGATTCTTTCTTTATTGACTGCCGGAGCCGGGGGAGTCCTTGGTGTCACCATCTCTTATTGGATTGGCTATAAACTGGGTGCTCCGTTTTTTCGGAAGTTCGGCCACTATATCCATATGGGACCTGAAAAAATGGACAGGGTATCAAAATGGTACGGTAAATATGGTAAGATACTGCTGATCTTTTCTTATTTCATCCCAGGCATCAGGCATATTGCGAGCCTTATTTCAGGTGTCATCCGGCTCCCCTTTCGATCATTCGCCGTTTTTTCGTACATTGGTGTCTTTCTCTGGACCAGTACGTTTATTTCATTGGGGTATGTATTGGGGCCGCAATGGGACAAATACCAGGGCGAAATAAAAAAATGGTTGGTGTTGGCCAGCCTTGTCATCGGTTTGGTACTCATTTGTTATTTAGTGATAAAAGCCAACAGGCCGTTTATCCGGGAGTCGCTGACGCTTCTCTTTCAATGGTCTTTTAAGCGTTATAAAAGTTTTCTGAAAATCAAACTGATTATCTTACTGGCCCTCATTTTATTCGTTTCTCTTTCCGTTTTAATGATCGGGATGATTCAGGACTTTATCAGTAATGATTTTAGTTCATTCAATACAGTTTCCAGATCAATTATCTTTTTCTTGTTCAATAGCCATTGGCAGCCGATAATGAATGATTTCTATTCAATGGCATCGCCGATCACGCTGGGTCTTATTTCTATCTTCACCCTGATTACAATTCTGATCAATAACATAAACAAATGGCTGGAATCATTATTTTCTGTGCTGACTTTAATCGGTGGCTTCCTTTTTACAGTCGGAGTTCGTTGGATATTCCGTTTTATGTTCAGTGGTTGGTCCATTAGTACGGATTTTCCTAATGGACAATCGATGATTTTCATTATTGTCTGTGGATTTTTTCTGGTGATGCTGATCCGGCATCAGAAAAACTATTTTTTTAGTACAATCACTTTTTTCCTCTTTGCGTTCTTCTTGTTAGCGTTTTTCATCAGCAGAATTTATGTCGTTCATGCCAACCCCAGTGATCTATTGGCTGGATACGTTTTCGGTGCTGTCTGGGCAAGTGGTATGATCTTGTCACTCGAACTTTTTCGCTTCTTGTCTCAGATTAAAAAGTACGAGATATCCAAATGATTGAGCATCACCGGCAAGCATGCGACAAATGCCAGATTGGGATCATCGTAGGGAATGATGGAAATGATTTACTCGATTTGATTTCCTACATTGCCTTTTCGTTTACCAACGACACAGGCTCCGCCAATTTTAAGGTGGAATTCTAGCAGTCATGCTGCACATTTCTTTGCCAAGCGCTTAAAAAGAGTATCCAGCAAGTTTCATCCGCCGCCTCCTATGCTAAAATAAAGAGACAAGCTATCGGATGCGCAAGATCTGCTGGAAGGGTGACAGGATTTATGGAAGACGCGGCGCTTCAGATTTTAAAAAAATATTTCGGCTATGATCAATTCCGTCCGGGTCAAGATCGCATCATTGAACAGATTCAGGCGGGGCAAGATACGCTCGGCATCATGCCGACGGGTGGCGGCAAGTCCCTTTGCTATCAGATTCCGGCGCTGCTTCACCGCGGGGTGACCCTTGTGATCTCGCCGCTGATCTCGCTGATGAAGGATCAGGTGGATGCGCTTCAGAACGCGGGTATCCCGGCCACTTTTATCAATAGTTCGCTCAAATTCCCAGAAAGTGCCGCGCGGCTGAGCGATGCCAACCGAGGGAAATACAAACTTGTCTATATTGCTCCGGAGCGGCTGGAATTGCCCGGATTTATGCACGCGCTTGAGCGGATGACGGTGAATTTAGTCGCGATCGACGAGGCCCATTGCATCTCACAATGGGGACACGATTTCAGGCCAAGCTATCGGCAAATTGCCACGATGCTTGATCAATTTCCGCAGCGGCCGGTCGTGACGGCGTTGACGGCGACGGCGACGCCAAGAGTCACGGCGGATATTTGCCGTCTGCTGCAGATCCCGCAGCAAAACGTCGTGGCCACCGGTTTTGCCAGAGATAATTTATTCTTTCAGGTGGTCAGTGGTCAGAATCCCGCTCGCTTTTTGCAGGATTATTTGAAGAAGAACCGTGATCAGCCAGGGATCATTTATGCAGCAACACGCAAAGAAGTCGATCGATTGCACGAAAGCCTGAGAAAGAGTGGCTTCGCGGTCGGTAAGTATCATGCGGGGATGTCCGAAGCGGAGCGGGCTGATAATCAGGAGCGTTTTCTCTACGATGATCTGTCAGTGCTGGTTGCGACAAATGCTTTTGGAATGGGCATCAATAAAAGCAATGTGCGCTATGTGATTCACTATAATATGCCGCGCAATATCGAGGCTTACTACCAAGAAGCTGGCCGGGCCGGACGTGATGGTGAGAAAAGCGACTGCATTCTGCTCTTTTCTCCGCAGGATATCCGCCTGCAGCAATTTTTTATTGATCAATCCGAAATGGACGAGCCACTGAAAAATGAAGAGTATCGTAAACTCGAAAAAATGATCGGCTATTGTCATACAGAAACATGTCTCCAGAGCTATATCTTGCGCTATTTCGGCGAGGAGGATGCCGAGCCATGCGGCCATTGCGGCAATTGCCTGGACACACGCGGTAAAAGCGATGTCACGGAAGCCGCGCAGAAGGTCCTCTCCTGCGTTCGCCGTTTACGTGAACGCTATGGCAAAACTATGGTCGCCAAAGTGCTTGCCGGAGCGGCTGATCAAAAGGTGCTCAGCTTCAGGCTGAACAAAGTGTCCACCTACGGGATTATGAAAGGCCAACCGCAGCGTGAGATCAGTGAACTGATCGATTTTCTGACAGCCGAGCAGTACTTGGCGCAACAAGGCGGAGCTTTTCCGACTCTGAAGCTGACTGCTCGGGCGATTCCCGTGCTTAAAGGTGAAATTCAAGTGATGAAGCGCGGCAAGGTACGTGCGGCGCAGCTTGAGGTGCATAATGAATTGTTTGAAGCGTTAAAAAAGGTGCGCAAGGTGCTGGCCCAGAAAGAGTATGTGCCGCCTTATATCATTTTTTCCGATCAATCCTTGCGCGAAATGAGCGCGCAGCTGCCGCAAACCGAGCGCGATTTCCTAATGATTAAAGGCGTTGGTCAGCAAAAATTAGAAAAATACGGTGCAGAATTCATGAAAGCCATTGCCGAATATGAAGCGGCTGAGAAAAATGATGCGCCGCCAATTCCCGCCGGCAAAGATTGAACCGCATGCCATCGGCCAAAATTGTCGAAAACGAACGATTAATGATAAAATGTAAAAAGTATTTGAGTGAATGAATGGGGGGATCGCTTATGTTGCACGGAATACTAGTCGGTGTGCATGCCTATGTCTGGCCGCTGATGACGATTTTGTTTATTGTTGCCGTCCTCTTGCCGCGGCAAAAAGCTTGGAGCATGATTCTCCGGCTTGCTTACCTCGTGATGATCATCAGCGGCGTCTGGCTGCTGGCAATGTATCACTTTCCAGCAATGCTCGTGGTCAAGGGAATACTGGCGATTGTCTTAATTGGATTGATGGAGATGTCGCTGGCCCGACGTGGAAAAAGACAATCTGTGGCACTCTTCCTCGTGCTCACGGCAATCGTGCTGGTGATCATCCTGTTGATTGGCTACCGGGTGATCTGACAACGGATTAAGCGGCTATAAAAAAATACAGAGCAGGAACCTTGCACGCCGCAAGGTTCTTTTTTTTGGTGCGCCCAATTCAAGCGCTCTGCAGCAATAGGCGCTTTCATTTGCTTGAATGGGTCTAACAATTTGTGAGTTAGGCCAAACTTTTCCGGGATTAGGTTCAACTTCCGATAATGGGT
>JBDNRY010000005.1:30098-109147 GCA_047718855.1 Sporolactobacillus sp. | reverse complement strand
CGCCGTTCTGCAGTTCTCGGCTGGCGTTCTGCAGTTCTCGCTCGCCGTTCTACAGTTCTCGGCCGGCATTCTGCACTTCTCACCTGTCGTTCTACAGTTCTCGCCTCAGCTTCTGCACTTCTCTGCCGCCGTTCTACAGTTCTCGGCCGGCGTTCTGCCGGTGAGCGCCAGGGCTCTGCATTTTTTGCCTGAAGGAATATTCCTCTCTGAGTCGCCTTTATATCATTGCACTTTTTTTGCCAGTTCCTCAATTTTTTCAAAAAACGCAGCCGCATTCACGTCGTAAACAAGTTCAATAGGGCGTCCTTTTGCCGATTCTTCTATTTTGCCCTGAGAAGGCTCGTCCGTCCGAACGACTGTCCGAATCTGGCGTGACTGAACCAACTCTGGATATCCGGTCGTCATTGCCGTCAGCACATCCCATAGGAAATAGGTTGAATTTGTTTCTTGATGAACAAGTGGCGGAACAGCTGCATAGCATTGTCCGAGAAAATCGAGCCCTGTGTACCGTCTTCGCTCAGCCCAATGTTGGCGGATTACCGGAGTCAATGGCACCTGATTCGTACTTTCCAGCGCAACCATTCGAATGGGCACCGAGCTGTGCCAGACACGAGCGACCGCTTCGGGATCCCAGAAAGCATTCCATTCTGCCGAACCGTCATGCTCGGGCTCCTGTACATTGCCAATCGGGAGAAGCGTTCCACCCATCCAGACTAATTGATCGATTTTTTTCTCGATATCCGGCGCTGCGTCCAGCGCCCGCGCAAGATCGGTCAGTGGGCCGGTGCAGACAATCGTCATCTGTCCACTCGCCTCGCGGACTGTTTTTACGAGATGTTGATGAGCAGGTAGCGGACTTTCCACCGTTTCTACGCGTCCTGATTCATTGAGCAGCGGCAGAGCATCGACAAAGAACGGATGCATCCGCCATTCTTTGGGAAAGGGATTGAGTCCGCGCGAATTCGAACGGGCGACTCCGATCTCCGCCCCTCTTCCGAAACGATCGATAATTTTCCGGCTTGCCTGAACGCCTGGCGTCAGGTAGCCGTCCGCCGGGATAACTGAAACACCGTTTAGCGCAACATGCTCCATTTGCAAGAGCAGGAACAGTGAAACCAAATCGTCTATACCTGCATCGTGGTTAAAATAAACATTTTTCTGATTCATGGATGATTCTGATCCTCCTCGTCGTTATAATAGTGTACTTCGGCTTAGATACTTTATGAAGTCCTCAACTTGTTCATTGGAAAGATTCCAAACGGTTTATTCGTTTTTCTCTTTTTCTCCAGAATAGCGGTCACCAAGCTTTTGACGATGCGCCTGGACCAGATCTTCGAGCGTCAGATCGTATAAAGCGGCAAGAATAGAGAGATTGGAAAGGACGTCCCCCATTTCTTCCGCCAGGTTTTCTTTAATCGCTTGTTTCGGCAGTTTATTCTCCCCCGGATGATCGCGGCCGATTTCATAGGCACGGACAGCCCGGGAGACCTCTCCTACTTCTTCCATGAGGAACCCGATCCGGATATAAGGCGGCAATTTCATCCAGCCGCGCTTTTGATAAAATATTTTTTCTGATTCTTGGAATTCATTTAAATTCAAAGCTCTCCCTCCAATTTCCTGTAAGTCCCTTTCCAGTGTAGCATGACAGCGGGCCAGAGTTGAGCAAACTTTTTATCCACCGATTGGCAGCCATGAGCCGAAAAGTATTTCTGCTGTCTTTACACTTGTAAACAAACTATTTATAATGAAGGTCAAGTTGTTCTCATTTTTCTATGCTTCTCTATACGCATTGCACTCATCTCTATTTCAGGGGGAAATCATGTCAAAAATTCAGACAGAAAGAAAATTACTCGGTGTCGCAGGCTTTGCTTGGCTTTTCGATGCATTGGATGTTGGGATGCTTTCTTTTATCATCGCTGCTCTAGCCGGAGAATGGAAGCTTAACGAAGCGCAGATGGGCTGGATCGGCAGCGTCAGCTCGATTGGTATGGCTGTTGGGGCACTGCTCTTCGGGATAATGGCTGATCGCATCGGCCGTAAAAATGTTTTAATTGTCACGGTCCTGCTCTTTACCATTTGCTCCGGAATCTCTGCCTTGTCGACAGGGCTCAGTCTCTTTCTCTTACTCCGCTTTTTTGTCGGTATGGGGCTTGGCGGCGAGCTGCCTGTCGCCTCAACACTCGTATCTGAAAGCGTCCCGGTAGTGCGGCGCGGACGTACTGTTGTGCTCCTTGAAAGCTTCTGGGCAGGCGGTTGGATTCTCGCCGCTATTATTTCCTATTTCATCATTCCTTCGTATGGCTGGCGTATCGCTTTACTGATCGGCGCGCTTCCAGCCTTTTATGTACTTTATCTGCGCTGGAATATTCATGATTCTACAAAGTTTATGGACCAGACACGTGAACAAAACTCTGGTTTTATAAAAAATATGGCAACCATCTGGTCGAAAAAATATGTCAGCCGCACGATCATGCTCTGGGTGCTCTGGTTCTGTGTCGTTTTCTCTTATTACGGCATGTTCCTCTGGCTGCCGAGCGTCGTCGCCTTAAAAGGGTATGATATGGTGCATAGCTTTCAGTATGTGCTGATTATGACGCTTGCTCAGTTGCCGGGCTATTTTACTGCGGCCTGGCTGATTGAAAAATGGGGCAGAAAATGGGTATTGATTGTCTACCTGTTGGGAACAGCGGTGTCGGCTTTCTTCTTCGGGAATGCATCATCGCTTGTCATGCTGATGACGTTCGGGATTCTGCTCTCCTTCTTCAACCTCGGAGCATGGGGAGCCCTTTATGCCTATTCACCGGAACAATATCCGACAATCGTCCGCGCCACCGGTACTGGCATGGCAACCGGATTTGGCCGGATTGGCGGTGTCTTTGGTCCGCTGCTCGTTGGTTATCTACTCGTTCAGCACGTGACGATCACTGTGATTTTTACGATTTTCTGTGTTGCGATTGTTGTCGGTGTGCTTGCTGTCCTCTTTCTCGGCAAGGAGACCAAAAATCAGGAAATTGCTTAATTCATTCCGAAAAAAAGGAGCTTCTCCGGCACTTATGCGGGAGGAGCTCCTTTTAGAATTCAATCGATAGCTGCTGCCAGACGGTCGACGCGTTTCAGAAATTTTCTTCTTTTTTTCTCGTCACTCGTCCTTACACTATAGAATACGAGCCTTTTAACCGGCTTGATGCCGCAGAAATGAAAGACAGGCCCTTTGACCGACTTCCATTCAATATTTCTGCGAAACAAACGCGCGTAGAGAGAGGGGCTATCCATTGTATAGATCAGCGTTGCCGCTTTCTTTTTCAGCAATCCCTGCGGATAGGGTCCTTGATAGGTGTACGCAAAACCGGATACCAGCACGCGATCAAGGAATCCTTTTAGGATGGCTGGCATCGTGCTCCACCAAATCGGATAGATAAAAATCAGATGATCGGCTTGCTCGACCCATCGGCGGTACTCTGCCGTTGACGGATCTGTTTTCATATCGGACCGCCTTTTCTGACGATTGAATATTAAGACTGGATCAAACTTTTCCGAATAAAGATCGATTAAATGATAGGCTGTACCGCTTTGTTCAAAGTGCTGAATCATCCGCTGGCATTCTTAAAGTATAAATTTGGAGCGATGATCATTCATGGGACCTGAGACGTAATTTTAAAAACATCAGGAGCCGGTTCTTTCTTCCCCAGCCTCTTCAGGTGCGGCCTTTTTTCTGAGTAAGAGTGATAAAAGAAGAGCGACAACCGTCAGGATCAGGGCACAAAGAAACGCTATACTCATCCCATGTGTCAAGGCCAGCATTTGCGCCGCCTTTGTATTGGGAGACGTCTCCTGCTGAAGATAGGCCTTTTGACCACCAGCCATAATGCCGATAAAGACAGCTGTTCCGATTCCCCCCGAAACCTGCTGCAACGTGTTCATGATCGCTGTTCCATGGGGATAGAGCGCCTTTGGCAGCTGATTAAGACCAGTCGTTGTCACTGGCATCATCACCATCGCCAGACCAACCATCATCACCGTATAAAGTGCAGCGACATAGACGACATTCGCTGAGGGAGTCAGCCCGGCAAACAGCCCAATCACGGCGGTCACGAGAATCAATCCCGGCGTGACTAACCAGACAGATCCCCATTTATCAAATAATTTTCCCATGACGGGAGAAAGCAGCCCGTTAATCAATCCTCCCGGAAGCAGAAGCATTCCTGCTCCGAATGAACTGAGGAGAAGCACACGCTGCAGATAGAGCGGCAGGAGAATCATGGTCGAAAAAAGGACCATCATCACCAAAATGAGAAGGATTGTCGACAACGCAAACATCCGATAGCGAAAAGCGCGGAGATTCAGTATGGGTTGCTTCAGCACTAATTGAAGCCAGACAAATCCGATGAGGGAGAGCACACCAATGACTAAAATCAGCAGACTGATCCAGCCGCCGGTCACGCCGGAGCCCATTCCATAGACGATTCCGCCGAAACCGATGCTCGAAAGCAAAATCGAACGAATCTCGACTTTTGGTTTGGTCAATTCAGAAACATTCTGCAAATAGTGGGTACCGATAATGATTGCGAAAATGGCCAAAGGAATGATCAAATAAAACAACCAGCGCCAACTCAGAGCCGACAGGATTAACCCGGAGAGTGTCGGTCCAAGTGCCGGTGCGAACATGATGACCAGCCCGATCAGGCCCATGGCGGCACCGCGCTTTTCCGGCGGGTAGATCAGTAGGATCGTATTCATCATCACAGGCATTAAGAGACCCGCACCAATCGCCTGAATGATTCGGCCGATGAGCAGAAAGCTGAAACTCGGCGAAAATCCACAAAGGATGGTTCCGGCTAAGAAAAGTCCCATCGCCCCGAGAAACATTTGCCGCGTGGTAAACCATCCGGTAATTAATGCCGTAATGGGCATCAGAATACCGATGACGAGCAAATACGCAGTGGTCAGCCACTGAACGGTCGTGGCCGGAACATGAAAATACTGAATCAGGCCAGACAAAGCAATGTTCAAGAAAGTCTCGTTCAGGATTGCGACAAAGGCTCCGATAATCAGTGTCGCCGTAATCGGCCCCCGTTTAATTTCAGTCATTATCTTCGTATCAGACATCTTGAATAGGCTCCTTCATTTTAAAATAGGGCTGTCCTGCAGCTAATAAAAGAGCCCGACAGATGTTTCTTGAACAGGTGACAGGTCCTTTTGTTTTAAAAGCATTCAGTTCGCTGGGAAGATCATCTCCCTGCGATCAAAAATTGAAATGATCCGGGTCCGCTCCAAAACGCTTGTTTTCGTTCAACCCATCAATTCTATCAATATCTTGGGGGGACAATTCAAAATCAAAGATATCTGCATTGCTCAAGATATGTGCTTCTTGGGTTGAACGCGGAATCGTAATCACATCATTCTGCAGATCCCAGCGAAGGATAATTTGTGCTGCCGTCTTACCATATTTTTCAGCAAGCGCAGTAAGTGTCGGATGATCGAGCACACCACCGCTGCCAAGCGGTGAATAAGCTTCAACCTTAATATCTTTCTCGTAGCAATAATTTCTGAGCGGAATCTGTGCGAGAAGCGGATGCATTTCAATCTGATTCACTGCTGGCATGATCTCGCTGTCATTCAGCAATTCTTCCAGATGGTGCTGATGGAAATTGCAGACACCAATCGCCCGTACTCTTCCTTCTTTGTATAGTCTTTCCATTGCCTTCCATGTCTCTTTGTATTTGCCGGCAACCGGCCAGTGAATCAAATATAAATCAACCGTTTCAAGGCCGAGTTTCTTGAGGCTCGTCTCAAATGCCTTCAGCGTGGCATCATATCCTTGATCGGCATTCCAGACTTTCGTCGTCAGAAAAAGAGAATCCCTCGAAATTTCAGACTGGCGGATCGCTTCGCCGACCCCCTTCTCGTTTCCATAGATGGCCGCGGTATCAATCAAATGATAGCCTGCTTGAATGGCCCACTTGACCGAATGAATAACCGCCTCGCCATCAGGAACTCTCCAGACCCCCAACCCGAATCCAGGCATCGTCACACCGTTATTTAAAGTCATGGTATCCTTTAATGAATGAATCACACTGAATCACTCCTCATAATGACCATTATAAAATTTATTTTCTCATAAAACTGCATATTAATAAAAGAAATAGCATTCCGGTTGTCCTAATAAAATGATTCAGGCAATTCGTCTGGATTTTTAGACCACACGACCCCCTGCGCATCGGCTTTTTAGTGGATAAAGCATCGCTTAACCGCGTCACCGCTTAAAAGTATATGCATTTACAGATTTAGGACTCTGTGTTAATTTTTAAATCATTCATTATCGTTATTACAAGAAGGAGAGCCCGAATTTGGAATTTGCCGTCGTACTTCATCAGGTCATCGTCATGTTTTTATTGATGGCTGCCGGCTTTGGGGCTCACAAATGGCATCTGATTCACGATACGGGCGCCAGGGACATGACTCAAATCCTGCTCTCTATCGTTTCTCCATGTGTGATCCTGGAAGCCTTCCAGCAAAAATTTTCAACTGCCCGACTCCATGATTTGCTGATTGCCTTTATCTTTATTATTTTCGTCTTTTTACTGGCTATTCTGAGCGCGCATTTTCTATTTTCTAATCGTTTCATTGCCAGTGTCACCAATCAAAAAGTACTGAAGTTCGCGGCGACTTATTCGAATGCCGGATTCATGGGAATCCCGCTCGTCAGCGCAATTCTCGGCCCTTCCGGCGTCTTCTATGCCACACCATACCTTGCCGCCTTTAATATCTTCTGCTGGACGCACGGCATCAGCCTTTACCGGAAAAATCAAGATCTGAAAACTCAAGTCAAACATATTTTCAATCCGAATATTGTGGCAATTTTTGTTGGGCTTATTTTTTTCATCTGCTCTTTTCGACTGCCGCCGCTTCTGAATACATTCGCCTTTGACATCAGTAGTCTGAATACACCGCTCAGCATGATTGTTATCGGTGACAGCATTGCCGCAATGCCCCTGCTCAATTTGTTCTCCAGCCGTCTAATCTGGCCGGGTGTGCTGATGCGCAATTTAATTATCCCGCTGGAGACCCTCGTCCTCTTTCATTTTTCAGGTCTGGGGCCAGTCAGTGCTTTATCCGCCATATTGCTCTCGTCCTGCCCTATCGCTGGTGTCATCGTTCTATTTGCCGTGCTGAATGACAGCAGTACAGAGCTGCCGACTCAGTTGATGACCGTGTCGACCTTACTTTCGATTATAACAATCCCGCTGATTGCCTCACTTGCCTTGATCTGGTAGTCCCCTTCATGTCTGCAAATCAAGGTGAAAAATAAAGACGCAGACAAATGGCTCACTGCCGCCTGTCTGCGCTTCTATTTTTAAATTGGAAAGCAATTATCATATTTAACGCTGAGCCGACCAGTACCAAGAATTCTCCTGTAACTGGGAGCGATTCTGCGTATTCTCTTCCGTTCGCGCAATTTGCGACGAAAGATCCATGAACCAATCACGGTCTGACGTAATGAGTGCCAGATCGGTTATACTACGCAATTGTGTATTGCTGAGAGGCAGAATCGGAAAAGGCTTGATCAGATAGCTTAGCGTCTCAATCGTTCGGCCGACCGTTGACTCACGATCGCAGGCTACGACATGAACTTTGACCGTCCCGTCTTCATCGTTGAACGCCTCAATATAACCATGCATCAATTCACCGTTCACCGTTCTTCCTTTGACCCAATCGCCTTTCTTCCATTTTGATTGCTGCTGCATCATCTTTCACCACCATTCCGAAAAATTGAATCGCTGTGCAGGCCTCCGGCAGAAATCGCAAGCCCGGCTTTTTTTGAAGAATCCGGCATCCTCTTAACCTGTTTGACTAGTGTATCGATCGTCCATTGCTGAAGATAGTCTGCCAGTAAATGCTCGGCATTCGAGAAAACCCGATTCATCAATTGCTGAACTTCCTCCCCGCCTTCACGTTCTTCGCATCCTCCCGAGCACCAGTTAAGCTTCAATGCTTCACAGGAAGTTGCTTGATACACCATTGCCAGCGAGCATCGGGATGGGGCGCAATCTAAACGGTAACCACCGCCGATCCCTTCTTTTGTTGTGACTAGGCAAGATTTTCGGAGCGTGCTCATAATTTTTCTGACTCTCGCAGGATGCGTATGCACCTTCTGGGAAAGAGACTCACTATTCCATAGCCGATTCGGCGCCTCTGCCATAATCACTAGACAATGAACTGCTATCGTAAACTCACTATTCATTTCTATGATTCCTCTTCTAAAAGATTAATGTAATTATAGTAGACACAGTTTAGAAAATCAATGGATCAGCTTAAAATAAATGTTTCCAATATTTTGAGAAGAGGAATCGACTCATCCGACTCTTTTTAGTATACCCAAAAAACGATTCGGTTTTCAGATTGGCAGTTTCAGAGGTGCAGCCCCTGCTTTATTGAAGGAAAATCATCCGATACAGGCCAATCCTTGGATAGCCACTCCTATTCTCATGCCGAGTCAGTGCCTCGATTTAATTTTTTTAACGCATTTCAACGCTTGCTGCGCTGCGTCTTATTTTTGTTCGACTAATCCTCAATCCGATTTAACTTTCCTCAGAGGATTTATTGATCGATTCCGCTGCATCTTCTTGCCATCCTTTGCAGACATCGACCCAGGCTTTACCCTTGCCTAGTCTATAGATATCATCCACGGTCAATTCAATCGCTGAATTAGGACTGCCGCAGGCTGGAAAAACCGTTTCAAAGCGTTTCAGCGATTCATCCATAAAGACCGGCCAGTCACTTTTCAATGCGAATGGGCAGACACCGCCGATGGCATGGCCCACAAGTTCCAATGTTTCTTCCGCACTCAGCATCCGTGCTTTAAAACCAAATGTACCGCGAAATTTTTTATTATCAATTTTCGCATCGCCCGCCATGACCACCAGCATCGCGCCTTCTTTACCTTCTCCGCGAAAGGCTAGCGTTTTGGCAATTCGTTCCGGTTCGACATGCAAGTGCTCGGCTGCCAGATCGACGGTTGCGCTGGATAATTGAAGTTCAATAACATCCTTTTCCCGGTTGAATTGTCGGAAATAGGTTTTGACATCCTCCACAGACATGATTGATTCCCTCCATCTTTTTCTAATCTTTATAAAATTCAGTTTAGCAAACTGACTGTTATTGTCAATAAATCATCGATCAATCTTTTTTTACACGCTGAACCGGGGTATACTAAATTAAGAAATACGCCTTTTAAGAAGGGATGGCTTATGACCGAAACGTTGACAGGAAAAGAAATATGCAGCAGATATAGCGATATTGAAAATGATTCATTTGGAACCGATCAGCACCATTTCATACTTACGAAAATTGCTAAGGAAGAATTGTATGAGGCCGCTTGCTCGTTCAGCAGCAATAGTAAGAACCTCTTAACTTATCAGGAATGGGAAAAAGATCCGGAGAACTATGATGACTATCATACCGATAATATTAACCAGATGGTCGAATATCTCCGGGACGGCAATAAATTGCCGCCGCTGATTGTTAACCAGAAACTTGGCCTCTACGATGGGCAGCACCGGCTAACCGCCTACAGTATGATTCCGGAAATCCGTGAAATCGATGTCTATAAAGAAATCTAATCTCTGGTCCCAAAAAAGGAGCGCTCCAACAGGATCACTCCTTTTTGCAACTTACCGGCATGCCAGATGCCCGGGAAACTGCTCTTACTTCTCTCTTTTGGCATAAAACAATGTTTAATAAAAAGTTAAATTCCCCGTTTCGGATAGTCGAAGCGGGGAATTTTGAGTTACAGTACTTTGCTTAAGAAGGAGATCGTCCGTAATTCGCGCGGATGACTGAAGAGCTCATTCGGTTCGTTCTCTTCAACGATATAGCCGCCATCCATGAAGATAACACGGTCGCCGACTTCGCGGGCAAAGCCCATTTCATGGGTGACAACGACCATCGTCATCCCATCTTTGGCAAGCTGCTTCATGACGTCAAGCACCTCGCCGACCATTTCCGGATCGAGCGCGGAAGTCGGTTCATCGAACAGCATCATCTTCGGCTCCATCGCCAGCGCGCGGGCAATCGCGATTCGCTGCTTCTGTCCGCCGGAAAGAGAATCTGGGTAAGCATCCGCCTTGTCCTCCAGCCCGACCTTTCGCAGCAGTTCACGGGCTTTCTCCTCGGCCTGCGCCTTCGCCATCTTCTTTACTTTAATTGGTGCAAGCATAATATTACTCAGAACCGTCATATGGGGAAAGAGATTAAACTGCTGAAAGACCATGCCGACGTCTTGGCGGATTTTATTGATATCCGCTTTTCTACCGGCAATATCTGCGCCTTCAATTCGTACGTGACCCGATGTAATCGGCTCGAGCAGATTAATGCAGCGCAGCAAGGTCGACTTACCAGAACCGGACGGGCCAATCACTACCACAACTTCTTGTTTTTCCACATTCAGATTAATATCCTTCAACACTTCATTTTCTCCGAAGCTTTTCTTCAGATTGTCCACTTCAATCATCATTTCGTCGCCATTCTCCTTTCCAAGAAACTGACAAAGAAACTCACGGTCAGTGTCAAAATAAGATAAATAAAGGATATGGTCAGATAAGGGGTCCAGACAATCGAATATTGCGCACCCATCGCCTGCGCCCAGTACGTCAATTCAGGAGCAGCGATCGCTGAAACGAGCGAGGAATCCTTTATTAAACTAATGAATTCATTGCCCATCGGCGGCAGAACACGGCGAATGGCCTGCGGCAGGATGATATAGCGCATGGCCTGACGGTGGCTCATGCCCAGCGACCGTGCAGCTTCTGTCTGACCTTCATCAACCGACTGTATACCCGCACGGAAAACTTCAGCAATATAGGCTGCTTCATTCAGTGACAAGGCGACAATACCTGCAATAATCCCGTTGGACTGCCCAAGAATTGCCGGTACGAGGCCAAAATGAACCAGCAGGATCTGGACAAACAACGGTGTACCCCGAAAAAAAGTGATATAGGCAATGAAGGGCGCAGCTAATAATTTGTTAGGCAACATTTTTCCAAAACAAATGCATAAACCGAGAAGCGTTCCGAAAACAATTCCTGATAATGAGAAAATAATGGTCAATAGGGTACCGCTCCAAAAGAAGGGCAGATAACTGACTATTAAATGGACGACTGAATGCACATAAATCTCCCCTAACTTCAAAAAGTTGCTTAACGAATTCGTTAAGCAACTTTCAGATGTCACTCAAATTCTAGATTTTATGTCCTTAATTCTGCTGTGCGAGAAGTGTCTTTACATCTGGTTTGATTTTGAACCATTTTTCATAGAGTTTTGTATAAGTACCATCTTCAAGAATTTTTTTGATTGCTTTATCGAATACCGGAACATATTTGCTATCTTTTGGATACATCAATCCATAATACTCGTTAGCGAATGCTTTTTTATCCGGAATTACTTTCAGGTTTTTACCTGGGTTATTCTTGGCATATTGCTGAATGACCGTATCATCAGCAACGACTGCGTCCGCCCCATGATTAAGCATTTCCATAATGGCCAGCGTGATCGTTTTAAACTTTTTGATATTCGGACTATTTTTACCGTCGATTTTTTCCATAGCTACCTGGCCTGTTGTTCCTGTCTGAACGGCAATCGTTTTACCCTTCAAATCCTGAGCGGTTTTAACGTTGCTGCCTTTTGGAACCAGAATCATATTGGTCGAAAGAAAGTAGGGTTTAGAAAAGTCATACGTCTTCTCCCGATCACTTGTAATTGAAATCGCCGAAATACTCATATCAGCTGTTTTGTTTTTCAATTCAGCGAAGACGGGATCCCAACCGACATTGTCCAGATTGTATTTGTATCCAGAGGCTTTGCCGAGAGCTTTCATGACATCAACATCAAAACCGACCATTTTACCATTCTTCAAATATTCGAAGGGTGCATAAGTGGCATCATTGACCACACGAAGCACTTTTTTTTGCGGTGCTTTCTTTTCACCGTTTGATCCGCTGCTCGCCGATCCACAGGCTGATAACGCTAGAATCAATGCAAGAATCAGAGAAAATAGAGAAATCTTCTTCATTATTAAGTTTGCCCCCTGTTTCTAATTCTGTAATATGTACTTCCATGTCAAATAAGTTAACATCATTATACGCTTATTAATTATTCAATATCAAGATAATTTTATAAATTTAAAATATGATAGAATGACACTGCTTTAGTATATCACCAAGCTAAACGATCGTGAATAAAAAAATTTCAAATCAGTGCATAAAAAAAACACCTCAGTAGAGAAGGTGTTCGCATTCCTTATCAAAAAACAATTCTCATCCAAAAATCTTAACTCTTTCTTCGATGGGTACAAATGTTTTCTCACCCGCTGGCGCAACGATATTACCAAATGGCTGCTCTGCTCTCAGAACCCAGCTTTCCGGAATATCGAATACCTGATGAACAGTCTCATCAATTAACGGGTTATAGTGCTGCAGAGAACCACCAATTCCAATTTCTGACAGAGCTGTCCAAACAGCAAATTGCGTGATGCCAGTGCCTTGCTCTGACCAGACTGGAAAATTATCAGCATAGAGCGGAAACTGATCCTGCAGATTCTTAACGATTGAGGTATCTTCGAAATGAAGTATTGTACCCGCACCCTCGTTGAAGGAAGCCAGCTTCTCCGCCGTAGAGTCAAACGACTGACCCTCTGGCAATACTTTGCGAATGGCCTTTTCGACAATCCCACCGGTACCCCAGAGTTTATCCTGCTGAGATCCAAAGAGAACAACGACCCGTGCCGTTTGTGAATTGAATGCAGATGGTGCATATTTTACGGCTTCCTCTATCGTCTTTACGACTTCTTCTTTGCTTACCTTAATCTTTTTATCAAGCGCATAAATCGACCGGCGATTCTTCGCCGCTTCCAAAAATTGATTGGTCATCAAGTAAAATTCCCTCCAACTAACATTTTATCCTTTAATTACATTAGTATAGTTACTTTGCAAAAAAAAGTAAATCAATTTGTCTTTTCGGATTCTGTAGCGGATGCTTCATACCATTTGTCCGCCCAACGATGCACTTCGTCCAATATCGGACTGATTTCCTTACCCTTTTCTGTCAGCTTATAGTTTACACGAACGGGGTAGCCAGTATCCACTCGCCGCTCGACAATCTTCAATTTTTCTAATTCACGCAATCGGGCAGCCAGCATGCGATCACTCATCTCAGGAATTGCTGCAGAAATATGGCTGAAGTGAGTTTCTCCGCCGATTAAAACATCTATAATAAGTCCATTCCATTTTTTTCCAATTACTTGAAAGGCCTTTTCAAATTTTGGACAGACTGACAGATCTTTAACCATTGCTGATCCCTCCTGTCTCTATTGTACTATACACAAGGGAATTTACATAGATACCAAAAAATAGTCATTCCTTTATTTCCTTTTTCTTCCTTTAAATGAGAATGATCCGTTTTATGCAAATTAACGCCCTGAACGGATAAACTATACGAGACAAAACATCACCGCCTTTTAAAGACTGAGTTCTTCATGAGAATGATTTCTGAGGAATACTGTATAATAGTAGCAAACACCTAAAGAGCGGAAAATTATTCCATAATTGACGGATCTGCTCCTGTTTCATCCGGGCTTTGAATAACCTGAGGAGGTCGAGACGATTGGCATCATTTATTCCGGACAAGCTTTATCACGGATTTAAGTTTTTACGGAACGAGAAGGTTACAGATATTCATTCTGAAGCTTTCTTATTCGAACACGTTAAAAGCGGCGCACGTCTCTTATTTTTAAAAAACGACGACGATAATAAGGTCTTTTCCATTAGTTTTCGTACGCCGCCTGAGGACGACACCGGTGTGTTCCATATATTGGAACATTCCGTCCTTTGCGGCTCAGACAAATATCCGGTCAAAGAACCCTTTGTTGAATTGCTCAAGGGATCACTTAATACTTTTCTTAATGCCTTCACCTTCAGCGACAAAACGATGTATCCTGTCGCCAGCCGCAATGACAAGGATTTTCTCAATTTAATGGACGTCTATATGGATGCTGTCCTCCATCCGAACATCTACAAGTATAAAGAAATACTGCAACAGGAAGGCTGGCATTATGAATTGGACAGCCCGGAGGAACCGCTGCATTACAAAGGGGTCGTCTTCAATGAAATGAAAGGCGCCCTTTCTTCGCCGGAAAGCCTGCTGATGCGCATGAATCAAAGCTCTTTATTTCCAGACACGTCTTATCGCTACGAATCGGGCGGTGATCCGGACTTTATTCCTGATTTGACCTATAGTCACTTTATTGAATCCCATCGCAAATACTATAGCCCGGCAAATAGCTATATCTATCTTTACGGGGATATGGACATAGAAGAGAAATTAGCCTATCTCGATCAGAACTATCTGTCTGATTATGACCGGATTGATATGGATTCACGAATTGGTCTACAGAAGCCGATTGGCAAAGACAAAGAAATTGTGAACGAATACCCGATTCTCCCAGACGCAGGTGCGGATGATAAGACTTATCTCAGCCTTAATTTTGCCGTGGGGGCAGCAAGCGATCCGGAGTCTTATCTGGCTTTCGATGTGCTGAACTATCTCTTGCTCGATTCTCCGGCTGCTCCACTGAAGAAAGCACTACTTGACGCCGAAATTGGTCAGGACGTTTTTGGCATCTTTGATAATAGTATCCAGCAGCCTTATTTCTCCATTAATGTGAAAAATTCAAATGAGTCGCAGAAAGCAGATTTCCAAAAAGTAGTCTTTGATACGCTGAGCGATCTCGTTCAAAACGGCATTGATAAAAAATTAATTGAGGCAGCGATCAACGTCAAAGAGTTTCAACTTCGCGAGGCGGATTACGGTTCGATGCCAAAAGGCTTGATTTACAGCATGACGGTGATGGACAGTTGGCTCTATGACGGCGATCCACTGGTTCACCTAAAATTCGAGAAAACATTGGCGACGATCAAGCAAGGGCTAACCACGACTTATTTTGAACAGCTGATCGACCGCTATTTGCTGAAGAGCAATCATCAGACACTGGTGATCATTAAACCTTCAAAAACAATGGCCGCCGAGGAGGAAAAAGCACAGGCAGAGAAATTAGCTGCCTACAAAGAAGGCTTAAGCACGGACGCACTGAATCAGATTGTTGACGCCACCAAAAAATTAAAAATCCGCCAGGAGAGCGAAGACAAGCCCGAGGATCTGCGCAAAATTCCGTTGCTTGCCCTCAGCGACATCGACAAGAAATCGGAAGAGTTGCCGCTGACGGAAACAGAGCTTTCCGGAGTCAAAGCGCTGTATCATGAGCTGCCGACAAATAAGATTGTCTATCTTAGTCTGTACTTTAATACAGAGCAGATTGCATCCGATCAAGTGCCTTATCTGGGGTTGCTTCAGGAATTATTGGGCCGGATCGATACTGAAAAGTATAGCTATGAGGCATTAGCCAATGAAATCAATATTCAGACCGGCGACATTCATTTTGAAAATAATTTGATGGCTGACAAAGATAATGACGACCAGTACCAAACGAAGTTCTCAGTCAAGGCAAAAATTCTTCAGAATAAGTTGCCGGAAGCATTCCGTTTAATTCACGAAATGATCTATCACAGCAAGTTCAGCGACAAGAACCGGCTCAAAGCCGTTATCAAAGAAACGAAATCAAGACTCGAAATGATTTTCAATCAAAACGGTCAATCTGTTGCCCTCAGAAGACTCAGCGCCTACTATTCCCAGGCAGCCGCCTATAAAGAAAAATTGAATGGACTCAGTTTCTACCAATTCATCTGCGATCTCGACAGTCATTTGGAAGAAAATTTTGCAGCAATTGCTTCGACACTTCAATCGATTACTGAAAAATTATTTAACAAAGATCAACTGATAATCGGTCTGACTGGTGATCAATCCCTATTTAAAGAGACTTCGCAGCAATTCAATGCGCTCGCCCTAGAATCGAAGAACGTGATTGCTGCTGCACCCGACCCGGTTGCTGTTCTTCCCACACATAATGAGGGCCTGATGACTTCCAGCAAAGTTCAGTATGCAGCCAAGGGTGGCAATTTTAAAAAATTCGGGTTTGCCTATACAGGAAAAATTCTTGTACTTAAACAAATTTTAACGCTCGATTACCTATGGAACCGAGTTCGGGTCATGGGCGGGGCCTATGGGACAGGTGTTTCAGTCTCTTCAACCGGAAATTTTGTTTTCTGGTCCTATCGTGATCCGAATCTGCGCGAAACACTGAAGGTTTATGATGAAGCCGCCGCATTCGCCAAGGACTATAAAGCAGATGAATTCGCGATGACGAAGTTTGTTATCGGAACAATATCCAATCTCGACAGCCCACTCACTGTCAGCGCGAAAGGCGAACTGGCTGACGAACGCTATTTCAGCCATGTCGCACAGGCAGATATTCAGCGGATTCGTGAAGAAGTTCTGGCTACCCACATTGAGGACATCCACCAGCTTGCCCCGCTTCTCGAGAAGGTCAGTGGGGAAAATTTGATTTGTGTTCTGGGTAATGAAACGAAAATCAAAGAAAATCAAGAACTTTTCGATCAAGTCATCAATATTTTTTCATGATGACAGGATAAAACAGCTGTTCCTTAACGGGCGGCTGTTTTTTTGCGTCAAAATATGTGACAAGAATCGTACAGTTTCTCAATCAAATTGTGTCAGTTTTTCTGGTGTGCTACGATCAGTAAGGTTCTAATCTTACAGCAATTATGTATGGGTTCGATAAATTCGGAAGACTTTGCCACATGAGCAGAAAGACAGGGGATTTTATGTTCAATCATTCATTGCAGCAAACGACAAGCAGCCAACGGATGTCCGTTCGTGACTTGGCGACGATCGGTATTTTCAGTGTTTTGATGACGGTCATTGCAATTGTCATCGCCATACTGAGCTCACCCGTCATCTATCTGTCTCTATTCTTCAGCAGTCCAATTATTACTTTTATTACCGCACCTCTTTATATGTTCATGATCCTCAAGGTCCATAAGCGCGGTACCGTCTTTCTCTACTTCTGTATCCTGGCAGTTATTTATTTAATTAGCGGCACGCCGTATCTCGCCCTGTGGTTTCTGATTGGCGGTATTCTCGGTGAGGCATCAATGAGCGGAAGCGGTGCTTATGCGAGCATTTCTCGCATAACAATCAGTTGGGTTATCTGCACTCTTTTCCGTTCGACCAATGGAATGGTTGATATCTGGTTTTTCACAAAACAATACTTAGCCTCTGGTGTCAGCCGCGCTCACTTTGAGCAGGTGGCCCGTTTCTACGACTCCGTACCTTGGGTTCTTTTTATTCTGATCATCGCCTCGATCGCCGCAGTAGCTGGCGGTGTTGTCTCCGGCCGATTAATGCGCAAACATTTTTCAACGAACGGACTGGCTCAATGACAGACGCAAAGAATGGCTTTGATTTTCGATCAAAAATGACTGTTTTTGCTTTATCTTTTTTTTTGGCGGCGACTTTGACCCATGATCTGGCTGTCTGTTTAGCATTGCTCTTTTTAATGATTTATTTAATTCTTCAGGGGTACGTCAAGGCGGGGTTTATCTATTTTATCATCGGCACAGGAATTTTCTTCATACGTCTATGCGCCGGGCAAAATGGGTTCTCGATCTTCGTTCCGGATGTCTTCTTATTCGCCGTTTTGCGCATGTTAGCGGTGACGATGGCCGTGCATGCAATCATCCGTATGTCCCCGGGCGAAGTGACAGCTGTATTGTTGAAAATGCATCTTCCGAAAAATCTGGCGCTCCCTATCGTTTTCATGCTCCGCTTTGCACCAACAATTAGAAGTGAATTCGCTGCAGTGTTTGCTTCCATGCGGATGCGCGGCTTGATGTCGCCTGTGCATCCGATGCGAACGTTCGAATATACCATTATACCGATTATTATCCGCAGCTCCAAAGTGTCCGATGAGCTGGCCGCTTCAGCTGAACTGCGCGGAATCGCTTTCCCCGGGCCGCATACCAGTCTACGGCCGATACGTTTCAAAATCGGCGATGTCCTTTTAGTCATCTTTGCCGTTCTGCTGACCGCTTTCTGCTTCTATCTCGACAAGCAGGTGATCGCTTGATACAGCTCAAACACGTGACCTATCAATACTTGAATGAAAAGGAACCGACCATACGCGACCTCAGTCTAACTGTTCCCAGCGGCACTTGTGTGGTCCTTACCGGAAGAAGCGGCTGCGGGAAAACCACATTGACGCGGATCATTAATGGATTGGCGCTCCATTTTTTCAACGGGAAAATGCGGGGGCAGGTACTGATTGATGATCTCGATCTGCAGAATCAGCCCTTCTGGGGGATCGGCCGCCAAGTGGGTTCCGTCCTTCAAGATCCAAGCAGTCAATTTTTTGCCGAACAGGCACTTGATGAAGTGGCCTTTGGCTGTGAAAACTATGGCATGGATCGCCGGCAGATGAAAAAAAGAATTACAGCTGCTGCCACTAAAACCGGCACTCAGGAATTGCTCAGCCGAAACCTTTTCCAACTCTCCAGCGGTGAGCAGCAGCGGCTGGCTATTGCCAGCATCTATGCAGTCAATCCGAATTGCTACATTTTCGATGAACCTTCTGCCAATCTCGATGAGGCAGCAATGAAGCAGCTTAGCCAACTGATCCGGTCATTAAAAGATGAAGGAAAAACATTATTCATTGCCGAACATCGTTTGCATTATCTGATAGGGGTTGCCGATCAATTTATCTATATGAAAAACGGCCAGATCGCCCAAAGTTTTGCCACACAGGAATTGCTGGAACTTTCAGTCGGCGAGCGTGAGGCTCTGGGTCTTCGAGCTGCCTCTCTCTCTTTACCGAGTCAAACCGGAAATCACGCTGCCACTCCGCTTAATTTATCAAAGAAGAACGTCCGATCGCTTGAGATCAATGATTTGTCTTTTGCCTTCCATGATAAAATCGTTCTCAGCCATCTGAATCTCATTGCCCACCCTGGAGAGATCATCGCCCTTACCGGAGCCAATGGCGCTGGGAAAACAACGTTCGCCAAGATTCTTTGCGGCCTGCTTAAAGAGCAGGATGGAAAAATTCTTTTTCACGAGAAACTCGTCAGAAGAAGGCAGCGAAAAAAAGAGACTTTCTTTGTCATGCAGCATGCGGACACTCAGCTTTTCGCTGAAAATGTAAGTGAAGAAATCCGAATGAGTCTTAAAAATCGGTCAGATGAACCTGATCGGATTCTGCAGAACTATCATCTGGATCATCTGAAAATGGTCCATCCGTCCGTCCTTTCTGGCGGGCAAAAACAACGACTCGTCCTTGCCGTTGCCGAAACACTGGCTCCGGATTTTCTATTTCTCGATGAACCGACGAGCGGACTCGATGGAGAAAATATGCGGCTCGTTGCCAAACAACTGCACCATCTGGCCGTTCAAAAGAAGACCATTCTTGTGATTACGCACGATTTGGAATTTATTCAGCACACCTGTTCACGAGTCATCCGTCTGGATAAAGGATGCATCATTTGCGATCGGCCGGTGAGGCGCCCTCTGGACGACGTCCAAAAAGGGTAAAACGGGTGACCGTTTCGGGTTAGTCTAACGCTTCTCTTTCGTTTTTTAGGCGGCAATACGTTATATTAGATTAGAAGATTAACAGGAGGTTTTCAGATGGCAAACAGTGAAAAATTCACCGGCAAGGCAGCATTATACGCTCAATATCGTCCGGACTACCCCCAGCAGCTGATTGACGATTTGATTCATGAGAATCAACTCACCCCAGACTCGCATGTGGCCGATATCGGTGCGGGCACTGGCATTCTGACGGGGCAATTGCTTGAACGCGGCCTTCATGTGCAAGCCATTGAGCCCAATAATGAGATGCGAGCCCGCGCTGAGCAGACGCTTGCCGCCTATTCGCAGGTTGAATTTTTTGCGACACCGGCAGAGGCGACAACCTTGCCGCCGGTTTCGGTCGATCTGATTACGGTGGCCCAGGCTTTTCACTGGTTTCAGCCGCAGCAATTCAAAAAAGAATGCCGCAGAATCTTAAAACCCGGCGCCCAGGTCGCATTAATATGGAACAGCCGCGACTCACAGAGCCCGCTGATCCAGCAGACGGATCAGATCTGCCGCAAATTTTGCCCGGGTTTCTCCGGCTTCTCAGGCGGAATGGAGACAATCGATCCGCGGATCCCTGCCTTCTTCCAACAGGGCGCCTACCGCGAAGAAACCTATCAGCATCCCTTGCACTATTCTCTGGAACAATTCATCGGAAGACATTTGTCCGCCTCTTATGCACCAAAACCAGAGCAGCCGAACTATTCTGCATTTATCGCTGCACTTAGGAGCCTATTCGAAAAATTCCAGGAGAGTAAAACGGTTCCTTTTCCTAATCTGACAAAACTCTATTTTGGAAAGGTCGGTTGAACTCCGGCTATAGTTCTGCGCTTAGGCGGAATTTTTCCTTCCTTAGGTTGAATTTCAGCGTTTAAGTTGAGTTTTCTCTCCATTGATTCGATCCAGAGGGGTCCGTCAATGTTAAAAAAGCACGACGAGTGGGAACAGGCCGCTCGTCGTGCTTTTTACATCGTTTCAAGAATCCTGCGTCGTTCCTCTCCAGTGGTATCTTTTTCATAAATCAGACGTTCAAGCTGGGTCTCCAGAGTCTGTAGAATAGTTGCAAGTTTCTCCAGTGCCTGAGACACTTGCTCGGCGGACTCCTTAATCTGACGGTGAACCATCCAATCCGTAAGAATACCATCAAAGAAATAGTCGGCAAAACTTAGAAAATCATCTGTTGCCGGCAGGGTCAGCTCACCGCTGACATCGCTCAGCTCATGATTGAAGCGCCGCAGAGCCTTCTGCGCCTGATGAATTTCATCATCGGCATCCCGCATTTTATCCCGTTTCATCATCGTCGTTATTGTACCACCGCCGAACATGTCCCAAACCGAAAGATCCTCTGCTCCACTAAGAGCAGCCCGGGCCTGGACGAGTGCTTCCTCCGCATCTTTACCGGCGGCGATCGCTTCTTCATACTCCTGAATCTGTGCTTCCTGTTCGGCCACCTGATTCATTAAGCTGCTCAAATCGTCCGCCTGTTCCGGCTTCTCCCGGTTCATCCATCGCAATTTTCGGGCAAGCCATTCCTCATAGTCTTGATCCGCACCAGCCACATCCGCAAGCTTCATGCGCAGCTCCGGCAATTCTGCTTCGAGGTCACGCACCGTTCGGCTGGATTCCTCATACTCCAGTTCAGCCGCTAGCGCCTCTCGTTTTTCTTTATCTATTTTTTCAAGCTTGCGCCCGGACAGCGTCAAGAGAATGGATAGTACACTCAAAGATTCAACTCGGACAACATCTTTCTCCTCTTTATCCAATTCTTTTTTGAGTTCGAGGCACCTTTGTCTTGCCTCATTTAATTCATCCTCCAGCTGTGCAATCTGCTTCTCCCATTTCTGCTTGTGACTTTGCCTTTTCTTTATTTTCTGCAGCTCATCCTGAAGTAAATCGTTCATGTGCTTCCCCTCACCCCCATTAAAAGTGGGAAATCTATCTTCCTCCATTTAGAAATAAGAATTATTCATTTCCTGAAAGAAAGCAAATGCACCGACAATCGCCAGAATAATTCCCAGAGCAAGAAGTGCTAGACCAATGATCAAGATGATCCCAAACATTTTCAAAAATTTTGCATAATAGTCAAGAACGAGCTCCTGCCCGTTTGGGTCACGCCCGGATTTCAGATCAGCGGCAGCTTCTGAAGAGCGCAGCAGATAAACGCCAAGAAAAACTTCAAGTACGCCCGGTGCGGCCCCGACAATAAAAGCGAAGAGACCGGTCACCGCACTAATTGCGCCAAAGATAATCATCATGATTCCGGAAAATTTTCCCCATGAAGCAATCGTGCTGAAAGTCGCTAAAAGCCGATCATTTTCCGAAACCACCGGAGCAGACTCTTCGGCTGCAGGCGTTTCTGGATTGACCGATCCTTTATCCTGAGTTTCAAGGGCTTCATTCAGTTGATGATTTAATTCCTGAATCGGTTGACCATTCAAAGAGGCATTTAATTTGTCGTCTGATGGATTCGGTTGGATGTTCTGATCTTCATCGTTTGCCATGACTTCTCACTCCTCGTCGTTTTATTTTTCCGTTCGACAGTATGGATCCATTTCTTGAATCGAACATTCGAACCACTTCCATTTTTTACTTATTGTACCATGAAATACTCTCGGAATAGGATGGCTAGCTGAAAATCCGCCTTTTTTTTACGACTATGCAGCAGATGGCCCTGAGCAGGAATTTGTCTTTTCTATTCCCTTTAAAAAAAATTTTAATAAATTTGCTTCAAAAAAGGCCATTCCAGCACGAGACGGAATGACCTCTTTTCTCTTTCATTTACATATTTTCCAGGCGTTCAATTCTGCTCTCAATCGGCGGGTGGGTGGCAAACAGGTTCACCGATTTTCTTTTGTTGCCGAAGGGATTGGCAATGTACATCGCGGCAGTCGCATCTTTCGCAGCCCGAACGGTGTGGGTGTCCTCACTGATTTTTGACAATGCGCCAATCAGTCCCTGCGGATCACGGGTTAATTCGACTGCTGAAGCATCGGCTAAATATTCACGATTGCGGGAGACAGCCAGATGAACAACTTGCGCAGCAAGTGGAGCAAGAATGATCACAACAAGTGCAAGAATCATCAGCACCGGATTTTGCTTTTGATTATCTTTACGGCTATTTCTCCCGCCGCCGAAGAAAAGCAGCCGCTGCCCCAGATCCGCTACAATGACGATGATACTGACCAAGGCAATGCAGAGCGTCATTAGGCGAATATCATAATTGCGGATATGTGAAAACTCGTGGGCAGCCACTCCGGCCAGTTCCTCCCGATTTAAGCGGTCCAATAGACCAGACGTAAATGAGATGGCACTCTTCCCGGGGCTCAGTCCGCTGGCAAAAGCGTTCGGGGCCGGATCATCGACAATATAGATTTCCGGCATCGGTACCGCAGCTGCAAGAGCCAGTTCTTCAACAAGATTATAGAGCATCGGATTATCGCTCTTCTGAATCTTTTTCGCACCCGACATACTCAGCACCTGCGTTTTTGCACTGGCAAAGGTAATTGGCAGATAAATTGCCAGCACAATGACCGCTAGAATCACTCCAGATAGCTCGCCAATGTTCAGAAAGTAACCAACCGCCCAGCCTATGACAAGGACAAGCAGAGAGAATAGGACCAGAAGAAGCCAAGTTTTTCTTTTATTTTGCTGAATCTGCTGATAGAGCATCTGCTCACCTCCCTAAGCTGCCGCCTGTCACTGTGATCAAAATGTGACTTTCGGTGCTTCGCGGTTTCCTTCCGGAATGGTCAGCATTTCTTCACGTTTGAACCCGAACAGGCCGGCAATAATATTCGATGGGAAGGATTCGCGCTTGATATTATAATCTTTTACTGTTTTATTATAGAGCTGGCGAGAATAAGCCACTTTATTTTCTGTCGTTGTCAGTTCTTCCTGCAGACTGAGAAAGTTCTGATTGGCCTTCAGATCCGGATAGGATTCTGCCAGCGCAAAAATAGAACGGAGCGCTCCCTCAATTTGGTTGTCAGCGTCGATTCGCTGCTGCGGTGAGCCGCTCACCAGTTGATTTCTTTTTTCGACGACCTGCGCGAGCGTCTCTTTTTCATGTTTCGCATAACCTTTGACGGTTTCAACCAGATTTGGAATCAAATCATGACGTCTTTGCAGCTGGACATCGATTTGGCTGAAGGATTCCTGCACCCAGTTCCGAAATTTCACGAGACTGTTATACGAGAAGATGAAAAACAGGATAATCAGCACAACCACTGCAATGATAATAATTGTAGTCATTATTGGCACATCCCTTCATGTTTCAATGCTTTCCTTAGCTTTAGTATATCATCTACAGCTGATGCATGCGATTGCAATCCGAGACGTCCCTGAAAAGTAATCGACTCCATGATAGAAGCCTGTGGATTATTCTTAATCTGTTACTATATCAAAAAGGCCGGCCTGTGTAACACGGGGCCGGCCTAATTATTATTAGGTTTATCTGTCTGATTTTCCGGGGGTATGAAGGATATAATTTCTCCAGCCGCCGAATTCTGAAATGTCCGTCCCTGCACTTGCTCCGTAGGGTTCGCAGATGAATCCCGGGATCTTACGCCCGTCTATAAGTTCCACTTTCCCGATCCCTAGCGGAGCAGGAATGGACGCGACAAAGGAGCCCAATTCAGCCAGCGGAATGTTCCACAGTTCAAGCTGAATGGATTTTCCCCCTGATTCTAATCTTACCAATCCAGGTTTCTCTGGTTCAGTTTTCAGCCGGGACAGCATGTATTTCGCTGCAGTTGCCGATTCACTGATAAAATGCGCATGATGTGCTGTCAACTGATGTTCCAGGGCAAATCCTCTCATGTGCAGGCCGCAGACGGCAAGCTGAACCGTTTCCTGTTTTGTATCGGAAACTGACCGCTCAATGTCTTCAGCCATTGCCAGCAAATAATCTTCATGATCTTCCGGGGCAAAAACGGTCACGCCGAATGGAAGAGCATCATCAGCGTCGAAGGTAGGAACAGAAATGGCACAGAGATCAAGCAGATTGCAATGGTTGGTATATTCGCCCATCTCACTGTTTGTTTTCACCGGATCGGCGTCCACTTGTTTCCGGGACCATGTGCCTCCGGCCGTCGGGGTAATGAAAACCGCATCTTTCAGCATCACTTTTACTTTCTGCTTTGCATCTGCCAGTCGGTGCATGTTATCAAATAACAGTGACGCTGTATAGGATGCTTTGGCACCAGATCTCAGGATCCCTTCTGTAACCGGAAAAGTGCTGCCTGGATGGGCTTCAACAAATGGTCCGAGATCTGCCCATCGCTCAGCGACAAATGGTCCGTCGTATAATAATCGGGCGATTCCAGTGAAAAAAGTATTATCGATCCGTTCGACAGGCAAACCAAGCTGCTCAATAGACTGCACTGCTTTTTCCCAGGCCTTCTCGTACTGATCCTTATAGGGACCAAAGAAGTGCAAGTCCTGCCTGGGAAGATAAATCTTTTTCGGCTGCCTGACAACCGGTGCCGGAATCGGCCGCGACCAGGCACAGTTCGGGTCGAAGGAACGAGCGGAACGATCGATCGTTTCGGCATCAGCAACGCTATGTGCAAAAACAGAAATACAGTCAAGACTGGCGCAGGCGGGTACAAGCCCCTTGGTTGACCAGGCACCAATCGATGATTTGAATCCGATCAGATGATTGAGTGCGGCGGGTACCCGGCCGGAGCCAGCTGTGTCGGTACCCAGAGCAAATGCGGCCTGACCGCGGGCGACCGCGACAGCGGAGCCGGCACTGGAACCGCCGCTGATCAGTTCATCCTTAAGCGCGTTGTGTACTTCACCATAGGGACTGCGTGTTCCAACCAGTCCGGTTGCGAACTGATCAAGATTTGCCTTACCGACAGGGATCGCTCCTGCCTGGATCAGATTGCTGACAACTGTGGCGTGCTCAGAGGGGAGATAAGCAAAATCCGGGCAGCCGGCTGTCGTCTGAACATCGGCCAGATCAATATTATCCTTGATGGCGAACGGGATGCCCCAGAGCGGATGACCTTCCTTCTGCAGACCGGTCAGTCGATCGAGGTAGGGCTGAATAAATGACAGATCCGGCCGAGTCACCCAGATATTCTTTGCTTTGTCATGCACAGCACGCTCAATGATCGTATGGATGACCTGTTCCGGTGTGATTTTGCCATCCCGGTAATTCTTGCTCAGCCACGGGATTGTCAGTGACCATGGAATTTTGGCAGTCTGGCTCATGTTATCGCCAACCTTTCACATTTTTAGACTTAGTAAAGCCTGCCCTGCATGGACTTCATCCCCGGGTTTAACGAGAATGGAAGTGATTGTCCCATCCTCATCTGCTTTCTGGGGGAATTCCATTTTCATACTTTCTTCAATAATCAATGTCTCACCTTTCTTCACCTGTTGTCCCTGCTTCACAAGCACTTTCCAGACGCTCCCGGGCATCTGGCTGTTTAAGGCGATCGAACCTTCCGGAATAGTGTTTTCCTGACCAAACGGTTTTTCTTCATGCTCAGATACAAATTTATCCAGACCGAGACGGTGCCAGTTGTCTTTCTCTTTATTGAATGACGCTTCCTGGTGTGCACGGAAGGCAGCAGATTCTTCTTTGATGCTGTCGAGAAAGTTCATGTATGTGCCCAGATCAAATGATGTCTCTGTGATTTTCGGATTGAAACGACCTCTCAGAAAATCCTCACGGTTCTGAAGGAGCTCAGCCGCTGAAACAGGATAAAAGCGCACTTGATCGAAGAAACGCAGCAGCCAGGGTTTTCCGGGCCTGAAGCTTTTTGTTGTGCGCAGACTGTTCCACATCTGGATTGTCCGGCCAACGAACTGATAACCTCCGGGTCCCTCCATGCCATAGACACACATGTACGCACCGCCAATACCAACGGCATTCTCCGGTGTCCATGTCCGGGCTGGATTATATTTTGTGGTTACAAGCATATGTCTGGGATCAGTCGGCACGGCAACTGGTGCACCGAGATACACATCACCGAGTCCGAGCACCAGATAATTGGCATCAAAAACAATTTTTTTCACATCGTCGATGGAATTAAGACCATTTATACGGCGAATGAATTCAAGATTGCTTGGACACCAGGGCGCGTCGGGCCGCACGTTTTGCTGATAGCGCCGCGTGGCCAGCTGCGTTGCCGGATCATTCCATGACAGTGGGAGATGAACGATTCGTGACGGCACACGGGCAGATTTGAGCGGTTTCAACCTTTTGTCGATCTGAATGATCGTCTGGCACATCTCCTGAGGTGATATTTTCAACGGATCGAAATGAACCTGCAGGGAACGGATGCCCGGGGTCAGGTCAATAATCGGCAGCGACGAATCCTCTTGAATGGCCAGCATCAGATGATGAACCTGAAAACGGAAAAGCAGGTTCAACTCCATCGGACCATATTCAATCAGCAGATTATCATCACCGGAACAGCGGATCGTAATCGGAAACTGGTGACCGTCAGATTCCTGAAACAGAATCGGATACTGAAGATCAGTCACATGCGGCAAAAAGACTGCAGGTGATACTGTCTTTCCTTCCAGTTCCGCTTCTTGCTGCTTACGGAGTACTTCTGCCTCCTCAAGGGTGATCAGTTTAAAATGGACGCTGTCATCTGGATGGAGCTGCCCCATTTTCCAGAGCTCAGCAAGCGCAATCGTTACCGGACAGACGAATCCGCCAAGGCTCGGCCCATCCGGACCGAGCAGAATCGGCATGTCGCCGGTAAGATCAATGGCACCGACAGCATAGGGCACATCGTGTATATTAGAAGGATGCAATCCGGCTTCGCCGCCGTCCTCGCGCGACCACAGCGGTGCCGGACCAATCAGGCGGACACCGGTCCGGGAGCTGTTGAAGTGCACTCTCCAGCCTGTTTCCGTCAGCTGCTGCAGATAGTCCGGCTTCAGGAATTCTCTGGTACTGTGCGGACCCGGAATGACACCGATCGTCCACCGATGGCTCATGGTCTGTTTCGGATATGAAGCTGCCATTTGAGCACTTTCTTTGTAGGAGTTGGTCCGCAGTACATCACCGGCCTTTAAAGCGCGTCCGCCGTGCCCACCGAAATGACCGAGCGTGAACGTCGACGAGCTTCCCAGAAACGTTGGCATATCGAATCCGCCGCCGACGAGCAGATAGGTTCGCATTCCGACATCACTTTTTTTGAAGGAGAGTGTCTGTCCTTTCTTACCATGTATTCTTGCGTACATCTGGACCTTTTCTCCATCAAGGGCAGCCTGCATATCCGCGCCGGTAATGCAGAAGACAAGATCACCGCGCAGACGGAAAGCACCCCCGCGAACCGTCAGTTCCAGACCGCTGGCATGGTCTGTATTTCCGAGAATCCGGTTGCCGATCCTGAAGGAAAGGTCATCCATCGGTCCGGATGGCGGAACGCCGACATCCCAGTATCCGATTCTGCCCGGCCAGTCCTGTATTGTTGTCTGAAGACCGCCGTCCAGAACATCAAATGCCGGTTCTGCAGGATGAAAATCCTTGATAAATTGCGTATTGATGTGGCCTGCACGGTATTCTTTCTTCTGGAAAAGTGCTTTCAGATAATGAAGATTTGAAGTGATGCCATAGAGTTTTGTGTCACTGAGCGCCTGATCCATCAAATTAACGGCTTGTTCACGGTCCTTGCCATGAACAATGATCTTTGCCAGCATCGGATCATAGAAAGGGGAGACGGTCAATCCGTCACGAATCCAGGTCTCATTTCTGGAAAAGTCAGGGAACACGACCTGATCCAGCTTTCCCGGGCACGGTCTGAAATCATGAAGCTGATCTTCAGCGTAGATGCGCACCTGAATGCTGTGTCCGGAAGGCTTTCCGAATAGCCCGGTCAGACTGGTTAGTTCTCCTGATGCTTCACGGAACATCCATTCGACCAGATCGATCCCAAGTACTTCCTCGGTGACGCCATGCTCAACCTGCAGACGAGTGTTGACTTCGAGAAAATAAAAATTTTTGGTAAGCACATCATAGAGAAACTCAACGGTGCCTGCACTTCTGTAATGAACGGCTGAAGCGAGCGCCTTCGCAGCATGAAACATTTGCTGACGGACTTTGTCCGTGAGCAAGGGTGCCGGTGTTTCTTCAACGACTTTCTGGTTCCGCCGCTGAATCGAACAGTCACGTTCTCCCAGTGCAACCACTTCTCCTGTCCGGGTACCAAAAATCTGCACCTCAATATGGCGGGCATGATAGATATATTTTTCCAGAAACAGACCGCCGTTGTTAAAATTTTTCTCGGACAAATGTTTCACAGATTCATAAGTTTGCTGAAGTTCTTCAGTAGTCGTGCAGATGCGCATGCCAATACCGCCGCCACCAGCTGTACTTTTCAGAATCACCGGATAACCGACGAGCTTCGCTTTATTCAGGGCTTCCTCAGGACTCCGGATCAGCCCTGTTCCCGGGAGAAGCGGAACGCCCGCTTCTTCAGCAATTTTACGAGCTGAATGTTTCAGACCGAATAGATTGATCTGCTCCGGAGTTGGCCCGATAAAAGTAATGCCATTTGCAGCACAAAGCCGGGCGAAATCTGCATTCTCGCTTAGGAAACCATAACCGGGATGGATGGCCTCGGCACCTGTTTGTTTTGCTGCCTCGATGATACGTGCCGCATTGAGGTAGCTCTCCTTAGCCGGACCGTCACCGATCAGAATTGCTTCATCTGCCTGGTCAACGTGGAGGCTGTCCTGATCTGCTTTGGTATAAACGGCGACCGAAACGATGCCCATTTTCCGCAGGGTACGTTCGATACGGCAGGCAATTTCCCCTCTGTTCGCGATCAAGACTTTTTTGAACATCGATGGAACCTCCTTCTCATTCTTCTTGCATAACTATTTATCCCAGACGAGTACCCTGACCGGTGTTGGGTTATAGGCGTTGCATGGGTTATTAAGCTGTGGGCAATTACTGATCAGCACAGTTGTATGGACAATGGAGGTCATTTCGACATATCTGCCCGGAGCGGAAATACCATCCGCAAAATCAAGATCACCCTCTGGAGTGACCGGCACGTTCATAAAGAAATTGATATTCGGTGCCAGATCACGTTTTGAATAAGAATAAACGCCTTTGTACTGCGCCATGAGGTACATGAATGTGTCACGGCAGGCATGCATGTGCACCTTTTCATGCGCATAGCGAACTGTATTGCTCTGAGGCGAGCAGGCGCCGCCCAATGTATCATGCCGTCCGCAGGTATCCGCCGTAATCTCAAGCAGCGGCGCACCTGATTCTGCCCGCAGTATGGTGCCAGTTGTCAGGTAAATATTGTGCTGGCTGTTGATCGTCATTGTGGCACTGTAATGGTCGCGGGGATCGTCTGCATCAAAGAAAGTTGTGTCAACAGCTTGATTTCCTTCCAGATCGACAAGACGAAATACCTGGCCGGGTTTCAGATCATACATCCAGCCTTTTCCTGCCGGAATAACTTCGTTATAAATGGCGTCTTTTTCCAAAAGACCGCTTTTAGTAATGACAAGTTCAGACATTTATTGTCGCCTCCACGATTTTAATAAGATAATGAATCCATTTCCCATGTATTTTCAAATGCCCTCTGGTTTTCAGGGCAGGAGAGGACGCATGGATCCAGCGGAGTTACCGGTTCTGCCGGAAGGACTTCGACTCTGACCGGTACGGAAGGATAGTTTTTGGCGGGATCAAGAGGATTTGGTGTATTGGACAGAACAAATAATGTATCCATTTCAGTTCTGAGGGTCACAGTGGCTTCTAGAGGACAATAGTCGTCGATAAAAGTCATATTTCCCTGATCGTCGCTAGTTACTTTTGAAAAAAAGTTGACAGGTGCTGTCAGGTCCCGTGCATCCATAGCGTTGCGCATCAATTCAATGGTGAAGTTCTCCTGACCACAGCGCAGCCAGTCATTTCTCACTTCCTGATACAGCGATTCGCCATACTTTTTATCCGTTAGTTCGCGGGTGGTGTAGCCGCTGACAGCATCGTGCCAGCCAAGACTATCTTCGACAATACTGATCATGGCCCGGCCGTTATCAGTCATCAGGATATCTCCCGCAGTAAGATGAAAAGTGTGTTGCGCCTTCAGCGTATCCGGCATGTTGTAGCGTTCCGAATGATCATGCGCGTTATAAAAGAGAGCAGACAAATTGGCACCAGCTCCAAGTGCCGTCAAACGAACGAGCCGTCCCCGACGGATCTTACCAGACCATTTTTCTCCCTTATGGAATGTTTTTGTCCATATAGTCTCCATAACCTGAAAAACCTCCTCAAAAAGATCTAAGAAATTCAAAGCATCGTGACAGTAGTTTCAGAGGGAACAATGACTTTGTGGAATCAATCACTCAATAATAAGACAAGCAATTTAGAATATTTGAATTAAATGCAAAAATAAAAAGTCCGAAAGATATCTTAAGAAAGGTATCTCCCGGGCTTTTATCCCTCCGTGTCCACAAAAAATCATTGTGCGCTTTCTCTCGGACCAATCAGCCAAATTTTACGGCCTGGAACCCTAGAAAGCATTTTATTTTATTTTGGGCATCACATTTATCCAAACAGGTTCACACAAAATCTATTGACAGTATTATCACAAATATATTTTTAAAAATCAAGCGATTTTGTTAAATTAATAAATTTTCATGCCTGTTTTCGACAGAGGTCAGCAAAGTATTTCTTAATTTCTGGACACTTTTTTAAAAAAGAGAAATATTTTTCGTATCTGTAAGAAATACTTGTGTTATTTGATATGAAAGCGATGTTTTTTATAGACAAACATTGAAAAAAAAACAGATTTTATGTTAGATTATCTGACTCAAGTATTGATGTTTTCAGAATTTTACTTATACTGAAAATAAAGTTGCATACAAAAAAGTCTTCTAGGGTTCCGTTATGAGTTTTTGATAAGTCTGGACCGAGAGAAGACGATCCTGAAACTAGGTTTACACGGAGGGAAAAAAGCCCGGGAGAATTTCGCTTGTAAAAATTCTCTCATGGGCTTTTTATTTTTGCTATTTTTTGGAGGTGTGGGCACGCAGGAGAAAAAAAGCCAGCCGAATGAGCGGCGAAATGAATCAGTTTATTGAATCAGGAGCTGGCAGAGATCCAAGGAAGGTAAAACTGCCAGACATATAATCGGAAAATTCAGATCATTATACAGACTGATGAGTGGAGCGACAAACCGGTCTATGAAGACTTTGAGGAAAGTGTCAGATCCTATGCAAACTAACTTGAGAAACATCTGCTCTGATGCATGCTGATTTTTAATCAGAAGTGTGGCAGGAACGGAAAGAGTAAATCAAGGAAGTGAAAATATCGTTGAAATCTCCAAGAAAATCGAAACTTTTCTCAATTCGTGAAGATATCCCTAAGAAATGGTACTGGACTGGAGCAATTGCCACCTTTATCGTTATTGTGCTTCTCTGGGAGCTGGCTTGCAGACTTAATCTGATTCAAAGCATATTTCTGCCGAGTCCGGAATATGTGTTCACAACATTTATCCAGCTCATTTCAACCGGTGATTACTGGAACGATATCGGCATCAGCATCTATCGAGTGTTCATGGGCTTCCTGCTTGCCGCAGTCATCGCTGTGCCGCTGGGAGTTCTGGCGGGGACATTCAAAATTTCAGATGCCATAATTATCCCGCTCAGTGAATTTATCCGCTACATGCCGGCACCGGCTTTTATTCCGCTTGTCATGGTCTGGGCAGGTATCGGTGAAACAGCCAAAATATTGATTATCTTTATCGGCAGTTATTTCCAACTCGTGATTATGGTTGCCGATGATACGCGATCGGTTAATAAGGACTTGATTTATGCCGCCTACACGCTGGGTGCTAAACGTTGGAATACACTTCTGAAAGTCATCGTTCCCGCTCTGATGCCAAAACTGTTTACCACGTTGCGGTTAATCATGGGCTGGGCATGGACCTATCTGGTCGTTGCCGAACTGGTGGCGGCGGACAGCGGCCTTGGCTATTCTATTATGAAAGCTCAGCGATTTATGAATACTAATGTAATTTTTGTCGGAATTCTGGTTATCGGGCTGCTTGGTCTGATCATCGATCGACTCTTTGTCTTGTTGGGACGGGTGCTCTTTCCCTGGGCAGGAGGTGATCGATAATGGCTGCTGAAGATGAGAGTGTAGAGCTGGAACAGGCCGTTGATGTGATTCATTTGACAAAGATTTATCATACGACGAAAAAAGCGATCAAAGCAATTGACGATGTCTCGCTTCATGTCGATCCTCATGAATTTGTCAGCATCGTTGGCCCTTCCGGTTGCGGAAAGTCAACCATCCTCAAAATTCTTGCCGGCTTGGACGAATTGACCGAAGGACAGGCAACCATATTTGGTAAGGATATTACAGGTCCTGGGGCAGATCGTGGCATGGTTTTTCAAGGTTATACCCTGTTTCCCTGGCTGTCAATCCGTAAAAATATTGAATTTGGCTTAAGACTGAAGAAGATGTCGGCAAAGCAAAAGCGGGAAATTTCTAATTACTTTCTGAAAATGGTTGATCTGGAGAAGTTCGCCAACGCCTACCCGAAAGAACTCTCCGGTGGTATGAAGCAGCGGGTCGCGATTGCCAGGGCACTGGCGAATAATCCAAAGGTGCTGCTAATGGACGAGCCTTTCGGCGCGTTGGATGCGCAGACCCGTTCGGATATGCAGCTGCTGCTGCTGGAGATCTGGAAACGAGAAAAAACAACGATTGTCTTTATCACACATGATATTGAGGAGGCGATATTCCTTTCGCAGCGTATCTACGTCATGCATTCTCATCCCGGAAGAATAGCTGAGGAAATAAATGCCGATCTTGGATTGTATGACGGCAATGAACTGGTTAAACCGACCGAGTTTCTGGAAATGAAGGACCATATTGTTTCTCTGCTGAAAAAATAAAGAGTTGGGGGTACTAGCAATGAAACATTATAAATTCATAAAAATTATAGGTGTGCTGATGGCTTGCCTACTAGTCTTTTCGTTGGCGGCATGCGGCTCGTCTTCAGCAAATAAGAGTTCAGGATCAAGTTCTGCTTCAAAGGCTCCGATCAAAATTGCGCTAAGCCCGCTTCCAAGCTGGTACTTCTGGTATCTGGTCCGTGATAAAGGATTTTTCAAAAAACACCATGTCAATGTCAAACTAGTTTACTTCCCGACTTACAGTGATTCCATTTCGGCATTGAACGCCGGCAAAGTTGACGGAAACAGTGAAGCACTAATCGACTGTATTTCTCCACTGTCAAAAGGTGTGCCGATCAAGTCAGTTTTCGCAACTGATTATTCAGCCGGTGGTGACGGTATTGTTGCCAAACCAGGGATAAAATCAGTTAAAGATCTGAAAGGGAAAAAGGTTGCGACGGAAGTCGGAACAATTGAACACTTCTTCTTACTGACATTATTAAAAGACCATGGCATGACAGAAAAAGATGTTCATCTCACGAACATGACTGTTCAGGATTCAGGAAACGCATTTATTGCCGGCAAACTGGACGCCGCAGCGCTCTGGGAACCCTCTCTCTCAGAAGCACAGACTAAAGGACACGGAACAAAAATCGCTTCGTCGAAGAGTTATCCTGGCTTGATTCCCGACATGCTGGTCATGAACAGCAAACTAATGAAAGAACGTCCTCAGGATGTTAAGAATATTGCTGCAGCATGGTTCGATGCAATGAATTATTACAAGGCTCATCCCGCAGAATCAATCAAGATCGTTGCCAAAGATGCAGGCATTACACCTGCTGAACTGAAACAGGGTATTGACGGATTCCATCTGCTCTCTGTTCCGGCAAACAAGCAGTACTACAAAAAAGGCAACACGTTCAAGTCCTTCTATTACAGTGCGGAACAGAACGGCAAATTTCTCAAGAGCCTCGGCTATGTCCAGAAAGTTCCTAGCTTCAATGAATTTCTGAACAGCCCATACATTAAGTGAATGATCAACTGAACAACCTGTGCCCGCTTCCTGCTTCGCAAGCGGCACAGGTTTTTGTATATAGCAGAAAAATGGATGACACCTATTTTGACAATTGTTTGTTGATTGAGGATGCAGAATAGCTGGATCTAAGTCAAGATCTTGAACACATTAGAGTTTAGCGAGTGCTGATTCTCGTTGCCAAAAATTGATGGACTCTTATTCGCCTGACAGAGAGCCTCTACGGGCAATGTTTTTTGGCGAAGCGCGCCAGACTAAACCGTTTTCGTCTGGCAAGGCAGCCCACAACGCCCGTCTCTCCCTATCAAGCAACGCTCGTGCAAAACAGCGTCGTTAATCCATACTGCCTTCTGACATTTATCTTCTCTGCCCTTTAAGGGGTCAGATAATCCTCTGGAGTAACAGATTTACCGTCTTCCAAACAAATCAGATGAAGCTTCTTATATCCATTTATAAATGGTTGTTTCAGAGACACCATATTCACTACTGAGATCCTTGACCTGAGTTCCTGAATGGTAGGATTCAACGACCATTTGCAGAAATTCATCATTAAATTCTCTGATCGTCTTTCCGGTGTCCATATTGGACACATCCTTTCGTTAATGTCTAGTTTAACAAAAATGTGTCCATAAAACTATCCTAATATAAAGCCTATTCTGCCGATGATATGGAAATTATCTGTGATTTTCTTGAAAAATTATCGCAAATTACACTTGATTAACTTTCTTCAGGAAATGTGATTTCTCAGCCCAACTTTTGACAGGGCGCGAAACGAACCAATCATAAAAAAAACAAGGCCGAACTGAGCCACGCAAAAGCAGCAGAAAAGTTTGCCTCTCACCTTTCTATTGTACTCAAGGATGGTCTTATGTCATAATTAATAGTAGACGTTTTCATGTCACAGAATCGTATGAAGAAAAAGTGCAGCGTTTGATTAGATATGTCTTCCCCTTTCTGCGCTTCGATACCAGACATTACTAGGAAAAGAAGGTGTCTCTTATGAAAAAATTTAACTTTGTTTTATCGATAGTGTTAATGATTCTTCTGGTCACCGGCTGTTCACAAAATTCATCTAAGCAAGATCAAGGTTCATCCTCCACACCTAAACAATCAGCTTCAAAGTCTGTCAATCATTCTGATAAAAGTTCAAAGACAGCCTCATCCAGTGGATCAAGCGTTCGTTCAACTCCGTCCAGCAGTGAATCTGCGCAAACAAATAGTACCGCCAGCGTTCAGACCACAAGCAGCAGCTCAGCAAGCCGTTCCAGTTCTTCATCAAGGGAGACAGGAACACTGACGCAGGTGCGCAAAGAAGTAAGGGCCGCTCTGAAGACAAACACCCCTCTCCCGCAAAACCTGACGGCAGCGAGCGGTAAATATATCTCAGCGACGACACAAAGACTTTCTTCCGGTTACAGGGTAATCTTCAAGCAAACCAATCATCCGGTCAAAGTTAATGATCCTTCGCTGAAAAATTCAGTAACCTTAATCACACTCACAGTCAGCGGCTATTCGAATCCTTCAGACGCGGCAAATCAAATTACTTTTCATAAATATGGCAAGACAGACGGCCAATCCGTAAACTTAGGTTATAAGATTACAGGATATCAAGATGCAGGAGCCGGAACAGCAGGAGTGTCCTGGAACGAGGGACGTTGGACGCTTATGTCCTTATCTGCCACGACAGACGCGCCAAAAGGCGTGGTGCTGGCAAAGAACGTCGTCTCATTCCTGCAGACGCATTCACTTCCCGTTCCGCATCAATATGGCATGATTCAGGTACACAGCGACAGTCGTCAGAACTTTGTTATATGGCAAGAAAGCAGAACCATTTACCAATTATCCAGTACTTCCGATCCGATGGAACTCTTAGCTGCAGCTGTTTCTATGAAGTGAGAGTTATCGGTTTCAATGCTAGAGTGTGAAGAAGCGCCATTCCATGAGTGGCGCTTTTTCATTTTCACTTAACCGCGGTGACAATGGAACATCGGTTCTACCTTTTTCAATATATCTTCTTTACGCACTGATTATTATTTTACTCGAAAACTTTGCCTCGGCATGATATAGTTGGAAAAATAGCTTCTGAGCTAATGCCCCAAAATCGGATGAAAGCTGGTGTGCAATTGTATACGCCCGAATCTTTTAAACTAACTGATAAAAACAGAATTTTCAATCTCATCGATCGATTTCCTTTTGCGACGATTTTTTCGCAGCATACGGGAAAGGCTTGTGCCACTCATCTCCCGCTTGTCCTGGATCGAAAAAAAGAATTGTTGATTGGACATTTTGCCCGTCCGAACGATCAATGGAACGATCTCGCGCAACAGGAATCGCTGATTGTTTTTCAAGGGCCGCATTGCTACATTTCACCGACCTGGTATGAGACAAAAATGGCTGTACCGACCTGGAATTATGTTGCTGTTCATCTCTATTGTCAAGCGGAGATTATTGATGATCCCGAAGAGCTGCGCGACAGCCTAGACGGTTTGGTCCGAAAATTCGAAGACGGTGAGAATAACTATCAGATGAATCACGTTGATTCCGACTTTATTCAGAAAATGTTCAAGGGTATTGCCGGTGTCCGATTCAAAATCAATCGCATCGAAGCGAAGCAGAAACTCAGCCAGAATCATCCGGAAGAACGGAAAAAGCGAGTGATTGATCACTTGCGAGCGTTGGGCGATGAGAATTCATGCGCCATTGCCCAGCTTATGGAAGAAAATCTGAAGTCATTTAAAAAGACAGAAGGCAGAAAAGAAAAATAGTGCCGTCGCATCTTTCAAAGAGCGTATTTTTTGAGATCGACGTACATCCTTAATGGGTTTGCTTCTCCGCCGCGCTTATTAATGCGGACTCTTTTTTCGAAAGAAACCATCCGGCAGCTTCTGCATTCTGTTCCGCCTGTTTTTTATTTTTTGCTCCCAGATTTTGAGAGAATACGATTCTTTTCTGCATTTTTTACCTCTTCCTCAAGCTATTTTTTCGTTAATATCAAATTTTAGGCAAAAAAATAATCCTCCGGGATGTCCCCTGAGGAAGAATTCATTCAAGACAAAAATCCATAATTTTTTCCCGGATCGCTTCATTAATACCGAATTCACGTTCCAAATAATGATCAAAGCTGCCATAATGTTCTTCGATCGAAAGCGCTGCGGCATTCAGATAGGGCTCTTGAACGAGAAAATCATGTTCAAATTTTTTGAGAGCCTGCCCGTTCAAGAACTGCCCTGCTTCCTGAAACATCGCCTGATGGAATTTTTTCAGCATCCGGTTGGAAAGCAGATAATCCTCCATGATCGTGTCAAAAGAGACATCGAGCGTCATCAGGATCAGCATCGCCCCGACGCCCGTTCGATCCCGTCCGCCTGCGCAATGATGCAGCAGCGGCAGGTTCTGTTCCGGGTGCGACAGATGCATCATCAATTGATGGTAAGAAGCATTCTGAATCGGCATTTGTGCATAGACCTGCGTAAAAGTCGCCATCGAAAAATTATGATAAAAAGTATCCGGATCCCATTCCGCACGAGCAGTCGTTTTATCATCACCATTTACGGCAATTCGTTCATGGCGTTCTCTTGCAATCTGTGGATCGGGCCTCTGAACGGCTTCCGCCTTATCACGATAATCAAAGATTAAATGGATATCCAAATTCTGTAAAAAGTTAATATCTTCATTAGTCAGATCAGTTAGGTCAGCTGATCGGTAGAGCAGTCCCTTCTTCACTTTTCGGCCATCTTTCGTCTTCAAGCCACCCATATCACGAAAATTATAGGCTCCTTGAACCGGAAGCACACGTTCGATCAATTCATTCTCCATTCACAGCCCCACTTTCTGTTTTTCTGCTTGCTTCCTTATCGTACCACAGCAAATTGGATTCCAGGTGATTCATACTTTGAACAATCCGTAAACGGCAACTATTATATTTTTATATCATATTCCATTTTCCGTGCCGTTTGTCTGGCCACCTCATTCCCCGCAAATCGCTGAACCAGACTGAAGGCCATATTTATCCCCGCTGAAATACCGGCAGATCTTAGCCTCCAAGCCCTATTAATATCCATTTTATCAGGCATAGATTAAAATGGATAGAGAAGATCATTGAGGGTGAAAAGAGAATGAGTATTGCACAAATCTACGGGCGATTTGCCTATCGCTTCGGTCGATCCTTCCGAACGTCAGCCTATATTCAATGGGGAAGCAGCGCCCGATCACTCGGAGCCGTATTGATGCTCAATCCCGGATCGGCAAGCCAACCAGCACTGGAAAACCATCTGGAAAAATATGGTGCGGCAATGGGCATGATCGAGCCCGATCTGACCTTAAAACATCTTGCAGAGCTTGTCGATCAATTTTACGATCATCAGCCGTCGGGCAGGCTGCACATCTACAATCTTTTTCAATTAAGGGCAACAAAATCCGGTAAAGCAGTCTCTGACTTTGAGGATCTGGTTAATGCGGGGAAATTAGATCCCAGTGAATCGTTGATCAGTACGGATGAACTAAAGCTGCATCCTTGGCTGCTGATTGGATGGGGAGTGGGGCATTCATCGCCAAATTTACAAAAGGCAAAAACATTATGGATGCGACAAATTGACAATGCCGGTATTCCGGTCTTCGGAAAAAAGCGAAAAGACGGAGATTATTCGCATTTATGCCCGCTCCTGACTGCAGACAGACAAGCGTTAGCAGCAGAATTATACGACCAATTCCGTACAAAAATTAAACCGTTAATCCCGTTTGCCGCACTGACCTGCCGCCGCTACTCGCTTCTGAAGTGGAATCAAAAATTGGGCATCGACGCCCAATTTATACTGAAGAACAATGAGGACGGGACTCAATGTCTCTGCAGTCAGGGCCAGAAATTGGTCTGGTTTCACCTTGACCTGGCTCAGGACGCAGCTGTTCATCACTGGCAATCGATTGATAATTTAAGTGCCGATGATCGAGATGAACTGATCTGCACTTTTACAAAACAACAACTCTCTAGATGAAAAATCATTTTAGCCATGAATCATTTTTCTGCCATCGAGCAGCCCCACTTATTCTGACTAAGTCACTCACTTTATCTATGCAGCTGTTAAATAAACGATTGATTAAACCCAATGTTCGCGAAAATCTCGCACAGAGCCTGCACTGTTCGCGACTTTTTCTTAAATAAACGTTTAATTAAACGGACTCTCATGCCAGAAAGAGATAACGAGCAGCAAGACCAAGCACAATACCGATAATAATTGATGGCAGAAATACTTTTATCACACGCATGGAAATTGCTGTAAAAAAGCAGGCAATCAGAACAGGAAAAGAGACCGAAAGTTCGCCGTGCACCGGAACAAAGATTTGTTTAACAAGTAGGGCGGCAATAATCGCTATTGGAACATAAGTGAAATAGCGTTTCAATGTCGGTCCCATCTCGCGACCCGCCATGAATTCGAGACCGGCTAACCGCGACAGATAAGTTGCAGCGGCAAGCACACCAATTAGGATCCAATTTTTAAGCATGCTGCACCCTCTTCGCAAGGAAAAGTCCAACAAATGGCGCAGTTATCCCTGTAAGGATAATCGTAAAATTGTTGCCTGGAAACGAGAGTTCAAGACCCAGGGCGATGACCAACGCCGCGAGTGCCGTCGAAATTGCCGGACGTCCTTTCAGACTGGGCATCAGCAGCGCAATAAAAGTGACGGGAAATGCCAGATCGAGTCCCCATTTCTGCGGATCAATCTGATTCCCGGCAAGCGCACCAGCAAGCGAGGCCAGCACCCAGGCCGTATAAAACATGACGGTGATGATGCCATAATACAGCGGGCTTGGCCCATTCCTTTTAAAATAGGAGATGCCAAGGACGAACGGTTCATCTGAAATACCCGGTGCCAGCAGATAGTGCCATTTCCTTTGCACGCCGAGTCCATCAGAAAGCGCAGCACCATAAAGCAGGTTGCGCAAATTGAGCAGGAGCGACGTCACAAGAATGCTCGTCATACCCGCCCCGGTCATTACCATTGCGACAGTAACCATCTGAACCGTCCCTGAAAATACCAAAAGCGACATCCCCAACGTTTCCGGCAGATTAAATCCCGCCTGCCCTGCCAGCACACCATAGGATAAGCCATAGGTTGCCACAGCCAGCGCTAGGGGCGTTGCCTCAGTTATTGCTGCTTGAATCGTTTTCCTTCGTCCATCTTGAGCCATCGCTTTTCCCTCTTTTCTATGTATGTTATAATGCATATATGTATGTTATATAATACAGCAATTGAATTTGTCAATCCAGATTGGAGAAAAATCAATGGATGAACTGCAGCATGTGATTGCCAGTAATCTGAAGAAAATCCGTTTGCAGAAGAACCTGAGCTTTGATCAGACAGCCGAACGAACCGGTGTGAGTAAATCGATGCTCTCACAAATTGAAAAGGAAAAGTCCAACCCAACGATCAGCACCCTGTGGAAGATTGCCACCGGTCTGCAGATTTCCTTCTCTTCCTTTATGAAAAAGGAAGACACAGAGATTCAGAAGGTGGAGATTCAGCGGCTTAACCCAGCTGTTGATGATCAAAATCGCTATTTGGTTTATTCACTTTTTTCCTTCCATCCCGAAAAAAAGTTTGAAATCTATCTCGTTCATCTCAAACCAAATAGTGTCCACCATGCAGAAGCTCATGCCGGTGAAGAATATTTATTGATGTCCGCCGGTGAAATGGATCTGTCCATTCTCGATCACTCCTATCATCTGCAGACTGGCGATGCGCTGCATTTCACCTCGAACGCTGCGCATATCTACCAGAATACGGCCAATACCGAAGCAGCTTTCTTTGATTTGATCTATTATCCGGATTGAAGGCGTTAGCAAATAAAGATCGTGCATCAGAAGCTTGTCTTGATTTTAATTTGACTATTGAATGAGGTTTAAACGCCCGTGTCGAAAATGTTTAATCAATTTTCTGAGACATGTGCGTTTCTACACTGACAATTTTTCTTCTTTTGGTAAACTTAGGTTATCTTATGGCAAATGGGGGTACGAATCTTATGGAGAAAACGGCTGCATTACTTGTCAATCTGGGAACGCCGGATGAACCGACAACCGCTGCGGTGCGACGTTATCTTGCTGAGTTTTTAGCGGATCCCCGTGTTATCGATCTGCCGCGCTGGAAATGGCTGCCGATTCTGCATGGGATTATTCTGCGCGTCCGCCCCAAAAAATCCGCCGCGCTGTATCAGACAATCTGGACTCCGGAAGGTTCGCCTTTACTCGTGAACTGTCAGGCACAGCAGGCCGCCCTCCAGGAACGTCTGGCCGCGGATAACATCCGGGTCGCTTTTGCGATGAGCTATGGATCGCCTTCTGTTCGTTCCGAGCTCGAACGGCTGCATCAATGGGGCGTGCGCCGAATCATCATCCTCCCGCTCTATCCGCAGTATTCTTCAACGACTGTTGCCTCAATCTGGGACAGCGTCACCCGCGTACTCGCCGATTGGCGCGATATCCCTGAACTGACGTTCATCCGTGACTATTCGGATCATCCGCTCTATATCAAAGCCCTGCTCGGCCGGATAAAGGATCATCTGAAGCATAGCAGCAACCCCGAGCAGCTGCTTCTGAGCTATCACGGCATTCCTCTGCGTTATGCACAAACCGGCGATGATTATCCGGAAAACTGCCGAAAGACAACCGAAGCGCTGCAAAAAGCTTTGCCTGACATTGAAATCACGCAAAGTTTTCAATCCAAATTTGGCAACGAAGAATGGCTTGCCCCGGCGACCATTGATACCGTCCGCTCACTCGCTCGGCAAGGCGTTCGTCATCTGGCCGTTGCCGCTCCAGCGTTCACGTCTGATTGTCTGGAAACGCTTCATGAATTAGCCATTGAGAATGCCGAAGCCTTTCATCAGGCAGGAGGCGAGGTATTCAGCTATATTCCGGCTGTCAACGCTCATAGCCATTTTATCGATTGTCTTGAGGAACTCGTCCGTGAGCGATTGGATTTGAAAAAATCAGTGCAGCAAATCGTTCGATCTTAAATAGCCCCTCATACAATTTGTTGCTATAATAAACCGTATGTCTGATGTCCCATTAAGGAGAAATAATGTCGCCGTTCAATTCTTTATTCAATACTTACCGAGGATTGCCTCGGGAGATCTATGTCCTTTTTATTGCCCACATTATTACCAATATCGGCAGCTTTGTTCAACCTCTGCTGGTTCTAATATTGACCCGTAAAATTGGTCTGGCGAGCGGTGAAGCCGGTTTTTATATCACAATGTTAAGCGTACTCTTCGCACCCGGCATGATCATCGGTGGCAAGCTGGTGGATACGATTGGCCGGCGTAAAATCCTGCTATTTTCACAAGGGACTGGAGCATTAGCAACAATTATCTGCGGATTCATGAACCCGACCATGAATATGGTTTACGTCCTGATGGCTTCCTCTGTTCTTTTTTCAATGGGCCAACCTGCTTTTGATGCCTTGATTGCTGACATCACCACACCGGAAAACCGCAAAGCCTCCTATTCGCTGACCTATATGGGCTGGAATCTCGGACTTGCGATCGGGCCGATTATCGGTGGCCTTTTTTTCAAAGATGCCCTCCCGCTTGTGTTTATCGGTGACGGTCTGACAACTCTCCTCTCGATGCTGCTCATTGCTCGGTTTATCCCCGAGACAAAAGGACAGGCTGAGCAAACGGTAATTGGTGAAGATCGGACGATGGAGAAAAAAGTCGAAGGATCCGTTTTCCGCCTGCTTTTCCACCGGCGTATTCTGCTCTACTTTGCCTTGATCCTATTTTGCTACGAGTTTGTCTATAGTCAATGGGTTTTCACACTGCCGCTGCAAATGATCGAGCTCTTTCACAGTAATGGTGCTGCGTTTTATGGCTTGCTGGCCAGCTTCAACGGCCTGACCGTCCTCATCATGACGCCAATCCTGTCCAAACTGACGCAGCACCATCAGCCGATTGCTGTGATCAGCGCCGGCGGTATCTGCTATGCATTATCTTTCGGCTTATTTGGCTTCGTCCATTTTCTGCCGCTTTTTTATCTGGGCATTTTCATTATGACTATCGGCGAGATCCTGATCTCAATCAATTCCTCGACCTTCATTGCCAATTACACGCCAGCTTCGCATCGCGGTCGCGTCAGCTCAATTCTGCCAATCATTACCGGTGCCGGCTACACCATCGGGCCAGTTATCGCAGGCAATATCATCGAATCCTTCTCTATTTCCCGTACGTGGATCTTGATTGCCTGCATTGCTTTCATCTCCTCCGGCATGATGGGACTGTTGAAGAAAAAAGCGCAACCCGCTTCTGCTGCGGGTAAATAAAAAAATCGGAGCACACGCCCGATTTTTTTATTATTACTGTTCAATTGTCCGGATATTAATAGCATTGAACTGTGCCGTTCCGCCCTCAGCATATAGACTGATTTGGTTATCCGATACGTGCGGGAAAACCTGATCAGAAATCACTGTTTCTCCATTGCCAGTAAAGACTTCGATGCTTGTCGCGTCAACCAGAATCTTCAAATGGATTTTCTTCTGCTTCTCAGGGAGCGGCACCTGATTCTCCAGATATTTTCCACTCAAATCCGGTTGCCCGGTGGCCTTTCGATTCACATAAAGATAATGCCCCTTGGCAAAAACACCGACGTCGATATGCCGCTTTTGATTCTTTGATTCACGAAGCTGCAAACCGACATTCTGGGCCTTCCCCCAGGTCAGATCAAGATCGAGCTGATAGGCTGTCCCTTTAAAGGCCAAGGTCTTTTTACCGGACAAGTCGATCCGATCAATCTTCTTAGCGGCATGCATCTTCTTTTCCAGCGAAGCCGCTGGCCTGGAAAGAAGGGTATAGCCCCCAGCACGCTTCGCCAGGCGAATCTGTCGCACGACGGATTCCAGTCCATTAAATCCGTCTTTCATCGTCGGCGTCTGATTCGGATAATCCCAATTATTCATCCAGGCCATGGCATAACGATGCCTCAGTTTGTCTGCTGCCTTGCCATCTTCAAAAGTAACTGCAGCATACCAGTCGAATCCGTGATCGAGCCATTGCGGCTCCATTTTATCGGCATGGAAAGCTGTGCCGTCAAACGATCCTGTCCAGTAAGCATACGTATTCGGCAGACCGGAAGCCTTGCCATTCGCACTGGCACCAAGAACCCATTTGACCGTTCCGTCATCCGCACGCATCGGATAAAGATCAGGGCATTCCAACGTGCCAATGCCCGTGGTTTCAAAGCCGCTCATATAGTGCCAGCTTTTCAGATCAGCCGATTCGTAAAAACCGATTTTTGCCCCTTCCGCCAGCACCATCACCCACTTTCCGCGGACATTGTCCCAGATGACCTTAGGATCCCTGAAATCCTTTGTGCCGGGGTTAGGCAGAACAGGTGCTTCGCCGTAGGGTTTAAATGACTTGCCTTGATTTTTGCTGTACCAGAGATATTGCTGCTGGTTTTGCTCCTTCGGCTGCTGCGTCAGAACGGCGATCAGTGTGTTCTTGCCTAGACCAGCCGTGTTTTTTGTATCACGAACGACGGAACCCGACCAGGGATCACTGTTTTTATTCGTATACTTTGGAATCGCCACCCCCTGATCCCGCCAGTGGAACAAATCTTTTGAAGTGGCATGCCGCCATTCGGTGCCGTTGCCCTTCGGATAATCCTTATTATAGAGATAGAAAAAATGATACGATCCCTCAAAATAAATCGGACGCTGCGGATCGTTCATCCAGTGATCGGGAACCGTAAAGTGATATGACGCGCGGTAGGATGCCTTCTGTTTGACGGGTTCATGTTTCTCTCCAGAAGGATGTTGAATTCTGAAACTAATAAAACTCAGCAAGAGAATAATTGCAACTGCTCCCAGGCCGAAGAACCATCTCTTTTTATTCTTATGCATTTGCATCACGCCCTCCTGCATCCTCCTCATTACTCTCAATCTTTCCAAAAAAAGATACCGGAATACTTAGCTCCGGTATCTCTTTATTCTATCCAATTCATCCTCAGTCATCAATCGTTAACTGGCCTTGCTCGAGCGTACTGTCCGGCACAACCGATGTATGGATGCCCCTCAGCTTGACAAGGAAACTTGGAGCGAAGGTTGACTGATGGTCAGTGAACTGACCTCTATTCGTCATATAGCTTGTAATGACCACGTCATTCCCCTTTTTCTGTGGAATGGCAAAATGGGAGTAGGTCCAGGTCAAGTCATTCGGATCAAGGTCCATATTCAGTACCAGCCCGCTGCCGTTCAGCGGATGGTAAGGACCGGTCAGTGAATTCGAGACAAACCCAAGCATATAAACGTCCTTATCGCCAATCCCATCAATGGTCATTTTTGCACCTCGGGAATCGGTGAACAAATACCATTTCCCGTTCACCTTAAAGATATTTGCTCGTTCAATCTCATCCGTTACCGTATTTGCGGCTATTAATGGTTTCATCACTTTTTTCAGCGTATAATTGTTATTCAGTTCAATAATTCCAAGCGCACCATTCGCGAGTGTTGCTAGGTTCTTTTTCGGGCTATTCAAGAGCGCCTTCCGTTCCTTTTGGAAAAAGCGATAATTGCCGCCATAATAGGCCCGGTTGTTCAACTGATCCTCTCCTTGATAACCGTCCTTTGCCCCAGTGTTCGCTTCGAAAACCAGATATTTATGTCCCCTGTCCTCGACGTAATGCGGATCGCGCAGCGTATGATTATCCTGATTATTTTCGATCCCCTGCTTGATCGTTTGATAGTACTTTCCATCTCCATCAAAAATAGACTTTAAATCTTCTGTCCCATCTATTTTGAGAGAATCCGGATCCGGCTGACTGACATTGACCTGCGCAGTCGTTAAAGTTTGTTTTCCGTATAGCTGCTTATCTGGATCCCATGGCTGCCGATCCGTATAGAAAAGGCGCATCTTTCCATCAGAGGTTAAAGTTGCTGAACCTGACCATTCTTCAGATTGCTGTTTCAAAATCGGATCATTTGTTTTCAAATGAGCATCTGGATCAAAGACTCGTCCAGCATTTTTCCAACTGTCGATGGATGTATCACCAATCTTTTGATAGAACATGTAGATGAATGTATCACTTCCGTTATTCGGCTTGCCTGCCAAGGCAAAGACAATATGATAACCCTGATAATCAGCCGCCGTACCATCCGCATTCTGCAGCGGCCAGCTGTCCCAGACATCCAGATCAACCATTTTTCCAGAATCATCCTTTACCTGTGCGGAGGGGAGATTCTCAATCGATGACTCGTCAAAATCCGGTACCTGGAAACGCTCGTCTTCTTGCTGATCCGCTATTTTATTCATCTCACTGCGAGTCAAATGAGAAATGCCATAGTTTTCACCCTCGAAATTCGATTTCGGACTCGCCGATACATGCTGGACCCCTCCTAGCAATAATCCGGCCACGACCAATGGCACAGCCATTTTTTTGACCATTCTGTTGACTTTCATTCGTTGATCTCCCCTTTGATAAATGATAAGAAAGGTGTTGCTTCAGCGGATGAGCGCAGAATACCTCATAGTGTTCAAGACTTAGAAACTTACAATCAATTGGAGACACCCACTCATTTCATCACGCTATCAATTGTCCTGAACTGATCGTTTCCCTAGAATATCGGTTGAACGGCGATCCGTCAATCGGAGCTGTCCATGCCAAATGACCTAACTCACTAATAAATGACCGACCATTTAATAGGTCTTGAGAAAGGTCTCAGATGACAGAGATGACAAATGAAGAGATTGATACAGAAATGGGGAAGCGGTTTATCAATTGCTGCCTCTGGGTCAAATGCTCTCTGGTGATTCAATAGATTCGAACAGACCGTGTCATCGAATTGTTACAATAACCCAACTAAAGGCGGAGAGACCGGGCTGATAAATTGGCAATATTTACTAGAATATTTTAATGGATTAATCGTTTTCATCAAAAAAGCAGACCCTATTTGGCCTGCTTTTTTGATTTAAGATTTCATTTTATTGCGGAATGGCAGCCATACCTCCATACGTATATCCGAAATTAAATACACGCCCCCTAAAATGATGATAAGGCCAATAAACGTTCCGATAGCCAGCCTTTCACCCAGAAAAATCACGCTCCAAAGAATACCGAATATCGGGATGAGAAAGGTGACACTCAATGTTTTTGTTGGACCAACGCTCTCAATGAGATAAAAATATAAAAGATAGGCAAAGCTTGTACAAAATAGTGCAAGTCCAACAACGGATAAAACAGCCAGCATTGAGAAGTCCGTTGCTGAGGCAGGCAAATTCGCCAATGTAAAAGGAATTAATAAGATCGATGCTCCGGCTTGCTGCCCAGTTGCCAGTGACAACGGCGAAACACCCGCAAATGCCTTTTTTGCATAGACACCTGCAAAACTATAAGAAAGGGTCGATAAAACTGAAAAGATGATCGCCATCACTGTTTCCCTATTTAAAGGCAGTACACTCCAACCTACCAGAATACCGACGCCGACAACACCGACAAAAAGGCCGAACCATTTTCGCACGCTGAGTCTCTCTTTCATCCAGCTCCAGACGACTAGAGCGGTAAATAAAGGCGTCAGAGAATTGAGTATGGACGACATAGAGGCAGGTAAGTAGAGTTCGGCAATGGCTATGCATGTAAACGGCAAGGCCGCATTCAGTGCACCAATAATTAAATATTGCTTCCATCTCTGTTGAAAGGTCGCAAATTGCCCAGTTGCAGCCAAATAGATGAATAACGCAATCGCTGCAATGGTCACTCTTCCTTGAATGGTAAGGAGAGGGCCGAATACAGGCGAAGCAATTCGAATAAAAATAAAAGATGCACCCCAGAGCCCGGCAAGCCCGATTAAGGCCATTGCCTCTTTGAATTTCATGATATGCCTCCTAGTCTGTGGGGTTCAGCCCAACGCTTATCGTTTTATTGTATCAGGGAAAGCCATATTTCTCATGCAAATTCTCCTTTTTATTTTTGGATGACTCCATAAGAAAAGGGGATAGATGACTGAATTGAACCAGCCATTTATCCCCTTATTTTTGTGAATTATAATCCGAGCCGCGAAAGAATGCCCCGTTTATCTTGCTCCATTTCTTGAACAACCTGGTGCATTCGGTGAATGATTTCGGGTGCATCCATTGGATCGGCCATCATTTCGATCAAGCACAATTTCTTCTGCTGCTGATTGACCGCCTGCTGTATCGCCTGAACCAGTTCATCCTGAGTATGTACCTGCACTGTAAACGCCTCATGATTGAAAACTTTTGGCAATTGCTGATAATTCCATAGCGGTATCCGGTTATAGGCAGCATTTGAGCGATTATTGAGATATTTCTCAATCGTATACCCCTGATTATTCAAGACGAAAATGATCGGTCGACAACCATTTTCGAGAAAGGTGCTTAATTCCTGGACATTGAGCTGCATCGATCCGTCGCCAGTGAATAGCAGTACCCGCCGATCCGGCGCGGCAATACAAGCACCCAATGCGGCGGGAAGCGCATAGCCGATGCAGCCCCAGCCTCCCTGAGCAATAAACGTGGTATTCCTTTTCAACCGAACCTGCGCCATCCCCCAGGCGAACGTTCCCGACTCGGCGACGACGATATCCTTTTCCTGAATCAACGTCTGAAAGAGAGGATAGTAACTGGCTGCACTCAGCTCGGAATCCGCTGCTGGCGCCTTCGAATTTTCCTGTTCAAAAGGAAAAGGAATCGCCGCCAAGGGATCGGAGGCCTTCCATTCCGAAGAAGGGAAGACATTCAGGATATCCTGAATGCGGATAGCCGGATAGACGGTTCGCCCGATCTGCACAGCGTCTGGCAAGAGGTTAATCACACTCAGCGGATTAATCGCTGCCGTAAAGAGGCCGGTATTATAATCATCCCAAATGGCCCCGAAGGCAATCACACAATCCGCCGATTCGACGAGCTGCCCAACCGCGTCACTGCCGAGCTTCCCGCAGTAGAAGCCTTTGAACTCGGGGAGTGATTCATCGAATGAGCCCTTCCCCATCATCATGGTCACAACCGGGATGTTCATTTCTGCTGCAATCTGTTCTACTTTCTCTTTCAGTCCATATCTGGCCACAAAGACTTCGGAAATCAGTACTGGCGACTTGGCCCGGTGCAGCCGGGCAACGATCTCCTTCAACGCTTCCTTGAGTGAATGTTCATTCGTCTGCCACGCGATCATTTTCTCACTTCGCGGCTCCATTTCCTGCGTCACCACATCAATCGGAATCGTCAGATAGACGGGTTTCCTGGTTTCCGCTGCCTTTTGAATGGCGTTTGGAATTTCCAAGGCAGCATTTTCCGGGGTTACCCTAGCCGCATAAGCGGTAATCGGTTCAACCATTTTTCGAAACGTGTCAAAATTACCGTCCAGTAGTGTATGGTGCATCTTCTTATGCAGTCTTTGTGCCATCATCTTCGGTGCACCCACAAGGTGGATCAGCGGCACTGATTCACTGAAAGCGCCCGCTATCGCATTGCAGGCACTCAATTCCCCGACACCAAAAGTAGTAATCAGTGCGCCAAAGCCTTTCATTCGCGCATAACCGTCTGCCGCATAGCCTGCATTCAGCTCATTGCGGCAAGGAATAAAGCGAAGCGATTGATCCTTTTCCAATAAATCAATCAAGGAGAAATTATAATCTCCGGGAACACCAAAGATTTCCGTAATGCCAACCTCTTTCAAACAATTCAAGAGATAATCGCCAACCTTCATCCAAACCCCTCCATCCTCTTCGTATTAAAAATAGTTTGACCAGTTGGAAGGGCACTATGCAGCCTAAGGGAAAGCAGATTTTGAAATCAACTACCTGTGCAACAACAAATTGTAAATTTTGATCGGATTGACTGCCAAGCATCTTCCCTTTATAAATTAAACTCCTGCTTTCCAAGCAAACATAATAAATTAATATTTTAAAGTAAAACAATAAATATTATTTATTTAGTTAATATCTTTATGATTTTCAGCTTTATTTTTTATGTAGCCGTTTAATAATCTTTTAATTGATTCCCGTGTTTCCTTGGCCTGTAATCGACAAAGCCGTGTAGCCGGCTTTTAAAATGGTCGAACGTAAAACACGATCCGGGGCATTTTCTTTCAAATAGACCTTTGCCTCTTCCTTATTCAAATCCACTTTTGCAAAGGCGCCATCAAGTTGATTCAGGGCATTCTGAACACGGACGGTGCAGTTTTTGCAATGCATGCCGTCAATCCGGATCGTTTTTTGAATAGGATAATGACGAAGGTCTTTGTCGGGCACCCTCACCCGTTTTATTTTTTCTGTATCGCGATCACTGCAGCATCCGGAATTAAATTTTTTTAACGCACTGCGCACCGCAAAAGCCACGAATAAGACGAGCAGAACAACAATCACAAGAGTTGACATGTTTTCAAGCCGCCCTTTCTTTGGAATTTTAATTTCGTACCTTATTTCTCTTTCACCGAGACAATTAATGGCGGCTGATCCGAACCCGCCGCGAGCCGCCGCGCCTGAGCCAGTGCGGCAGCATTCGGACGCTTGATTTTATCCTTGCCCAGCGTATGCACCGGACAGATGCCACGGACGCCGCAGTCTGCACATGGGCCTTGCTTACAGATGGATCGGACAGCCAGCCCGTACAAGGCAAGCAGGCCGAGCAATACAAGCACCGTCGGTAAATTCATCGCCATTCCTCCCGAGAAAAATTTTCTACACTCTAAAAATCACATCTGATCAATTTCTAATTAGGCATCCAGATTAGCCTGACGGACCCTGGCCCGGCTGCCGTAAGCTGGACGAACGAGCAGGAAGACAACGACTGCCAGCAAAAGAACGGCAAGGATCGGCCCCACGCCAAAGCTTGCTCCCATGAAAATAACACTCCCAAGTTGATTGAAAACAAAGGCGATGCCATAGCCTAGAGCCATCTGATAGCCAATCGCGATCATTGTCCACTTCGCAGAATTCATTTCGCGGGCTGTTGTGCTCATTGCAACGATACACGGCGGGTTGAACAAATTGAACAGCATGAAAGAGAATGCGCCAACTGAGGTGAACATCGAACCGATGCCGGTAACCAGTGCATGCGTATTCCCACTATCCGCCACACCATTCAGAACAGCCAGCGTGCCAATTGCGTTTTCTTTCGCCACGAGTGCACTAATTGACGCAACCGCACCCTTCCAGGTACCGAAACCGAGCGGCGCGAAGAACCAACTGATCAGGTGACCAAGGACGGCAAGCATGCTGTGGTCGACATCGACCATCTGCATCCGCCAATTGAAAGTCGACAAAAACCAAATCAGGCTGCAGGCCAGAAAAATAATCGTACCCGCTTTGATAATAAAATGTTTGCTGCGTTCCCACATATGGATTAAAACGCCCTTCAAAGAAGGCAGATGATAGGCAGGCAATTCCATTACGAAAGGTGCCGGATCACCGGCAAAAAGCCGCGTTTTTTTCAAAATAATGCCGGACATGGCAATCATCGCGATGCCAAGCAAATACATCGCCGGAGCGATCCAGGTTGAGCCCGGGAAGAAAGTCAGAACCATCATCGTGATGATCGTCAGTTTTGCGCCGCAAGGAATGAATGTGGTCAGCATAATCGTCATGCGCCGATCCTTTTCATTCTCAATCGTTCGCGTCGCCATGATTCCCGGAACGCCGCATCCGGAACTGATAAGAATCGGAATAAATGACTTGCCGGAAAGACCGAATCGGCGGAACAGCCGATCCATAATAAAAGCGACACGCGCCATATAACCGGAATCCTCCAGAATAGCCAGGAAGAAAAACAGGATCATCATCTGCGGTATGAAACCGAGTACCGTCCCGACGCCTCCGATAATGCCATTAACAATCAGACTAACCAGCCACTTAGCCGTACCTATATCAGTGAGAAACTGCGTGGCACCGTTCGTTATCCAACTGCCAAATAATGTGTCATTTGTCCAATCTGTAACAAATGTTCCGACCGAGGTCACTGAAATATAATAGATGAGCCAAATGATCGCTACGAAAATTGGCAAGGATAAGAAGCGATTCGTGACAATTCGATCGATTTTATCGGAAGTCGTCATCGTCTGTGCTGCCTTATGCTGGCATTTGCCGACGAGTTCTGTAATATAGTCATATCGTTCATTTGTGATAATTGTCTCGCTATCGTCTCCTGTATCTTTTTCTGCGGCCGCAGTCAGATTTTCGAGTCGCGTCCGTGCATCTTCAGGCAATGCAAGCTCAGCAAGCACTCGTTCATCACGTTCAAACAGCTTAACAGCATACCAACGGAGACGTTCGGGATCCACATTGTCTTTTATTTGATCAGCTATTTTATCGAGCACGCTTTCAATCGGGGCACTATATGGATGGATGGCTGTGGATGTGCCATCTGCCAGGGGTCGCTCAATCGCTTTTTCGACCATTTCAGCCGCACCAGTTCCCTTCAAAGCGGAAATCGCAATAACTGGACAGCCGAGACTGCGGCTTAGTTTTTTTTCATCAATTGTTGTACCTGATTTTTTGACAATATCAATCATATTAAGCGCAACAACGACGGGAAGGCCCAGTTCCAAAATTTGAGTCGTCAGGTACAAATTACGTTCCAGATTAGTTCCGTCCACAAGATTAATAATCGCGGCCGGAGATTCATTCATTAAATAATTGCGACTGACAATTTCTTCAAGCGTATAGGGAGAAAGCGAATAAATACCCGGAAGATCCGTAATCGTAACTGCTTTATTTCCCTTCAGTCTTCCTTCTTTTTTTTCAACCGTCACACCTGGCCAATTACCTACATATTGACTGCTGCCTGTCAGATTATTGAATAATGTCGTCTTGCCGCAGTTCGGATTCCCTGCCAATGCAATTCTCATTTTTTCGCTTCCTCCGCATCGCCCATTCCAGACGATTTTTTCAAACGAGTTCGATATTTTCCGCTTCATTCTTGCGAATAGAAAGTTCATACCCGCGGACGGTTACTTCGATTGGATCACCGAGCGGAGCAATTTTACGTACAGCAATTGCTGTTCCGCGGGTAATGCCCATATCCATCATCCGGCGTCTCAAGGGCCCACTGCCACGGAGTCCTGAGACGACGACTGTTTCACCCGGACGAACTTCTTTTAGTGTTTTCACTCTTTGAACCCTCCAAATCTGTTAGACAGTCATCACACGTCTAGCCATGACTTTACTGATCGCCATTCTGGAACCTTTTACACTGACAATCACGTTTCCGCCTGTCTCCGAAACAACATAGACCTTCTCATTCTCAACAAAGCCTAAATTTCGGAGCTGACGCCTCGATTCATCTTTCCCAGAAATAGAAACAATCCGCACCCAGTTCCCCGCCCGTGCGAGACTCAGCGGCAAACCGGGAACAGGTCCGTTGCGGGGAGGCAATATTTCGCTGGTCTGACGTTCAATTCCCTTTTGGTTTCCGCCTTTTTCAATCATGACGTTCCTCCTCAAAAATTGAAGACTGATAGATTCTTCGAATAGATAAAACACGTATTATTTATCTCTAATTAAATTCTATTGATAATGATTCTCATTGTCAACGATTCTTTGGACGATTTTTATAGAAGTGCCGTTGAATTCACAAATATGACACAATAAAGATCATTATCGCTCAATGAATCCAGCTAGGCTGCAGAAAGGCAATGGAAAACTGTTGAAAAAATTGTTTTCCTCTGCACTATCAATAATGCTTTCTCCTTCTTATATGCAGATATTTTGCAGCAAAAAAGGCAAGATCGCAGTACAAGCGTTCGAAGAAAAAAACCATTCAATCATCCTCCAGTACATATAAAATACGTTCAAGCTCACCGAGCGCATCACTGGCATCTGCCCACTGAAAATCATAGCCAAGAGAAACATTTTCGTAGTGAACACCGCCCGCGTCGCATTGAATCGGCATATGTGAATGACCGCTGATACTGACAGCCACCTGATGCGTCTCAAAAAACTGCTGATAACGTGTGCTGCCTAATTGGACAATAAAGTGACGATACAGAAGATAATGCTTGCGTTCAATTAATCGTCTTGTCGGCAAAAAATGCATCGCTACCAACCGCTTTCGATTCTGAGCCTCCGGACGGCTAAACAATTCAGTCAGTCGTTCGAGATCATTATCGACCCATTGTCTGTCCCGCGCAGCGTCAATCTGTCGACGATTAATCATCATCTGATCCGGCCAAATATATTTTGAGACCAGATGTCGTGCCAGCTTATCGGGGTCGCCGGCAACGAAGCTGTAATCGTACCAGCCGCTGATGCCAACAACCAGCCAGTGAGGTGTCACAATCGGGTTTAGGTAAAGCGAGAGAGTCGGATGATGCAGCAGCTTAAAATAAGCCTCGGTCGATTGATGCTGTACCTCCTCTACTGTTTTCCATGCGGCATGACGAACAAAAATATCATGATTGCCCGGAAGAATGCGGAGCGGAATGGCCATTCGCCGCTGCAGAGCTTGATAAAAAGCAAGCGAATCTTCCGCTCCGGTAGCCGTATCCCCAAGGATACAGAGCACATCTAACCGCTTTAGCCTAATGAGCCGTGGAATAATCGTCTCAAAATGATGGAGATGGTTATAATCCGTATGCAAATCTGATAAAAATCCAATGCGCATAATGAGTTCCTTCTTTAAAGATATGTATGAGGTAAACGTTGATTCGGACGAGATTCAGAAATTGAATTTTTTCGGACGATTTCCACGATCCTAGTTTTATTATAACAAAAGCAATGGAGCAGTTGATCAGTCGATCATGAAAGAGACCGCAGTTATCAAGCTGCGGCCTCTTTCTGAATCCGGATTATTTGCCAGATGCTTTTATATTTATTCAGGAAACCATCTTTCTCTCTCTATCAGTCCTTGTGAACAAGTTCCCGGTTGACCTGATGTTCGCTCGTCCCTGTATTCAGGATGGACAAGACGTCATTCAGACTGATTTCCACCATATTTTTCACTGCTAAATTGGTGTAAAATCCAATATGCGGTGTAATCAGCACATTCGTCATCGCTCGCAATGTTTTTAAGTCTTCACTTGGGATGTCCTTGCCGCGCAGGTCCAGATTAAAAAATTTTTCCTCCCCGACCAATGTATCGAGCGCGGCACCGGCAATGCCTTTGTTTTTCAGAGTAGCGATCAATGCGGCTGTATCGACAACCGGACCGCGCGACGCATTAATCAGGCAAGCGTCCGATTTCATTAACGCTAGGGCTGCTTTATCAATCAATTTAATGGTCGATTCGAGAAGCGGTACATGAAGTGTGACAACATCTGCCCTCCGCAGAAGCTCTTCTTTGGTCACATAGGTCAGCACATCACGCAAATCGTCTCTCTCTACAATATCATTTGCAATGACTGTCGCACCTAGTCCTTTGAATAGGTGGGCGACCGTGCCGCCAATCCGTCCGGCACCAATCACACCGACAGTTAGTGAGCGGATTTCACGAGCCATCAACCCGGACCAGCGAAAATCCTGCTCAGCTTCGCGTGCTTCAAACTGCGGGAGATTGCGGATCAAACGCATCGTCTGAGTGACTGCAAGTTCAGCTACAGAGTTTGGCGAGTAAGCCGGTACATTCGTAACAGCGAGACCATTTGCTGAAGCCTTTCCCAGATGGATCATGTCGTAACCCGCTGTACGCGAGGTGAGCTGCCTGATACCATAATCATGCAGCGTCTTATAAACTGTGTCGTCATCAATTTTACCCCTTTGCTGGATCACAATTCCATCGTATCCTTTGGCCAGACGAACAGTTTCAGCATCCAATTCGAACCGATTGGTATCCACCTGAATGTCATGTGCTTCTGCCCATTGCTGGGCTGCGGTTTCTTCATCATCACGTACGCTGTACATTATTATCTTCATCACTATTCCCCCATTTATTTAGGCTCTAGCCGTTTGATTGTTATTTCACCGAAGAAGCAACGCTTGCCTGACTCCGTTCATGGGCCACATATTCACCAATCCGTCGCATCGCCTCTTCAAGATTTTCCATACTCGCCGCATAGCTGATCCGGATATGGCTCTCACTTCCCGGCCCGAATGAATCACCGGGGATAACCGCAACTTTTGCCTTTCGCGCCAAATCCAAACAGAAATCGAGACTATGTTGTTTCAGGTCAGACGGGATACCGGCAAATAGATAGAAAGTTCCCTCCGGTTTCGGACAGTCGAAGCCGAGCGCACACATTCGCTGATAAACAAAATCACGCCGCCGTTCGTATTCCACTTTCATCTCAGCACCATCATCTAAGCCATTTTTGAAAGCTTCTTCAGCGGCATCCTGAGCGATTGTCGTTGCCGAAGTAATCGCGAATTGATGAACTTTGCCGATCTCGCGGATAACATCCGCCCGTCCACAGAGAAAGCCGATTCGCCAGCCGGTCATCGCATGCGATTTGGAAGCACCATTAATCACAATCGTTTGATCAGGAAGATATTCTGCCATCGATACATGCGGTTCGCCATAAGTCAGTTCACTGTAAATTTCATCGCAAATAACGAAAATTTCATGTTGCTTCAACACTTCGCTGAGTGCCTCAAGCGCCGGACGACGGTAAGTGACGCCAGTTGGATTGGTCGGAAAGTTGAAGATGATCGCCTTAACCGCTTCACCGTGTTTCGCCAGAGCCGCCTCGAGCATCTGCGGTGAGAGCACGAAGCCATTGGCCGATGTATCAAGAAAAACAGGTTTGGCGCCATTCAACATCGTGATCGGAATATAAAGTGGAAAAATAGGTGTTGGGATCAGTACCTTGTCGCCAGGATTCAGGATGGCAGTCAGTGAGGAAAAGATGGCCTCTGTCGCTCCGGCCGTTACCAAAATCTGACTTTCTGGCAGATAATTCAACTGGTATTTTTCAGCCATAAATTGACTGATCGCCCGGCGCAGGCCAAGCGTCCCAGCGGATGGTGCATAATGACTGCGATCCGCTGAAATACTGCGCCTGCCTGCCTCCTTTACATGTTCAGGCGTATTGAAATCCGGTTCCCCAAGGGTCAGTTTGATAATTCCCGGTATCCTGGAAGTCTCCTGATCGAATTTCAGAATGTCTGACGGTTCGAGTAAACTCAATTCCTTCTTCATCTTACCTGCAAGATCCTTCATCATCCATCGTCTCCCGTTCTTTTTTGAATTAAAAAATCACCCATGGCATCAATAGCCGTGGGTGATTCATTCTTTGAAGAAATGAAAAACCACATGGACTATTGACTGATCCATGTGGCCATTTTTCGCGTTGAAAAATACTACTGCCGGTTTTCCGCATGGATGCAAATACATCTGATGACGTGTTTGCATCCAGTTGCAGCGAATGCAAACACTAACGAAAAAAACCAAAGTAGTAATAAAAGTTATTTAATTGGAGTTTACGAAACACTTGATTTCTGACCATCGTCAAAACTCCTTAGGGTTGGTGACTTTATTTATAACAAATTATAAAATATCTGTCAATACAAATTATCTAATCTTTTAAAAATATGATTATATTTTGTCAAAAGTGTGGGATCGGTGACTTCAACACCGGAACGATAGAAGACGATCCGTCCTCCGCCATTACTGCCGATCTGATGGCGTTGATCCAATTTTCGTTTTAGATTCTTTGACGTTCCGACACTCCCATCAATGATGTCTGTATTAGCAGGAAATATTTTCTCAATGCTGTCTTTAAACAGCGGAAAATGGGTGCAACCGAGAACGACCGTGCCATATTCTGACAGATCCAGTGCAGCCATCGCTGTCTTCAGATAGGGAATCACCTTTTCCGCGCTGAATTCAAAGTCTTCCGCGAAACGAACCAAGCGGGGCAAAGGCAAGCTGTCAACGATATCCTCTTTATCAATCTGTTCAACCAGATGATGAAATTTTGCTTCTTTGAGTGTCAATTCCGTTGCCAATACCAATACTTTCTTTCTTTTTTTCTTGCTGACCTGTACAGCCGGCTTCACGGCAGGTTCAATACCAATCACAGGAAAAGTATATTTTTCGCGCAAATCCTCAATGGCAATACTGGTCGCCGTATTGCAGGCAACAACGAGTGCCTTGACGCCCTGGGCCGCGATGAATTCGGCCGCCTCAAGAACATAGCTTCTGACCTCTTCCTTCGATTTCTCGCCATAAGGAACATGCGCTGTATCTGCGTAAAAAATATAATCTTCGTCCGGTAATCGTTTTATCGCTTGATGCAGGACGGTCAGTCCGCCGATACCGGAATCAAAAACAGCAATCTTCAATACGTCCACTCTCCATGCTTATTTGTCCATTTCATCTCTCATTATAGCCTCTGATTCCGTTCGCTTGTATGTAAAATAATCCATTTATGCAGAAAAATGGGAGCCTTGATCGATTCTCAGTCATTCATCGATCATTTCGTTTAATCGCCTTCTTACTTTACCCATTTTTTTCAGAACCTGTAATAGCCTAAGAAAAAGATTTTAGAAATATTGGTCGATTTTTAACAAGCATTTTTGAAAAGTCATTTCACCTTCGTGGTGTTAATTTTTCCAAAATTGATTTTTCCCGTAAGTATTTATGTTTCCCATTGACAAATATGTTTCCTTGATGCAATATAAAATTGAACCTAGAAAAAGAATGGGGACAGTAAAAAAAGAAATTTTCTCAAGAAGTTCACGAATGTTTTTCGATGAAGAGAATGTGAAAGACTAGCGATTCCGTTTCGTACATTAGCTTTTTATCCGAGGAGGATTCTTATGATCGATGAAATGGAAGTCCCAAAAAGTAAGACATTATTGACATCAGATGATCATCGGTTCCCTATCAACCCTTTCGTTATTGCGGCCAAAGAAAAAATAAATGTATTTCACGCAGATTTTAGCTTCACAGATATATTCGGTATTATTAAAAAAAATCAATCGGGGACCTTCATCTATCTCTCTCGTTACCACGAATATCCCTTACAGCGTTTCATGCTGGCCCATCTTCTGGGTCACTATTTCCTTCACCAAGATCGTAAAAGACCAATTTGTGCCTATTGTACCAATCCATTTCTAGATTTCCAGCAGAGCGAAGAAGAAAGGGAGGCGGATCAATTTGCCATGCAAATGCTTCTACCGGCAGATAAAATCAGGAAGGAATTGAAAATTCCGATTCAAACTGACAGAATGGCCGATTTATTCGGTGTCCCTTTGACCATCCTTCGTCAGAGAATAGAACAAGTGAAGAGGGACGGCAAATGAACTGTCCGCAGAAAACTTATGATTATAAAGAGGCCGCGGCCAATGTCCTATAAAGATGATGAGTCTTCCATTATTGCTGCAGTAGACAGCCATTTTGCTGAAAAAACACGGGCCACAAAAAAATCGCTGCGCTTAAAAAAGAAAAGTCATTGGCAGAAATGGTTCGCATTGATCAAAATCCGGATCGTCTTTTTCAAGGATGGCCGCACGCAGCGATCAAATATATCCTGCCAGGAGGAAGCAAATGGAGCAAAGGAAGATAGAAACACCGCCAGTACCAAAAGCAAAAAAAATATGGGAAAAATATTTACATGAAAATTCTGACTCACTAAAACATCAGGCAACAATCTGTTCCCCTGAAGAAAAAATTATCGATAATTTCACTCATGATTTCATTCAATTGCGTAAACAGCATCTCTTGAATCAGGAGGACATGGCTCACCTGCTTTCCGAAAATCGGAGCAAGATCTCACGGATAGAAAGCGGCAATACTCAGGTACCCCTAGCTATTCTGGCCAAGCTGGCCGCAAAAATGAACTTGGCAATCATCATCACACCGAATAACTGTTTATTCAAGGCGCTTGATGAGTCCTACAAAAGATGAATTTTCAATAGTCACGGAAAATTGACCATTCTGATCGAACAGATTAGAAAAACTTGGCGTAGCCAAGTCCTTTGAATGCCGGCTGCGCCTTAGTTTTTCTTATACTTAATTCCTCTTCAATTTTCTATACTTTTTCATTCAAGCGGTGTCCCGCGCCCCTCAAGCGGGTCATGGATGTTTCTTAACGTATAAAAAAAGGCTGCCCAGTGCGGCCTTTTTTCCCCGCCTATGCGACAGCAATCCGCCCCCAGAGTATCAACTCGGAGGACGGATTTTAAATATTCAATGGATACGCCTATTTTATCTTCTCAACATACGAAGCCCGTTCAAAATCACAAGAATTGTACTTCCCTCATGGCCGACTACGCCAAGCGGCATCGAGATAAACTGAAGAAGATTGACGCACATCAGAAAAGCAATCATTGAGAGTGCAAAAATGATATTTGTTTTTACAATCCGATTCATCCGTTTAGACAGATGGACCGAATCAGCGATCCGCTGCAAATCATTTTTCATCAGGATGATATCTGCCGTCTCCAGCGCGGCATCATTACCGCCGCCCATCGCAATACCAACAGATGCCTGGGCCAAGGCTGGTGTATCGTTAATACCATCGCCAACCATGCCGACCGCACCGTATTTTTCGCTGAGTTTTTTAATTTCAACGACTTTATTTTGCGGCAGGCAATTGGCGATAAATGAATGAACACCCGTTTCTTTCTGAATCGCCGCAGCAGTTTTTTCATTGTCTCCGGTCAGCATAATGGTCGCAATCCCATAATGATGCAGCGTCTGGATCGCCTTGGCAGCAGATTCCCGAATTTGATCTTTCAAGGCGAAGACACCGACTATCTGGTCATCCGATGCCGCATAGACCATTGTCTGATTCTCCGGTAATTCGGACTGATGAGCGGATAAGAAGGCCTGAACAGCTGTCTCGTCGAGCATTTCTGCCTTACCTATCGTGTAGAAATGTCCACCGACTTCACCGGTCACACCAAATCCGGGTTTGATTCTAACCTGATTAGCCTCCGGAAAATCTGCCTGCGGGTAATGGACTTTCGCATAGGCAATAATTGCCCTTCCAAGTGGATGCGAAGCCTTATTCTCGATGGCGGCAAGCGCTGAATAGAAATCCTGATCAGCCAGGCCGCTCAGATTCAGTGCCTCTGTCACTTCAGGCTTTCCTCTCGTCAATGTACCGGTCTTATCAAAGGCCAACGCTTTAATGCCAGCCAATTGTTCCAAATACACGCCGCCTTTTATCAAGATCCCTCTTCGGGCGCCATTTGCCACAGCGGACAGTACTGCTGGCATGGTCGAGGCAACCAGCGCACAAGGCGAAGCGACAACCAACATGACCATCGCCCGGTATATCGTATCGCTCCACGTCCAACCAAACAAGAAATGCGGAGCGAATAACATAAACACCGTTACCGCGATCACAATATTCACATACTTTTTTTCAAAACGCTCAATGAAGAGTTGAGATGGCGCTTTTTCATTTTGAGCCGTCTGAACCAGCTCAATGATCTTGCTGAATAACGAATCCTCATTTTTTTTACTAACTTCTGCAAGTAAATTGCCGTCCAAATTGACTGTGCCAGCCATCACTGCGTCTCGAACCCTTTTCAATACCGGTATCGACTCACCGGTCATTGATGATTCATCAACAGTGGTTTCTCCCTCAGCAATGATTCCGTCAGCCGGAATTCTTTCCCCAGGCTTAATCTGAATTATATCGCCCGGCTTTAGTTGAGCGACAGAAACCATTTGTTCCCGCCCATTAATAACCAGCCGTGCGGTCTCCGGCTGTAAATCCATGAGCGAGGAGATCGCATGCGAGCTCTTCGCCATCGAATACGTTTCAAGCGCACCGCTAAGCGCAAAAATAAAGATGAGGATGGCACCCTCCAGCCAGTGGCCGATACTCGCCGCGCCAATGGCTGCAAGGCCCATCAAAAGCTCCACATTTAATTGTTTCTTAACCATCGTGTCTCGAATGCCCGCACCGATTTGATAGTATCCTCCGATGAGGTAAGCCAGAAGATAAAGATACCAGCAATTTGTATTTGCCGCCCGGCTCACAATATAGCCGAGCAGCGTCAATGCGCCGCCCGTCAGAGCTGCAATAATCTCACCATGTTTTGTCCAGAGACTTTTCATTCTTTGAATAAACGGACCACGACCTGTCATCCATTTTAAATCGGCTTCACGAAGCATGCCGAACACCCCTTTTCATCTTTACAAACATTGACAGGTGCACCTGTTCTTTACTAAGTGATTCCTACATTAGAATTCTACCATCATTCTACGCCGTTTAAAAGGATTTGTTCTCAATTATTTTTTGTAATTGAGAATGATAATTGTCCTCAGCTAAAAAGGCAATTAATAACGATTATCATTATTAATTGCCTATAATTAAGGGTTTTTGCTACATTATTTAGTTTTTTTCACTCATTTCATTCGCTATATTTTTTTAGCGCTCGGCATTCATTATGAATATTGGTTATTGTTTTATAATTATATTTAAATAGTTATACATATCGTTTATTTTTTATAGAAGAGAGGTGCCCAATGGTTCTTCCACGGGCACATTTTATAACTATTGAGCAGCATATGCCGAACTGCTTCACATGTGTGTGGACAAGCAGCCGCTTTAGCGCATAAACTGGAGCACATGTCCAAGTTTCATACCGACGAAAACAGCGGCAATACCAAAAAGAGCGGTGCCGGCGAGATAGCTCCAGAAAATCATCGGATGCCTGCGGCGCTGTAATTCAAAGCCTTCGATCATCCACGTGGAAAAAGTCGTATAGGTACCGACAAATCCGGTGCCGGCAAGTAAGGCTAAACGATCCGGAAGACCTGTACCCGTGACAAGGCCCAAGATGAATGCTCCCGACAGATTAATCAGGAAAGTGGCCAGCGGAAAGGAACCCTTCCATTTCTCTTTGATCCACTTTGTCAAAAAAACGCGGGCAAAAACGCCAAAGATTGCACCAAATGCGACAATCAAATAATTAATCAGCATGATTCGACCGCCTTTTTCTATGAATGAGCAGCATTTTGCTGAGACGGTACCCCAGCGCGCATGCGGCAAGTCCCCCGCCAATACTGAAAACCAGATAACTAGCCGCCGCAATATAAGCCCCGCGATTCAATAATTGCGCGTTCTCAAGTGTAAAGGTTGAAAAGGTAGTAAATGAACCAACAAAACCCGTGCCGATTGCGGAGACCAGCCGCTGCGAGAGTCCGGGTACCCAGATCAGAAAGCGCGTCACAAAGGCCAATAAGAAACAGCCAAACAGATTAATGATTAGTGTCGCGACCGGATAAGAGTGAAAAGGTATTAAAAGTTCCAGGGAATAACGAGAACAAGCTCCAATAATACCGAAAAAAGCAAAAAGAATGTAATACACTGAAAAATCCTCCTCAATCGCTATTAAAAAACGTCTGCCTCAAAAAACTTCCGAAGAGGGAAGTTTCAAGGCAGACGTCATCAGCTGCCAAGGCAGCATGCAAGGGCGAACGTCATCGCCTGTTCAATTCGATACAGCAAGTATAGCATGGATGCTCAGTATTCGAAAACTGAGCGGAATTTTTTAATCCAACAGAGATGCGATCCTTACGCATTTTTCTCCAAGTGTTGATGCTTCAGTGAAGGAAGAATCATTTTATCAAAAACACCAACCAGCGTTCCTTGGAACAACAATGCAAATATGGTCCCAATATTTATCGCATAAAGATGACCACTTTTAATCCAGCAAATAAGCACGATAACAATTGGCGGCAAAAAGGTGACTAACTGAGCAATTGTCGCACTGCCTCTGAAAAATTTGAAGCGGATAATCTGCATAAAATCATCACAGGGATGAAGCATCAAATTTACTCGCTGATAGATCGAAATCGCCATGGAAATCAAGCAGACTCCAACAATATCGAGAATAATTCGGATAAAAAGCGGCAGCTGATTGATACCATCGCCAATCAGCAGAATATTCGTCCAGCCAATCAGATAGCTGAACGGAACCATGAACACAAGATTTCCCAGAATCCGGTGCCATTCCAGCTTGCGCAGAATAATTGAATTGATCAGAATAACGGCCAACCCAAATGAAAAAAGCGAAAGATTAAGTGGAACACCAGTAAATCGTGTGAAATTCACGGACGAAGCAGTCCAGAGCGCACTCCCCAAATTCAAAGAAACCGTCAAAGCATTTCCAAACGCGTTTATCATGATTGATAAAAGAAAAAAAGCAACATTTTCGTACATCGTAACATGTCTTACATGTACAGCTAACACCGGTTTAAATCCCCTTCTCATTCCCTTTTCAAAACACTAACCTTACTTTAATACTTTTGGTTTCTATCAATCAAGAACTATTTTAAAAAAGAGCAGAGGATGTGCTTGTACCCATTGAACTTTTTCATGATTCCGGTTCAACTTTTTCATGTTCCGGTTCAACTTTTCCGCGTTTCGGTTCAACTTTCTTGTGTTTCGGTTCAACTTCTTCACATTTCGGTTCAACTTTTTCACGTTTTGGTTCAACTTTTTCAGCTCAATCGATCCGTTAATATTTTCAGTTCCGATTGATAACGCGCAATGCCGATTTCGTAACAAAGCTTCTGGGAAGGCGACATATTATCCATCCAATGGGCGTAATTTTCTTCCAGCTGATTAAGCAGTCTCTTCTTTTGGCTCAATTCCTCTTCAATCCATTCGTGCAAAGCCGCTTGAGAAAGAAATTCCCCAAAATAGAGCCGCATCAAGAAATCCGATTTCGTGACTTCCGCCTGCAGGTCACTTTCCAAATAATTTTTAAAATGTTCCCTTCCCATCTCTGTAATCGAATAAACATTTTTATTTGGCTTTCCCTCTTGGACAATCGTCTCTTTCGTTATTTTCCCTTCTTTTTCAAGCTTGTGCAGCACCGGATAGACACTGCCATATGATCCGTCAAAAAAGTGAGAAAAGATCGTTTTGAATACCTCAACGATTTCATAGCCTGTTCGCGATTTCTCACGAATCACACCCAAAATAACATCCTCGCTTTTCATTCCTTACACCTCCTGTTTCTTCTTAAAGAGAAACGCAATGAAACATGCCGCCAGAACGAATGGGCAAGCCCAACCATATAGAGAAGAAAATGCGTTTGTCATATTAAGATTAATCTCATGGCTAATCTGTTTCTCTGAATGCGCGACCTGATCATTTAATCGATGAACCTTCTGCTTAACTGAGCGTGTAACTTTCGCATGAATCGTCTTTTTCATTCGTTCCGGAACATTTTGTCCCTTCAGATGATTCTGCGCCAGCGTCTTCTGATAGGTAGCCGAAAGAATAGATTTTTCCTTAGTTTTGGAAATTGCCGGTTTCTCTTTCTCGGCTTTCTGATGCTTTATTGCAGCGGATATCTGCTGCAGCATGGCTTGCTGATCTTTTTTGGGTATTTCCAGCGTTTGAATCTGCTTTTTGGCGGCATGAATGGATGTCACTCCGGCCATGCTGACATTACTGGTCAGTCCGGAAATAAAAACGGCCACGGCAAGAACGGCGCCCAGCTGACGCAGTACACCAACAACACTCTGCGAAGCAGTCAATAATTCACCTTTAAAATCTGCGGCGGCAAGGACCGTTATCGGACCGACAATCAGCCCGTAACCTGAGCCCATCAGCACACAAGTAAAAATGAGCTGCAGATTATTTTGCGTTATATTCAAATGATAATACGAATAATAAGCGACTGCCATGGCTAAAAAGCCACAAAAGATAATCAATCGCGCACCCAGTTTCTTTATCAAAAAACCGGCAATGGGTGAAAAAATAAAAATAGCCAGCGAAACCGGCGTCACGTATAATGCGGCTGTCAATTCAGTTACATGCTGCATATGCGTTAAAAAAGTCGGAAGGATAACCATAACTCCTACAAGAAAGAGTTGGCTGAGTACGACGGTTAAAGCAGCTCCATTAAAGTTTCGATTCTTAAATAATTTCATCGGTATCATCGGTGACTGAGCGCGGCGTTCATAGAGGATGAACAAGACAAAGGAAGCGGCACTCAAAAGAAGCAGACCGATCATTCGCGGTGCAGCCCATCCCCATTCCCGTCCTTTTACAAGTGCTAACGTCAGTGCAAAAAGAAAAATCATACTTAATAAGGAACCGGATACATCAATCTTTTCCCGGCTTTTTTGTTCATGTTTCCAATCAAACTGAAGCACGCATATCACAAGAGCAATGGCTAGAAGCGGCACATTAATAAGAAATACCCAGCGCCAGCCCATATATTGAGTGACCATCCCGCCAATGACCGGCCCAAGAGCAGCGGCGAGCCCCTGTGTGACTCCTAAACAGGCGATAACTTTTGTCCGGTTTTCAATCGCAACCTGCGAGATGCCAATCGTCATACTGGCGGGGAATACAATAGCCGCTCCAAGACTCTGGATGCTGCGCCCCGCAATCAACGCTGCAGAACTATCCGCCAATCCGCTCCCTATTGATCCGGCCGCAAAAATGAGAAGTCCGGCCAGATAAATCTTATTTCTTCCATACCTGTCAGCTAGTCGGCCAAGCGGCACTGTAAAAACAGCGAAAACGATCGTATAAACATTCATTGCCCACGAAAGATTTTCCAGAGAAACCTTGAGACCAGTTTGAATCGCCGGTAGAGCAATATTCATAATCGTTGTATCCAGCATACAAAGAAAAATACCGATGCACATGACAAAAATCGTTAATTTTTTATTCCTTGCCACCAAAATCAGCCTCTTTTATATATAGTTTATTTATATATACATTATATATATATAAAGATGTCAACTTGGAAATTTGGATAATGTGCCCTCTGAATGATCTTTTCAATGGGGACGTTCGGCCGCTAAACGGACCAATCAATTGTTCACCTATTGACTGTGGTAGGTTGGGACGTCTGGATCGTTTGGCACCATGCTATAATCGGTACATAGAACGAATCGACAAATGAAACTCAAGAGGAGTGATTTTTCAGCGATGAATGAAACGATTGAACTTCTAAGGCGGCATCGGAGCATCCGCAGTTTTACAGACAAGAAACTCACTGAAGAACAGGTCGATACACTAGTTGAAGCTGCACAGCATGGGGCAACAAGCAACTTTTTTCAGCAATATTCAATTATCGATGTTACCGATCCGGCAAAGCAGCAGAAATTGGCTGAAATCGGCAATCAGCATTACATAGCGGAGGCGGCACGTCTTTTTGTCATGGTTGTGGATATGCACCGAAACGCAAAGATCGCTAAAGGAAAAGGGCAGTCTGAAGCAAATTTTGCAACCGCTGATTTTTTCCTTCGCGCATGGAGCGATACAGTCATTGCCGCTCAAAATATCGTCATCGCGGCGGAAAGTATGGGCCTGGGTACCGTTTATCTCGGCAGCATTCTGAACGACGCACAGGCGGCAATTGACTTACTCAACCTGCCTCGTTTTACATTTCCAGTCTTCGGCCTCGCCATCGGCTACCCCAATCAGTCGCCGCAGTTCAAACCGCGCCTGCCGAAAAATGCGGTCTATCATGAAAACAGCTATTCATCCATGAAACAGCCCTTGAAACAGCTGGAGGATTACGATCATGCCGTCAACCAGTATTACGATTTGCGGGATGCCAATCGGCGAGTAGATACATTCACCAATCAAATTGCCAAAGCGGCTTCCGGCAAGCCTTCTGATAGTCGTAAAAATATGCTTAAACTTCTTCAGGCGCAGGGTTTAATCCAAAAATAAAAAGGCAATGATAAAGTGAAGTGGACACCGATCAGACGGTGTCCACATTTTTTAGTCCTTCATAGTCTCTTATTTTGAGTTGCGCAGCTCGTCCAGAAGCCAAAACAATATTTTATGATTTTCTTCTGGAACAGTGAACGCGGCGATTTGTTCCGCAGACTGAACATAGGCTGACTGATCGAGATACGCCCCATCGCATGCGAGTAGCGCCGCAACGCTCTCTTTCGTCGCCTCCAAGTGAAATTGCAAACCGATCGCCTTTTTTTGAAAAACAAAACCCTGATTATTGCAGGCCTCGCTGCTGAACAATCGTTCCGCGCCTTGTGGGATAGCAAACGTTTCGCCATGCCAATGAAGCGGCGTCAACACCTCGGGGATGAAAGGTAAAAGATGAGTTGTTTTCTTGATCGGATACCAACCAGCCTCCTTTTCTCCGGCAATGACCTCGGCTCCCAATGTTTTCGCGAGCTGCTGGGCACCCAAACAGATTCCGAACACAGGGACATTTGCTGCGAGTGCCTCACTAATGCAGCGCCGTTCCTCTGCAATCCATGGCTTGTCCTGATCATTGACGCTCATCGGTCCGCCAAGAACGACCAAGAAATTGAGATCATAGCCTGAGGGTACCGGCTCATTTTTGTAAAATTTATGTAGCTGGAGTGTATCGCCCCTTTTCTCCGCCCAATCAGCAATTGCCGCAGGGCCTTCGCTGGCAATATGTTGAAAAATATCGATTTTCATCTGCTCACCTGCTCTGCTAAAATTAATAATTTTCTGACTTTTCATTGTAAATTTTATCATCTTCCTCCGACAGAAACAATCGTCAAAATTAAGATTGACAGACTAACTAACGTTAGTTTAAAATCAAAATAAGCAAGCGAAAGGAAATCCTATGAATACCAAACAAACAATTTTTGACTGTGCCCTTGCCCTTTTTTCTCAACAAGGCTATAACGGTGTGTCTATGCGCGATATTGCCCGGAAAGTTGGCATTAAAGGAAGCTCCATTTATAACCATTACACAGGAAAAAAGGCAATCATGGATGATATTTGCCAAACTTTTGCGCGCACGCTGACCTATTCACGGCCATCTCTTGCTGAGATTGAAGATCATCTCGATGAGCAAAGCGCGGCAGAAGTGTTTCAGTCCTTCATCCTTTCTTATGGGCAGCGGATTGATCAGAAGTGGACGCAAATGGCTCGGCTTATTTTTTCAGAACATTTTTACAATGATACGGCTGGTCAGATCTTTCATCAGGAACTTATTGAAAAAAATGCCGCCTATTATGTCTCTGTCCTGACCCTGCTCGAGCAGAAAGGGAAAATCAAATGCAGAGATAAACAACTGATCGCTCATCTTTTCAATAATGAGCAGCTGATGCTCTCCATGCAATACGCACATGCCCAGACAAACGATGAGCGACAAAAACTTGCCAAGCTGATGATCCGAAGTGCAGGCTATTTGATTCATGGATTGGAAAGAGGCAACTCAAATTATTCTTTTGGAGGAAAGAACAATGCAGAGCCCGGCAAATCATAAAAAGACAGGCGCGTGTCATGTTTTAATTATTTTGCAAATATTTCTCGGTATTGGTGCTTTTTTCGGAGGCTTGCTGCTGGTGCTTGCCCCAGACGGCTCCCTACTGTATATGCCCCTCTACCTACTTAGAACTAGCATCTTTCATTCGTATCTGATTCCCGGGATCATTTTGTGCCTGGTATTGGGCGTTTATCCGCTCGTTACCGCCTGGTTTCTAATCAGTGAAAAACCGTTTGCCGCAGCAGAGAGGCTCAATCTCTATAAAAAGACGCACTGGGCCTGGAGTCATTCCTTATACACCGGCTTCATTCTGGTCATCTGGCTGACCATCGAGATGTATGAAATACAAGCAGTAGGAATTGTGCATCTCTTCTATATGTTTCTTGCCCTGGCCATCCTTGCGGTCACGCTGCTGCCTTCCGTCAAAAACCATTATTCACGATTATAAAACAGGCGAGTGTTTCAGCCAAAAATCAATTTTTAACCTAGCCGCAGAATCCACAGATATGGTAATCCTACCTCCTGAGACCGCAGAAATAAACTACATGTCCTGCTGAAGCGGCTATAATGATAGAAGAAGCATTCAGGCGCCGATCAGACAGGAGGCTGTTCCAATGAATCGATCAACAACACTTGAGGATCAGACGATCTTTTTCGAGGAGATTGAGGAGAATACTTTTTTGAAGAATTGCCGGATTGACAGCCGACAGACGAGAAGATTACTGACAGATGTCCAATTCGCCAATTGTCAATTTTTATTTAAAGATTTTTCAAAGACAGAGATTTTGGACTGTTCGTTCACAAACTGCGATTTCTCGAATTTTTCTTTTGATCAGGCCGTCTTGTATCGTGATCAGTTTCAAACCTGTAAATTGGTCGGCACGGACTTTAACAAAGCCGCAGTTAAGGATAGTCAATTCAGTGATTGCCTGATGACCTATGCTGCATTTCCAGACGCGAAGTTAACGAATACAGCGTTCGAGACGAGCCATTTAACAGAAAGTTTTTTCCAGCATGTTCAACTGAAAAAAACAATCTTCAAACATACTGATTTAGGTGGCGCTGATTTTAGCGAAACCAGGTTAAGCGGCCTCGATTGGTCGACCTGCGCCATTGACGGGATCCGTATGGATATGAATCTGGCTGTTGGTCTGAAAATTGACGTCTTGCAGGCAGCATCGCTGATTACCGCTTTTGGTATTAAACTGGTCGACTAAGCAAGCGAAGCCTGAATAAATGGCTTTCTGAAATGGAGACGATTTCAATGGCTCTGATGACAATTAATCTGCACGCTGAAACGCTCGATTTGCAAACAGCTGTCAATGTCCTGATTCCGGATAAGCTCGCGGCTGGCAAGCCCCCGGCAACGCTCTATTTGCTGCACGGACTTTCTGGGGATTATAGCAGCTGGCTGCTCAAGACATCACTGCTGCGTTATGCCGAAAACCGGCAGCTTACGATCATCATGCCGAGCGCCGAGCGCAGCTTCTACACGAACATGGTTCATGGTAACCGTTACTGGAGCTATCTGACGGAGGAACTTCCGGCGAAATTGGGAAGCTGGCTCCCTCTGACGCAAAATCGTGAAAATTGCTTCGTCGGTGGCTTGTCTATGGGCGGATATGGTGCTTTAAAATGGGGGCTAAGTGCTCCGGACAAATTCGCCGGCATTCTTTCGATGTCTGCAGCGGTTGATTTAGCTGCTCTGCTGGAACGTTCACCAGAATATCGTGATGATTTTGAATCGATTTTTGGCAATCCGCTGAGCTTTCCTCATTCAGATAACGATCTGTTCCATCTGGTCGATAAGGTCTCTGATCAGGATCATCCGATGCCGGAAATTCTTCAATTCTGCGGCAATGCTGACTTTCTTTACACTGACAATCTCCGATTCAAAGCAAAGCTTGACGCCTCGAGAATCCCACATTCTTTTCATGAAAAAGAAGCCACGGGACACGAATGGGCCTACTGGGACGAATCGATACAAATCGGACTTGATTGGATTGAACAAAAAATAGCTCTGCAAAACTAAATCAGGGTGTAGTGCTCTAACAAAACATGCTTGGAATAACCTATATCTGCGGAGAGCTCCCTTTTAATAAGGAATATTTATCAACACTCTGGGGCATACTTGTAAAAAAAAGGAAATAGACATCTCCGATGATAGGGCTCTTAATCGCTATTGCATTGTTTAATTTTATTGCTTTCTTCAAACATCACCACCTGACCAAAAATCAAATCGTGCATCTTTGGATGTTCACCATTGCTTTTCAAGTCCTTGCCGATGGCTATTTAAGTAAGAAATTCCATGCCTATTGGTATTTTTCCGGACATCTTGAATGGGGAGCCTTCTTGATATTAACCGTCTTAATCCCACCGGTTAATCTCATTTTTTTAAATGGATATCCTTTTGGCTCGCAATTATCAAAACGTCTGTTGTACATCTTTTGCTGGACAATCGCCATCACGCTTTATGAATGTGTTGCCTTATTGCCCGAACCCTGGGGCTACTTCCACTATGGATGGTGGAATACCTGGTATTCACTTGTCATCAATCCGTTCCTGCTCTCTATCGTTGTGAAATACTATCAATGGATCAGAAAAATCGAGCATGAGGCCTGATTGCTTGGTTGGTACGAGGGGGACCAGATGTCTTAAGTTGCCTAAAAGGGATAAATCGACATTTTCAATAGGCTAAAAAAAACAGCCCGGTTTCAATTGACCGAGCTGCATTGTCGTTTGCCATTTAAGGTGCATTTTTTATTAATCAATCTTACGTTTAGGATTCAGCAGATGCATGGGATCAAATAAATCCTTTATCTGATGTTGGAGCAAGTCTACCGTTTCACCGAGTTCAGGATTGTTCCACTGATTTTTGATCATACCCACCGCATGTTCTCCGGAAATCGTACCACCCAGCCGCAAGGTTTCCCAGAATACCTTGCGCATAGCATCAAGCACTACTTCTGGCACTTCTTTCTGTTCTTCCGGCCATACGAATGTCGGATGCACGTTGCCATCACCCGCATGCCCCGCACAGTAGATTTTCACATCCAAATCTTTGCCGACCTGTTCAATATAATCCATCATCGGCGCAAGTTTAGAGAGTGGCATCGCCATGTCTTCCATCAGATGATTTTGGCCATTAAATACCGCCGGAAGCATATCCCGCCGCAATTGTTCCAAATCTTTTTCTTCTTTTGGATCCGTGGTCACCCGCACGTGCTGCGCCTGATGTTGCTCTAAGATTTTGCGAACCACACTCATACTTTCTTCTCCGCCGTTATCCATTCGGAAAATCAGCATTGCTCCGCTGTTAGTAGCATAATTCGTGCCCTCGTATTTATCCAGTGCCGCAACGGTGTTACTGTCCAGCGCTTCCAGCATGGTCGGATAAACACCCGAAATGCGGATCGCCGTTACCGCTTTCGCCAATTCAGACATATTATTAAAAAATGCCATTCCCATGACGGGTGTCCCCAAAGGAATCGGCAGCAGTTTAACGGTCACCTCATAAATAATGCCCAGTGTTCCTTCAGATCCGACAAACAATTGAGTCAGATTGTAGCTAAACGCCTGTTTTAAGGTCCGTCCACCCAGCTTAATCGTTCGTCCATCGACGAGCACTGCTTTTAATCCGAGAACATTATCCTTTGTCGCCCCATATTTTACCGTACTCATCCCACCGGCATTCGTTGACACATTGCCGCCAATGGAAGCAATGGGTTTGGAGCCTGGATCCGGTGCATAAAACATTCCCTGCTTGCGCGCTTCTGCGTCAAGATCGCCATTCAGGACACCCGGCTGAACAATTGCTACAGAATCTTCTTTGCTGATCTCTAAAATTTCATTCATCTTTCGCGTGGACAGAACAAAGCTATCCTGAATCCCTTCAGAACCGCCAACCGTACTGGTTGCAGTAGCTTGAGGGACGACCGGAATATGAAACTTACGAGCTGCGCGAAAGACGCCTTGAATATCCTCGACGCTTTTCACTTCAATAAAAGCTCTCGCTAGGCCGCTCTCCGCTCCCGCTAAGTAGGCGTTAACCGAAATTTCTTTCAAGGTCTTACTGTCTGTATAAACGATCCCGTCTTTCACCTGATCTTTTAAATAATTGAGAACTTCACTATCGGTATATGCGCTGAAGATTGGCATCGAACCATCCACCTTCCTTTTTAGGGACAAAAATAAAGCTATAATTTTTCATAAGAAAATCCGCCTGAAAATCAAGCTATGCTTATCTCATGATCCTTTTTCATCATAGTGATTTTTTTGTTAATAAGTCAACTCAGAAGATTTAGCTCGCGATTTCGGACCATCTGGATAAGGTCACTGGAAGTCATAAATCGATTACTATTATGTTGGATTCATTCCCCTTTTAGCCAAATAGCTTCTCAATATTGTTCAACTGTGATCATTTCCTTCTAAATTTGTTTCATCGTAGCGAAGCGCAGAATGTTATCGCACACTTGAAATCTTCAATAAGCTAAAAAATAACAGCCCGGCTTCAAGTGACCGAGCTGCACTCACCTCTATTAAAAATCATTTCACCACAGTTGACTATTTTTCAAATGCGCAAGATCCGGTAGGCCTCGAAGTTTTTTGGTTATCAACCAGTAAGCACCAATGAGGGCCAGTACTGCAGCCTGACTGATGATGATTGCATGAACACCTATCCGGGAGGCTAGCAAACCCCCGGCTAGCGAGCCCAGCGGCATGGCCGCAGCGATCAGGCTTTCTGTAATGGCATCCACCCTGCCGATCATCTCCGCAGGCGGAATAATTTGGAAAAAGGAACTGAATAAGATATTCGTCGCACCGATTGGAATATTCGCCAGAACCAATAGCGTGCAGGCTAGTCCTACAGAATACGGGGCTGACCAATCCATCAGCAGCCACAAAACGCCTGAACAACCATAGCCGCAAATCACCGCCGCACCCATACTCAAGCGCCTTGAAACAAACGACGACAGCAGCGTTCCGATCAGAAATCCCGCTGTATAACAAGACATTAATAGGCCGTAAACAGCAGAGCCACCGATCTGTTTCGAGAAGGCGGGGAAGACCGCGAACACGCCGCCAAGCACAAAATTACTGATCAGAAAGGGAAGAAGCATTCTGACGATTAAAGGCTCACGAACGAAATGGAGACCTTCCACCAAGTCTGCGTGATAGGATTTCGCCTTTTCGGGGGCGGAGGTTTTCGATTGACCAAGATTCATGAATGCAAAAAGTGCTGCCGCGAAAACGAAGGTCAGAGAATCAATGAAGTAAAGGCTGACTGCTCCAATTAAAGCGATTAAAATCCCGCCGACAGCGCTGAAAATCAGATCCGTCCCTTGGTAGGCGAAGGACATTGCCGAATTGGCCTGAACAAGAGAATGCTTTTCAAACAGCCGCGGGATTAGTACATTCTCTGCCGGAGAAGGAAATAAATCGAATAGACCAATCAGCGGCATGATAATCAAAATACCCGTGACAGTCAACAAATGAAGCAGATACAAAATAGGGACAAGGAGGACGAGCAGACCTTGAATCAGCGTCGGCACAATCAATACCTTTTTCAAAGCAACCCGATCGACAACGGGACCAACTAAGAATGAGAAAAATTCAGGCAAAAGGGTCAGGAAACCTGCGAGTCCTGAATAAAACGAGGAGCCGCCCAGATCATAGGCCAGCCACATGGCGGCAATCGCGTAAAGACTGTCGCCCATATTACTAATGAGACGACCCGAAAAAAGAAAGGCAAAAGCGTTATTTTTAAAAAGGGCATTCATGAGAATCCTCCTGAGTCATTTGATTCTCTGACTGCAGGAGTCCCACCCTCCGGATTTGGCCCCATTCCTAAAATCTGTTATCCTGCCGCCAGTTTTCACTTAAAAAGGGCGCAAATCTCCCGTTTTCAGCGAATACCAACATGCGGACAACTGAACGTTCCATGAGCCAATTCCACCTCTTTTACGTGTTTTCAGCCTTCTAAAAGATCAGGCCTTCAATCTAGCAGTCTGGCGACGTCACGGGGTTTCCATTTTTTATGCAAATGCTTCCGGACAACAATCTGCTCAGGACTTGCTTCCACTTCATCAAATCCCATTTATGATTTAATACGGAATATGTAGAAGCAGCAATTGGGACTCTTAAGAGATATATTTTTCAAATACAAGCTGTTTTCCTTTTTTACCAATAAAGGTGCGCATCGTATCGCTATAGCCCATACTTTTATACAGATTAATGGCTGTTTTATTCGCATCATTGACGGTCAGCACAATATGAGTTTTATCTGTGAAGTTCTCTTTTACAAATGGAATAAGGGCATTCATAACGATTTTCGACAGCCCTTTCCCCCTGTAATTGATGTCTAGTGAAAAGGTTCGAAAAAGCAGTGCATCGTTATAAACGCCATAAATGGACTGCTGAGGGAGCTTCTCCAGAATGAGAAAACCGATCACAGATTGATGATAGAGAACAACAATTGGGGCCGCGTCTTGGTGGCCTTTCAGAGCCTTTATCGCATCTATTGGTAAGCTAGAAAATTGAGTTTGTCCAAATTGATAGTTTTCTAATGGCTGTAAAAATGAATTCCTATAGAACGCTAGCGAGACCCCATCTTCATCCATTTCGATCACCTTTCTATCTAGACGATGTATTCATAGCTTCTTACCCTTGATACAATCAAACAAGCAGATTGCCGAGGATGAAATAACCGCAAAATAATTTACCAATCTTAAAATGTATTATACACTGCAAATAGAGAGATTCCTACCTGTTCATTTGTAGATTCACCCCGCTATTTCTCGCGGCTAATGCTCTTTAATTATAAATTTGCAACACATCTGGAGGTTCACATGAGCTATAAACAGCTTCTTTTTACAAGAGAATCGACAGTAAACAAGAATATCCCCGACCTTCTTCAAATACTGAAAGCGAAGCACTACAAGTTGGGCATCATCACCTCTGATAACGAGGCAGCTCCGCTCACTTTTTTTGATCAAGTCATTCGTGAAAAAAACGGTCTTGATGACTCATCGATAAAAAAGTACCTTGAACAAACGGGCGCAGAGGCAAAAGACGTCTTATTCATTGGCAGCAATTCCGCCGAGATCCAATTGGCGACTTCTGCCGGCATCGATTGCGGACTGGCTTTGTGGACTTCTGTTTCTATCCACCACATCCGAGCGACCTATTATTTGAATACCCCGCAAGACATCCTAAGTCTGCTGAATAAAAATCAGACGATTGACGAAAAAAAGCCTTGGCTTAGCTGGGCAATGGAACTACAGGCTATAGCACAAGCCGGTCTCACCTATTCCAAGGATCGCTTTGATTTGGAGCGATTTGCCCGCATTCGCGAAATATCAGCCGCCATTCTAAGTTTGAAATCCGGTTTCTCTGCAGAGCATGTTCAGGATATTTTTTGCAATGAAACGGGCTATCAGACACCGAAGATCGACACACGCGCAGCGATTTTCAAAGCGGATAAAATTCTGCTCGTCAAGGAGCGTACCGGTACCTGGTCACTGCCTGGCGGCTGGGTCGATGTCGACCAGTCTGTCAAATCGAATGTGGTCAAAGAAGTAAAGGAAGAATCCGGACTCGACGTCGTTCCGCTCCGTCTTCTCGCTGTTCAAGACAGGAACGCGCATAATCTGCCCATCTATGCTTATGGTGTCTGCAAAATTTTTACTCTCTGTGAAGTCATCGGTGGATCATTCGAGCCGAATATTGAAACCGTAGAGAGCCGTTATTTTGCATCAGATGAACTTCCGCCACTCTCCGAGGAAAAAAATAACCGGGAACAAATTCAGCTCTGTTTTACCGCCAGCCGTGACAAGGATTGGCAAGTGCCGTTCGACTAAATCCTAAGGCATTCCCTTACCGGAACAAGCTGAGGTAAGCGACAATCGGGATCGTCAGCATGCTGAAGAGCGTGGAGATGACAACATACTCTGAAGCGGTTTTTCCTTCACCGCCATATAATTCAGCCATTGCCGTATTGATCGCTCCGGCCGGCATTGCAGCAGCAATAATCATGACACCTAAAATCACCTTGTTCTGAACACCAAGTAGTAATAATGGAATCAGAACAATGGGTAAAATCACGAGCCGCGTCAGGCAGAATTTGTAGATGTCCGTCCGCCGCACGACATTTTTTATATCCGTATAGGCAAACAGTGCACCCGTGATCACCATCGAAAGTGGAGCGGTCATCGCCCCTAAAGAAGTCAGCGCACCGGCGATTGGACCCGCCAACGTTATTTTGGTAAAAAACAAGAAGAAACCAATGATTGAGGCGACAATAGCTGGGGTGACTAAGAAAGCCCGCCAATCGAATTGCGCCTTGCCTGAATATAATTTAAGCCCAAAAGTAAACAAAAAGATGTTTGAAAAAGCGTTATAAGTCACCAGAGTAATCAGACCTGGCTGTCCATAAATCGAATCGATGATCGGAATACCGATAAACAAAATATTTGAAAATGTACAGCAGCCTGTCCAAACCGATTTCAGCGATCCTTTTATTTTGAAAAGCTTGGGTATGGCCAGCGCAATGAGCAGGCTTAGAATCATGAAAAGCAGACTGACAAGTGCGGATTCCCCAATGATACGGGCAATGCGCCAGCTGAACGGCATTTGGCAACTCATTAAAATGGCGCACGGCAGAGCCAGATTGGTTAACACACTGGATAACCCGGCCATATGCGTTTGCTTCAGCCAGTTCAATTTCACAAGCAAATACCCGGAAAGCATGAACAAGATTAATTCAATGCTCTCTTTGAATAAAATAACAATCAATGATCTCACCCTTTGTCAGACTTTCAGAACCATAAATATGAAACATTTCTAATAGTAGACGAAAAAGAGGAATAAGTGAATTCACGTACATTTGATGAAGGAGCCAAATTAAAATTCACTCGATTTCGGTTCAATTTTTCTGCGATCCGGTTCAACTTTCTCGTCATTTCGGTTCATCTTTTCGGGATTTCGGTTCAACTTCTTCACGTTTCGGTTCAACTTCTTCACGTTTCGGTTCAACTTTCTCGTGTTTCGGTTCAATTTCATGATGTCGGTTCGACTTTTCCGCGTTTCGGTTCAACTTTCTCGTCATTGGGTCTAACTTTTATTCAGTTAGGTCTAAACGCGGGAATTAGGTCTAACTTTTACTCAGTTAGGTCTAACTTTCTCGCGTTTCGGTTCAACTTCTCGTCATTTCGGTTCAACTTCATGATTTCGGTTCAACTTTTCTGCGATCCGGTTCATCTTTTTCGGATTTCGGTTCGACTTCTCGTGATTGGGTCTAACTTTTGCTCAGTTAGGTCTAAACGCGGGAATTAGGTCTAACTTTTGCTCGGTTAGGTCTAACTTTTCCGTGATTGGGTCTAACTTTTACTCAGTTAGGTCTAAACGCGGGAATTAGGTCTAACTTTTGCTCGGTTAGGTCTAA
>JBDNRY010000005.1:0-29998 GCA_047718855.1 Sporolactobacillus sp. | reverse complement strand
GGTCTAACTTTTACTCAGTTAGGTCTAAACGCGGGAATTAGGTCTAACTTTTGCTTAGTTAGGTCTAACTTTTCCGTGATTGAGTCTAACTTTATGATTTCGGTTCGACTTTTCATCGTTTCGGTTCGACTCGTGGATTTCGGTTCAACTTTTCGTCGCTTCGGTTCAACTCGTGGATTTCGGTTCAACTTTTCATGATTTCGGTTCGACTTTCTCGCGTTTCGGTTCGACTTTTCCGCATTTCGGTTCAACTTTCTCGTGTTTCGGTTCATCTTTTTCGGATTTCGGTTCAACCTTGGAATTTCTGTTTAACTGGCACTCCGTATATCTTTTAAAAAGAGAATAATAGAGTGCCATACTGATCAGGGATGCGATCCAGCAAAAGAATAAAAATCGCCAAGAGTTCAAACCATGCGGATAAGAAAACAGTCAATCGTAAATTGCAGATTGGACGCGCCCATATACTGCGTGCGTCCCGCGGGGCATAATGACTGACAAAACTCTGAGTCACCGGAGAACGAACGTTTTCCCCAAGCGTAAGGATAATCACCACCAGAAACAAATATCCTAAATGCGAATCCAAACCAACGACAAATGTCCCTACCAGAAAGACGGATGAGAGTATCAGTTGAATCTGCTTGAAATTACGAATTGAACGAGGATTATTTAGTATGGAAAAGAATGGCTTCCTCATAGGTTTCAATTTTCTTATCTAAGTGTTCGAGGTTAGCCTCTAATGCTTTCTGCTTTTCGAGTATCGACAGTCGATGTAAGCGAAGCATTTCTAATCTTTCTTTCATTGTTCGATCACCTTCATATCGCAGCTTTGCATATTTCTGGATTTCCCTCAATGGCATAGCCGTTTCCTTCAACCTTAGTATAAAATCAATCCAAGTCTTGTCTCTTTCTGTGTATTGTCTTTGATTGTTATTATCTCGTTCCGGAACAATTAATTTTTCTTTTTCATAGTATCGCAGCGTATAAATGCTTAATCCGGTTAATTTTGAGAAGTCACCAATCGAATAGAACATTCGTAACCCTCCAAGCTTTTGTTTGACATAGAGTATACTCCAGCCCTTACGCTTATATTGTACAAAAAAGGAGGATAAAATCTATGGAGAAAAGTCGTTATGAACGCGGCCTTGAAAAATTGGCTGAGGTTGACGGTAAAATAGGAGGCCAGGTTGTAGAGTCGTTGAAAGATGTTGCTCCTGATTTAGGAAAGTTTATCATTGAATTTGCTTTTGCAGATATTTATACTCGTCCTGTTTTAGATTTAAAAGAGCGGGAACGAATCACATTGAGCAGTCTGGCCTCAATTGGTGGTGCCGAAAATCAACTTCGTGTGCACATCAACGGCGCATTGAATGTCGGTGTAACTCCCAAAGAAGTAGCTGATATTTTTATCCACTGTGTTCCTTATGTCGGATTTCCAAGAGCGTTAAACGCAGTAGCCGTGGCCAAAGAAGTCTTTCAACAAAGAGGAATTATCTAAATAAATTTTTTTTTGCAACTTGCTCATTATTCAAAAAGCAAGTTGCTTTTTTCTGCACAGTTTTCGGGTCTTTCTCTCTGAAATTCTAATAGGAATATATCCCTAAATGCGAATCCAGCCCAACGGCAAATGTCCTTATATCTGAAAGAGTGATTGAGAACAGCAGCACATTCCGCTCACCCCAGTGTTTCATCAGACTACTGACCGGCAGCACGAGGACAACGATCGATTCAGTCAGCGAGTCCGGCGGTCGAATTACCAAATCGTATTCTCTATGGCTATGGTTATGACTCATATTTCATAACCGATGAACAGAAACAATTGCAAGCAGAATTTTCAAGAAAAGGCGTTCATATCGTTCGTTATTTGTCCAAAACAGACTATCACAATCAAGAATTTGTGATAGCGGACATCAATGGAAGATGGATTAGATTTGGTCTAAAGAGTTAATAGGCGTTTTTGCTCTGCTGAACAGCATCTATTTACTTCGCTCCCCGGATTTCTTTTTGCTGAATAGCGGCTTCGTATTTTCAGCATCAACATCAACAGAGCTCCGTTTCCGATCGGTAAATAACGCGAAGATTGATGACATCAGGATAATAACACCTCCTATCTCAAAGGTTTTCGTAAACGCTGCAACAATTTTTGTATTCGCGTCTCTCTGTATTTTTTTCATCATTTTCTCTGTCTGTAATTCATGATGATCACTCTGAAAAGATCGCAGCTTTTTTCCGTCACCGATATTTAATTGGCTACTCGTCATATTATTTTGAAAGAAGTCTTCTTTTAATTTATTTCTAATCATTCGTCTTTCCACTGGTTGAAGTTGCGATTGACCAATATCTGTCATTGCCTGATTTTTTATTTGTGTTTTTGCCACATCAATATTGTGGCCCATCATTCCTACGAGTAGTGCGATCCCTAAACAAGTCCCTAGTTGTCTCGCGGCATTTACCATTCCCGAGGCGATGCCCGCCTTTACCTGCGGAATGAACTGCACAGCCGAGACAATTGATAGGCTGTTTAGACCAAAACCAAAACCTAATACGGCCATATCAAGAATCATATTGAAAATAGATGTATTAATTTTCAACTGAACAAGCATAAATAAACTGAAACTTGTTAAAAGGATTCCAATAAAAATCACTGGGCGATAATCGTGTCGCTGAGCAAACCAACTGCCTAAAGGCATGGCAACCATCACCATTATTGATGTGAACATAATAATGTATGCGGCATGAAGAGGAGTAAAATTGCGCACATTCTCTAGAAAAAAATTAAATATAACTGACGAGCAGACAATTGAAAATCCACACATAAAGTACATAAGGGTTGAAGTCATAAATGTCGATTCCCGGAAAAGGCCAAATTCAATAAGCGGCTCCTTCATTCTCAACTCAAGCAACACGAATAAAATAAATGCAAGTAACGTACCAGCCAACATAAGCAATATTATAGGCGAAGTCCAGCCATCGTCATACCCTTTGAGCAACACAAACGTCAATTGAAAGAGGCCAATCGATAGAAGAACCATCCCTAGACTATCAATTTTCTTAGATATTGTGCTGTCATACGACTCGGAAAAACAAAGTTGAATAATCCCAAATGCGATCATGACGACTGGTATATTGACAAAAAAAATCGCATGCCATGTTGACAATCGAATCAGTAGTCCACCTAGAGGAGGACCCACCGCAGCGGCGATTGCAGAAACAGCTCCAATAATTCCTACTGCCTGATTAGCTTTTTTTCGACCAAATAACTCAACAGATAAAGGAATTACTATCGGTGTTGCAATTGCACCACCAATTCCCTGAACTATCCGCATGAGAATAAGAAATAACAGCGAACGTGCAAGTCCACACAATGCTGATCCCAAGCCGAACAATACCAAGCCAATCAGCATCATTCTTTTACGACCCAACTGATCGGCTAGCTTTGAGGCTGGAATAATAAATACTGACAAAACCAATACGTAGACCGTACTAATCCAATTACTGTTGGTCAAATTGACTTTGAAAAAACTCGTAATCGTTGGCAGTGCAATATTTGTGATGGTAGAATCAAGTGTCACGATGAACATGATCATAGAAAGTGCTATAAGCCCCAAAATATTTTTCGCCCTTTTGTCAATCAACGCAAGCACCTCTTATTTTTATTTACAATAGAAACAGTTTACTTAGGAAACAGATTAGCAAAAAAGGTGATTCTGAACCTATTAATTATTGCTTCGCTCTTTCAATTATCAGCGATTCAAATAGTCTTTCTGTTTTGACACCGATTTTCCCCATGTGGACTAACACATTATCTGGCACTGCTACATAGATGTCGGTAAGCTTCTGATTCAACTTTTTCCGATAAGACTGATGACCACTATAGGCTTTCCGACCAATGGCAGTTAAACTTAACATAATTTCATTCTCAGAATTCGGAGCAAACTGTTTGAGAACTAATCCTTTTTTAACTAATTTCTGAACCATCTTTGTCGTCGCGCCTTTCGTGATACTCAAAAAATTTGATAACTCGGTAAGATTGCTGTTCGTGTGACTGCCTATGGCAGCAATCATGTGTATTTCTGAAGGATGAAGCATGATTTCAGTACCATACGAGTAGGTCGTCTTTTCGACAGTATTATAAAGACTGACAACGTGTTCAAACTGTTGAATAAGATCGGTGACTAATAAATTTTTATCCACATGATACCTCCTAAACTGTTTACCCAGTAAACATATAATAAATCTTATCGCCATTTAAGTCAATGCATCTTGAAAAGTAATTATGTACGTTGTATCTCCGTCCATTGCACCGCAGCGAAGTAACAATAATCGAACCTGTGTCAGAAGTTGGATAAGAAAAAACATAAACGCACTGACTATAAATAAAATGATTGACCATTTTGCATACATAATTGTACTCCTCAATGAGCAAGAAAGTGTCCTGCACAATATTTATAGAATAAAAATTTTATTCAAATAGTTGCCACCAAAACTACTGAGCCTGATCCGTTGCATAGTAAAAAATTCTCCATCTCAAAATACTTTACGAATACACATAGCGGTATATCCGCTGCTTTCTGTCTCAAAACCAAGCTTTTCATAATATTTTTTCTTGCCAAGACTAGCGACTAGAGTTGGATATAAATTGTTTTCTCTAAGTAATTTAAGTGATTCATTCATGATTGCTGTTCCAATTCCCTGTTTCTGATAATCAGGATGAACAATGACATTGCATATATAGGCATGCCGGATACCATCAGATAGGATTCTTGCATATCCAATTAATTGCATTTCATTTTTAGCACAGATATTTCCCCACGATGACTTTATACCCTGCTCTAATTTTTCTAGTGGATAGACATCCCAATGATTCGTTGCCAAAAGTTCGTTCTGTTCTTTTGGGCTCACGAATTGATTATTTGCAATAGTTACTACCATGAAAATTTCTCCCTTAAATTTTTTTAACTACTTTACAACGCTTTATCCGTCTTGCAGTGTAAGTCATGTTTTTTCCATTATAAATCAGTATGGATTTTATCTGTAAAGATTTTTTGCAACAACTGCCCAAAATGAAGCAGTGTCCTGTCAACGAAGGCGATCATTCGGTAAAATTTTTCTGAATAATCGGGCACAGGCAGCGAAATCCCTTATAATAAATCTATAAATAAAACAGGAAGTGATGCAATGGATGCCACAGAGTATAAGGTCCCGTCCGCTTGCTACCAGGCTGATGGAAAAACCTTATATTGGAGTCCTTTTATTGATAGAAAATCAGATAAAGTCATTGAATCAGCTGGCCGTACCGCTGATTGCCAATTCCCTTTTTGGATTATCGATTGAATGCATGGATCAGGCGATGGTTGGCCATCTCTCCGTCTCGGCCTATGCGGCAGTCGGCGCTGTCGGGAACTTTCTCTATACGCTAGCGGGAATTATCGGTTCGATCGCTATCGCGTTCAATATCTATGGCTCACAAGCCATCGGTGAAGGAAGAAGCGATAAATTTCTAACCTTATTCCGATCTTCGCTATTGCTGGACTTTTTTCTTGGAGCAAGCTTTGGACTTTTGCTTCTTTTGTTCCGAGGATTGCTGCTCAGGCAACTCTATGGATTCTCTGGACGAACCTTGCATGAGGCCAATATCTATCTTTCGATCATGGGCGGCTATCCGCTGCTGCAATTAATCATTTTTACACTGACCAATTGTTTAAAAATCAAAAAAAATACAAAGTGGATTCTAATTATCTCAACAACCACAACACTTCTACACACTGGGCTTAATTATTTACTGATTTTTGGCAAATTGGGGTTCCCTGAACTGGGCATAGCCGGAGCCGCGATCACCAGTATGTTGATCCTCTGCCTCGATGCCGGTTGCTATGCCTGGTTACTCCGAAAGGAAATCTGGGCCGCGCTTCCTGCACGCCGATCTAAGCTGATCTTTCTGATCCAAAAAAGCTTGCCACTTTTGGGACAGGAGCTTATAGAAGGCAGCCTTTTCGTGATCGCGCTTCAGGCGCTATTGGCCCACCTGGGTACAATTGTCTTATCCAGTTATCTGCTGATCGGGCAATTTCTGCAAATTAGCCTGATTCCTGCCTTCATGTACAGTTCCGCCTTGTTGACCTTGGTCAGCGAAAGTCAGAGCGCACGTCACAGCACGCGGTTGAAAACATTGCCACGGTTAGCGTCTGCACTGGCCTTGACCTTTTTCTCGCTGTCCGGCATTCTGTTCTTCATTCTCTGGTTACCGTTTGCCGGGCTAATTACGAGCAATGTCAGACTGATCCATTACTCCGCAGAAATTTTTCTCCTGCTGTGGCTGGCAAACAGCTTTCAGCCGCTGTTTACCATTTACAAAGCCGCCCTGCAATCTATCGGCCGCAGCACTGCTGTTCTCCAAGCCACGTTGTTTGTTAATCTGATAGCACTGATTATGATGATGGCTTCGATGACTCTCGGCAAGCATCTGGGGATTTACGGCATTGCCTTCTGCTTGTTCGGCAACTATTCAGCCCTTTTTGCCATCCTTTTCCTTTCCTATTCAAAAGCTGTGAAGCGATCAGGAATTACAGCTCCATCCTAAATAAAGCTAAGGGAGGCTCTTCACCTGAGAGCCTCCCCTTTAACTCACATAAACCGTACTAAAAGCATCTTAGTAATGAATGCCTCAATTAGTGCAGCAATGAAAAGGGCAGGCAGAATAATTAGGGCAAATTGCAAGAGAACCTGCTTTAACCGTTGAGCAAGGCTGTCCACCGGTTTGCGATGACTTTTAAGCCGCATGGCATTGGTTATTTTGCGAATCCAGATTTTCTGCAGCCGGATCGTCAGACAGGCAGACAGAATGACAGCGGAAAGTTCAATAATTCCATGGGGAAGCAGTCCCAGTACGACGAGTAAAAAAATATTTCTATGGACACGCATGCCAATATAAATCACAATTCCGACGACAGCACTGTTGAAAACGATGAGAATCCATGGGAAAAAAAGTATGGGAATAATAAAGAAGAGAATCATTAAGATACAGGCTCTGGTATTATTCAGAAAAATAGAAAGAAATGTAACTTTCCCTGCGAGAACCGAACCGTAGACGCGTTGCAAAAAAAGTAATGTTCGATGGACATTTAAGTTCACTGCCTGGCAGAGAAATGCGGTAAGAACGGTGATTAAAATAAAAATGATCCAGCCGATCATGAAAGACTTCCAATTTTCTATGTATGTCTTTTTATAAACATTTTTGATCGTCTGCAAGGCTTCAACCTCCTCGTTTTTGATGCATTGCATTCACGCTCATGGTTTCAGGATTGTTTCTCAGTACTTCAGCATGCCAACAAGATTCCGCATGACACTCGCGAAAGAAGTCTTCAAGGAACTGCAACATGGTTTTCTGCCGCTTTTCTGCCTCAATCCGGCCCGCGTTCGTATTCATTCGATCCTTCAGCAATAGTAATTTTTCATAAAAATGATTGATTGTTGTCGACTGTTTCTCTTTATATTGCGAAAAGGTTTGATGATTTTGGGGACGTATTTGCGGATCAAAGAGTGTTTGATCGCGAAACCCGCCATAGGCAAATGCCCTTGCAATACCGATCGCTCCAATGGCATCCAGTCGGTCTGCATCTTGAACAATTTTTCCTTCCAAGGTTTCCATAGGTGTTTCGACTCCTGCCCCTTTAAAAGAAAGTCGAGCAATAATACAACAGACTTTTTCGATAATTTCCGGTGGACACTCTTGAGCCGTCAACCATTCACCCGCTGCCCGCGAGCCTGCCGCGTCCCCCTCATTAAATTTCCAATCCGCTATATCATGAAGAAGAGCGGCCAATTCAATCACTTGTTGATTTGCTGCGCCATTTTGCTCATGAGCAAAAAGATTCAGGCTTGTCTCATAAACTCGCTTAATATGCTGCCAATCATGGCCGCTGCTCTCTCCCTCAAACCTTTCTCGAACATAATTTCGAGTTTTTTCAATGATTGATAGTTTCCCCTGCTCGGCTCGCTGATCATTTTTCCCGAACATTCAATTTCCCCTTTCAGTCGCTTAAAATCGTCACCGCTGCCCGATCCGCGTCGATTTCTACCTGGACGCCGATCGGTAATGTGAGCATCGGGTGCGTGTGGCAGCAATCAAAATCCGCAATGATTGGCAATGGCCGGCCATTCAACACTTCCAGCAAAATATCGAGTGGTTTTCTGCCCGTCCCGGCATCATCAAAAAGCTCGTGTTTGCCGAGTAAAATGCCGCCAATTCTGTCGAAAACGCCATTGACCGCAAGCAGCGAAAAATTTTTCTCAACCTGATCTGCCGATTTCTTCGAATCCTCAATCAATAAAATGTCGCCAGGTTCAATCGACGGCATGTACGGACTGCCCCAAAAACCTTGTATCGTATTCAGATTCCCGCCGATTAACCGGCCGGCAGCCTTCCCGCCATGTATCCCGATCCAGCGATTGCGCCGTCTCTCTTTATCCCTTATTTTATTCTCCCAGTTAATCGGTTCATCCGTCCAATATTCAGGTCTTGGCACAGCGTATGGAAAGAAAAGCTCTTCGCAAACCATCTGTTGAAAATAGTGATAGGTTTCATCGACAAAAGGTGGAAATTCACCGAAGGAAGGCACAAGCGCTGGACCATAATAGACCGGAAAACCGGTTTTTGCATAAATAGCCAGCAGGATTGCCGTAACGTCTGAATAACCGATCATGATCTTGGGATCGGCTTTAAATGCTTCATAATCCAAATAAGGAAGCAGCGCATTTGAATTTGTGCCGCCAATCGTCGACATAATCATTTTAATTTCGGGGTTGCGAATGAATGCGTTCAACTCGGCTGCCCGCTCTTGAATCGTCCCTGAGCGATAACCGTCCGATTGTCCTGTTAAACTGCCTTCAACAATCTCAAAACCCTTATCCTGCAAAAACTGCTTTGCTCGGAGAAAACGTTTCGGTGAGGTTGCTGTAATCGGCGTTGATGGCGAATAAATGCCGATTTTATCCCCTTTTTTCAGCTTCAACATATCCAAATTCACCTTCATTTCGGGTCAGCTGTTAACCCTAGTCAGCCATAAGCTGCTCTCCAATTAGGCGTTTATCCTATGAATTTTCATCTCAAACTGAGGATTGATGTTTCAAAAATGGTCTCATTCTTCTTATCATTGATTAGATTAATAGGCTTTCTTTTGATTATAGAGTTAAGAGGGGCACAAAGCCAATGAAGTATTTAAACCTTTTCAGAATGTTCGGGTTTTCGATGGAATAAATGGTGAAGGGCAGAAAATACGGCCCCCAGCTATTGCTAAATCACTTGTTTTCCTCCTCAACTAATCTGCAATATATGCTTCAGATAAAATCGCATAGCCGCAATCTGTCCTTTAATATCTGCTTTTTCTTTGCTGGCCAGCTGCGCTTCCAGAATCAAGCCATCGCAAATATTTATCACGAAAACCGCAATTGTTTCAATCGGCTGCAGCGGCTTGAAGTCTCCGCGCTTCACGCCTGTTTCAAACAAATAAAGCAGTGAAGCCTTCCCCCGGGCAAAACGTTTCTGCAGGTAAGCTCTCCGCGGCTCATTCCGCCACCCGGATATAAAATACTCAGAGGTCATCATTCCCTGCTTAGGCGTCTGATTCAGGTCCTGCTCAAATTCATCGATATAGCGATTCAAGGCCTCCCATGTATTTTTATTTTCTTCGGTCAAATGAATAATATAATCGCTCCCCTCTTCATCATTTCGATCAAGAATGGCATGCATCATTTCCTCAGTATTGGAAAAATAGCGATAAACCCCGCCGCGGCTCAAACTGCTCGCCTTAATCACATCCGTCATCGTTGTCAATTCAAACCCTTTGCGGATAAAAATCTGCAAAGCCGTATCTAGAATCTTGTTTTTTTGTTTATCCATGTGTTCTTTCGATACCTTTGGCAACTTTTTCCTCATTCCCTGTTATTGATTTTTTAAAGAATAGACTGACTAGACTAACCAGTATTAAGACGATGCCTGCAGAAATAAACGCGACAAAAACGTTAAAAACCTCTGAGAGGACTCCACCAATCGTCACACCGATGATTGTCGCAAGGTTCGTGACGCTATTAATTGTTCCAAATACTTTGCCGGTGTCTTCTTTTTCCGTTTTTTGCTGCGCCATGACGTTAAACGGTATCGAAGCCATGCTGAATGAGAATCCACAGCATAGAAAGATTATCGGAAAGAGGACAGTGACTATCCTTAAAGGCAAATGAATGAGCGTCGCTATCAAAATCAGACTGGTGCCAAGGACCATCGGGCTAATCAAAAGTGTGAGCAATCCTTTGCCGATTTTTCTCCCGCTTAAAATCACCGCCGAGACAAACATCCCCACACCGCTTGCGGTCATACAAATGCCCAATAAATTGATCGATTGCCCCGGCAATTCCCGCAGCATAATCACCGTTTGTGAATCGGCCATCTGCAGAACCAGTAAAAAAATACTGAAAATAATTAACCCGCTAATCAAAATGCGTGATTGCCTGATCACGCCATATCCCCTTGAAAATTCTGCCTTTAGTTTAAGCCGCGGCCGATCCCGTTGTGAAGAATTTTGCAAACGGCTTTTCGGCAAACCCGTAAGAAGTAACGCGGAGAGCAGAAAAGAGAGTGCATTAAGGCCAAAGGACCAATTCGTACCGACTGTTGTAACGAGAATCCCGCTGATCATCGGGCCGGCAATTTTCGAACTGTTCGTTATGATTTCACTATACGACACGGCTTTCTGAATGTCTTGATCTTCAACAATTTCTTTCAACTTTCCTTGCTTAGCCGGCTCAAAGAAGCTGGATACGCTATTTTCCAGAATGATTATCAGAAAAACCTGCCAGAGCTGGCTGCAGAACAAAACCATTAAAATAATTATTGAGCGGATCAGATCAGAAACAATCATGATTTTTTTCCGATCAATGTTCCGATCAGCAAATGATCCAGCAATGCCTCCAAGAAAAATGGAAGGCAGAATCATGCAGAGCATCAGACCAGTCATCGCAATCGGTTGAGCCTGCCAGCGGACGGCGATCAACGCGAACAATGCAAGTAAATACAGCCAATCGCCTAAGTTTGAAATCAGTTGCGCCATGAGTAAAAAGAGATAATGCCTGTTCGTGAATGGAAACACTTTTGATAAATGCGTCATGAAACGTCCCCCCTAAATGTAACAGAACACGATGATTCAATAAAAGTGACATATGTGTCGTTTTTATTTGTATTCATTATACATTAAAAGTGACACAATTGTCACTTTTAAAGCAGGAAAGAATCCCATGTAAAATTCACCCATTGCCATTTTTCAGGCAAATGACATCGGATTTATCAATGGCTTAAATCAATACCTGACGCAAAGCAAAGAATTAACCAATAAAACTCATAGTCAATCTTGGCTGATTGTGTCATAGTGTGATTATTATAGTTCTTTACCTTGCACGCCTCTTTTCATCCAAATGAATCGTTTGTTTCCCTGTATTACTGGCAACCTATCTCAATGAAATATAAGGAGGTGACCCCATGTCTTCATCAATTAACGATCCGTTGACCACGCAGCTTATCGGCAAACAGGTACCGATGCCGCCAAAAACTTTTGGTACCGCCCGGGTCGACGGTCTGCCCTGCGTCTACTCGGTCAGCGAAAATCCGCAGGCCGCCTATGCCGAAGTCATCCGTACGAACGGCAGCAGAATTACGCTGCGTGGTCTTACAGACACCGCTGTCGATCCGGATCAATTGATCTCTTTCAGACTAACTGACTAACCAAAAACAGATTTAAACTTTCACTAGGGAGCTGAATTTCACAGTGTACACCAGTATTTTCTCAATCATAGGTATCATCATTCTTGCTATCATCGTTCTTGTTCTTCTCGTCAAAAGCCTTGTCCTTGTCCATTCCGGTGAAGTTAAAGTGCTGGAGCGTTTCGGCAATTATGTACGCACGCTCCAGCCGGGATTACATTTGATAATCCCGATTGTTTTTAGCGTACGGCAGATCGTTTCAATCCGGCAGACGCCGTTGCAACTGAAGCCATTCAAGGTTATTACCAAAGAGAACGCAATGATTCAGACCGAAGTCTCACTTAAATACCATGTCAGCAATGTCGAAGCCTATGTTTATAAGAACGAAGACTCTGAAAAGAGCGTCTCCCTCGATTGCCAGTCCATTCTGCGCGGCATTATCGGCGGCATGGAGCTCAACGACGTCCTGAACGGCACCGAAGCCATCAATAACCAGCTGTTCAAAGGCGTCCGCGACATTTCAGAAAACTATGGTGTTGTCGTTGACCGTATCAATATCGGCGAAATCACGCCAAGTGACGAAGTATTGGGATCGATGAATAAGCTTATTACCGCAAACCGGAACAAGGAAGCCATGATCACCGAAGCCGACGGTGAAAAACAGCAGACAATCCGTCAGGCGGAAGGCCGCGCCCAGCAAATCACAATCGACGCCAAAGCTCAGGCCGAACAGGTCCGGATCGCCGCCGAAGCTGAAGCCAACCGAATTCTGACCGTCGCAGACGCTCAGGCCAAACAGATCGCAACCGTCAACGATGCCATCAAAAGCAGCGGTCTTGACGACTACGTTCTGCAATATCTTGGACTCGACACCATGAAAACGCTGGCTAACGGAAACGCGACAACCATCGTCATTCCAAGCAACCTGACAGAACTCGGAAATATTCCGGTAGCCAAACAACTGTGGGACGCGTCAGAATCGAAAAGCACAGATACGTCTAAACCAGATAACACTTCATTCAAATAAACATCCAGTACCCCCCGTTCAGCTCTATAAATATATGAGGGTCCTTCACCAAAAGGGAAGTGACTACCCGGCCATGAGTGGCGGAGTAGGTCACTTCCTTTTTTAATATTCAAGGATTTAAAATTGGTTATTTTCCATCAAACCAGTGAATGATATTTTCTTTAATCTGCTTGCCGGCATCTTTCATCTCTTCAAACACAGCTGCCATAAAGCCGGCAAAAGTAATTTTTTCTCCTGGCTCTTGGCCTTTATTAATAAATTGACAAACTTCATGTAGAATTTCTATCCCCTCTTTATCATGCGCTGCATCCGCTCTATGCGGATTTTCTGCGCCATCCGCTTTAATTGATAGTTTAGCAACGGAGCGAGCTTTTCCCAATCATTTAGTTTATCCATTTGAATGATCGCAGTGGATAATAGCGCAGAGCAACCTTGCCGATAACTTTATTTCTTTTAATACAACCGATTCTGCGACTATCATAACTCCTTCGACGGTTATCGCCCATGACGAACAATTCCCCCTTTGGCACTCTTGTCCGTCCTGTCACTTCTTTCAACGTAAAATCATCGGTTAGTACGCCGCTTTTAAGCTGCCTCTTTTCAGTAGTTAAGTAAGGTTCGGAAACTTTTTTGCCGTTTCGATACAACTGATCATTTTTAGAATAGAGGGTGTCCCCTGGCAAACCGATGATTCGCTTCACATAATCTTCATGAGCGGAATGTTTGAAAATAATGATATCCCCATATGCCGGTTTCCCGATCGGATAAGCCAGCTTGTTCACAATCAGCCGATCCCCATTCTGCAAAGTGGGGTTCATCGAAATACCACTGACGATAAAATTACCGACTAAGAATGTCCTGATGAAAAAGGCAATGAGGAGCGCGAGCCCGATAGCGATTACCCATTGAAAAATTCCCCTTCTTTTTGTCACCAAGAGTCCTCACTTTTTTATGATTTTTTCTATCCTCAGCATTTCTTGGTTCGAATCCTATAATTTAATTTTTATACCCTCTCCTGAGCAAATCAATTGTCGTTTTTTGAGAAGATTAAATCGGTCCACCAAGTCGCCAAACTTGTATCTATTTTTTCAGCTCTCTTTTTATTTCCTGTATGGTGAATCGAATCAGACTTCGAATCAAAAAGTAAATCACTGCAATGACTATTATCCAAATAAAAAGCATAGAAATTAACGGTGCAATCAAACTCATCGGTATCTCCCCTTTAGACTTTCCGAAAGGATAAAACAATCCCTGCAATCCTTGGAATTTTCCTTTTCTCTTAAATCTATTTTACCTGTCTTTCCGGGAAAAAGATGTCGAATCTTGTCTGATTGTTTATTTCCTTCAATTTCATCGAGGAACGAAAAAAGGCTGCACGGATAAATGCAGTCTTTCAAGAAAAATGATCAATTATTCTTTTTTCCTCTCCTGCGAAACCGTCTCTCTATTTTATGACTTTTTTCAGCGAACAATCAGCAATCGTCAGGATCGCAAGTAATCCGCCGACGATAACCATGAACGACGTCACGTGGTGCATGCCGATCGAACCTGCCCCTTGTTTCAAAAAGATACCATTGGCCGATGAAGCAACGATCGCTCCAAGATACATAAATGTCCGGAGCAATCCCGCAGATGCACCAATTTGTTCCTTGCGTGCCTGATAATACACCGCATTTTGGTTGGCCAGATTCAGAAGCCCCTGAGGAATACCCAGAACAAGCACAATGACGATCAGGAAGATGATACTGCTCTCCCCGTTCACAAAAAGCATCAGTATGCTGGCAATTAATTGAATGATTACGCCCCAAAGCAGCTTCGGACGAATCTTTGGACTTTTACCCGTGAGGCTAGAGACGGCGATCGCCGTTATAAACAAAGGCAATAGGAGCATGCCTGCTTGTGAGGGACTAAGACCGCGCCCCTCTTCCAGCCACTGAGTGAAACCGTAGAGAAAACAATAGGAAATAGTCGCCGTAAGCAAACTGCGCACATACGTCGCGATCAACGGCAGATTACCCGCAAAGACTTTTAAATCAATGAAGGGAGCTTTGGCAAAACGCAATTCCACCCAGGCCATCACCAGAGCAGAAATCACCGTGATCAGTAACAAATACATCAATTTCAGCTGTGGATTCATGAGAAAAAACAGCAGCGTGGTCAGCATCAGGGCAAATAAAGCCATGCCTAATAAATCAAATTTTCCGGTGGTTCGGGTATCATCTGCTTTTTTCAGTGCAGCCGTACGCGGAAAATACAGCCAACCAAGAATTACGCAGGCCAATGACAGCGGAAGATTAACTAAGAACGTACTTTGCCATCCACCTACCTGAATCAGAAGACCACCCAGAGTGGGGCCAATCACAGCAATGGTCTGATTGGCAACAGCCAGGATCGTCAGAATACCAGACGGGCTTTTCTCACCTGTACGTTCAGATTCGCTGCGGATCAGATACATGGACGACGGATAACCGGCGCAGGTTCCAAAACCGAGGAGCACACGCGCAATAACGAGCCACCAAAGCTGCGGAGAAAAAATGGCGATGAGGCTGGCTAATCCAACGAGCAAAGTCCCGAGCAGATAAAGTAGCCGGGGGCCAAAGGTATCGATCAATTTACCGACTACGGGTTGGCCGATCGCCGTAGCCAAGTAAAGTGCCGAAATCAGCCAGGCCGTTTCAGAAGGCGGCGCATTAAAAGCTCTGCCAATCGGTATTAAAGCGATCGAGATGATCGATGAATTAATTGGATTAAGGATCGATCCCAAAACCATCGGGGCAATCAATCGGCGATTAAAACCTGTCTTTTGAATGCGGACTTGATGAATTACAGTCTCTGCCATCTTTGTACTTCTTTCTTTTTATAGTTTTAAACTATTTTTTATATTTTATTTGATGACACAATCTTACACCCGAGATTTATTTTTGTAAACTATTTTATATAGGGTTAAAATATTTATAATAGTAAAAAGGGTGAGATAAATAATGATGAAGAAAAAGAGAAATCTGACGAGAGATAAGATCAAAGCTTGTGCCCTTGCTTTAGCGAATGAAGTAGGCATTCAGAACTTAAGCTTTCCGAAAATAGCTGAGCGACTGGATATCAAATATCCCTCTTTGTATAATCACTACCAAAATATTGAGGAATTGCAGGCAGATATGGCCACAACGCTCTATCAAAGATTAAACGATGAATTAATGCGCACGTTAATCGGGAAATCCAAGGGGGAGGCTGTGATGGCTTATGCTCTTGTTTACAAGGAATTCGTTCTAAACTATCATGGAGCCTATGATCTCCTGACTTTACTCCACCGCTTTGATAACGAAGAGCTGTCTCATAGCGTTTTGGAACACGGAGCGATTTTAAGACAGATTCTCGGGAGCTTTGGTTTTAGCGAGCAGACCATCATTAATAAAAGCCGCGCGCTCAGAAGCATGGTTCATGGCTATCTCTCTCTAAGCATGCTCGGTTTCCTCCAGCATGATAAAAAGGTCAATCCAGATGAAAGTTATCGAGTGATGATCGCTGACTTTATTCGACTCTGTGATCAGCATTCTGAGGAATAACCTTTGATGCGCGCGGCTCTTATCAGCACTTGAGACCTAGACATCAGCTTTCCATTCCGTTATTTCCAACGATTACATGAGAATCCAGATTGTTCACTTGAAAAAAGCGCCAGAATTCGCTCTCCTCACTTTCATCTGAGTCATCCGGAAATAATTCGAGCAAATAGCTCTTTGAAAAATAGAGCTTAAAACCGCCAAGATTATCTGCATTAATCTCTTCCACAATTAATTTCTCTGGTAAGTTGTCAAACAATGCTTTTATCTTTTCATCAAATCGATTATTCCCCTGGATATCCCATTCAAAATGATCATCCGTTCCCTTCCCATCCGACCTTGGATAATAAAAGTCCGCCGAAGCCGCAACCATTCTGTTTTCCTTCGTGATGCGCCAGGCGCATTGAATATGCAAAGCGTATTCAGCCAACTGTTCCGTCTTACCCCGCCTGGTAACTGAAATTATCGGCCCAAATCCCAGCCAAAAGAGATTAGATGCCCTTCCCGCATATTGAAACTTTAACCCAATTAATTTATTTAACGCCTCTTCAATTTTCTCCTTCACTCTTAACCTCCAAAAATTTTATTCACATCGAGAACCTAGAGTTCAATTCAGTTGAATGTATTCAGTTTCTTTTTTTCTTTAAGAAGATCTTGGAACTCTTTCTCCAATGCCTCAGACGGTTCAATACTTAACCGGCTAATGACTTCCGAGAGTTTGGTTTCCAATAAAAGCTGCTTTTCTTTTTCAATCTCTTGATTTTTTGGCAGTTGATCTCGATTATATTCTTGATAAGTTCCCTCAAACAAACGCATTTTCTGATGTCGAATGATCAGCAACTGTGTGGCAAGCTGCTGGATAAACCGGCGATCATGGGAGATGAAAATTACCGTTCCCTCATATTCCTTGAGAAGAGACTCTAAGGCTTCAACCGCTTCCACATCCAAAAAATTCGTCGGCTCATCCAAAATCAAGGTATTCATGTCGCTTAAAAACAATTTGGTCAACGCGACTTTGACCCGCTCGCCGCCGCTCAAAACACTGACACGCTTATAAACATCGTCACGGAAAAAATGCATCCGGGCAAGTACCGTTCGAATCAGCGTTTCATTCTGCTTCGATGTCGACTGGACATTCTCAATAATCGACTGCTCGACATCCAAAATAGTTAAGTCCTGACTAAAATAGCCCAGCTTCACGGAGGGAGACCATGTGATCCCTGTTTCTCTATTGAGCAGTTTCTTAACAAGTGTTGTTTTCCCGCTGCCGTTTGGGCCGATAATCGCTAATTTATCGCCTCCACGAACAAGAAAACTGATTCCCCGCCACAAAATCCGCTTTCCAAATTGAGCAGATAGATTTTGAGCGCGAAGAATAATTCGATTTTTAAAGGTTTCAGCGTTCGGTAAGTTCATCTTAATCGGCTCTCGTTCGCTGACCTTCTCTACCTTCCCTAGTTTTTCTAATCGCGTTTCAATTGTCTTCGTTGTTTTTTGCAGTTTCTTCTGCTTCTTGGCAAAATAAGGTTCCTGCCCTTTTGATTCGGAGAGATTGACATTTTTCGGCCTTTTTGTGGCCCGTTCCGCCTTTCGCTCTTTTAATTTTATGGCTTCTTCCAACTTTTTCTTTGTTTTCTCATACTTTTCATAGGCGGATTGTTGCTGCCTGGTTTTCGTTTCTTTTTGTTTAATATAATTACTATAGTTGCCGATATAGCTATTTATTTTTCCGTCATTGATTTCCCATATCGTTGTGCAAAGGGCATCTAAGAAGGCACGGTCATGGGAAACAACGATGAGAGCACCCTGCCGCTCATGCAGCTTCTTCTCTAACCATTCAATATGATCCGTATCGAGATTGGTAGTGGGTTCATCGGCAAGTAACAGCCCCGAGTCCTTGGCCAATGCTTGCTGAATATAGGCCTGAGTCAGTTCACCACCGCTCTTGGTTGTCTCGGTTGGTTTAAATTGCGGCAGCAGCTCGCATGAGGTCTGTCTGCTCACCTTCCCTTCTTCCGGAATCATTTTTCCCGCTAAAATATTCAGCAGCGTCGTTTTCCCGCATCCATTGGGGCCGACCAATCCGATACGGTCAGTCGATTGAATCTGAAGCTGGTCAACATTCAGTAATAACCGGTCTTTGACATCATATTTAATAGCCTGTGCGTGTAATACGATCATCCAATCATCCCCATTGTTTTATTCTAGGGACAGAAAAAGCCCCCTATCCAATTTCAGAATAGGGGGTCTAAATAAAGGCGAACACCAAAAAGACTGCTTTCTTTTCAGAGCACCTATAGAAAACCAACCCTATTCTGAGAACACCGATTGAAGGCAGCAAAAAACAGCAGAAAAAATTCTCCGCTAAAAAATACCTTCAATTCACAGTTTCCGTCAATAGGATTAGTTTTTCATTGGCGTTAAATTCGCCCCTCCGTTCGTATCAATTACCCTCAATTTAAAGGATGATTAGCAATTTGTCAAATCCTGCCGCTGCATTTTAGCCGAACAAGCCCCTTTCGTTCCAAACAAATGCATCTTTTCTTCATTTATTCCCTAATGACTAACAAAACGCCTCCGAGAACGCAGAGCGCACCTATCCAAAAAGTCCCGCCCAAATTCTCTCCGAGCAGCAGCCAGCCAAGAAAGGTACCCATCAAGGGCTGAAAGAAGAAGAACAATCCGCCGCTCGAAGCGTTCAGCAATTGCAAGCCGCGATTCCAAAGTAAAAACCCTAGGGCCGTAGAAACAATTCCCAAATACAGCACACCACCCCAAATAACCGGATGTGTCAACTGGGCAGAATTGATTTCATTTAAATGCCCGAGAACGAAGGGGGTGAGTATCACGATAGCAACCAAAGTGGAATAGCTGGTTACCTCTAATGAGGAATAGCTCTTCGGAACACATTTGATAAGCACAGACATGATTGCCCATGTTAACGCAGCGACAAGCAGGAAGACTCCGCCTAATTGACTGGAGATGTCGAGCGTCCCATTTCCAACAATAAGGAGTACCCCTAGGGTCGCCAGACCTACCGATACGACTTTCTTTATATTGAGCTTTTCTTTCAGGAATATCCGAGCAAAAATAACCATAAATGCCGGTGTAGACGACGTAATGATTGCTCCCATTTGTGCTGAAGAAAACATCGTTCCGAATTCCTGAGTCACAATGGAAAGCGTATTACCGATGACACCAATGGCGATAACCAGTAAAAGATCGCCTTTTTGAATTTTCCAGGATTGCCTTGTGATCAGACTGACCAAACCCAATGCAATAAAGGCAACACAATAACGCATCCATACCAACTCTATCGGCGGTATAACGGATACAACAACCTTTACAACCACATACATACCGCCCCAAATACTGGCGGCCAGTGTTAAATAGATGGAACCTATCCCTGTTTTTTTCAATTCTCTGTACCCCTCCGTATTAAATTCGGTCAATAAATGCCCCTAACGGAGAGAAACAATCCCCATTAAGGACGGAGGAGTGCTGCTGGTACATCATTTTCGAATAAGGGAGCGCAGAACATGTGGTCTCACCTCTTAATTAAAAGGAATAAGCCTCAATTTTTATTGTGAATATCAATAAGTTCATTCTACTTTGAAAATTCTATTTTTACAATTACTTTCATGTCCTCATCAGTGTTGGAGCGCCTTGTATTTTCCGATTCATAAAAAAAGCGGCCTCATAACTGGCATTAGCCAAGTATGAGGCCGTTCTCAACTTATTTATTAAAAGTAATGACTATTTTACCGCGTGCATGGCCAGTTTCACTGAGTATATGGGCCTGTCTAATACCCTCCGCTGAGAAGGAGAATGTATGGCCCACCACGGCTTTAACTTTTTCTGCGGCAAGTAATTGAGCAATTTCCTGCAGCTGACGTCCGTTTTCCTTAAGCCAGATCGACTGCGCCTTCACTTTATATTGGGAGGCAAGCTGAGAATCCGGCTCGTTGACAATCGATACAAGTCTGCCTGATTCGGGTTTCAGCACCTTGAAACTTTCCTGCTGAATCGTGCCGCCCATCGTATCAAACACGAGATCGACATCGTGAAGAATTTGCGCGAAATCCTGCGATTGATAGTCGATAACTTCATCAGCACCCAGCTCTTTTAAGAAGTTGAGATTTTGAGCACTGGCCGTCGTATAGACATATGCTCCCTTCTCTTTGGCAAATTGAATAGCAAGTGAGCCGACACCACCCGCACCGGCATGGATCAGTACGTTTTCTCCTTTTTCAAGTTTCCCGTAGTCAAAAAGCGCCTGCCACGCAGTGAGTCCTGCAAGCGGAATGGATGCGGCTTCTTCAAAGGATAGATTGTCTGGGATCCGCGCGAGAAGATCATCGTCTACCGCTGTGTATTCGGCGTAGGAGCCCTGCCGAGTCGTTGCCGGTCTGGCAAAGACGCGATCGCCTTCTTTCCAGCCGCTGACGTTAGTACCTATCTGAGTAATCACACCGGCAACGTCCCAGCCAAGAATAATCGGGAACTCCCAATCCATTGCCTGCTTCAAATAACCTTCCCTCAGCTTCCAATCAATCGGATTGATCGATGTCGCAGCCAATCGAACGACCACCTGATGTTCACTCGGAACAGGCATAGATACCTCTGCTTCGCGAAGCTGACTGGCATCACCATACTGATTAATCACAACTGCTTTCAATTGATCAACCTCCTTCAAACTTCTTTGTCTTAAGAACACTCACACTCTTCCAATACCTGATCAAATGATTTCATCAACCCGTTCCTAGAATTCATTATAGGGGAATTCTCGATAAATAAGTCATCTCAAGCTCGCGATTGAAAGAACAGAAGAAGGACTGAAACGGAATGAGGAAGCAGCATACTCAAGAAAAGCATAGAATTTGACAGGTGAAAAAGTTGTAACTAGAATAGTTACAGAAAGGATAATACTTATTAGATGGAGGCATTTACCGATGAAATTCTTAGTTACAGGCGCAAACGGCCACTTAGGCCAGAAAGTTGTCAACGCATTATCAAAAATAGTTTCAGCTGAAAATATCGTCGTGAGTGTCAGAGATCCAGAAAAAGCAGAACCATTAGAAAATCTCGGTCTAGAGGTTCGTCAAGCTGATTTTCAGGATCCAGCATCTCTCGATCAAGCCTTCTTGGGAATCGATCGTTTACTGATCATTTCTACGTCAGGAGACTATCCAGACGAAGAAAGAATCCGGCAGCACAAGTCGGCTGTTGCCGCCGCGAAGCGAGCAGGTGTTCATTTTATCGCTTATACAAGTGCTGCGAATGCCGAAAAAAGTACATTAAGCCTCGCACCTGTACACCGAGCTACAGAAGAAGTGATTAGGCAGACAGGCATTCCTTATTCCTTTCTCCGCAATAATTGGTATATCGAAAATGAATTAAGTACCATTCAAGGAATTCTCTCCGGAGCACCGCTCGTCACTTCTGCGGAAAATGGGAAGGTCGGCTGGGCTACCCGTGCCGATTATGCACAAGCCGCAGCAGTCGTATTAGCCGGACCCGGGCACGAAAATACCATTTATGAATTATCCGGTACCCCAAGGACGTATGCGGATCTCGCTGAAATCATTGAAGGAGTGATTCAGCGCGAAGTGCCCGTGCAGAAGGTGGATGATGCCGGCTATACAACGCTCATGAAAAATGCAGGCGTTCCAGAAGCAATTCTCCCCATGCTCGTGTCTATTCAAAAGGATATTAGAGAAGGTACATTGGATATTGAAAGCAATGATTTTCAAAAATTGCTTGGCCGTCCAGTTACTCCATTAAGCGATTATATCCGTCGCGTGATTAATGAAAAATAACAAATGAAACATGAGAATCGCGCCTACGAAATAGACGAGTTAATTTTTTAGATAATTACCGACTGTCAACATGAAACGTCGGCCAAAGAGGCTGCCCAAAAGTTGAAAAATCAACGGATGGAGCAGCCTCTAATATGAGTAGGATGAGAAAAGTTCGGATTACTTTGTTTCAAAGATCTTTTCAGCTTTTGCCTCCGTAAAAAATTCTTCATAGAGGGCCTGTACGGCTTTTTTCTCAACATCTTCCCTCACGCCGAACATCATGCTGACCTCGGAGGAGCCCTGATTAATCATTTCGATATTAATCTCCGCTCGAGCTAACGCCTTGGACGCTTTTGCCGCCGTCCCGATTTTTTGCCTCATGCCTTCACCGACAAGCATGATCAGCGCCAGATCGTGAACAACTCTGACGACATCCGCACCCAATTCACGAATAATCCGCTCCATGATCTTGTTCTCGATCTCTTCATTCATTTGATCCTGCCTTAAAATGATCGTGATATCATCAATACCTGAAGGAATATGTTCAAAAGACAGGCCGAATGACTCTAGTATCAATAAAATTTTCCGGACAAACCCGATTTCCCTATTCATTAAATACTTACGCACATAAATACTGCAGAAGCCTTCATCACTGGCGATACCGATCACAGGTCCATTCGTATTTTCTCTCTTGCTGACAATCCGCGTCCCTGGGGCTTCCGGATTGTTTGTATTTTTGACATTGACCGGAATACCCGCCCGGATGGCCGGAAGAAGGGCCTCATCATGAAAAACAGAAAATCCACCATAGGATAACTCGCGCATTTCCCGATAGGTCAGCTCACGGATTTCTGCTGGATGACTAACAATCCCAGGATTCGCCGCAAAAACCGCATTGACATCTGTAAAATTTTCATAGAGATCCGCTTTAACCCCATTTGCCAGAATCGAACCGGTAATATCCGAACCGCTTCGTGAGAAGGTGACAACATCACCCTCTGTGTTGTATCCAAAAAATCCCGGAAAAACAATAATGCCATCCTGTTTTTTTAAGTCATAAAGACGTTTATACGATTCCGGTAATACCCGCGCATTGCCGGGATCATTGCTGACCAGGAGCCCCGCCTCCTTCGGCGAAACATAATGGGCGTCTAGACCTTTGTGCTTGAAGACCGCAGCAATCAGCTTGGCATGGTTATCTTCACCGCTCGCTTTTACCGCTTCAATAAAAGAGGTTGGATTGCTTCGATTGCTATGAAGCAAAGACAAGAGGTCATCTGTTATTCGGCCAATAATATCAGTCCCGAGATTCAATTCGTCAGCAATACTTTTATATCTGCTGATAATCTTCTCGACGAGATCCCTTGGCTGCCTGCCTTTAAGATACATCTCCGCACAACTGATCAATAAATCGGTTACTTTTACATCCTTTGAATCACGTTTCCCTGGAGCTGAGACAACAACAATTTTACGTTCCGGATCCGATGCCACAATACGATAAACTTTCTCTACCTGCGCTCCTGAAGCGAGCGAACTTCCTCCGAATTTAACAACCTTCATTCCGCAACCCCTACTATTTGATAAATTTCTGCAAATTTATCCTTAGTATTACTTATTTCGACCAAAGAATCAAACTTTTTTCATTTTTTCACTAAATTTTGCAAATCTTAATGATAGCCGGACGTCCCTTTCATTTCACGTCGAATAAAATTTATCCGAATTACTCTCAAGGGGGGTTGTATTTTCAGGCATATTGTTGTATTTTATTAGTAAAGAAATGTTTCCTTAGTGAAAATTAAGTCGCTGGAGGAAAATCGGGACATCTGAAAACTCAAAACAGGGAGCGATTTGATGCATCTCATCCGTCATAACTGTTTCGTCGCACTGATTGAATCTGTTCTCTTTTCTTCAGGTATTTTACTCGCTGTTTTTGTTGCCAGTACGCTGTTAGATAAAGGTTTTTCAAACTATACGGATCTATGGGGCATGTCTTTTTTCTACTTTTTGGTTGTTCGTTCATTTATTCTAGCCATTGGCAAAATAACTGAACATTCGTCTACTCCTCGTCATGCTAACGATGAAGATATTTCCTGAACCCGTTTCAAATCCACATCTTGTGGTATTTTTTTTACCCTTCTAGCGCTTCATTTCAGTGTCCTTTATAACCGATCGACATACCGATTAGCAAAATAATCAAAACGACTGTAGTAATCCATACATACAAATGATCTTTTTCAACAGCAAAAGCGTAAATGGAAACAACTACCCGCAAAACAGGTGTCAGAATTAGTAAAAAGAGACCGGTCATGAGTACCGCATAGGGTTTGAATGCAGCGAGTCCACGTAGAATTGCCGTAGGGGTGATCGGGTATGTCATGCCTGCGTAACCAGAATGGCCAGTGACGAGGATCATAAAGATACCGATCAGAATCACGACGGCTGACAGGATTACACCAATCCTCAGCACTTGACCAATAATCCATTCGATTTTATTCATTTTTTGAGCTTTTTTCAACTCGTCTTCGGATATAAACTTTGATTGATCTTCCGCCATTTTATATGTTCACCCCCAGACCTTTAAGAAACATCTGCAAACCAATGTAAAACAGAATTGGTACAAAAATCATGCGTAAAACACGCGGCCGCAGCCGTTTCATGATACGCGATCCGATCAATGCACCTAGCAGAATACCAATGGCTAATGGCGCAGCGATAGCCGGCTGAATGGATCCGTTAAAAAAGTAGACCGTTGCGCTTGCCGCGGCGGTAACACCCATCATCAGATTACTGGTCGCGCTGGAAGGCTTCAGCGGCATCTTCATAATCGTGTCCATGGCAATCACTTTAAAGGCGCCGCTGCCAATTCCTAATAAACCACTGGCCACCCCAGCGCCTAACATCATCGAAAAACCACCGGGCACATGGGAAACCTGATAATTCACCTGCTGACCCGTTGCGTTATCATAGTAATAACCGTTGAGTTTCAGTTTGGTTGATAACGAATCAGGCGTCACGTCATCAACCGTTTCCTTGCCGGAACGCAGTTTGCGGATCATATTGTAGGTGGAGAATAAGAGCAAGGCGCCAAACAGCACATACAAAATACTGGAAGGCAGTATGCCGGTTAGCACCGCGCCAAGAATCGCTCCGATCGTTGTCGCGATTTCAAGAAACATCCCCACTCGCAAATTCAGCATTTCATCCTTCAGATAGGCAATGGTCGATCCGGAACTGGTCGCAATCACGGCAATGATACTCGCACCGATCGCGTATTTAATGTCGACACCGAGTAGCAGTGTCAGCACCGGCGTAACAATCATACCTCCGCCAAGACCGAATATCGCCCCAAAAATGCCTGCTGCAAGGCCTATTCCGGCAAGCATCAAAATTGAATCAATCACACGTATAACCCCCATCTGATCACAAATTCAGCATGCACGAATCAAATGGTTCCAAGATATGTACAGCAAGAACCATCGAAACATTTTCTTATGCCCTTGTGGAACTCTCTTTACCGCTTCACTCGAACGGCACTATCCTTAATTTTATCAGGATCCAGCGGACATGGTCCCATTATACTCCTAAAATAATCACCCCAAAAAACAGCCGATGAATGTAGCAAACGTCCAAAATGCTACTTTCATCAATTAAAACATTCTGAAGGGAGGGTTATAAGAATAGTCACCTTCAAAAAATATAATGTCAAGAACAACAAAATTTCACAGAGGAACAGCTCAGCAAAAAGGCAGAACTACCAGCAGTTCTGCCTTTTAAGCTCTTTGAGCCAATGATTCGCCCTGATCCAGTTTGTGAGCCCTTTTTTATTCTTGCAAGTGACGTGCTTTCTCCTGATAAGACTCATTCATGAGAGCACTCTGCCCAAAAATTGATGCATCAGTTTGCCAATTTGAGCGGCATGCGTTTCGAGTGCAAAGTGGCCCGTGTCCAGCAAATGAATCTCGGCTTGCGGCAGGTCACGGCGATAGGCTTCGGCACCTGCTGGGATAAACGAAGGATCATTTTTCCCCCATGCAGCAAGAAACGGCGGCTGATTTTGGCGAAAATAAGCTTGGAAAGTCGGATAAAGTTTGACATTGTTTCGGTAATCACGTATCAAATCGAGCTGAATTTCCTCTGCCCCGGGTCGCGACATATAAGCGATATCAAGCGTGTAGCCGTCCGGTGAAACAAGACTGGCGTCCGCACCGGTCAGATATTGAAAATCCCGAATCGTTTCTGGAGTCAGCGAATCCCGACAGGCTTCACGATTCGCCTTTGAAGGGACTGCCCAATAATTTTTCCACGCACCCCAAGTGTCACCGAATCCTTCTTCATAAGCATTGCCGTTCTGACTGATGATTGCCGTTATCCGTTCAGGATGAGCCACCGCGAGACGATACCCCACCGGTGCCCCATAATCAAAAACATACATCGCATAACGATCGAGATGAAGCCTTTCAGTAAACGCGTCAATCACACGAGCCAGGTGATCAAATGTGTAGTCAAATGTATCACGCGAAGGAGCCACAGTATTTCCAAATCCCGGAAAATCCGGCGCAATCACGTGGTATTGATCAGCAAGTTCAGGAATAAGCTCGCGAAACATATGGCTGGAGGTAGGAAATCCATGCAGCAGCAGAATATTCGGCGCATCCTGAGGGCCTGCTTCTCTGTAAAATATTTTTACATCATCAGCGGTTCGGGTGTAATAAGTAATTTCCATTCTTTGTCTTCTCCTTCTTTTTCTATAAATCGAAATAAAATCCCCTATAAAAACCTCATAATAAACTGATATGCAGTTATTTATCTGATAATTGAGCCGATCAAAACATGCTGTTTCTCTTTATGAAAACTCATCTTCCTTCCTTTCTAAAACGAGCCGCTTTCATCTTGTTACCGCATAACTTCATCGAGCACCATTTTCGCCTGCCCGTCGAGTCAAGAAACAGCAGCATACAATCCGGATTGGCACAGCGGTGCATATCAGGCAATTTGTTCCCCGCAACCAGCTTCATCACATCAACAGAAATCAAAGTTGCCAACGATTCTCGGCATCCGCCGACAGGGTATGGAGAGATATGATTGGCGACCATTCGCAGGGTCAGCGGACATTTATCAATGATTGCTTCAGCATGATTTGTCAATAGTACAGATACATCCTTGCCATCCGCCGCATCTTCAAATTGCTTCCGTAGAAAAGAACGATAGCTTTTCAAATCATTCAGCACAGCGAAGATCTCTTTCTCAATTTTCCCTATAAACTGCCGATCAATAAAGGGTATCCGCTGCGAAAGCGATAGCCAATCAATTAAATCTGCTTCATTCAAAAGATGGTCACATTTTTTCCCGTGACTGATCATTTCTGTATTGACTAAATCCAGTGCTAAGTTACCGGAAACAAGTGGGAACTTTTCCATGCTGATCTCTCCTCACCTATAAGATACATCATCTCAGGTTATTAATCAATAAAATCAGATATTTTATAACTGTTAGAGCATTGTGTGGAAAATCAAACTTTCGCAGGATATTCCAAAACGCAGTTACGTGTGAGAAGTGCACATCATAATAAGAGACGTTAAGATGTCGATTCCAAGTGGACGAGGAGTAATATCCGTTTTGCGAAAACGATTGATTTAATTTATTGTTTATATTGCCGATATAAGAAATATTATCGCAAAGCTTCTTATCGATTTCATCGAATTATGAATCAGGTGATTGAGTATCATGAAGAAAAAGCTCTGGATTTTCCCCGGCAATGTCTCTCAGGTCATCAAGAATATTAGCCATGCGGAAAATATTAATAAAATCATTTGGTACCAAACTGTGCTCGTCTCTTATATTATGACACCCTTAGGCATCGGACAGGCGATTATTAATTATTATACGAGAAGCTCTCTTGGACAGTCGCTACCTCTCATTCTGACCACCTCGTTAATCATGTTACTTTCTAGCCTATTCATCCAGCTTGTGGCGCTTCTGAACATCAAGAGAAAATTTCAGATACATATTATCAGCATCCTCAGCGGAATGATTGTGTTGCTCAATGTGATTCCCAATCATTCCATGTTTGGCAGTCTCAGTTGGCTGATTCTATTCATCATGATGCTGATTACAGTGACGCGAATGGACAAAGTAATGTTTTTCTACGTCAGTATTTGTGCCATCATCATCAATAGTTTTACATATTCAGGAGAAATTACTGTTCTTCACGAGATCGGCCTCGTCAATTATTTGACTCAGTGTCTCCTTCTTCTGGTTACTTTGGTTGTCGGTTTAATTGAGAACAGGATCTACGCAAACTTGGTAAAAAATGATCTTGGGCGTATTCAGGCACTGAAGAGGAAAAATAAGGCGCTTCAGCAGGCAAACGACCGAATCAAAGAGGAAGAAAATAAGCTAAGCTACCTTTCCAATTATGATCCACTGACTAGGCTTCCAAACCGCCGGATGTTCATGGAAAGGCTAGAATCCCTTTGTCGCAAGTGCACTGGCGAATTTGCTGTGGTGTTTATCGATCTCGACAATTTTAAGCGGATTAACGATACCATGGGCCACTATGTCGGTGATCTCTATCTCTCTGAGGTGGGCCGTCGATTGAATAGCAAAATACGTGAAGGCGACATACTTGGCAGACTGGGAGGCGATGAATTTGCTTTAATCGCCTGTCATTACTATGGGAGGCAGGATCTTTTCGATTATGTATCAGCTATAAAAGACTGCTTCAATCATCGCTTCACATTTGGAAAATATGAAACACGCTCGACATCAAGCTTTGGAATTTCGCTCTATCCCAATGACGCCCAAGACGCGATCGAACTGCTTAAAACGGCAGATATGGCTCTCTATGAAATCAAAGGGATCGGGAAAAACAATGTTGTTTTCTTTAACCATTACATGAAAGAAAAACTGTTATTTAATACACAGACCGAACAAGATTTGACAGAGGCTTTGAATAAGAAGGAACTCTATTTGAACTATCAACCCCTGTTTCGTCTCGATAATAATCATATCTCCGGGTTTGAAGCCTTATTACGATGGAAGAAAGAAAACGGTGAAGTCGTTGAGCCTCTAAAATTTATTCCGATCGCTGAAAAGATGGGACTGATTGAGGCCATCGGAATCTGGGTGCTTAGGTGTGCCTGCAGAAAAATCAATGAATTGAAAAAACGCTACCAGACCGATTTTACAATTGCGGTCAATGTTTCGACGGTACAGATGAAGAATCCCCTATTCATCGAACACGTCGCTAAAGTCATTCATTCCGAAAAGATAGATGCCTCACTGATTGAAATGGAAATTACAGAGTCCGTCTTTATTGATGATATTGATCGAGTGATCTCCACAATCAGAAGTTTAAAAGACCTAGGCATTCGTATGGTTTTGGATGACTTCGGTTCGGGGTATTCCTCACTTAATTATCTGAAACAATTGCCCATTGATGCGCTGAAAATAGACAAATCTTTTACAGACGGGTTGAATGGCATTGGAAAAGATCAGAAAATCATTGCCTCGCTAATTGAATTGATGCATAACATGAACATCTCTGTTGTCACCGAAGGCGTAGAGAAGGAGAATCAGCTCGCCTATCTGAAAAAACATGCCTGCGACAAAGTCCAAGGATTTCTCTTAAGTATGCCATTGAGTGAAACTGAGATGGAGGACTTCATTCAAAAACACCGTCGATGATACGAGCAGAACAGGCGTTAATCCCTTTTCAATAGGGAACAAATACACCCATACAGATTATTCATATTTACGATGCGGCTGAACCGTTTCCGCAGCTTTTTGAGAAGGATGGTTGACTAAAGTATAACTCGACAGTGAAAAGTTCTAAATGACTAAGAAACCCTCAAATTCTTGTCTGATG
>JBDNRY010000004.1:0-149071 GCA_047718855.1 Sporolactobacillus sp. | reverse complement strand
CGATGGTCGAGAACTGTAGAACGCCAGGCGGGAACTGCAGAACAGCAGGCAAGAACTGTAGAACGACAGGCGAGAACTGTAGAACGACAAGCGAGAACTGTAGAACGACGAGCGAGAAGTGCAGAACAGCAGGCAAGAAGTGCAGAACGATAGGCGAGAACTGCAGAACGCCAGGCGAGAACTGTAGAACGAAGCTCAGGCGCTCACTCACCGGAAGACTTTTTTTGGAGAGAAAATCTGCCGATTAGCTTGTCAGTTTGTCTGCAAAACGGTAAAGTTAGGAGCGAGGAGGGTGGCTTATGGCTAAAGAAAAATCAGCGGATTTATCGATTCAGAAACCATTATCCCCAGTGTATCTTTTACATGGCACACAGGCTTATTTAATCCAAATGATGAAAAAGAATATCCTTAACGAAGCACTCTCCGCTGAAGAAAAAGAGTTTAACTTCTCTCGGTACGATTTGACGGAAACCCCGCTGAAACAAGCTTTGGAAGATGCAGAAACGATTCCTTTTTTTGGAGAGAAGAAAGTCGTCGTATTGGAAAATGCTTTCTTCCTTTCGGCGGAACGAGTGAAAAGCAAGGTGGAGCAGGATGTAGGTCAGCTGGAAGCCTATCTTAAACAGCCGTCACCAGATGCGATTGTCATTCTGGTCGCTCCTTATGAAAAGCTTGATCGACGTAAAAAGATTGTCAAAACATTGGAGCGTTCAGCGAAAGTTCATGAGCTGTCGCGGTTGACTGATACTACGATTTTTCGTTTAATGGAAACCATCGCCGCCAAGTATGGTAGCACGTTAACGCGTGAAGGCTATGACCAGTTAATGGGGTCAGTCGGACCGGATCTGGGCCGGCTGGCGCACGAGGTCGGTAAATGTGCCTTATATTGCGGAGCCGATCATCCCGTTGATCGCGCGATCGCCCTGAAGATTGGTTCGCGATCGATTGAAACCAATGTTTTCTTGCTAGTCAATCAGGTCATGAAAAAAAATACAGCGAGCGCACTGCAGCTTCTCCATGAATTGGTGCGAATGAAGGAAGAGCCGCTAAAGCTGCTTGCTCTGTTGGAACGGCAGTTTCGGATTGTCTACCAGGTCTGTTACTATCAGCAGGCGGGCTACACGCAGAGCAGCATGGCCACGAAAATTGGTATTCATCCCTTTGCGGTGAAGATGGCGATGGATCAGACCCGTTTGTATGCACCGGCGATGATTGTTTCGGCTTTGAAAAAATGTTCCGAAGTAGATTATCAAATTAAAACGGGACAAGTGGATAAATTAATGGCTCTGGAGCTGTTGATCCATCAGGTGGCTTCCGCTTCATAAAAAAAGAACGGCTTCGCTGGTTCAAGCGAAGCCGTTCTTTTTTGTTATGCGTTCAAACCGTTCAACTTTTTGGACAGTCTCGATTTTTCATGAGCTGCTTTATTTTTGTGAATCAAACCTTTAGTTGCTGCTTTGTCCACTTTCTTTGTTGCAACAAGAAAAGCGGTTTTGGCTCCTTCAACGTCCTTTTCTTCAACTTTCGTGTTGAACGTCTTGATAGCCGTACGCATAGCTGACTTAAACTGCACATTGTGCTGACGATTGGCTTCGCCCTTTTTCACACGTTTAATGGCTGATTTAATATTCGGCATTCCTTTCACCTCCAAATCCTTCAATTCCCGGCCAGACATAAACGAAAGGCTGCAGGAACGGTGTCGGTCCCGAAAAATGCAGCCATTCTCATAAAAAGAAATTAATTCTGACAAAGTGTATTGTACCAAAGCCAGCCCCTATTTGCAATGATGAATGAAAAAAGCAAGAGTCGAACATCCTTATGAAGAGGCATATTTTCAAGAGATGAGGGAAATGCAAATGGCTGAAAAATTAGATTTACATAATTATGAAGTTCGGACCGATCTTGCTATCGAGGCCGGTGAACGAAAAGCGATGATTAATCGCGGAGTGAGCATTGAAGAAAAAGTAGAGAAAGGGATTAAAATTACCCGGATGCAGATCAGTAAAGATCAATCGGAGCAATTTCATAAAAAACCCGGTGCCTACCTGACTTTTGAAGCGAAGGCGCTGCGCTCGGGGGACACCGGTGTTGAGAAAGATACGGAGCAGATTTTTGCCCGCTATTTTGCCCGTTTCCTAGTGGATTTAAAGATTAAACCGGAGGCCAGTTGCCTGGTCGTCGGGCTGGGAAACTGGAAAGTGACGCCGGATGCACTCGGACCAAGTGTGGTCGATAACGTTCTGGTCACGAAACACCTCTTTGATTTGCAGTTGCAGAATGTTCAGAAGGGTTATAGGCCGGTCAGCGCCATTACCCCAGGGGTGATGGGTGTGACCGGTATCGAAACCAGCGATATCATTCTCGGCGTGATTGAAAAAACAAAGCCTGACTTCTTAATCGCTATTGATGCGCTGGCGGCTCGCTCGATTGAACGTGTGAATACAACGATTCAGGTTGCCGACAGCGGCATTCATCCGGGTTCCGGCATTGGCAACAACCGCAAGGAATTGAGCTTCAATACATTGGGCATACCGGTGATTGCGGTTGGCGTTCCCACCGTTGTTGACGCCGTGACGATTACAAGCGACGTCCTCGATCTGCTTCTGAAACACCTCGAAAGAGAGATGTCGGATAAGGCTCCCAGTCAATCACTCGTGCCTTCCTGGATGCCTTTTGGTGAGAAAGTGGATTACCAGAACCTGAAAATGCCGAGCAAAGAAAAGAGTGCCGCTTTTCTAGGCCTGATCGGTACCTTAAACAGTTCGGAAAAAGCGCAACTGATTCAGGAAGCTCTCGGTGCCTCTGGAACGCAGCTAATGGTCACACCAAAAGAAGTCGATTTCTTTATCGAAAAAATGGGCAATGTTCTTGCGGAAGGGCTGAATGCCGCGCTGCATGGTCAGATCAATCAGGATAATGTCGGAGCCTTCACCCATTAATGAATGCGAGAGAAGGTTCATCCGCCGAAAAAGAAGGTATAGAGAACGATCAGCAAGATCATGATGAAAAATAAGAATGCGACGACATAGGCCATTTTTTGCAGAAACGGCTTCTCTCTTGAGGCGATGCGCTTATTTTTGATTAATCGGCTCATGAACGGCCACTTCCTTTAGCAGAATGGGATTCTCTTTTTTAGTATAACAGGAAAGCCTCGAGGATTCTCTCGTAAAAAGGCGAGAATAATACGAGATTCCGCGCATACGATTGATAGAAAGACAAGCGATGAGGGATGAAAAAATGATCAGACGAGTCTTTATCGAATTGATTATTTTACTTTCTCTGCTGATGTTCTGCGGCATCTACGGCGCAGTGACGGTTCGCGATGCGGCGCAGCAGGGGACCCGCAGCAGCACTACGGAAGCGGGAGCGCCTCTTGTTATTCCGGAGCAGCAATCGCAGCCGGCAATTGCTCAGCCGGATCAAACGGTGAAAACCAGCCGTGTTCAACAAAAAGCAGAGATGGGGGGACAGTCCTTTTCAGGAAAGGTTTCCCGCTTCTTCCTTTGGCTGGTCAGTCTTATCGCCGGAATGATCGAGGGACTGATGCAAGCCTTTTTCTAAGTCCCTATAAAAATGAATTCCTTTGCCCTGCGTTGAAACCGGCTGTATCGATTGTTATAATCGATACAAGCACGTTATTTGCGAGCAGGGGGAACACGAATGGCAGAAAATAAAGATAGCCGCCAGCAGCATATCCGCAATTTCTCGATCATCGCTCATATTGATCATGGGAAATCGACGCTGGCCGACCGTATTCTGGAAGCGACACAGGCGCTAACCAAACGGGAGATGAAAGCGCAGACGCTCGACGCAATGGATTTGGAACGCGAGCGGGGAATCACAATTAAATTAAACGCAGTTGAGCTTAATTATAAAGCACCTGATGGAGAAAATTATATTTTCCATTTGATCGACACCCCCGGGCATGTCGATTTTTCTTATGAGGTTTCACGAAGCCTGGCCGCCTGCGAAGGTGCCTTACTGGTCGTTGATGCGGCGCAGGGCGTCGAAGCGCAGACACTGGCCAATGTCTACCTTGCTCTTGAGAATAATCTGGAAATTATTCCAATTCTTAATAAAATTGATCTGCCGAATGCTGATCCTGAGCGGGTAAAAAAAGAGATCGAGACAGATATTGGGCTTGATGCGTCAGAGGCGGTTCTAGCGTCGGCGAAGACAGGTATCGGCACGAACGAAATCTTGCAGCAGATCATCGATAAGATTCCAGCGCCGAGTGGTGATCCTGAGGCACCGCTGCGTGCTTTGATTTTCGACTCGCTTTATGACGCGTATCGCGGAGTTGTGGTCTATGTCCGAATTATTGATGGTACGCTCCGAGTTGGTGACACCATTCAATTAATGGCCAACGGAAAGACATTCGAAGTGCTGGAAGTCGGCGTCTCTACTCCTAAAATCGAAACTCGTCAGCAATTGTCTGTCGGCGATGTTGGTTTTCTGACCGCGTCGATAAAGTCGGTTCATGACACGCGTGTCGGCGATACAGTAACGAGCGCCGAAAATCCCACGACGGAAGCGCTGCCCGGCTATCGGCGGATGAATCCAATGGTTTATTGCGGCCTTTATCCGATTGACACGGCCCGTTATAATGATTTGCGCGAGGCACTCGGCCGTCTGGAATTGAATGACGCCGCCCTTCAATATGAACCAGAAACGAGTGAAGCGCTCGGTTTTGGATTTCGCTGTGGTTTTCTCGGTCTGCTTCATATGGATATCGTTCAGGAACGGCTGGAAAGAGAGTTCAATATCGATCTGATTGCTACGGCACCAAGCGTGATTTATAAAGTGACACGAACGGATGGCAGTGTTGTCGAAGTCGGCAATCCGTCAGAGATGCCAGAACGAAAATTTGTTGACTCCATTCAGGAGCCCTATGTGCGGGCGACAGTCATGACGCCAAATGACTATGTTGGGGCGGTCATGGAGCTTTGTCAGCGTAAACGCGGTGAATTTCAAAATATGGAATATCTGGATGGAGATCGGACGGCTGTCATTTATGATTTGCCGCTTTCTGAAATCATGTACGACTTTTTTGATTCACTGAAATCGAGCACGAAAGGTTACGCTTCGATGGATTACGAGATGAATGGCTATCGGACGAGCGATTTGGTGAAAATGGATATTTTGCTGAATGGTGAAAAAGTCGATGCGCTATCGGTGATCGTCCATATGGAATTTGCCTACGCCCGCGGCCGAGCAGTCGTTGAAAAGCTCAAGGAATTGATTCCCCGCCAACAATTCGAGGTACCGATTCAGGCGGCAATTGGGCAAAAAGTGATTGCCCGTTCGACGATCAAGGCTTTGCGGAAAAATGTACTGGCCAAATGTTACGGCGGCGATGTTTCCCGTAAAAGAAAACTGCTCGAGAAGCAGAAGGAAGGCAAGAAACGGATGAAGGCAGTCGGCAGCGTTGAAGTGCCGCAGGAAGCCTTTATGTCCGTTTTCAAGATGAGTCATGACGACTGAGCGGGCGGAGAAGGCGCCAGTACGCGGGGCTTATATCCATATTCCATTCTGCGATCATATTTGCTATTATTGCGATTTTAATAAATTTTTTATGAAAAATCAGCCTGTTGATGCCTATCTTGCGGCGTTGAATCGCGAAATGGTTTTCTATGCGGAGAAAGGGCCGGTACAGACTATCTATATAGGTGGGGGGACGCCGACCGCTTTGAGCGACAGTCAATTTCAGCGGATGCTGGAAGATGTCTGCGGCTGTTTCATGAATCCTGCCATCAAAGAATTTACGGTTGAAGCCAACCCGGAAAATCTCAGCGATGAAAAGCTGCAGGCGATGAAAAGTCATGGCGTCACCCGCCTCAGTATCGGTGTTCAGAGCTTTGATGATCGGCTGCTTCAATCGATTGGCCGCGCGCATGTCGCGCATGACGCCAAAAGAGCTGTTCAGCGGGCAAAAGCTGCTGGTTTCGATAATATCACACTGGATTTAATGTTTGCTCTGCCGGGCCAGACCGAATCGATACTGCATCAGTCGCTCGAGGAGGCACTTGAGCTTGAAACGCCTCATATATCGATCTACTCTTTGCAGGTTGAACCGAAAACGATTTTCTATAACCGGTTGAAAAGCGGCAAATTAAGCTTGCCGGGTGAAGATTTGGAAGCAGATATGTATGGGCAAATTATCTTCGAACTTGAGAAGCACGGATTGAAGCATTATGAAATCAGTAATTTTGCCCGTCCGGGTTACGAAGGCGCGCACAATTCGCTTTACTGGCAGAATGAAGAATATTACGGTATCGGAGCCGGAGCTCACGGTTACGTGGACCACACGCGCTACGCGAATGCCGGTCCGATTAAGAATTATCTGGCAGCTGTTGAGAAGCAAAGCTGCGGTCGAAGCGCTGTTCATCCGGTCACGGAACAAGAGCGGATAGAGGAAGAAATGTTTCTCGGACTGAGACTGATGCAGGGCGTCAGTAAAAAGGTGTTCTTCAATAAATTCGGCCGTTCAATGGAAAGCATTTATGGACAGCAGATCGAAAAATTGAAAAAGCAAGGTTTGCTTGAGGAATTCGAGGACAGGATTCAGCTGTCGACACGCGGTATTTTTCTTGGCAATAATGTTTTTGAGGCTTTCCTGCTCGCCTAAAGATTAAAAATTTTTGGAATGAAGAGACCTATTTTTGCCGAAGCGCTGTCGCAATTCCCAAGTCTGGAGCAGGCTCTTCTTGATCATTTGTTTTTTCCTGTCAAGGGTGGAAATCGATCAATCTTTCGTGATTTTGGATAAAAAATAATTGACAAATGGGCACGATGTTGGTAAGTTTTAAAGTAGAATTAGCACTCGGATAAAGAGAGTGCTAACAGAGGTGGTAAGATGTTAACGGAACGCCAGTTGTTTCTGCTGCAGCTTCTTGTTAATGACTATATTGTCTCTGCCGAACCTGTGGGGTCCCGCTCGATAGCGAAACGTGACGATGTGCACTTTAGTCCGGCTACGATTCGTAATGATCTCGCGGATTTGGAAGAGATGGGCTATCTGGAAAAGACGCATCTTTCTTCAGGCAGAATTCCGTCTGAGAAAGGTTATCGTTTCTACGTCGATCACTTGCTTTCACCAGTCATGCTGACAGACTCTGAGATGGGGGATATCCGCGGTGCCTATCGCAAAAAGTTTTCGGAAACCGAAGAGCTGATTCATGTCACGGCCAAATTATTGTCGGAGTTTACCTCCTATACAGCAATAATGCTGGGACCTGAGCTGCTCGAAATGAGGTTGAAACATATTCAGCTGGTCAAACTGTCCGATACGCAGGGTGTGCTGATTATCGTCACAGATACCGGGCATGTCGAAAATCGGCTGGTTTCTATTCCTAAGGCAGTGGGCGCCGAGGATATTGAGAAAATTGTCAATATCCTTAATGATAAGTTGATTAATGTTCCCCTCTATGAGCTGTCAAAACGTCTTCAAGTGGAGATCAGCAATGTGTTGCGCGAAAATGTCAGAAACTATCAGTACGTCATGACATTCCTGACAAATAGTTTTAAAATAAATGATCCAGATCGAATTTTCTACAGCGGGAAGAGCAATATGCTGACGCAACCCGAATTTCAGGATGTCAGTAAAATCATTCCGTTATTTAATGTGCTGGAAGGAAAAGATCTGGTCCGCGAATTGCTGAATATCCCACCGGTCGGTGTACACATCCGGATCGGTAGAGAGAATAATCTCAATGGCTTTGAAGACTGCAGTCTGATCACAACCAGTTATTCCCTAGGGGACGGGCATGTTGGAACGGTCGCCGTCATTGGGCCGAAGCGGATGGCCTATCCGCGGGTCGTGACGCTGATCGATGTTTTATCTAAGCTTCTTTCTCATTCATTGACAAAGAATCTAGAAAAAGATGATCCGCATTAATTGATAAGCCGGATATAAACGGTTTAGGAGGTGGGCCTATTGACCAAACAGGCAAACGAAGAAATGAAGCAGAAAAAGGTTAGCGAAACAAATGAAACGGCAAATGCAGCCAGCCCGCAGAAAAAGGATTCAGCGGCGGACTTAAAGGAAACAGTAGTGAATGAAGGCCAGAAGGAAGCAGCTGCCGAAGAGGCAGTTAATCCCGAAGTCGAAGCGCTGAATAAGAAGCTTGACGATCAAGCGGGTACGATTGACAAATTGAAGCAAGAAAAGGAAGATTTGAACAATCGGCTGCTGCGTGCTCAGGCAGATTTCGATAATTTCCGAAAAAGGACAATGAAGGAAAAAGCGGACGCCCGTAAATTCAGAGCACAAGATATTGTGACGGACATGCTGGACACATTGGACAATTTCCAGAGAGCGCTGGCTGTGGAAACTGCTTCCGAAGACGGAAAATCCTTAAAGCAAGGTATGGAAATGGTTCTGAAGAAGCTGAAAGAAGCCCTGAAAAAAGAAGGCGTCGAGGAGATTGAATCTCTGGGGAAACCCTTTGATCCGACGATCCATCAGGCGGTTATGCAGGAAGCGAGCAGTGAACATGAAGCCGGTACGGTCATTCAGGTGCTGCAGGCGGGCTATACATTGAACGGGCGGGTTATTCGTCCGGCAATGGTTAAAGTAAGTGCTTAACTTGGGTTGCAAAACAAGTGTTTTAGCCGTTCCTTCATTAAGCAAGTTCGTGAACGGTTTTAAAATAATTGGGAGGAAAGAGACATGAGTAAAATTATTGGTATTGACTTAGGAACAACGAACTCCTGCGTTGCAGTGATGGAAGGCGGCGAACCCGTTGTCATTCCTAATCCGGAAGGAGGCAGAACAACTCCGTCTGCTGTTGCATTTAAAAACGGCGAACGTCAGGTTGGTGAAGTTGCCAAACGTCAGGCAGTAACGAACCCGAACACGGTGTTATCGATTAAGCGTCATATGGGTTCGGATTATAAAGTTGAAATTGAAGACAAAAAATATACACCGCAAGAGATTTCGGCAATCATTCTTCAGAAACTGAAATCCGATGCTGAGGCTTACCTTGGTGAGACGGTGGAAAAAGCAGTCATCACCGTACCGGCCTATTTTAACGACGCTCAGCGACAGGCAACCAAGGATGCCGGAAAAATTGCTGGACTTGATGTTCTTCGTATCATCAACGAGCCGACGGCCGCTTCCCTGGCTTACGGACTCGATAAAGGCGAAGATCAAACCATTCTGGTCTTTGACCTTGGCGGCGGGACATTCGATGTTTCCATCCTGGAGCTTGGTGACGGTATTTTTGAGGTCAAGTCAACCGCGGGTAATAACCGTCTGGGTGGCGATGATTTCGACGAACGGATCATTAATTATTTGACTGGCGAATTCAAAAAAGAAACAGGCATTGATCTTTCCGGTGACAAGATGGCCCTGCAGCGCCTGAAAGATGCCGCTGAAAAAGCAAAGAAGGAATTGTCAGGGGTTTCTCAGGCTTCCATTTCGCTGCCGTTTATTTCGGCTGATGCCAGCGGCCCGAAACACTTGGAGCAAAACCTTTCACGTGCGAAATTTGATGAATTGACGGCTGATCTTGTTGAATCCACAATGGGACCTGTACGTCAGGCTTTGTCTGACGCCGATATGACGATGGATAACATCGATAAGATCATTCTGGTCGGCGGCTCTACTCGTATTCCTGCCGTTCAGAACGCGATAAAAAATCTGACCGGCAAGGAACCAAGCAAGGGTGTGAATCCGGATGAAGTCGTTGCCGTTGGTGCGGCTATCCAAGGCGGTGTCCTAACCGGTGACGTGAAAGACGTTGTCCTGCTGGACGTGACGCCGCTATCTCTGGGCATTGAAACCATGGGCGGGGTGTTCACCAAACTGATTGATCGCAACACGACGATTCCGACGAGCAAGTCACAGGTATTCTCAACTGCCGCCGACAATCAGACAGCTGTTGACATTCATGTCCTTCAGGGTGAGCGTCAGATGGCAGCGGATAATAAGACGCTTGGTCGTTTCCAACTGGCCGATATTCCGCCGGCGCCGCGCGGCATCCCTCAGATTGAAGTCACATTCGAGATTGATGCAAACGGTATTGTCAATGTTAAGGCCAAGGACAAGGGTACGAATAAGGAACAGTCAATCACGATTCAATCCTCGTCAGGCCTGAGCGATGATGAAATCGATAAAATGGTTAAAGATGCTGAAGCGAACGCGGACGCCGATAAGAAACGTAAAGACGAGATTGACTTGCGCAATGAAGCCGATCAACTGATCTTCGCTACAGAAAAAACGTTGAAGGATCTTGGCGATAAAGTCGATGCTTCTGAAAAGTCTAAGGCAAATGATGCAAAGGACAAATTGAAGAAGGCATTGGAAGGTAAAGATCTGGAAGCTATCAAGAAAGCGAAGGACGAATTGAACGAAGTCGTTCAGCAATTATCTGTCAAATTGTATCAACAAGCCCAAGGCCAGGCACAGAATGCCGGGGGCTCTGCCGCGGGAGATACAGCGGGTAAGAAAAAAGACGATGACAATGTTGTCGACGCGGACTATAAAGAAGTCGATGATGACAAGGATAAGGACAAAAATAAGAAAAAGTAATAAAATCAGCTGATTCTGTTTAGGCTGAAAGGATTGATATAGGCCGGGGGCAGTGTCCGGCAAGAGTGTTGAAAGGGAAAAGTCGAAGTCGGACCTGAGGTTCGTGCTTTGACTTTTTCTTGCTTAGATCCCTGATTCAATGGTATGATTTACTCAATATGGGGGAAATCAGCATCATGACGGCATCTCTCCAATGTCGCTTGTTTTTCGGCCTTATTCGGACAGTTTTAAGAAACAGGCATAAGATTTCTTGAGAACGATCATATAAAAATGAAGGATCTGCCATGGCGGGTTTTCCATTTTCTTTCTAAATGAAATTCTTTCGGGAGTGATTGGATGAGCAAGCGGGATTACTATGAAATACTTGGCGTGGACAAAAATGCCTCTAAGGAAGAGATTAAGAAAGCCTTCAGGGGTCTGGCCAGAAAATATCATCCCGATGTCAATAAAGACCCTGGTGCGTCTGAAAAATTCAAAGAAATTTCCAAGGCCTATGAAGTTCTCAGTGATCCGCAGAAGAGAGAACAATATGACCAATTTGGTGAAGAAGGTCCGAATCAGGGTGGATTTGGCGGCTTTAACGGCGCTCAAGGATTCAGCGGCGGCGGAGACTTTGGCTTCGGTGATATTTTCGATCAGCTCTTTAACGGTGGTGGATCCAGACGACGCGATCCGAATGCACCGCGTCAAGGATCAGACTTGCAATATGAGATGACTATAACTTTTGAAGAAGCGGCCTTTGGAAAAACGACCGAGATCCGGGTACCCAAAGAAGAAACATGCTCGACCTGTCACGGTACGGGCGCAAAACCGGGGACTCGGCCGGAGACTTGTTCCCATTGTCATGGTACAGGACAGATGAACACGGAACAGAATACACCGTTCGGACGGATTGTGAATCGCCGCGTCTGCTCTTATTGCCACGGAACGGGAAAAATCGTAAAGAGTCCGTGCCATACATGCGGAGGCAAAGGCAAGATCAAGGTCAATAAAAAGATTGAAGTCAAAATCCCTGCGGGTATCGATGACGGACAGCAGATTCGTTTGTCCGGTCATGGAGAAGCGGGTGTCAATGGTGGACCGGCAGGCGATCTATATATTGTCTTTAACGTGAAGCCTCATAAAATTTTCCAACGCGATGGGGATAATGTTTTTCTTGAAATCCCGCTTAATTTTGCTCAGGTGGCTCTCGGGGACGAGATCGATGTGCCGACGCTCTACGGGAAGGTTCAGCTGCGTATTCCTGCGGGCACACAAACCGGCACCAGGTTCCGCCTCAAGGGGAAAGGCATTAAAAATGTCCGCGGCTACGGCCAGGGCGATGAGCATGTGACCGTTAAAGTGGTCACCCCTAAACGGCTGACTGAAGAGGAAAAGACGCTGTTCCGCAAGCTTGGCGGTGTGAATGCGGGAGCATCTGGCGAAGAGGACAGTTTATTTGATAAAGTGAAGAAGAAAGTATTTAAGGCAGATTGATAGCTGGAAAAGTTGGAAAACAATGGAGCGGGTTAAGGCATCCGGAGTTTTCCTTCTTCTTTACATGAATTTAATATTTTTTATCAAATCATTTGAGCCCGAGTCTTTTCTGGTTGCTGCTCGTGCATTTTCCCATGCTTTGGAAAGACCTTCTGAAAGTAAAAATAGGATCGGAGAAACCCTAATGAAATGGTCTGAGATTTGCATTCATACAACTGAGGAAGCTATCGAACCGATTACGAACATTTTGTACGAAGCCGGTGCCGGTGGTGTAGTGATTGAAGATTCAATGGATCTTGCGAAAGATGGTTCGACAGAGGCGGGCGCGACCTATCAGCTCGATCCGAACGATTACCCGAACGAGGGTGTGAATGTGAAAGCCTATTTGCCTGTTAACAGTTTTCTTGGCGAGACGGTTGCGGAAATGAAACAGGCGCTTGCAAATCTGATCCAATATGATATACATCTTGAGCCGGATTGCCTCAGTATCAGTGAACGCAACGAAGAAGAATGGGCAACGGCCTGGAAAAAGTATTATAAGCCGGTCGCGATTGGAAAGGAATTTATCATTACGCCAACCTGGATCGATTATCAAGAGCCTGTCGCCGAGCGAAAAATCATTGAGCTAGATCCGGGGATGGCTTTCGGTACAGGGACACATCCAACCACTGTCTTATGCATTGAGGCTTTGGAGAGCGTAATTACCACCGATGTTCGTGTTCTGGATATTGGAACGGGTACGGGCGTTCTCGCGATTGCCGCGGCAAAGCTTGGGGCTGAATCCGTTTTGGGTGTTGATTTGGATGAAGTGGCTGTGCAATCTGCAAAATTGAATGTGAAATTGAATAAGGTTCAGGATAGGGTGCTCATTCGCAGAAACGATCTGATTAAATCACTGAAGCCCGGGTATGATGTGATTGTTGGAAATCTGCTGGCGGAACTCGTGATCCGCTTAGCAGCAGCACAGGTGGATGATTTATTGAATCCAGGCGGGAAGCTGATTGTCTCCGGTATTATCCGCACCAAAAAAGATCAGGTTTCAGCAGCCTTAACTTCTGCCGGACTGACGCTCATGGAAACTCGTGAGCGGGAAGATTGGGTCTGTCTGGTTGCCGTAAAGGAGCCCTAATCTTGCAGCGTTATTTTGTACCTGATAAACAGTTTGAATTAAAAGAGGGACGGGTCTGGCTTCAAGGAGAAGACGCCCACCACATCACCCATGTGATGCGTATGAATATTTCCGATCTGATTGTCTGTGCAAATCAGCAGGGCGATGGCTTTTTATGCAGGATCAGCGGAATCGAAGGTGATAAAGTCTGCGCTGCGATTGAGTCAAAATTAGCGGAAAAGCCTGAGCTGCCCATTCAGGTGGTCCTGGCTCAAGGAGTGCCTAAGGGTGATAAATTTGATACAATTGTTGAAAAGGGGACGGAATGTGGTGCTTTTTCCTTTATTCCGTTTCAGGCAGAGCGCTCAATCGCTCGCTGGCCAAAGGAGAAAATCGCCAAAAAAAAGCACCGTCTGGCTAAGATTGCCAAGGAAGCAGCTGAACAATCGCATCGACTGCATGCGCCAGATGTGTCCGTCCCGCAGACTGCTGAAGAATTAATTCTCCTCGGACAATCTTTTGATTGGAAGATCGTTGCCTATGAAGAGACGGCTAAGCAGGGCGTTCAGGATCGGCTGCCGCGGCTTCTAAGCAAGATGAATGCCGGTGAACGGCTGCTCGCAGTTATTGGTCCGGAGGGTGGAATATCGCCGCAGGAAGCTGCAGCCTTTAAGGCAGGCGGTTTTGTATTTTGCGGCCTGGGTTCGCGAATTCTGCGCACGGAGACTGCTCCCGTCTATCTGCTTGCTTGTATCTCTTATCATTTTGAACTTTTAAATTAACAAGGGGGACATCAGAATGCCTTCAGTAGCATTTCATACCTTAGGCTGCAAAGTGAACCATTATGAGACTGAATCGATCTGGCAGTTATTTAAAGCGCAAGGCTATCTGCGCAAGGATTTTGAGAAAACGGCAGATGTATACATAATTAACACATGTACCGTTACCAATACGAGTGATCAGAAGAGCAGGCAGATTATTCGCCGCGCCATCCGCAGCAATCCAGAAGCCGTGATCTGTGTGACTGGCTGTTATGCACAGACATCACCAGCCGAAGTGATGTCGATTCCTGGTGTCGATATCGTTGTTGGTACACGTGATCGGGAAAAACTGCTCGGCTATGTCGCTCGTTTCCGGAAGGATCGTGAACCGATTAATGGCGTCAGCGACATCATGAAGGCAAAAGTATATGAAGAACTGGATGTTCCTGAATTTACCGATCGGACGCGGGCGTCACTGAAAATTCAAGAAGGTTGTAATAATTTTTGCACCTTCTGCATCATCCCCTGGGCTCGCGGTCTGCTGCGTTCGCGGCAGCCAGAGGCGGTTATCCGCCAAGCGCAGCAGCTGGTCGATGCCGGTTATCAGGAAATTGTATTGACTGGTATCCATACGGCGGGCTACGGCGAGGACATGGAAAATTATAATTTTGCTCAATTGCTTCGTGATCTGGAGAATCAAGTCCGGGGATTAAAGCGGCTGAGGATCTCTTCGATTGAAGCGAGTCAAATCACAGATGAAGTGATTGAGGTCATTAATCAATCAAAGGTCATTGCCCGTCATTTGCATATTCCGCTTCAGGCGGGTTCCGACGAAGTTCTGAAGAGAATGCATCGGAAATATACGGCCGCTTTCTTCGCCGAAAAGATAACGAAACTGCGGGAAGTACTGCCTGACTTTGCCTTGACCTCTGATGTGATTGTTGGTTTTCCCGGTGAAACAGAAAAGGAATTCCAGGAAACCTATGATTTCATTCGCGATCTGCGTTTTTCTGAACTTCATGTTTTTCCTTATTCCCAGCGGACCGGTACACCAGCGGCTAAAATGCCGGATCAAGTTAAAGAATCAGTCAAGCATGATCGCGTGAACCGGCTGATTGCGCTTTCTAACCGGCTTTCTGAGGAGTATGCAGCACACTATCTGAATCAAACGCTTGATGTCATCCCGGAAGAACCACTCAAGTCTGATGAGGAGGCCAGTGAATATGTCGGCTTTACCGATAATTATCTGAAAGTCAAGTTCCACTATCCGTCCCATGAGATTGTCGGTAAATTGGTACGTGTCAAATTAACACAAACCGGTTATCCCTTAAACGAAGGCTTGTTTGTCCGAATCCTTGATCAGGACAAACGGTTTTTGGTCAGCGATCCATCGATTCAGGCAGCGGAATAAGCGAGCTGATTATTTTATAAACGTGTTCTTTCCACCCAGCGTCCGAAGGGTCCGGCAAGCGGAATGGCGATTAAGGCGGCAATGAGATTGAAAATGACTGAAGTGTGCGCGAGTGCGACCTTTCCGTTTCCGGCTAGAGCAAGTGCGAAATCGGATAGCGGCAGTATAAAAGGGAGAAATAGGGCGACGCTCAGCACATTGAAAAGAATATGTGTATAGGCCGTCCAGCGGGCTTCGCGTCCGGCTCCTAAGCTGGCAATATAGGTTGTCAGACAAGTGCCGATATTTGAACCGAACATGATGGCGATCGCGGCAGGAAGTGCCAGAATCTGATGATCGAGAAAGCCCATGCAGACGAGCATCGTAGCTGAGCTGGACTGGATGATTGCAGAAAAAAGGATGCCGACGAGCAGTGCATAGAACAGGCTGCCATTCGCGTCGACGAGCAGATCTCTGATAAACGGTGATTGAACAAGCGGCTCGGCAAGCGAACTGAACCCTTGCATAGAGGCAAATAGGCAACCCAAACCGAAAAAAAGAGATCCAAGCGAAAAGCTTTTGCGAAAGGGAAGGCACATGAGCAGAAGTCCAATCCCGAAAAAAAAGTAATGCATTGAGCCAATGGGCAAAGCGGCAATTTCTCCGGTCAATGTTGTTCCGATATTGGCTCCGAGGACAATGCCGACGCTCTGGGAGAAACGCATGGCGCGGGCACCTATCAGTCCGACTGTAATAATCGTCACGGCGGAACTGCTTTGTAGCAGTATCGAAGCGAGTGTTCCGATTGCGAGTCCTTTCATTGGCGTATCTGCAGCCCGCTCAAGGGTTGATTTCATCTTGTAACCGACCAGATGATGCATTCCTCCGGTCATCACGCCCATACCTAGTAGGAACAGAAAAATATAGAGAATAAATAAAAGGACATTTTGATCCAAAACTGATCACCTCGTCCTATTTTATTGGACTTGCATTCAATCCATGACAAAAAAATCAGACATTCAGAAGTTTATCGCACGGAAGGCTGCTGATTGCAGCTTTGAATGCTTTTTTTCAAACCGGCATTTGATAAATCATGGACGATCGTATATAATGTCAAGTGACATAAAAGATGTCATTTCAAGTTGCTTTCGTTTTTGGAGGGAGGGAAACATAGATGGTCGAGACTAGGGTTCGCAAGAACGAATCGATTGAAGACGCTCTGAGACGTTTTAAAAGGTCGGTTTCGAAATCCGGCACTTTAGCTGAAGTGAAAAAACGGAGAAATTACGAGAAACCAAGTGTAAAACGCAAGAAAAAATCTGAGGCTGCACGCAAAAAACGTCGCAAGTTCTGAGAAGGAGTTATGCTGGATGAGCCTTATTGATCGCCTGAACACCGATATGAAAGAAGCGATGAAAGCCCGCGAGAAAGCACGGCTTTCCGTTATTCGGATGCTCAAAGCATCGCTTCATAACGAGTCGATCAAGATTGGTAATCCGTTATCGGATGATGAGGCGCTAGCGGTTCTGACCCGTGAACTTAAGCAGAGGAAAGACTCCCTCCAAGAGTTTGAGAATGCAGGCCGGCAAGACCTGGTTGACGAAGTCAGTGTTGAAATTGCTATTGTTCAATCTTATATGCCTGAACAGTTATCTGAAGACGAATTGCAATCGATTGTCGATGAAACAATTTCAGAAGTCGGTGCAGCATCCAAAGCGGATATTGGCAAAGTTATGAAAGCCATTATGCCCAAAGTGAAAGGCCGCGCCGATGGAGGTCTGATAAATCGTCTTGTTCGCAGCAAATTAAGCTAAACTAATCATGATAAAAAGAAACCTTGTTTGCATTTGCAGACAAGGTTTTGATTTTTATACAGAAAAATAAAATTTCGTTAAGTGTTTTCAAGAGCGCCTTCTGCCGCCGCTCAAATATTCATTCCGTTAAACGAGTCGAAAAAAAGTTTTTGCAAAAACTTTTCCCCAAAATATCCATTTTGAGGACGTTGTTCAAAAATGGATGCTCATCCTCAATTGACCCATGCATTATGCTATGCTTTTAAAGGATTTACTTCAGGTTTTTTCGATTGCTTCTGAACACATGGATGACAAATGATTTTTGTTTCTTCATGATATAATGAGCAGGGAATTAAGACTATCTATCTTTGAAATCAATAAGTGAGGTGCACCTATGCCAACACGAAGAATTACTCTTTCCTGCACGGTCAACACGCGCGATTTAGGGGGTTACCTAGCGTCTGACGGCAGGACAACTGCATTCGGAAAAGTCATACGCAGCGATGCACCAGAAACATTTACCCCCAAAGATGCAGCATTATTGAAACATTTAGGTGTCACAGCGGCCATCGATTTGCGTTCAAAAGCGGAAATAGAAAAGATGCCAAGTGCCTTTGAACGCTCCGCTGATTTTGATTACTTTCATTGTCCCTTTGCAATTGGCAATCGCAGCACGTCCTCCGCAGCAGAAGTACCCCCGCTATACGCGGAAATGATCGCTGATCTTCCAGCAATCAAGCGAATTCTCAGCATCATCGCTCGGCAAGAAGGCTCTATTTTTATCCACTGCTATGTCGGTAAGGACCGTACCGGTGTTGTTGCTGCATTGTTACTACTTATTGCCGGCGCCGACATCAGTGACATCCTCGCTGACTATCAGATCTCCTATACCTATTTGCGGTTCAGAATACGCGAATTGCTGCACGATCATCCGGAGCTTCCGGACTTTACAGGCCGATCTGATATGGAGTACATGGAAGCGACACTGGACCACTTTTTTGAGACGTATGGTACTGTCCAAAACTATCTTCAGGAAGTTGGCCTGCATCCGGATGAGATTACAGAGTTGAAAAATAAGCTTTTCTGACAATCTGACAATTCGGCAAGCCAAGTAAGACATAATCTGGAGTGCCTCCCAAATTAATTAAAGAAAATAAAGGATGTCGCATTTTGCATTTGAGCGCTGAGGTTCAACAGTACAGGTCCGGGGTTCAACAGTACAGCCTTGAGGTTCAACAGTAAAATGCGTAACAATACTTGAATAAAAATGTTATTACAAAGTAAAGGACTCTTTTTTAATGTTATTTTCGGCGATCTGAGGTCGCGGCGCCTTGCTTTCTCATGTATAATTAATGGCGTAAGAGCGGCAGTCTTTGCCAGCAGTGTTTTGACTCCAGACTGTCTGAGCACGAGAAATAGCTGCATGACTTCGACAAGGGAGACGATCATCGTGATGGACGCTTCAACTGTAACGATATTAATCATTGCCGCATTGGTCATTATTGCAATTGTCATATTATTCACATTTGTTCCAATTATGTTATGGATATCGGCTCTTTCATCTGGGGTGAGAATCAGTATTTTTACGCTAATTGGCATGCGCCTCAGACGGGTTATTCCACGGAGAGTTATTGATCCGCTGATTAAGGCAATCAAAGCAGGACTCGATCTGCACACGAATCAACTGGAAAGTCATTATTTGGCCGGTGGTAATGTGGATCGGGTCGTTAATGCCCTGATCGCTGCACATCGGGCAAATATCGACCTCACTTTTGAACGCGCTGCCGCCATTGATTTGGCAGGACGTAATGTCCTTGAGGCTGTGCAGATGAGCGTGAATCCTAAGGTCATTGAGACCCCTTACATCGCCGGTGTCGCGATTAATGGGATTGAGGTGAAGGTCAAGGCAAGGATCACTGTACGGGCGAATATCGACCGCCTGGTCGGCGGTGCCGGCGAGGAGACGGTCGTTGCCCGCGTTGGTGAAGGCGTGGTCAGCACAATTGGTGCCTCGCACACACATAAAGACGTATTGAAAAATCCGGATACGATTTCGAAAACCGTACTCAATAAAGGGTTGGATGCCGGAACCGCATTTGAGATTCTTTCCATCGATATCGCTGATGTGGATGTCGGCAAGAACATTGGCGCCTTTCTGCAGACTGAACAGGCAGAAGCAGATAAAAATATTGCTCAGGCTAAAGCCGAAGAACGACGGGCGATGGCCGTTGCCAAAGAACAAGAAATGCATGCCCGTGTTGAAGAAATGCGTGCAAAAGTCGTCGAAGCAGAATCTGAGGTTCCACTTGCCATGGCCAGTGCCCTCAAAGAAGGAAAACTTGGTGTCATGGATTATATGAATTATAACAATATCAAAGCTGACACTGAAATGCGGCATTCTTTTGGAAATAATAGTAGTGATACGGACAATTCTTCCGGTGACGAGTACAAATAAAATGAACCTTGACTGATTGGAGGGAGAGGATTCGTCGATGAGTTTTCTAGGGATTATCATTGGTGTTGGTGCTTTTGTTCTCTATATTGCCAGATCGGTTGAAAAGCAGAATGAAGAGGAACGGGGGCGCCAGGCAAGGCAGCAGCGGAGAGGTCCCGCTTCTTCTAGGCAGCCAGTTCCTTCAGAGCCTGCAGTTGAAGCAAGGCCAAATAAAAAGCGTTCCTCACCGGACCCTTCTGCCCGTAAAAATGTTTCTGAGTGGACCATGGAAGCCATGAATGATCAATGGCAGAAGAAGTACCAAGAAGCCAGGGAAAAGCGGAAGCAAGGGGCAGATGCGCCGGAGATGGCCGTTGTTCCGGTTGCCGCCGACCGACCGGCAGGGAAAAAGCCGGCATGGATGAATGACCGGCAGAGGGTTCGCCGGGCCTTCCTCTTTTCAGAATGCATCGGCAAACCACGAGCGATTTCACCGCATTCCTATTTTAAGAAAAAATAAATAAAAGAATAGAAGGAGCATCTCACTGCCGGAAGGCATGACGATGTTTCTTTTTTTTGCAGCTAATTTCAGCCAGCCGTGCAACCGGAAGCTATGAGAAAAGGAAAGCGTGCAGACCTTGAGCCTACATGATACATGATATTCCGGCAATTCCAGTGCTATCGGAGTGATCTGCATCATAAGTTTTAAGGAGGTGGAAAGAGATGAAGAAAAAATGGACGAATCGAATGAAGAAATGGTTTTCCGAGGTTTCCGATATCCCCGAGGACATCGTGATGAATCTGCCAAGGATGACCTTAATCGGCCAGTCTCACCTCTCCATTCAGAATTATAAGAGCGTAATCACCTTTTCGGATAAAGAACTGATTCTAGCGATGGATCAGGGCGAGTTACATATATTTGGTGAGCATTTTATGCTTGAAGTCATTCTGGAAAAGGAAATTCTTCTGGAAGGATTCGTGAAAACTGTTCAGTTCGTTGAACACTAAGAGGGAGCGTATCAGCGTGAGAAAATCGGTCCATTCCTTGAAGGGCACAATTACAGCAGAAATAAGCGGACAAGCACTCGGAAAATTTCTCAGCGAATGCACGAAGCATGGGGTTAGCCTCAGGAATGTTCAGCCTAAAAACGAGCAAATGATGATCTGCCAGATAAAATGTACAAATCCCGAATTGCTGAAGCGTCTGCTGAGGGAAGCAAACTGTCGTATACACATTCTGGAGAAACGGGGAATCCCCTTTTTTGTGAGGCGCGTGAGATCCCGTCTAGGATTTGCAGCCGGCATCATCTTTTTTCTGGCGATTCTCTTGCTGCTCTCAAATATGGTTTGGTCGATTCAAGTGAAAGGAGCGGATCCAAGACTGGAAACACAAATCCGCAATCTTCTGACGAAAGATCATCTGTTTGTGGGGTCGCTGAATTTTTTTGTCCCGAATACGAAGGAGATTGAGGAGAAGCTGTCGGCAAACCTGCCCAAGGTCACCTGGATCGGCGTTTCTCGCGCTGGGACAACGTACCGGGTGGATGTGGTGCAAAAGAAATATCCGAAAAAGGCCAAATCACTCGCACCGCGTAATTTGGTAGCAGCAAAACAAGCGGTGATTCATCATCTCTATGTGGAAAAGGGACAACCCGTCGTTGAAAGCAACCAATTTGTGAAGGCAGGGCAGGCTTTAGTGCTTGGCCGTATAGGTGATGAAAAATCATTCCGATTCGTTCCGGCGAAGGGACGGGTGATCGGCGAAACGTGGTATGAATCACAGGCGCAGATCCCGCTTGAAAGCCGCTATACGCTGTATACAGGGCGCAGCAAAACAAACTATCGCTTGGGATTCTGGCGCCTGGGCGTCCCGCTATGGGGACTGAACAAACACCCCTATACAAACACGGATAAAGAAACCCGATCGCGCCATATCCGCTTTTTGCTATGGAAATTACCGGTAACTTTCACACAGGATACCTTTCGGGAAAAGAAACCGATCAATCGGCGCCTGACGATCGATCAGGCACTGACGGAAGCGGAAAAGACTGCCGATCGGAGGCTTTTGGGCAGACTTTCACCAAATGCCGAAATTCTTTCCACTGTCATTGATAAAAAAGAAGTCAGAGATGGGATTCTTTACATCACCAGTCATGAGGTGGTGCTTGAGGACATTGCCCGCCCGCAGACAATTGACGTCGGCAAAGAGAAGGAGAGGCTGAAAAAACAGAAAAAAAGCGGAGAATAGATGAATATCCTGTCCCGCTCAGTGAAAAACAGAACATATAAAAATGAAAGAAGTTGGAATTAAAAGGGGAACCTATGTTAAAATGAGATAAAAACCGTGATCTGATTTAGAGGAGGACACAAAGAGCTTGCCAGAACGCCATTTATATACAATAACCATGAATTGGGAACACGCAAATGAAGCGTTGACGCTGTTCGGACCCGGAGACGCAAATCTGAAAATTATTGAAAAGACGCTTGCGGTCTCTATCGTTACCCGCGGCGGGTCGATCAGCATTTCTACAGAAAAGGAAGCGGACGTCAAAAGAGTGGATGATGTGCTGAAGGCGTTACTTCAATTAATTCGCCGCGGCATTGCCATCTCACAGCGGGACGTTGTCTATGCCCTTAAAATGGCTGAAAACGGACAACTCGATGTGTTTGGAAATCTCTATGAAACGGAAATTGCAACAAATGCCAAGGGTAAACCGATTCGGGTCAAGACGCTGGGACAACGGCATTATGTTCAAGAGATCAAAAACAATGATATGGTCTTTGCAATCGGTCCTGCGGGAACCGGGAAAACCTATCTTGCCGTTGTTATGGCTGTCACAGCACTCAAAGAGGGAAAAACAAAAAGACTGGTCCTGACGCGGCCGGCCGTCGAAGCCGGTGAAAACCTGGGCTTTCTCCCGGGCGATCTGAAGGAAAAAGTTGATCCCTATCTGCGCCCGCTCTATGATGCGTTGCATGATGTTTTGGGCGCTGAGCATACCTTGCGCTTAATTGAACGCGGGACGATTGAAATTGCACCGCTGGCTTATATGCGTGGCCGAACATTGGAAGATGCTTATGTCATTCTTGATGAGGCACAAAATACGACACAGGAACAAATGAAAATGTTTCTGACCCGCCTTGGATTTGGTTCGAAAATGATTATTACCGGCGATGTGACGCAGGTCGATCTGCCAAAGGGCAGGAAATCGGGTCTCAGCGCGGCTAAGGGGCTACTGGGACAGATTAATGGAATCTCTTTTGTTGAACTCAAAAGCACAGACGTTGTCCGCCATCCGCTCGTTCAGCGGATTATTGAAGCGTACGGAGACTGATTCCGTCAGCAGGTGCAGACTGGATCAATCGTCTATGGGATAACGCTTCAGCCGGGAGATCCTGGAGGCAAGAATATGAAGAATTCAACCCAAACGAAAAGCAGAATAAAAGAGGTATTCATTAAATATCTTGCCGGATGGGGAATGTTTGCTGTCGTCGGCGTTGTTCTTTATGCGCTCATGGTCGGCAGTGTTCTGCCTAAGAATCCGAATGTTCGGCTCCATGAAATTGCCAGCCAGGATATTCAGTCGCCGATTGACGCTGTGGATAATCAGGCGACTCAGGCCAAACGACAGGAAGTAATCGGGGACACGCCGTCTGCCTATACGTATGATAAAAATCTTGGCCTAATGCAGGTTGAAAAAGTCGGCGATCTCTTTGACGCGATCACTTCAGCAAAAAAAGATCAGAAGATCAATTCGGATTCAGCTCGCGACGCGGTCGATGCGGCGGTACAAAAAATATCGGATAGCCAGACGGGATCGCCCGATACCGGTTTGTCGGATGACACGCTGCGGACACTTGTGACCGCGTCAGACCATAATTTACAGATTGCTGAAGACATTACCAGTACCAGCATTTATGAAGCCATGAATGCAAAGGTCGGTTGGAATGACTTGGAACGGGTTCAGGGCAAGGCCGCTGCCTCGTTGCCGTCCTCAGTTCTCGATGATAAAATGCGGAAGGCGCTTAATGAGGTGCTGCGTGATTATATAACGGCCAATTATACCTTTGATGCGACGGCAACTAAACGCAATAAGCAAGAAGCGGCCAGCGGTGTCGACAATGTGGTCATCCATCAGGGAGAAGTCATTGTCCGCAAGGGAGAACTGGTCACCAATGATATGATTCGCCAATTGAAACTTGTTGGTTTACTGGATGACCACTTTAATATTATTCCCTTTATCGGTCTGTTTTTGCTAACGGCGTTTATTACCGGTATCTTCTGGTTTGAATACTATCGTTTTAACAAAGGTGGAAAAAAGGACTCACTGAAGTATTTGTATATCTATACGTTAATCTTCCTTGGAACAGCAGTGATATTAAAGATATGCAGTTACCTAAGATTAGCCAATATTTCCGGACTCAGTGATATTGTACCGATTGCGGTGGCCCCGCTATTGCTGCGATCATTGCTTAATGAACGGATTGCCATGATCTCAGGAGTCCTTTTGTCGCTGATTGGAAGTGTCATTTTCGGAATCAGTACCAAGGCCGCTATTTTCGATGCCCCAATGTCTATTTATCTGTTCTTTTCTGTTCTGTGCGGAGCAATCACCATTGGAAGCCGGGAACGAAGGCCGAAGATCTTTCAGACAGGCGGATTGATCGCTTTGGTCAATTGCGTTTCGCTATTGGCACTTCTTATGTTTCAAAACTCACCTTTTTCACCGGCTGCAACAAGTATGACCTTAGGTTTTGCGGCTCTTTCTGGTTTCCTTTCGGTCATTTTGGCCAATGGTGTGATGCCGCTATTTGAAACAGGCTTCGGCATTCTTTCGCCGATGCGGTTGATTGAGCTTTCCAACCCGAATCAACCGTTGTTGCGAAGAATTTTATTGGAGGCACCGGGCACCTATCATCACAGCGTTATGGTTGCCAATCTGGCCGAACGAGCCTGTGAAACGATTGGCGCGAATGGCCTGCTTGCCCGCGTTGCTGCTTATTATCATGACATTGGAAAGACCAAACGTCCGAAATTCTTCGTCGAGAACGAACTTGATGGCGTCAATCCGCACGATAAGATCTCTCCACAGCTTAGTCGGACGATTATCATGGCTCATCCCTATGATGGGGCGGATATTCTGCGAGATGCTCATATGCCGAAGGAAATTATTGATATCGCTGAGCAGCATCATGGGACAACCTTGCTTCGTTACTTTTACGTAAAAGCTGTTGAAAGCAGTGATCAGCCTATCCCCGAAAGTGAGTTCCGTTACCCGGGGCCGAAAGTTCAGACGAAGGAGGCTGCGGTGGTAGAGCTTGCAGACAGTATCGAAGCTGCAGTCCGGGCGATGAAGAAACCCACTCCAGGTAAGGTGCAAAATCTAATTAAAAATATTTTCAGTGATCGCCTGAGTGATGGCCAATTTGACGAATGTGATATTACGCTAAAAGAATTGAAACTGGCGATCCAGTCGATTGACGAAACACTCCGCGGGGTGTATCACACAAGAATTGAATATCCGAAAGAAATTAAAATGAATAAGGTGAATACAAAATGACGATGACCATTGACATGAACGATGAGACAGGAAAATTAAGCGAGGAGCAGCAGCAATGGCTCATTCAGCTGGTCGATCACGCGGCGGACTTTATGAAGCTGGCTGGTGAAATTGAATTATCGCTGACTTTCGTGGATAATGAACGGATACATGAGATCAATCGCGACTATCGGAAGGTTGATCGGGCAACGGACGTTATCTCTTTTGCTCTGGAGGAGCTCGATAAGGATGAGGTGGCGATTCAGCCAGAAGAAGGTGAACCTCGAGTTCTGGGCGACATTATTGTCTCACTTGAAAAAGCAGCGGAACAGGCCAAAACTTATGAGCATTCTTTTGAACGGGAGTTAGGTTTTCTCGTCGTTCACGGACTGCTTCATCTGCTGGGTTATGATCATATGACTAAGGAAGATGAACAGAAAATGTTTGGCCTTCAGGAACAAATTCTTTCTTCGTTTGGCCTCAGCAGGATTTAGTGATGGTTAGAGAAAAAATTGAGAAGCGCCGCCATAAGAGTCTGCCGCGAAGTTTTCAGGATGCGATTGCTGGTTTTTGGCTGGCTTTTTGCCAGGAACGAAATATCCATATTCAGCTTTCTGCTGGTTTCTGCGTACTCATCGTTTCCTTCTTTCTGCATGTTTCGCTGCAAAATATAATCATTGTATTAATTTTAATTGGCGGCGTGGTCAGTCTTGAACTGGTCAATACTTCGGTCGAACGTGTGGTTGATCTTGTGACCCGCGACAGGCATCCGATGGCCAAAGCGGCTAAGGATGCCGCTGCCGCCGCTGTCTGGTGGTTTTCAGTAATCGCAGCGATTATCTACCTGCTGATTATTATTGATACCGTAATAGCTTAAGATGAAGAGGAGAAAAAATGGACGAAAAGAAATTAATTCAAGCGGCGGCAGAGGCGATGAACCATGCCTACGTGCCCTATTCGCATTTTCAAGTTGGTGCTGCATTATTGACCAAGTCCGGCAAAATTATTTCCGGATTTAATATTGAGAATGCTGCTTATTCGGTCTGCAATTGTGCCGAACGCACGGCGATATTTACTGCCTTTGCAGAAGGAGAACGTGATTATGCGGCCATTGCTGTGATTGCCGATAGTCCGCGTCCCTGTGCGCCATGCGGTGCTTGCCGGCAGGTTTTGAGCGAATTATGCCCGGCTGCGATGCCGGTTATTCTGGCGAATACAAAAGGGATGGTTCAGCATACAACGGTTGCCGAGCTTCTGCCCGGCGCCTTTCATTCGGAGGACATGAATCATGAATCAAGCATTTAAATCCGGTTTTGCGGCGCTGATTGGCCGCCCAAATGTTGGGAAATCCACCTTGCTCAATCAATTGCTGGGCCAAAAAATTGCGATTATGAGTGATAAGGCGCAGACCACACGTAATAAAATTCGCGGCATCTACACGACCGATCAGGAGCAGGTCATTTTTATTGATACTCCAGGCATCCACAAACCGAAACATCGACTTGGCGAAATCATGACGGCTATGGCGCTGAATACACTGAACGAAGTGGATATTGTTTTATTTTTGATTGATGCAGAGCAGGGCTACGGGCGTGGCGATCAATTTATTATCGATTTTCTGCAAAAAGTAAACTCTCCGGTGTTTCTCTTGATCAATAAAATCGATAAAGTCCATCCAGAAGAATTGCTCCCATTGATCGATCATTACCGAACGCTCTATTCCTTCAAGGAAATTATTCCGCTTTCCGCGTTGCAGGGGCAGAACGTCAATGAATTATTGAAACAGATACACAGTTATCTGCCTGAGGGACCGCAATATTATCCAGGTGATCAGATTACGGATCATCCGGAGCGCTTCATTGTTTCTGAATTGATCCGCGAGAAAATTCTGCAGCTCACCCGCGACGAGGTTCCGCATTCCATCGCCGTAGTGATTGATAAAATGAAAAAAAATGAGCACGGCAATTTATTTGATATTCAGGCCACGATTATGGTCGAGCGGGCGTCACAGAAGGGTATCATCATTGGTAAGGGCGGAAGTATGCTGAAAAAAGTTGGCACGCTTGCCAGAAAAGAAATTGAAGCGTTGATCGGCTCTAAAGTATTCCTTGAGCTATGGGTCAAGGTGGATCAGAATTGGCGTGACAAAGAGGAAGAATTAAAGAATTTCGGGTACATTGATCAGGACAGCGATAATTAACAATCATTTCTTCTCATGAAACTCCGCTTTTCGTTAAAGCTATAAAGGTGGAGAAAAAATGGGAAGGGTGAGAAGCTGATGTTAGACTTGACGTGGAAAATATTTTGCCTGACAGGAAATATCGATGCTTATCTCTTGATGAAAAAGATGGAAGAAAACAACCAGGATCAGCAATTAACCGAGCCTGAAGTGAAAACACTCGCAGAGGAGCAATTGAGTTAGTCTTCAGGGGAAATAGGTGATCGCGTTTGATGGTCAAAGCGGAAGGTATTGTTCTCCGGACCACGGACTATGGAGAGACAAATAAAATTATTACGTTATATACGAAAGAGTATGGGAAAATAGGATTGATGGCTCGAGGGGCGAAACGGCCGAAAAGCACGCTGGCCTCGATCAGCCATGTGCTTTTCTACGGCCTCTGTCTGTTCAATAAGGGCAGAGGCCTCGGTCTGTTATACCAGGCGGAGTCCATACAGCCATTCACAACGATTCGTATGGATATTGAAAAAATGGGTTATGCCGCGCTGATTGCTGAACTCACTGATCGTCTAACAGAAGATGGCCGCCCCTCCACGGCCCTGTATCGGTTAATTGTGGGTATCCTGCTGCTTATGGAGGACGGTTCCGATCCTGCAGTGCTCTCATCTCTTTTTGCCGTCAAAATGATGGAATATGCTGGAATCCGCCCCAGATTAGACCGATGTATCAAATGTGGCGGTAATTCTAAGCCTTTTTTCTTCTCAGTAGCTGGCGGCGGCATGCTTTGCTGTAACTGTGCGCGCACGGATCCCTATGCTCTTTCGATGTCTGCAGCAACGGCACGTCTGCTTGTCCTTTTTCTGAAAATTCCAATCGAGCGAATTGGCAATATTTCGCTTAAACCGCAGACCATTCAGGAAATTGAGCAGATTATCTATTCTTGCTATGAGCAGAATGCTGGAATTAAGCTGCGCGCCAGACGTTTTATCGACCAGTTGGCGCGCTTTCAGGGGCACGATCATCCCACAGGTGAAGAGAAAAGAAAGGGGAGGGATTGAATGGAGCTTAATTCAAGACAGGAAAAAATCATAGAGATTGTCAAACATGGAGCACCAATAACCGGGGAACAAATTGCTGAAAAGCTAGATGTCACTCGTGCGACACTTCGCCCGGATCTGGCCATTCTGACCATGGCGGGATTTCTCGATGCTCGTCCGCGTGTCGGTTATTTCTATACCGGACAGACGCTGACTTCTTTGTTCGCCGAACAGATTCAGAAAATGAAAGTCAGCGACTATTTATCTTTTCCGGCCGTTCTCAAAGAATCCTCGTCTGCCTATGAAGCGGTCTGTGACATGTTTCTTGAGGACGTCGGATCTCTTTTTGTGATCGATGAAAAAAATCATTTGACAGGCGTCATTTCGCGGAAGGACTTGTTGCGCACGGCAATCGGCTCTAAAGATATGAATCAGGTTCCGGTCAGTATGATCATGTCGCGTATGCCGATCACCTACTGCTATAAAGAGGACCTGGTCATTGATGTCGCGAAAATGCTAATTACACGAGAAATCGATGCGATGCCGGTGGTCAGTGATGATGATGGGGCCCTTGAGGTCGTTGGACGAATGACAAAGACAAATATTACGAAAGCATTTGTTGAACTTGTCGAAGGTGTCTCAAACAAGCCCAAAAATATATAGCCGAGTTTGGAGGGATTCGCGTGGATACGCATCGTTTTATATACATCGTTTCCGATTCTCTAGGTGAAACGGCTGAGTCTGTTGTTTGGGCAGCAGCCAGCCAATTTAGCAATGTCGATATTGAAATTCAGCATTTTTCTTTTGTCAGAGAGCAAAAAAGTGTCGATCGGATTATTGCTGCTGCCAAGGTGAGCCAAGCATTTGTCGTTTTTACGCTTGTGATGCCTGAATTAAGCCGTTATTTTAAGCAGAAAGCAGTCGAAGCCGGTATCCATCACATTGATATCATGAGTAAAATGGTGAGCGGGTTAAGCCAATTTTTCGAGAAAGAACCGATGGGCAAACCCGGCTTGACTCACTTGCTCGACAAAGATTATTTTAAAAAAATAGAGGCAATTGAATTCGCCGTGAACTATGATGATTGCAAGGATCCTCGCGGCATTATGCTGGCTGATATTGTTTTGCTCGGGATCTCGCGAACATCAAAGACGCCTTTATCGCAGTTCTTAGCGGTAAAAAAAATCAAAGTGGCGAATGTCCCGGTTGTGCCGGAAGTCGATCCTCCGCAGGAATTATTTAAGATTGATCCGAAACGAATCATTGGACTGAAAATAAATTCGAAGCGGCTGAACTCGATCCGGATCGAGCGCCTGGCTCAGCTTGGGCTCAGTGGCGGAGCAAATTATGCCAATGCCAAACGGATCGATGAGGAATTGAACTATTTCAATCAGCTTGTCAGCAAGGTAGGTTGCCGGGTCCTTGATGTTTCCTCTCGGGCGGTGGAAGAGACGGCGAATGAAATCATCAAACTGATGAATTACGAATTGAAATAGTGAAAAAAATGTCGAATAAAGTAGAATGGTGTAAAAAAAGATCAGCAAAAGAATTGCATGACGGGAACCTATTAGTCTATAATAATACTTTGTAAAAGTCTTGACGGGTGGTTTCGCCTTTTTTTGCAAAATTTTCATAAAAAAAACAGAATAAAGTTGCAGGATTTTAGCGATAAATAGAGAACTCTATATAATAACCATGAAAAAATACACGATGTTTGTCGATGCAGATGCCTGTCCGGTGAAAGAGGAGATCCGGCAAATTGTAAAATCTTATGATTGTCGCCTTATTTTTGTCGCCTCTTATGCCAGTTTTTCTACAGATGCTCAGGCGGAATGGGTCTTTGTCGATCAAAAGAAGGAAGAGGCCGATCTTTATATTGTCAATCATGTCAAAACAGGCGATGTGGTCATTACTCAAGATATGGGGCTTGCCGGATTGCTGACAGGTCGAGGTGTATATGTATTATCCAATCGTGGGAGAGAAATTAGCGATCAAGAAATTTCCGGAATTCTGCATGATCGCTACTTATCCTACAAATCGCTTGCTGCCGGGCAAAAAGTCAAGGGGCCGAAACCATTTAGAGACGAGGAACGGAAAAAATTTTCTAATGCACTGACAAAATTGTTATGCCGTTTGGATCATTAGGATATAAATAAGAAGTAATGTTGGTGGTGCATGGCATTTTGCAATTGCAGCAGGAAACAATCGAAGAGATCAGAAAGTCATTGGATATTGTTGACATTATCGGTGATTATGTCCAGCTAAGCAAACAGGGAAGAGAATTTACCGGTCTCTGCCCTTTTCACAGCGAAAGAACACCTTCCTTTTCGGTTTCACCGGATAAACAGCTGTACCATTGCTTTGGCTGTGGAGCCGGCGGCAATGTTTTCACTTTTATTATGGAAATAGAAGGGATGTCTTTTTCTGAAGCAGCCCAGCATCTGGCTGATAAAGCAAAAATTGATTTAGGGTTGCCGGATTCTGCTCACGGGCAATCAAACGGCTCAGATTCGGGAAAGAAATCGATGCTTGCCGCTTTTGAGCTGCTAACGAAATTCTACCATTATTTATTGTCGACTGCAAAGTTTGGCTCGGAAGGAATGGATTATTTAGGGAAACGGCTGTTCACTCAGGAGATGATCGACCGTTTCAGAATCGGCTTCGCAGTCAATAGCTGGGACACGGCCACATCACTTTTGACGCGACGTCAGGTCGATTTGGCACAAATGGCCAAATTAGGAATGGTTGCTGAACGCGGATTCGATCATCAGTACTTTGATAAGTTTCGCAATCGAATTATTTTCCCCATTTTCAATAATCGGGGTCAGACGGTAGCATTTGCCGGAAGAACGCTCGGAGACGATAAGCCGAAGTATCTGAACACGCCCGAGTCCGTGCTTTTCCACAAGGGTTCTATCCTTTACGGTTATCATTTGGCTCGCCCGGATATTCGCAAGAATAATCAGGTCGTTCTGCTTGAAGGCTATGCCGATGTTATCCGCGCTCATCAGGCTGGGGTGACTTGGAGTGTCGCTTCGATGGGCACTTCTTTGACCGAGCAACAGGCGGCGATGCTGAAACGGTCGGCAGAGACGATCATTATCTGTTACGACTCGGATGATGCGGGAATTGAAGCGGCATTTCGGGCTGCGGGAATGCTGACGGGAAGCGGAAATTTAATTAAGGTGGCGAAAATGCCTGAAGGACTTGACCCCGATGACTACATTTGCAAATATGGCGGCGAACAGTTTAAAAGTGATGTAATAGGGGCCAGCCAAACCTTGATGACATTCAAGATGAATTATTTTCGCAGAAAAAGGAATCTAAGTGATGAAGGAGATCGGTTGCTCTATATCGAAGATGTTGTAAGTGAGATCAGCGGGATGAAAAAAGCCGTAGAACGCGATCATTATTTGCGGATGCTCGCTGACGAATTTTCAATTTCATTGGATGCTCTTAAAACCCAGACGCGGCAAATGGAGAAGGCCGCGTTAAGGCAGAGCAGACGTACAGAAAAGCAGGCGTCTGTGCAGCTTGCCCGGAAGAGACGGCTTCCTCCTGCATTTGAAATGGCAGAGCGAAGACTGCTCGCACGTATGATGAGGAGCAGAGAGGTTGCTGAACGCGTCCGGGAAACGGTTGGCGGAAATTTTTCTCTGGATTTGCATCAGGCACTGGCGGCTTATCTCTACGCCTATTATGAAGAAGGCCATTCTCCAGATGAGGGACTTTTCATTCAGGGAATTAAAGATCTTGATCTCCAGCGGAAAGCGGCTGAGCTATCATTGATGGTGATGAGCGACCAACCAGAGGAAGAGGAGATTGAGGATTGCATTCATCAGGTATTGAAGCAATCCAAGGCTTCATTGGTCACGATCAAAGAAGAGGAAAGGAAAAATGCCGAACAAAGCGGTCATTTTGATCAGGCCGCCCGGCTCCTGTCCGAGACTATTGAAATAAAGAAAGCACTGAATCACAGACGTGCAGATTAAGAAAGCGTGTATTTGGAAGGAGGAGGTCAAATGGCTGGTAAAGCGAGCAAGACAGAACCAGAATTGACTGTAGAGCAGGAAAAAGAACATTTGCTTGAAATCGGTAAGAAGCGGGGTTCTCTGACCTATCAGGAAATTGCGACAAAGCTGGCACCCTTCGATCAAGAATCGGATCAGATGGATGAGTTCTACGAACAGCTTGCCGATCACGGAATTGATGTCGCGGACGAATCTGACGGACCGGATTCCGGCGAAAAAAAGCATAAAGAAGAAGAATTTGACTTAAACGATTTAAGCGTTCCGCCGGGTGTTAAAATCAATGATCCGGTCAGAATGTATCTTAAAGAAATCGGCCGTGTCGACCTGCTTTCGGCAGATGAGGAAATCAGTCTGGCCAAGCGGATTAGAGAAGGCGATGAAGAAGCGAAGAGAAGGCTGGCTGAGGCCAATCTCCGTCTGGTTGTCAGTATCGCCAAGCGTTATGTCGGCCGCGGCATGCTTTTCCTTGATTTGATTCAGGAAGGCAATATGGGACTGATCAAGGCTGTTGAAAAGTTTGACTATACAAAGGGATTTAAATTCAGTACCTATGCGACTTGGTGGATTCGTCAAGCCATCACTCGTGCGATCGCCGATCAGGCACGGACGATCCGTATTCCCGTGCATATGGTTGAAACGATTAATAAGCTGATCCGCGTGCAGCGTCAGCAATTGCAGGATCTTGGACGGGAACCGACACCCGAAGAGATCGGAAAAGAAATGGAATTAACCCCGGAAAAGGTCCGTGAGATATTGAAAATTGCTCAGGAGCCTGTCTCACTGGAAACGCCGATTGGCGAAGAGGACGATTCACATCTTGGCGATTTCATCGAGGATCAAGATGCGAAGGCACCTTCAGACGCCGCTGCCTATGAGTTACTCAAGGAGCAGCTGGAAGACGTCTTGGACACACTGACCGATCGTGAAGAAAATGTTTTACGTTTGCGTTTTGGTCTCGACGACGGCAGAACACGGACACTGGAAGAAGTGGGCAAGGTCTTTGGCGTGACCCGTGAGCGGATCAGGCAGATCGAAGCGAAAGCTCTCAGAAAGCTTCGCCATCCCAGCAGAAGCAAGCAATTGAAGGATTTCTTGGATTAAAAAACAGGCTCGCTCGTGTCCATTGAGCGGGTTTTCTTTTTGGTCCGGGACAATTGTCAACCGATGAATGGATTTCTGGAACAACGGATCGTTCGGTTTCGAACGGGGTTGTTTCTGTTTTTATTTTACTGACTTTTCAATCGATTTGCAAATCCTATTTCAGTTCTCAACCCATTCCACAGAATTTTGTAAGCGGGAATTCATTACTCTTTTAGTTTAACATATAAATGAAATCGTTTGCATAAAATTGTACCCTAATTTAATGCGCGAAAGAAGATTTCACAGTTCTTGGACGGTCTGGTTCTAGGATTGATCGAATATTTCATTCCCTGCCTAGGTCTGCTATGATAAAAATATAACTCATAGATTGGGAAAGTGAAGATGCTATCCATACATTTGTCGAAAAGATTACAAACGGTTTTACAATTTGTGCCGAAGGGAAGCTTACTTGCGGATATCGGCTCCGATCATGCTCATCTCCCCTGCCGTGCGGTTCTCGATCATAAGGTACCATTGGCGATTGCCGGTGAGGTAAGACGGGGACCTTATTTGCAGGCTGCGGCTAATGTTCGAGTTTTTGAATTAGCCGAAGAAATTGATGTCCGTCTCGGCGATGGGCTGGATGTTCTAGAAAATGGCGAAGCGGATGTGATTGTCATTTCCGGAATGGGCGGTGAATTGATTGCGGAAATACTGGAACGGGGGAAAGAAAAGCTGACTGATGATACAACGCTGATTTTACAGCCGAATATTCGGGAATCCCTTTGCCGTTCCTGGCTGATCGATAATGGCTGGCGAATCGAGAACGAGGCAATCGTTGAAGAGGCGCCCCATTTTTATGAGATCATCCGGGCGGTAAAGGAAAAGAGTGGCAGAAAAGCGTTGCTGTCTGAATCAGAAATCATGATGGGGCCGATACTGCTGCACGAGAAGACAGAGATCTTCAAGAAAAAGTGGCAGAGGCGGGAAACGAAACTGCTTGAGATTCTGCAGGCACTTAAACAAACCTCGGAAACACGGGATATTCTGAAGAAACGAGGGGAGAGCAGACGTCAGCTGCAGGTGATTCGACAGGCGCTCTATGGAGTGAATGAATAGAGATGATTATTTTTTTGCAAGGAGGGGAAAAAATGACTGCATGGATAAGTGGACAACAATTAATTCAGCAATTTGAAGAGTGGGCACCCAAAACGCTCGCTTTTGACAAGGACAGAATCGGATTGCTGGTCGGCAGTTTAAATAAGCAGGTCAAAAGAGTGATGGTGACACTGGATGTACTGGAAAATGTGGCCGATGAAGCGGCAGAGAAAGATGTGGACCTGATCATTGCCCATCATCCAGTCATTTTCCATCCCTTGATGAAAACGGTTCGCTCAGACGAAGGTCAAGGAAAGATTATCACGAAATGCATCAGGAATGATATTGCAGTCTATGCAGCGCATACGAATCTGGACATTGCGGAAGGCGGCGTGAACGATATGCTGGCAGCGAGGCTGAATTTGCAGCAGCCTCAGATTCTTCAAGAGACGTATATTGAACCATTGTATAAGCTGGCAGTATATGTGCCTGTGAGCGATTATGAACGCGTCAGGCAGGTTTTAGGAGACGCAGGAGCAGGAGCAATCGGCAACTACAGTCACTGCACCTTTTCTTCAGGAGGGGAGGGTGCTTTTCTGCCTGAAGAAGGCACTCATCCGTATATTGGACAGGTGGGCAAAATGGAGCACACCGACGAAAAAAAAGTAGAGACAATCGTTCCAGAACATTTGCTGAAAGCAGTCATTCGAAGGATGCTGAAAGCTCATCCCTATGAAGAACCTGCCTATGACGTCTATTTGCTTCAGAACAAAGGAAAGGCTTATGGACTGGGGAGAATCGGAAAGCTTCCTGAACCGGTATTGTTCAGCGACTACTGCCGGATGGTGAAGGAGACACTGGGATTGGAAGGCCTGCGGGCAACGGGCGATCTGGATCAAAAAGTACAGACCATTGCCGTATCTGGAGGTGACGGAAACAGCCTGATTCCGTTTGCCCGATATCAGGGAGCGGACGTATTGATTACCGGTGATGTATATTATCACACCGCTCATGATGCTTTGCTATGCGGTTTAAAAGTGATCGATGCCGGGCATCATATTGAGTCGATCATGAAGGAAGGCGTCCAGCACTATCTTCAGAAAATCATCGCCCAAGAAGGCTTTCAGACCGAGGTGATCACTTCTGAGGCGCCAACAAACCCGTTTCATTTTATTGTTTGAAAAAGCGCCTGCCCCGGTCTTTAGAAAGACGTAGGCAGGCGCCGTTATGTGGATACTTGCGTAGCCGAATTATTGGGTTTCCTTTAAACGGCTGCGCCGATGGGCGATGTTATTTTTAACTTTCGGAAGAATATTCTTGTTTTTGGCCGCCTGACTTTCGGTAGACCAGGTTTCCGGATCATTCGAATCATACTGATCCAGAAAGAGGATGACTTCTTTTGTCAACTGTGTCGGTGTTGAGGCGCCGGCCGTGACAGCAACCTTTTGAATGCCCTTCAGCCAGTCCAATTGCAGTTCGGAAAGATCGGCGATGCGATGGGCAGGAGTATGCGCAATTTCTACAGAGACCTGTGCTAAACGGTTTGAGTTATTGCTGCGCGGATCGCCGACAACGATCAGTAAGTCGGCGTCCCGAGCCTGCTCGGCAACTGCCTCTTGCCGGGTCTGGGTAGCCAGACAAATCTCGTTGCAAAATTCAGCATTTGGAAATTTTTGCTTAATATGAGTCATCACGTCCTGAACATCCCACTGACTCATCGTGGTCTGATTCGTCACGATAATTTTTTCAGCCTGTAAATTCAGAGTGTCGACATCCTCTAGGGTTTCAACCAGATGAACCTGATCAGGAGAAACACCAATGGCGCCTTCCGGTTCCGGATGACCTTTCTTCCCAATATAAATAATATGATAATTTTTTTCAGCTTTTTCTTTAATTAAACGGTGTGTTTTGGTTACATCCGGACAGGTTGCATCAATCATCGTTAATCTTTTGCTTTCAGCCATCCGGCGAACCTCGGGAGAAACCCCGTGAGCAGTAAAAATAACCGTTCCATGATCAATTTCCTTAAGCAAATCTATTCTTTTCTTGCCTTTAATGTCCAGAGTGACAATCCCCTCGTCATCGAAAGCGTCGGTGACGTGATGATTATGAACGATCATGCCCAGTATATAGATAGGTCGCGGTAAATCAGGATTCATTGCCGCCTTTCTCGCAATAACCAGTGCATCGACGACACCGTAGCAATACCCTCGTGGCGAGACTTTAAAGACTTCCATGCAAGCAACTCTCCCGTTCTGAAGTTAATCTCATCTCTCTGCTGCTAAACACCATTCATTATAAATGACGCAGCGGGAGAAAACAATGAACAAGAGCGGGGTCAGATGTACATTCGTGGCATAGAAGGCTTCGAGACGAGATCTTCTGTATGGTTGAGATCATCTTCGGTCTTTGGCTGTTTCTGCGGCGCTGCCGGTTCGGTTTTCTCGGGGGCAGACGGCTTCGGATCTGCCTCTGCTTTATGCTCTTCCGTACCAGCGGAGCTCTTGATCTCTTTATCGTCTTCTGGCGGCTGTACAATTTTCTTTTCAGTTGAATCTTGTTTGTCGGCCTCTGTTTTCTTTGAAGCTTCCTCGGTCGTTTTCTGGTCGCTCTTGTTTTGCAGATTTTTCAGCGAACTGAGAATATCCGGAGCATTTTTAATCATTGGACCGATTTGCTGAATCATCGGCAGCACAGTTTGAGCGGTCTGTATCGCTTTCTGAGCATTAAGCAGCATGTCGCCAAAATTCAGACTGGAGACAGCTGCCGGCAGCCCTGCGGCTCCGCCTGCAGGGTTTATCAAGGAAGTCAGCATTCCACCGATTCCTCGGGAAGCGCCTGGCTGGGCGGCAATCTGCGGTGCTGGTGGAGTGGGCGGTGGGGTACTTGGATAAGCAGGCGGGAAGCCCCGCCCGGCCGGCCTCGAATAGGGCGGATAAACGGGGTAGGGCTGGGAAGGCTGCGGATAAGGCTGCTGAGCGTACGGTGGCTGTCCTTGATAAGCATGAGGAGGCATGGCTCTATCCCTTCTTTCGTGTGATTAGCTGATATTTAGTTTATGATAGAATGAGGATACCTGTGAATCGTTGAAATATTTTTTGAAGGGGCGAAAAAATAAATTGCTGAAAATTGGATCTCATGTACATATGGCTGGTCAAAAAATGCTGCTGGGAGCAAGCGAAGAAGCGGTCTCCTATAATGCCACTGCGCTGATGATTTATACGGGAGCGCCGCAGAATACACGGCGCAAGCCGATCGATCAGCTCAATATTGAAGCTGGCCGGAAGCATATGGCAGCGCATCATATTGAAGATATTGTCGTTCATGCGCCATATATTATTAATTTGGCGAATACGGTCAATCCGTCGACCTTTGCCTTGGGGGTTGACTTTCTGCGGAAGGAAATTGATCGCGCGCAGGCGATTGGCGCCGGCCAAATTGTACTGCATCCTGGCAGCCATGTCGGCGCGGGTGTTGAACAGGGGCTGGCTAAAATCATTGAAGGACTCAATGAAGTTCTGGGCGAAGCGGATACGGCTCAAATCGCTCTGGAAACAATGGCTGGAAAGGGCAGCGAATGCGGCTTTCAATTTGAACAGCTGGCGACGATTATTGATGGTGTCCAAAAAAATGATAAATTGTCGGTATGCTTTGATACCTGTCATACCCATGATGCTGGATACGCGGTTAAAGATGATTTTGACGGAGTCATCGATCAGTTCGATCGGATAATTGGTGTTGAACGGATAAAAGTCATTCATGTGAACGACAGCAAGAATCCGAAGGGCGCCCGGAAGGATCGGCATGAGAATATCGGCTGCGGAACGATTGGTTTTGACGCTTTGAATCAGGTCGTCCATTATCCACCGTTTGAATCCCTGCCGAAGATACTCGAAACGCCTTATGTTGGCTTAGACAAGAAGCATAAAAAATCACCGTATAAATTTGAAATTGCCATGTTACGTTCTGAACAATTTAATCCGAATCTGATTGAGAACATTATGGCAGACTGAAATAGCAACGGAAAACCGCAGGATCTCTCCTGCGGTTTTCACTTGTACGTTAAGAAAGGATATAAAATTGAAGAGGAATTAAGTATAAGAAAAACTGAGGCGCAGCCGGCATTCAAAGGACTTGGCTACGCCAAGTTTTTCTAAAATTTTTCCATAATCTGCTGGAAATACTGGTACAGTTCATCAGCCATCTCCGGTCCGAGTTCGCGTTTCAGAATAGCCAACAGCGTTTGCTGCCCAGAAGTGGCGAACAGATCGATATTTTTGCCCCGGACTTGATCAGCGATCTGTCTCGCCTGCTCCTCAGACACCGGAATCTGCATCTGAGCAGCTTGTTGATATAGTTCTTCAGCAGTGACCTGATTGATACGCTGGTTGACAATTTGCTGAATGAAAGGATTCAATACGCTTCACTCCCTCTTTGTTCAAGCACGCATCAATAGCGTATGACTGGAAAGCGGAAAAAAGCACCTGATTGAATCGACAGAAAATAAAATTTAGTCGGAATTTGTCTAAGAATATTTAAGGGTTTTCCCTATATCAATAAATTATTTTACAGTATAATAGAGTTTGTTAGTTATAAAAAAAGTCCAAAAATTGTCTGGAGTGTATAAAGTGTAACCGTGAAAAAATGACAAGAGGAGTGATGACCATCATATATCATGAGACATTTCTATCTGAATCTGATGAAGGCATATTCGAGAACCAATTGTCATTGGAGATGCGTTTTTCCTTGACTCCCGATGGCACTATTCTGGACTGCAATAGAAATGGGGAAGTCATGGTTAACCGCTATGGGAGATCCTTTTTGAATTTTTTTACGGGACAGGTCGTTCATGATGCGGAGAATTACTTGCACGATATTCTTTGTTCCGAACAATTAGTAACCGTTGTTTTGCATGATCAGATGGATTTGTCAGGAACGGGTATTTTGTTTAATGGTCTTTTCAAAAAGGGGAAAATATACTTAACGGGCTATGATACGCAGCTGACCACAAAATTAGCCGCAGAGTTTGTGCATGAACTGAGAAACCCGCTGACGGTTATCCGGGGCTTTGTCCAGCTCTCATCGATTACTCAAGAATTCGATAAATATCATGGTTCTATTTTATCAGAGATTGATCGTATGTATTCCATTTTGGAGAACTTTTTATCTTCATCGACGGATAAGATGAAGATGGAAAGTATCCTGCCCGATAAATTAGCAGCAGAGCTGATTGCTTTTATTTCACCGGAATGCCTGCTGAAGGAAGTCAACTTTGATTATGACATCGTTTGCTCCAGCAATCCCTGCCGAGTAAATATCGATAAAATGAAACAGGTGCTTCTGAATTTGATGAGAAACGCTCTAGAGGCGCTTGAAGAAAAGAAAGACAAGGATCGACGGATCTTTTTACGCGGTTCGGTCGATGATCAGGGGTATTGCTTTTCATTGTCCGATAACGGTGTAGGCATTGAGACATCAGTGTTAAAACGTTTGGGACAGCCTTTTTATACGACAAAGACCAACGGGAATGGCATCGGGTTGTCACTCTGCAAAAAAATAATTGCCGATCATGATGGGACTTTCTGCTTAAGTAGTGTCCCCGGAAAAGGAACGACTGTCAGCTTCACGCTCCCCTTCGAAGCCCATTGATGATGAGAAAGGCTGATTTACCAAAAAGATGCATCATTGAAATGGCACCATCTGAGTCACACTATACATGATCCTAAAATGAAAGCGAGGGGTCACTATGGCTGATAAGGATCATTTTGATGAGGACTCCTTATATGATAAGCAGAAAGCTTTTCATAATGAGGAGTACGCAAGGGAATTAGCCGCTGATCAATACAATCCGGAAGCAAGCGGCCGGCAGGTGGAGCATGATCATCCGCTTCGTGCCGACAACCGAGAAGGGGAACGAGGCAAGGGTATCGGCTGGTTCGCACTTGTGCTATCAGTTGCCGCCTTGTTTTTTCTCCCGATTGTTCTTGGCATAGCCGGGATTATTATCGGCTATCTTGCACTGAGGCAGGGCGCCCGGACACTGGGAGGATGGGCAATTGGCATCGGTCTTGTTGCCGTACTCATCCAGTTGCTGTCACCGCTTTTCACGTAATTCTATAGAAAAAAACCAGGCTGCAAAATTGAGCCTGGTTTTTTTCTTGAATCAATGAGCACGTTCGTCGCTTTTAGTCAGTGACATATGCTACACTATTGTCGAATTGATTTTTGAATTTAAGGAGTTCAGGTCCTATGGAAACGATTGAAGCAATACAGACGAGACGCTCGATCCGAAAAGTGGCGGATGAGATGCCCGAGAAAAATCTGATCATGCAAATACTGGATGCGGCAAGATACGCACCCAATCATTTTAATACAGAGCCTTGGCGTTTTACTGTGCTGAGCGGCAGTGGACGCGATCGGCTTGGCCGAGTGCTGGGCCGGCTGAATCAGGAGAAAATGGAAAGTATCAATCAAGACGAGCGAGATGCTGCAATGGAGAAAGGGCTGGCAAAAGCCAGACGAGCGCCGATTGTCATTGTGGTTGCCGCCGAACCTTCGAATTTGGCGAAAGCAAAAAAAATTGAAGAGATCGCTGCCACAGCGTGTGCTGTTCAAAATATGCTGCTTGCGGCACATGCGCTGGGTATTGGCGCGATGTGGCGGACCGGTGATCCGACCTATACAGCTGAGATGCAGAAGGAATTCGGCGAATCGGAAAAATCTCTAATCATGGGGTTCATTTATCTGGGCCTTCCGGATTCAGCAAAAGAAGCTCCGGTTCCGGCCAGAAAAAGTGTTGAAGAAATGACGACTTGGGTGAATCAATAAAAGGCGGAATACAAAAAGGGAAGCAGCGAAAATGCCTGCTTCCCTTTTCCTTTGACATCAGATATTGACTTCTTCTTCATTTGCTTTCTTCTTGGCAAAATAATCGGCGGCAAGTTTATCAATTTCTATTTTTAATTCCTCGACCATCCGATCCTCAGGCACCTTGCGAAGCACTTCACCGTGCCTGAACAGCAAGCCTTCGCCGCGACCGCCGGCGATGCCGATATCGGCTTCACGCGCTTCACCAGGCCCGTTAACCGCACAGCCCAGAACGGAGACTTTAATCGGTGCGTTGATTTTAGAAATATAGTCTTCGACTTGATTGGCAATCTTGATCAGGTCAATCTGGATCCGGCCACATGTCGGGCAGGAGATCAGTGTCGCGGCATTGGTGAGACCGAATGTCTTCAGCAGCTCACGGCAGACTTTTACTTCTTCGACCGGATCGGCGGATAAAGAGATACGAATCGTGTTGCCGATACCTTCATTGAGCAGAATACCCAATCCGGCTGCACTTTTAATACTGCCGGAAAATTTTGTACCGGATTCCGTGATTCCCAGATGCAGAGGATAATCGAATGTTGCAGCGGCTTTCTCGTACGCTTCAATAGCCAGACGAATATTTGATGCCTTTAAAGAGACGATAATATCATGAAAATCAAGATCTTCCAGAATTTTAATATGATGGAGAGCACTCTCCACCATTCCGTCTGCTGTCGGATAGCCGTATTTATCAAGAATATGCTTCTCAAGGGAGCCGGCATTGACACCGATACGTATCGGGATATGCTTCTCTTTCGCTGCGCGGACAACGGCTTCAACATTTTCTTTCTTACCGATATTGCCCGGATTAATCCGGATTTTATCGGCGCCGCCTTCAATCGCTTTAAGTGCCAGTTTGTAATTAAAATGAATATCGACGACTAATGGGATAGAAATTTGTCGCTTGATTTCCGGAATCGCCAACGCGTCTTCCATCGTCGGGCAAGCCACGCGAACCAATTGGCAACCCGCGTCCTCGAGCCGTTTAATCTCCGCGACAGTGGCTTCGACATCACGCGTTTTCGTTGTGGTCATACTCTGTATAATGACTTCGTTGGAACCGCCAATGGTTAGATTCCCAACTTTGACTTTTCTCGTTTTCGTACGATGCGTTATTTCAGACACGAATCATTCGCTCCTTTTCGATTAGCGTGATCTGTGAGACTTCAAACACGATCAGTATATCATGAATGGAGTGAATATGCTTTGATTCTTTATCCGTTTGCGGTCGGAAAAGTTATTTGTTCTGTTCGCCTTCATAATAGGGGAAGGCATAGTTCTTTCCTATTTCCAAATGATTGGGATTGGCAGATGGGTTGAGCGTCGAGAAATCTTTCAAAACCTGATCGATTGATGGTTCATCCGTTTGATTGATTTGTTCGCTGATTGAAAGCAAAGTGTCACCCGGATTGACTGTGATTTGTTTGGAAACAATAGCGGCATGCTCGGCCGCCGCTGGCTGTGCGGACCCGTTATCTACCGCTCCGGCGGGCAGTGACCCTGATGTGAGATCGGAATAGGTTGTCCAGCAGGCGATGAGAAAGATAATTGTAAAAATACGTTTTTTAATCATCGGTGAGCATCTCCTAGGGTTTAACGATCGAATGGAATGGTCTTGTGTGCGATAAGCTCATAAATCACGGGTACAGAGCCTAAGGCTGGCAGAAATGACTGAAAGGAGAGACCTCTCATTTCATCTTTATGCGCGTCCGTATTCATTTATACCTCTTTGACAAAGAAAATTTTACGGAGAAACTTTCGCGCATGACCTGCGTATGGTTTAATAGGGAGGGAAATGTCTTTCGTACTTATCATGCATTAGGGAAGCGGGTGGCACGAATGTTTCTGTTATCTTATCCTGCAGGTGGATTTATTGTCATTTTACTGGCCTCGTGTCTGCTGTTTGCGGAGCTTCTGGTCAAAGCCAAGGGAATCTCCGGTATTCTTGGCAGCGGCCTGTTTATTCTTTATTTCACTTATTTTTTGACCGATCAGGCATCCCCATGGATTGTTGCTCTGCTTGTCGGCGGTCTCTTTTTAATCATTCTTGATGGAAAATTATTTACCACTGGAATTATCGCTATTTTAGGCTTTGCATTGATGGCCGTCGGTTGCGCTTTGCCGGCGCCTAGCCTGCTTTATGGCATGCTTGTCGGGATTGCCTTTATCATCGGTAGCTGCGGGTCTCTGCTTTTCCGCAAATTTCTCCCCAAACGCGACTATTTGGAAAAACTGACTCTGCGTGATCAGTTGACGACGGATAAGGGCTATATTTCGATGAACAGCAGCTATAATCAGCTCGTCGGCAAGGAGGGCGTGACGGTTACCCCTTTTCATCCGGTCGGCACGGTGAAAATCAATGGAAGGAATTACAGTGCGGTCACGGACGGCTTGTTCCTTGCAGAAAATATGGCTGTAAAAGTGGTCTTCGTCGACGGTACACGGATTGTTATTGATCAGGCGGATCGGGTGGCCGAATAGCGTGGAAAGGGCGATCTGGATCAACGCCTGGCTCTTCAGTGATAGGAAGGTTAATCTCTATACCGGATGCCCGCTTACTGAATGCGGGTAGAGAGCCCTACGTTTTGGCAACTTTGTTATTTTTTACAAAAAACAGGTTGCCAATTATTAAGCGGTATGATATATTATTTCTTGTCGTTAAGACAGGCATTGTGGTTTGAAAAAAAGATTGACAAGCCCTGATGCTTTGTGATAAATTGATATCTGTTCTGAAAATATTCCACAGTAGCTCAGCGGTAGAGCAATCGGCTGTTAACCGATCGGTCGTAGGTTCGAACCCTACCTGTGGAGCCATGGCGGTGTAGCTCAGCTGGCTAGAGCGTACGGTTCATACCCGTAAGGTCGAGGGTTCGATCCCCCCCGCCGCTATTTTTTTGCTTTTATCACCAATGGCGGTTATGGTGAATGAAGGAGTTACAAACCGGATTGTGGTTCCGGCATGTGTGGGTTCGATTCCCACTTTAACCGCCCGTTGGACCCTTAGCTCAGTTGGTTAGAGCAGACGGCCCATAACCGTCCGGTCGTAGGTTCGAGTCCTACAGGGTCCACCATTTATTGTGGAGGAATACCCAAGTTTGGCTGAAGGGATCGGTCTTGAAAACCGACAGGGGCCTCACGGCTCGCGGGGGTTCGAATCCCTCTTCCTCCGCTTGTACATAAATCTATACCCATTTCCAAACACTCAGAAATCGCCTTACAGAGGCATTTGTGGGTGTTTTTCATTTGGAAGAAAGTTTAAGAAAATACAAGAAATACAAAATATTTTACATCATTTCCGCCGTTATTCGGCGGTATTTGAGATCACAGAGTTCGTTCAGTGACGTATCCGATATCAGAGTTTGATACAATAAAAGGAATGATAGAAGAATAAACGAAGAAGAACTGCCTGCAAAATCATTACGAAATAAAGGAGATCACGATGAACAATAATTGGAAAAAAATGGAACAAGGGGAAATTTATGATCCTAACGATCCGGAAATTCTTGAACAACAAGAGGGTTGTTTAAAGAGAGTCGCTGAATATAATCAAACGCTTCCTGGTGATCCGAAACGAAATCAATTGCTCGTTAATCTTTTTAAAAGCTGCGGCCACGATTGTTACTTTGAACCGCCGCTTCATGCAAATTGGGGCAGCCGTACTACCGTTGGCAATAAGGTCTACGCTAATTTTAATCTGACATTGGTGGACGATGGAACCGTGCAGATTGGCAATGACGTGATGTTCGGACCGAATGTGACATTGGCGACCGCTAATCATCCCTTAGAGCCAAAGCTGAGACGTCAACAATTGCAATTCAATAAGCCGATTGTCATTAAAGATAATGTTTGGATTGGAGCTAACGCGGTGATTCTTTCGGGAGTGACGATTGGCGAAAACAGTGTTATTGGTGCTGGAAGCGTTGTCACTCACTCGGTTCCTGCGAATCGCGTGGCGGTTGGGGTTCCTGCCCGCATTATTCGGGAGATAGCGGATGAATAAAAGTATTCGACTTTTTCGTTATGATATTGCCAATTTTTGATGTTTTTCAGACTGAGGCGGTTACTATTGACTTCACACTCTCCGGTGGAATCCGTGCCTGATGTTGTTTTTGACAGGAACTGTCCGCAATTGTAGAATTAAGAGACGTAAGAACGGGGGATACCGCTCGCGGTGCCTTGCTTTTTTGAAAAATAATATGAAGAGATCCGTGCGTAAAAGTGGCAGCGGTGACGAATAAGTAAGTAATGAGAGAGATCTGCAGCGCCTGTTTGGCAGGTGTGCTCGGGGAGGAAAGACATTTGGGTAAGGAGACAGTAAAAAATAAAGGAACGAAAAACAATCTTCCACTGAGATTGAATATGATTTTTCTTGTGGTCTTTCTTGCCTTTGCCGGATTGATTGTCCGATTAGGCTATGTTCAGATTGTGAACGGGGCGCATTACAAAAAAATCATGCATGCGAACCACACACAGACGGCGAATATTGATTCGGCACGTGGTAAAATTGTTGATGTCAATGGGACACCGCTTGCTGACAATAACGCGGAACTGGCGATTGTCTACATCCGTCATGCCGGGATGAGTGACAGCGACAATTTGAAAATTGCACAGAAATTGTCGAAATTAATCACACTGGATAAGACTTCAGTCGGCCAAATTGCAGACCGGGATAGACGCGATTATTATATTCTGACTCATTATAAGACGCTGCAAAAAGCTTATGATGCTTACTTATCCAAGTCCGAACAGACGAAATTGCAGGATCATCCGGCTAATGAATACAAGGTTCTCTTGGGCCGTGTTTCCAAGAAAGTGCTGCGTGGCTATTCAAATAGTGATCGACAAATTATGGCGATTATGCATCAGTTTAATCAGGCTTCCAATCTCAATCCACATATTATCAAACGTGGACTGTCCGTGAATGACAAAGAATATGTGAATGTCGTTGATCATCTGAATGAATTCGACGGCACGATTCAGACGGCTGATGTGTCTTCGCGCAAATACATTAAGAACAAGCCTTTCTATGTTGGGAAGGTTGGCGAGATTCCTGTCGATGAAATCAATAATTATCTGGCCAAGGGATACAGCCGTAACGCTCTTGTCGGCGTCAGCAATATTGAAGACCAGTATGAATCCTATCTGCGCGGTGTGCCGATGAAAATGGTCTATCGGACCAAAAAGGGCGTTCCAGTGGGCAATCCGGCGATCAAGGGCGGCCAGCGCGGTGACGATGTCCAGCTGACAATTGATGACCGCCTGCAAAAACAGGTGGACAAGATTTTGGAAGCAAATATCCTATCCGCACGATCAATGCCTGGAAATGCTGGGAACAATAGCGCCTATGCCGTTGCCATAAATCCGCGGACCGGTGCGATTCTGGCGATTGGCGGTAAAATCTATCAAAACGGCAAATTCATTGATGCCGGCAGTGAAGCAATCAATTCTCAGTTTGCCATGGGTTCAGCCGTCAAAGGGGCAACGGAACTCACTGGCTATCGATACAATGCCGTCCCAGAACAATTTCGCGATATGCGGATTAAGCTGCCAACAGGAGCCGGCCAAAAGGCAAGATATTTCCAATCTTGGGAAGTCGGCGGATTGGGTTCCTTGACTCCTGAACAGGCACTTCAATTTTCTTCCAACGTTTTCATGGCCAAGATTGCTTCGAATCTGGCAGGAATTACCCTGACGCCTAGTGGTGGGGAGTATGTTGGCTCCTTCCCGGGTCCGCATAGCCCGCGCTTTGTTAAGGCGGTCAATGAAATGAGAAACGGCTATGCCGAGGTCGGGCTTGGCGTTAAGACTGGCATTGATTTGCCGACAGAAGGCACGGGCTATAATGGCGGCATGCCGGATAATTCCGGTTTGATTCAGCAGTTTGCGATTGGCCAGTTCGATACCTATACACCGCTTGAGATGGCTCAATATATTTCAACGATTGCCAACGGCGGTTACCGGATTCAGCCACATCTGCTGCAATCGATTCACGCGCCAAGTGATGATCCTGAAAACCTGGGACGGACAATTTATTCCTTTAAGACTCATGTTCTTAACACGATAAGAAATACACCGAATGATATTAAAAGGGTGCAAAAGGGTTTATATTTAGTCACACATGGGTCCAATAGACTTTCGACGGGTTTTGACCTTGGTCACGCACCGAATCTTAAATATAAGATCTCGGCGAAAACCGGAACGGCGCAGATCAGTCAGAATGATCTTTCTTTGTATAATGAAACCTTAGTTTCTTATGCACCATACGATAATCCGCAGATTGCTGTTGTCGATGTTGTACCGAGAGTTCGAGTAGGCCATCAGAACCATCAGATTGCCCTCAGTATTTATAAAGCTTATGATAAACTGTACCATTATACGAGTAAGAATTAAGCCGTGCAGGCGCACGCGAAAAAAGCAGGGAGAAGTTAACTTCTCTCTGCTTTTTTCGAAAGTTGTTTATTTTTGCAGAGCAAGCGACAGAAGGCGCAAAAAAGCTGATAAAGGTTCCTCCTTATCAGCTTTTTTAATTGCTATGATTTTTTGTGATGACCTGAGCAAGCTTTGGAATCGACATATCGCTTGACACCTTGAACGATCCGAGCTGAACGTATTTTTCCAAACGATTTTTGTGAAGATAGCTGTCAAAAGCATTTTTCTGATTGGATTTTAGAATTTCGGCACTGATCAGTTCATTCGAGATATCGCCCGGCGTCATGCCACTTTTAATACGAAGCTTATAAGTGGTCGTCTTCGAGTCAGGTTTTGCTTTCTTCTTTGGCTTGTTTGTGCTTTTCTTTTCGGGCGTTGCAGCCGATTTCTTAGCCGGTTTATTTTGTGCCTGCCATTGATTATAGGCATCCAAATCGATCGCTTTGCGATGATGACTGGTCAGATATCGCGTGACGGTTGCCTCCGTCAATGGTGTGCGTTTGACCACTGGTTTTGCTGCGGATTGCTGTCCGTCGTTAAAAATCAAATAGTAAAAAAACGCAAAGACAGCAACAGTCAACAGAACACCAGCGGCAAAGCCGCGCATTCCGTTTTTCGTCAATACTTCTCACCCTTTAAATTTATCCCGATCCCCGATCATAATTTCTTCTTCGAGTACGCGAATTTTTTTCTTTACTTTATATAATTCCTGCATCATTGTAATGGAGTTCTCCTCCAACTGGTTTTCAACCTGCTTAATACTGTCTTGTTTGGAATAAGACATGATCAATGCCACTATACCGATAACCACAAGAATCAGAATCACTAAGCCCATAATTAACCCCCTAACGCTTCATTCATTCAGCCCTCGACGCTTTTTACGGAACGAAAGCGTTCTCCGCACAAAAAAAGAAAGGCTGTTGCCAAAACATTCACCTCTTCATTTATATCATAACTGCCCGGGTTACGGAAGAATTATGTAGAAAAAGAAAGAAGTTTGTAAACAAAAGGGTATTTATTACCATCTGGCTAATCGATGTTTGAACGGAATAAATCCACTGTTTTAAGGGTTACAGCGATTGTGGGGTTGAAGCAGAAAGATTTTTTTGTTATTATTAGTTGTATGTTTCTGACTGGCAGGACAGACATTAGTGCATTGGAGGGATAAAGATGCGTGTAAAAGTTATTCTTGAAAATACGGAAACCGGCGATCGTGACTATATTACGACCAAGAACAAGCAAAAAAACCCGGAACGTCTGGAATTGAAGAAATATAGCCCGAAACTGAGAAAGTATGTGACTTACCGCGAAACAAAGTAATCGGAAATTCGGAAATATTTTGTTCCAGAGTCTGTTTTAAAGCTCAATGATGAAGCCGTTGAAGACCGGTTGAGGGTCTTTGCGGCTTCATTTTTACATGGAAGTGGAAACGATAAGGGAGGAGAAAAAAGCATTGAGTCGATTGAAGAAGCAATTGAGACTGGACATGCTCGAGAAATTACGACGGCTAGACGAAAGTGAATTTAAACAATCCGGTAAACGAATTAGAGATCGGTTAGTCAGGGATCGCTTATGGCGTCACGCGAAGGTCATTGCTGTCACCTTATCCCTTGGCCGTGAGATTGAGACAGAAGAAATAATTGAAAGAGCATGGTCTGAAGCGAAAACAGTAGCGGTTCCGAAATGCCATCCGGCAGCAAAGACCCTGACCTTCCATCAGTTGGACTCCTTTGATCAACTTAATGAAGGTTATTTTCATTTGAAGGAACCGAGCCCCGAAAAGACACGGCTTGTGCAGCTTGAGCAGGTAGGGCTGATGATCGTTCCCGGCGTGGTTTTTGATCGGCGCGGGAACCGAATCGGTTACGGCGGTGGCTATTATGATCGCCTTCTTGGCAGCTATCGCGGAGCGACGGTTGCCCTGCTTTTAGGGATGCAGCTTGTTCCTAATATTCCCATCGAAGCACACGATCAGCGGATCAATCTTCTTTTTACGGAAGACGAAAGAATTGATACTCGGAATTCGAATGAATGAAAAGCGCAGGATCATCCAAACTAGATGCAGGAACGTTTCTATAGAAAAGGTGGTCCCGTATGCGAAAAATGAATTATCTTCCTCTGTTGCTGCTGACTTGTCTGGTTTTTTATCTCTTTCAGCGTCGCCGGATTATTATTGAACTGATTCTGGTCTTTATCGGCGGACGATGGCTCTTGCGCCGGGCGGCGAACGATTATCTAGAGTCCGGAGAATAGGCGCGCGATCGGAACTCTTGCTTCAGCACAATCACACGCTGTGCCGAGCTTTCAATCACGACGAGCAGATGGTCACGACCGATAAGCAGGATCGGCAATGAACTGCCTTTGACGGGTTCATATTGAGCCTCACCCATGTCAAATCCGCGAACCATTGTCTTGTATAGACCCTCCCAAAGCTGCCCGGCGATTCGCCTAGAGTCCGCCGGTGACCCAGGGAAAAAACGGTCTGCGTTTGTTTCGTTTAGATCAGAGAGCAGCACCATTTTATAATCTGATGGATTAAAGCCGTAAATTTTTGCGGCTTTTTGGGTTAAAGCCGCTTGCTGTTGATTGATCTCTGAAGTGAGTTGGCCGGCGTAATATTTCTCCGCACTCGTCCAGTGTTGATCAGAAAAGGCGAACCACCTGTCTCCCTTCTTCATCACAAATAGCTGATCGGATGAAAAAACTTCTCGACCCCGTACTTTTTCTCCATTATGCTCTTCCGCTTGATGCACGGACAGTCCCTGGAAATAACCCGCTTCCGCCTGCAAGTGTTTCACTGTGAGCAGAGAGCGGACTTGCTGTTTCCAGACGTTATTGATGGCGATGAGCTGATTATTTCGATAAAGCAAGGAGAAATTCTGAAGCAGATAGACTGGAGAAGCACTATGCGATTGAATACGCCAAGTGAGTGCTTGTGCTTGGGGATGCAGATGAATCTGCGTTTTTCCACTTAATTTCAGAGAAGGTTCCGCTTCCGGAAAATAGGTAATGGTAGGGGAAGCGGTTGGGAAACCGGTATATCTCGCAAAAATTAAAAAGAAAACCACGATGATTAGCGCAGATAGCATCACTCGACGCATGGCAATTCCTCCTCGTAAGCCTGTCTCTGCTATAATTATGTTTGCGTTTGGATTTTAAGCTTTTTTAACTATCTTTCGAAAAGTATCTGAATACTTTTTTTATAAACGTTGACAAAATTATTATGGGTTTGTTATTGGCAAATTCAATGAATTAGGTGAAAATAGAGAGAGATGAATGGAAATACGAGGTGGAAGATAAAATGACGGATAAAATTAATATTGGTATCGATCTTGGCGGGACAACCATTAAAATGGCGCTGATTGATGACAACGGGAAGATGATTGACAAATGGGCAATTGCTACAAATACCGTTGATAACGGGAGCCATATTGCCGGTGATATTAGTCAAAGCGTTTTACAAAAAATGGGACAGTTCAATCTGGATCGGACGAATGTGCGCGGTATTGGGATGGGCGCCCCCGGCTTTATCGATATGAATACGGGATTTGTTTATAAAGCCGTAAATATCGGTTGGGAGAATTACCCGCTCAAAGATGATTTGGAACAATCCATTGGTCTGCCGGTTATTATTGAAAATGATGCCAATATGGCAGCGCTTGGAGAAATGTGGCTGGGTGCGGGTCAGGGCGCGAAGAATCTGGTTTGTGTCACCTTAGGTACCGGAGTTGGCGCTGGGATCATTATTGATGGTGACATCCTACACGGGATCAACGGGATGGCCGGTGAAATCGGTCATATGACGGTCGTACCCAAAGATGGCGCACCTTGTAATTGCGGGAAAAGAGGTTGCCTCGAAACGGTTTCCTCGGCTACGGGTATCCGCCGGTTAGCCCTTGAAGCATTGGATTATAATGATTCGGAAAGCATTCTGAGAGATATTTTTGAACAAAAAGGAGACATCACGGCTGAGGATGTATTCAATTGTACCGCAAAAAAAGATCCGCTTTCATCAGCGGTTGCCGAAAAGGCTGCCTATTATCTTGGCTATGCTTTGGGTGCGGTATCGGTCGTCGTCAATCCAGAAATGATTGTTATCGGCGGCGGCGTTTCACATGCCGGTGAAACCTTGCTTCAACCGCTGATGAAATACTTTAAGGCCTATTCTTTGCCTCGGATTGCCGATGCTTGTTCCTTTGACATTGCCAAGTTGGGAAATAATGCCGGAATTATCGGTGGAGCTTGGCTGGCAAAAACGAAGATCAAATAAGAGCAGCAGGTCTTGCTCTTCGGAAGGACTGCTACCCCCTGCAATAGGCTAGGCGAGGAGGACGGAAGGATGAAATGGATAACATGCTGTGTTGGCCCGATTCATGAGAATTGTTATCTTCTGGAGAATGAAGCGCGTGAAGCACTGATCATTGATCCAGGCGCGGAATATGAAAACATACGGGAACAGATTAATCGACGGCAACTTCGGCCGCTGGCTGTATTACTGACTCATGCTCATTTTGATCACATTGGTGCCCTTGACCAGACGAGAGACCGATGGAAGATTCCCGCCTATCTGCATAAGCAGGAATCCGACTGGCCGGCGAATCCTGAAAAAAATGGATCCGCCTATTTCACCTTTGCTGCAGATATTCATGCGCGTCCGGCTGAGCACATCCTGACAGAGGAAGGATTGCTTCAGATTGGAAACTTTAGCTTTCACGTCCTTGAGACGCCTGGACATTCTCCAGGCGGTGTCTCTTATTATTTTGAAGGCGATAAGGTCGTCTTCAGCGGTGATGCGCTTTTCAAAAGAAGCATTGGGCGATCAGATGGTTATGGTGCTGATGGAGAGGTTTTATTGAACAGCATTCGCGAAAAACTCATGCGATTGCCTGCCGAGACAATTGTCTGTCCGGGCCATGGTCAGGAGACCAGTATTGGAGAGGAGATTGCAAACAATCCCTTCCTCCGTCAGTGAAGCGTTGCATCGCGAAAAGGTAAAAGAGACTGGCTTGCGGGTTGGAGAAAAATGATTCATTCAATTTACAACTATGGTGCAGTGTTCACCAATTCTTCCGCACTTTCATAAACTGAAGGTTATGAAAGTGCGGAAAGGGTGTAGAACTGTGAGTCAACGCTATATCGATTTTTTGGCAAAATTGGCGATAGATAATGCTCATCCGGGCGGGCATCGCTTGACGGAATCCATTATCCGGCAATCTAAAATTCAGGCGGGCGACCGCGTCCTGGATGTTGGCTGCGGCACAGGGGCGACTGCTGCTTTTCTTACAGAGGAGATAAGTGCGGCTGTTACAGCTATTGATTTGCATCCGAAGATGGTGGAACATGCCAGGCAAAGAGCAGATCATTCGGAAACCCATTTTCAGGTTTTAAATGCCTCAGCAGAAGCATTGCCTTTTAAGGCCGACGCCTTCGATTGGCTGATTTCTGAATCGGTTACCGCTTTTACCGATCCGGATAAATCGCTGCCGGAATACTATCGGGTTCTGAGTCCGGAAGGTCAGCTGATTGCCATTGAGATGACAATCGAGCATCCCCTTCCTGAAGAAGATAAGAAAGCAATTTGTGGATTATACGGTGTCCCCGCTCTTTACACGGAACAAGACTGGAGAGATAGACTGGCGGACGCCGGATTCGCGTCGATTAAATGCCTGAGAGAGGCGGAGCTGCCTGAAGTTCAGTCGAAAGAAACGGGCATGCCCGTGTATCCGCTCAACGCTGCTCTTGATGCGGATGCCATTGAAGTTTGGCTGGATCATCTGAATATGATGCAAACCTATAAAGACGTCCTGACTTATCGAATTTACTGGGCAATAAAGTGAGCAGCATCAGAAGATTGTTTGGAACATGAAAAAATAGACCGGAGGCTGATTTTGCGCTCCGGTTTGCTATTTATGCCTTTTATTTCGTATTTGATTCTTAATTGCCTGTGCATAATTTTCAATCGCGTCAGGGATCTGGCCAAAAAGCTGATTACGCATCGGCGGCCTTACAGCTTTGTGCTCTCTCCTGACTTTTTTTCTTTCATCGCGCGGCGTTTCCATATAGCGAACAAATTGCTCGGTCAGATATCTGACGTAGTCCTCCGATTTCATCGAGGGTGCCCCTTGTCTTTTTAACCATAGGATTCCCGTTCTGAGCCGTTTGATACATAAGGGAAATGATCTCGCAAACGATAGTCTGAATGGATTTGCCCCTGACATTAATAATAAAGTCTGCAGCAAGATAAGCATCCATTCGCGATCAATCATGGATCTGTCCTTTCGAGCCAATTGACCGGGTTTCTGTCACTCATTTGATAAGTGATTTTGTCGGTTTCCTGTTCATCACCAAAGAAGAGTGTAATTTTCACTTCAAGCATTCCATTGCTCTGATTGCACTTGTAGGCGGCTGTTCCTATATCATAATCGAATTTTCCTTGATCTGCTAATGTTTGTTCCTGTATTTGTCGATCAATGTCGGTCAGCGCGTTTTCTCGAAGCTGCTCCAACTGAAAATTGGCAAGGGAGGCATGGAAAAAATGTTGATCACTGCTAAGTAAAAGAATAGCGTGGAGGACCAAGACGAGCAGAAGGAATGAAACGGCCATCGTTACGGGTAGAATAAAACCTTCTGAACGAGAAAGCGAACTCCTTGCCCTTGATGTTTTGTACGGCTTGAAGATAGCATTTATCCGACCAGTCATAGACGTGTCCTTGATCATCAGTCACCTCGATCCGGATATAACTTCCGCTGGTCAGGAAGCTGGCGCGGGAGACATGCTGAAGAACGATTTCATAGCCGCTGCCGTTAACCTGGCGGATGATCCGATGCGTTGCCTGCCATTGATAACTGACCTGGGTTCCATTTTTATCCAGAATTAATTGCCGACCATCTCCTGTACTGTGGACAGATTGGGCGTAATGAAGCTCCAGCGCGGTCTGTGAAAAGAAAAGCGAGATATCTTTTTTCAGACCTAATTGGTCATTGAAACGATTAACAAGCTCCTTTGTGACCGAGACAACGAGAATCAGAGAAATGGCCATAATGCTTAATGCAAGCATCATGGAGAGCAAAGTGAAGCCTTTTTGATTTTTCATTTTCGTGCCTCGCTGATCATCTCATAGGTCTTCCCTTTATTTATCCAGGTTACAGAGAGAATCGCCTGCTGTTCACTTTTTTCTTTCCAGTTCAACTGAAAAGGAGTCGCCGTTTTTGAAGACGGAAAAGCAGCCGGATCGTCCGTCTTCCATTGAATCAGTTCGGTGCGTAGTACAGTCATCGCTTCATTTTTCTGCTGAATCAGTAGTCGTTCTTGATAGATTCGAATCAGACAGGGGAACGCCAGCAGCATAACAAAGGTGAGGATACAGACGGAGTAGACCGCCTCGGCAAGGAAGATCCCACGAACTTCTCTCAATTGAACAGCTAAATTGCCAAATCCCGGGTGGTTTGACACTCTATGAAATTTTGTCAAGGTAAAACCTCCCCTGTCCGATCTGAAGAACGAGATTATACCAGATTGATCCCATTCGGAAGCTAAAGGTCCCGGGATTCGAAAATGAACCGGTGCGGGTAATGAGAATGGTTAATTTATTCGTGTTGCTGGTTATTCGGAGTCTCGGATCCAGCGCTCTTTTTTCGATAATGCCGCCTGTGTTAATGGTATAGAAGTGTTCGGCTGGATTGAAGACAATATTGACGAATACCGATTTCGATAGGGCATCCATCTGGGCATCACTGATTGTCTCACGAATTTCCTCTGATAAATTCTGCATTTTCTGTTCATCCGACGTATGTGACAAGGAGAGAAAGCATAGAGGCACAATGATGCAGGCGATGGAGATGACAATCATCATTTCGATCAGAGTAAAACCGCCCTGCCGATGATGAATGGGTCTACGGTGCACTGACAGTACCCTCAGCATCCATCTTCAGATTGCCACCCTCAGGACTTTTGATGCTGTCCACATAGCCGCCGGTGACCAAGTCTTCAAGTGTATCGGGCAATTGCCCATCATGGTCCATCTGGTATGCCCCCACCTGACTCTGAACCAATTTGACCGTAGCATCCGTGCTCTTCCCGCGAACAACACTCTGTGATTTAATCATATTAGGCACGGCAATTAAGAGAAGAATAGAAATTATCATAAGGACAATCATCATTTCGATCAACGTAAAACCATGTCTCGATTTTACAGTTTTATAGATGCGCTGAATCATCAGAAACACTCCTTCTGAAGCGGATTAGCAAAAAATCATTCCTGAATCTGTAGGCTTACTTCGATTGATTGATCGTTCTCCGCAGAAGATCGGCCACTTCTTCGTTGGAATATTTCGAGCAGTCGATTACGGTACCGATCTTTGAAAGCTCCTCCAGAAGCGACTCCTGCGCTTGCAGGCCTTGGCAGAATTGCTTTTCACTCGTTTTCTTATCCATGCGCTGTCCTCCTTTTTCGTTATTCTAGATGAAAAATATCAGCAAAAATAAAAAGGCTTATTCAATTGTGCGGCACGTTCCATTCCTTTAGCGAGAAGACCGGCTTCGACTTGATCGGGATCACCAATCCATGAAGCGACAATCTCCCTTAAGCGCGGGGCAACCCGCGAACATTCTTCAGCGCTTAATTCACCTTCGCAATCGGAATGTTGAAGCAGAGGGATAATAGCGTCCTGATAATCTGAAAAAAGATGATCACCGCCAAAGCCTTCCATTTGATTCAAGTCGATGCCGACTGCATTGGCCAGTTTTTCTCTGAATCGATGAAAAAAGCTATACGTCCAGTGGGCCGTGCAATAACTGAAATTCACACCCATAATCCTTTCACCTCCTAAGCATCCTGTGCAGGTTAGTGCCTGATTCCTTTATACATCGTTTGAAAAGCGCCGCCAAACCGGCAAATTGTTCTTTTTGCGCAGATTGATCCCTCTTTCTGAATGGAATCGGCGATAAAAGTGCCATTTAGTGACGAAAATCGAAAAAACAGTAGAATCTTAATTTTTTGGAGATTGAAAAGGTGCAAGCCTCTGCTGCACCTGGGAATGTAATTTAATTGATTGGAAAAGGGAGGGGAAAAAGCCAAAAAATGTTAATGAATGGTATGAATGTAACTTCTCAGGATACTCTTCTTCGGTCTGATGACGTTTGCTTTTGCACAGTATTTTGATGGATCGACCCTTTTTTAGGGAGAAATTAAATATTTTTAAATTTGCCCGATAATAAAGTTAAAGATAAACTTAAAAAATAATGGGGGAAGCGAGTAAATTGAAGAGTTTGGTAAAAAGAATTGCAGAATTTTTATTGATTCTGACTGTCATTCTTGCCACATCGTTATTAACCACAACGAACAATAGCCAAGCACAATCTTTAACTGATCATTCTAAACATTCATCCTCTGTGATTAATAAAATGGCTAATTATTTTTCTATCCCCAAATTATCTTCGCAACGAACAGCTAATCAGCAGCCAACTATTCAATCAAGGAAATTAAATACCTCTAATAAACGAGTGTTAAAAAAGAATTTGGGAAAAATTCAGGTAACACATTTATCTTCCAACTTGAATAATAAATCGATAAAGAAAAAAGTGTCTACAAGCGCTCAAGATGAATCTCAGTCAGTACCGATTGCAGGTCTTGGAATTGGGACAGATAACCCAGATAGTGAAATCAATGGAAATTTTACTACTAATTCAAATATCGACTTTTTTCTTTCTTATGATGGTACAAATTATTCTTATGATCCAAGTGGGGAAGCCCTGACGCAGTTTAGTGCCTATATCTTTCCCGATGAACCCGATTACTCCTATCTGCCAATTGTTGACGAAAATAACAATGTCATTGGCTTCCCAATTAAATTTAATCACTCAGGGGAATTTGTCCTTCCCTTTGAAGTGGAAAACTCATCAGGGGTGTGGTCAGCTCCCATTTATCCACAAAATGATATTGAACCGGCTGATGGAAGTAACCGCCCGGTGCTAAATACTCTGGATAATCCGGTAACTACGACAACGCAGGTTGGATTACCTTTTAATGTAAGTTGGCAGGGGGCACAGAGTTAAAATCTCTCATCAACTTTGAATGATTCAAACGTTCTAGTCATTAAAAATGGGGCCATTTCTCCAACAATTAATAGCGAGCTAACACCGGTAAACACTGGTGATTTTTCTAAATGGTCTCCTTACGTTCAACTGAATTCAACGGGTGACTATTTTGTACTGATTGATTTAGCCGATTCGAATGGAAGTTGGTCCAATTGGAATGTCTCAGATGTGGAAGTTGATCCACAGGGTTCTACCATTAATGCACAGAATATGTCCGCAGTTGGCGATCAAGGAAATGTTAATTGGGGATTGGGATTGTACCCATGTAGTCAATATTCTTACACTATCAACGGGGCGTTAACTGACGGATCAGGGAACCCACTTCGTAAGGTGGAAATCAGCATAGACGTGCATGATGAAAATGAAACTTCGGGGTATACGTCAACGATAAGTACAACGGCTACAACAGATGGCACTGGCCATTTCAGTGTAAGCCCAGAATTTCCGATTATTCAAGGTGCTCTGACCTTTGATAATACAGTAAGCAGACATTACTATGACGTCGATGAGGTCACTGTTCTTGTTAACGGAAAAACAGTTTACAGCACGCATGTCTATGCGATGGCCTATCAAATCCCTATTTATCAGTGAAAAATTCATAAGACAGATTAATTAAAAGAGGAGAAAATGTATGGAAATTTATTCGCTGCAGACTTTTCTGCCGATGTCGTCAGGTCAGCAGACATCTAACGGCAACCAGGCGACAAACCGATCCGTCCAGTCAATTAACATCGATCCGTCATCCGTTTTGATAGAGTCCTGGTCTCCAGGGGATTCCACGCAACCGGATCAGCTTGAGCTTTATAACAAGAAAGGCATTAAACAAGTCTATTATCTCAAACAGATGAATGAGCAGCCTGAGTATTATTCTGTGCTTGAGGAAGGTTTAGATCAGCAGGAGGTTTCCGGGAATTCGTTGGCTGGAAAAGAAACGGCAGAGGAACAGCCGGATGCAATGCAGAACGCTGATTTACCGACACCAATCGCGGACAGTATGAACTTCAATCTGTTCGCCTCTTCGTCATCCGGGAACTTAACTATTCTCAGCGGGGCTGGTGCTTCATCAATGAATTGGAATTTGACCAACGATGATCCGGATTTTCTGGCTGAGGCGGTCGTTTCTTACCATAAAGCGCAGGCACAAATTACGCAGACCTACTCCGATCGGGCGATTGCCCAGCGCGCATCGGCGGTGGGCATTACGGATGTAGCTGCATATCAAAAATCCCAGGACCAGATCCGTGATGCTGAACTGTCAGCGGCGGAGCAGAACTTTGAGAAAGGGGTGGAATCAGAAATAGGAGCCTACGTCGGGGATTTATATCAGTTTTTTGATCCCTCACAGAATAAAAATGGGGAACTCACCTCTGATGGTTTTAGCGAGAACCCGGTCTATCAGCAAAGCGAGGACGATATGGCTGATCTAGCGGTTGAGTTGAACCAGTTATATGAGCAATACGAACAGACGCATGCAGTGGATTATTCGACGGATAGCGTCGACACGATTGCCGCTCAGTTCAACGCCGTCGTTTTAAATCAGGCGCAGACTACGGTAAACATCTCCGGAACTGATTTTACCTATAAGGATTTGTACGTATCCCATTCCGCCTTGCAGGCCATAGGGAACGAGGATCAGTCCCTTTCCGATCCCTTCTCGGCGGCACTGGGCCAATCGGGGATAAACTATCTGGCCCAAAATGAGATGACGCCGGGAGCAGCGGCGATGCTGAAGGAAGGGTATGCCACTTCATATAATCAGGCAATCACGCAACTGAATGATCTTGTTTATGGAGAGGATCAGCCCAGTTCGCCGGATCAGGCTTTTCAAATGCTGGGGAGTCTTAACACGAGTTCTGCCGCAACCTTTTCTTCCAGCTTCAATCAGGCACTCTCCCAGCTTGAGGATGAGTATGCCGTGCTGGGTGGAGGAAATCAAATGGAAATTAATCATTCCAATGTTGCGCAAGAAACAACTGACAATCTTCAAAATTTATACAATGCTTTCCTGAGTCTTTTTGAAGAAGCAAGCTAAACTCGAATTGACAAATCGAGAAGGAGACTCTGGTTTTTAAATTCATCCGGATAGAGTGTCAATAGATCCTCAAAAATGCTGATTTAATGGCATTTTTGAGGATCTAAGTTTTGTAAGAAAAAGGCATGAACTGCAAAATATTTGGCCTAAATTTTTATAAGCTCTTTTTGTTAGAACTCGTCGTGCGCTTCAAAGCGGCTGTATTTGTCAATTGAAAAATCCCCCAAATAGTCATTTAATATTCCCCCACTCAGGCAGAAGATAAGTGAGGGATCGGGGCTGCTCAGAAATCAATAATCGGAGAATGAAAACCTGTCTCTATTGATTCTTGAGTGGGATCATTAGAAATATTATTCGATCTGTTGCTGTTTAAGCCACGTTTTAGTTTCCTTCAGACGATAGGAATTACCGTTCATATTAACTAAATAGGCTTGATGAGTCAGGCGATCAATCATGGCCGCAGTCATAAAGGGGTCCTGAAAGATCTCACCCCAGCGTTCAAATGATAAATTTGTGGTAATTATGGTAGACTTTCTCCCAGATCGAAGAGAGAGATGCGTAAACAACAGTTCTGTGCCTTCTTTATCAAAAGAAATGTAGCCCATCTCATCCACAATGACAAAGTCATACTTTTCGAGGCGTGTCTCGAAGACGCGAAGCGTCCGCTCGGAGCGACATTCTTTCATTTGATTAATTAATAGGGGAACCATAGTAAGCCAAACACTATGACCTTCTTCACCCGCTTTGATACCCAAGCCTATAACCATATGTGTTTTCCCCTTATGAGAAACTTTCCATGTTTGAAAAGCGCCGCCAAACCGGCAAATTGTTCTTTTTGCGCTGATTGAGCCCTCTTTCTGAATGGAATCGGCGATGAAAGTGCCATTTAGTGACGAAAATCGAAAAAACAGTAGAATTTTAATTTTTTGGAGATTGAAAAGGTGCAAGCCTCTGCTGCACCTGGGAATGTAATTTAATTGATTGAAAAAGAGAAAAAAAACGATCTTCCTCTTTTATGATCGGTTCAGGTAGCCTTTCTTTGAGACTCCGCTTAATGACGAACTTCATAAGGACCGCGAAAAGCAGCAGCAGGGAGGACGAAGTTGCAAAAGACTGTCAATCGCGTCCTTGTTCGACACTACGAGGAGGTGGAGAAGTTGAGAAGACTTGGACTTATCATTTGATGTGATGCCGCAATTCCCAAGTTTCATGTCGTGAACGTACACTGTCAATTCTCGTTACTGTCATTTTTCACTTATTATACGCAGATTGACAAGCAGTAAATACAGAGGCATGATAAATGTATTAAATCCCTATTATACGTAATGCTACTGTGCATCGGCGTTTGGAAGAAAACAGTGCATTTGTTTTCTAAGCGAATGCATTAAATTGAGGAGTATTAGTTTGGAACAATTAAAAAAACAAGCTTTATATGGTTCAGTCCTTATAAAGGCCGAAGAAATTATGGAGTTTATATTAAATTCTAATTCAGCTCCTTCCTTAAATGAGCTGAGCAATGGATTGAACATAACGAAACCGACTATTTATAAAATTCTTAACACTTTACAGTATTTTGGCTATGTCATTCGAATGGGTGACAGTGGGACATATTGTTTGGGAACGAAGTTTTTGAAATATGCGCAAAAGGTTTCGGAAAATTTTGATATTAATGCCATTGCGAAACCCTATTTATCAAAACTCAGAGATGAAACAAATGAAACCGTTAATCTTGGGATCGTTCAAGAAGACAAGATCGTTTTATTGGCTAAATTAGAAAGCGCCCATAGTGTTAATCTCGTGTCAAGAGTCGGCGGCTATATGGAAATGTATTCATCTGCCATGGGAAGAGCATTACTCGCTCACTATCCAATCGAAAAAATTAAACATTATATAAAAGAAACGGATTTCAAACCCTTAACACCTAATACAGTAACAGATAAAAATAAGTTTCTTGAATTATTAAAAACAACAAAGGACAATGGTTACGCAATTGATAATGTTGAAAATCAACCGGATATTTTTTGTGTCGGTTTTCCTATTATTAAAGCACAGAGAATATTTGGCGCGTTTAGCATCAGTGCACCTAAGTACAGGATCAACAAGAAAGTGTTAAATAGTATTATAAAGTTTGGGAAACAAACACAGTTGGACATCGTTTCGGTAATATAAACCAGCACCCCTGCTGCATCCGATAGATACCTGAACGTCAAGCCCTTATGTTAGACTGTTTATAAACCATAGTGTAGATTTTCTGCAAATTTTTGTTTGAATGAACATTAAATTTACAGGATCTCACTGTGGTTTTTCCGTTTTTTTTGCCTGTTGCCTTTCATTTTGCAATGAATCGTAAAAATAAAGATAAAAAAACATTAATAATACGTTTACATTGTTGTATTTAGGGACTATAATCGCATTGAAGATAAAGGAAATCTTGTTTCTATATAGGAAATATCTCTTCCGAGATTAGCTAAGTTAATTCTGAAATGACTGATGTGCAAGCACTTTATGCAAACTGATAAAGTGCTAATATCAGCAATTAAATTAATGGAAATTATATTTCTAAATAGGAAATGAAAGGAGGGCTATTCATATCCCTTTCAGGCTAGCAAATCTTAGCAGATTATTTGCTTAAATAGGAAAATGGTTCCCGGATTCCAATCAAAAAAAGGAGTGTTTTTCTATGCCTCAATCACAAGAAGAGATTAAACGTAATGAAGAAGCCTTGGATAAGTTTAAGATGAGCTTTTTTAATCTAAAGGGTAAAGTAGCCATTATTACCGGCGGAAATACCGGCTTGGGACAAGGCTATGCAGTTGCACTGGCCGAGGCTGGTGCCGACATCTTTATCCCGACCTATGGTAAGAAGGAATGGGAAGAGACTAGAGCATTAATTGAAAAACGTAACCGGCGTGTGGAATTTATGGATGTCGATTTAACACAAAAAGGCGTTGCACAAAAAGTAATCGATAAGGCCATTGAATTATTCGGACATTTTGATATTTTGATTAACAATGCGGGCATGATTAAACGCAATCCCCTTTTAGAGTCTAAAGATGAGGATTGGGATGCTGTCATTAACATCAATTTAAATACGGTTTATCACATGTCTATGGCTGCAGCCAAGGTGTTCGCTAAGCAGAAGTCCGGTAAAATCATCAACATTGGCTCTATGCTCTCTTTCCAAGGGGGAAAATTCATTCCTTCTTATACAACATCCAAGCATGGTGTCGCCGGCTTGACCAAGTCCTTTGCTAGTGAACTGGGTGCTTATAATATTCAAGTAAACGCCATTGCTCCCGGGTATATCAAAACAGCGAATACGGCACCGATTCGTGCAGACAAGGCACGCAACCAGGAAATATTAAGCCGTATCCCTGCAAATCATTGGGCAGAACCGTATGAATTAATGGGTGTTGCTGTTTTCTTGGCCAGCAAGGCTTCTGACTACGTGAATGGTTATGTCTTGGCAGTTGACGGCGGTTATCTTGTTCGATGATCGAACATGCAGGACAATAAATCGGAGTGACTATTTAAAGAGGTAGAGTTTTTCATTGAAAGTCTGACGGCGTGAAAAGAAGGGCTAGTTTTTTTTAACGGATGGCAGAGAACGAACAAATCGTTTGGAGGGTTTATAGGATGACACAAACAATGAACACACGGTATACGCATAGTCCGGCAGATATACGTCAGTACACGACGGAAGATCTGCGCAGAGAATTTCTCGTGGAAAAGGTATTCGAACCAGGGAATGTGGTGCTCACATATACACATAATGATCGGCAGATTTTCGGTGGAGTGACACCGACTGATCAACCGCTAAGTATTACGCTTAGCAAGGAATTGGGTGTCGACTATTTTCTTGAGCGGCGTGAATTGGGTGTAATCAACATCGGCGGGCCAGGAGCGATTTCCATTGACGGCAAGGCAGACAAAATGGAAAAGCAGGACGGTTATTATATCGGAAAGGAAACTCGAGATATTGAGTTCAGGTCTGATAATCCGAATAATCCTGCTAAATTCTACGTTGTATCGACGCCGGCACATAAAAAATATCCCAATGTTAGAATCAGCATCAACGATATTCAGCCGAGAGAAACAGGAGAATCACTGACATTGAATGAGCGCAAAATCTATCAATATATTCATCCGAATATTTGTGAAAGTTGTCAATTGCAAATGGGCTACACGGTGCTGCAGCCGGGCAGTTCTTGGAATACGATGCCGTGCCATACTCATGAGCGGCGGATGGAGACGTATCTTTATTTCGATATGGATCCAGATACTCGTGTATTCCACCTGATGGGCAAGCCTGACGAAACGAAACATCTTGTTGTCGCAAACGAAGAGGCCATTATTTCTCCAAGCTGGTCCATTCATTGTGGGGTAGCAACAAAAAATTATACTTTTATCTGGGCGATGTGCGGCGAAAACATTACTTATGACGATATGGATTTTGTTCCAATGGACCAACTTAGATAATGTACAAAGATGGGGAACTGCTGATCTTCTTTCTTTTAATAAGATCCGACAGTCTTCTCCGAGTAAGGAGGGTTTAGACAATGCCCACAGGAATTGGAATAAGGGCACATAATTATTCTGCCCGGGACGATATTCAGCTTCTTACTAATATGCTGATTAGTCAACATGTACCCTATCTTCAATTTTCACCGGCTTTTTCATTCCCAGAATTAACCCATAATGGTGATTTAATAAATGTGGGAATGGGTGACTATATGCGAAAAGTGTTTGCTATGTCAGGCATAAACATCGCTGTATTAAGTTGCTACGTGAATATTATTCATCCCAATTGGACTGTTAGAGAGAAACTATTATCTCGTTTTGAAAAGTATCTCATGTGTGCTCGTTCATTTGGGGCGAATATTATTGCAACAGAAACAGGAAGTATTGATAATCAATTTATTTACACAAAAGAAAACTTTACCGATCAAGCATTTTCAACAACTATAACATCCCTTAAGCGATTAGTACAGTGTGCGGAAAAGCTGGGAGTAATTATTGGTATTGAGCCCGGCGTTCATCATCCCATCTATTCATTAGAGCGTACCTGCAAAATGCTTGAAATGATTCCTTCTCCTAACTTACATGTTCTATTGGATCCCGGGAATCTTGTGATGGCAGAAAATTATAAAGATGAAATTTCGATTATGGAGAAATGTTTTCAAATATTTGGAAATAAAATTGTCGCTGTACATTTAAAAGATTTTATCGTTTCTGATAATAAAATGCAGTTAACCTCAATGGGGAAAGGGTGTGCCCCGATCAAAGATATGCTTAGTATTATAAAGCGTTATATGCCGTGGGGATATATTTTTCTAGATGAAGTGCCCAATGGAACGAAAGAGAGTGTCAATGAGTCGTTTCAATACTTAGTTCAGGCACAGGCAAATTTAAAATGAAACGATGGAAGCTGTTTCAGCTTAATTTGCTAATTGCAGACAGAGCAGGGATCAAAAGTCAAATTTATAGTTAAAATGAAAGCGCTTATACTAATAAATTTCTAGATTAATAAAACTTTTAAATTTGTGAAGGAAGGTAAATCTGGAATGAAAACTGAGATTGTTACTTCCAATCAAAGAATATCGGGTATTGTAAAACCTTTTGGGATAAGAGATAAGATTGGTTATATGTTTGGTGATGTGGGCAACTGTTTCATTCTTGGACTTGTAAACGGTTTCTTAATGATTTACTATACAAATGTCTTAGGCATTTCTGGTGCGATAGTTGGTATAACCTTTCTGATAGCTAAAATATTTGACGCATTTATTGATGTCGGAGTGGGTCACTTGGCGGATATATCAAAACTGAGTAGTGAGGGGCGTTTTCGCCCGTGGATTCGTAAAATGAGATACCCCTTTCTATTTGCCTCTATTCTGCTTTTCATACCATTGGTGAATCATTTCTCAATGTATGGGAAAATAGGCTATATATTTATAACGTATATCCTATACAATGTCTTTCTTTCCACAGTTAATATTCCTTACGGGGCGTTGGCCTCGGCAATAAGTTCAGATTCTAATGAGCGCGCTTCGTTGTCGACATTTAGAAGTGTTGGCAGTGCAGTTGCAGGAACAGCAACCGGTTTTGCAATTCCCATTTTTATGTATGGCGCAAATGATGCTGGTAAACAGATTATATCTGGAAATCATTTTTTTCTGATTGCTTTGGGATGTGCTGTTTTGGCGTATTTTTCTTATCAATTCACTTATAAATTGACTTATGAACGAGTTCGAGTAGAAAAAACAGGTCAGGTAAAAATAAAAAATTTGATAAAAGGTTTATTTACAGACCGTGCTTTATTGGCACTGGTCGTTGCGGATATGTTTATCGTGATTAATCAAATATTGGCTACCACTAATCTTACGTATCTGTTCAATGATTACTTCCACGATAAATTAGCTATGTCTGTTGCAGTCTCATTTAACTTTATTTCAGTTATTTTAATGGCTCCCTTTGCGACATTTTTTTCACGGAAGTTTGGGAAAAAAGAATCCAGTGTGGTCACTCTGCTGGGAGCATCGGTAATCTATTTTATAATGTTTACGTTTCATTTGCATAATCAATGGGTATTTCTGGCACTGCTGTTTTTTGGGACCATTGGTGCTTCGTATTTTAATTTAATGGTTTGGGCATTTATAACCGACGTCATTGATTATCACCAGAGCATAACTGGGCTTAGGGAAGATGGAACAGTATACGGAGTTAATTCATTTTCCAGAAAGATTGGGCAGGCGCTTGCAGGTGGGATTAGCGGATTCATGCTCTCACTGATTGGTTATCAGTCATCATCGGCAGGCGGTGTTCTCCAGACAGCTGTGGTTTCAAATAGAATTTATATGTTGGCAACATTAATTCCGGTAGTCTGTCTATTGATAGCCATGTTGATTTTGGCATTCTGGTATCCATTAAACAAAATGAAAATTCAAGAAACGGAACACATTTTGAAAAAGGACTAACAGTCGAACTTTTAACCGCTAATTTGAAACGTAGCCTGATTGCGATTGCATCAGGTGTTGAAGAATTAAAATAAAAGCTTAATTGTAAACGGATACAAATATAATCGGGTTGATTAATAAAAAAATAGCATACAAATAAATGAGGTGATGTTTGAATGATGAATTTAAGAGATTCTGTTTCGAAAAAAATAGATTTATTGATTGACAATCTCATTCATTTAAAAGATGAAACTGGGGAATGTTCAATAAGGGTTGCTGACGGCCGGTTGATCGATAACAAAAGTTTTAGTTTCTGGGAGTGGACTTCTGGAATAGGGTTGTACGGCTTGATGAAATATTATTTAGTAACCCGAAAACCAGAAATACTAAATATAATAAAGGAGTGGTTTAACGAACGTTTTTCCGAACCTCCAGTGGAGAAAAATATCAATACGATGGTGCAGATGTTAACATTATCTTATTTATATGAAGAAACAGGCGATAAACGTTACTTAGTTTATATTAAGAATTGGGCGAATTGGCTTTACTATAAATTACCGCGAACGGAACTTGGCGGTTTTCAGCATGTTGTTTATGGTGATCCGAATACAAATGAAATGTGGGATGACACATTAATGATGAGTGTCGTGACGCTAGCAAAGATTGGGGAATTATTGAATGAAAAAAAGTACATTGAAGAGGCAAAAAAGCAATTTTTGCTTCACATTCAATTCCTGGAGGACAAAAAAACGGGCCTTTGGTATCATGGTTGGAACTTTAACAATCGAACAAATTTTGCAGGTGCCTTTTGGGGACGGGGGAATGCATGGATTACAATCTCAATCCCCGAATTCTTGAGCTTAATTGATTTACCAGAATATGACGCTGTGCGAAATTATTTGATATTAAATTTGAAATATCAATTACACGCGTTGAAGAAATTTCAGGATAAGAGCGGAATGTGGCATACTTTGATTGATGATCCTAGTTCATATGTTGAAGGGTCTGCGACAGCAGGAATTACTTACGGCATACTAAAAGCAGTTCATTGCGGATTTATTTTGGAGAATAATTATCGAGAAATGGCCGATCTTGGTTTAAAGGCGGTTATTGATAATATCGATGAAAAAGGGTCACTTGCCCATGTATCGGCTGGAACACCAATGGGAAGTACGAAAGACTTTTATAAACATATTAAAACAGCAACAATGCCCTATGGTCAATCAATGGCAATTCTTTGTTTAGCGGAACGTTTGAAAGAATTAATTTAATTAATTTTTTCAGATAAATGAATTTGTTCGAAAGGCAGAAAAAGGCTTTTTAAAATATGTGTCTCATCACCCGCACCGAGCTAAAAAGATGTGGGTTTATTTATAATTATTTGGATGATATTTTGCATCTGCATGGAATGTTTGAGGATCAAGAAAGCGGCATCTAGCCATTTTTCTGTCTCTCCGTCAGGTCCACAATCATTACTTCAATTTCTCTCATTTTAAATTTATTGGTCTCTCTCTTTCCACCGAACCAAACAAAATAAAGAAAGTAATGCAGGTCCTCATTCTGTCGCTGCTGTACACGGTTCCATTTAATTAGTAAGCAGTGCATATTTTCAAGATCTCCGGTAAAACTAATTTTTAATAAGCCATTTTGGTGTATAACTTCAGAAATTTCAAATGAGTCTAATCGAGCCTGGAGCTCGTTCGGACAAGGGAGAATCTATTCCCGATTCTTCATTAGAAATTCATCGACAAACCCGAGCATGGATGATGTCGAGAAACTGTACAGGTCTATCCGATTATATGAAAAGCGGCAGTCGATCCATCGTGCATTCAAAGGAAGTTTGACCAAACTGTCGGTTGTTAATGGAATCCTGCTCATGACAAATGAAAATGCTTTCGCCGTCGAACATTCGGACAGATGTACCAATTGATCCGCCTGTTTTGACGGTTTTTGTTTGGCATTTACTGCCTACTGTATGCTTATGACGACTGGACAGGATCATTAATCGAGTGAGGTGAGCGCATGTTTGTTTTTTTCTTGTATCTTTGTTATTTCATCCTCTTTGCTGCCTTTTTGATGAGTATACAATTGAGAATTGAATCCATTTCGAACCTTTTGATTTACATTTTAATCATCTACCCAAGTATTGTGCCCTTTGTTTTAATCATTTTAGATCAGCAAAAAGAGGGGCAAACTATGACAAAGGATTCCCCAAAAAAGAAATAAGGATGTCCAGAAAAAGAAGGTGCTCGTGATGTTCTGGAAGAGGCAGCAGACAGTCAATCAGGAGAAGACTCCGATTGAAATCCGATCGATTACCGATCTATTTTCACAATTAAGTAATGGTCCTGACTTTGTTCATTTTGAGCACAGGGGTGAAAACTTCAGTTGCTGGATTTCTTTCATTCAGACACTGGTCGATACTGAATATGTGCACCGTGATGTCTTTGCTCATCTTTATAGTCATCAGATTCATTCTCTGGCAGATGTTCAGGCGTATATACCGATTGAGAAAATAGTGCGCACAAAGGATCTGACGCTGATCCAAACAAAATTGTTAGAGGGATATATCATTATTCAGGCATCCGAAAAAAAAGCCGACTGCCTGATCATACCCTCGGTTAAAATTCAGGGTCGTCCTATTGAGCAACCTGAAATTGAAACCAGTGTTATCGGTCCGCGCGAAACATTTGTCGAGTCCTCAGATACGAATATTAATTTGATCAGAAAACGCATGCCGCTTCCTCAATTCCGGATTGCAGAAATGCATATTGGAAAGATGTCGAAAACACGCGTTTGTGTCTTGTATATCGATGGTGTGACGAGTCCGGAAAATGTGAATACGGTTAAGCAAAGAATAGGCGATTTGGAAATTGCCAGCATGATCGACGCAACCATGCTGGCGCTAATGATCAGTGACAATAATAATTCTATTTTTCCGCAATTTATTGATACAGAGAGGCCAGATCGGGTTGCTGGCGCACTTTATGAGGGCAAGGTTGTGGTACTTGTCGATGGTTCACCCAACGCTTTAATTCTCCCTGCTTCTATTACTGAATTTTTTATTGCTTTTGATGATTACTTCCTGGTTTGGCCGATTGCCACGGCCTATCGTCTTTTAAGACTTTTTGCCGTTGCTTTTTCAGTGTGTGCTTCGTCCATCTATGTTGCCATTTTAACCTATCATTTTCCGTTGATTCCCGATAATCTCATGCCAGCATTGTTTATTTCCCGTACGCCAGTCCCCTACACACCAGCGGTTGAAGCCCTTATTCTTGAGATCATGATTGAACTATTGCGGGAAGCCGGAGCTCGCCTGCCGACGAAAGTCGGTCAAACGATCGGTATTGTAGGAGGTATCGTTGTGGGGACAGCGTCCGTACAGGCAGGAATAGTCAGCAATGTTTTGTTGATCATTATTGCACTCGCAGCTTTAGCCGCGTTTATCACTCCTAATTACCGGATGGCAACGACCATTCGTTTTATCCGATTTCCGTTTATCTTGTCCGCTCAGGCGCTTGGGCTGCTCGGTATCGCCCTATGCTTCATGGTTTTCGTGAATCATCTGCTTCGGCTCACTTCACTGGGCCGTCCGTATATTGAGCCCATTTATCCGCTGCGTGTCAAAGATTTAAAGGATACATTTATTCGGCTGCCTTTGAACTACCAGAGTGAACGTCCTCTTTTTCTGCATCCCCTTGATTCCATGCGTTCTAATAATACGCGTGTGCATAAGAAGGCGGGAAAGCATAAATCTGAAATAGATGAGTGATGTCCCGGATACCAGGAGGTTGAGTCATGACGGCCAAAATAAGTAAGGCACATCAATTGAGCCCTTTGAGTGCTTTCTTCATCCCGCAATCCCTGCAATTGGGAGCAAATTTTTTGCTATTACCCAGACCGCTTGTTGATTACAGTGCTCAGGATGCCTGGATCGGCATTCTCATTAGCGGTTTTATCTCTTTAGCGATCATGTGGCTGATTCTTCGTTTGTTGGAAAATGAACAGGTCTATGGCAGAGCCGATCTGTTTTCAATTCATCGGCGCTTGTTTGGTAAGTGGGTGGGCAATATATTGAACTTTATTCTTTTAGGGATGGTCCTGTTAAATTTAGTCCGATTGTTGCGTTATTATACAGAGATATATCAGGTCTGGCTTTTTCCAAATTTGTCAGTCTTCATCTTTTCAACGATTATTTGTCTCATCGTTGGTTATATTGTCTTGGGAGGAATTCGTAATATAGGTGGTATTGCGCTGCTCAGCTTTATCTATTTGATTCCCCTTTTTCAAACGCTAAATTTCACGGTTCCTTATCTCCGCTTTTCTAATTTGCTGCCCATGTTCGATCACACGCCGCTGGAGATTTTAAAGTCCTGCTACTTTGGCGCAACCGCATACCTGAATTTTGAGTTGATTGTATTTTTCTATCCCTTCATCGGTCAACCGGAGAAAGCAAGGAAATGGGCCTTTTTTGGCATGGTAACAACGATCATTATCTATCTCAATTTAACAATCGTCGGCATCATGTTCTCGACACAAGGTGCGATACAAAATACAATTTGGCCTTTCATGTCCCTACTCAAAGCACTTCAGATTCCTTTTTTTAATCACGCTGAAAAATTGGCTACTGTTTTCTTTGTCTGGAGTTTGGTTCCAAACATCTGTCTATCGGTTTGGATTGTGATACGTGGTATTAAATTTTCTTTTCCAATGGTTAATCAAAAATATCTGATTGTTATGGTGCTCGCTCTAAGTGTTGGTTTATCCTTATTAATTACGAATGGAGAGCAAATAAGAGGGGCCAATCAACTGTATGGAATCATTGGAGTCATTTTCACCTATGGCTATCTTCCATTATTACTCATTTGTCAATGGCTGAATAAAAAATCAGGGAGAATGTATGAAAACTAGAGCGATGTTCACGTTAAGTTGTCTTTTATTCCTTAGCGGCTGTCTTCCCACGAATACACTTGATGAAACGCTAATGGTCGAAGGAGAAGGCTTTGACTATATCGGACACGGGAAATTGATTGGAACCGTTGTTATGCCCAGCTTTGTGCAGGGGAATAATCAGGGGGCTCAGGGAGCCGGAGTTCCTACAACAGCTTCGATGCTTCGTAGCCTGTCTGGGGTAACCTATGACGGAAAATCTCTTGTTGATAAATTTCAATCGAGTGGTCAGGAGGTCATGCGCGTCGGTTCAATGAAGGTGATGATTTTTGACAAGAAGCTGGCCAGACATGGATTAGGTCGGCAAATCTCCTTTCGAAATCGCGATCCCGATGTTCCAAGTGCAATTTCCATAGCGGTGGTCGATGGCAGCGCGAAAAAGCTGTTAACAGCCATTGATTATCAATCACAAATCCCAATCGCCCGATACATTCAGCATATGGTGCTCCAAAATAGTCAGCAAAATTATCCCTTAACGAATCTCAGATATTTTATAGATGGTTATTATGGAGCTTATATGGATCCCTTTATGCCCATTATAAAAAAGGATGGCGATCATTTGGAAATGAAAGGGTTAGCACTGTTCAAAGATGATAAATACGTCATGAGTATTGGTGAAGATAAAATGTTTATTTTTAAGATGCTTTATCAAAAATTTGATCAAGGTTTTTACGATTACCGGATCACACGGGAAAAACATATGGCTTTACGAAATGTTCAGACGTCTGTCAAATACAAGGTTGCACATGGCAACAGCTCCTCGCCTCAAATTGTTGCAACCGTCAATATCAAGGGGTATGTCCGACAGGCAAGTCCGAAAGTGATTAGCACAGGGAAGGCGGCAAGTATGAATAAGAAGATTGCCGCAGATCTGGCTGAGAAAGCGGAGAATATGGTCCACCGTTTTCAGGAGAGGGGAACGGATCCGCTTCGGCTTGGTGATACCGTCCGAAGTTTCACACGTCATTTTGATGGAAAAACGTGGGAGCAACGATATTCTGATGCGGACTTCCATTGCAAAGTCCATGTTGTTATTGAACAGACAGGTATCAGTTCTTAAAATTGGATTCATTTGTAGCCGATTGGGTTCGTAAAAAAGTTAAGTGCCATTTTAAGCATGAATCAATTGGGAGTGACCATGAAAATCAGTCATTAGGGATTAATTGCCGCATACATATCTCTGTTGAGCACTTTAGGAGGAGAAAATAAGGGGAAAAGGTTGTCTTAAAGAAATACAGTGCTAAACTATGAATATATTTTTGAGAATCATTTATACTGGTGTTTGTCTCTCCATGGATACGGGCAAATTCCTCAAAAGACTTGTGTAAGCTTATCATTTCCTATATGGTATAATTAATTATTCGTGGAAACAATTAGTATTTTTTAAACGATTAAGCTAAGAGATTAATCGATGTCTTGAGGTGAAGGATCATTCGCAGGTTAACAATTATTATTATTAGCAGTGCTCTGGCCGTTCTTGTTCTTCTTGGTGCCGGATTGGGTTATTATCAAGCCACACATTTTAATAAGCAGGTGATGATAAATGGGGCAAAGGTGGGCGGTATGAATGCGCCACAGGCTCTCAAAAAATTCAAAACCTTGTCCTTAAAAAACGAAGTCAGCATCAATGGAGAGGTCATCATCAATGGAAAAAATACGAGGGCCCATTTTACAAATCATGATATAACCGCAGTGAAAGATTTGCTGAAGAAACAACGCACGTGGTGGCCGTCTTCAAAAGTGAAGAATTTAGCGCTCATTCCGAAAAGCTCGGATAATTATCGCGAAAAAGTGTTAAAGAATGAAGTGTCGGCTAAATTGCAGCAATTGAATAAAAAACGAAAGGCACCGAAAGATGCTCAGGCAACGTTAAAGAATGGGAAACTGGTGATTACCAGGCCGGTGAATGGGAACAAGTTCGACATTCCGGCAATGATGAAGAGGTATGAAGCGCATCAGTATGACAGTCAGATCGATCTGAAGGCTATTCGGCTAAAGCCGCTCGATCCCAAAAGCCGAACCGTGACAGCTGAGAAGAAACTCCTGCAGAATTTGCAGAAGCAAACCGTCGCTTATAAGGTTCAGTCCCAATCCTATCCGTTTGCCGCAGCCGATTTCATTCAAGACGCCTCAGTTTCAAGATCAATGAAATTGTCGATCAATGACCGGCAAGTCAAGGCAAAGCTGTCAGAGATCAATCAGAAGCAATCAACCCTCAATAAAAATTTTACCTTTAAAACACATGCGGGGTCGACGATCTCTGTAAAAGGGCAATCCTATGGCTGGGCTTTGCATGTTCCGGCGGAAGCCAAACGGATTATCACAGCGCTGGAAAAAGGAAAAAAATCAATCAAAGCCTATAATGTCTATGGTCTCGGTTTTAGCACGTACGGGGTAGGCTATCATAATCAGTCCAGCAACAACATCGGGAACACGTATGCCGAGGTTTCTATCAAAGAACAGAAAATCTGGCTTTACCGAAACGGCAGGCTTGTCTTATCGACTAATGTCGTTACTGGGAGGCATGATACCCATGAGGATACACCAACAGGCGTCTGGTATATCGAATACAAGCAGTCACCTTCCACGTTGGAGGGCAGTGAGGCTGGCAATGCGAATTATAAAGTGAAAGTGAAGTATTGGGCACCATTCACATTAGGGGGCTGCGGGTTCCATGACGCACCCTGGCGCCATAACTGGGCGTCAAATGCCTATCTGACTCAGGGATCCGGCGGCTGCATTAACACACCGCCAGGCGTCATGAAAGAGGTTTACGATAATCTTTCGCAGAACGAACCTGTGATTATCTATTAAGGATATCTCATAAAAGCACTCATCAGAACTTTTTGATGGATGCTTTTTTGAATTTTGCATATCCATTATTGGAGAAGTTTTTTTATACGTTAAGAAAGTTTAAAAAAATTGAAGAGGAATTAAGTATAAGAAAAACTTAGGCGCAGCCGGCATTCAAAGGACTTGGCTACGCCAAATTTTTCTAATAATAAATCCTGTATTCAAGAGAATGAACTCGCTTACTTTTTTGACTTGTGATACACTAACGATACACAATACAGCCAAAAAATGAGGGTATATGATGACACGGCGTGAAAAAGTTTTAACTTATCTGGAAAAATACGCAACTCGTCTGGATCAAGGGGTTACAACCAGTGAAATATCTGAAGCCATCGGTGTGCTTCGTCCCAATGTGAGCAAGGAGTTAAACCAGCTTGTCAGAGAAAGAAGGATCGAGAAAACAAATGGGCGGCCCGTTCACTATTTCGTTAATCCTGTCACTGAGAAACGTGAAGTGAAGATGGAGCAGAAACCCAATATCGGGTTTGCGGGGCATGCTCGGATCAGTGATCAAGACACGGGAGAGAAATATACGACAAATAGGAGCAAAGCCGATGCTTTCGAGAACATGATTGGCAGTCGGGATAGTCTAAAAAATCAGGTTGATCAGGCCAAAGCAGCATTGCTTTATCCGCCGCACGGACTGAATACACTGATCATTGGGCCGACAGGATCCGGTAAGACGTATTTTGCTAATAAAATGTACCATTTTGCATTGGATAGGGAGATCATCTCCGAGAAGGGATTCACCACATTCAATTGTGCCGATTACGCACACAATCCACAGTTATTGATGTCGCACCTGTTTGGCTACGTCAAGGGAGCTTTTACTGGGGCTAATGCTGATAAAGATGGCTTAATTCAGGAAGCAGATGGCGGAATGCTTTTCATTGATGAAGTTCACCGTTTGCCGCCTGAAGGACAAGAGATGATTTTCTATTTTATGGATCACGGAACATACAGTCGCTTAGGTGAAACGGCCAAAGTTCATCATGCGGACGTCAGACTTGTTTATGCAACGACTGAAGATCCGGAAAGTTCCTTGCTGCGGACTTTTGTCCGCCGCATCCCGATTATTATACAATTGCCAGACTTCAACCAAAGAAGAGCACGTGAAAAATTGCAATTATTAGAGCAATTATTGACACTTGAAGCGAATCGGATCCATAAAAATATTCGTTTAAGTGAAGATGTCGTTCAAGCTTTGCTGGGTAGTGTCACCTATGGGAATGTTGGGCAGTTGAAATCGAATATTCAATTAGTATGTGCGCAAGGTTTTTTGAACAGCATGCATAATAAAAATGAAATCATCCTGCTTTTTAATCAGTTGCCGCCTAATATCAAGGATGGACTTTCCAACTTGGCAAACAATCGGCAAGAATTGGGAAATCTGAGTCGTTTATTGGAACCGACAATGGTCATCAAGCCCGATGCCAGACGCGGTCTGCCCGACATTGACAGTTATGAACTGCCTTATAATTTGTATGAAATCATTGGCGATAAAGCGGCGTTGTTGAAGGGCGAAGGATTGGATAAAGCAGCGATCAATAACTTCATTATGACCGATATCAATCTGCATCTAAAATCTTTTTACCATCAAGGAAAACTGGAAAACACAGTCAGCAGCCTGCATGAGATCGTTGATCAAGAAATTATTGATTTAACGGAGCAGATCAAACGGCTGCTTCAGGAAAGAGAGAGCTATCCAGTCCGAGATAATTTCATTTACGCGATGAGTCTACACATCAGCTCTTTTATTAAAAGGGTTCAGTCAGGGAAACCGCTGCGTAATACATCGGCGGATTTGATCTCAATGGTTCATGATTATCCGGTTGAACTCAAGATTGCTGAACGAGTCAAAGATTTAATTAAGGACCATTATCGTTTCCCTATTCCTGAATCGGAAGTTTATTATATGGCCCTTCTCTTAGTCTCGTTAAAATCAGAACCTAAAGCCGGAAAAGTGGGAATCGTGGTGGCAGCCCATGGCAACAGTACCGCTTCCTCAATGGTGCAGGTTGTTTCGCAACTCCTGTCTGTTGATAACATCGCTGCCTATGATATGCCGCTTGAAATGAGTCCAAAGATTGCATTGGATGGCATTGCACAACAAGTTAAAGCTATCGATCAGGGAAACGGCGTTTTATTATTGGTCGATATGGGTTCCCTTAGCACATTCAGCAGCAAATTGACAGAGAAAACGAATGTTCATGTCAAGACGATCGATATGGTAACGACAGCGATGGTGTTGGAGGCTGCTCGGAAAACCGCATTAATCGATAGTGATCTTGAAACAGCCTATCGGGAATTGCATGAATTTGATGGTTATTCACGAACAATCGAAAAGGTGCAGAGAAAGAAAAATAATGTCCAGAAAAAATCAGATCAAGGAAATAAGGCGATTATTGCCATTTGTTCGACGGGTGAAGGAACAGCTAGGCGGATTAAGGAACTGTTAGATAAGATATTAATCGATAATCTGATCGATGATATCACCGTGATCACTGTTTCGGTCGTGAATATGAAAGAACAAATTGCTCAGATTCAGCAAAAATATCAAATCGTGGCCACAACAGGTGTGGTGAAACCCGAAGTCGCTGCACCATTTGTTTCATTAGAAAATTTGTTGCAGGGTGGAGGCGAAAGCTTTGTCAGTTTGATCGAAGAAATAAACAATCGTGCGGCCCATGAAGTAGAGACTTTGGAACATTCACAGTTATTAACGGAAGAAATGAGTCAGAAATATTTGGGACAGTACTTTACATTCATTAATCCGGCAAAAATTGTAAAAATATTGTGGAATTATTGTGATTTTATTCAGCAGCGCAGCAAGGTTGAAATGTCAAATGCTTTCAAAATCAGTTTGATCATGCATGTGGCAGGGGCGCTTGAACGTTATCTGACGCGCTCAGAAATGAGTGTTGATGAGCAAAGACTATCGAGCATCAGAATGGAAAAAATGTATCCGATTATTAAACAAGCGAATGAGATTCTTCATGATGTACTGAATATCGATCTTTCCGATGCAGAAATGTATTATATTGTCGAATTATTTAATACAGAAGAAGAAAAAAATGATACACAAAAGAAGTGATACACTTTCGAGTGTGTCACTTCTTTTTTTAATAAAAGTAAAAGTCTTGTTGTATCAACCTTTGTAAGCGATACACAAAAGTTGGCACGTAAATTGCTAATATTGAGATGTAGATATTTCTGAGATGTGGTTTGAAACTCAATCATGAAAGCGCTACGGCATACTCAGAGACTACAAACGCCTGCTGGTCGTGAATGACTGACCTTGAAAAGGTGGAGAATGATCTTCATTTTGGGCGCACGAGAAATGATGGGGGATTGTCATGACAATGGATGTTCGTCTATTACGTATTGACAGTCGCTTGCTGCACGGACAGGTGACCACGAATTGGGCAAAGGCCATAAAAGTTAATCGCATCTTGGTTGTGTCTGATCGTGTAGCGCGTGATCGGACACGCAAAACATTAATCATCCAAGCTGCACCTCTTGGAATTCGGGCGAATGTCATTACGGTAGAGAAAATGATCAGATTGTATCATGATCCGCGTTTTGATTTTTTCAAGCCGATGATTCTGGTAGAAGATCCAGTGGATGCAAGATGCCTTGTCGAAGGCGGCATTAAGATTGATTCTGTCAACATTGGTGCCATGAGCTTCGACGATTCACGCGTAATGGTTACGGATGCGATAGCTGTTAATGAAGCCGATGTGGAAGCTTTCAAATGGTTTCATAATCATGGGATTAAGCTGGATGTCCGCAAGGTTTTCAATGATAATTCCAAAAATCTTTGGAAATCGCTCTCTGAAAAAGGTTTAGTGTAGACCCGATCATTCTTTTATATTTTCATGTGCGGTTTCTTCACCTTGAAGGGTGGTGATAAGCGTTTCAGCACGACGAATCAACCCGGGGTATGGTTTCGATTTTATGAAAGCGATGACATGGCCGGGAGCTTTAGTCAGGGACTAAAGTGAAAATGTTGCTATAGGAGGTCTTAAAACAATGGTAGGTATTATCCTAGCAAGCCACGGCAGTTTTGCTGAAGGCATTTACCAATCCGGCTCGATGATTTTTGGAGAGCAGGAGAATGTCAAAGCTGTTACCTTAATGCCCAATGAAGGTCCTGCCGACATTAAGGCAAAAATGAAAGAAGCCATTGCATCTTTCGATGATCAAGAACAAGTGCTGTTCTTAATCGATCTTTGGGGCGGCACACCTTTCAACCAAGCCAACAGCTTGTTTGAAGAACACAAAGATAAATGGGCAATCGTTGCAGGTCTGAATCTACCGATGCTGATCGAAGCGTATGCTTCACGCTCATCAATGAAAACGGCGCATGAAATCGCTACACATCTTTTGAGCGCAGCTAAAGAAGGGGTCAAAGTAAAACCTGAAGAATTAGAGCCGGCAGCAACTGCTGCAGCTCCTGTTCGTCAATCAAAGAAAGGTTCTCCTGGTCAATTTAAATACGTGTTAGCACGTATTGACTCTCGTTTACTGCACGGACAGGTAGCGACTGCCTGGGCAAAAACGACACAGCCGACGCGTATTATCGTTGTGTCCGACGCAGTAGCGAAGGATGATCTTCGTAAGCGATTGATCCAACAAGCGACACCGCCAGGCGTTAAAGCACATGTTGTTCCTGTCGCTCAAATGATCAAACTTGCGAAAGATGATCAGCACTTCGGCGGTGAACGCGCATTACTTCTTTTCGAAAATCCGCAAGATGTACTAAGAGCAGTTGAAGGCGGCGTTCCATTGAAGACCATCAACGTCGGTTCGATGGCACACTCAACGGGCAAAGTTCAGCCGAACAAAGTGTTGGCCTTTGATCAAAATGATATTGATACATTCCTTAAGTTAAAAAAAGCAGGGCTCAACTTCGATGTACGTAAAGTACCAAACGATTCAACGGCTAATATGGATGAAATTATTAGGAAAGCGCAAGATGAATTAAATAAAATAGGACATTCTTAAATTATCAGGAGAAACGGAGGATTAATAATCATGGATCTGAATATTATTCAAGTGATATTAGTCGTTATCGTCGCATTTCTAGCTGGTATGGAAGGAATTCTGGATGAATTTCAATTCCACCAGCCAATTGTTGCGTGTACGTTAATCGGCTTAGTTACAGGAAACTTGCTGCCGTGCCTTATCCTAGGTGGTACGCTTCAAATGATTGCTCTTGGCTGGGCAAATATCGGTGCCGCTGTAGCGCCCGATGCTGCCCTTGCATCCGTTGCCTCTGCTATTATTTTAGTCCTTGGCGGACAGGGCAGTGGAGGCGTTTCTTCGGCCATCGCGATCGCCGTTCCGCTGGCCGTTGCCGGTCTATTACTAACCATTATCTGCCGTACGATTGCCACAGCATTTGTACACTTTATGGATGCTGCAGCCAGAGAAGGAAGTCTCAGGAAAGTTGAATTCTGGCACATCATCGCTATCTGCATGCAAGGGGTACGTATTGCCATTCCAGCCGCATTGATTTTGGCAATTGGTGCCGGTCCTGTGAGAAGCCTGCTTGTATCGATGCCAACTTGGTTGACAGACGGTTTAGCAATTGGTGGGGGAATGGTCGTAGCCGTTGGTTATGCAATGGTTATTAACATGATGGCGACGAGAGAAGTCTGGCCATTCTTCGCGATTGGTTTCGTACTCGCGACAGTTACACAAATCACACTTATCGGTCTCGGAGCTATCGGTGTGGCTCTTGCACTTATCTATCTTGCGCTTTCCAAACAAGGCGGCTCAGGTAATGGCGGGAACACTGGGGATCCACTAGACGATATTATCGATAATTACTGAGAAGGAGGCGGACATAAAAATGGTACAAAAAATAGAATTATCAAAAAGAGATCGTATTTCTGTTTGGTGGCGTTCAACATTCATCCAAGGTTCATGGAACTATGAACGTATGCAAAACGGTGGCTGGGTTTATACAATGATTCCTGCAATCAAAAAATTATACAAATCTAAGGAAGACCGTGCTGCTGCACTAAAACGTCACTTGGAATTCTTTAATACGCACCCCTACGTCGCTTCACCTGTTGTTGGTGTCACGTTAGCGCTTGAAGAAGACCGGGCAAATGGCGCACCGGTTGACGACATCGCTATTCAAGGCGTTAAAGTCGGTATGATGGGGCCTTTAGCCGGTATCGGCGACCCGGCTTTCTGGTTCACGGTTAGACCTATCCTTGGCGCGCTAGGGGCTTCTCTAGCGATGACCGGCAACATTCTCGGGCCGATTATTTTCTTCGTAGCATGGAACCTGATTCGTATGGCATTCACGTGGTATACACAGGAGCTTGGTTACAGAGCTGGATCTCGAATTACTGACGATTTGTCCGGTGGATTACTTCGAGATATTACGAAAGGCGCTGCAATCCTTGGTATGTTCATCCTTGGCGCATTGGTTAACCGTTGGGTGACGATAAAATTCACGCCGGTTGTCTCTCAGGTTAAACTTTCCAAAGGTGCGTATATTGATTGGAGTCATTTATCTTCCGGAGCGCAAGGAATTAAATCGGCGCTGGAACAGCAAGCTTCCGGTCTTTCATTAGAGGCTACTAAAGTAACGACCTTACAAAACAACTTGGATAGCTTAATTCCTGGTTTGGCTGCATTGGCATTAACACTGCTTTGCATGTGGTTGCTTAAGAAAAAAGTTTCTCCGATCGTTATGATTCTCGGGTTATTCGTGGTAGGTATCGTCTTCCACTTAATCCACTTAATGTAATATTGAAAATTTTAGCCTGGGCATAATTGTGTAATTTAATTTAAGCCCGGGCATTTTTATACGATTTTGAGATGAATAAAGTGAAGACAAAGGAGAGACCGGGAATGCTTTAGCTAAATTGCTTAGATGATCGGCAAAAAGTATAATAAATTAGTGAAACGAAAGAGAATGGAGCAGAGAAAAATGGTCCAATCAATTAACACCAAAGTCAATTTTGTAACAGACGCTACTTCTCATATGGGACTGGCTGAATATGGGAAAATCATGATCGGTGATAAAGGGTTTGAGTTTTATAACGACCGGGATGCTCAGAAATATATCCGCATCCCTTGGGATGAGGTTGATTATGTTGTTGCTTCAGTGATGTTCGGTGGAAGGTGGATTCCTCGCTATGCGCTACGAACGAAGAAAAATGGAACGTATACGTTTTCTTCTAAGCATCCGAAGAAAGCTTTACACGCAATACGTCAATATGTTAAACCGGAACGAATGGTTAGGTCGCTGACGTTTTTCCAGGTTGTCGGGCGCGGTTTAAAAGCTGTGTTCGGTCGAAAACGAAGCAATTAGTCGCTTTGTTTAAGTTAAACCTGATGTTTCCTGAATTAAACTGCCTTGAGCTTGCAGGTCCTATAAAAGGCAGCAAATCATTTTAAACTTAGGAGGTATACTCTTAAGTTTTAGTGCCATCGGGAAAGGCCGCTTAGGCCTTTTTTTTAACAAACTTATACAGGAAGGCGATCAGAATTAGAATACCAAGAACAAAAAATAAACTAATTCGTTGCTGTTGATCGAAAAGGGAACCGGCAATGCTGAATACAATCAAGAAAATCCCCAGATAGCCAGCATAGGGCTGACCCGGCATCCGCCAATGCTGCTGATGATAGTTCCTTCGGTTCTTCAAATCGGCGAAAATGATGTTGAGCCAATTCAGAATCAGCAAGGTGCCTGAAGCCGCAGCTAAATATTCATAGACAGTCTTAGGCAGAAAGTAGGAAAGAATATCAATCAGAGTTAATAAAATTAAGGTGAGTAGGAGCCCAAAAACAGGCACATCTTTTTTACTGCGTTGATTAAAAATTGGTGGTGCTGCGTGATCGGCGGCAAGAGAGGCGAGCACGGTCGTCATCGAATAGAGCGCGCCAACCATCGTTGAAAAAGCGGCAGACAGAATGATCAGATTAAAGAGGCTGTCGATCAACGGAAGATGCAAGTGAGCAAGAGCAGTGACGAAAGGGCTCTCTGTCGGACGGATGGCGGGCCATGAAGCCGTGGCGAATACTGAGAGAATGGCCAGAAAATAAATGGTTTCAAGTGCGAAAATCAGTGAAAATCCAGCTTTTGTTACGTCTTTTTCACTGCGACATTTATTTGCCGTCAGCCCAAGAATTTCGATCCCGCCGAATGAGAGAAGGACAAAGATCATGCTGCGCCAAAAACCGGAAAAGCCATTTGGAAACAATCCGGATTGGAGGGGACTGTGGTTGGCGACTTCACCAAGCGAAGGCGGCGTTAGTCCGCAGATCAACGCGAGAACAAGAAGTATAAAAGCAATGAGAGCAGATAATTTCAGCACGGCGAAGAAGGATTCAATCGTCCCAAAATCTTTGACTCCGAGCAAAATGATGCCAATCCCGATACAGGCATAGATAAAGCAAAAAATCCAAAGAGGAATATTCGGCAGCCAGAATCGAGTAAAGGTTGCGAGAGCGGTAATCTCGCTCGAAACAATCAGCAGGCCAGCAACCCAGTACACCCAGCCGAAAATAAAGGCATAGCGATCGCCATAAGCAATCTTTCCATAGGTGCGAAATGAACCAATTTCAGGATCGTTTACGGTCATCTCTGCGAGTGAGGAGAAGACAATTAAAGCAGTCAGTCCCGCCAAGAGGTAACTGAGCAGAACGGAGGCGCCCGCCGCATGGATCGATAAACCGGAACCAAGGAAAAAACCGGCACCGATCACTGAGCCGATTCCAATCAGACTCAATTGCCACCATTCGATAACGGCACCTTTGCCCTTCACCCTGTTCTTTTCTGTTTGGTTCCGGGCTCTTGATTTTATCGGGTGATCAAACCTTTTTTGGGTCATAAAAAATCCTCCTTGCCGGTTCGCGTTTTTGGCGGAGCCAAGCAAGACTTATCCTTTGTCTTCCGCAGAAATGTTATTCCCCATAGGTCCAAACGGCAAACCATTGATTGTAAATTTATTTTGAGACTAAAAAAGATCCGGAATAAAGAAAAATTTGCACCGGATCTTTTCCAATCAGCTGATCTTTTATTTTGTTGCCTGAGACAGTGTTTCGAAGTCTTCATCACTTAAATGAATGCCTGCTGCCGCAATATTTTCGCGGACGTGAGCCGAGGAAGAGGTTCCCGGTATTGGCAGGATAACCGGGGAACGCTTAAGCAGCCAGGCCAGCGCAATCTGTGCAGGTTTTGCTTCATATTTCTTAGCTATTTTATCAAGCGGACCGCCTTCCTTGGCCAAACCGCCAGTTGCGAGAGGAAACCAAGGAATAAAAGCGATCTGATGCTTCTCACAATAATTCAGCACCATTTCAGCATCCCGGGTCACGATGTTATACATATTCTGGACGGAAACAATTGGCGTAATTTCATTCGCTGCCTGCAACTCACCCACGCTGACCTGACTCAGCCCAATATGGCGTATTTTTCCTTCCTGCTTCATCAAAGCCAGTTCGCCGATCTGATCGACAAGTGGTATTTTCGGATCAATCCGGTGCAGTTGAAGCAGGTCAATGCGTTCGACCCCAAGTTTTCTCAGATTCAGTTCAACGCCTTGCCGGAGAAATTCCGGACGACCAACTGGAATCCAAGTATCCGGACCCGTGCGAGTTACCCCGACCTTTGTTGCGATGACCATGTCTTTATTATACGGATGGAGTGCTTTCTTCACCAATTCGTTAGCAACAAAAGGACCATAGGCTTCCGCTGTATCGATGAAGTTGACGCCCATATCACGTGCAGTTTGTAAGACACGAATCGCTTCTTCGGGATCGGCCGGGTCGCCCCAGACTCCTTTGCCCGTCAATTGCATCGCTCCATAGCCGAGACGATGAACCGGAAGATCACCGCCGAGGTTGAATGTGCCGGACTCAGCTGCGCTGATTGTCTGATTTGTCATTTCTGTCACTCCTCTGAATATTGATAAGATGATCAAGCCCATTGAGCAGAATATCATCACTTAATCCACAAATTTAAGGGTATGCTGGCCTTTGAGCAAAATCAATGATTATGCCTCGCAGACAAGCATACTCTCTGAAAAAGAGTAGGAACTTTAAAAAAATGACCCATTTAAAAGCTTTTTTTAGAAACCGTTCACAAAGCTTTCAAGATTCGATCGCGCCACTTTAGGGTAAGTAAAATAAGAGGGATCATCGTTCGCAGACTTTATTCTCATCCTTTCAATCATTCACTCGATTTTACAAATGAGTGGGTTTTCACTGTAAAAACAGCGGTATCTTGTATTAGAATGGTTATGTAGGTTAATTTGGTTCAAAGGAGCGCAGTCGATGAAGAAAATTATCAATCAACCTGAAAACGTTGTCAGTGAAATGCTTGATGGTCTGGTATACAGCAGCGAAAAGATCATCACTCGTCTTCCAGATACAAGTGTGATTCTTAGAAAATACAAGACGGACGGGAAGGTGGCATTGGTGAGCGGCGGCGGAAGCGGTCATGAACCGACTCATGCCGGTTTTGTCGGCAAAGGAATGCTTGCAGCAGCTGTATGCGGCCCTGTTTTTACTTCGCCTGCTCCAGATGAAATTGTACAGGCGATCAAAGCAGCGGATCAGGGAGCAGGTGTTCTGCTGATCATCAAAAATTATTCTGGCGATATTATGAATTTTGAAATGGCTGAAGAACTCGCACAAATGGACGGCATTCAAGTCGACCATGTGGTTGTCGATGATGATATTGCCGTAGAAAACAGTACGTACACTGCCGGCAAGCGCGGGGTTGCCGGAACGGTGCTGGTGCATAAATTGCTTGGCGCGGCAGCAGAAAATGGTTTGACACTGGAGGAATTGAAGAGTCTGGCGGATCAAGTCATTCCACAGATCAAAACCATTGGTGTCGCCTTGTCGCCGGCTACGGTGCCTGAATCGGGTAAACCGGGATTTGAGCTGGGTGAGGACGAAATGGAATACGGAGTCGGAATCCACGGAGAACCGGGATACAGGCGGGAGAAAATAAAAACCTCCGAGCAGATTGCTGCCGAGCTTGTGACCCGGCTGAAAAAAGAATTTAATTGGCAAGCGGGGGATGATTATGCCATTCTCGTGAATGGTCTGGGAGCGACACCGCTTATGGAGCAATATATTTTTACAAACGATGTCCATAAACTGCTTGAAGGCGACCATTTGAAAGTCCCATTCAGAAAAGTCGGCTCACTGATGAGCTCTCTCGATATGGCCGGAATTTCATTAACACTCGTTCATTTAAAAGAAAAAAGCTGGCTGAACTATCTGGATCAGCCGGTGGAAACAACAGCTTGGTAAGGAGGAGAACGTATGCTTTCAGTAGAGAAAACAATGGACTGGCTGAATCGATTTGCGGAAAAGGTCAGCGAGAATAAGGCTTATTTAAGTGATTTAGATCAGGCAATTGGCGATGGGGATCATGGCGCGAATATGGCCAGAGGAACCTCAGCGATGAAAGAAGTGCTGACAACTAAGAAATTCGATACGGTGCAGGATGTCCTGAAGGCTGCGGCAATGTCTCTGCTCAGCAAAATTGGCGGCGCATCCGGTCCGCTCTACGGATCTGCATTTATCGGAATGGCTAAGGCCGCCGGTGAGGATGAAAAAAATCTGGCAGCGATCATTCAGGCGGGAACGGATGGCGTGCAGAAGCGAGGCAAAGCAGAACCAGGTGATAAGACAATGGTCGATGTCTGGGTGCCGCTTGCTGTCGCGATAAAGAATCAAACACTGACTGCGGAACTGATTGATTCAACGGTCCAGGCAACCACTGATCTGCAGGCGAAAAAAGGCCGTGCTTCTTATTTGGGTGAACGTTCAGTTGGCCATGTCGATCCTGGTTCTGTTTCAACTGGCTACTTATTTCATGCACTGATGGAAGCAGGTGGCCTCGAGTGAGCGAATATGGTGTACTGCTTGTTTCTCATGTGTCGCAGATCGTTGAGGGCCTTTCACGATTGCTTAAAGAGGTGGCGGCTGATGTGCCGATCACATTGGCGGGAGGAACAGAGGATGATGGTGTGGGCAGCAGCTTTGATAAAATTCAAAAAGCAGTCGATGAGAACTCCGCGGAAAAACTGCTGGCCTTTTATGACATTGGCAGTTCGAAAATGAATCTGGAAATGGTGATCGAAACGAGTGAGAAGCCGATCACATTGTTTGATACCGCATTTATCGAAAGCGCCTATACAGCATCTGCTCTCCTGCAGGCCAAGGTACCGATTGAAGAAATAAAAAAACAGCTCAATGAGTTGAAAATAAAATAATCGAACAGACTTTCCACTATTTTATAGGTTGTTCCTCGGTTTAAGGAATGACCTTTTTTTGTTTGATAAAATTGGAAAGAAGCATCCAGTGGTCTAAAAGCGGATCCCAACAATACATCAGAATCGTGGCTAATTCTCCCATGAACCTCTGACTATGATCGCTTGACAGAAAAAACGGGAGCGCCTATCATAAAAAAAGTAAGAAATATCCGGAAAGTAGCTCAGCTTGGTAGAGCACATGGCTGGGGGCCATGTGGTCGCAGGTTCAAATCCTGTCTTTCCGATTCAAGGCTTATTCAGTTCATTGGATGACCGCTTAGCTGGTAAACTTTTCGTATCTGCTCAGACGACTTTTTTGTAAAAAAAATAGGGGCCTCTTTCTTTTTCCGGAAGAGGTCCCTATTTTTATTGAATCCGTGAATTAAAAATTATCATTAGCTGAATGACCGGAGTCCGGTGCAATCGCGTGTTCTTTCGAGATAAAGGGCCACCAGTTTCCTTTACCGAACAAGCGGACCATGACGGGGACAAACAGGGGAATGATCAGTACGGCGTATAAGATCAGGCCAATGATCACGACGGCGGCAATTTCTACAAGCGACAGCATGCCGGAGGGGATCATAGCGGCAAAGGTGCCGCCCAGAATGACCACAGCGGATAGAATGACGCTGCCCATATGCCAGAGGGTCAGAATCATTCGCTCTTTGATCGCATGTGCGGCATACTCATTAAATCGGGTCATGACAAAGATCGAATAATCGATTCCCAGGGCGATCAGTACAATGAAGCCGAAGAACTGTGTGGTCCAAGTCAGCCCGGTAAAATGAAAGAGACGGGTGAAGAGCAGTTCAGCAAATCCAAGTGATGAAAAATAAGTCATCAGCAGTGAAGCCATCAGATAGATTGGCATCGTGAGTGAACGCAGTACGATCACAAGAGCAATGAAGACACCAATTAAGACAAGCGTGACGGCGCGATGATAGTCGGCATTGGCCAGCCTTTTCAAATCACTATTGGAACTGGCTATGCCATCGATCCCAATCTTCGCATTTTCAAACGCTGTTCCTTTCGTATAATGAGGGATCTCCTTTTTCAAAGCCTGAAATTGAGCCATACCACGAGTGGAGTAAGGATCGTTTTTCATTGTCACACGGATACTGGTGACTTTGCCGTTCTTGCTCATATACGTATTCATGGCTTGCTTAAATCCTTTATTGGAAAAAAGCTGATTGGGAACATAGATTCCAGATTGACTATAAGGGAGATCAGACCATTTTCCGATGACCGTATTGGCTGAATGGATGCCCTTCTGAATCTTGCCGGCTCCATCTGACCCCTTGGCCAGGCCTGAGGACAGGCTCCCCATTTGCGATTGCACCTGCGCGAAACCGCTCTTGAGTCGGCCTTGCCCATCAGCGATTTGGTTGAGTGCACCGGTAATTTCCGGCGAATGGGCAATCACTTGATTTTGGGCGGTATGTGCTTTTGCCAGTCCATTTTTCAATCGACTCAACCCGTTATCCAGTTCGGTGAGTCCGGTCTTGAACTGGCCGATTCCGTCAGTGATTTTTGCGGATTGACCGTTTAACTGATCCATTGCTGATGAGAGTGCCTGCACAGCCTGATTAAGACTGTTTAATCGCTGCTTGAGACTGCTGCTTTCCGCACTGATCTGGGTTTGCATGCCGGTCATCGTTTGTGCCAGTTTTCTAAAATTACCAGCCAACTGCTGAAAATTTGGATCGGCCATTGCTTCCGGATGAGCTGAAATATAGGCTTGCAGATTGTTTTGTATCTGTCCCATTTCCTCAGTCAACTGGCTCGTATCAATGGCCGGCTGACCAGACGAACTGGAAAATTGATTCAGCTGGTTCGAAAGCGTGTGCAGGTTATCCGCGACTTTCTGATAGCCGCTTTGCAACTGGATTTGACCGCTTTGCAGTTGATTTAATTGTGTTTGAGCACTGCTAATATTTTTTTGGATTTCACCGACACCGGTTTGACCAGACTGAATGCCACTGGATATTTTACTCAAGGCCTGAGTCATGGATACGATGCCGTCATTGGTTTTCTTTGTCCCATTTTGCAATTTTCCGATCGAGCCAGAAGCGGATTTTAATTGCGGCTGAGAATTGTTGATTCTTTTACCCGTTGTGCTCAGACTGTTTTTTAATTTGCCCAGTCCGTCATCCGCAGACGACAGCCCCTGATGCATGGTCGACGATTGTTTGCTGACATAGATAGCATTCAAACGATGCCCGAGCGGACGGGAAATACTCATGACTTGTTTAACGTCCGAATTACTGGCGATCTTCGTGGATAGTTGTTCAATCCGAGCGACGTAGGCCGCATTCTTCATCGGCAGATCATTTTTTAAATAAATGGTGACCGGTGAAATATTTCCGGAGCCAAAATCATCTGAAAGAACATTAAATCCTGCCTTAGCCGGGTATTGATTGCCTAACTCTTCAGGTGAATTGAAAGACAGGATGCCGCGGTAACTTAGAATGGGAGGAACGATAAAAAGGGCGACAATCAACAAAGCGATGATCGGTTTTCCGAAGGCCAGGTTTCCGGCCCAGGCCCAAATATCACTCTTCGGCTGGCTAATCTTATGACTCATTGGCCAGAACATATGCCTTCCCAGTGAGACGGTAAAAAGCGGAAGAATGGTGAACAAGGCCAGCAGGAGAAAAATAATTCCCACGCCGACGGCAACGGCGCTGCGGTAGAGAGAGAAACGGGTGAATGCCAATGCAAGAAAGGCGACAAACACTGGCAGTCCGCTATGGAGCACCGTCTGTCCGGCTGTTTTAAACGTATCGATCGTGGCTTCCCGATTCGATTTTCCATGAGCCAGCTCTTCCTTGAAACGACTGAGCAGCAGAATGCAATAGTCTGTCCCGATACCAAACATGATTGCGACCATAAAGATTTGCGTAAAATTAGAAATCGGAAAGTTAAAATATTTTACCAAAAAAGCGACGACCGATTGCGCGGCGATGTAGCTCAATCCTACACAAACTAGCGGGATGAATGGGGCAACGATCGAACGAAAAACGAGCAGAAGGACGACCAATATGAAAACGACCGTTATCCATTCCGTTCGTTCCAGTCCCGCTTCAGCAGATGTGCTCATATCATCATTGATCAGTTGCTCACCGGTCAGATAGGTTTTCACTCCGCTAGTCGTCAATCTCTCATCGATTTTCTGCCGATATTCATGAATGACGGATGGATTTCGCGGACTGTCGACCTGAAGCGTCGCGATCAACGACCGGTGATTTTTAGAGAGCAACTGTGATTTCAACTGCTGGTTTTCAAAACTATCAGTGATGCCTGTGATATGTAAGGCCTTCTTGTGGTCCTTCAAACGCTGAATGGTTTTTTGTATCGCCTGCATATTGTCAGTAGTTAACTTGTGCGAGGCGTGAAAGACAACAATATAAGAATTGCCTGATTCCGTAGAACTTAATTGCTTTTTAATTTGCGCGGCGACACTCGTGGAGTAATTCTTCGGCATGGAATAGCCGCCTTTTTCACGAGCTAATTCATTCATATTGGGTGCAGTCAGAATCAACGCGGCCAGTCCGATAATCCAGACAGCGAGCAGTATCCAGCGAAGATTGATTATTTTGCCCATCTTTTTCCCCAGCTTTCTGTTTGACAATGATTTGATTAATTTTCTGATAGATCCTGATAAAAGCTTTACTATCTGCTTCTCCAAGTTCCTGAATCCACTGATTGACCAGCTCGTGAATTTTTTCATCAGCCGAATTGTAAATCTGACGCCCGCTCGATGTGATAAACAATCCATGACTGCGCCGATCAATGGGTTTCTTTTCAATAAAGCCTTTGTTAATTAACCGGTTAAGCCGGATACTCACTCCGCTCTTATTGATGCCTAACAATCGTGTGATTTGAACGGGGGTAATCTTTGGGTTTCCGGCAATCAGTTTTAGCAAATGCAATTGCTCAAATGTGAGCTGATACTGTCCCAAAAATTCGGTGACAACCTCTCGGACTTTGTTTGTGGCAAAGATTGAGACATTCTCGTAATCTAAAATTAATTTTGAAATGATTGAGGCATCCATTTTTATCCTTCCTAAGTTTCGTGTTTTTTCGATCCTAGCACTGAAAGGTTAATAGTGTCAACTATCCATTGGTGAAGAAACCGTTGTCATTATTTGTCGATTTGGGGAATAAATCAGCAGATTATGGTTATTTTCTATTCAATCTTCGTTCGATCACTTATAATAAAGATAAAGAATGGTAATTTTATACTATAAAATTGACGAGGCTACTTAAATGATTAGTAAATTTGCTCAACGAGTGAATCTCATTCCGGTAACAGAGCATGCTCATATTCTCTATGTATACGATCGGGAGGAAGACTACATAAAAAATGTAATCTCCTTTACTGGAGCTGCGATTGAGCAAAACAATCATGTCCTGCTAATTGAGAAGGAGTCTCTCTATAAGCAAATTAAGGAAAAGTTAAGTCACCATTACACGGCGGGACAACTGAATTATCTCTTATTTAGCGACGTGCAGAGTCTCTCGAAAACGATAGAGGAGTGCACTGAGGTTTGGGACCTGGCTTCCGCTCAATTGATCAGAGAGCTCGATGCGAAGAGGACCCGTTATTCGCCGCTGCGTCTGTGGGTACATATGGAATTGCCTGAACGAGGATCGATTCCGATAATCCAGTTCTGCAAAAGGTTTAGTGAAAATCGTCTGCGATATTTGGATATGATGTATGTCAGCGCTTTTAATGGTCATCGCATCTCTGCTGCGTTTGAAAACAGCTTACGAAAATATTATGAGTATTTTATGACAGATACGAATTATGTGATGTCGAATTTATTTGATGCAAAAGCGGCATCCGCTCTTACCTTTGCCCGGCAGCAAACAAAGCAGAAGGCCGAGCGGCTGCTTGCCTCCATACAGAGGCAGCTTGAATTATTTATTAATCAAAATCCCGATCCGATCATTATCCTTAATAAATCGGATGATGTTGTTTCAGTCAATCAGGCCTATAGCCGCCTGTTCGGATGGACTGAAGAAGAAATACGCGGACTATCAGGTGCTCAATTGCCCGACGTCCCGCAGAATCATTTGGCTGAGATCAGAAACGATTGCCGTATGGCACGGTTGAAGAAGAACATTCCGCCTTATGAATCGATCCGGCAGACGAAATCTGGTGCACTTCTGCATATTTCTGTCACCGGTTATCCTTTGCTCGATGAAAATGGAGACATGGATGGACGCGTGATCGTGCTACATGACGTGACGACTGCGAAGAGAGCAAAGGAAATGCTCATCAAAACAGAGAAGCTTTCTGTAGCCGGTGAGCTTGCTGCCGGAATTGCCCATGAAATCCGTAATCCCATTACGGCGATTAAAGGCTTTCTTCAGCTGCTGAAATATGGAGAGAGTAAAAATAATACCTATATTGATATTATGGGTTCGGAGATTGAGCGGGTTGAAACGATTCTGAACGAGTTATTGCTGCTTGCGAAGCCTCAGACGCCAAATTTTCAAAAGCAGAATTTGATTAAAATAGTCAATGATGCTGTCACACTGATGAAAGGGCAGGCCAGCATTGACAAGATTGATTTAAGGGTAGATTGCGACATAAAATCGATCCTTCTACTTTGTGACAAGAATCAATTAAAGCAAGTGTTTATCAACCTGATTAAAAATGCGATCGAGGCGACGTCTAAGGGTGGAACAATCACGGTTTGCGTCAAACTGCTTCCTGAGGAATTACTCATACAGTTTATCGATCGAGGATCAGGGATCTCCGAAAAAATATTCAATAGGATAGGGGAACCGTTTTTTACGACAAAAGAAAAAGGGACGGGACTAGGATTCATGGTGAGCAGGGAAATTATCAAAAGTCATCATGGAACGCTCCATTTTTTCAGCCGAAAAGGCAAAGGGACGACCGTAGAAGTGCATCTTCCGTGCTCGCTTTGTGCGGAATCGAAGAATAAAGTGTGAGTGAATTTGTCTCAACATCAGGAGATGGCAGAATGCCAAAAATGGTCAGTAGAGAGGCAAAAAATGAAACATGAATTATCTCAATTAACCCAGCTTTCTCCGTCTATCGATTATGCGAGTATTCTTTATGCTTATGAAAAAGAAGCCATTTATCTCGATCAGGTTCTTGATGCTCTGAGTATCTGTTTCGAGGGACATACACGGCTGGTTCTCATGGATACAAAAACCCATTATCAAGCCATCCTTGCCAAATTGCGGGGAGCATTGAAAAGCGAGCAATTATCGTTTCTTCAATTCTTCGATATTTTAAATGATTCCGAATTAAGAGAGAGTACCCAATCCGAAAGATCGCTTCAACACTTAAGAAAACAACTCGAAATTCTATACAATCGATTTGGCTGTTTCAGTCTGTGGATTGGTGTGCCTCCGATTGATGAAGAGTGTATTTTCGATCTCTGTGCCTTGTGTACGAGTGAAAAAACAAGAAAATATATACACCACTGGTCGGTGTTTGCTTTTCAGGCTAATGATTTTTCGGCTTCTGCACAGAATCGCCTAAAACAATACAATAAATTTTTTATGACCGATGACAATTTCGTTCGCTCAAGTTTGTATTATCAGTCGCAGAGATATAAACCTCTGTTTCGTGTGCCTGCGGTAGCCCCGCAGAAGAATGTCGAGAAGGCGCAAAGTCATCTGGAATCCTTAATTAGGCGTCAGCCCGATCCGATTCTTATTTTGGATAAAGAGGATCGTGTCTTATTGCCGAATGATGCGTATACCCAATTTTTTCAATGGACAAAAGAAGATGTAATCGGGCGATCCAATTCGGAATTGTCATTTGTTCCTGAAGATAGGAAATTTGAAATTCTCAGAGACAGGAGTTTTGTTAGACTTGGGGAATCGGTCCAAAGTTATGAAACGCAGCGGCTAAAGAAAGATGGAACACTTGTCGATGTTCTTTCCTCCAGTTTCCCGCTGTTCGATGATCAACACCAAATCAAGGGCAGAGCCGTTATTCTAAGAGATAATACGGTTGCCAAGCAAACAATGAACCTGCTACTTCAGACGGAAAAGCTCTCTGTTGTTGGTGAACTGGCTGAAGGAGTGGCACGGGAATTGCTTCAGCCAATAACTTCGATCAAGGGTTTTGCTCAATTGCTCGAAAAAACGAATCAGGTAGACAAAAATTATTTCTTTGTGATTCGCTCAGAAGTTGATCGGATTGAAAAAATACTTGGAGAATTGCTGTCCTTGTCACAACCCAAATATTCTTTTTTTCAGCCTGAGAACGTCATCAATCTGCTAGAAGGAATTATTTTGCTTTTAAAACCGCAGGCTCAATTGAACAATGTTCGGATTGTTTTCGATTATTATACAGAAATTGCTTATATTAATTGTGATAAAAATCAACTCAAACAGGCATTTATTAACTACATAAAGAATGCCATCGAGGCGATGCCAAGAGGCGGGACACTGCGAATTGAGGTGCAGTGGATGACAGATAAAAGGATTGCCATTGTCTTTTCTGACCAAGGTGTGGGTATTCCGGAAGAGATTCTTGTTAAAATTGGTCATCCTTTTTTTACAACAAAGGAAAACGGCACGGGACTTGGCTTCATGGTTAGTGGAAAAATTATTGAGTCGCATAAGGGATCGGTGACTATTTCTAGCATTGAAAATAAAGGGACAACAGTCAAAATCATTCTCCCGCTGTTATCTTGATGCTATTTCAGAATAGCACAAGGTTTTTGATTAAAAATGGGAATTGTCAAGGAAAGGATTCCCATGTGGAGAATGGGCATGCCGTTCTGGCCATTTTCCGGCAGTATAAGCTGGAGGGGGAAACGGATAGCACCGATCCTTTCCTGTTGTCGTTTCGTAGAGATAGCCGAACATGATGATCGCCGAGCCGAGGGCTTCCATCCAGCTGCCGCGTGTGACCGATTTATTGAACAGCGCCGGATCACCAGGTTGACTCAGAATCTCGCTTCGCCCAAGGGCCTGAAGAAGATTAGCCAAGCAAATGATGATCGCTCCAATAACCCAGTAAAATTTTTGCTGGATTTCCGGATCGCTGAGGAGCACCACATTGCCGAGTGTTTCTTTGAGGTTGCCTGAACGAGCCTGGACGGTCAGCCTTCTAGGATCATCTTCGGAACGGATGAACCCAAAAACAAGGGTTCCGTAACCGATGATAGTCAGATCTATTCCTAATTGAGCGGTTGGATTATCGGTAAAAAAATCAATCAGCAGGGAGCCGGCAGCTACTTGGACAAGGCTGCCATAGAGAAGGATCGTCGCCTGAAGATCTTCATCCAAACCTTCGATAGGTGTCTGCCCAATAGCATTTATTATTTTTCCAAGCATGAATGAAAAATGGCCAATATTTCCGGTCAGTTCTTCCTGATTCATTTGCTTCCCGCCTCGCTACTGACATCCCATTCTGGATTTGGACGCTCATAGCAGTTTATTCACAATCGCGGGCAAGTGACTATCTCTCAGCAGAATTCAGATTTGGGGGAGCAGTAAATGGCTTTGCCGCCATTTGTTTGACAGAAAGTACCCGCTGAACCTCTCTTTAGCGGGTACTTTCATTTAGACATAATTTAAATCATGCTCGATGGGTGTCTGCATCCATTGTCTGATTTGATTCAGATCATCGGTTTGAGCGAGAATCCACATTAATTTGGCGACAATTGCCTCGGTATTCATATCACCAGCAGTTATGCCCCCCGCCTCGGCAACGCGTTTGCCCACTTCGTAAAGATCCATATTCTGGCCTTCTTCCAGGCATTGCGTGGTGATAACGACTGGAATGCCGCGCTCCGTGAGCTGGGCAACCTTCGATACGAGATCTCTTTTCCCGAAAGGCAGGCCGCCATTTCCGAAACTCTCGATAATTACCCCACGGGTGCTTGCCATCAGAAAGTCGAAGAATTGCGGAGAGAAGCCGGGAAAGATGCGCAAAAGAAAAACATCCGGGCATAATTTTATTGAGCTCTTGAGCGCCAAATTTGTCTTCTCCAGCCGTACGTGCCACTGAATCTGTCCGTTATTAATGCTGGCAACATAAGGAAAATTGATACTTTCAAAGGCATCATAGCTTTTCGTTCGCATCTTGACAGCACGCGTGCCAATGATCGCTCTTCCATCGAAGATCACAAAAACACCGGGCAGTTCAGCTTTTTCTGCAAATGTCAACGCATCTTGGATATTTTTTCGGGCATCCGTTTTTTTGAAGCTGATTGGCACCTGAGAACCGGTAATAACGATTGTATTGTTCAAATCATGCAGGAGGTAGGATAGAGCGGCTGCCGAAAATGCCATCGTATCTGTCCCATGGGTAATAATGAAGCTGGCATACTCTAAATGATGGGCCTTGATTTCTCGAGCAATGGTCAGCCAGTCTTCAGGCTGCATATTCGTGCTGTCTTTATTCATGAGTATTTTAAAATCAATGATCGCCTGTTTCGTGCACGCATTAAAATAACCGGCCAGCTGATCAATGCTTAGGCCGGGGGCCAGACCTTTTTCCTGGTTTGTCGATGCGATCGTTCCGCCTGTTGCCAGAACAAGTATTTTTTTCACTGATTTCTCTCCATTACACTTTACAAACTTTTCCGGAAATGATTTGGAAAAGATTTATAGAATAAATTTTTCGACAGCAAAGGCAACGCCGTCTTCCGCGTTGGTTTTTGTAATAAAACGGCTGGCTTGTTTGACGGAATCAATCGCATTGCCCATGGCAATTCCCATTCCGGCGAAACGAATCATCCCTAAATCATTTTCCTGATCACCGAGGGTCATCATCTCATCAGGGAGGATTCCGAGACTTTCGCCAAGCGCACGCAGACCGTTGCTTTTATCGACTTCTGGATGAACCATCTCCAGAAGAATCGGGCTGGATTTCATGAAATTATAATGATCATAAAAGTCATCAGGTATCTGGGTGATCGCTTGGTCAAGAATCTCCTGATCGATACAGTAGACAACCTTATTTATTTTAGTGTCCTCTGGAAGAGCGTCAATGTCGACATTCTGGAAAGGAACATTTTCAATGACCTCCTGGTAGCGGGACGGGCGGTTTGACGGATAAGGTGGACAATAAACCGTACTTAAATCGAGAAAGTTCATCGGGACGTTAAGCAGCCGGCTTAAGTCAAAAAGCTTTTTGATATCCTGTTTTGTCAATGTCCGTTCATAGAGAATCTTTCCAGTGCCGATATTCTGGACCAGTCCGCCATTATAAGTAATGGCATAATCATCCGGTCCCTGCAGCTTAAGAACATCTAGACTATGCTGGATGCGTGGCAGCGGTCGGCCGGAGCAGAGAACAATTCGAACTCCTTTTTCTTTTGCCTGAATCAAGATGTCTCGAGTATGTTCTGAAACCTCTTTTTGCGGATTAAGCAATGTTCCGTCCAAATCAATGGCAATTAATTTAATCATGGCCAAAGCCTCCGGGATATTATTTAAATAGAAATGATATTCTTAATCATTATAAACGATTTTTCGTGTACTGACGATGGAACAGGTCCATGAAGTACGGATACTTTTGCACGTTCAATTTGGGGAAAATTCTGTTTTTCAGCTCATTTCAAATAAGCCAGAGGCGACTGGGGAAAAACAGAATGCTATAATCAACAATATGCAGATGGGGAACTTGGACAGAAGTCATGCCCGGAAAGACACTTGCCGGGAATTCGGATGGGAGGGAAGCAGATGTATGTCATTGAACGATGGAATGATAGTGAATGCGCTGCATTTCTGCGCAGTCAAGTTGTCCATTTTAATGCTGGATGTCTGTCTGATCAGATTAAAACACCAGTCGAGCAGATGAATTTGCTGATTCAAGATGAAAGTGGTCACAAGGTCGGCGGTTTGAGCGGTGAAATTTATTGGCACCATCTTCACATTGATTTTCTATGGATTGAAGAAGATTCGCGAGGGAAGGGATTTGGCCGGCAGCTGCTGCAAATGGCTGAGAAGCGGGCCAGAGAAAAAGATTGCCGTCTCATTCTACTTGATACTTTCAGTTTTCAGGCTCCGGAGTTCTATAAGAAACAGGGATTCAACGAATTTGGAGTCGTGCGTGATCATCCGGCAGGATTCAGCCAGCATTTCTTTGAGAAACGGTTGGGGCTCGAAGATCAATCCTCAGAGGAGTTAGATGAGACGTTGCCAGCTTCAGTAAAGTGGAATAAATAGCAATCGATCCGATCGAAGTCAACGGAATTGTTCATTCAGCGTAAAAAATACAGATACAATTGGAAATTAGATTTGAACAGTCCGCTAATCAAGATTAAAATAAAGACATTAAGAATGAGATAGAGGATCTAAGGCTCTCTTTATCGCTTGTATAATTGGAGGAAACGGGATCATGGAATCAAGGTTTGATGTGAGGAATGACAGAGATCTGACCATGTTGGTCGATTTCTATGAACTCACAATGGGAAATAGTTATCTTGAAGAAGGCGTGGGCGACCAAATCGTCTATTTTGATATGTATTTCCGCAGAGTGCCGGATGGCGGCGGCTATTGTGTGATGGCTGGCGTCGATCAACTGATTGAATATTTGCAGAATCTTCGTTTTACGAAAGATGATATTAATTATTTGCGCTCGCTGAAGACCTTTTCTGAGCAATTTATCAATTATCTGGAAAATTTTAAATTTACCTGTGATGTCTGGGCGATTCCTGAGGGGTATCCTGTTTTTCCAAATGAACCACTCGTTACTGTTCGCGGGCCGGCCATTCAGGCGCAATTACTCGAGACCATGGTACTCGTTACGATTAATCATCAGACATTAATCGCCACGAAAGCAAGCAGAATTTGCCGAGTGGCGGGAACACGTCCGGTGATGGAATTCGGTTCCAGACGTGCTCAAGGCTATGATGGAGCGATTTACGGAGCAAGAGCCGCTGTTATTGGTGGCTGTTCAGCGACAGCCAACACACTGGCTGGTATGATGTTTGATATTCCAGTTTCAGGGACAATGGCCCATAGCTGGGTTCAGCTCTTCGACAGTGAATTGGAGGCTTTTCGTGCATGGGCACGGGCTTATCCGGATCAATGCCTCGTCTTGATCGATACATACAATGTATTAAAATCCGGACTGCCGAATGCGATTACCGTTTTTAAAGAATTAAGGAAACAGGGACATGAGCCGCTGGGCATCCGAATTGATTCCGGCGATATCACTTATCTGACGACGCTTGTACGCAAGGCACTCGATGATGCGGGCTTCCCGAAGACATCGATTGTCATCTCCAATTCCCTCGATGAACATATTATTAAGGATGTGCTTGCTGAGGGGGCGCAAATTAATTCATTCGGAGTCGGTGAGCGACTGATTACGGCTAAGTCTGAGCCTGTTTTTGGTGGCGTCTACAAGCTCGTGGCGGTGGAAAAGAATGGACGGATCGTTCCACGGATAAAGATCAGTGAAAATGAAGAAAAGATTACCAATCCGGGATTCAAGAAAATCTATCGTGTCTACGAAAAAGATGCCGATAAAGCGATTGCCGATCTCATTTGCAATTATGACGAAGAATTGGATGAGAGCCGGCCGCTGACCCTTTTTGACCCGGTCTTTACCTGGAAGAAGAAAACATTGAAGCGTTATAAACTGGAACGCTTGCGGAAAAAGATTTTCGACCATGGCCGGCTTGTCTACAACAGCCTGAAGGTTCTGCAGATTAGGGATTTTGGTAAGCAACAGCTCGAGCGGCAATGGGGCGAGGTTCTGCGTTTCGAGAATCCGCATAATTATTTTGTCGATTTGTCGCAGGAAGTCTGGAATTCCAAATTCCGGCTTTTAAACAGTTATTCCGAAAAATTCAATGAAAAATAAGAAAAAAACGCTAAAACAAGCATCATTTTTCTTCTTGATGCTTGTTTTTGAGAGTTCTTTCTCGATCAAAAAAATTTTAGCGGAGCGTTGAAGAAGTGAAACTGATTTCATGGAATGTAAACGGATTTCGTGCTTTACAGCGGAAAATGGATGTCTACCAATGGATGATCGCTCAGAATGCCGATGTATGCTGCGTGCAGGAGACCAAATTACAGGCCGATCAAATCGACTTTGACACACCCGATTATTTTCAATATTGGAATCATGCGGTGAGAAAAGGGTATTCTGGAACAGCGATTTTTACACGGCAACAACCCGAAAAAGTAAGTTATGGAATGGGTCTCGAAGCGTTCGATCAAGAAGGCCGATTGATTACGCTCGAATTCGGAGATTATTATCTGCTGACCTGCTATACGCCTAATTCGAAGCGCGATCTGAGCCGCTTGGATTATCGAATGGAATGGGGTGCGGCTTTTACCCGTTATATTAAAAGTCTGGATCAGTTAAAACCGGTTATTTTTTGCGGGGATTTAAATGTCGCTCATCAGGCGATTGATTTGCGTTATCCGAAAAATAACGAAAAAAATTCCGGATTTACCATTCAGGAAAGAACGGATTTTACGCAATTGCTGGATCAAGGCTTTACAGACAGTTTCCGCTATCTGCACCCTGAGGTTAAGGATGCCTATTCTTGGTGGTCTTATCGGTTAAATGCGCGAGCACGGAATATCGGCTGGCGGATTGATTATTTTGTCGTTTCTAATCGGATAAACAAAAAGATCTCGGGTGCTGCCATCCTGGACACTGTTTTGGGTTCGGATCATTGCCCGATTGAGCTTGACATCGAGCTCTAAGTCTTTGGAAACTCTATTATTATTCAAAAATGGTATTTTCATCTATACTGATTGATAGACATTGTTTTGAATGAAAGAAGGAAGAATGAAAATGACAGATTATCGTGCTTTATTTGAACCTCTAACCCTGCCTAATGGTGTCGAATTGGAAAATCGGCTAGCTATTGCGCCGATGACCACGTGGTCGGCGAATGATAACGGCACCGTTTCTGATCAAGAACTGGCTTATTATCAGCGGCGTAACGCATTTGCCGGATTATTTATTTCCGCATGTATTGCGGTCTCGCCGACAGGTCTTGCCTTCGATCATCAGTTTACAGCCTATAGTGATGCCGTGTTGCCACGGTTGAAGAAGCTGGCTGATGCGATGAAATCAGCAGGAAGTAAAGCCATTCTGCAGATTCAGCATGGAGGCAGTGAGGTCGAGGATCATCTTGTTCTCTATAATCAGCCGATCAGTGCAAGTGCTGTGCCTTCTTTCTCCAATCCGGCTCGCGTTGCCGCAGCAATGACTGAAGAGGAGATCGAGACGGTGATTAAAGAATTTGGTTACGCGACGCGGCAGGCCATTCGTGCCGGTTTTGATGGTGTTGAAATCCACGGAGCCAATCACTATCTCATTCAGCAATTTGTTTCGGCACATTTTAATGTCCGTCAGGATAAGTGGGGAGGCAGCTTGGAGAAACGGCTGCGATTCCCGTTCGCCGTTTTGGAAGAGGTTCAGTCTGTGGCAAAAGCTGAAGCCTCCCCTTCGTTCATTGTGGGCTATCGTTTCTCGCCAGAAGAAATTCATCGGTTTAAGGGCTATTCGATTCATGAAACTTTCCATTTAGTGGATGGCCTGATTGAGCGCGGAGTTCACTATTTGCATGTTTCTCAGCCGGACATGACCACGATGCCGAGTGGTGAAGAAAAAGGCGGTAAAACCAATGTTCATCTCCTGGCGGAACATATCGGCAAACGCGTGCCTTTGATCGCTGTTGGCGGCGTGCAGCAGCCGGAGCAGGCAGTCGCCGGATTAAATGATGGAGCGGATTTGATTGCCATCGGGCGCGAGGCTATAATCGATCCGGATTGGACGCAAAAAATTAAAGAGGGGAAAACCGATCAGATTCTCGATCGATTGGATCCGAGCCGGCAAAGTGATTTGATTGTCCCCGACCGCTTATGGCGGATCATTACCAAGCCAACGGGATGGTTTCCACTAGAAACGCAGAAAACAGAGTAATGGAGTGGCTGTCCGGAAAACTGAACAAGAATATGAAAATTAATCATTATCACCCTGTTTTATCGGGTGTTTTTTTTTATTTTAAGGGATATTGCCGTAAGAATCAGAAAAAATTTGAGACGAGTACGCCATCCTAGCTGATTATGGTCGTCTACGGAACCTTAAACCGAGGCCCTGTTCATAGCGCAGAGCTCCAATTTGCTAAAAGAGGCTATCGATCATATAATGATGTAAGCGCTTAAAATTGACAATTCTGTGACAATATTTTCGACTGGGGGAATTATCATGTTGAACAGTTTTCGTTTACCGGCCGAACCGGGTACCCACGTTCTTGATGATATTGAAAAAATGCGTCAATCTTTTACTTGGAAGCAAGCGGAAAAACAATTCAGCTGGTATCAAACGGGTAAAATCAATGCCGCCTATGAGATGATTGATCGTCATGTTGATGCTGGAAAAGGCGATAAAATCGCTTTGCACTACTCTGACCCCGATCGTGATGAATCTTATACTTTTTCTGATCTTAAAATATTTTCAAATCAGGCGGCAAATGTTTTAAAGGAGAAGGCAAATATCGTAAAGGGTGATCGCGTCTTCCTATTCATGCCTCGATCACCTGAGCTCTATATTCTCTTTCTGGGCATCATTAAGGCGGGGGCAATTGTCGGGCCGTTGTTTGAAGCCTTCATGGAAGACGCGGTGCGGGATCGTCTGGCTGACAGTGAGGCAAAGGTGCTGTGCACGACTCCTGAACTGCTTAAACGCGTACCCCTTAACGATTTGCCGCATTTGCAACATATTCTCTTAGTCGGCGGCAAAAGCAGAAATGATCAATTGTATATTGATTATCAGCAGGCGATGTCAACAGCTAAGGAAGACTTCCCAATCGAGTGGATGAAGAGAGAAGATGGGATGATTTTGCATTATACATCCGGTTCGACCGGGAAACCAAAGGGCGTGCTCCATGTCCATCAGGCAATGATTCAGCATGCGCAGACCGGAAAATGGGTGCTGGATTTTAAAGAGGATGATGTTTACTGGTGCACGGCCGATCCGGGCTGGGTCACCGGAACCTCCTATGGCGTATTCGCACCTTGGTTAAATGGGATCACCAATGTTGTCCGCGGGGGAAGATTCAGTGCGGAGGATTGGTATCAGACGATTGAAAAGAATCAAGTAACGATTTGGTATAGTGCCCCGACCGCATTCCGAATGCTGATGAGTGCGGGAAAGGCACTTGCTGATTGCTATGATTTCTCGACCCTGCGTCATGTGCTCAGTGTTGGTGAGCCCTTGAATCCGGAAGTGATCAAATGGGGCTGGGAAGCCTTCCATCGCCGGATTCATGATACCTGGTGGATGACCGAAACGGGCGGGCATATGATTTGCAACGTCCCTTCAATGGAAATCAAAGCGGGATCCATGGGCAAGCCGCTTCCGGGTATTGTCGCGGCCATTCTCGATGATGACGGCAAAGAACTGCCCCCGAATACAATGGGCAATCTGGCGATAAAAAAAGGCTGGCCGTCAATGATGCATATGATTTGGAATAATAAGGAAAAATATGAAACTTATTTTACAAAAGAAGGCTGGTATGTCTCTGGGGATTCCGCCTATAAGGATGAGGAAGGCTATTTCTGGTTTCAAGGAAGAGTCGACGATGTGATTATGACGAGCGGGGAGCGGATCGGTCCGTTTGAAGTGGAAAGCAAGCTCGTCGAACACCCTGCCGTCTCGGAAGCGGGTGTGATCGGTATTCCCGACCCCATTCGCGGCGAAATCATCAAAGCTTTTATCTCTCTGCGGGATGGCTTTGAAGCCACTGATGATTTGAAACAGGAAATCTATCATTTTGTAAAGAATGGCCTTGCCGCACACGCCGCACCGAGACAAATTGATTTTAAACAAAAATTACCGAAAACACGGAGCGGTAAAATCATGCGCCGGGTCTTGAAAGCTTGGGAGTTGAATTTGCCAACAGGAGATTTGTCCACTCTTGAAGATTAATTGATCAAATAGAAGTGCAAAAGGGGTCTTCTCTTTTGCACTTTTTTTGACTGATGGGAGAAAAAAAACAGTCTTTCGATTCGGACAAGCGTTTTTCTGGATTCCTTGAGAGTGAATAAATTATACTTAATTTGTTCTCGTTTTTTAGTCAGGAAGCACAAACGAGGTTGGATATGACGAGAGAAGGGTCTGAAGCTGCTATGAAGAAAATTATTTTCGGTTTTACTGATGAATTCCGTTTGCCCGATGCGGCGTGGAAACAATTAAAGGAAAATTTCCAAGATAGCTATCATTTTTATACCATGGACGAGAGTACAACTGAAGATTTAAGCCGCGCAGAAGCATATGTTGGGTGGCCATCTGATCAGACACTGGAGCAGATGAAGTCTCTGCGCTGGATTCAGCTTCCGAGTGCCGGGGCAAATCATTTTACAAAAAACCCCAAAATCGCGCCAGATGTGATTGTGACAAATTCAAAGGGTGTGTATAATGTCTCAGGTTCTGAGCATATTCTTGCGCTCGTGCTTGCTTTCACGAGGCAGATTCCGCAATATGCCCGGCAGACGGCGAATCATGAGTGGAGAATGCTTGAAGAGGTTCGTCAAGTGGAGGGATCGACGGCTACGATTATTGGCCTGGGCAATATTGGGCGCGCAGCGGCGAAAAGGCTTCATGCGTTTGGTGCCCATGTTCTGGGGGTCAAGCGCTCGATTGGAGAAATTCCTGAAAATATTGATCAACTTTTTAGTTTGGATAACATGACCGAAGCTCTTGAAAAAAGTGATTTTGTAATTAATGTTTTGCCACTGACAGAAGAAACCGCCGATTTGTTCCAGAAGAAGGTTTTCGACAGCTTCAAGCCGGGTTCCGTTTTTATCAATGTTGGCAGAGGACAATCGGTTGTCGAAAAAGATCTCATCGACGCGCTGAGATCCGGGCGACTGGGAGGAGCAGCTCTTGATGTGACTGCTGTCGAACCTCTGCCGCCAGAGAATCTACTCTGGACCTTTGACAACGTATTGATTACCTCCCATTCGCTCGGATTAAGTCCTGGAAGATTGGAGAGACATCTTTCTCTTCTTACCAAAAATTTGAAAAATTTTGCTCAAGGAGAGAATCTCGAGAATGTGGTTGACCGGGAACTCGGCTATTAAGCATTTCTGTTTCGTCAACTCTTAATTAGACAATGTTCCCTCTTTTTTTACCTTTCTCAAAAAAATTCACTTTTTTGTCGGAAAAGCGTTTCTTTTTCTCTTGTTGCGGGAATTAAAAGAATAAACAGCAAGAGGAGGTAAATGGATGAGAAAATTAGTGTTCTACACGTACCCCAGTTGCACATCTTGCCGTAAAACGAAAGGGTGGCTGCAGGCACACGAGATTCATTTTGAAGAACGGCATCTGTTCCGGGATCGCCCAAATGTACGGGAATTAATGGAACTCTTGAAGCTGTCTAAATCTGGCGTTGAAGACATTATTGCGAAAAGAAGCAAGGAATTTAAAGAGCTTGATGTCGATATTGAGTCCATGCCGTTAAGCCGGGCTTTAAAATTACTCTCTGATGAACCTAAACTCTTAAAACGGCCGATCTTGACCGATGGTACGCATTTGGTCGTTGGTTATCATCATGATGAATTAGCGAAGATTGCTGAATCCGTTAGGGATTCTTCCGAAAAAGAAAGAGAGAGAAAGGCAGTCAGCGGCTAAGGCGTGAACAAGAATCGCCTTGGCGGGGATTCGACATCTGCCCTGATCTTAAAATAAATTTTAAAAAAATCACTCAAGAGGACTTCTCGAAGTCGATCATTGAGTGTTTATTTTTTTCCTTTTTTTAGAAAATGGTTGTTGACAAGGCTTTCAACAGAGCTATAATTGTCACTAAACAAAAAATTCTAAACAGATAAAGAGGGCATTAAGGATGAAGCGAGTAGAAGAAGAGTTATCGGAAACCCTGTATCGGGCTTATCGCGATAAGGAGCCGATTGTTTGGCAAGAGGTTGAGCGAGATGCACTGAACCAGCAAAAAGCATATGAGATTCAGCACGCGTTCAATCAAGCCAAGGATGAACGAATCCGCGGTTATAAAATCAGCTTGACAAGTCAGGCTACACAGGATTTATTCCATGCAGACTCGCCTTTATACGGTCAGATTGTTGCTTCGAGTGTACTGAAAGACGGGGCGAGAATCGATCGCAGCGAACTCAATGAACCGCTTCTGGAACTTGAATTGGAATTTACGGTGCTCGAAGATTTATTGCCCGAAGATGATCAGCAGGCTCTTCTGGAGAAGACAGAACTGGCTCCGGGAGTTGAAATCCCTGATTCGCGTTTCAAAGATTGGTTCCCAAGTTTGCCGCTCGAACTGGTGATTTCCGATAGTGCCGTGTGCGGCAGAGTGGTTGTCGGACCACCGGCGGCCAAATTGGAAGCCGGACAGTTGGCGAATATTCATGCGCGCGCCACGCGAGACGGCGAAGCGGTTGCCGAAGGCGTTTCCTCGGAGGTTCTAGGTAATCCGCTGCATGCCCTGCACTGGTTGGTGCAAAAACTGGCTCAGGAAGGAAAGGTACTCGGCGAAGGAACAACGATCTCTTCGGGGACATTTTGTCTACCGAAGAAGTTGATGCGCGGCCACTATGAAGCCGTTTTTGATCAGGGCCTTGGCTCCGTATCTTTTGATGTTGATTGATTCAAAAGAATAACCGCAGAAAAGAGATGGCTGGCAAGCAGAGACGGGTTCATCGGGAATCCGCTCTGCTTTTTACTTTGTAAAAAAAAATAATGACTAAAAGAAGGAGTTTTATCGAATCCTGACGAAATCATAATTATGTATTTCCCAGTTTCACTCTGTATTCTCCCCCCTGTATTCGAAATGAAGAATAATTTTATTAGCGAAAAGGGAGAGGGTGTCAGTTTGGAAGCAAAAGAAGAAATCAGTGAACGCTGCCAGGAACTCCTGGAGGATGCCTATCGTGCGGAAGCATCGGATATTCATTTTATTCCCAGACAAGAAGATACGCTGATTGAATTGAGAATTCATGGTTATCTCTATGAGATGGCCATTGTTCCGAATCAGGAGGCGACGCGGATGATTAACCATTTTAAATTTTTATCCGGCATGGATATTGGTGAAAGGCGATTGCCACAGAGCAGTGCCATGCTTGAGGTTCTCGAGCATCATCCCGTTTCCTTACGTTTTTCCACATTACCCACCCCAAATGACGAGAGCATGGTCATTCGTTTACTCCCCCAAAATAAAAATTTAAGCCTTGAGGATCTTTCTGTCTTTGATGAGCCCGTCAAGGGACTGGAGCGTCTGCTAAATTATGAAAATGGTCTGATTCTTATTTCCGGGCCGACTGGATCAGGAAAGACGACAACGCTTTATACAATGCTTGCGGCACTGCAAAAGCGGTACCACGCCCGTATTATTACGCTTGAGGATCCGATTGAAAAGAAAAATGACGCTTTTGTCCAAATGGAAGTGAATGAAAAAGCCAATTTTACTTACGCTCTGGGCTTTAAGGCCCTTCTTCGCCACGATCCGGATATTGTGATGATTGGGGAAATAAGAGATGAAGAAACGGCGCGAATCGCACTCAAAGCGGCACTCAGCGGCCATCTCGTTCTCTCGACAGTGCACGCCGCGCACGCGGTCAGTACGATTCAACGGATGGCTGAACTTGGAATTTCACGCTTTGATTTGAGAGAGACATTGGTTGGCGTCATCACCGAACGCTTAGTCTCGATCCAGTGCCCAATTTGTGGATCGATATGTGCCCCAGACTGTGCCAATCGGCACCACCCCAAGCGGACCGGCTTATTTGAGATTTTAGCGGGAATGTCCCTGCATGATTGCCTGTCCACATCTGAACACAGCCATTTTCACTCGGGCTACAAAACGATTGAGGATTATATTGAGGAAGGTGTTGCCCGCGGCTGGATCGCCGGAGATATATGGAGAAGAGGCGAATCGAACCATGTTCATCAGAAAAAGCTGGACTAAGAGCGATCAGGCCGATTTTCTGGTTCATTTGGGGAAGTGCCTCAAGGATGGTTATCCGTTGTTGCAAGCGATCCGGCTCCAGACCTATCGGCGTAAACCGGTGATCCAGGAAACGCTGGAACGAATGATTGCTGGATTGGAGGAGGGCATCGCTTTTCATGATTTATTGAAAAGTTTCCATTTTCCGATAGATGTGGTCAGCTCAATCTATTTTTCCGAAGTCAGCGGCAATCTGCCCAAGGGATTAATTGAAAGCGGTGAGATGATGAGAAGGCGGGAGGAAAATAAAACAAGACTCCAGCGGTTGATGCGCTATCCGCTTCTCTTGATCTGGATGCTTTTGCTAATGCTTTATACTATCGGACATTTTCTGCTGCCTAATTTTCTGAAGCTGTATCAATCCCTATCTCTGCAATTGCCGCTGATCACGCGGATCTTGCTCTTTTGTTCCGGACATATGAACGACTTTTTCCTGCTCTTTCTCATTCTGATCATTCTGTCGACCTTTATTTTCCTGATCCTGCGGAGATTGCCACAGGAACGGCAAATCCGAATGGCTGTCCGCATTCCGCTTGCGGGCCGCTATTTGCGGCACTATCTGACGCATAAAACGGCCTTTCACATCGGGAGTATGATTCGATCAGGCCTCTCCGTCCGGCAGTCGGTTGAAGCACTCAAGGAAAGCGGATCCACTGCTTTTCTTAACTCGGAGGCTTCCCGGCTGAGCGCGGCTTTGTCGGAAGGGGAGAGCTTTGAAGAATTAATGGCAGATAGGCCTTATTATTTGCCTGATTTCGTTGATGTGATCCATCAAGGAGAGATTAATGGCATCCTCGGTGAAGCCCTCTATCGATACAGCGAGGCTGTGATGAGCCGGATGGAACAAAAGACCGAACAAATTCTTTCGTATTTCCAGCCAACGATTTTACTGCTGGTGGGCAGTCTTGTTCTCGGCCTTTTTTCAGCCGTGCTTCTGCCAATTTTTCATATCGTGAACGGGCTCTAGTTCGGAATGAGGAATAAATGAAGCAGACTGCAGGTAGAAGAGGCCGGCATTGATCAGACTGGCCTCGATTCTGGGCTGATACTGTTGTTTCAGGGCTTCCTTTTCCTGAAAATAACTTTCTGGCTTTTGGTCTTGATGTTCATAAAAGGAGTTCAGCAGTTCCTGGTCATGGATCCAGCGAGATCCGGCATCATTTGCCCAATCGATGGGTTCTGCTTTCAGCCGGTCTTCGATGTGCCGAGCAATACGCTTGATGCCGCTTTCCACAGTAATCAGAGGACGAAGCGTATACAAATAATTTGGGAGCCTAGGACTGAGATCTAATTTGCCAAGCATCTCTTGAAAGCCTTCAATCATCGTCCCATTGATAAGCTGCAGGCCCATGGAACTGACGCGGTCCTTTTTCAGGTCACATTGATAGCTGATCTTCATGTTAATACCGATCCAAGGTTCGAGAGCAGAAGCTCGTCCTTCGGGAATTTTCTGATACAGGCGGATATAAGGGCCGAGCTTTTTAGCGGTATCAAAAATTTGATGCAGCCGCGGCGCGCCAAAGTGTAGGAACTCGCCTTCTTTGCTCTGATCGTTTGTTCTAAGTAAAAGCGTTGCGGTTTCCGGGGTACCGCCTATTTGTTTAATATAATGCCAATAGAATGGACGATTCATTAGCAGTTGATCCATTTTCTCTGTCAATTTGACTTTTATCGGGCTGCCTGGACGACTTGCGGGCAGAAGGGTGCAGCCGGAAGCGGAGAAAAAACGGATCAGATAATCATGGATTTCCGCTTGCTGCATCGGTCTCACTTCTTTCGATTTGCTGTTTTTCGGAGTTGATCACACGGCTTAGATTATCAAGCTTAATTCGCAGTTCCCCATCGGACTCGGATTCTTCAAAAATACGACTCACCTGGCGATCAATATCCCGAAGATCAATCCGTCCGAGAATGGCATCCAGCTCTCCAATCACTTGTTCAAAGAGATTGATTTTATTATAGAGCAGATTGAGAATGTGACCTTCAACCGTTCCGCGGATGGCAAGATTATAAATATGCACATCATTTTTCTGGCCCAGTCTATGAATACGGCCGATGCGTTGCTCGATTCGCATCGGATTCCAAGGCAGATCGTAATTAATCATATGACTGGCAAATTGCAGATTGATTCCTTCACCGCCTGCTTCTGTGGCGATTAAGACCTGAACGCGGTTCTGAAAGAGTGCGCGCATCCAGTCTTTCTTGCTTCGCTTAAATCCACCGCTGAAAGGGACGGATGAAATATCATTTTTTTTGAGAAACCACTGCAGATATAATTGTGAAGCGCGATATTCGGTGAAAATGATTACTTTATCATTAATTTGTTTGATCAGTTCAAGCGCCTTTTCCGCCTTAGCATTATGCTGAATGGCGTTGACTTTTTCAAAAATAGAATGCCAAAGCCGCTCGTGGCGGGGTTCCGATCGTTGTTTATAGATCTTGCTCAGCGTCTGAAAAGCCGCTTCCCGGCTGCTGCAGGCCTCGCGTTGCAAGGTGAGCAGCGTGAACCCTTGGATAATCCCGGCATCCTTTAATCCGGTGAGCGATTGATAAAATTCCCGCTCAGCTTGGGAATAAACCACATCCAATGAGGTGATAATCCGGTTCGGCCATTGCAGTTTTGTATCTTCGCGGCGGTTGCGCACCATCACTTGATTGACGAGCGCTTTGAGCTTTTCTTCATTTTTAACTGAACGGGTACCCTCTTGGTAATTTTTTGTAAAACTGCTCGCATCTCCTAAATAACCAGGTTTAAGCAGGGAGACAAGATAAAAAATTTCACTCAGTCGGTTCTGGATCGGTGTAGCCGTCAGCAGCAGACAGAATTTTTTCTTTAACAGTTGAACAAATTCATAGTTTTTCGTTTTATGATTCTTTAATTTATGGGCTTCATCAATGATAATCAAGTCATAATTCTGATCCAAAACGAGACTGCGATGCGGTTCACGTTTGGCCGTATCTATCGATGAAACGACAACGTCGCATTGGCTCCAGACATAGGTCTTCCGCTGAGCAACGGCAGGAATGGAGAATTTGGAATTCAGCTCGCTGACCCATTGCAGAACGAGTGAGGCGGGGACTAAGATCAAGATTTTCTTGGCCAGACCGCGAATCATATATTCTTTGATAATCAGACCTGCTTCAATCGTTTTTCCCAGACCGACTTCGTCCGCAAGAATGGCTTTGCCGTGCATTTCTTCGACAGCGATTCGTGCCGTTTCGATCTGGTGCGGATGTAAATGCAGTTCGGGCAATTGGCTCGGAGCGATGAGTCCGTGAAAGGACTGGACCAGCCGGGCACATTCAGCTTCATAGGCAAGGGAGAATAGCTCCGGTTTCGCCCAAGGACCATCTGCTGAAATACGTTTAGAAAATTCTTCTTCCCATGATCGATCAAATTGAATTATCGGTTCCATATTCGAACATCCTCGCCGTTTGTTAAAATTTTGTGAACGGAAGTATTGCCTGTTTGCCTGCTAAAATGGTAGGATAATTATTGTTAGTATATGCGAATTTGAGATGAGTTAAACAAGCGATGCCAATTGAATGGATTGCGGATGACGTCATGGGGAGAAAACGCAGATTTTGCGTGGCCGAAGGAGCAAACGAAGAGTGAATCTCTCAGGCAAAAAGACTTGTGACGGACGCACCTCTGGAGAGTGCTGAATCGGATCAAAGCCCTCGGGCAGCTTTCTTAAATCAGCCACCAAAGGGGATACCGCTTAATAGAAAAGAGAGATTTAAGCGATAAACTTTCAGGTCTAAGGACAGAGAAAACACAGGATGTGTTTTCTCTGCCCTTTTTTGTTTACTTATCTCGGAAGTCATCTTCATTAGGAGGGAACATTGGGCAAATGTCTGAGTTAAAAAAGACACCGCTGTATGATTTTTATCAAAGCGCAGGTGCAAAGCTGATTGACTTTGGCGGTTATCTGCTTCCCGTCCAAATCTCGGGGATTAAGCAGGAACATCAGGCCGTTAGAACACATGCGGGACTCTTTGATGTCTCCCACATGGGCGAGTTTTTTCTGGAGGGAACAGACGCTGAGCCGTTTCTGCAGCGCATGGTCACCAATAACGTGAAGCAGGCGAAAATCGGTGATGCCTTATACACTGCAATGTGTTATGAAGATGGCGGAACAGTGGATGATTTGTTGATCTACCATTTGGCGGAGAATCGCTATATGCTCGTTGTCAATGCGGCAAATATCGAAAAAGATTTTGACTGGCTGCGCAGTCATCTGGACCTAGATTCCGTGCAGCTGATCAATCGATCGGAAGAGATGGCGCTTCTGGCCATTCAGGGTCCCTTAGCAGAAACGATCCTGCAGAAACTGGCAGCGGAGCGTCTCCAAACGATTGATCGTTTTACCTTTAAAGAAAATATCCTTCTGAACGGTAGGCCCGCTCTTGTTTCAAGGACGGGATATACCGGGGAAGACGGATTTGAGATATACTGCGCGGCAGAATCGGCCCACAAAATATGGGATGATTTATTAGAAGCAGGAAAAGAAGAGGGATTGGTTCCTTGTGGATTAGGCGCCAGAGATACGCTGCGGTTTGAAGCGCGGCTGCCGCTCTACGGCCAGGAACTGAGCCGGACGATTTCACCGCTGGAAGCAGGCATTGGCTTTGCGGTCAAATTAAATAGCGATGAAGACTTTGTTGGGAAGCAGGCCTTAATCAAGCAGAAGCAAACAGGACTGCATCGCCGGATTGTTGGCATCGAGATGATTGATCGGGCAATTCCGCGAACTCATTATGCCGTATTTGCCGGCGAGCAAAAAATCGGAGAAGTCACGACAGGTACGCAGTCACCGACGCTCGGCAAAAATCTGGGATTAGCATGGGTGGCTATCGATTACAGCAAATTGGGAACACTTGTCGAAGTCGACATTCGCGGAAAAAGGAAGCAAGCGAAAGTAATCAAAACACCATTTTATAAGAAAGCCTGAGGGGGAGAAAAACATGGCGGAATTCCGCTACTTGCCAGTAACTGAGGATGACAGGCAGGAAATGCTGAAGACAATCGGAATTAAGAGCGATGAAGAGCTGTTCAGTGATATACCTGAAGCGATCCGCTTCAAGGGAGAACTTGCTGTTGAGAAGGCACTGCCCGAACCTGAACTGATCCGCTTCTTCAATGGACTGGCCAGAAAAAATACAAGTATGACCGACTATCCTTCTTTTCTGGGCGCGGGTGTCTATGATCATTATATTCCTTCCGTCGTTGACAGCGTGATCTCTCGCGGCGAATTCTATACTGCCTATACGCCCTATCAGGCAGAAGTTTCACAAGGGGAGCTTCAGGCTATTTTTGAATTTCAGACGCTGATTTGTGAGCTGACTGGAATGGATGTAGCCAATTCCTCCATGTATGACGGCTCGACGGCGCTAGCAGAAGCCGCTTTGCTGAGCGCGGCGGTTACCCGGCAGACGCGAATTCTCGTTTCGGAAACCGTTCATCCGGAATATCGGGAAGTGCTGCAGACCTATGCCCATGGACGACATCTCGAAGTGGTCATGATTCCGGAAAAAAACGGGGTCATCGATCTGCAGGCCCTTGAGGCTTCGATAGATGGCGGAGCGGCCTGTGTAATTGTCCAATATCCAAATTTTTACGGACAAATTGAACCTTTAAAACAAATTGAGGCCTTGGTTCACGCCTCAGGGAAAACAGAGTTCGTTGTTTCCAGTGATCCGTTGGCGCTTGGGCTTCTGACTCCGCCTGGACAGTTTCATGCAGATATTGTCATCGGAGATTGTCAGCCGTTGGGTATCAGCAGTTCGTTCGGTGGACCGCATTGCGGTTATTTTGCAGTGAAGCAGAAGCTTGTCCGAAAAGTGCCGGGCAGACTGGTTGGCGAAACGATCGATGAAGAGGGACAGCGCGGCTATGTATTGACCCTTCAGGCTCGTGAGCAGCATATTCGCCGTGACAAAGCGACATCTAATATCTGCTCGAATCAAGCGTTGAATGCCCTCGCCTCCTCGGTAGCGATGACGGCATTCGGAAAGGCCGGGATACGTGAGATCGCTGAACAGAATCTGCAAAAAGCACACTACGCTAGTCAGCAATTGAGCCGGGCGGGGATTATCGTGGCGACAACAGGATCTTTTTTTAATGAGTTTGTGATTCAATGCGGACGTCCAGTTTCGGAGATCAATCACGCATTGCTGAAAAAAGGATTTATCGGCGGCTTTGATTTAGGCAAAATTTCAGCAGAGCGGCAGGGACAGATGCTGATCGCTGTAACTGAAATGCGCAGCAAGGCAGAGATCGATCAATTGACGGAAGCATTGGGGGCGATGATCAATGGCTAATCAAAATCAGCCGCTTATTTTTGAAATGACCCGACCGGGAAGGACGGCTTATAGCATCGGCGAGTTGGATGTTCCGAAACAAGCAGTAGATAAGCTGCTGGAGCCGGACTATATTCGTGAGGAGGCTCCTGAATTTCCTGAAGTGTCAGAGCTGCAGCTAGTCAGACATTATATGGCTCTGTCCAGACGTAATTTTGGTGTAGATAATGGCTTTTATCCGCTCGGTTCGTGCACGATGAAATATAATCCGAAGGTCAACGAAGTGCTTGCCCGCCTGGACGGTTTGACAAAAATTCATCCCTATCAGGAACCCGAATCGGTCCAAGGCGCATTAGAACTTCTCTATCGCCTGCAACAGAATCTGCAGGAAATAACGGGTATGGATGCGATGACCCTACAGCCGGCAGCTGGCGCTCACGGTGAATGGACAGGTCTGATGATCATTCGCGCTTTTCATGAAGCCAATCAAGACAGCAAGCGGACCAAAGTCATTATTCCCGACACGGCTCATGGAACCAATCCGGCCTCAGCCTCGGTCGCCGGTTTTGATCCGGTGACTGTCAAATCAGATGCGAATGGGTTAGTCGATCTGGAGGATTTACGCCGTATCGCCGATGACCGGGTAGCGGCTTTCATGCTGACCAATCCCAATACACTTGGCCTTTTTGAAACACAAATACAGGAAATTGCCGAGATCATCCACGCGGCAGGGGGTAAAGTCTATTATGACGGAGCCAATATGAATGCGATAATGGGGATGACGCGGCCAGGAGATATGGGTTATGATGTGGTGCATCTGAATCTTCATAAAACCTTTACGGGACCTCATGGCGGCGGTGGACCGGGATCGGGCCCGGTCGGAGTGAAAAAGGAACTCGCTCCTTTTCTCCCCAAGCCGCTCATTATCAAGAATAAGAACGGCAGCTATCGGCTTGACGAGGACCGTCCACAGTCTATCGGGCGCGTTAAAGCCTTTTACGGAAATTTTGGAATTAACGTCCGAGCCTACGCTTATATACGGACGATGGGCGGAAAAGGGTTGAATCAGGTTTCAAGAGATGCGGTACTCAATGCCAATTACCTGCTGAAGCGGTTAAGCACTGCTTTCGATACGCCTTTTAAACAATTCTGCAAGCACGAATTTGTGCTGTCCGGGAGCCGTCAGAAAGCACTCGGTGTTCGGACCTTGGATATGGCCAAACGGCTACTGGATTTTGGCTATTATCCGCCGACTATTTATTTTCCGCTGCTTGTCGATGAAGCGATGATGATTGAACCGACGGAAACGGAATCCAAAGAAACACTTGATGCCTTCGCCGATCATCTGCTGAATATTGCCCATGAAGCGGAGGATAATCCGGAAATCGTGCAGGAAGCCCCGCATCAGACGGTCATCAAACGTATGGATGAGACGCGCGCGGCGCGCAAACCGGTTTTGCGTTACCAGAAAAATCATTGATTGAATCCACAAATAGCCAGTGGAAAATTGGAATAAAAAAGACTCCCTGAAAAAGGAGTCTTTTTTGCTCATGAATTATGTATCTTTTGTCACGCAAAATCCGATGCGCGCTTTCAGGTACCGCTCTTAACTTTTCCATCCCATTTTTTGAAGCCGCCTTGCAATTGATACAGATTTTTAAAACCCAATCTCTTCAGAACCGCTGCAGCTCTCGCACTGCGGGTTCCATTTCCGTCATACAGGTAAATTGGCATATCATGACGGATTTCCGTCTTACGCATTTTCATCTGTGTCAGCGGGATATTTCTTGCACCGAGAATATGCCCGTTCTTGAACTCGTCGGGTTCCCGTACATCGATCAGTTGCGCTTTTCGGTAGTTCGCGCGAAAATCTGCTTCGTCTAAAGTCGTCAGATACCTGCGCTGCATCCACCTGGCGCCAAACGTGTAGCCTAGATAAATAACCGCAATAATGATTACATATATCCATCCCATATGAACGCTTCCCTCCAGAACACTTCCTTTTTATTATACCGATTCAGGGTGCTTTTTAAAAGACAAATAAAGGATTGGAAGATATAAATCGAGATCATGCAGAATATGGCGAGGGACTTGGATTTTCTTGTTTTTTGCGACCTGTTATAGTATGATGAAACAGTGAAATTGGGATTTGGTTAGGGGGAGACATGATGTCGCCTACTCCAAGTATGGAAGACTACATTGAACGGATTTATTGGTTGATTCAGGATAAGGGATACGCGCGGGTTTCAGATATTGCGGAAGCATTGGACGTTCATTCCTCTTCGGTTACCAAAATGGTCCAAAAACTGGATAAAGATCAATACTTAATTTATGAGAAATATCGTGGATTCATTTTGACACCAAAGGGCAAGAAGATGGGCAAGCGTTTAGTCTATCGACATGAACTGCTTGAAGATTTCTTGAAACTTATAGGGGTTCATGAAGAGAATGTCTATAAAGATGTCGAAGGAATTGAACATCATTTGAGTTGGGATTCAATTGATCGAATTGGCGATGTGGTTCAATACTTTGAAGAGGATCCGAAGCGGGTCGAGGAATTGTTCGAGATTAAAGAGAGAAGCGAAGACATTGAATAAGTGAAAGGCGGAGGACAAGAGTCCTTCGTCTTTTTTTTCGCTCAGCATAACCAGTATCATCAGAATTTCTGGTATATTGCGGTGATCTTTTGTCTGAATCGACAGGTCTACGATAAATCTGAGGAAGATCTGATGGCTTCAACGAATATAGATAAATGAAATGTAAGAAAAAAATAAAGTCCCTGCGAGGAGGGGAAAAGATGTGGATAGATATAGTCTTCTCAGGTGGGGGAGTGAAGGGCTTCGCTTTTGTCGGTGCACTAAGCAAACTGGAGGAAAGCGGGTATCGATTTAAGCGGGCTGCAGGAACAAGTGCCGGCGCGATTGTGGCCGCCTTGCTTGCGTCAGGTTATCCGGCGGCGGAAATGAAGACCTTGATGGACGGATTGAATACCCGGCAATTATTGGATTCGCGAACAAAAATATCACTTCCCTTTTTGAAATGGCTCCGTGTGTATTATAAAATGGGGCTCTACAGAGGAGACAGTCTTGAAAAATGGCTGATAGACGCTTTAGCGGCAAAAGGAGTTCACACTTTTTCCGACTTGCCGCCCGATGCCTTGAAAATTATTGCTGCTGATGTGACTAGGGGGAGAATGGTCGTTATGCCGGACGATTTAAAAGAATATGGCATCGAGCCGGCTGTTTTTTCGATTGCCCGCGCCGTGCGGATGAGTGCTGGGCTTCCTTTTTTCTTTGAACCAGTCTCGCTTTTTGATAACAGCGGTGAACGGTCATTGATTGTCGATGGCGGTCTGCTTAGTAATTTTCCGCTCTGGGTCTTTGATAAAGGAGAGGAATTGCCTGAACGGCCGTTTATCGGACTGCAGACGACCAATCAGTTGAACGGGTATCATCCGGTAAAAATTAATAATGCGGTCGAATTATTTCGCGGGCTGTTCTCAACGATGCGTGAAGCACATGATGAAAAAACGATCCAAAAGTTAAGAGATTCCAATATCATCGTGATCCCGATAGATAAAGTGCAAACCAAGGATTTTGATATCTCGCTGGAGGAACGTGATCGTTTATTCGCGCTGGGCCGGGATGAAACGGATTTGTTTTTGAAAAAGTGGTCTTTTTAGATGTAATGATCGATGCATCATTTTTTTAAGCATGAAAAAGGATTGGCCGATCGCGATCGGCCAATCCTTTTTCAATAGGAAAACAATCAGTGGTTTTTTCATTCTCACGGAACTTCAGGAAAACGACGGTCTTTAGAATAGAACTCTTTTCTTCTTCTTATTCTTTTTACCCTCAATCACTGTTAGATGGCCATGAGGCTTTGCAGACCGGCGTCCGAGATCTTTAAATGAGTGTGGACTACTGGAAATGACTTTGAGCCTGGAAGCATGTATCCCGCGTAATTTGCGGTAGGCAGTCAATTTACGGCGTTTCGCAGTCTGTTTCGCGGCTTTTCTGTAACGGTTCTGATCGGTTCGGACTGTATCATCCGCTAATCTCCGGAAGAAGAACAGACCGATGACAACGACTACGGCCGCGATGATTAATTGGACAAAAAAAGCTTGCTGATGGTCGAAAAACAAGGAGAGTAAACCGAAAAGTCCGAGTCCAACAATTGAAAAAAAAGCCAGCGAATAGAGGAACGTTTTCACGGACATTCACCTCCATATAGAGTCAGAGCACTTGACGAGTAAGTGCCTGTTTGTCTTTTTCGATGAGCTGATCACAGGCGCGCATATGTTCAAAAGCCTGAATTCCAATTTCAATTTGATCGTCCGCCGGTTCTTTGGTCGTTAAGAGCTGGACCCATAATCCCGGATAGCCGAGCCAGCGCAGTACAGGAACATAACGGACTTTATTTGTGAATCTAAGAATCTCATAAGCAAAGCCCAAATCGAGCGGTATTAAAAGAATACGACAGACAAGGCGCAGCCAGAGCGGATTGGTCGGAAAAAATAAATAAAGAAAAATGCTGATGACAGCAGTGAATAAAATGAAACTCGATCCGCAGCGATAATGGAACCGAGTATGCTGCCTGACATTTTCAACAGTCAGAGGCACACCATCTTCAAATGTATTTATTACTTTATGCTCTGCTCCATGATATTGAAACAGTCTTTTAATTAATGGAGTCATTGAAATAAAGTAGATATAGCCAATAAGCAAAAGTATTTTGATAACGCCTTCCAGTAGAACTTGCGCAATCGAACTGCGAATGACCGGTTCGAATAAGCTGGCAATCAGCGCCGGTATCAATGTGAAGATAAATTTGGCAAAAAGAAAGGAGAGGATGGCAATTGCCGTCAGGCCAATAATCGATCCGATTTTTCCGGACGCTTTTCCCTCAGCAAGCTGCGAGGCGCGCTCCTGATCTTTTTCAGGTGCTTCATCATAGACATCAGAAGCATATTGCAAATGGCGCGTTCCGAGAACACTGGATTCCAGAATCGCGACAATTCCCCGCAGAATTGGAATTTTCTTTAGTATACGCAGAGAGGAAGTTGATTCTTTCTTATATTCGAAATAGGTCACCGAATGGTCATTTCTGCGGACTGCAGTTACTGTCGTATATTTTCCGCCCATCATGACGCCTTCGATGACTGCTTGCCCGCCATAGATTGGTAATTGTTTGCCCATTGTGATTCAACCCGATTCTAAATTTATTTCAGATTCCAACAGCCGATCTTGGAGAGCTGAGCTTTGAGGAGGTTTGAAATCTATTCTACCGCTGCATTTTCAGATCGCAAGACCTTGCTCATAAATATTTATCTACTTATTTATATATTCTACCCGAAATTATTGAAAACCTCTAGGAGAGAGTTTAATTAATTGCTAAATGTGTTACTAAATCATTCGTCAGGACTTCTTCTTTAGTGGATCTGCCGCTGAATTTTCTTTTTTTGCTGGATTTTGCAGATTTGGGCATAATAATCATCAAAAGAAATACTCGAGGGGACTCTGATATGGCGAGACGTTTGATATTAAAAAAGAAAAAGAGCAACAAGAGTCAGAAATCTAAGAGAAAAGGGCAAACGGGAAAATCAATGGGTCGTTCAATAATCGTTGGGTTTTTCGGCGGTGTATTTTGGGGACTGATCGGCATGATTTGCAAACTGCTGAACTTCAGCAACACAGGTCCCGAATTACTATTTGCACCCTTTCCTCTCCCGGCGTGGAAAAACAAAATAGGGGGCGAATTTCTGGCTGTTGCTGGGCTTATCCTCTTATCTGTGTTGCTTGCCCTCGTGTATCAGCTTGTTTTAAGTAGATTTAAATCTTTTTGGGTGGGCATTTGTTTCGGATTACTGCTTTGGGGTGTCGTTTTCTTTGCCCTACAGCCGCTACTTCCTCATTTGCCTTTTTTGACTCATTTGGGATGGAATACGTTGTCGACGACGGTATGTCTCTTTCTTTTATATGGACTATTTATCGGCTACTCCATTTCTTTTGAAGTGGAGGAAGAGAATGCTGATCCTGAGAACTATTCAAAAGAATAAGCCTGTGGTAAAATGTGTAGAGTGATCTGCGTGAATAATCCCAAGCATCAATAAGCGATCGATCATTTGTAGGTTCATGTGCCTCGGGGTTTTCCCTGTACCGTGCTGAAACTCAAATGGTTGCTTTTCTGTGCATTTTTACTTTGACCTGCGGGACAAGCAAACGGTGCTTATGTTGATGCGGATGACGGATGAGCATAAGGAGGAAAACAATGATTTCTGTTAATGATTTTAAAACAGGGTTAACAATTGAAGTTGACGGGGATATTCTTTCCGTCATTGAATTTCAGCACGTCAAACCAGGCAAAGGTGCAGCCTTTGTGCGTTCGAAGCTGCGCAACCTGCGAACGGGAGCGATTCAGGAAAAAACCTTTCGCGGTGGTGAAAAAGTTAATCCGGCCCGGATCGACAACCGCAAAATGCAATATCTTTATTCGAGCGGATCGGCCTATACATTTATGGACATGGAGACTTTTGAACAGATGGATTTGGATGCCAGCCAGATTCAGCAGCAATTGAATTTCTTGAAAGAAAATATGGAAGTTAATATTCAATCCTATCAGGGAGAAACACTCGGAGTGGTTCTGCCGAATACAGTCATTCTCGAAGTGGCTGCAACAGAACCGGGAATCAAAGGAGATACAGCTTCAGGCGGTTCCAAACCGGCAACACTGGAGACTGGATATGTCGTCAGTGTACCGTTCTTTGTTAATGAAGGAGACAAACTGGTGATTGATACGCGTTCCGGTCTCTATGTTTCCCGGGCTTAAATTTTTGCAGCGGATCGACGATTGGTTCGTCATCTCGTCATACGAAAGAAGAAGTACTCGTCCTTGCGCGGGTACTTCTTTTTTTTTGCCTAAAAAAGAATGAAGCAGGATTAATCACCTAAACCTCTTTTCTGCAAATATGCTGCAAATAATCTGCGCCCGCTCCGAGAGAATCCAGCTCATAATGCAGACGAGCCCGCATATATTTGGGAAGAGAAAAAAGATTGATCTCTGCAGATCGCATGGATTCAGGCGATTTGCTTCGAAAAGAGACAGGTGATTGGAGTTGTCTATAAAACAGATTCTTCCTCTTCTGCCCGACTTTTGCCAGGAAATTATTCTTGGCCTGCCGGAAGAAACCAGAGAAGAGCTTGAGGAGATTCGCCTGCGTGCCGAATTTCCCCCAGAGTTTATTACATCAAAAGGGGTGTGGAATCCCGGAGATGTTCATTGGCCTGTCTTCCGATTGCAACAGGCTCAAGAGATGCTGCAGAGAATCAGCCGTTATTCACTGTACACCCTGGATGAGGAGCTTAGACGCGGTTATGTGACTGTTCGCGGGGGACACCGGATCGGACTTGCCGGAAGGGTCCTTACGGAAAATGGACATGTTCTTCGTTTGCGTGAGGTCACCTTTTTTAATATCCGGCTTGCCAAACAAAAACTAGGGGCAGCAGATCCCGTGATCCCCTCTCTTTACCAGCAGGGGCACTGGCTCAGTACCTTGCTCATCGGTGCACCTCTGACTGGGAAGACCACGTTGCTCCGAGATTTGGCACGCCAAATTTCGGAAGGAGTCCCCAAGCAGACGATTCAGGGAAGCAAGACAGGAATAGTCGATGAGCGTTCAGAAATAGCCGGATGTGTTTCTGGGATTCCGCAAAACCGTGTCGGCACACGTACGGATGTACTGGATGCTTGTCCAAAAGCTGAAGGCATGATGATGATGATCCGTTCGATGAGCCCTGATGTGCTGATTGTCGATGAAATCGGACGCAGAGAAGATACGGATGCGCTGCTTGAAGCGTTAAATGCCGGTGTTTCAATAATGGCTTCCGCTCATGGATATTCGCTGGAGCAAATTGCGCGTCGTCCCACTCTTGCTGCGCTTTTGAATTCCGGCCTTTTTGAACGGTATATTGTCCTCTCAAGAAAAAAAGATTTTCAACGCAGCGTCAGCCGTCTGCAGATATTAGATAAAGCAGGCCAGACGCTATTGAGCAGAGAGGGGGTTTGGCATTGATTCGGATTATCGGTTCTTTGCTGGTGGTGGGTGCATCAACAATGATTGGTATGGTCCTTGCTTCAAGATATAGCCAGCGTCCGAGACAAATCCGCCAGTGGCGTTCAGCGCTGCAGGCCATTGAAGCGGAGATCGTCTATGGACGGGTGCCGATCGAAGAATTATCCGCCGATCTTGCCAGTCAATTGCCTCAGCCTGTTGCTCATTTTTTTGAGTATCTCCGCGCAGCATTAGTCGAAAAATTTCAGCCATTAAAAGAAGCGTGGAAGGAAGCGGTTATCCGCTATTGGCCGGAAACTTCGCTGAAAAATGCAGAACGGGAGGTCATCCTGCAATTTGGGACAACGCTTGGAACAGAAGATGCTGAGAACCAGAAAAAACATATTCAGCTGGCTCTCTCGCACCTGGAACGAGAGGAAATAGAGGCGCGGGCTGCACAGGATTCCCATGAAAAAATGATGCGAAGTCTCGGTTTTCTCGCTGGTATTCTTGTTGCTTTGCTTCTCATATAAAACGTTCAGCCTATATTCTTCAGAGAGGAGAAGCCTATGACACTCGATGTGAATACGATTTTTCAGATTGCCGGGATAGGCATAATTGTCGCCATGATTCAGACGGTATTGAAACAGATGGGAAAAGACGATTGGGCTCAGTGGGTGACTCTGATCGGGTTTGTCGTGATTCTTTATATGGCCACCACATTAATTGATGATCTGTTTGAAAAGATCAAAAGCGTTTTTCTATTTTTCTAAAGTACGCAAGAGAAAACTTTTTCAGCCGGGACACAGGACCTCAGCCGAAAAAGCTTTTTTGTTGTTTCATCGTGAGAGCGTAGACTTCTTTATTTTTTGTCGGTCCCGCCTGCCGAACGCTCAGGATGACGCATCAGCATCATCAGCCCAGCGATGACGAGAAGCAAATTCAACAATAAATTATAATAATCCGCGACTGCGAGGAGACAACCGGCAATTAAAAGGAGGAGGCCCCAGAGGGTCTTGTTTCTTCTGATTTGAAAAGCGGTAATCCAGAGAAAAACGGCAATCACGAGATGGACAAGGATCAGCAGGATCGTCGGCCGATAACTGATCAGATAATAACGGCGGGTGATGAATGGAATTAAGGGAAGGACCAGCAGCAAGAGTGTTTGCCAGATGGCAGGAATCAGGGTCAGAACGAATTCTGGTGTACGTTTCAAGGAAAATTGGCCTTCTTTCATTGACGCGCACCTTGTACTTATGCGGGACGCGGATCGGCAAGAAATTGTCTCTTTATTTTACCACAGATGAACGGACTTATTGAACGGTCTGTGCGAGTGGATGGCTCGCCGGCGAAACAAATGAGCGGGGAGCGTTTCACAAAGTGCATATCTGATACTGGCGGTGCATAGGTTTTGTAATAGGGACAAGATCCGGGATTCACGAGGTGGCGATAGCGATGAACATCATGCAGATCGTTGGGATAGGACTGGCAGCTACCTTTCTGGCACTCATTTTAAAGGAAAAGAATCCTGTTTTTGCGCTCCTTCTGACGCTTATCGTTGGGACCATGATTTTCATCGTGCTTGTCGACCAGATAAAACTTGTCATGGACATGCTGGAGAAGATCGCGGAAACCGCCCATCTCAACAGTGTATATGTTGCCACGATACTAAAAATTATCGGCATCGCTTACATTGCCGAGTTTGGTTCGCAAATTGCTAAGGATGCCGGGCAGGGGAGTCTTGCCGGAAAAATTGAATTGGCAGGGAAAGTTGCCATTCTGGTTATGGCCATTCCGATTCTGATGGCTATTGTCGAGACCGTCATGAGTCTGATGCCGCAAGTGGGGGGAGGTTGAATGAATGATTGCATTCATAAAAAATGGCCAAGATTTGCCGCTTTGTTTCTCGGAGTGGTGCTCGTCAGCTTTATCCTGGTCAAACCATGCGATGCGGAATCTTCGGGGATTCCGGACCAATCGCCGGATAAACAGTTCCAGAATATCCAGACGCAGCAAATCGACCAATATTGGGACAAGCTCGTTAACGATTATGACGGTTTCATTCCAGACAGCGATCCTAATTTTAAATCTTTCGTCCAGTCGAATAAACAGGGCTTTCTCAAACAATTGCTGCAAGGGCTGCTACATTATTTCCTGAATGAACTCATCGTCAGCAGCAAGCTTCTCGGTACATTGATTCTGCTTTCCATTTTTGCATCGCTTCTTCAGGCCATTCAAGCAGCATTCGAACAGAAAAGCGTATCAAAGGTCGCCCAGTTTGTCGTTACGCTTGCGCTCCTCGTTTTACTGTTGAATAGTTTCAATGTGGCCATTGATTATACAAAGAACACAGTGGATCAAATGAGCCATTTTCTGCTCGCTCTCATGCCGCTAATCTTCGGCTTGACAGCGGCCGCGGGCGGCGCTTCTTCTGTTGCTTTTTTCCACCCGCTGATCATCTTTTTAGTGAATGTGTCGGGATGGCTCGTCTCCATCTTCATTCTGCCTTTGCTTTTTATGTCTGCGCTGCTGGCCATTGTCAGTACTTTATCTGAGAATTACAAGCTGACCAAGCTGAGTAAGCTGATGCAGAATGTGGCTCTTTTTACAACCGCCGCTTTTTTCGCCATTTTCTTGGGAGTGATGTCGGTTCAAGGCGTCGCCGTTTCTCTTTCGGACGGCTTGCTGGTTAAGTCAGCAAAATTCTTTACTGCCAATTTTCTTCCGGTTGTCGGCCGGATGTTTACAGAAGCCGCAGATACGGTGCTCGGCGCGTCGGTTCTACTGAAAAATACGGTGGGTATCGCCGGCTTGCTGGTGCTCTTTTGCATCACTGCTTTTCCGCTGCTTAAGGTATTGTCGCTGGCCTTCATTTATAATATTGCATCGGCTATTTTGCAGCCTCTAGGGGGCGGCCCCGTCATTGACTGCTTGGAGATCATGGCAAAAAGTATGTTTTACCTATTTTCCGCGCTGGCCATTGTCTCACTGATGTTTTTTCTTGCGCTGACGATCATCATCACCTCAGGCAATTTGTCACTGATGGTTCGTTAGGAGGATGAAAATGAGTTATCTTGAGAACTGGGTGTCGCAGCTTGTTATCATTGTTCTTTTCGCCGTTATCCTTGAACTCTTACTGCCCTCCGGAGGTTATCAAAAATATGTCAGATTGGTTGTCGGACTCGTACTGATTGTCGCTCTAATGGATCCGGTTATTCGGCTTTTTCATCTGGATCCTCAGGACCTGATACGCGGCATCCAAATCGGACAGGGGAGCAGGCAGCTTGAAACAGAAACTAACACACAAAAAAAAGAAATAGAAAAGCAGCAGCGTGCATATATTCAAAAACAGGTAGTTGTCCAAATGAAAAACCGGGTGAAGGAGGAGTTGAACAAGCGATATGGACTGCAAATTGAAAAAATGGAGCTCTCCGCAAAACAGGATAATCCGCAGGAGATGTCGCTCAAAAAAGTGACGATTGTCCTTGGAAAATTCGAGTCGTCCGGTCATGCAGACAAATTTCCGGCCATTCAGCCTGTTCAGCCTGTTTCGATCCATATCGGCAGCAAAGAAAACTCTGGCAGCCGGACGAATGCGGCTTCCCGGAAGACGGACAAGATTCGGTCTCTCCTTGCTGAGCGCTGGCAAATACACAAGCAGATCATCTCCATTCAGTTTGAAGGGGGGGACTAGAATCCGTGAAGCAGTGGATGGATCGACTCAAAAAATGGTTCATGGGTGAAGAAACGGAGAAGGAAAATAAAAAACCGATAAGTCAGTCGCACCGATTAATGACCCGGCTATTACTTCTAGCGGCAGTTGGTGTTCTCCTCCTGTCGATTGGCAAGATTTTTCCAAACGCATCTCCGCATGAAAAGGCTAAGAGTCAGAGCACTTTTAACACAAACGATGCCAAAACACTATCCGATGTCAAGGCTAAAATCAGCAGCAATTCAGGAACCTCGATCGCGAAGTATGAAAGTTACGCCAGTCAGAGTTTGAAAAATATATTAGATCAAATGCAGGGCGTTTCCGATGTCTCCGTCATGATTACTTTTTCTTCTACTGAGAAGAAAATCTATCAAAATAATGTAAAAACCCAGGAAAATGAAACATTGGAAAATGATCAGAAGGGTGGGACCCGGCAGGTGAATGAGCGGGATCAGGATAGTGAGGTTGTGATGGTCGATAAAGACGGCGTTAAAGAACCGGTAATTGTCGGTAAGGAGCAGCCGGACGTCAGAGGAGTCATTGTCGTGGCTCAGGGGGCCGAACAGCCGGCGATACGCGCAGAAATTATGGAAGCCGTCGCAACAGTTCTTAATATTCCAGATTATAAAGTCAAAGTTCTGCAAAAAAGCGAATGAGGAGGCTTTTGAAAATGTTAAAAAAACAAACCGTATGGCTGCTGACCATGCTCAGCTTAATCGTCGTCTTATCTGTGTATGCCCTGACAGCCCAGAATCAGACGACAAAGAATGTTGTAAAAGAGGGGAACAAACAAGTCCAGCAGGTTGCTGGAAAGAATCATAAGGCTGTAGCAACTGAGGCAGACAACAAACTCGGCCAAATCGAACTGGATAAAGCGGACGAGCGCAGCCAACTGCAGCAGAAATATCAAAATGTCATTGCCTCCAAAAAGAGTTCAGCAAAAGCGGTCAGTGCGGCCTACGATCAGATGGAGGCGATGCAGACCGTAGTTAACAGTGAAACAATGCTTGAAGATGTGATTCAGTCCAAGGGGTTTAAAAATGCGGTTGTAAAGACGGATGGCAACAATGTTCAGGTTTTCGTGAACTCCAATAAATTAACTGAAAAACAGGCAAACGAAGTGATTCGTCTATCTGATCAGTATCTTGGTGCGGGGAAAGTGGTCAGTGTCAGCTATGCGCTGGGTCAAAAATAAAGAAATGAAGTTTTTATGAAGATTTTTTGAACAAAATTAGGTACAATAGAAACTGTTGCGGCGATACGCGATGGTTTCTTTTGCGCTAGGGGGGAAAAGAGCGCGAGTGATGCGGAGACAAATGAATCTTTTGGACCAATCGTTCTCAAACCCCCCTCAGATTTTTATCGGCCCTTCTGGATCTCTTTCTGAAATGGAGAATGGAGAGCGAGCAATAAATGCTTTAAAAGGCATGAATTGCCTGTTCGAGAAATAGATGGCCGGTATGCTATAATAAATTGAAAAGTAGTTGGAACAAAGGAGTGCTGGACGTGTTAAGCATTGAAGAAATCAAAGTTTTAATGAAAGAACTGGATACATCCTCGATTGCTGAGCTGAAATATGAAGAGGAAGGTACCAAAATCATTTTGCGGAAGGCGGAGGCTTTCCCCGCGAAAGCGCCTCAGCAGCAGGTATTGGCACCTGCCTCGGCTGTTCAACCGGCCGTTTCGACAGCCGCAGCACCAGCCGCAGTACCGGATAAGGCAGTGGCAGAAGAACCGGAGGCCGTAGATTCGTTGCATAAGGTGACGGCTCCGATGGTCGGTACTTTTTATTCCTCTTCGTCCCCGGATGCAGAGCCTTATGTGAAGAAGGGATCCAAGGTCGACAAAAAAACGGTTGTCTGCTCGCTTGAGGCAATGAAATTATTTAATGAAATCGAAGCGGAATGCAAGGGAACCATTGTTGATGTGCTTGCCGAAGACGGCCAGCTCGTTGAATATGGCCAACCGCTGTTTTTAGTTAAGGAAGATTAAGGAGTCATTTATTTATGATAAAAAAAGTTTTGGTAGCAAACAGAGGAGAAATCGCGGTTCGTGTGATTCGCGCCTGCAAAGAACTCGGCATCGAGACCGTTGCAGTCTATTCACAGGCCGATAAAGAGGCACTCCATGTCCAGCTCGCCGATGAGGCTTTTTGCATCGGACCAAATGCATCGAAAGATAGTTATTTGAACTTCACGAATATTATCAGCGTCGCCGCATCAAGAGGATGCGATGCGATTCATCCGGGCTACGGCTTTCTATCCGAAAATGCCGATTTTGCCGAAATGTGTGAGGAATGCAATCTCATTTTTGTCGGCCCTCCTTCAGACGCGATCAGCAAGATGGGGATTAAGGATGTAGCCAAGCAAACAATGAAACAGGCGGGTGTACCTGTTGTACCTGGTTCAGATGGTATCATTGACAATGTCGAGGAAGGGATCAGGATTGCTAACGATATCGGCTATCCGGTTTTGATAAAGGCAACTGCGGGCGGTGGCGGAAAAGGGATTCGTGTGGCCAGGGACGCCGAGCAATTACGTCATGGAATAGCGCTCACTCAGCAAGAAGCGAGCACTTCCTTTGGCAACGCTGGAGTTTATATTGAAAAATATATTGAGGATTTCAGACATGTGGAAATTCAGGTGATGGCTGACAAACAAGGTCATGTCATTCACCTTGGCGAGCGTGACTGCACGATTCAGCGCCGTTTGCAGAAACTGCTGGAAGAATCTCCTTCACCGGCTCTGGATGAAGAAAAGAGACAGGAAATGGGCATGGCAGCCGTACGGGCAGCCAAGGCGGTCAATTATGTCGGTGCCGGGACGATTGAATTTATTTATGAACCGAATGGTGCCTTTTATTTTATGGAAATGAATACGCGAATACAGGTCGAACACGGGGTTACTGAATATGTGACCGGAATTGATCTTGTTAAGGAGCAGCTCAGAGTCGCTTCAGGTGAACCGCTCTCCATTCAGCAGAAGGATGTTCATCTCAGCGGCCATGCGGTTGAATGCCGAATTAACGCCGAGGATCCAAAGAAAGATTTCATGCCTTCTTGTGGACGAGTTGTCACCTATCTTCCGCCGGGTGGTCCAGGAGTCAGAATTGATTCGGCCGTTTATCAGGACTATTTTATTCCACCCTATTATGATTCGATGGTCGCTAAAGTGATTACTTACGGTAAGACACGTGAGGATGCATTGGCGATCATGAGGCGGGCGCTCAGTGAATACGTGATCGAGGGAATTCATACGACAATTTCTTTTCATCAGAAGCTATTGCAGCATCCTGTTTTCGTTAGTGGAAAATTTAATACCAAATTTCTTGAAACGTATCCGCTAAACGAGACGGACTAATCATGGAGGTGCGATTTCATGCCGGATAAAGAGAAACAATTGGTTGAAGTGGATGACTTGAAGGAGGATCTTGGAAAAATCGAAATATCGCCGGGAGTTATTGAAGTGATTGCCGCGATTGCTGCTTCTGAAATTGTTGGTGTCGGCGACAAACATGGTAATTTCATGTCTGGAACGGCTGAAAAGATCGGCAACCGCAAGCTGAGACGCGGCGTGAAAGTCGATTTAACGGAGGCAGGCATTGTCATCGATGTGATGTTGACGATGAAGTTTGGCGTGTCCATTCCCAAGGTCGCCGAAGAAGTTCAGGACAATATTGTACAGACATTGAGACGGATGACGGCACTTGACGTTCATGAAGTCAATATTCATGTCGTCGGTGTACGCTTTGATCAAAATGACAACCGTGATTTTGTTGAAGCGGAAGAAGACTGAAGCAAAGGGCAAAGGAATCCCTCTTCCCTTTGCTTTTTTCCGCGCGTTAAGGGAAACAGTCGTGATCGTCCTCTCATTTCATCAATAGAAATGGAAAATTTTATGATCAAAGGTTTAAAATGGGCACAGGAAATTCATTCACTGCCCGCAGAAAGGTGTGATGAAATGAACCGAAGAGAGGCTAGACAAATTGCTTTGCAGGTTCTCTTTCAAGTGAGCTTAAGCGGCACGGATCGCCAGACCGCAGTCGATGCTGTCTATGAGGGCATTGAACCGCTTGATCCATTTGTCAATCAATTATTAGACAAGACACTGGAAAACGAGGAAAAAATCGATCAATTGATTAACGGGCACCTGAAAAATTGGTCGCTGAAACGGTTGGGTAACATTGATAAGACCATTCTACGTCTCGCTGTCTGTGAATTGATCTACTTCAATGAAATACCTTCTACTGTCAGTATTAATGAAGCCGTTGAATTGTGCCGGACCTACAGCGATGATAAGACACGTATTTTTGTAAATGGAGTCCTATCCAGCATCGCTAAAGAGTTAGCTCACTAAGACTAGACAAGTCGGGTGAGCCTAGACAACCAGATCGCAACGTGAAGGGGTGCAGGACTGATGGTAGCAAAACTGATTGATGGCAAAAAAATTGCTGCAGCAATGCGGCAGAAAATGAAGGAGCGAGTGGCTGAATTCGTAAATAAAGGCACCACTCCGGGACTTGCCGTAATTCTTGTCGGAGAAAATCCCGCGTCGATGTCCTATGTCAAGGGAAAAATTTGCGACTGCAAAGAAGTCGGCATTCATTCTGAATTGATCCGTCTTCCGGAAACGGTATCGGAAGAGGAACTCCTGCAGGAAATTGATAAATTGAATCATAATTCTTCGATTCACGGACTGCTTGTTCAACTGCCGCTTCCAGAGCAGATTTCAGAAGATAAAGTTATTCAGGAGATTAGTCCGGAGAAAGATGTGGACGGTTTTCACCCGATAAATCTTGGCAGGATGATGACGAATCAACAATGCTTTGTTCCTTGCACGCCTGCCGGGATCATTGAAATGCTGCATGCCTGCAATGTTCGGATTGCCGGTAAACATGTGACGATCGTCGGCAGAAGCCACATTGTCGGTAAACCGGCCTCGCAATTGTTTTTGAACCATGATGCGACTGTGACAATCTGTCATTCGCGAACGACGCCTTTGGCCGAGTACACGAAACAAGCGGATATTCTTGTCGTTGCCGTCGGCCATGCTGGCTTAATTGGCGCCGAAGATATTAAACAAGGAGCAATTGTGATCGATGTTGGGATGAACCGGAATGCTGAAGGAAAATTAGTAGGAGATGTTGAATTTCCAGAGGTCCGTGAAAAAGCCAGTTTTATCACACCTGTGCCGGGCGGTGTGGGGCCGATGACGCGGGTCATGCTGCTTGAAAATACCTTAAAGGCAGCCACATGGTCTCTCCAGGACGGCAAACCGAATGCCAGCTGATCGCTATCTCAGCGTCACCCGGCTGACCAGATATATTAAACAAAAGATGGAAACCGATCGCAGCCTTCAGAATGTCTGGCTAAAAGGAGAAATTTCCAATTTTAAAAGACATTCACGCGGACATCTTTATTTGACGTTAAAGGATAATAATGCCCGAATAAAGGCGGTCATGTTTGCCAGTAGAGCTCGGCAGCTTGCTTTTGAACCGGCTGACGGGATGAAGGTACTCGTCCAAGGATCGATTTCGCTTTATGAACCCTATGGTGAATATCAGATCTACATTCGTCAGATGGAGCAGGACGGACTCGGAAAGCTCTATCTTGCCTATGAAGCTCTGAAAAAAAAGCTGCAGGCCAAAGGGTGGTTTGATCCATCCTATAAAAAACCGATTCCGCGTGTTTCCTATGAAATCGGTCTGATTACTTCACCGACTGGCGCCGTGATCCGTGATTTATTTGTGACAATCAAGCGCCGGTTTCCGGCTGCGCGCCTGACGGTTTTTCCGGTTCTGGTCCAGGGAGCCGAAGCGGCGCCATCTCTTGTTCAGGCGATCAGACAGGCAAATAGGAATGAAGCGCTCGATTTATTAATTGTCGGGCGTGGCGGTGGCTCAATTGAGGATCTCTGGCCATTTAATGAGGAGTCGGTGGCAGCAGCTATTTTTGAGTCGCGTCTGCCGATCATTTCCGCCGTCGGACACGAAACGGATTTTACCATTGCTGATTTTGTTGCGGATAAACGGGCGCCGACGCCGACGGCTGCTGGTGAATTTGCTGTTCCGGACTATCGAGAACTCTACAGGCAAATTGACAATCAGCGAAATCGATTGATTCAATCCATCCGTTCCCGGGTCAATCGCCAGTCTGACCGGCTCAGGCAGCTGCGGCAGGCTTATGCCTTCAAATATCCACAGCAATTGGTGCTGCAAAAGCAGCAGCAATTGGATCAATTGCTGGAGGAGCTGCAGAAAGCGATGCGGAGACTCCTGCAGCAGAAAGCAGAGCACGTTGTTCTTTTGGATCGACTGATCCAGAAATCCAGTCCATCAGCGATGCTCAATCAATCCCGCCGTCTTCTGGAAGAAAAAAGAAGACAGCTTTTGCAGTCCATGTTAACGATATTCCGAAAGAAGCAGGCTGAAAGCGATCAGCTGATTGTTCGTTTAAACGCATTGAGTCCTTTGGCGATCATGTCAAGAGGTTACAGCCTGGCCTACACGGAGGAAGAGAAGCTGATCAAATCTGTGCACGATGCGGTGCCTGGTGATCCGCTGATTCTTCAATTGCATGACGGCCGGGTGGATTGCCAGATCTGGGGGATAGAGGAGGAAAAGCAATGAGTAAGAAAGAAACGGAAATAAAATCAGCGGTGAATTTTGAAGAGGCGATGGCGGATTTGGAATCCATTGTGAAGCAGCTTGAGGAAAATGATGTGCCTCTTGAAAAAGCGATTGATTTATTTCAATCGGGTATGTCCTTATCAAAAATTTGTCATGACAAATTGGAAGCTGTCGGCAAAAAAATGGATCAACTGATTGATCCGGAGGGGAAATCTCAACCCTTTTCACCTTCGGAGGATGATCAGCAATGAGTGAGCTGACTTTATCCGCTTATATGGCGGAGCGAAAGAAATGGTTTGAAGAACACTTGACCAAGGAATTGGACCAAGCGATTATTCCGAAAAAATTGAAAGAGTCGATGCGTTACTCCCTAACTGCCGGCGGTAAACGTCTTCGGCCGATTCTTCTCTTTGCTGGATTAGAAACACTTGGCGAAGAAGCATCTAAGAGCTTATCTGTAGCGATTGCTCTTGAGATGATACATACCTATTCACTGATCCATGATGATCTGCCGGCGATGGATAACGATGATCTGCGAAGGGGAAGACCGACCAATCATAAAGTATACGGTGAAGCCACCGCGGTACTGGCAGGCGACGCTCTGCTGACCATGGCTTTTCAAATAATCAGCGCAGATGAGCGGTTGGACAGTGAAATAAGAATCCAGCTGATCACAATGCTCGCCGCAGCCGCGGGTCCGGAAGGAATGGTCGGCGGTCAGGAGGACGACCTGGAAGCTGAGGGGAAAACATTAGATCTAGAAGAACTAACGTCTGTACATCGCAGAAAGACGGGACGACTGATCCGCTTTCCCATTGAAGCTGCCGCACAAATCGCTGGAGCTACGGATGTACAAACCCAGGCTTTATCTGGTTATGCTGACCATATCGGCCTTGCTTTCCAAATTGGGGACGACATCCTTGATATTGCCGGTAATGAAAAAGATATCGGCAAACCAATCGGCAGCGATTTAGAAAACCGTAAAAATACGTACGTCAGTTTGTTGTCATTGGCTGGAGCCCGGCAGGAGTTGGAGCGGCATATCGGTCGCGCGATCGGATGTTTACGGGAGGTACACCTCCAGGACAGCATCCTTGTCCAGCTGGCCGAATACCTTCTTCATCGAACGCATTAATCTTCTGAAGGGATCAATCAGCGTTGAAGCGGGAGAGTAAAGAGTTCCCATTCCTTTCGTTTATTGATTAATTTAAGAATTTTATGTTACAATAAGCTATGTATTTTACACAGGTGGCGCAGTATTCTAGTCATTCCACTTTATTTGAAGACGGGGCTAAAAATCCGTCAAAGGGCACATCGATGAAGTTCCTGGTGCCGGCTTAAGGCGCCCAGCTTTGGGTTAGTACTGGGAGTAAAGGATGTAGGGCGATCCGCAACGGCATGTGGGCGAAGACCCTGCGTCCGTGGAGACACGTACGTTGTTTGCTTTTAGCAAATGGACGATGTGGAAAACCTGTTTTGCAAAGTACTTTTTTAAAGGAAAGGCAAACAGCGTAGCCTGCCTTGAGTGGAAAAGAGGGGATAGAGGCATGAACCCTGTGACTTGCTTGGCCGGCATCACAGGTGTGTGTTCTCTTGAAATCAATTCTGCAAAAGAGGCTAGAATAAAGCAAAGGAATGCCCGAGGAAATCTCCTAGACTGTCCGTTTGTTCGGCATTTGGAGAGGATTATAGTGCGGTCTGAGTGGCGTTCCAGTTCGGCGTTTGGTGACAACGCCGGTTAGGCTTTAAAGGGAAACTGCCTAAATGGCAACATTAGGTAGCTTAACGGGAAAACCTACTGGACCTAAGCCGTAATGTTTACTCTCCGTAATGGCCTCCTGTTTTACATAATCGTCCATTCATTTGAATATGATCTTTCATATTTGGGTAATGCCATAGAGTCGGAGTAGCGGTATCCTTTCAGAGAGAGATTCAGAAGCGAACTTTATAAGGATGTGACATTTGACTTTTATCGGTCCAACTTATTTTCTTGGGCAATAAAAGACATAATTTTCATGAAAAAGGATTTTAGAAAGTCTATGCGATGGGCCTGGCCATTAGCCGTTATCACCTTGGTGCTATCGGCTATTTTTTCAATTGTTGCGACTTCGATACTTAATGATTCAGGCGTGTTCACAGGCATTTTAGTGGTTCTTGTGATTATTCTTTTTGCCTTATTTTTTGATATTATAGGGGTAGCTGCTACGGCTTCCAGCGAAGCCCCTTTTCATGCGATGGCATCCAAAGGGATGCGCGGGGCTCGTTATGCTGTATGGCTTTCAAAAAATGCCGACCGTGTGAATACCTTCTGTACTGATGTCATTGGCGATATGAGCGCCATTATCAGTGGTACGGCGGCTTCTGTTGTGGTTGTTGAGAGCATGGCCCTTTTCCATGATACAGGTATTATTGAATACATTCTTTCGGTCGGGGTGACCTGTCTTGTTGCCGGGTTGACGGTCTTTGTTAAGGCACTGGGCAAATCCTTCGCGATTAGCAATGCGACAATAATCATTTACCGAGTCGGATTCGTCATCTATTTTACCGAATATCGCCTTCATCTTCCAATCTTAAGCTTGCTTGACCGGAAGAAAAGTAAAGCAAAGGGCAAGAAAAGGAAAAAGGAGGAATAAGCCGATGGATGTTGAGACCATTAAAAACCCTAAATTTCTCAAAAAAATGTCTGTGGCTCAAATGAACCGATTAGCGGCGGATATTCGCAGCTTTCTGATCCGGAAGCTGTCTAAGACAGGCGGACATTTGGCACCCAACCTTGGTGTTGTGGAATTGACCCTTGCCTTGCATAAAGTTTTTAACAGTCCCAAAGACCGATTAGTCTGGGATGTCGGCCATCAGACCTATGTGCATAAAATACTGACCGGAAGAGGCGATCAGTTTGATTCTCTGAGGCAGTTTCACGGACTTTGCGGGTTCCCCAAACGTACGGAAAGCGAACACGACATCTGGGAAACGGGCCATAGTTCAACTTCGTTATCGGCTGCGCTCGGTATGGCGGTTGCTCGGGATCTGAAAAAGGAATCACATGAAGTCGTGGCCATCATTGGCGATGGTGCGCTGACCGGCGGAATGGCCTTGGAAGCGCTGAATGATATCGGTCATTTGAAAAAAGATATGATTATTGTGCTGAATGACAACGAGATGTCGATTGCGCCCAATGTCGGGGCATTGCATAATATGCTCGATCGGATTCGCTCCGCGGATAAATATAATCGAGCCAAGGAAGATTTTGAATATTTGATGAAAAAAATTCCGGCTTTCGGCGGGCGGCTTGCCTCGGCCGCGGAGCATGTTAAGGATCGATTAAAATATATGTTTGTTTCCGGTGTCTTCTTTGAAGAACTCGGTATTTCTTATATGGGACCGGTAGATGGTCACAATATCGGGGCTTTAATTGATAATCTGCGGCTTGCCCGCAAACGTAAGGGACCGGTACTCATCCATGTTCTGACGCAGAAGGGGAAGGGCTACAAGCCGGCTGAAATGGACTCCATCGGTACCTGGCATGGACCTGGCCCGTATAAAATCGAATCTGGTGCGTTCATTAAACCTGTTGCTACCGCACCAGCCTATAGCAAGGTGGTCAATGATCTGTTGCAGGAAGCGGCAAGGACAGATAAACGAATTGTGGTCGTCTCGCCAGCGATGGTCGTTGGTTCCAAGCTCGAGGGGTTTGCCCGAGAATTTCCTGATCGTCTCTTTGACGTGGGAATTGCTGAACAACATGCGACTACTTTCGCTGCCGGCCTGGCTACACAGAAGATGAAGCCGGTACTGTCGATTTATTCGACCTTTATGCAAAGGGCCTATGATCAGCTGGTTCACGATGTCTGTCGTCAGAATTTAAATGTGACGATTGCTGTCGATCGTGCCGGGCTTGTCGGTGCCGATGGTGAAACACATCAGGGCGTTTTTGATATTGAATTTTTACGTGCCTTGCCGAATATCACGATTATGATGGGCAAGGATGAGAATGAACTCAGAAATTTAATGTTTACCGCTTTAAAATATACAAAGGGACCGATAGCAGTCCGTTATCCGCGTGGCAATGGACTCGGCGTCCCCTTTGACCTTCATCCGCATGAAATTCCGATTGGCAAATGGGAAGTTCTGAAAGAAGGAACAGACGGGAGCATTCTCTCGTTCGGGCCAATGCTGCAGATGGCTCTTGCTGCGGCTAAATACCTTGAAAAGGAAAATATTCATATTGCCGTGATCAATGCACGTTTCTTAAAACCGCTTGATCATGAAATGCTCAATCAAATCGGAGCGCAGAAAAGGCCGATATTGACGCTGGAAGAGGGCGTCTTGGCCGGAGGCTTTGGTTCAAGCATTCTGGAGCATTATCATGATAGCGGCAGGCATGACTTGATTATTGATCGGATGGGTATTCCGGATCAATTTGTGGAGCACGGCAGTGTCAAGGAATTGCTGAAAGAATTGGGATTAACGAGTGAAACGGTTGCTGCGCGAATGAAACATTTAATTCAGTTACAGCTTAAGGACAGCGGATCCGCACTCTCCCGGGTGTCGCTCTCATGAAGGAGAGAGAACGTGTCGATGTCCTCCTTGTTCAAAAAGGCCTTTTTCGATCACGAGAACAGGCACAGAGGGCTGTGATGGCTGGGCAGATTTATCATGGTCAGCAGCGTGTGGATAAAGCCGGCAGCAAGGTGGATCGTGAGACTAAGCTGGAGGTTCATGGAAAGTTGATGCCCTATGTCGGGAGAGGCGGATTGAAACTGGAGAAGGCTCTTTCTTGTTTTCCTGTCTCTGTAAAAGGCAAACGGATGCTTGATATCGGCGCATCTACTGGCGGATTTACGGATTGTGCCTTGCAGAACGGGGCGTGTCAGGTTTACGCGCTTGATGTCGGTTATAATCAGTTGGCCTGGAAATTGCGTAGCGATCACCGGGTTATCGTCATGGAGCGTACCAATTTCCGTTATTGCACGCCGGCGAATTTCACAGAGGGGTTGCCTGAGTTTGCGACCATCGATGTCTCGTTCATTTCGTTAAAAAAAATACTGCCGGCCTTAAAAGATATCCTGCTTCCCCAGGGCGATGTGATTGCTCTGATCAAACCGCAATTTGAGGCTGGCCGTGAGGAAGTCGGTAAAAAAGGGATTGTACGGGATTCCCGGATTCATCAAAAGGTGATTGAGGATATTTTGCAGTTTGCGGAAGGCTGCGGTTTCATGGCTTACGGATTGGATTTTTCGCCGATTACGGGCGGTGATGGCAATATTGAATTTCTTGCCTGGCTGCGGTTGGCCGATCCAGCCGAATCATCTGAACTGAATATTCCATCGGCGCAGGAAGTAGTCGCGAAAGCCCATCAGACCTTTACTCGGCACTCCGCACCTGAAAAGTAGAGCATCGTGATGCTCTACTTTTGTCTTTCTGTCTAAATCATTCTGCTGAATATGTCTTTTCGGAGGGTCTTGCATTGACGAATGATCAAAAACAAGGCAGAATAGGAATAGAACCTATGTTCGATGATTAAAGGAGCGTTTACCTTTCATGTTAATGGAACTTCAGGTTGTTAATTTTGCCATTATCGATAAGTTAACGATTACATTCGAAGACGGTCTGACGGTCTTTACCGGTGAAACAGGCACAGGAAAATCAATTATTATTGATGCCATTGGTCTGCTTGCCGGCGGAAGAGGATCGGCTGAGTATGTTCGGCATGGTGAAGCGAAAGCGGAAATCGAGGGCTTGTTTGATCTTGAGGGCCGTCACGAAATTTTCCCTATTTTGGATTCTCTGGGAATTGAAAGAAACGATGGCCAGATCATTGTGCGCCGCGAAATTTCCAGCAAAGGGAAAAGTGTTTGCCGAATTAACGGAAAAATGGTCACACTTTCGACGTTGGAGAAGATTGGCGAGCGGCTCATTGATATTCATGGCCAACATGAACATCAATTATTGCTTGATCCGGAACGGCATCTCACCCTTATTGATCAATTCGGCGGGCAGCATATGGCCCAATTATTATCTGAATATCGCGAGAATTATCAACAGACTGCCGAGATTTACGCTCGGTGCAGCGCGTTTAATAAAAATGAAAAACAAATTGCTCAGAGAATGGATTTGCTGAATTATCAGGTTAGGGAAATTGAAGATGCTGCTTTACAAAGAGATGAAGAGGACAAACTGCTTGAAGAGAAGCGTCGTCTGACTAATTTTGAAAAAGTTTTCGAAACCCTGAAGAGTGCCTATGAGGTTCTTGACGGAGAAAATCGCGGCCTTGATTGGCTGAGAAAGGCCTCGACAGGAATCGAATCGATACAGGATCTCGATTCTGAATTGAAGAATTTTGCCGAGACAGCTTCCAGTGGGTATTATTTATTCGAAGATCTCGTCTCATCCTTGCGCAGCTATTTGGAGAAGATGGAATATAGTCCGGAACGGCTCGATGAGATCGAACAGCGGCTGGATGCCATTTATCGGCTGAAGAGAAAATACGGCGCGAATATCGGTGAAATTATTGATTATTACGATTCGATAAAAAAGGAATTAGATGATCTTGTCCATCACGATGATAAATATGATGAAATGAATAAAAATTATCAAAGCCAATTGGAGAAACTAAGAGGAAAAGCGATCCGTATTTCTTCACTGCGTAAAAAGACAGCTATGCGGCTGAGCAAAGCCGTGAATCATGAATTCAAGGATCTTTGCATGCCGCATGCCCAGTTCGAGGCGCGAGTAAAAAATACGAAAGACCTTGGGAGTTTCAGTAATTACCATAAAAACGGAATTGATCGGGCGCAATTTTTTATCGTTACGAACCCAGGCGAACCGATGAAACCGCTGGAAAAAATAGCTTCCGGCGGTGAGTTATCGCGGATAATGTTGGCGATAAAGTCCAATTTTAAAAATATTTTGGGCATTACGTCGATTATCTTTGATGAAGTCGACACTGGCGTCAGTGGTCGGGCGGCTCAGGCAATGGCTGAAAAAATATTTAGCCTGTCGAAAACATCACAAATTCTTTGCATCACCCATTTACCTCAGGTTGCAGCCATGGCTGACCATCATCTGCGGATCGAAAAAAAGATTACAAAACAAAATCGGACGAAGACGATGGTGAAGCTGCTGAATGATCATGAAAAAATCGAGGAAATCGGTCGAATGATCACAGGAGCCAAAATGACAACTTTAACCCAGCAGCATGCTCAGGAACTGATCCAAATGGCCGAAAAGGTTAAGGACTAGCCAATTTGAATGATGTCTGGCACTTGTATCCACTAATGGGAGCAATCCGTCTTTGTCTTCACTCATAAATCTTCGCTCACAGGTGCACTTTAAATAATGCATTGCAAGAGCGAGGAGAGTGAGTTATGAAAAAAGGGAAAGATTGGCTGACAATAATCACATTGATGGTTCTTCTCGGGTTCGTTGTTCTAACGTGCGGGATGAAGGCCGGTCGAATCGTTCAGACCACAGCACTGGGGAATGAAGCGATGGCGATCGAAAAAGCGCCGCTATCCGCTCTGCTTGCGGGCGGGGCACTGCCAATCACCATGGAGAATCGCAAATTAAAGGTAGATGCCCTTCACCAAAGACAATATAAAGAAAACACAGAAGTCTTATCCTTCTTTACAAAGAAGAAGAATACAGCAGAGGATGTCAGGCTCGCGAGCCATATTCTGTTAGTTCCTGGCGGAGAGTCGATCGGGGTCAAGGTTAATACGAAAGGTGTATTGGTTGTCGGCTATCATCTCATAGATGGGAATCGCGGGCAGTCATCTCCAGGAGAATCGGCGGGTATTCGAATTGGGGATGTTATCACCCGTATTAACAATCAGCCGGTACGCAATATTAATGATGTCCGCCATCTGATCAGTGATGTGACCAAAATGGAAAGACCGCTGAAGCTCGACGTATTAAGGCAGAAAACAAAGATGACGAAAGAGCTGGTGCCGATGCAGAACAGGGGCGATCGGCAATACCAGCTCGGTCTATATATCAGAGATTCAGCGTCCGGCATTGGGACCATGACCTTCTACGATCCGAAAACAAAAAGTTATGGCGCCTTGGGACATGTCATTTCGGATCGCGATACGGGTCAGCCGATTTTAGTCAAGCAGGGGAAAATTGTTCGTTCATCCGTTCAGGCTATCGATAAAGGAGCCGAGGGAAAACCTGGTGAAAAAATCGCTTTTTTCCCGAATAATGCGCAAAGCATCGGTACAGTTGACAAAAATACGCCCTTTGGTATCTATGGTCATATTGGACTGGAGAAGGGAGCTTCCTTTCTTGCCGGCAAACCAATGCCGATTGCCTTAGCAGAACAAGTGCACGAAGGTCCGGCACAAATTTTAACTGTACTCAGTGGGGATCAGGTTCAAACTTTTGATATTCAGATTTTGAATTCAATTCCGCAGAAATATCCAGCGACAAAAGGGCTGGTCATCAAGATCACCGATCCTAAGTTGTTAAAAGCTACTGGTGGAATTATCCAAGGTATGAGCGGCAGCCCAATCATTCAGAACGGGAAACTTGTCGGCGCAGTGACACATGTGTTTGTCAATGATCCGACCTGTGGGTACGGCGTTCATGTGGAGTGGATGCTGCACGAAGCGAATATTAATATTTATGAGAAGAAACATGAGCGTGATGTAGCCAGCTGATGGCCATACAATGTCGAAAAAAGTCAAATTAACCCTGAAAAAGAAAAAAAAGCGAGAAAAAAATAGAGCGTTAATACCAAGTGAAAAAAAGGAATGCCGTCTCCCTTGTCGAAAGTTTAACTATAAGAACTTTTCGCTGGGGGGATTTATGTTGCAAAAAATAAAAGTTAGTCTGACGGATGACAATCAGGAATTAATTACACTTATTTCAGAATATCTTGAAACTCAAGAGGACATTGAAATTGTCGGTACTGCAAAGAATGGTCAGGAATGCCTGGAAATGCTGAAAGAGGTTTCGCCTGATGTCCTCCTTCTGGATATTATTATGCCCCATCTTGATGGCCTCGGAGTTTTGGAGGAGCTACGCGCGGGTGAGTATTTGCATAAGCCGAAGATTATTATGCTGACGGCGTTCGGTCAGGAGGATGTCACGAAAAAAGCAGTTGAACTGGGTGCGGCTTATTTTATTTTGAAGCCATTCGACATGGAGAATTTAGTGAATCAGATTCGACAGGTAGCTGGGAAAGCGCAGAAACAGCCGCTCTACTCCCACCGATCGCCGGCCCAGACAGCTCGTAAAAGGCTGACAAACGCACACGATCTGAATGCTAATATCACTAATATTATTCATGAAATCGGTGTCCCGGCTCATATAAAGGGTTATATGTACCTGAGGGCGGCTATCACGATGGTCTATCAGGATATCGAATTACTCGGATCCATTACAAAGGTTCTCTATCCAGATATTGCCAAGAAATACAAAACGACACCGAGTCGCGTCGAGCGGGCGATCCGCCATGCGATCGAAGTTGCTTGGAGCCGCGGCGATGTTGATGCAATATCCAATCTCTTCGGCTACACGGTTTCGAATTCCAAAGCAAAACCCACGAACTCGGAATTCATCGCCATGGTTGCTGACAAGCTGCGAATCGAAAGCCAGGCTGAAGAAACCATGAAGCAGGGCTGATTGCGAGCAGAAGGGATTTGATGGTGAAGCTAAATTGTAAGCCGCAGAATATCTGCATCTAAGTCCACAAATTTTATTTCCTAATTAATTTGAACATCTTCGACTTATTGGATTCAGACATTCGATAAAAGGAGGTGTTTTAATTTTGAAGAATTCCAAATTCTTATAACGCAAACGGTGAGGAGCCATCCTTTAAACTTTAAATCGCGTAACTGGAGTGCTATATTTAACCTCATAGATATTGATAGGCATTAAAATCATAACAAAATATTATGGAAGGATTTTTGCGATGAGTGTTCATGATATTTTGCTGCTGACGACTGCTATCTGCAGCATTCTGCTTCTTATCTTATTGATCGTTTCTAAACTTCATCTTCATCCACTACTTGCGCTATTAATTGTGTCACTAATTGTCGGCATGGTTTCCGGGATCAAGCTGGAAGATCTGGCGGATTCGATCAAGACGGGTGCGGGCAATACGTTTGGCAGTGTCGGGTTGACGGTTGCTCTTGGCGCGATGTTCGGCCGAGTTCTGGCAGATTCTGGCGTCAGCGGTCAGATTGCTGAGCAGATTCTCAGCCACTCGACTAACCGGAATGTGACCTGGCTGATGGGATTTGCAGCGTTTATTATTGGGATTCCGATGTTCTTTGAGGTGGGACTGATTATTCTTCTTCCATTGATATTTACGGTTGCCAGCCGGATTGAGCGGGAGGGCAATGTTAAGGGCTCGCCATATGTCTTAATTGGCGTCCCGGTCATTGCAGCGTTATCCTCAATGCACGGAATGGTTCCACCACATCCCGGACCGCTGGTAGCTATTGCCGGTTTTCATGCCAATTTGGGATTGACGATGATTTACGGTATTATCTGTGCAATTCCGGCAATTATTCTTGCTGGCCCGATTTATGCACGGTTCATTGTACCGCGTCTGAGCGTTCGGCCCGATGAGCAATTGCTCGCGCAATATGCAGATGCCCCATCCGGCATGTCTCAGAAAAAACAGCCGGTTTCTGCCTTTTCGGCATGGTTAGTAACACTGTTGCCGATGTTGATTATGCTTGGCCGGACAGCCGCCGAAACACTGCTTCCCACACGGTCATTCATCTATCAGCTCGCCGTTTTTGCTGGTGATCCGGTTATTGCTATGTTGATCGGTCTGCTGGCGGCGATCGCGTTTTTCGGTTATGCCCGCGGTAATAACGGAAAACAGATTCGCCAGACCGTTGGTGAAAGTCTGAAGCCGATTGCCGGAATCATGCTGATTATCGCCGGAGGCGGTGCTTTTGCCCAAGTCCTTGTTGATTCACATGTCGGGGATGCGATTGTTCATCTGTCGTCTGATTTTTCGCTGCCGGCCATTGCACTTGGATGGGTGATTGCGGCGCTGCTTTCGATAACGACAGGTTCTGCTACCGTTGGAATCGTTGGAGCGACTGGGTTACTTACCCCGATGGTTACAGCCGATCCGTCGATCAATACAGCGCTTCTGGTCGTCGCTATCGGTTCGGGTTCACTGTTCTTCAATTTTGCCAATCACGCTGGGTTTTGGCTAGTCAAAGAGTCTTTCAGTATGACGATGGGTGAGACTTTTAAGACTATTACTGTTATCCAATCGATTGTTGGACTAGTTGGTCTGGTGATGGCATTGCTTCTGAATTTACTGCCGCTTTTTTAATAATTATTGATATTTCTGAATTATTAAGATGCCATTGAAGGACAAGCCTTGATACTTCGCCAGACGGAAATACTGTCTGCATCTCTTGAAGTACACCTCAATCGACCAGCGTTTTTCGTAAAAGCAGAAGGCGGTATTTCGCCCACTATGACATGCTGTCATGAAGTTGTAATGAAAAAGGTATTGGTTTGATACATGTCTGTTATCTTTCTTTGTTAAATTAAACAGTGGAAAGAAGGTATGCCAAACTATGAAAAGACTTATATTTGCCTTGGTCATTGCGACATTTATTTTTTCCGTACCCTTTGCGTCAAATGCTTCTGCAAAAACAGTTAAAAATTTGAGGGTACAATCCACGGCGTATTGTGAAAAAGGTATCACGGCCACAGGCTTTAACTTAAATACAAATCCCAGTGCGAAAGTTATTGCGGTCGATCCGCGCGTTATTCCAATGTTTTCATTAGTTGTTATCCCTGGCTATGGAAAAGCAATTGCAAGAGATACCGGTGGCAGAATCAAAGGAAAAATTATTGATGTTCACTTTAAAACGAAACATCAAGCAATCCAATGGGGCAGAAGAAGTGTTAATGTTAAGATATATTCTTTTTAATAATGCCGTCTCGATTTTGAGACGACATTTGTTTTTTCAAAATAATGGAAGGGCTTGGCAAATATTTTCGTACATAATTATTCCTACTGAAACAGAACCTAAACTTGTAGCTGTTTGAAGGAATGCTGGTGTTCAGGCATCAAGGTGGAAGAGTGAATTCGGCCACATTTTTACTGATTTTGTCATATTAAGAAAATATATTTAAAACGTTTTCTCTTTTTTTGCTTTTTTCATGACAGAAGGAGCGATAAATGATAAAATAAAAAAGATGAAGCTTGTCGAATTTAATTATGGGAGCGACAGGTGCATTTTTATTACCGCCTGTTATTAAATATTATGTGTTGAATGGAGAGAGCTATCGATGGAAAAAACTTTTGTTGTTACTGATGAAACGGGAATTCATGCACGTCCAGCCACTGTACTTGTAAGCGAAGCAAGCAAATTTGAATCAAATGTTTCCATTGAATATAATGGCAAAAAAGCTAACCTGAAGAGCATTATGGGTGTTATGGCTCTTGGAATCATGCAAGGTGCAGAATTTATTGTATCAGCTGAGGGTTCTGACGCAGACGATGCCGTTGCAGCCATTGAAAAAGTAATTACTTCTCAAGGGATTGGCAAAGAAAAATAAGCAATTATATACCCAAACAAAAAGGCGAGACAAGCAGTGATGCTTGTCTCGCCTTTTTGTTTTATATGGGCTACGGATCCGCCAAACTGAGTGATTCATGTCAATGATTTGGACGACCGCTGTTATCTTCATCCTGCCGGAAGGGATACCTTTTTCTCTAAACGCTCAGTGACAAGATGACAAAAATAACTCTGTCCAATCAAAAAGATTCCGCCGACCACCCAATACAGCGGCATCGCGGCTGATGTCGACATGGAGGCAAAAACAATCATGACCGGAGAGGCAAGGCCGATCCATTGCATGGATTGCTGTTGACTTTTATCAGCAGCCGGCATCCATTTTTGACTCACTTTAAATTGCAGAAAGTAGACAACCCCAGCAATAATTGTCAGTGTTAAGTCGGTATGACCCAGATTAAACCAGAGAAAATGATGTGAAGCAATTTCATGTGAATAACGAATAGCGTAATAGAAGCCCATTAGAATCGGCATTTGAATAAGAATTGGCATACAGCCGATTGCCGATAGCGGATTAATATTATGCTTTTTATAGAGCGCCATCATCTCCGCTTGAATTTTCTGCTTTTCTTCCATACCTTCGGCTTTTTTCATCTTTTTCTGTATGGTATTCAACTCCGGCTTGACCTTATCCATCCGTTTTCTTAAGTGAAATTGGCGAATATATTGCTGTACCATCATCGGTGCTAATAGGGATCGAATCAGGATGGTCAGAAAAATAATAGCAATCCCATAATTTCCGCCGAAAAGGTCGGCAGTCCAGTGAATGAGTATTGAAAAAGGTTCGATAAGGTGCTGCATTCCATTTTCCTCCTCTGCTAAGCTGCAGAATTGCAGTCAGCGATAGATACTAAACTTTAGGCTGGTTTGAGGAAAATGGTGATGATCGGTGTCGTTTGAGGGTCCCTGCTGACGGTGTAATCCCCCGCGAAACAGCCAGATCCGCAGCGATTGAACGAAAATCAAGCAAGGATAATTGACCGGACTGTCAATGATTTGCTGAAGATAGGGGTAGGGATGGTATAAGGGTTGTTCACTTGTTGTTTTCATCCAAGTGAAACGAATCATTTGGATAGAAATTTCCAAAATAATAAAAACGGCGGTCCAGGAAGGATCGTAGAATAAGGCATTCAAACCATTAATAATCAGGTCCACCTTCTTTCACTGTGACAGCTCATACGATGAACAAAATAGAATGGATAAACTGAATTGTTGGATCTTACTCGCTCTATATCTTATCGTGACTTGCTCAATAATAGACTATAGAATTATTATAGCATTCGAATCTCGCAGCTTCTTCATGTCGGAATCTTTGTTTATGTTTATTAGATCAGAATGAAAAGGGTGATCACGGAGAAAAAGTGAATCGTAAAAAAAATCCCCGCCATTCAGCGAGGAAAATGAGCTATTGATGAATAACATTAGTCATGCTGTTTATTTTTTCTAAACGTGTTCAATTTTCAAAACGAGTTAGAGAATCAAAGGAGTCAAAAGAGGAGCGAAGATTAAAGTGAAAATGGCTGCGAGTACCATCGCGAGACTTGCAGCGGCGCCTTCTTCACTGCCAAATTCCAGCGCTTTGGAGGTTCCTGCGCCATGTGCTCCCATTCCAAGAAGCAGACCTCTTGCCAATTTCTCTTTTATATGAAGATATTTGATGATGATTGGGCCCAAAATCAAGCCCGATAAGCCAGTGACAATCACAAAAATGGCTGTCATCGTCGGCATTCCACCAATATCAAAGGAGACGGCCATAGCAATCGGTGTGGTAATCGAGCGTGGCAGCAAACTCAGCAAGTAGTTGTTTTGTAAATGCACGAGACGGCTGAAAATTCCGGAGCTGATAAGCGCAACGATTACACCAGTTGTCATACTGATGGCAACGACCTTCAAATATTTCTTTAGGACCCTTCGATATTTATAAAGCGGCACGGCGAAGCCGACAACAGCGGGTTGAAGGAGATTGCTTAAGTAATGGCCGCCACGATCATATTCGCTATAATCAATATGAAATCCGACCAGCAAGGATGAAATAATGCAGGGGGCAATGAGCAGCGGTGAGAGTAAAGCAAATTTAAATTTGCGATAGAGCCGCTTTGAGAAAAAATAAACGACGCCTGTTAGCAAGATACTGCAGAAAGCCATGACCATAAATCAAATTCCTCCTTTTTTTATGGCCAGTCGATGAATAAAATATTGGGCGACTATTCCTGTAACAATCATCACTGTCATCGTGCTGAGCACAATGACAATGAGAAACTGTGAGCCATGCTGGAGAATTTGATTTTTATATTGAATGATCGCGACTGCGGAAGGGATAAAAAAGAGAAGCATTTCCGACATTAGAAAGGTTGCTCCCTGTTCCAACGTGGATAATTTCAAAATATTGAAACGCAGAAGCGCAAGCACAATGAATAGACCGATAATACTTCCAGAAATAGGGAGATGCAACCAGGTGACTAATAAATTACCGATCATTGAAAATAGATAGAGCAGTGCAGCCTGGAAAACAATAGTAAACCATTTTTTCAAAATGTTGCAACCTTCTTCAACTGAATTTGGTTATATACAGTGATTTAAATCACTGTATATTATACAAAATACGTCACTACAGGTACAATAGAAATAAAGTATAAAGGGTATGCTTTGGAACTATAGGGGGGAGAAGATTACGGACATTAAACATCTGCAATATTTTCTGGAAGTGGCCGATCAAAAAAGTTTCACCAAGGCGGCCAGACATTTGTATGTCTCTCAGCCGACAATCAGTAAAATGGTCAGAAATATTGAGGATGAATTTGGCGTCACACTGCTTGATCGTTCGGGAAAAGAGATGACATTGACTGATGCCGGTGAAATTGTTTATGAACAGTCCAGAACCATTGTTGCTTCATTTGAGCATCTTGCCGATGCGCTTGCGAGTCTGACAGGACCTGAGAGAGGAAAGCTGCGTCTCGGACTCCCGCCCATGGTTGGTGGTCGCTTTTTTTCGGGAATGATTCGTAGCTTCCGGATAGATTATCCCGGTATTGAATTGCAAATCGCTGAATATGGAGCAAAAAAAGCGACCGAATTGGTAGACAATGGGGAGGTTGAGGTTGCGATTACTATAGGAGACTACGATTCTCAGAAACTTGAAGGATTCGTTTTTCATGATGAACCCCTGAGTGTTGTTATTCCTCCGAATTGTCCGCTTGGTAAAAAAGGTTCTGTATCCTTAGCGGACTTAAAAAATCAATCTTTTATCCTGTTTCCTGAGGAATTTTCGCTCAGAGGTATGATCACGCAGAACTGCGAAAAAGCTGGCTTTCAACCGAAGATAGTGATGGAAAGCTCTCGAGAAGATTTGATTATGGAGTTGGTTTCGGAAAAACTTGGAATTACCCTTTTGCCGGCAGGTATCGTTCAAGGAGCAAATCTCCATGAATCAAAAGTATTGAAGCTTGAAGGCCGGGAACTGACCTGGAAGCTTTCCATGGTCTGGAGAAGAAATCATTATTTATCTTTCGCAGCAAAGCAGTGGATTGATAGAGCAAGAGATTGCTTGTGCGCGCCGTCGATAGGGTGATTGATTAGTTACGGGATGAAAACAGTGAAAGAAACGAATCGGTAAAGCAAAGGATAATTGAGAAAGTCATTTTATCATTCGTTCTTTGTTGAAAAAGATTGGTGCCGAGGATTGACACCTAACAATGATACTGGTATAGTATAAAAGTTGCTGTTAGGGAGTGCATCTGGGCCTTGACAAGCTATCAAATGCTTAGTAAAATATAAATACAGTAATTGTTGATTTTCTCTTGACATGGTTAATCAACTTTGCTAGAATGTAAAAGTTGCTGTTAAGGAATTGGCAGCACGGAATGTTCCTTGAAAACTAAACAAAAGCCAAGCGTATTTTTAAAGGGCTAGCCCCCTTTAA
>JBDNRY010000003.1:22654-184166 GCA_047718855.1 Sporolactobacillus sp. | reverse complement strand
GCCGGCAAGACGTGCTTCACGGCTTAATCCGATCGATGCGCTGTCAGCAGATTAAATAATTATCCGATTTATAAAAGAGCAAGATAAAGAGTGCCAGTTCCCATCTACAAAAAAGCTGATCTGCATGAGCAGATCGGTTTTTTTTGCATCGTTACAACTTTTTCATCCCTTTTTAAGGATTATACTCATCCTTTCCCTTTTTAAAGAACCTGATCAAAACCAGTTTCTTGGCCATGGCATTCATCCTAAAAGAGTCATATGATCCTGAATCGGTCAGTTTTTTTTCATATAAAATACCGATTGATGTAAAATAGACGGTGCAGGAAATAATAAAGGAGTCTTTCATTTGATCGAAAAAGCATGCACCACGGTTTTAGTCGGTAAGAAAGCATCCATTGACGGGTCGACAATGATCGCCCGCAATGATGACACATTTTTACCAATCACTCCCAAGCGTTTCTATATGGCACCCGCCGTGCACGGACGTCACGAGCAATTGACTTCTTCTCAGAACGGGTTCACGGCTCCGCTTCCGGAAAATGGGTATCGCTATTCCGCCGTACCGAATATTGATCCCGATAAAGACGGGATCTATGACGAATCCGGGATCAACGAGAAAAATGTTGCGATGAGCGCCACCGAAAGTGTGTACGGTAATGAAAAGGCACTCGCTTATGATCCGCTGATTGAAAATGGCCTAGCGGAGGATGCCATGCAAACGATGGTACTACCATTCATCGACTCTGCCAAAGAGGGGGTTCGTTATCTCGGCCGTTTAATTGCGAAATATGGTTCCCCAGAAGGAAATGGAGTCATCTTCAGCGACAAAGACGATATCTGGTATATGGAAATCGTCACTGGCCATCATTGGGTAGCCCAGCGCGTTCCAGATGATGCCTATGTGATTACAGCTAACCAAGTCGCGATGGAACAAATTAAGTTTAATGATCCAGACAATTTCATGTGGTCTGAGGGTATTCGCGAATTCGTCGATGATCATCATCTCAATCCGGATTCTGAGGGCTGGAACTTTCGCCATACCTTCGGAACATCCAATGAAAAGGATCGTCATTACAATACGCCGCGGGTCTGGTTCGCCCAGCGCTATCTGAATCCGGAAATTGAGCAAGATCCAATGTCCAGCGATCTACCGTTTATTTGCCATACCACGCACAAGATTTCTGTTGAAGACATCGAGTACATCTTGGGCTCGCATTACAACGAAACACCCTACGATCCACTTGGTAAGGCAGATTCGAAACAAAGGCTGCTTTTTCGACCAATTGCCATGAACCGGACGCAGAACTCGCATGTCTTGCAGATTCGCAATCATGTTCCCGAAGATTATGCCGCCATTTTCTGGCTGAATCTTGGCGTGCCGGCTTTTTGTCCCTATGTTCCATTCTATAATCATGCAACGTACACCGCGCCAAGCTACACGCATACCTCCGAGAAAATGAACCTCGAGGATGCTTACTGGATCTATCGAGCTTTGTCTTCAGTCGTCGAAAGCCATTATCACGACTATATTCAGGAAGACATCGACTATCTCACCGCTGCGCGGCAAGAACTGCGCACGCGGCTTGAAGCTGCTGATAAGCAAGCGTCCGAATTGAGCGGCCAAGCCTTGACAGACTTTCTGACCGTCCAAAACCATGAAATAGCTACTGAAATGAATAAACGCACACGCGAATTTTTCTTTCATTTGTTAACAGAAGGTCTGCAATTGTCCAAGCTGACGTTCAACATCGATAAAAATCTATAAAAATGTGTTTAAAAATTCAGGGAACCCGTTGCCGCACAGAGGCAGCGGGTTCCTTTTTAGCGATAAAGGATATGGTCATCCCTCTATTCAGCAATGGCAAACAGCTCTCCCTTCTTGGATTCCTTTGCCTAATCGTTTAAACTTGTAACAAGCTTAAGTATATTCTTGAACATCTTCAAAGGAGGCTACGAAATGAAGAAATCTTTATTATCCACCCTCATTCTCTTTTTCACACTTTTACTTCTTTGTGGATGTTCAAACTTTGGTAAGTCAGTCAAAGTCACAGCAGCAATGAACAGAGCGGTGTCGAGCTCTATCCTGGTGCATAACAAAGGTCTATATTCCAAAGCTGATAAATCTTTTGAAGCCCATAAAATCTATGGCGCAACTGAAAAAAATGGTGAGACTGACGTTTTTACCTACACTCTCTTTGAGACTTTTAATCGTTCAACAAAAACAACTGTGCAAGCCGGCGGAGCCGGTCCAGTGCTAATCAAATTAAAAAAACAAAGACGCAGTTATAAAGCTGTAAATTACAAAGAAGCCAAAGACGGTTCAATGTATGCAGACTCAATAAAAAAGATGTTTCCGAGAAGATACGCGAATGAGGCAATTTCAGATAGCGAAAATACAACTGATCTTGAAACAAAAATACAAAAAAAGGTTAGTAGTTGGCTGAAATAAGGCCAGACACTTAATATAGGGCTTATCTGGAGCGTAAAAAAGAGAGGAAACAAGCCCGTTCTCTTCTTTAAATCCTTGCAAAAAAATACCCGCAGTTCAAGCTGCAGGCGATCACTGTCGTTAAGGCCTCTTAGATCAGGACTTGAACATTGTCATTATTTTAAAAAAAGTGCGGCCAGATCTGTACCGATCGGGCTGCCCATACCGGTGCAGGCATCCCATCCGGCATGGGCATCATAAGCCTCTGCTTCACGGCTCGAATCATTGTTCCCCTGTATAATGTCGCGCAAAGCAGCACGTGCCGAGGCGTCATAGAGATACGGATTGAGGAAACCGATCGGGTGGCCTAACTGCTGATTCAGTAAAGCAGTCAGTCCGGCCCAAAGCGGGGCGACCGCACTGGTTCCACCGATCACTGTTCGCTGACCGTCGACGAGAATTTGATAACCGGTTTCGGGATCGGCATTGCCGGCGATGTCGGGAACCCCGCGGCCGACTTTTCCTCCCGGATTCGCTGACGGCGGAACCTGCGCAGCTTGCTGCCAATCCGGCAGGGGAAAGAATTCACTGACTCCGCCGCCGGTACTGCTATCGGGTCCGTCATTCCAAACCGATTCATTCGAAATCAGTGAACCCGATCCCAGGAGCCGTGTCCCGCCGCAAGCAAGATTATTCGGACTGGCGGCTGGAAAATCGACATGGACAAGACCGTCATCTACGCCATCTGCGGAGCCTCTGTCTCCGGCCGCGCTGCATGTCGTTACACCGAGCACACGCGCATCTTGGAAAGCGCGATCCATTGCCTGCATCGCCTGCGTCGTCCAGCCGCTTTCCGCATTTCCCCAACTGATCGATATCACACTCGGTTTATTTTTTTGATCATGAACCGCAGCATTGATCGCATTCAAAAAACCGGCATCCGTATTTTCAGCAAAATAAACTGCAATCTTTACCCCTGGAGCAACCGCCCCGGCCACTTCAATATCAAGGACAACCTCTCCATCTGGGCCGTTGGCATCTCCGGTCGGCTGATTTTTCCCGCCATTAACGGCAACATCTGTCAGTACCGGGCCCATGATGCCCAGACTTCCGAAATAACTCTTGATTTCTTCCGAATGATAACCGCCGCCAAGCTCAATCAGACCAATGCATTGATCACTTGCTGCCACGTTCTCTGGAAACTGATAGAATCTGGCGACCTGATTCGGTGTATAATTCACTGAGGCGCTTCTGGCGTTTATTTGTTCTGCGGTTTCCTTAAATATTTGAAAATGCGCCCGGGCCTGCGACCGATTATCGAGGCCAAAAATGTGTTCAACCGATCCCGCAAGTTCATCAGGGATGGAAACCGGCTCCTGATGACTGCGAAAGGTTCGATTATGATGTTTGTACTTTCCAAGTTCGATTTGAAAAGCCTGATTAAATTGCGCCGCACTTCCAGACAGAATGACCGTTCCCGCTTCGGCATGAATTTCCTTGACGAGTAATTGGTGCTTAGCCGCGAAGGCTTTCACTTTTTCCAAATCCTCGGTAGCGGCTCCATATTTTTTCGCAAATTCTTCTCGACTTAAATACTTTTGCTGCGGGGCATCGATAATCGACTTTACAGATTTCCGGTGAACAAGCACCGTCACGGTCATTTCTTCCCCCGGATCAATCGGGCCAAGTCGCTGAGCTTGTGCGATGGTCTGAGGCTGACTCTGGGTCAAAGGCGTTCCATGTTCCGATTTCGAATCTTCTCGGTTTTGAATCTGATTCTTTTTTGTCATCAACGTCCTCCTCATCATCTTCGTTTGGCTCTTACTATAGCACGAAAAACAGATCAAGTATTAGTGAAAGCCATCTAAATGATCAAATATGTAACCTTCTGCCGAGTTCTCAAGTATAAGACCAATATTTCCACCTAATGATCACGAAATTCCGCCTAAGCATGGTTGTCATATCATTGAATTTCTATCTCACTCATTGGTTTTGCTCCCTGATCATCAATAATGACAACTTTTCATAATAAAATCATTTTTTCTCTATTGTCGCATGACCTCATTTTTCTCATGCGCGATATCAATCTCCTAAAAAAATAGCGACCTGTAGTTGGAAAATGGAGTAGCGCTTCCTTTACAAAAAAAAGAGCACGAAATGTGCTCTGAATGGAATATTTTTATGCTTTTGCTGCATCAAGATTGGTCCGGATTTTTTCTTCCTGTCCGGCGAGACGCGCGTAGTTGAAGAAACGCTTTTCTGCATCACGTCTTGTTTTTTCAAAAAGCTGTTCCGCAACTTCCGCATTCCTTTGTTTCAGAGCGGAGAAGCGCGTCTGCTTCAGCATAAAGTCGTTCATTTTATCAAATGACGGTTTGCGGAAGTCCAGCTGCATCGGCAGCTTACCGGCATCCTCCAGATCTGGATTATAGCGATAAAGCGACCAGTATCCGGATTTAACGGCCTCCGTCGCTTCATCCAATGCGTTCGTCAAACCACCCTTAAGACCATGAGAAATACACGGCGTATAGGCAATAATAATCGAAGGGCCGTGGAATTTTTCCGCTTCGGTAAAGGCTTTGATCGTCTGCATCTTATTCGCGCCGGAGGCAATCTGGGCGACATAGACATGACCGTAATTCATCGCCATCATGCCCAAATCCTTTTTCGCCGTCCGCTTCCCTGCGGCTGCGAACTGGGCAATCGCCGCGGCCGGTGTCCCTTTAGAAGACTGGCCGCCGGTATTCGCGTAGACCTCATTGTCAGCAACGAGAATATTGACATCGGCACCGCTGGCAATCACATGATCAATCCCGCCGAAATCAATATCATAGGCCCAACCGTCGCCGCCAACGATCCACTGGCTCGCTTTGATGAAAATGTCTCTATCCTGATAGATCTGTTCGAGAAGCGGAGACTGTGCCTTCTCGCCCAGCAAATCGGTCTCCAATTGCTGCGCCCGCTGACGCGATCCCTCGCCTTCATCCATGCCGTCCAGCCAGGCCTGCAAAGATTGATTCAATTTTTCGCTTCCGCGGCCTTCGTCCAATGCCTGGCGGATCCGGTCAGCCAGACGGAGACGCCGAGTTTGCAAAGCCAGATGCATGCCGTAGCCATATTCGGCATTATCTTCAAATAGCGAGTTGGACCAAGCCGGTCCATGGCCCTGACTGTTTGTTGTATAAGGGATAACGGGACTTGATGCACCCCAGATGGATGAGCAGCCGGTCGCATTGGCCATGATCATTCGATCGCCGAAAAGCTGGGTTAAGAGTTTGATATAAGGCGTTTCTCCACAGCCCGAGCAGGCACCTGAGAATTCGAGAAGCGGCTGTTCAAATTGCGAACCCAGTACGGTACTTTTCTTAAAGTTTGTGGCTTTCGCTTTCAAAGTCATCGCAAATGCCCAATTGACCGCCTGCTTTTTCTGCGATTCCGCCGGCTTCATCACAAGCGCCGTTCCGGATTTCGGACATTCGCGAACGCAGAGTCCGCAACCTGTGCAATCTTCCACGGATACCTGAATTCGGTATTTTAAGCCGTCCGTTCCGCGCATCGTGCGCACAATATATCCTTCCGGCGCTTGTTCCATCTCATCCTCGTCGAGAAGAAACGGCCGGATCGCCGCATGCGGACAAACAAAGGTGCATTGATTGCAGGCGATGCAGGCTTCGGCATTCCATTCCGGCACTTCAAGAGCGATATTCCTTTTTTCATAAGCCGATGTGCCAAAAGGAAGCGTCCCGTCAGCCATATTTTCTTGCAGCAAGGTGCTGACCTTGATCCGGTCTCCTTCCTGGCGCTGCATCGGTTTCAGGATATTCATCACAAAACTTGAATGGCCGGCAGTGATCTTTTTTTCTGCATGGTCAGCGTTAGCCCAGGAATCCGGCAGCCTGACTTCATGCAGCAGCGGCACCGTCTGATTAATGGCGTCCACGTTAAGCTGGGCGATCGCCATCGATTTGCGGCCATAGGTTTTTATTGCGGATTGGCGCAAAAATTCGATTGCCTGTTCAAAAGGAATAATGGCCGTCAATTTGAAAAAGGCCGTTTGCATAATCGTATTAATTCGGCGCCCGAGACCAATTTTTCCCGCCAACGCAAGGGCATTAATCGTATAAAAGTGAATCTGATGTTTCACCAAATACGCTTTTAATTTGGCCGGCAGATGGCGTTCGAGCTCCTGATCGTCCCAAATTGTATTCAGTAAAAAAGTCCCCCCCGGCTTCAGTCCATCGAGCAGGTCATAAGCGCGTAAATAAGCGGAGTTATGGCAGGCAATAAAATCGGCATGCTCAATTAAATAGGCCGAGCGAATCGGCTGCGAACCGAATCGCAAATGGGAAACAGTCAATCCGCCAGATTTTTTAGAATCATAGGAGAAATACCCCTGTGCGTACAGATCGGTATGGTCGCCAATCAGTTTAATAGCCGCCTTATTCGCGCCCACTGTTCCGTCTGAACCGAAGCCCCAGAATTTCGCCTGATAGGTTCCGGATGGTGTCAAATCAACTCGCGTCGCACGAGGCAGAGAGAGATGAGTCACATCGTCAACAATCCCGATGGTGAATCTCTTTTTCATTTTTTCCTGCTTCAGATGAATGAACACACTCATAATATCTGACGGCGTGACCTCTTTCGATCCGAGACCGTAGCGTCCGCCAATGATCTGCGGATGCGTCTCGCTCTCGTATAAGGCACTCTGCACATCAAGCAACAAAGGTTCACCGCTGGCACCGGGTTCTTTCGTTCGGTCCAAAACGGCCATTTTTTTCACCGTCTTCGGCAATTTGTCTAAGAAATTTTCTGTCGGAAATGGCCGGTATAGGCGAATATTGAGCAAGCCAACCTTCTCGCCTTTTTCGATCAGATCGTCAATGACCTGTTCTATGACCGGCGTTACCGAACCCATCGCCACGATCACCCGCGTCGCATCATCCGCGCCGTAGTAATTAACCAAATCATAATCGGTTCCACGCAAACGATTAATTTCGTTCATATAGTGCTGGACAATGTCGGGCAGTTTATCGTAGTATCCGTTGATCGCTTCACGTTGCTGAAAATAGATTTCTGGTCCTTGGCTCGAGCCGGTCGCTGACGGATGATTCGGACTGATTCCCCGTTTGCGAAAAGCGTCAAGTGCCTGCTGGTTCAACAAATCCTTCAGTTCGTTGTATTCGAGTAACTCAATTTTCTGGATCTCGTGGCTCGTCCGGAAACCATCAAAGAAATTAATAAAAGGAACAGAAGCTTCGAGTGTGGCGAGGTGAGCGACTGCCGAAAGATCCATGACTTCCTGAACGCTGCCCTCCGCCAGCATCGCAAACCCGGTCTGCCGCGCAGCCATCACATCCGAATGATCGCCAAAAATACTTAGCGCATTCGATGTGACCGCACGAGCGGCGACATTGAATACGGTCGGCAGCAATTCACCGGCAATCTTATACATATTAGGAATCATCAGGAGCAAGCCTTGTGACGAGGTATACGTCGCCGTCAGCGTTCCAGACTTCAGCGAACCATGAACCGCACCCGACGCACCAGCCTCAGACTGCAGCTCGACGACCCTTACCGGTGAACCGAAAATATTTTTTCGCCCCGCAGTTGCCCATTGATCCACCTGCTCAGCCATCGGCGAACTGGGTGTAATCGGGTAGATAGCGGCCACTTCTGTGAAGGCATAAGAAATATAGGCTGCCGCACCATTGCCATCCATCGTTTTCTTTTTTCTTACCATTTTTCATCCCCCAATCTTTCCTACCTGCAATCATTATCCAGCTATAATTCTCTATTATCTCTCGTGACATTTTTCAGTGACAAAAAAGTAGTCTTCATAGAAATGCTCCTGTAAAAGATTCCAATGCGAAAAAGGAGATCTAGAATTTATTATAACAAAAGTTGTTCGGATTGTTTGGTTATTACCCTCAACTGGGTATCATAATAAGAAAGCAATTTCAACAAATGCGTGAAGTTCATAGCTATTTTTATCGATCAAGGAGCTGACAGGAATAACATTAAAATTAGCACCCTATCTCATGATGAATGGAGATGCGGCTGAAGCGATTCAATTCTATCAAGAGGCGTTAGATGCTGAAGTCGTTTTCAGCCAAACATTCAAAGAAATGCCGCAAAACCCCACTCATCCCTTTCCGGGAGAAGCAAGGGACCTGATTTCACATGCCATGCTTCGGGTCGGTGATTCATATCTCATGTTCTCCGACAATTCTCCCAGCCAGCATTCTGAAACCGGAGATCAGATCACTCTCTGCTTGACTTCTCCAAACAGGGAGCGGTCAGAAAGAATATTTGCGGCCTTGAGCGAAGAAGGAAAGATTAAAATGCCGCTTCAGGAAACTTTTTTCAGTCCGGCCTACGGCATCGTGACCGATAAGTTTGGTATCACTTTTCAAATATTTACAGAAGAAGCAAAATAAGTATAATCCTATTAACAATAAAAGCCACGGTTCAGGTGTTCTGGATCGTGGTTTTGGATATATCTACTCTTTTCCATGGCTGCCAATTTTTGAAATACCGTTTCCGTTTCCTGTCTATTCCGTACGCAAGGCGTCGATTGGGCTCATTCTCGAAGCTTTGTAAGCAGGGAATACGCCAAAAATGATTCCAACAACTGCTGAAAAGAGAAAGGCAAAGGCCATGATTGAAATCGAATAGGCGGCAAGTCCACCGGTTACTGATGTATAAATTTGCGCAGCCAGAACGCCAAGTGCAACTCCGCACAAACCACCAAGCATACTGAGAATAGCTGACTCAATCAGGAATTGCAGCAGGATATCTCGGTTCTTTGCACCGATTGCCTTACGAATGCCGATTTCACGTGTTCGCTCCGTTACGGATACCAACATAATATTCATGATGCCGATTCCTCCGACTAAGAGAGAAATACTGGCAATTCCAGCTAACAGCATCGTCATCGTGCTCGTCACAGAGCTTACGGCATTCATGATATCCTGCTGATTGACAACATTATAATCATCTGAACTGCTGTATGTTTCACTCAGTAATCTAGAAATACCGCTCACCGCCCAATTCACCGAGCTCTGATTCGTGGCCTGGGCATAAAATTGGGTAATATACGTCGTCTTCAGGAGCCGCTGAGTCGTCGAAAAGGGGAGAATCACAGAATCATCACTGTTCTGCCCCATGGAGCCGCCTTTGCTGTTCAGCACCCCGATAACATGAAAACGTTGCCCGTCGATTAAAATATTTTTATTAATCGGCGATTGGTTGCCGAACAAAGTTTCGGCGATATCACTCCCGAGAACGGCTTCTTTTTGCCGATATTTCTCATCGAGCGCTGAAACAAAACGGCCTTCTTTTACTGAAAGCTGCCGGATGCCCATATAGTCAGCGGTTGTTCCGGTAACGCTGACATCGGAGGAAGTGGCACCATTCTTCACCGTGTTCCTGCCGCTGAGTGTCGGAGCGACCTTTTTAACCCCATAGACCTTACCGACCTGCTTCAACTTATCCATCGTAAAATGTGTATCTGTGTTTGAAATTGTAACAGTAATCAGATTTGTTCCAAGACTATTCACGCTTTCGGCAACCGATTTGCTGGATCCCTGACCGATTGAGAGAAGAGCGATGACCGATGAAACACCGATAATGATCCCCAGCATGGTCAGAAAAGCACGTGTCTTATTCGCACGAATATTTCTGAAGGCCATCTTTATTGAAGTCATCAGATTCATCAGACATGTTCCCCTTCCCAAAGCCTTCCATCACGAATACTGACTGTCCGCCTTGCCTTCCTAGCTACATTCAGATCATGCGTAATCAGGATAATGGTCCTTCCTTTAGTGTTCAGCTCTAATAATAGATCCATTATCTCCTCACTTGTCCTGCTGTCCAGAGCACCGGTTGGTTCATCGGCCAGCAGGATCTCCGGTTCACCCGCTAATGCCCGGGCAATGGCGACCCGCTGCTGCTGGCCCCCGGAAAGCTCGCTTGGCAGATGGGCGGCACGATCACCAAGTCCCACTTGTTTTAAACAAACCATTGCCCGTTCGCGTCTTTCTTTTGTCTTATTACCCCTGTAGAGAAGTGGTAATTCAACGTTTTCCAACGCCGACAATTTAGCCAATAGATTAAAGCTTTGAAAAATAAAACCGATTTTCCGATTGCGAATCTCTGCCAGTTCATAATCCTTCAGTTTATCGATTGGGCTCTTCGCCAGAATGTATTCACCTGAATCCGGCTTGTCCAGGCAGCCCATCATATGCATTAATGTTGACTTGCCTGATCCGGATGGACCGACAATTGACACGAAATCACCATTGTTTATCGTCAGACTAACCCGATCAAGTGCATGAACAATCGTTTCGCCCATTTTATAACTCTTCTCAATCCTATTCATAATGATAATCGGTTCTGTCATTGGCCGTTGCCTCCTCCGTTCGTTCGCATGCGGAACCTTTGTCCGCCGCCGACGCCCTGGCCGCCTCCATTTGCTCCTTGCATCATGCTACGATATTGGCCCTGGCCTGTGGAGGAAGTCGTTGTTCCGGTTCCCTTTGTGATTGCGGTCAGTTGAACGGCCTGTCCATCTGTCAATCCGGAGGTTATCTCAATCGATTGATCGCTGTGAATACCTGTTTTGACTGTAACCCTGCGTCCTTGTTTTTGATCCAGACCCATGGAAGAATAGCGTCTATATCCATTCTGATCATTCTGCGAGGCCGTGTTCTTAGAAGAGAGAGTGACATACGCCTGATTACCGGTTTGATGAACTGCTCCTGATGGCAGATAGAGAACATTTGTCCTTTTTTGAATGACAATGCTCGCCGTTGTCGTCATCCCTGGTTTAAGTCCTGTATTTTTCGTCAGATGGACCGTCACATCAAATGTCGAAACCCCATTTGTATCGGTTCCTTCTTTCGCTATTGAGGTAACTTTTCCGCTGAATGCTTTGTTCGGATAGGCGTTCACAACAACAGAAGCTACCTGTCCATCTTTAATTTTTGGAATATCCAGTTCGTCCACCTGTAGGACTGCATCTAGATCTGTATAATTGGTCAGATGGGCAACTGCTCGACCTGCAGTCGTTCGATCACCGTCATAAACGTTCACTTTGGTTATTGTCCCCGAATGCGGAGCATCAAGCGTGGTTCCGTCTGTAAAGGTTAGAATCTTGTCTCCTTTTTTGACCGTATCATTCGCGGATACATCGACGGTATCGATCGTTTTTCCTGTATCAGTCGAACCAGTCATGATATCTTCATCGATATCCGGTTTAAGATCGCCCGACCCGCTGACACTTGAAGTAAGCGTTCCTTTCTGCACGATTGTTACCGGGTAAAGTGTTTGTGCTGTAGCAGACTTATGGCGCGTAAAAAACCAAAAACTCCCTCCTCCAACTAATAGAACGATAATGATTAAAACTGTCCAAACTTTTCTCATTAATTTTGTCCCCTCCACTATTTGCAATCTAGCCTGAATGAGCTGATTATAATCGACTAATCTTAAAAATAGGTTAAGAGTCAAAAAATCGATGTAATTAAGATTTGAGCCGCTAGCAGAGCGAGGTCCGTGAGTTCAAGTGAAGAGCAGGTAACACAGGTTTTTTAAAATGATTATCCTGAATTTCAATCAATCGCCACTTAAAAGATGCAAGGAAAAAAATAATTGATTTAAAAGAGTGGTGATCTGCTCACCAAATAAAAAAACGTTTCGCCCATCCAATAACGCGGCGAAACGGTGCTTCGGGCAAAATGGTCGCAGCCGCCTTTTAAAAGCCACAAATCATTCTCCTCACTCATTTTCAGAAATAGTCAATAACTTCCTTTTCTCTCAAGTTCTTAAATTGATTGAGAGATTTCTTTGTTCCCCAGCGAACGGGCAGATAGACCAATTGCCAGAAAACCGGCGAATGTCACGAGGATCACGGCAATCGGCGAAACATATTGAAAGAGAACGCCGTAAATGAACATCCCGAGCGGCTGCAACGAGGTACAACCGGCCATCATAATCGTAAAGACGCGTCCCTGATAATTTGCCGGAATGGTCTGTTGCATATAAGTCTGCAGCGGTACATTGATGTAGACAAGCATAATAGCCATTGCAAAATAGATCAGGCTGAAAATGGATGTGGCCGTCCATGAATTCAAGGGAAAGAGCAGCGGAGTAATTGCGAGAATGAGCGGAAGGCCTTCAAATGCTAGAAGCCTGCTGACCATTCGGATCGGATTGCCCTCAACGGTTAATTTCGAAGCAGCGAGACCGCCCGCAACTAGACCCAGTGAAAAAACGGTTTCTGTCAAACTGTATTGGAAATTTGCCAGATGCAGCACATGCACAATTAAATAAGGGAAACCGACATTAAAGACGCCGCACAAAAAATTCAGCATCGAAGCCAGCAGAATCATATAAAGAATTAACGGGTGTTTTTTGATATAGATCATTCCCTGCTTCATTGCTGTCCACATATTTTCTGATCCTGTTTCAATGGTTTCATCAGCAATCAGGTGAAAATTCATCGTACTGACAATCAGAACAACGAGCAATTCAGCGACAATTTCAAAATCGATAAACCAAGTGAAGGGGATAAAGGCGAATAGAACACCGGCAGCGATTGGTCCAACAATCGTTCCGAGCGAGGCAGCCGATTGTTCCAGCGAATTTAATTTCTGGATGAACGGTTTATCCACGAGTCGGGAAACAGCGGCCATATAAGTGACGCTGAAAATCCGCGTATTCAGACCCATTGTCCCGACGATAATCAATAAGATTAGAAAATACCAATGGCTGAAAGTGGGAAAAAGCAGGCTGTAAATAAATAACAACAAGGCACAAACACTCTGGGAAAAAATCATGACGTGTTTATTTTCGAAACGATCCGACACATAACCGATGAGCGGAGAAAAAACGATACCGACAAGCGTTCCAACTAATAAAGTTGTACCGAAGCTGATCGCGGAACCAGTCAGTTTAAGAATATATAAGCTAACCGCAAAATTAAACAAAGAACTGCTGAAATTACCGATAAAATCGCTGGTCACAGCTTTTCTGATTTGACGGACAGATTTCTGTTCCAGAAAAATTGGAGTGTTCTGTAGTGCCATTATTTTCACCTTCGCCGGATTAATTCTCAATTCAATAAAATATCGATGAGTTGAGTATAATCGTTTTCTTCTCGCTAATAATCAGACCTCAGGCCTATATGAACTGCACTTTCAGGCTGATATTTTCCATTGATCGCGGAAAAATTAAGAGCCCGAGCAACCCGAAATGTGACTAAAGCCGGTGCGTAAAAAGCAGAAAACTAAACGGCATCCACTATCTGCAGGAAATTCACCATGGAGCAAGAATATAGTTATAGAGAAGCAAATTTGATTATTGAGGTGATGCACCTTGGTAAGTGATAAAAAGAAAAAAGATTTAAATCAAGTCATTGGAAATGTGATCATTTGTTTCTCTTGGATTATTTTTGCTGCGAGCATCCTCTCCTCATTGTTTTTCTGGGTTCGCTCAGGAAATTCGACTTACCTTATCGGTGGAGGTCTCACCGCATTGGGCCTGCTGACAAGTATCTTTTTTTCGTACCGTGAAAGGTCGAGGAAAATCGATGGATAGGAGAACTTTTTATAAAACGCCCTATTTCTTCAGCATTTTTGGCCGCTTGTTCGCTATTAGGATCAGCTTTCCGATCCTATTTTCTCAAGCCTCATTTGTTGACTAACGAAAAAAAGTCCTCCACGAAGAGGACTTTCCCATACACCGGATTCATGGCTGCTGATCAGCCAATCGCCTGTTTTTTCTCATAAGCTTCAATTTCATCCGCGTAGGTCATTGTGATCGCGATTTCATCCTGACCCTTCAGCAGCATCTCTTTCTGGTAAGGATCGATGGCAAAATTTTCGCTGAATCCTTCTGCAGTCAATGATTGTTGCTCAAGATTGACAGTCAGATGAAAGCCGCCAGCGGACGCCCGATCAATCAACTGCCTGATCTGTTTCTCTGCAAGTTTGATCGTCAAGATTCCATTTTTCTGGCAATTATTATAAAAAATATCGGCAAAGCTTGGCGCGATGATCACTTTGAAACCATAATCCTGCAAGGCCCACGGTGCATGTTCGCGCGAGGAACCGCAGCCAAAGTTTTCACCGGAAACAAGGATCGAGGCACCTGAAAACTCAGGCTGGTCCAAAATAAAATCCGTTTTCTTCTTTCCATTTTCATCGAAACGCCAATTATAAAAGAGAAAGGCACCAAAGCCCTGACGTTCCACGCGCTTGAGGAATTGCTTTGGAATAATCTGATCGGTATCCACGTTCGTCCGGTCGAGCGGGCAAACGCCGCCTGTAAAAGTCTGAAAAGGTTCCATCGATTGGCCTCCATTAGAAATATTTTTTCTTCCGTTTATTCTGTCGTTGCAAATTCACAAATATCCGCAAAATGTCCCTGAATCGCCGCCGCAGCGGCCATCGCTGGACTGACCAAGTGGGTGCGTGAACCGGCCCCTTGACGCCCTTCAAAATTTCGGTTCGAGGTCGATGCGCAGCGTTTTCCGGCAGGAACAATATCATCGTTCATCGCCAGACACATGCTGCAGCCTGCTTCGCGCCATTCAAAACCGGCATCTTTAAAAATTTTGTCTAATCCTTCATCTTCCGCCTGCTTTTTTATCTTGTAGGATCCCGGAACAATCAACGCCCGAACATGCTCATGAACATGCTGACCACGGATTACCTCAGCCGCCTGACGAAGATCACGGATTCGGCTATTGGTACAGGAGCCGATGAAAACCACGTCCACAGCTATCTCCTGAATCGGAGTCCCCGGTCTAATTCCCATATAGGCCAGAGCTTTGCGAGCCGCCTGTCTTTTTTCTTCCGTCTCAAAGGATTCAGGATCCGGAACACAATCCTTAATAGACGCCCCCATTGACGGATTCGTTCCCCAGGTCACTTGCGGTTCAATTGCGGATGCATCAATCTCGAGGGTTTGATCGTACACGGCCCCCGGATCACTGGCGTAACTCAGCCATTTCTCAGCAGCCCGATCGAATGCCTCGCCCTCAGGCACAAAGCCTCTGCCGCGCAGATAATCGATTGTCGTCCTATCCGGACTAATGAGACCGGCTCGCGCGCCTGCTTCGATCGACATATTGCAGATGGTCATCCGTTCCTCCATCGACAGCTGGCGAATGGCAGCACCGGTATATTCGACAATGTGACCGGTACCGACGGCAATCCCGTATTTGGCGATGATTGCCAGAATCAAGTCTTTGGCACTCACACCTCTTTTGAGCGCACCATTGACCTTAATCTGCATCGTTTTCGGACGCCTCTGCCATAACGTCTGTGTTGCTAGGACATGCTCCACTTCGCTCGTGCCGATTCCAAAAGCGATCGCGCCGAATGCACCGTGTGTCGACGTATGGCTATCGCCGCAGACAATCGTTTTTCCAGGCTGTGTGAGTCCGAGTTCAGGGCCAATCACATGCACAATTCCTTGATGCGGACTGTAGATATCGGCAAGCTCAATCCCGAATGCCTGACAATTTTTCTCAAGCGTCTCGATTTGCAGTTTGGCAATCGGATCCTTCGCTTCTCTGTCACTCGAAGTCGGGACATTATGATCGACTGTCGCAAAAGTAAGCTCAGGTCTTCTGACCGTCCGCTGATTCATTCTCAGCCCTTCAAATGCCTGGGGTGACGTTACTTCATGAACCAGATGCAGATCAATATACAGCAGATCCGGCTTTCCTTTTTCCTCATGAATCAGATGCTGTTCCCATATTTTTTCAATAATATTTTTTGACTTCATCTTTTCGTTTCCCCTTTATCAATTTTCGGATGTCCCGCTGACCGCAGCGTTTTTGTGAATCCATTCGATGACGTGATCGGTCATTTCCGATGTACAGACACGTCTGCCATTCGGATTTGAAACACTCAGATCGCTTGTGTGATAGCCCCTATCCAGAACCTCTCGCACGGCATGTTCAATCCATGCCGCCTGCGCATCTTCGTCAAAGGAATAACGGAGCAGTAATGCGGCGGACAGGATCGCAGCCAGCGGATTGGCTTTTCCCTGTCCGGCAATGTCCGGCGCCGATCCATGCACAGGTTCATATAAGCCGACTTTATCTGCCCGAAGGCTGGCTGAAGGCATCATACCGAGTGAACCGGTCAGAACGGAGGCCTCGTCACTCAGGATATCGCCGAACATATTCTCTGTAACCAATACATCGAATTGAGCGGGGTTTGTAATCAGCTGCATCGCCGCAGAATCGACCAATTGATGCGAAACCGTTACTTCCGGATAACGGTCCGCGGTTTGATTGACGATTTCACGCCACATTCTGCTCGATTCAAGCACATTGGCTTTATCGATCGACGTCAGCTTTTTTCTTCTTTTCATCGCCAGCTGAAAAGCTTTCTCGACAACTCGCTCAATTTCATCCGTACTATAGGCCAGCGTATCAACTACCTGATTGTTTTCAGCGCCAAAACGCTTGCTTGGTGTACCGAAATAGAGGCCTCCGGTCAACTCACGGACAATCACAAAATCGACAGATTCAACGAATTCCCGTTTCAGCGGCGATGAATCGATCAATGCGGAAAAGGATTCAACCGGGCGCAGATTGGCAAAAAGGCCCATCGCTTTGCGAATACCCAGCAGCCCTTGCTCCGGTCGGACCGTCATCGATTGCGCATTCCATTTCGGACCACCGACAGCACCGAGCAAAATTGCATCGCTTGCCTGGCACTGATCAATCGTCTCCTGCGGAAGTGGTGAGCCGGTCGCATCAATCGCTGCACCGCCAATTTTTCTTTCAATAAACTGAACTTGCTCTCCTGTCTGTTCGAAGACCGCGCGCAGCACGCGTTCGGCTGAAGCTGTCACTTCAGGGCCGATACCATCGCCGGGTAAAACAGTAATCGTTCTCATCTTTTTTCTTCTTCCTCTCTCTAGCAATGTTGGTCTGCTATTTCTCTAGCTTCTGGAAAGAGCGACCGAATATCGGCATCCGTCATCTCTCTCTTTGTATCCGCCATTCTTTTAAAAACTGCAAATGATTCGTTGATTTGCTGTTCCGAGACAGCTATCCCCATTTCATCGATCTTCTTCCGGAAAGCATGACGCCCGGAATGTTTCCCGAGAACCAGCCGTCCTGAATCGAGTCCGATCAGTGAAGGGGCAATGATTTCATAGGTTTGCGGGTTTTTTAAAACACCATCCTGATGAATGCCGGCCTCATGGGCGAAAGCATTGGCTCCAACGATTGCTTTATTTGCCGATATCGGCTGATGCATCAGTGAACTGACGAGATGGCTTGTTTTTTCAATTTCATTCAGTTTCAATTGGGTATCGATTTTACAGATATCTTTCCGGATATGGAGCGCCACTCCGATTTCCTCGAGTGCGGCGTTTCCTGCCCGCTCACCGACCCCGTTGATTGTGCATTCGACTTGCCGCACACCGGTTTGAAGAGCGGCCAATGTATTTGCTGCCGCCATGCCAAGATCATTGTGGCAATGGCAGGATAGTCTGACTTTATCGATCGTTTGGACATGACTTCTGACATAGCGGAACATGGCTGCATATTCTTCCGGCAGACAATAGCCGACCGTATCGGGCAAATTAATAATAGATGCACCGGCCGTTATTGCTGCCTCAATGACTCGTGACATGAAGTCAAAATCACTCCGCGACGCATCCTCGCAGGAAAATTCCACTTGAGGAAAGAAACGATGGGCATAGGCAACGGACTCTCTGGCCATTTCCAGCACTTCTTCAGGTTTCTTCCGCAGTTTGTCATGCATATGAATCGGTGATGTCGCGATAAAGACATGAATACGCGGATTTTCTGTCTGTTTCAATGCTTCCCATGCGGCATCAATATCGCTTTTTTTGGCGCGGGCAAGACCCGTGACCGTACTCTCTTTTATCGTACTGGCAATGGTTTTTACAGCCTTGAAATCTTCGGGTGATGCGGCGGGAAAACCCGCTTCAATCACATCAACGTGAAGCCGCTCCAACTGCCGGGCCACCTCTGTTTTCTCTTTTTCATTCAAGCTGCATCCCGGTGATTGCTCTCCATCCCGTAAAGTTGTGTCGTAAATTTCAACCTTTTCCATTTTCGTCTCTCCTTTCATCTTTGAGTTTGATTTGCGCTTCTCTATTTTTAAGAAAGCCTGATCAGCTTTTCGGCGCAGCTTAGCGATCAATAAAGAACAATAAAAAAAGCCTCTTCACACCCACACCTGTCGCTAAAAGCGATCAGTATGCAGGGGCGAAAAGGCTTGATTCACGGTACCACCCAGCTTTTCAATATTTTTACAAATATTGACTCAGACGGCAATTTCAGTTTCCCGAAATGTCATTTTTGATAACAAGTGCAGGGATGCACTTGGCCAATCTTATCCTGAATCAGGGTTCAGACCGGCACTCAGAGGCGAGTGTGTGAAAAGAGACACCGCCGAAGTTCCACCAGTCCCCGGCTCTCTGCATGTGTTCCAACTTTCCACTTTTTCCTCATCATCGATTTAGAATTGTCAGTTCCTTCTGGCTTGTGCACTCTATCTTACAGAATTTTTTCTTTTTGTCAAACGTATTTTGATAATTTAAAAATTGTTAGCTACTTCGATTGGGCTCTGCTACGCGGTTTTACAGATCATAAAATGTTTTTTGCAAAAATTTATTTTCTTAAAATTATTGACAAATCAATCCATTCGGGAGTAAGCTTGCACTACTTTAAATTTCGAAACGAAAGGAAGCCTACTGATGAGCGTATTGCGGCGATTGCAAAACCTACTATTGGAACAAATGCTACGGTTGGCCTTTTTGGCCCGACTGAACTTCATTCTTTAGTAGGACGCGGCTTTTTCCGCAATCCATACCGTCAATAGAAAGGAACGCGTCCTGTTCATATCCTGCATGGGACGGCTGATCCTTGTTTCCTTTTCGCCCATTCACCTATGAATGGGCTATTTTTTTACAATTTTTTTCAATAACGGGGTGATACGACCCATCCAAAAGGGTTGAAAAAGCGATAAAACAGAGAGAAAAAAAGAGACCCACAAACAAAACAAGGGAGCGAAAAAGGATGAATATTGAAGATGCATTAAGCAGTCCATCTGTTCAGAAACGAAAGAAAGTCTATGATTTTGAGGAAAAAACTTATACAGAGAAAGAAAAACAGGAGCTTGAAGCGCGGATTAACCATCTGCCGATAACCAAAACAATGTTTCATATCTTTACGCTGATTACACTCGGCATGATGCTCGATGGATTCGATGTCTATCTCGCGGGCGGTGTCCTCGGACAACTCGTACAGACAGGCTGGTCGTCACTCGCCATGAACGCGACATTTATCTCAACGACGTTTATCGGTCTTTTCCTTGGTTCAATCATTACCGGCTTTATCGGTGACTATAAAGGACGGCAATTCGCCTACCAAATCAATCTGCTCATCTTCGGCGTCGCTTCACTGGCCAGCTTCTTGGCACCGAATATGGCGACACTGATCGTGCTCAGGGGAATCAGTGGAATCGGTCTTGGTGCTGAAATCGTCACCGGCTTTGCTCTGCTCGGCGAATTTGTCCCGGCTGCCTCGCGTGGAAAATGGGTGACGACCTTATCACTCTTCGCCAACTGTACCGCGCCGATCACAACCATGCTCGGCTATCTGATCATTCCGACGATCGGCTGGCGCTGGATGTTTGCGATTGCCGGTGTCCTTTCACTAATTGTCTGGTATTTCAGGCGCAGCCTGCCTGAATCGCCAAGATGGTATTTCTCTAAAGGAAAATATAGTCAAGCCGAAGCCGTTGTTAAAATTTTTGAAAAGGAGGCCGGAATAAAGGGAAAGTCAGATCGCTATATTCCGAGTCCTGCCTCCATTGTCGTTAAAAACGGCCGCTACCGTGAATTATTCGGGAAAACAGCCATTAAACGCATGCTGCTTGCCTGTCTGATCCTCGGCGCAATTAATACAGGCGTCTATACTTTTGTGAATTGGGTTCCGACCCTGCTCGTTAAAAGCGGTGTGACCATTTCTAACTCACTCGGCTATACCGCACTCATGATGATTGGTGCACCGGTTGGCGCGCTCATCGGCCGGATGACTGTCGATCGCGTCGGCAGAAAATGGATGATCGTCGGTGCCTTTATCATGACCGCCATTTTAGGCTGCGTCTATGCTTTCCAGCATCAACCGCTCGCGCTGATGGCCACGGGTTTCCTGATGACCGTCTGTCTCTATATTCTGATGGCTGTCGGTCTTTCCGTCTACGTTCCAGAACTGTTCGCCACAAACCTGCGCATGCGTGGAAATGGATCGGCACAAGCGGTCGGCCGTCTGTTCACCATCATCTCGCCTTATGTGGTCGCCTGGATGTTAACTACCCAGGGCATACTCGCTGTATTTATTGTCATCGGTATATTTCTTGCAATCGTCGCTTTCCTTACTGTCCTATGGGGACCGGAAACGAAACAACAGATCCTCAGATAAATATTTTTTCCTTAAGAAAATTGAAAAACACCCCTTTCGTTTGAGAATGGGGTGTCTTTTAGTAGAAAATTTGCCCGGTGTGGACGAGGCTTCATCAACCAACGGTGCATTTACCACGAATAAGGACTGCCAAAGGTGAATTTTTTCACCGGTTAGGTGGAATTTTTCTCTTCTTAGGTTGAACTTTCGTCAGGATGCATGTTGTTCACGATTTTCCAATAATTAATTGTGTCTGATTAAAAAAGAGTCAGGTTACCTGAAACCTTTGCGTGCTGTTCGGCTTTTCGCACGAGAATGAGTGAAACAATAAATAGTGCGGCAAGCACGGCAAAGAGAATCAGGAAGGAACCCCTCAAATCAGCAAGGGTTTGTCCGTTCATCAGAATCCCGCGGATAATGCTGAGCACATAGGTCAGCGGAAAAACAAAGGCAAATAACTTTGCCCAGAGCGGGAATGCCAGTACTGGCAGCCGGACACCAGAAAAAAATTCCATCGGTGCGTCAAACAATGTATAAAGAATGCCGGAATCGCGGGAAAACAGAAAAATAATGTTCAGAAAGCCGCCCCAGATAATTGCAGAGAGAATCAGCAATAGAAAGGCAATCGGAATCATCCACCATTCAGCGACATGAAGACTACCAAAATAGAGAATCGTCAGAATCGCAAAGACTGTAAATAACCAAACAGCTTCAATCAAATTTGCCGCGGCACGGCCGAACATCAGCACAGCGCGGTTAACCGGAGTCAGAAACAAAAGTTCCAATGTCCCCTGCTGCCGTTCATAAGCCATTTGCCAGGCAGATTGGACGAGGCACCAGAAAAAAATATAGCCGAGGTAGCCTGTGATAAGAAAAAGGCCGAGTTTACCCGCTGGAATAAACCGATTCAATGGACTACCAGTATGCAGATTAAAAGGTTTGAACGCATAGTAAGAATTAATAAACAAAATAACGGGCCAGATAAAAAGTGAGTAATAGACGAATCGATTGTTGAAGTTATGCCGGTGGCTTTTCCTGACTTCTGCCCATAAGATGCCGAATGTGTTCATGAAGCATCGCTCTCCCGGGCCAGCTGAACAATCGCGTCTTCAAGATTCGGTTTGACTGCCTCCAATTTTTTCAGCAGCAGACCGCGTTCTGCGGAAAGCTTGAGAAAAGGCAATGTGAGGTCAAAGCTTGCCGTCATTCGTAGCAATTGGCCCTCTTGTACAGGATCAGAACGAACCTCGATGTTTCTTTTTTCCAGCTCTCTCGTCAGCCATGTTACATTAGCCTGTTGTTCATTCTCAATAACCGCCTGAAGATGAAAAACATGGACAACGGTTCGGATAATTTTTTCCGGTGTCCCTTGCAGAAGCGGTCTGCCTTTATCAATAATGTATACGCGATCGCATAATTCCTCGACTTCGTCGAGATAGTGGCTCGTCAGGAGAATACCCTTTCCTCGCTCCTTGGCCAGGCCCTTCACCGTCTGTCTCAGCTGCCGGGCAACCAGAGCGTCAAGTCCCAATGTTGGTTCATCCAGAAACAAATACTCCGGATCGTTAATCAAACCGCGGGCAATTTGCAGACGCTGCTTCATGCCTTTCGAGTAGCGTTCAACAGGCCGATCCGCCGCTTCGTTCAGACCGACAAGATCTAGCAAGTACGCACATCTTTCACCTAACAACTTGCCAGAAAGACCGTAAAGACGGCCAAAATAATAGAGATTTTCGCGGGCGGTCAGCCGCCAGTAGAGCATCCGCTCGCCTCCTGCAATCATGTTGATTTTTTGTTTCATTCGTTCTGGCTCACGTACCGCATCAACACCATCAATTGCAATCTTCCCGGATGTTGGCGTGAGTAAGGTTGACAGCATCTTAATCGTTGTCGTTTTTCCTGCCCCGTTTACGCCAAGCAAGCCGACGATCTCCCCCTTATCGATCGACAAATCAAGACCATCAACCGTCTGAATTAAATTTTTTTTGCGTCTAAACCAACCCGATTTCTCTTTCAGTGAATAGGATTTTTTCAGTTGTTCTGCCTTGAGCATTCTTTCTCCTCCTAGCCAAAATATTTTTCAACGACGGTCTTTTCTGAACGGCGGATGAATGCCAGACCAATGATAAAGTAGACAGACCCAATTGTCAGCAACGCGAGCAAATTTTCTGTCATCTGGCCAGACCATTGCTGCTGCAAGACAACCCCGCGAAATAGATTCAGTCCATATGAAAGTGGCATGATGGCGCCAATGCTGTGTACCCATACCGGAAGAAACTGCGGCGGAAAACTGACCCCACTGACCAGCATCATCAGGATAAAAAGTGTATTCTGTGTGATATACGTATCGCGAAAAATCAGCATAAAACTACCGAGTACGAGTGCCTGTGCAAAGATTGCGAAACAAAAGGCCACAAGAATTGGAAACAACAGCCAAGCATGAGCAGTAAAAATCTGAAGTCCGAAAAAGAGGCCGACACAACAGATAGCGGCGAGTTCGATACTAGACCGCATCAGGCCCTGAACGGCTGCGCCAAGAAAATAGCCGAGGCGGGATGACGGCGTCAGAAGCAATGCCTCCAGTGTGCCCTCGCGCATTTCCGTGATGAGCATCCGACTGACAATCATTAATAAGGAGACAGAAAAAGAATTCAGCATGCCGCCAATAATTGCATAGGCAAGATAGTTGGTTGTTCCGGAATAGCTACTGAACTGCTGATTCAACTGCCCCCGGAAAATAAAATGATAGGACAGATAGGCAAAAATGATCATGTAAATCCCATCCAGAATATGGCCGATGAAGAATGACCAGGGATAGGCACGATGCATCGTTTTTAACTGACGATCAAATGTCGCTGAAAATGCGATCCACATTAATGACTCTCTCCTCTATCAAGTTTTGGTTGATCAAAAAACTGATCCAAATCAACGCGAATCATCTCAAGAACTGGAGCATTCGTATGATAAAAAACATAATGACCACTGCGTTCACTCTGAAGCAGTCCAGAGGCTTCGAGGATTTTCAGATGCTTGGAAATTGTTGCTTTAGCAAGACCGAAGCGCTCAGTCAGCTGCTGGGTGCAATACGGCTGATAGAGCATCGCCTGTACCATAACGAGCCGGGTCGGATCGTCTAGCGCCTGCAGTTTCCGCAACAAATCACGAGGAACTTGCTCCTCACTTTTTAAAGAAGGAATAACCACTTGTTTATTCACTTTAATTAAGCCCGGCTGCTCGATATCAATGAGCAGATGCGGTGCAACAAATGTCGATGGTAGAATCGTAATCGATTCCAATTCGGAATAAGCGAAGGCGTAAGTTTCCGATTTAAGAAATTTAATTCCTTTTTCTTCAACACGGAAACGTGGATGGATCGATTGAAGTGTTTCGACCGGATTTTTGCGGAAGCCGTTATTGCACAGCTTCACCGAACGGACTAGCCACGGTTCAATCGTGTAAAGCTCACGGGCAAAAAAATCTTTCTGATAGGCCTGAAGAAGATGATAGAGTTGTTTCTGGTGCCAGCGTGGACGACGCAGAATCTCACGCGCCGCACGATTTAATCTGGCCCGCCTTTCGCGATAATTTCCCAGAATTGAGCAGCAGAAAGTTCCCTCATCAATCAACGCCCACTGCTCAATCGACTCCTCCGGATAACGGCTCTCCGCACAGAAGGCATCTTCACAGTCCATGGCAAAGAACCATTCGTCCGATGCGTTTCCATAAAATAAAATCTGTTCTAACATTTCTTTGTCCATTGTTTGCCGTATCTTACGCGCCCATTCCAGCCGGGACAGATGGTGCTCCGGATTGACGAGTACATGCAAACTGACAAGCATTTCATGATACGGTGAATAGACTGCTCGAACATTGTTCGCAATCCAGTGTTCCAAAAGGTGCATGGCCATGCTCCTTTATATTTGATTCGCTAATCGGCGAATCAAATGAGTTCTTTTGCAAAATTAGTTAGATTATAGAGAGTGAAACTACTCCTGTCAAGACCATTTACATCGCGGTACGTATCTGAGGTTCTCGTTCGGCCCCTGTACTACGAATACTGGCACCACAGCCACTATAAAAAGCCTGTGTTTTTGTCGAACTCGACGCTTTCATCGATTCGATGCAAAACACAGGCTTAGGTTCTCTCTTTATTTATTGTTCCGGTCTCTTTTTTACCGGCAACCGAACACTGAGAAGTCGTCTGAATGCAGCTAAATCATCATTGCTTTTAAAATATCTTTTCGGGATAATGATGACTTTATTTTTTGAAACATAGAGAACGATCAGCTCTGGCCGTTCAATCACACGGATGAAATCGTCCCATCTATAAAAAGTGCGTAATCTGCCTTCTATTCGGATCAGCAGTCCATTTTCTCGGGCCAAGTAGCGGCTCTCATTCTCGCGGCTTAGTCGATCACTGTTAAACTCCTGCCGATAGCGGAAAGCGGCCAGAATGCGCATGAATTGATTCGCCGCAAGCGCTATCAGAAAAGCAAGAAGTAAGGCATATTGCCACGGAAGAAGCGTGAGATTAATCAGAAAACCGGCGAACCAGACAATCAGAATTCCTGATAACGCTGCTTTTCTCGCATGAGCATAACAAAAAGTTTTGTACTCCTGATAGGTCAGTGTCCCAGCAAATGTGATCAAACGGTCTTCCATCGCAGGTTTCCTCCCTGTGAAAAGTGATAAGGATCCTTAACCCATAATTCTCGCTCAGCGATTCACTGAAACGCGTCACTAGGAAGCAGGGATCAGTTGCCGCAATCCTTTTCAAAAACTGTTTCAAGCCTCTCTGTCAATTACTTTTCCCCTGCTTCAACATATCAAATACGAGGCATTCTGTCATCACCCGGAAGTGCTTTTTACAAAATTCTCTGCCCCATCTGATTCAAGTATTCAAGCGCTAAAAAGGCAGCCAAAAAACCAGCTGCCTTTTACAAAATCGATGAACCTGTCCGACTTGCGAAAATCAGACAGTCTTCATTTCCTCTGTTTCTTCATCAATATAGGAAGATTTCGAGGATTCCTTCATCCGCCAGTATATGACAAGACTGACGAATATGCACAGCGATACATAAATAAAAAAGAAAGTCTCAACACCGATACTTTTAAACCACAAAGCAATGAATTCAGCTGTTCCCCCAAAGATCGCAACCGTTAATCCATAGGGAAGCCCAACCCCAAGCGCACGGATTTCTGTCGGAAAAAGCTCCGCCTTGACGATTGCGTTGATCGAAGTATAACCGCTGACAATGACGAGCCCGACAAGCATCAGCAGAAAAGCGCTGATCGGACTATGAAACTGCTTCATCAGCAAGAAAAGCGGTACGGTAAGCACTGTTCCAGCGATACCAAAGAAAAAAAGCAGTGGCCGGCGACCGATATGATCAGACAAGATTCCCGCTAATGGCTGGATAACCAGGAAAATCAGTAGGGCAACGAAATTGATCAGACTGACCGTTTCTTTATCCAGCCCGACCGAATTGATCATGAATTTCTGCATATAGGTTGTATACGTATAAAAAGCAACGGTACCCCCGAGTGTCAGACCGATAACAGTCAGAACCGACTTCGGATATTTCATCAAGGCCTTAATCGTTCCAGCATTTTGCTTTTTCTGAGCAGACATCTTATTGTACTGTTCGGATTCATCCATCGACAGTCGCAGCCACAGAACAGCCAATGCGCCGAGTGCGCCAATCACAAAGGGAATACGCCAACCCCAGGCCTGAAGCTCGGCTTCATCCAGATTCAGCTGCAGAATAATCTGGACACCCAGAGCTACCAATTGGCCGCCAACCAGTGTGACATATTGAAAACTGGAATAGAAACCGCGGCGTCCACTGTTCGCCATCTCAGAAAGATAGGTCGCCGAAGTGCCATATTCCCCGCCGAGCGACAATCCTTGAAAGAGGCGAGCAAGGACGAGAATAATTGGTGCAAAAACACCAATAGTCTGAAAGCTTGGTGTCACAGCAATCACGAGCGAACCTGCTGCCATGACGGTAATTGATAAAGTTAAAGCCGCTCGCCGTCCATGGCGATCGGCATATCGGCCCATTATCAAGCTGCCGAATGGGCGCATCAAAAAACCGATGGCAAAGATTGCTGCTGTGTTGAGCAATTGAGACGTCATATCCCCGTTCGGGAAAAAATCCGTCGAAAAATAAACAGCAAAGGCTGCGTAGACATACCAATCATACCATTCGATCATATTTCCTAAAGATCCTTTAAAAATATTCCCTGTGATGCGGCGTGTGTCCGCACGTTCTGCTGATTGCATTGAGTAATTAATCCCCCTCTATCGACTGACCAATGAGAACTGTCATTTTCATTGGCAAACATTTGTCCATTAATAATTTGACAGAATATTAAGCCATATCAGTTTACCCATTTTCCGAATAAACATTTAATAGCTTTCTCTTGTTTACAACCGCTGATCCGTTAGTATCAGCGTATTTCCTATCTGTTTAATTAATGAGACAGCCGTTATCCATTCTTATATGCTATCATAATCATAACATAAAAAACATGATAGAAGATTGTCACCTCATTTGTTTAAATAATTCTACTATTTAAATCCCAATATTTTTAGCAGAAATATGAAATTTCAAATTTATCAATGACTTCTTCATAGCTATGGAAAGAAATGACTGGGTGCAGTAAAAAGCCGGAGTACTATCACTCCGGCTTCTCAATCTTATCGATAAATTTCTTCTGCATCCTCAGCTAATTCGTGGATATGACGGAGATAACGCGAGACTGCCTGATCATCACTGGCCGGATAGACGAAGTCAAAACATTTCGCAACATCCTTTGCCAGCGTCCGGAACAGATCCCCCATTTGGAAAAGTGCCTGCCAAATGTGCTCAATCTGCGCATCTGGAAACGTCTTAAGATAAGCTTGCCATATCGAGGCTTCCAGATAGTTTTCCAAATATTTTCCGCATTTTCCTGCACTCACCGAAAACGCTGTCCGAATACCCGCATGCCAAGTCACCATTTTCTGCAATTCCGCGCGGATCGGTTCCTCCAACATCGCTTTTGCATAGGTGGGTTCTTTGCGCCATAGTCCTTTGGCAACATAGGGCGACACCCACCAGAAATTATTGCAGCAGGCATCGAAAGTAAGCGTTGTCGGTGGCTGAATCCAGTAATCCCGATCACTGGAAGACGGAAAAGGCGCAATGATCTCGTCTTTATCCAGAAGAATGCGACTTAAACTGCTCTTTTCGATCAGCTCATTCGTCCGTCTTGAAGGAATCAGTGTCAAGTCGATCCGGTTGCCGTCCACAAATAACATGAGGTAAACAAAGATCCCCTGACTTTCCTGCGAAAAATACTGCTCCCTTTCCGGCATCTGTAAAATAATCCGTTTACCAAACCGGTCGATCCAGTCGAGATTATCGGCAAATGGGCGCACATCCCGAACGACATAGACAATATCGTAATCCTGAAAACAATCCCGCGGGGCCTTCGGATTCGTCCGTGATCCATTCATGACCACGGCACGGATCCGCTCGTCTTCCTTCGCTGTTTGTAAAATTAAATCCAGCATTTCCTTTTCTGTTCTCATTTAATTTTCCTCCTTATTTTTTATCCGCTGGCGATCAAAAAATTGGAGGCACTCGAGAACAGCGGAGGTGATGCCTCTATCGACGCCTCAGCTGTTTCTTCATATTAAACCCATCCCTTCATGCACTTTTTTCCATTATAGCAAAAAGAGGCTTCATTCGCGCAAGTATTCAATCATTTTTACTCTTTCTCGAAAACCACCACCACGAGCGATGCATCCGCCATTCAATCCTTTTCTGCTCCATAGCTGCCAGCTTTTCGATTGCGTAGGGATTGATCATTTTCTTCAAGCCTCCCCGAATCACCTGTTCTTGATAATTCAAGAATAATTGATTACGAGTGAAAGCGAATCCATAGCGCAGCGGATATTGTCTCCGCCTGCAGTCTGATTTTTTCACGGACGATGTAAAAAGACGGTCGCACGCGAAAAAAGCCTGCCAGCAGCAATCCGGCAGACTGGGCACAAATCTTTTTGAGCGAATTCGCTAAGAAGAGTGATGTTCATGCGCCTATTTTCGAATCTCAAACGATTATTTCGGATAATTCAAACTAAACTGCCACAATTTATCTGCCAGCGCTTTATTATAGCGAGAAGACAAGGGAATGATCGCTCCTTTTTCATTGAACAACTGTCCACTTTTCTGGGAAAGAGCCGGATCGAGTGCCAATTGCATGCCGATCGGCGCGTTTCTTGGAAAATAATCCAGCAACTTTTCCAATGAGTTTTGAAAACCATGAGGAATTTGCCCCATAACCTGAGTCTGGAACATAGCCAGGATGAAAGACATTGGCCGTTATAGTGGTGTCTTTTAACTTTTCACTTAAAGCAATAGTCAGTAATACCCTTGAAACGAGGGATTCCTGAACAATTTTTAATCCCCTATATCTAGGCTTTCTTTCAAGTTTTGGCAGCGCCACTGTACTGTGATTAATCACAGCGGGAATAGCTCCAACAATTAATATCCTTCCTTGTTCAGATTTTTTCAACAAAGGAATCATTTCTTTTATCAGCCAAAAATGAGCTAAATAATTTATTACGAAATTTTGATCATAGCCTGCTTTGGTTAATTTTAAATCAGAGGAAATACCACCCGCAGCACTGACAAGAATATCTACATGATCATGATTGGTTTCAAGATAACGGATAAATTTTATGATTTCATTTTTACAGCCTAGATCAATGGAATAAAATTCAATATTTGGATTATCAGATTCAACAATGATTTCGTTTTTTGCCAGGTTCCCTCTTTCCTTATTTCTACCTAAGATGATTATTTTTATTTTTTTCTTGGCTAAATCGATTGCCGTCCTTTTACCTACTCCAGACGTTCCCCCGGATATTACAGCCATTTTATTTCCTTTTTGAACTTTTTCCAAGGCAATCACCCTTTACTTTATTGAATTATATAGGCACTATAAAGTATAGAGTACGCTCTATAGCAAAGGAGACGCCTTATGTCTGACGAAAAATATTATACGACCCAACAAACCACGGAACGAACCGGATTATCCAAACATACTTTACGCTATTATGAAAAAATCGGAATTCTTCAAACTATTGTAAGAGATAAAAATAACTATAGGCAGTATTCTAAAGAAGCTATTGATTGGCTTATTTTAGTTAAATATTTAAGAGGGATAGGTATTGGGACTACAGACTTAATTGGGGCACAAGGCACGAGTTTTAAAACGAGGCGTCAATATCTTGAAGGCTATCAAACCAAAATCAAAAAAGAAATAAAGGAACTCCAGCGAATAAATGAATGGGTAGGGAAAAAAATTATCCTTTTAAGAAATAGGGAAGACTTGGAAAATCGGGATATTTAAATTCCCACAGACTACGACAATAGTTACAGAAAATACCATTTATCTGCGTACCACTTAATTATCTGATTTGCTCCAACTCTTTTTGAAAAGAAAATTGAGGCTCAACTGGAGGCCTCTCTTTCAAAACTGCGTGCGCAAGTTCCGAAAGCACCGAAGTGGGGCATTAAAAAGAGCAGTGAAGGCAAGCATATGTTTTGGTTCGGCTATAAGGGTCATTTAGCCGTCAGCGCAACCAGCCAATATATCTTGCAGTCGTTGTTCTCCTCAGGCAACCATAATGACGGAAAAGCAGCCATTCCGCTGCTTAAGCTACCGCATAATCCCCTCTTTTTCATTCCAGAAGGGTTATCTTTTTTAAAATTTTCATTCAAAACTTTGAACTCTCATGTATAAACTTAGTACACTTAAATTCAAATGGTGCAAAGCTAATGAAGTTTCTTAATTATCTTGAAGTCCTATTACAATCCATTCATCTACAACATCCCAGAAATTCACATGATACTCAGGTTTATCATCAGTAAACCATAATGTTGCTCGCCCACCAACACAGTTATTTAAATCTATCGCAACGTATCCTCCTGCACCATTTTCAAAAAAGCCATATGTTGTAGCCATATTAATTCCTAATGGTTCGTCTAAATCATCAAGTATTCCCCATTCACAATTTTCAAAATGTGTGATGCGATCAATTGGTACAAGCCCCATCGCTCTGCTTGGCAGATAATAAAATCCATTGTGCAATTTTTCATAGAATGCCTGAATAGATCCTGGAACATTTGACCAATCGCGTTGCATTTCTGAAAGATAAATCGATTGATCGGGTATGCCGCCTTCGTAGTAAAGCAGCTCATCATTTTCACTTATTACACTGTAGAGTACTGCATAGTGTCCATTATCCGCGATTAGTTCAAATTCTAATAAATTCTCTTTCAAGTATGCTATTGTATTACTCAATTCCTTTTCACACACGCTCTCCCATAGAGCTATTAGTTTATCTTTCTTCCTAGTTTTATCCGTTTCTTTAAATATCTCAGTCCACTTTTCAGGAATATTTTTCTTTTCAGTATTGAGTAAGGCGGTTACATTAGATACAAATTCAATATTTTTACGGTATTGTTTTAAGAAAGATATTTTGTCCACCCAAGATCATTCCTTTTTATTTATACTATTAAATTCATCTATCATCTGTTGAATTTTAACTTCTAATTCTTTTTCTTTTATTATCATTCTTTCCCTAAATTCAGAATTTACTGGAATATTCTCTTTTTTGTAGATATACCAATTTGTAAATGACTTTGAACCTTTAGACGTATTAGCTGCTTCACTAAGACCCGTAAAATTATCAGCAAAATTAGCAATTTCCTTCTGTTGATTAAAAGTTAATGTCTCAAAGCCTTCCATACAAGCTATTTTCTCTAAAGAAACAATATGGTCTGCATGCAATTTTTTATCAATTATTTTCCCAGGTAGAGCAAAATCCTCAGTTCCAATAATATTATCAATATTTTTGTTAACTTCTCTTTGTACTTTAGAAGATGGTGATGCTCTTCTTAATTTAGCATATATCCCATCGGAAATTTTTCTTTTACCATATCTTGCATCTTTTGTAACAATCTTTTTCATTCCTTTTGTTATTTTATCTGTTTCTTCCCCCAATCCGAATCCAGTTAGTTTTTCTCTCTTCGCCCTCTGATGAATCTCCCGCACAGAATCAGGTGAACCTTTCTTAACGTCTTCAATATTTTCATTTAAGCCTTTACTGCCTATATTTCCTTTCTTACTGATATCATTTGTTATTCCATTTTCACCATTAATTCTCGAGAGCATAGCTCTTAAACCTTTCGAATTAATCGTGTTATATGGCACAGTTCCACCGGCAAACTGATAGTTAGGCGTAATAGGACTCTGAAAGCTGTTTATTTTGTCGGCAACAGCACTGGCTGTGTTTTTTGTGACAACTCCAGCTTTTTCGGCTAATTTCCCAACGTCTACCATCTTTCCCACTTTGTCAATGCCCTTCGTTCCAAGTAAAGAGAGGGCAATCGTCGCGACGGCATAGGTGATCCATTGAGTGCGTGTATAGGCATTTCCATGGATCATGTTCTTTTCGAAAGAATTACTCAGCGCGTTTGCCAGTAATTCAGCGGTTTTCATCGGATGCCTTCCTGCATGAATAATAGCTTCAGCAATCTCGTGGGGAGAGGTGACCATATCCCACAGACCAACGACCGTATCTTTTACGGTATCAAAGACTCCATCGTCAATTCCATCTTCCACCTCATTATAAACATGACCTGCTTTCTGGAGTTCTGCTCTTACTTTTTCATACCACGGCGGGTTAACCACCTCTTCTTCCTTTTTCGACACCTGACGCGCTTGTTCCTGCTGCTTTTTGAAGGTCAGATAAGCCGCCGTTTGTTCGTCAAGATCGCCTTGAATCTTGTAAGCCTCGCTATGGTAGAAGGCTTCGGCATTAAAATAGAACGGTTCCACGTCGGCACCCTGCCGCGTGGCGTTTTCCAGCGCTGAATAAAGTGAGACGATCTGTGGCAGGTCGCTAATCACCTGCTGGTATTCGTTCAGCAGTGTCCGATCCAGATCGCGGACCTCCTCGCTCATTTTGGTCTGTACTCTATTCGATTTATCGAGCTGCCGCTCCACGTCCTCCGTAGTAAACGTACGAACGGGAACGAGATCAGAAATGTCGTGGAGAATTTTACTGATTGACTCTTTTTGATCATTGACCACATCGCGCGAGCGCCAGTAAGCAATCGATAAATCGCTCTCCAAAAAAGGAATCTGAACTTGTGTTGCTCCGCCCAGATTCCGGTCGTCAATCTCACCGGCAATTCCGTTCAGGAAAGCGACTTGTTTCTCAATCAGCCGCAGCCAGGCGTTCATCACCGTTTCCTGCGCCTAGTAAAAAGCCATAATCTTCTTTGCACCCCGCCCTTTAAACGATGGGCCAAGCGCGGTAATCTGCGCGAAACTTTGTTTCAGCTGCCGCATGCCTTCACCGAGCGTTTGATACTGCTTGGCGCGAGCTTCTGCTGCCTGAATCAGCGCCTTCGCGTCATATCGAATCGTATTCGCCGCTGTGCCAGAGCTGCCCATGACCACCTTCATCGGATCACCTCAGCCTGACGCCTCAGCAGACCGACACGTGTCTGCGTATTGGCCCCATTATTGTAAGCCACCGCTGATTTGCCGAAAATCGAGTGAAAAACAAAACCCAATACTTTGGAAATCCCCATCAAGCACCACCCCTGTCACAAGTCCGTTCCCGTCATTTGTGTCTATTATATTAAATTTTCCAAGTAGATAAATGCGGCGAAATAACCAAATGATCCATGGAAATGTTCCAGTTCAGACTCATTCGACTTTTCCCGACAAAATGTGCCCTGCCGAATGGACTAGGACGCAATCTGATTTGCTCCATAATCTAAATCTGGAACATAGCCAGGATGAAAGACATTGGCCGTTATATTAGTGTCTTTTAATTTTTCACTTAAAGCAACAGTCAGTAACACCCTTGAAACGAGGGATTCTTGAATAATTTTTACCCCACTCTATTTGGTTCTTATTTCAAATTTTGGTAGATCGATTTTACTATGGATGGGTTCCAACAAAAAATCGATTTGATTTGTTAACACTTGTGTGCTCAAAGGAGAAAATCAGGAGCTCTTCCGGCAGACATCAACAAGGTAAATAAACAGGCAGACGCCGTAGGGCACCTGCCTGCTTGAAAAGATCACTCAACAGATAAAGTGGTGAGTGATTTATTCTGAGTTAATGAGACAAAGATTGTTTAAGGATTCTCTGCATGTAAAATTTTATTTGCTTCTCCTGTTGACAAATTATAATCAAGAAAATTTTTATAGAATTGCTGCGTTGTCGTCACCATATTCAGATTTTTGAACTGATTGGGATGCAGTTCTTTTGCTAACCACTGAAATTGAAGCGCGGACTCCATACCGTATCTATCCCAAAGGAAGACACCCATTGGATTGACCAGCACTTTATGATTCTTTACAGCATTGATTTGGCTCCATTGTGGATCTTTATAGAGCGCGTTCAGACTCTGAGTCGGATTGTTTGGATTGCTCAATCCGCTTCTGCCGATGACAATAATATCCGGATTCCACTTGATGACCTGTTCGAGCGACGCCGGTCTTTGATTCCCTGCTATACCGGCTGCATCTTTGGCACCACTGGCTTTAATCCATTGATCAACAATCGTCCCTTTCCCGTCAATCACCAGTGGTTTGAGCGTTTCAATATGTAAGACACTCGGTTTTTGTGATGCAGGAATTTTGTTTGTCGTATTTTGTATTTTTTGCAGACGATTCGTCAAATAGGTGTTGTATCGTTTTGCTCTTGCCGGTGCCTGACCGCCCAATGTTTGTGCCGTAATATTGACAACCTTTTGTAAATCATTATAATTCTGAAAAATGAGTTGCTCCGTTGGAATACCCAGTTCTTTCGTTTTCGACAGCAACTGTGGATTTGTCGAAATGAACAGAAGATCAGGCTTCATCTGCGCCAGGCTATCCGTATTAACCGTTGTCGGTGTGAAAATTGCTTTTGCCTTATTCATCGTCGGAAATACGCGATACATCCATGGGTATTGGGATTTTGCATCAATGGTGGCAACGATCTTGTTGGCACTGCCAAGCATGGCAACAATCTCATTATGTGCCGGCCAGGCATCAGCGATCTTGTTAATCTTATTCGGTAAGGTAACTTTTGCTCCGGTTGAATCAGTGATTACCCTTTTATGCGTCGAGGTCGAGGTAGCAGATGAACTCGAATGGGAACTACTGCCGCTGCTCGTTTGCGAACATCCTGTTGCAAAGCCCATTAAAAGAACAAAAGAACAAACAATCACTAACAGACGACAAAATAGACGACTTCGATAAGATTTTTTCATTCTATTTACCCCTTGTTTATTTAGTAGTTAATCATCGAGTAATGGGACACATGATCGTATTTCTCTTCCCTCATCCGATATGCCAGTAACGATTTGCACATTTACCCCGTAGGCTTGTCGTAAATTGGCTTCTGTAACGATATCTTCTGCATTACCAACAATGAATCGATGTTGTTGAAACAGAGCAACTTTTGACGCACATAAAAAGGCATGATCCGGGAAGTGAGAGGTCATCAGAATAGCCAGTCCTTTTTTAGACAAAGCAGCGATGTGCTTCAATACTCTGACCTGATTACCAAAGTCGAGATTAGAGGTTGGTTCGTCCATAATCAGTATGTCGGGCTCCTGAGTCAATGCTCGGGCAATCAGCACCATCTGTCTTTCGCCACCGCTCAGCTCGGTGTATCTTTTATTTTTTAAGTGCTCAATGCCCAACATGTTAATATTTTTATTGGCAATCTCGACATCCTGCTTCCCCGGAGAACCCAGTGTGTTCAAATACGATGTTCGCCCCATCAGCACCACATCTTCGACAGAAAACGGAAACGGGTTATTCTGCGCCTGAGGCACATAACCGATTACCTGTGCCTTTCTTTTTTGATTCCATGAAAGAATGTCCTGATCATTGATGTGAATGTGCCCCGATTTCAGTCGTAAAAAACCAAGAATGCTCTTGAAAAATGTTGTTTTTCCCACACCGTTCGGACCAAGAATACACCAAATTTCACCCGAATGAATGGTCATTGAGATATGGTCAACAACCGGCGGATCCAGACCATAGCCACATGAGACATCTTCTATGTTCAAAATCACGACCATCCTCTCCTTCCCTTGAGCAGCAAGTAGAGAAAGAATGGGGCTCCGATCAGCGAAGTCAGAATGCCTAACGGCAGTTCAACCGTAAACATCCGGGCAACGTCGTCAACTAGGATTAAATAAATACTGCCAATCAGAAGGGAAGCGGGTAACGCTAATTTATAATTTGGTCCGACAATCATTCTTGCCAGATGAGGAATGATCAACCCGATCCAGCCGATAATGCCCGCGACGGATACCGTAGCAGCCGTCGCTAAGGTCGAGCAGACAATCACCACCATCTTCATTCTTCGCGTATTGATTCCCAGTGCGGTTGCCTCTTCATCACCGAACGACAAGATATTCAATCGCCAGCGCAGCAGAAAGAGCGGCACGACTGCTAGACAAACCGGGATCAGGAGAAAAAGTAGGTCATTCATCGTAATCGTCGACAAGCTTCCCATCAGCCAGAAGGTAATTTCCGGCAATTTATTATCAGGATCGCCAATATATTTCATCAGCGAGATGAAGGCCTGCGCAAGGCTGGAGATGACGATGCCAGTCATAATCAGCGTCAGTAGTGATCCGCCGCCATTGCGACTGATAACCGAATTGATACCGACTGCTGCCAGAACAGCACCAAGCCCGCAAAGAAACGAAAGGATCTGGACCTCAAACGAATTCAGTGAAAGCAGGAGGCCAAGAGCAGCTCCAAAACCGGCTCCGCCTGAAGCACCGAGAATATCGGGAGCAACCATCGGATTTCGGAATAGGCCCTGATACGATGATCCGGCAACAGAAAGTGCGCAGCCAATGATCAGGGCAGCAATGATTCTTGGCATTCTAACCAGAAAAACAACTGTATCGATATTCGAGCCGAAACTGTCCGTAATTCCCATAAGGCGATCATAGAAAATGGTGACAACTGCTCCAAGTGATAATTTATAGCTGCCGACGGTAAAAGAAACCAGCGCAACAAGAAACAGAATTAGAAGAAGGAACCAATTTAGATAAACAGCTTTCTCTTTTTTAAGCCGCTTCGATTTTCCTTTCGCCAGAACTAATGCACCGCTTGCGCTTTTACTCAACTCGTCCCCCTCTTCCGTGAGCAAATATTTTAAATATTGTAATAATTAAGAGGCCAATCCAGCGTTCAAACCTTGTCCGAGAAAAGAGTGGTTCAACGTCTGGGCACCACCAAACAAACCTATTAAAGAGGCGGTGAACGTCGCGTATGCATCATACAGTGTCGACAATCTTCAAGATCATCAGCGTATTGATGGTTCATCTAAGGCCGCCTCCCGCTTGCTGTTCCACGGTTTTTCCAGTGGCAGCTTCGCTGTAAACTCCTTTGTCTGTTCTCGCCTCTCCAGGCGATGATGATAGCGCTGTTCAGCCGAATCATACAACAGCTTCTCTTCCTCAGTCTCCGGAATCACTTTGGGAACAGGGAAGGGTTTCCCGTCTGACCCAATAGCGACAAATGTCAACAGACAGGTCGTACAAAGGACACGTTCGCCCTTCGTCAAATCTTCTGTCACAATCTTTACAAAAATCTCCATGGATGTGTGATGTGTCCAGGTTACAAAGGCCTCCAGGCAGACAGATGAACCGACATTAATCGGATGCAGAAAATCTACAGAGTCGACCGACGCTGTCACAACCGTTTTACGCGAATGGCGCATGGCCGCCATGACTGCAATATTATCCACATGCCTCATCAAATTCCCACCGAAAAGCGTGCCATTAGTATTCGCGTCGCTTGGCAATACCTGAAACGAAGTCACAGAACGTGAATCATTGATTTTTTTAACGTCCAAAATTTCACTCCTCCATTTAACAGATTAGTAATTGAAAGTACGCTTATCCTGTTATCCAATCCATCGTCCCCGACTCAATGAAACGATGATTTACGATTTTTTTGGCGGTTCTATGGCTTCGTTCATACATTCTTCCATGCATGTTCCGCAATCCGTGCATTTTTCAGGATCAATGGCATATTGAATGCCGTCAAAAGAAATGGCCCCCGACGGGCACTCGAATTCGCAGGCACCACAAGCAATACAGTATTCATTGATTTTATAAGCCATAATTCTTCTCTCCTCTTTCTTAACTCTTTAGCGCTGTACCGGTTGTCTCGACTGCCGCATTCGGTTCAAAAAAGGCTTGTAATTTTTTCAGATGTGCATACTGCTCTTTACCAAGCGCTTCCGCTTCCTGAAACAACTTTTCTGCTCGATCGGGGAACGCACGTTGCAGGCGCGTATAACGATTCTCATTTTTTATAAAATCAATATAACTTCCCGTCGGTTCACGAGAATCAATGACCAGCGGATTTTTCCCGATCCATTTATTTCGCGGATCAAAGCGGAAATTGTGCCAGTAACCCGTATCAACAGCCAGCTTCATCTCATGTTGTGCGTTTGCCATGCCGCCTTTAATGCCATGCATCTCGCAGGGCGAATAGCCGATGATCAGCGACGGGCCATGATAACTCTCCGCTTCAGTGATTGCTTTCAATGTCTGATTCATATCGGCCCCCATGGCTACCTGAGCCACATAAACATTGCCGTAGACCATCGCAATTTCTGCCAGCTTCTTTTTCGCCCGTTCGTTACCTGAAGCAGCAAACTGGGCGACCTGCCCGACACGACTGGCTTTCGAGACTTGACCTCCAGTATTGGAATAGACTTCTGTATCAAATACGAAAATATTAATATCCTCTCCGGAAGCAATCACGTGATCCAGGCCAGCAAAATCAATATCATAGGCCCATCCGTCACCACCGAATATCCAGACCGATTTCTTCTCCAGGTAATCTTTATTGTCGATCACCGTTTGCAGGCGAGGTTCTTGCCAAGCGAAACGAGCCGCTTGTTTGAGAAGTTCCTGCGTTGCCGCTTTGTTTGTTTCACCATCATCTTTTGTCTGTAAAAATGCGTCTGCTGCCGCTTTGACTTCTTCCTCGTCCAGCGATTCGGCAATTTCCTTAATACTGCCGATTAACCGCTCACGAATCGCCTTTTGGCCAAGGTATAGACCAAAACCATTCTCGGCATTATCTTCGAACAAACTGTTCGTCCATGCCGGCCCCTTATGATCAAAGGTCGTCGTATACGGACAATTGGCGGCCGGTCCTCCCCAAATGGAAGAACAGCCTGTTGCGTTAGAAATAAACATCCGGTCGCCGAATAATTGCGTGATTAGTCGTGCATAAGTCGTCTCCGCGCAGCCGGCACAGGATCCGGCAAACTCAAGCAGCGGTTTTTTAAACTGGCTCCCCTTGATTGTGGAAGCCTTCATCATACCGGGTTTTTTATCGACATGTTCCACCAAATAGTCGAATACCGGCTGTTGATCCATTTGCGTTTCACGCGGTTTCATCGTTAACGCGCCCGGTTTCAGACAAGCATCTGTACAAATCGAGCATCCCATACAGTCAAGCGGACTGATTGCCTGGATATAATGATAATCACCCATACCTCTGCCTTTCATGGGTACGGCCTTCGCCTGATCCGGCAACGATGCTGTTTCCGTATCGTTTAAAACAAAAGGACGAATGGCGGCGTGCGGACAAACAAAGGCACAACGATTGCACTGGATGCACATATCCGGATTCCATTCGGGAATTTCGACGGCAACGCCTCGTTTTTCAAACTGTGCTGCACCCAGTTCATAAGTTCCATCGGCATGATCGCGAAAGGAAGAAACTGGCAATTTATTCCCATCCATATGTCCGATCGGATACATAATTTTTTCAACCATTGTTTCCAGTTTCGAATTTTTCCCTTTCAAATCCAATTTGATCTTGTACCGGTCTTCCCTATTGACCAAATGAACCTGCACAGCTCGCACGTTAGCCGCACCTTCATCGATCGCACGATAGTTTGCCTGAACAATCGTATCTCCTTTAGCTTTATAACTCTTATAGGCGAATTCCTTCATTAGCTGAATAGCCTGCTGCTGCGGAATGATCCCCGACAAAGTAAAAAATGCACTTTGCAGCACGGTATTCGTTCGTTTACCCATCCCAATCCGCCGTGCAATTTCCGTGGCATTAATGGCATGGACATGAATCTTATTCTGGGCAATATATTTTCGCGCGGCTAAACCAAGCTTTTCCGACAGTTCCTCATCTGTCCACTGCGAATTGACTAAAAACGTGCCGCCTGGCTTAATATCTTCGACGATACGAAAACCCTTTTCAATATAGGAAGGATTGTGGCAGGCAACGAAGTCGGCCTTTTTCACGTAATAAGGAGCCTTAATTTTGCTTTTTCCGAAGCGCAGGTGGCTGATTGTTACACCACCGGTTTTTTTCGAATCATATTGGAAATAGCCTTGAGCATACATGCTGGTGTTATCACCAATAATTTTGATTGAGTTTTTATTAGCACCGACCGTTCCATCACCGCCGAGCCCCCAGAATTTGCAAGAAATCGTATCTGCAGGTGTCGTATCCGGAGCATCGCTGCGTTCCGGCAAACTCAGATAAGTCACATCATCGACAATGCCGACTGTGAACCGTTCTTTGGGTTTCTCTTTTTTCAGTTCATCGAAAATTGAGAAAACACTGGCAGGAGGGGTATCCTTCGATGATAAACCGTAGCGGCCGCCGACGATTGTTGCCTGGGACTTTCCATAAAGTGCTTTAACAACGTCGAGATAAAGCGGTTCTCCGATTGCCCCCGGCTCTTTCGTGCGATCCATGACTGCAATCTTACGTGCCGTTTCTGGCAAAGCCTCAAGAAAATGATTAATGGAGAACGGGCGGTACAACCGAACTTTAATCAAGCCGACTTTTTCACCCTGCTTCAGCAAATAATCTACAACTTCCTCGACAACATCGCAAAAGGAGCCCATGGCGATAATCACACGTTCAGCTTCTGGATCTCCGTAATAATTGAACAGTCGATAATCCGTTCCGATTGAATGATTAATTTGATTCATATAGTCTTCGACAATTGCCGGTAATGCGTCATAATAAGGATTGCTTGCTTCACGATTCTGAAAATAAACATCATCATTTTGATGACTGCCGCGCATTGTTGGGTGTTCTGGATTCAATGCACGTTTTCTGAAGGCGGCCAAAGCATCATGATCGATCATTTTGGCCAGTTGTCCCTGATCCCACGTCTCTATCTTCTGAATCTCATGACTGGTTCGGAAACCATCGAAAAAATTGATAAATGGGATGCGGCCTTTCAACGCAGCCAGATAGGCGACCGGTGTTAAATCCATGACTTCCTGCGGATTTGTTTCAGCTAGCATGGCAAAACCGGTCTGCCGACAAGCATAGACATCTTGATGATCACCGAAAATACTTAATGAGTGCGAGGCAAGCGCACGTGCCGTCACATTGATGACACATGGCAGCAATTCACCGGCAATTTTATACATATTAGGAATCATTAATAGTAAACCTTGGCTCGCCGTATAAGTTGTCGTCAATGCTCCTGCATTCAAGCTACCGTGCATCGCTCCGGCAGCCCCTGCTTCGCTTTGCAACTCATAGACATGCACCCGGTCACCCAACAGATTTTTCAAACCACCGGCAGACCATGCCTCAGTCGATTCAGCCATCGGCGACGATGGAGTAATCGGATATATCGTTGCAACTTCAATAAATGGATAACTGGCATAAGCCGCGGCAGTATTCCCATCCATCGTTTTTCTTACTCTGGCCATCGTCATGAAACCTCCTTGAAACTAGAATGACAAACTCTGCATCTCCGCATTGCTCATTCGATCTTGTCTCTGAAACAGACTGAAACGAGCGAACACGAGGCACATTGCGACGGAGAACAGCTCCAATATGGATTGTCGATATCTTCAATGGTAAATCCCGATTTGGAAAGCGGAAACTGATGATCGCCATCACTGTTTTTCAGATGCACCCTATCTTTCTCATAATCAAAGCCGACCGTCATTCCTTCACGTTGAACGGTTTCGTCGTCAAGCGGATTGTTGATCAGTTTAGGTTCAACAACTTTCATATGGCCGTCTTCCGTTTGGACATCGATCCGATTCTCCGACGTAACCAGTTGTATCAACTGACCTTTTTTATTAAAGACAAGTGAATTACTATCCGCCGTAATACCGGTCGCATCCGGATCAAAGACGGTCATAAGACCAATCGGCGTATGAACCTGCACGGGTTCGGCAGGCTCCAGCGACTCCAACTCTCCTGATTGATAGATGGAAAAACCAACTCTCGTCTCTATTTCCCCGACCGGCGTACGAACATTGATCGTTTCAGACGGAAACAATGTGATACTGCGTATGCTGCCATCCTTCCAAAAAGCAACACAATTAATCATCGCTTTAAATGATGTAAAACCAAGATCAAACTGGAAGGGAATCTGTAACGACTTTTCATCATCTTCTGTCCAGAATCCGCTGAGCTTTCCATCCAGCGGAAAGAAGCGTTTAAGCTCACCTGTGTCAAAAAATGTTACCAGTTCGGAAGGGAATTCACCAATCACGGTATAAATCGGTTGTTGTTTCTCCAAGGCAACTGATTTAATCATTCCATTTTTATAAAACTCTACCGAATACTTGTCTTTTCTGCGTTCCGTTTCAGTATAGAAGGGAACTAACTCGCCGATATGAGTAAGCACCATGTTTTTCCCGGAAAGCTTGATTCCTTCAATCTCCCCCGTCGGATAACAGCGGTAGGATACAAGCGAGCCAAAAACACCGGAGCGTAACTTGATGGTTTCATCATTAACCAAATTAAAATTCTGCATCAGTACCCTTCTTTCCTGCGTTCATTTTGGCCTGACTACAATGTATTCATGGTGTTCCGCCGGACGTTTTTCAATCGTGAAGCGGCGGTCCCTCTCAATCCAGGGTGGAGTATGACGACAATGCAGATGCAGCTCCCCAAAAGACGTTTTGGAGAGAAAATCCATCAATGCTTGTTTTGAAGTGATCTCAGGATAGTCTTGCTGCACTTTAATCAAGTCCAATTGATAGATGCCGCTCTGCTTCGTTTTTTCCGGGGCAACGTGCTCGAATTTTTTCTGTGTGGCTTTCTGCCGACTTTCAACGGATTGCACCTCACGTACGACTGCATCGAAAAACTCATCAGATAATTTACTGATTTGAAAGACATGAAAATGTGCCTGATCAAAAACAACATAAGGAATACCGGAAATTTCCTGACCCACTAGAATCCGACTGTCATCGATTTGTGAGAGCAGCTGTTCAATTCGCTGCCTTTGCTCGCGAATCGAAGCAGGTGGTTTCATCGGCAGCTTAATTTCCCTTTGCTGTATCCAACCCGTGCCGCTTTTACTAAAGACAATCAACCGATCGGCCTGGTTAAAGGAACATAAACCCTTTGCAGATAAAAAAGCAGTAATCTTACACATATGCAGACTTCACTTCCCCTCTCACAAGGATTTAAAGATTTCCAGTATGTCGCGATTACGGATCCATTTCAAATCGATAATTCATCACTTATTTACTGCAATGTTTAAGCTGCCTGATGAATAATTTTGAGAAACTCTGTCTGCACTTCCATCGCCCGCTCGGCTGTCAAACCGAAATCAAATATCGGCTGCGTCACCGAGACGAGTTGCTGAAAATCGCAATTCCCCGTCCGTTCACCAATACCGAGCAACGTCGTATCTGCATAATTACAAGAACACTTCAGCGCTTCAATCGTGTTTGCCAGACTCATTCCCAAGTCATTATGGCCATGAAAACCAAATTGACCTCGGTATCCTGTCTCTTCCGACAACTTCGCAAATTTTTCCCGGCACAATGATGGAAATACCGTGCCCACTGTATCTGCTAAACGAATACGTTTAATATTAAAATCAAGCAAGATCTTACATATTTCAATTAAAAATGCATTATCCGCTCGAAAGGCATCCTCAAATCCAATCGATATATGTTTGACATTAATCTGATGGTCAATCAATATTTCCAGACAGGCAAACAACTGTTCAGTGATCCAATGTCTATTCTTTCGCAATTTGGAATAAATTTGAATATCCGAAATCGGAATACTGATGTGAATCATATCGGGCTCACAATCCATGCATTGCTGCAAATCATTTAGGGCTAATCTGGACCATACCGCAATCTTGGCGTGTTTACAACGATTGATAATTTGACAGATTGTTTGCTTCTCGTCGATGCTCGCTGCCGGGATGCCGGCTTCAATCTGACTGACTCCGGCACCATCCAATAACGAGGCAATCTCCAGTTTTTGTTGCTGTGTAAAATTAACAGAAGGGGATTGCTCACCGTCTCTCAACGTCGTATCGACAATGAATTTGCGTGTTCGGATTGCCATCATCCCTCTCTTGCTTCTGCGGTGAATGTATGAGAACAGTTCATCTTCGTCACATCATTCACGATTTTAATGAATTCCTGGTCAGTCACATGATCGTTTTTTTCGATGCTCAATTTTTTCACCCGCTGTAACATTTGCGGGAGCAGTGCTTCATTCAGCATCAGATGCAGTTGTTTCATCTTTAACGTCAGTGAAGCCCGGCCGCTCTTTTTACCCAAGATAATTTCCCTTTTCTGGCCGACCAATTCTGGATTGTAAGGCTCATAGCAGTGTGGATTTTTCATAATCCCATCCACATGAATTCCTGATTCAACCTGGAAGATCTCTTTTCCTATCACTGCTTTATGTTTGGCAAACGGAACGTGCGTCACTTCCTCAATCAGGTCGCGTATTTTTGCAAAATAACAGCATTTACTGTGATTGGTCAGGCAATGATGCATAAAAAGAAACATAATCACTTCTTCAAGTGGTGCGTAATGATTCAGTGATCCAAATGAAGTGACAATTTCTGCATCGTCTGAGTCTGAGGCAAATGCCCATTCAATGGCAAGTGCCGTGGCACATTTCATCCGATTCATCGGGCAAAACTCGATTGGCCCTTTCAAAACGTCGTTTAACTTTTTAAAATTATTTTTATAATCAGATATTAAAGCATCGTCCAATCCGCTTATACGTATTCTTCCAACTGATGTCTGGGCATCTAGCTGATTAAGTTCCTCGACACTATCAAACTGAATTTCTTTATATATCCTTTGGTCAGCGTCGATATGTGCATTTTCACAGATAAATTCCTTAACCTCTGGATATTTCTCACTGTCCGAAATATCATGAACTCTTAAAATAAATTTTACTTTTGGCGGCAGCGGTTTAATCGCTTGATAGACTTTCTCTGAAAGCTCGATTTTATCACAGTTCAATTTCAGCAAGAGGAACAGCAGTTTTTTCAATGAATCAGCGCCGATAGAAAAATTGTCCAGACAAGATAAAGTTCGATCGATAATTTTTATCACCAGATCATCTCCATCGTATATAATCGATCAATTGATCGCCTTATAACAGGTCGCTAATTTCTTTCTCATCGATTAATTGTTCTTCGTTTTTGTAATTTGAAGATGCCGCTCGAACTACAGCGTTGACAATTGTATCAACCGTCACAATCGGTTCGATGCCTCTGCCCCGTAAGAATTTTTTCGGCGCATTGCCGATTTTCATCGCCAGTACACCCTGGCAATCCGCGATTGCGGGTAAAATGTTAGCCCATTTATCACGATTTGCACCGCAGTCATCACCGTCACAATACTGACCAACGACTCTTTTTTCCACGAAATGAGCTTCTCGACCATCACTGTCATAAATATGAAATGCCTTCACTTCACCAAAATGCATGTCGATAATCTTTCCATTACTTGTCGCCACAGCGTAACGTTTGACTGGCAAGTGCTGATCCTTTTCAGATTCAGCGGTTAATTCATTTTTCCCCGCCTCAGCGGAATGCTGAAGCAGCACTTTGCAGCCTTCTCTTTCCCCATCCCCTACCGAACATTCGTTAAAAAGATCAGAAAGCGACAGATCATGATCCAGTGTCCCTACTGCATCAGCCCGGCACTGCTGGCAATTCCTCATCTGGCGCATATCTACTTCGCACACATTCCGTAATTCATTGATCTCCGCACCCTTCCATCGAGGCAAATCTTGAAAAATCGATCCGGTGATTGGAATATGCGGCATGATATTCGTCATATACACGCCTAACGATTTCATTGTTTTCACAACCAGTGGAATGTGATGTTCGTTAATCCCTTTTAGAGCAACGCAATTCACTTTTGTGACTACGGGATACTTTTGCAGAATCCGCAGACCAGCCAATTGATTGGCCAGTAAGATTGTGGCTGCTTCTCTGCCAGTATATCTTTTCCCAAAATAATGAATGAATTTATAAATTTTAGCGCCAATATCGATATTGACGGCATTCAACGTCACCGTAAAATGGGTAACCCCTAAATCAATCAGTTCTTTTGCATAAAAAGGCAACATTAAACCGTTGGTTGACAGACAGAACGTGACCTCCGGATCATCTGCCCGGATCAATTCCAATGTTCGTTTTGTTTCTTCAAAATTAGCCAGCGCGTCGCCTGGGCCGGCAATTCCTACTACCTTCAGATTTTTCAAATGTTTTTTTACTTTAGCATATCTTTCAAAAGCCGCGTCTGCTGATAGAATTTTAGATGTGACGCCCGGACGGCTTTCATTAAAGCAATCAAATTTTCGGACACAGTAATTACACTGTATGTTGCATTTTGGAGCAACGGGAAGATGAATTCGGGCGTACAGGCACGGACCCGAAGTAAAACAAGGATGTTCGGCCGTACGTTTCTTGATCTGATCATCCGCCGGCACCGTTTCTTTTGATTCAGATTGATGAAAATTCCAGTCAATCGACGAGCGAAGATCCTCTTCTTTTTTCACCTTGATTGTTTCATCGACCTGGTCCATAATGTTTCCCTCTTTCTTCCTCTGGTCGAAGGTTTTTATTGGAAAACAGCCGATCGGTATCTGGGATGTAGCAGGGATAAGTACCCCATAAGCGCCCATCGATGACCTTAAATCGGTCGCTATTGAGCTCTGAAAATCCAACTGTCCTTTTCGGCTTTTCTCACTTCGATCATTTGTTTATTTGCTCCTTGGCCTTGCTTTCCACACGCTGGATAATGCCCGGAGCTTCATAAAAGCTCTGATACAGGTCCTGCCGATAGTTTGATTCTGTATGCTCAATGACCTGATTGGCGAGCTCATCCAGAACGGTCATCGATCCGTCAAAGCCAAGCATTCTGACCCGTTGGCCGCCGACGTAATCATGAATCGGGAAAGCCCGGCGAATTAATGGAATATCCAATTTGTGTGAGATGCGTCGCCCATCTGAATTGCCAATCATCAGCTTGACTTGCAAATCAATACACTCTTGTTCAATGCTTTCAAAGTCGCAATCATCAAGAATTTTTGATTTTTCAATTTTATAGATTGTTTTAACCTGCTCGATCTCCTCTGCGATTGCCCGTTTCAATTTTTTGCAGACAGAACCGGTCGAAACGAGCACCGGAACGAGGCCGTTCTCACAGCACAGATGTGTCATGCCGACTACAAAATCCGGTTCACCAAAAATGGCAATCTTCACGCCGCCATAATATTTATGTGAGTCAACCATTGCATCTAAAAAACGGCCGCGTTCCGTTTTTAAACTGACGGGTACATGAGCACCATTTGCCTTAAGCACAGCGACTAAACGATCCACTCCCTGAACGCCGGTCGGCAAGGGCAGGCGAACGAAAGGAATACCATAATTTTCTTTAAGATATTGGGCAGGCGAATCAATTGTATCGACGAATTCGCTGAACTCAATGGTTAAATTCGCATCAACCATACTGGCAATCTCCTGTAAGGACGTTCCGCCTTCTTTTAAGCGATGATACGTTTTTCCCGTCACACCATCTAAATTATCAGACAAGTCCGGGAGCAAAGTAAAACGGACACCCATCCCTTTCAGCAACGATTTAAGCCAGCGAGTATCCGCCGGAGAAATAATTGGTGTGACAATATTAATCAGCGGTTCACTTGTCTTTTCCGTATATTTTTGAGCAATTGCCTCATCCTCCAGCGTCTGCACTAAAATCGCATGAAGCGCCCGGAAAAAGCCTTCATTCTGTGTACCACTGTATCCGGCCGAAGGAACAGTAATAATTTTGATTTTCGAATCAGGATGCTGTTCATAAAATTTATCGACTATCGCCGGAGTGTCTTCTCCGATTGTTTCTGCCAGGCACGTCGTTCCGATGCCGATGACTTCCGGATCATAAAGCTCACTTAAATTATTCAGTCCTTTGAGCAAGTTTTTTTCTCCTCCATAGACGGTTCCTTGCTCTGTAAGCGCCGAGGAAGCAATATCGATGGGTTCGTTATAATGTGTCGCCATATGTCTGCGAATGTAGGTTGCACAGCCTTGAGAACCGTGGAGAATCGACATACATTTTTTTATACCAGAAAAAGCGGTCACCACACCCAACGGCATACACAACTTGCAGGGATTAACGTTCAACTGCGTAAGTGGTCTGACTTCACTCATACAATGCATCCCCTGCGCCTCTGACATATTCCCAGACTGGACTGTTGATCGACGAATTGATTTCCTGAATAAAATTGGTAATGCCGCTGAAGCCGACCAGCGGATGCTTGCGTTCATGATTATGATCGCAAAAGGCAATGCCCAGCTTGTATGCTAATGGTCGCTCCTTCACACCGCCGACGAGAATATCTGCCTTCTTCTCGCGGATAAAATGTTCCAGTTCCGCCGGATTTGCATCGTCGAGAATGACCGTATTTTCATCCGCTAATCGTCCGATTTCTTCATACTCATCTTTTTTCCCTGTTTGCGTGCCAACAATAACGGTCTTAATGCCTAGTTCACTGAATTCACGCATCAAAGAGATGGCTTTATAGCCGCCGCCGACATTGATTGCTGCCCGCTTGCCAGCGAGTTGCGGTTTGTAATGATTAAGGACGGTCATGACTTTTTTAATTTGGCTTTGTGTAAATTCGCTTGCTTTTTTTGAGATTTCCGGTACCTGCAACCGATCGGCTACTTTGACGAGCGAGGTCATCATATCCCGCACGCCAAAGAAGCTGACTTTGATATAAGGAATACCCATTTCCTGCTCCATCATTTCTGCAAGATAACCGGCAGAACCGGCACACTGAACAATATTCAACATGGCTGAAGGTGCTTTTTTTAATTTGGCAAATGTCGAATCCCCAGTCATTGTTGATATCACCGGTATACCAATCGATTCAAAATAATCTTTGATGATCCACATTTCACCGGCTAAATTATAATCACCAAGAATGTTGATACCGAACTGTTTCTTCTGCTTTCTGTACGGGCGCATGACTTCCATGATGGCGTTGCAGCCCATCTTATAGCCAAGCGACTTGGTACCTGAAAAGCCTGGAGCCTTGACTGGGATCACGCGAATCGCATATTTTTCCTCAGCTTCCCCGCACACGCTCTCGATGTCATCGCCAATGACGCCGACAATACATGTTGCATAGACAAAGATCAACTCCGGCCGAGGGTTTGCTTTTTCCATCAGTTCATCAATTGCCATTGCCAATTTTTTTGCTCCACCAAAAATAATATCCGTTTCGCGCAAATCTGTTGAAAAACTTTTACGATAAGTATCCGCTTCACTTGTCAAGCTTCCGCGGATGTCCCATGTATAGCTGGCACAGCCGATGGGGCCGTGAATAATATGATAGGCATCGGTTATCGGCGTGAGCACTGTTCGTGCGCCGCAAAACACACACGCACGCTGGCTGACTGCTCCGGAGACACTGTCCTTCTCACAAGAAAAATCTAAATTTTTACCTTGTTTTGATACTGTAGAAATAGAAGTTCTCCGTTCGTCAAGGATACTTTTCATCTCAACGTCGACCATTTTAACCCGCCTCTCTATCGATAGTGATATTTCCAGAATGCCCGAGGTGACAGAAAAATTATCAAAGCACGATTTCGAAATCCCCGTCGCCCATATCCCGTTCCATTCGAGTCATCAGCGCTTCAGTTATTTTTTCAACCATCCGGATCGCTCCTCGATATCCGACGATGGGTTGAATCGTATCACCATAGCGATCAAGTACCGGGAATCCGGCACGGACGAATGGAATGTCCTCTGCCTTGGCAATTTGTTTTCCATAAGTCGAACCAAGCAGTAAATCAACCTTCTCATTCTTAATCCACTGATGCAGTTCGAACAAATCTGCATTTTCTTTGACTATGCATTCATCCTGAACATTGTAATGTACAAAAAGTTCTTTCACTTTTTTACTAAATGTATCCTTCGGTGTACCAGTAATGACGTATGTCGGAATCATGCCAATTTCCAGAGCGAGTGAAGTCAATCCGATAACAACATCGGGATCACCAAAAATCGCGACCTTTTTTCCGTTTGTATACTGATTCGAATCCAGCATTAAATCAAGCAGCTGCCCACGTTCGACTTCCAAATCATGCGGTACCTCTGACCCGGACTTTTTGCTTAGCGCCATAACGTACTGGTCGGTGTAAGCAACCCCAACCGGCATCGGCAACAGATCACATGGAACCTGCCAGTTTGTTTTCATCATAGCTGCTGGTTCCTGGTTAATAATTTCCCCAAGAGCAATGAGATTTGGGCAGTCGCCGAGTGATTTGATTTCATCAATCGTCGTTCCTCCTTCTGGAAACATTTTGTACTCACCCGTCATCGGTGCATCAAAAACGCCGCTCTGGTCAGGGAACATAATGTAAGGAACATTCAGCATATCGGCGATTCGCTTCATCTCAACAATGTCACCGGGATTTACCCATCCAGGGAAAATTGCCGTTTTTCCGTTAGATATGCCTGTCTTGTTCGTCAAGCCGTCCATAAATCCTTTCATTTGATTGAAAAAGCCGTAGATATGTGAACCGACGTAACTTGGCGTATTACAATTAATCACTTCTTTTCCTTCGGGAATATCCATATCGAGAATATACGAAGCCACATCATCGCCGATTGTTTCCGAAAGACATGTTGTATGGATCGCAATGATATCGGGATTATACATGTCAAAGATATTTTTTACTGCCGTCGTCGCATTGCTACGTCCGCCGAAAACCGATGTACCTTCCGTAAAAGAACTGGACGCCGCAATTGCCGGTTCCTTAAAATGACGGCCAAGAACCGTTCGGTGATAGGAACAGCAGCCTTGAGATCCATGGCTGAGCGGCATGCAGCGATGTACACCCAGTGCACAGTACATTGCGCCAACCGGCTGGCATGTTTTACACGGATTAATCCGCAGCGCTTCGCGTTCTGTTACTTTTTTCGGTGTGAGATCTAACATTAGTCATTGCCTCCTGCAGATGTTTTCCAAGGCGGTGTAACCAATGACCATGCATTCGTATATATGGCCATGGTTGCATCCTTAGCAAAGATCAGTGCGCCCCTGAATCCAGCATACGGTCCGGAATAATCGTAAGAATGGATCTGTCTGCTTGGAACATCAAGTTTTTGAATCGCATAGCGATCTTTAATTCCTGAAAAAATAATATCCGGCTTGACCTTCTTGGCGAGCTTATCTGTCTCATAGTAATTGAAATCATCGACGACAAGATCACCACTGGCCATGTCCGCAATCATTCCTTGATAATCATCTAAATTGGTTTCCAATTTCAATTTATTGAGCTGATCATCGGAATACCGCTTGTTGTATAATTTCGGGTCTTTCGTCATTGTTAAGGTCTCAATATTCCGGCTATCCGAATCCTCCTTAATCGAAGGAATGACTTTGCGTCCTTCATAATCATCCCTATGGGCAAATTCATAACCGGCAGCAACGGTCTTCATGCCGAGGTCTTCTAACAATAGCTGATAATGATGCGAGCGGGACCCTCCTGAGAAGATCGCTGCCGTCTTCCCTTTTAGTTTTGACTTGTAGTAGGCCAGTTGATCATGCGTCGCCGCCAACTCGTCGGCAATCACTTCTTCTACACGCTGCGTCAGTTCAGGATCGTCAAAATATTTTGCGATATCGCGCAACGTTTTGCAAGTGGAACCTATACCGATGAAATTAACCTTTATCCAGTCCGTTCCGTATTTATCCTGCATCATCTCGGCAATATAATTGATCGAACGATGACAATGTACGAGGTTCAAATTCGCTAAATGTGCGTTTTTCAGCTGAGCATAGGTCCCATCGCCAGTAAAAACAGACACAACATCGATACCGCAGCGCTTTAAGATGCGCTCTTCCTCCCAACCGTCACCGCCGATATTGTACTCTCCAAGAATATTCACGGAAAATTTCTTCTGCGGTGCCTGATCGCCAGTACCAATCACATAAGTCATCAGACCATTATTAGCAATATGATGTCCGGCCGACTGTGAAACACCTTTATAGCCTTCACAGGAATAACCGATTGCGGTGATGCCGTATTTTTCCTCAACGCGTTCGGCAACTGCCTGTACATCATCGCCAATCAAACCAATGGGACATGTCGAGCAGATCATGACACATTGGGGATGAAACAATTCCATCGCTTCATCGATTGCTTTTTCAAGCTTTTTTTCACCGCCGAAAATAATGTCTGACTCCTGCATATCCGTTGTAAAGCAATACTGAGTAAAATCCTTTCCGTCACTGTTCTCGTCTGCTTTCGCCTTGTTTCGGCGCGTACCCCAAGTGTAATAACCACAGCCAACGGCGCCATGTTCAATGACCAGAGAATCTTTCAGCGGTCCGAGAACAACCCCCTTGCATCCTGCGTAACAGCAGCCGCGATTGGTCATCACTCCAGGGATCGCCCGCTTGTTAGCCAGAATTTCGTTCTCCGTATCTGAAACCTCAATCACATGCTGCGAACGATTTTTATAGACCTTTTCCGAGTATTTTTCCAGCAGATCCTCACGAATACTCATAATTCATCATTCCCCTCTCCGTCAAGCATAAATGCCATAATCCTGCATGATTGTTTCGAGTTCTTCATTACTCATCGGGTTAGGAACAACAAACATATCGTTTGCATCAATTTTACGGGCAAGATCACGATATTCTGCCGCCTGAGGGGTGTCAGGGCTAAAATCAATAACCGTTTTCTTGTTAATTTCAGCCTTGGTAACATCGTGGCTTCTCGGAACGAATTTAATCATTTGTGTTCCGATTTTTTTAGCAACTGCCTCAACCAGTTCTTGTTCACCTTCGACCTTGCGCGAGTTGCAAATCAGTCCGCCTAAACGGACGCCGCCCCTGCGTGCATAGCGTGAGATTCCTTTGCAGATGTTGTTTGCCGCATACAGAGCCATCATTTCACCGGAGCAGACAATGTAGATTTCCTTCGCTTTTCCTTCACGAATCGGCATTGCAAAACCGCCGCAGACAACATCGCCGAGGACATCATAGAAAACGTAGTCCAAATCGTCTGTATAGGCACCAAGGCGTTCCAGCAAAGTAATAGATGTAATGATTCCGCGTCCAGCACAGCCAACACCGGGTTCAGGGCCGCCAGATTCAACGCCCTTGATACCATGAAAGCCCTCTTTCAATACAGCATCGAGCTGAATATCGTCACCCTCTTCGCGCAGTGTATCAAGAACTGTCTTCTGAGTCATGCCGTTCAAAACAAGACGTGTCGAATCGGCCTTTGGATCACAGCCGACAATCATGATCTTTTTGCCCATACCTTCAGCAAGTCCCGCCGTAAGATTCTGTGTCGTTGTTGACTTCCCAATACCGCCCTTGCCGTAAATTGCAATTTGTCTCATTCTTTTCTGACCTGCCTTCTGTTTGATTTTTCATCAGTTGTTTATCAGTTACTAACCCATTTCTAATAATTAATATAATTATCTTATGAGTATTAGATCAAGCAACTAATAAATCAACCGATATGTCATTTCTCAGTTATAACAATTTTTATTATAGACTCATCGAAATTATAAAATAAATACTTTTCAAACGATTTAACATCATGTTCAAATTCCTTTGTTTTTAAGTATTTATGCAATATTTATCACATACATTTTGGAAAAAAAGTAGAAACGAACTAAATTGGCTCTTATTTTTACTTAATAATTATTTTGTTTATTTATATTTATTATCATTTTATAATTTATATCTTTTAATATCATTCATAAACATTGCAGGACCATCGATTCTCTAAGCAAATTTAATTGATAACTTTTTTAAATGTAAACGCTTAATTATGGAGCTTTATTTTTATAAATGTAACTTTTTTACATTTTATTCTGTGAGAAGGCAATGCAAAGATATTCTTCTTAAAAAACTAGTGATCAAATAAATGATAATTTCTAAATATTTATTCTGAATTGTCTGTTTTTTATAAGCGATAATTTCTAAATTTTCTAACAAAAACAATTTAAAAAATGGATTTTTAACATAATTTTCACAGCTTATTATTAACTTATTAAATATTTAAAACTATCTGATTTTCGTTAAAAGAACTCATTTCTTGCTGTAATCGACTACTGGAAGGAATTGATTCAACCCAAGAACACAGCAGTCCAATTGTTTTACGTCTATAATAGAAGCAATTCGATCGAGTAATGGGGCTTCCTGTGGCTCTTATTGTCGTCTATCGGTTGCTCTGCAAGTATTTTTTATACGTTAAGACAGTATATAAAATTGAAGAGGAATTAAGTATAAGAAAAACTAAGGCGCGGCCGGCATTCAAAGGACTTGGCTACGCCAAGTTTTTCTAATAAAAATCTTATGAATCTATTTGAATGGGAGGTCATTGTCAAATGCTTTCAGGTCAACCTCGCAAAAAAACGCTGTTGATTGACTGTGATCCGGGAATCGATGACGCAATCATGCTGATGATTGCCTTCATCTGGCAGGAACAGTTGGAAATTAAAGGAATTACATGCGTGTCAGGTAACCAAACCGCCGCGAGAACATTTATGAATGCTCGGCGCATCGCCAGCCATTTTGGAAAGATCCTTCCTATTGCCCGCGGTGCGGTGAAACCACTAATAAAACCCCCAATTTATTCTGAAGAGGTTAATGGGAAGACAGGACTTGAGGGAATGCAGGTGACCACTTCCTGTATTCCTGCTGACCCACGTTCCGCCTTCGACCTGATTTGCGAGGTGCTTTCTGAAACGGATTCGAAAATCACATGGATCGCCACAGCTCCGCTGACTAATTTGGCACATGTACTCAGCGTACGTCCTCAACTAAAGGAAAAGATTGATCACATTACCTTAATGGGCGGTAGCAGCGGCCGCGGCAATATGACGAATACTGCAGAATTCAATATTTTCGTTGATCCGGAAGCGGCGAAAATTGTCTTCGATTCAGGCATACCCATCGTTATGTTCGGACTTGATGTCACGTTAAAAGCTTATTCTACTCGGGAAGATATTGAGGAAATTGTCCGGCTCGGTAATAAGGCAAGCCGGCTTCTTGGTGACGTGCTTCATTACTATCTGCCATTTTCTGAAAAATCCGGTTTGAGCGGCGCACCGATTCACGATGCCTGCACAATGATTTACGAGTTAAAACCTGAGCTCTTTTCCGGAATCAAACAAGTCAGCGTCGATGTCGACACCTCTGGCGGAGTCGATTATGGCCGCACAATCATCGATTTCGCTCACCGCTCCAGCAGCGCAAACAATGTAAGCTTTGTTACCGACGTGGATCGCAAGGCTTTTAATCACTTTCTCTACCAATGCTGTGCACGCTTTGAAAGCCAATGAAAATAGGAGCGTCCTTTTTTTGTGCTTGCTATTCCTTAAAAATTATGACATTATAGGTGACAAGACAGATGTAAAGTTATGTGACTGATATTTACTTTTTATTGGAGGTCGCTCTCGGCAAGTCAATCGTGTCACGGGTTCACAAAAAATTTAAAGCATAAGGGAGCAAGCAAGATGAATAGAAGAAAAAAGTTATGGTCGGTGAAGCTGAATACGGCTTCGATTGCCCTCATACCTGCCGCAGTTGCCATCAATTACATTGGAAAATTATTTGCGGAAGCCTTGCGTCTTCCGCTCTGGCTGGATTCAATCGGAACGATCTTCGCCGGCATTCTCGGTGGACCCGTGCTTGGTGCACTCTCCGGATTCATTAATAATATTATCTATGGTTTGACGATCAGTCCGGCTTCTGCAGTCTATGGAATTGCCAGCTTAGCTATTGGTGCGGCAGCCGGTGTTCTTTCCTATTATGGAATGACGACTAAATTGTGGAAAGTCTTGATTGCCGGTGTAATTATTGCCTTAGTTTCTTCCATTGTTTCTGTGCCGTTAAATTATGTCTATTATCAGGGCCTGACCGGCAACGTCTGGGGCGACGCGGCATTTGCGATCTTAAAGGCTCATCATATTCCAGCACTTATTGCTTCATTCATTGATAATATCTCAGTAGATGCTCCAGATAAAATTGTGAGTGCAATTGTCGCTTATGCCGTCTGCCTGGCTCTTCCAAAGAGGCTGACGATTTTGTTTAATAGTAGTCAGGAAACGCAAAGTCTTGATTGAAACAGAGCGCAGCGAACCTGCAATGAGGAGGGAGTCCGTTGTCATCAATCTCGCTCTATGTTGACCGTCAATCCTTTGTCCACGATGCGGATTTTGTGACCAAACTTTTTTACTGCGCTGTTTTTATTGCCGCACCGATGATCTCCGGATCCTTGACATTCGGTGTGACTGCATTGTTGATTAATAGCCTGCTTATGGCAGCCGCAGGCGCATTTCGGCGGTTTATCCCGATTCTCCTGCTTTCATTGTTTGTCTTGCTTTCTGTTGTCATTGTTCAAAGCGCCTTTGTACCAGGCTATCATGTCGTTCTTTTTTCCATTGGACCCGTCTTTTTCTATCGGACGGGCTTTATTCATAGTCTTGTGATTGTCGTTCGTTTTCTTGACATTCTTTTCGCCTCCTCATTAGTCGTCTTGACAACAAATCCAGTGGACATGGTTGTCTCCCTGCAGCGTCTTGGCTTGTCTTACCGCTTTGCCTATGTCATTCAATCGATTTTTCAAATGATTCCGCAGATGACTTCGGCGATGAAGCGGATAGCAAATGCCCAGCGTTCAAGAGGACTTGAAACAGAAGGCAGCCTATTGACTCGGGCGCGCGCTTTTCTGCCGCTCATCGGTCCGGTGATGATTGGTTCGCTGATGGATACACGGGAGCGGGCGATGGCACTTGAAGCCCGAGGATTCAGTGTCGAAGGAAAGCGGACTTTTTTTCATGAGACTTCCGTCTACCGCTACCGGATTCCCGTGCGCCTCTTTCTAACGTTGATTCTTATTTTTTCAATCTATTGGAGGTTGCAATGATGCCGGATATTACGGTGACGCAATTAAAATATCAATATCCCCTGACTGAAAAGCTGGCACTCAAAGGACTGACTTTCACGATCAAATCCGCTGAATTCATTGGTATTATCGGACGCAATGGTGCCGGCAAATCGACACTTTGTGCCGCCCTATCAGGGTTTGTTCCGCATTTCTTTAAAGGAGCCTATGGCGGATCGGTTCAGATCGGCGACTTAAATGTCCGGAAAAGTAAGATGGACACGATTGTCCGTAAGGTCGGATTGGTCTTTCAAAATCCATTCACTCAGTTAACGGGAGCAAGAGAAACAGTCGCGGAGGAATTGGCTTTCGGACTGGAAAATCTGGGGATTGAGAAATCTGAAATGAAACGACGGATTGATGAAGCAATGGATTTGCTCCAGATCCGCCCACTGCAAGATAGAAATCCATACACGCTTTCAGGCGGTCAGATGCAACGGGTTGCGATCGCCAGTATTCTGGTCATGCAGCCTGAAATTCTTATTCTGGATGAGCCAACTTCGCAGCTCGATCCTGAGGGGACGCACGAGGTGTTCGATGCGATAAAAGCACTCAGTCAGCAAGGGATGACCATTATTCTTGCTGAACACAAGAGTGAAGAACTCGCTCAATACGCCGATCGCATCATGATGCTTGATGAAGGGACAATCTCGGCGTTTGATACACCCGAACGTATTTTTTCGCTGGATCAGCTGACCGAACGGGGCATCCGTCCACCAGTCTATACGTCCGTCTGCCGCGGACTGGACATCCAGCTCGGAACAACCCATACTTATCCGGTGACCCTTGAAGATGCAGTGAACGAGGTGCAAAAAAAAGATGAATCCGATTGAGATTCAAGATCTTACTTTTTCTTATCCGAATGAACCCCTGTTGATCCGAAAAATGAACCGCGTATTCGATTGGCGCAGTACGGCGATTATTGGCCAAAATGGTGCCGGAAAGACAACGTTTATGAAGCTGCTCAAAGGTCTGCTGAAACCCTTAACCGGTGATATACGCATTAATGGCAAAAGTACAGCTGCGATGCGCCTGCCGGAGCTAGCCTCACAAATGGGGCTTGTCTTTCAAAATCCTGCTGAACAGATTTTTAAAAACAATGTTCGTGATGAGGTGCTCTATGGTCCGCTGAATATTGGTATGTCTGCAGACCAAGCGGAAAACACAATGCATGCGGCATTACAGGATGTCGGGCTGGAACAGCGTATTGACGCCAATCCTTATGATCTTTCTTTTCCGGAACGCAAACTGATCTGTCTGGCTTCCGTTCTCGCCATGCAAACACCCATTATTCTACTCGACGAACCAACGATGGCTCAAGATGAATCGGGAAAGCAATTGCTCAAGCGGCTGATTCATAAACTGGAACAGAACGGCCGGCTCGTCATCGCTATTCTTCACGATATGGACTTTGTTGCTGAAACCTTCACGCGAACAATGGTTTTCCAGAATGGAACGATTTTGCTGGATGATCAAACTGAAAGCGTATTTGCCCAAACCGATGCCCTGCACGAGGCGTCGCTTGAGCTTCCGCATCTTTTGCAAATGACGCGTCTTTTAGGAGAGAAAAAAACGTACCTGACCGCGGAACAATTCATCGCCGATAGGCAGAAAAAAATGCAGAGATTTACTTCAGAAACAACCTTGGATAACTGAAGCTATCCATCAGCCAATCTTTCGTAGTGATCAAGTGATCGGCAGGATAATCCGATTATTTCCGCGCATTGCGAATGCTTCTGACAAACGAGGGTAAATCATGCAGGACCTTCTCTTGCAGATGCCCCGTCGAAATTGGGAATGAAGGACGGCATGCCACTGTACAATAACATTTTTATCCAAGTCATGTTACGCATTTTGCGTCAACTGTTGAACCTACGACCTCTACTGTTGAAACTCGGGCCTCAACTGTTGAACCTCGAGCGCGTACTGTTGAACCTTCGTGCTCTACTGTTGAACCTTCGACCTCAGCGGGTGGATGGATACTTTTTTCTCGGTTACCCACTCATCGATATAGGGCTGCATGCTTTTATAGTGCAGGACATCCTTCAGAACAGACGCCTCTTTACTCTCAAGCAACAGACTGTCTTTTTCTTTTGTCAGCCTTAGAATGCCGAATCGTTCAAACTGATCTTGTATTTCTTTTATCACATTCGGTGCGATATCGAATTTACTATATTGATCAAACAAATCAAGGATTTCTTTGATCGCATGACCCGAAGATGCAGCGTTCCATAGTGAAAGCGGCGTGATCCGGTAAGTATGCACATGCTCCGGACTTTTTTCAAGCTCCGCAAAAACATTCAATACTTGGCGGATCTCTTTATAATTTGGATGATCAACTTCCAACAGGATAGTCATATCCGATTGGATCATGAGTGGATTTTCCGGTTGATAGGAAATATCAATCACGACCTTTTATTAGTTTCCTTTTTATTGTAACTTAAATATTGGCAGGATGAAAATACTAAGTTAAGCCGTTTTTCCCATTCCCAAACAATGAACAGATTTACTTGAACTTTTCTGACAATATGATATCATTATTATATTAATATGAAATCTAATTTGTCTAGGGGAGCGATTGAAATGAAAGAAAAAGAGGCTTGGTCAATGAACGGCTATCTGGCAGTACTTATTTTGCTTGTATGGGCTGGTTTTTCTGTTTTTATTGGTGTCACTTTTCAAACACCGGCAATGATTATTCTTCTCGCTTTACTGATCGCCGCCGTGACCGGTCTGGGCATGAATGCACCCAATAAGGTCGCTGTCGTTACTTTTTTTGGCCGCTATATCGGCAGTGTTCATACGAACGGGCTCTATTACTCGATCCCTTTAACGCTTAAAAAGAATGTTTCCCTCCGTGTCCGCAATTTCAATAGTCAGAAATTGAAAGTGAATGATGTGGAAGGTAATCCGATCGAGATAGCAACGGTTGTGGTTTTTAAGGTGGTCGATTCGGCAAAAGCTTTATTCAATGTCGATGATTATGTTCAGTTCGTAGAGATTCAAAGCGAAACGGCTGTCCGCCACATTGCCTCCCAATATCCATACGATAACTTTGAAAAAGACGGGCTTTCACTACGCGGCAATGCCGAGCAGATCTCTTCGCGGCTATTGGCCGAACTCCAGCAGCATCTGAATGTCGCTGGCGTAGAAATCGTTGAAACAAGACTGACGCACCTCGCCTACTCCATGGAAATTGCCCAAGCGATGCTGCAGCGTCAGCAGGCAGCGGCCATTATCGCGGCACGCCAAAAGATTGTGGAAGGTGCCGTGACAATGGCGCAGATGGCTATCGCCCGACTGGAAGCTGATCATACGGTTGACCTCGACGAGGAACGGAAGATGCATATGATTAATAATCTGATGGTCGCCATCGTTTCAGAAAAGGGTGCACAGCCGATTCTTAATACAAGCAGTCTGTATTGATCGCTGTGACTAAGCGGAACATTATCTTAAGAAAAGGCGGTGCTTATGGAGAAAAAGAAATTTCTGCTGCGCATCGATCCCAGATTATACGGCACCCTGCAGCAGTGGGCGGACGATGAATTCCGCAGCGTGAACGGACAGATCGAAAATCTTCTCCGCGATGCCGCACGCCGGGCAGGCCGTTTGCCCCAAAAAAGCAACGAAGAAAAGGATTCACGAGATGAGGGTTAAAAAGCGCCGGAAGGAATCATTCCCTCCGACGCTTTATTAGACTAAATTATTTTGCGGTTTTTGCTTTTTCAGCGAGTGTTGCGAAAGCTGCTTCGTCATGCACAGCCAGATCAGCCAGCATTTTACGATTGACTTCGATACCCGCAGTCTTAAGTCCGTGAATCAGGCGGCTATAAGAAAGACCGTTGATTCTTGCGGCTGCATTGATACGAGCGATCCATAATTTACGGAAATTCCGCTTTGTCTGACGACGATCGCGGTAGGCGTAGCTCAGTGATTTGAAGACCTGTTGCTGAGCAACTTTGAATAATTTATGTTTTGCACCGAAATAACCCTTTGCCAGCTTAAGTACTCTTTTATGTCTACGCCGAGTCACATATCCGCCTTTTACCCTTGCCATTTGAAAAACCTCCTAAAAGTGGGCATGCATTTGATGCCCAATCGTTCTTTGAATTATGCGTTAATCATTTTCTTGATTTTTCTTGCCAGAGACGGTGTTGCAATCGTGCTCTTGCGCAGATTACGTTTCTGCTTCTGAGACTTATGGCTCATCATATGGCTTGTATACGAATGGTTCCGTTTCATCTTGCCGGTGCCTGTCTTCTTGAAACGTTTTGCGGCACCTTTGTGCGTTTTCATTTTTGGCATAAAATAATCCTCCTGACGGGGCAGGACAGCAAATTTTTCTTGTGTCCTACGCCTTTAATTACTGTTTTTCAGCTTTCGGAGCAAGGACGAGAAACATGCTGCGCCCTTCCATCTTCGGCCTTGCTTCAATCGTACTCACATCTGCGCATTCCTGAGCAAGCTTTTCAAGCACTTCACGCCCCAAATTGGAGTGAGTGATAGCGCGCCCGCGGAAACGGACAGACGCCTTGACCTTATCGCCTTTTTCAAGAAATTTTCTGGCATTGCGCATTTTGGTATTAAAGTCGTGATCTTCAATACTAGGACTCAGTCGAATTTCCTTAAGGCTAATGACCTTTTGGTTCTTACGTGCTTCCCGATCTTTTTTCTGCTGTTCAAAACGGAACTTGCCGTAATCCATAATGCGGCAAACGGGCGGTTTAGCGCCAGGGGCAACCATAACCAAGTCCAGATTGACGTTTTGAGCCATTGCTAGAGCCTCGGATTTCGATTTAATTCCAACCTGTTCCCCATTCTGACCGATTAAACGAACCTGCGAAGCTCGGATCCCCTCGTTAACAACCATGTCTTTGCTAATATTGAGCCACCTCCAAAAATAATTTGAGAAAACCTCGGCATAATTGAACAAAATAAAATACGGGCGCATAAAACGCCCGCATCAAACATTCAGTCATTCATTCAAACCTGGCAATAGCATTACTGCATCACTCAGGTGAGAAGCCGGGCGCCTCTGCTTTACTCGATTTTTTAGCTCACTTTTAATAATATACCATGCAATCGATTCTCATGCAAGTTATTTCTGCATCAGCCGAGCGTTCAAACGACTGGTTTAGCAGTCACACGATTCTTGATTTCTTCAAGCAATGCCGATTTAAACGTTTCGTAATCTTCCGTATGGGTTGCTTTCTGTCCATATTTGCGGATATTGACCGTGTGATTTTCGATTTCCTGATCACCGATAACGAGGGTGTAAGGAATCTTATGAGTCTGCGCATCACGGATCTTGTAGCTGAGTTTTTCGGTACGACGATCAGAATGGGCGCGGATACCAGCCATTTTCAAATCGTGCTCCAGTTTGGCCACATGATCCAGATGAACATCAGCGACTGGAATCAATTCGACTTGGACAGGAGCGAGCCACGCTGGAAAAGCCCCCGCAAAATGTTCAATGAGGATGCCGATGAACCGATCCAGCGATCCGTAAATCGCGCGGTGAATAACAACCGGGCGAACTTTTTCATTATTCTCGTCGATATAGGTCAAATCAAATTTTTCCGGCATCTGGTAATCGAGCTGAATCGTCGCGCATTGATGGCTCCGTCCCAGAGCATCCTTGATATGGAAATCAATCTTCGGGCCATAGAACGCGCCGTCGCCCTCATTGATCGTGAACGGCATGTTCATATCATTAAGCACATGGCTGAGCGCCGCTTCCGCCTGATCCCACATTTCAATACTGCCCATATGATCCTCAGGACGAGTGGATAACTCGACCGAATAAGGGAATCCGAAAGTGCTGTATATCTTACCAATTAATTCGAAAATATTCTTAATTTCGCTCTCGATCTGATCCGGACGAACAAAAATATGAGCGTCATCCTGACAAAACGTGCGCACACGGAGCATACCATTCAACGCGCCGCTCAATTCATGGCGATGGACCTGACCAAATTCAGCAATCCGAATCGGCAGTTCTCTGTAGGAATGCAGCGTATCTTTATAAATCAGCATATGACCCGGGCAATTCATCGGTTTCAATGCATAGTTCACATCGTCGACTTTCGTGAAATACATATTTTCATGATAGTGATCCCAGTGGCCGGAGTTCTCCCACAGCCTTTGGTTCATCATCAGAGGCGTGCGTACTTCTTCATAATCCCGCTGCCGTTGCAGTTCTCGGGAGAAATTTTCAAGCTCTGTCCGGATGATCTGACCATTTGCCAGATAAAATGGCATGCCTGGTGCTTCTTCAGAAAACATGAACAATTCCAGCTGTTTGCCCAGTTTGCGATGATCGCGCTTCTGTGCCTCTTCGAGAAAATGGAGATGTTTGTCCAAATCTTTTTGGCTGAGAAAAGCAACCCCGTAAATCCGCTGCAGCATTTTATTGTCACTATTGCCGCGCCAATAAGCACCGGCTACACTCATCAGCTTGAAGGCTTTAATCTTTCCGGTCGACGGCAAATGCGGACCGCGGCAAAGATCGACGTATTCCCCTTGCCTGTAAAGCGTAATCGTCTCCTCTTCGGGCAAATCGCGAATTAATTCCAGTTTCAGCGGATCGTTCAGTTCTGTAAATACGCCGATGGCTTCCGCGCGGGAAACCTCTGAGCGGACGATCGGAAGATTTTCATTGACGATCTTCTTCATTTCTTTTTCGATCGCTGGAAAGTCTTCCTTGGACAGCGAATGCGCCATGTCGACATCATAATAGAAACCATTTTCAATAACCGGACCGATGCCGAGCAACACATCCGGATAGATTCGTCTGAGTGCCTGAGCAAGCAGATGAGCACAGCTGTGACGCATGATCTGAAGCCCGTCCTCTGAATCGAGAGGGATCACTTCAATCGATGCATCTTCAGTAATCGGCCGCTTCAAGTCATACAATGCCCCATTAATTTTACCGGCAACCGCTCTTTTCTTCAGACTATTTGACAGGGAAGCCGCGACTTCTTCTGTTGTCACACCCGATTCGAACGTTTTGACATTTTTGTCAGGAAACGTGAGCTGAACAGACATAGAAAACACTCCTTTTTGTAAAAATACTGCAGATTCTCTGAAAGGATCGGTGGTAAAAGATGGTTAGGTTCACTGCGCAAGCGCGGTACCTTTTTCCGGCAACGAAAAAAGGCACTCGTCCCTAAAAAGGGACGAGCACCTGCTCGTGGTTCCACCCTTGTTCCTGCTGAAAGACGCGCCGAACAGCCGCCAAACACGGATGAACGGGTTGTTTCCTTACAACAGCTCAAGAATTGATAACGGAAAATATTCCGTCGGCGGATACTTCATTCCCCGCCGAAGTTCAGAGGTGGTCAACCGCACATCTGCCGGAAACTTACACCAAACGTTCCCTCTCTTAAGACAGTGTCGCACGATTCATATCCTCGTCCTGACCGATCATCTATCAAAGTATACGTTGATTATAGGCGCAACAAAAGGGAAAATCAAGTCGCCTGATCATTGCTCAATCTTTTCTCGGTTCTCGAGAAGATAATCAAAGAGCATATCATGGCTGACCTGCTTTGCTTCCTTTTCCAGCCCCAGCTGCCGCAAAATTTCAAGCCCGATAGCAAGTGTCGTACCCGCCGCGCGAGACGTAATAATATTGCCGCTGACAACGACTGGATCCTCACTGTACTCGGCATCCGTGATGTGACTACGGAAATTCGGATTGCTGGTTACCCGTGCCCCTTCAAGAATGCCAGCACGCTGTAAAGCAATCGGTCCTGCACAGATTGCCGCCACTTTTTTCCCATGTTCAAAATAATAGCGAATCAGTTTTTGAGCACGCGGATCGTCTCGAAGCGTTGTTGCACCCTTGACACCGCCGGGAAGGTAGATACCATCAAAATTTTCCAATGTTTCAGAGTCAATCGTTGTATCCGCCTGAATGGTTATATGGCGTGAGCCTTCGACCAATTTCCCGGCAAGCGAGCAAAGTACAACCTCAACGCCCCCGCGGCGCAGGACATCAATCGTCGTCACAGCTTCTGTCTCTTCAAATCCTTCAGCGAGCAAAACAAGAAATCTTTTCATATGAACAGGCCTCCTGTCACCATGCTTAACTTCATCGTAGCATAATCCGGCCTCATCCTCCAAGCTTTCTGGCTGAACGCCAGTTACAGGAATTGTGTCCCCTTTCCATACCAAGCTCTCGGCAAATGATTGATCATTAACATTTTGATCCCCTCCAATTTATCGTTTTAAATTTGCGTTCATCCTTACCAGAGACGCCGTGAATAGACAATTTTTTGGTCTAATGTTTTGTCCGTCAGTTCATTGATTCTCCGCAAATCCTGATAACGCTGTTCCGCGCTGATCCGGCGAATGCTGAAGGTCACATGCAGAGCAAATAAATTCAAGTGCAACATGCGATCATCCCCCTTTCTCCAAGGAATTTTCTGATGTCTAGATGGATCCATGAGTGCGCATCGGCTGTCGTCAATCGCTAGTGTGTTCATTGGTTTTCCTCCCGTTAGTCATTGTATTTATATAAATCCAAAGTTCTGCCTCCGGATTTATAATCCGCCTTCATCTTTGCGTAAAAAAAGGAGGAACGTCTACAGTCATAGAGACTCTCAGCGATCCTCCTTAAAAAAGCGCGCAAAAAGACCACAGACCCTTCAGCCTGCGGTTTGTTTATCTTGTTCAGTTAGAATCAATGTCTCTTCATAAAAAGACAATGCTCAGTGAAAAATTTGCCCGAGGCCGACTTGATGATATTCAATTGATAAGGATTGAGAAACCATCAAATAAATCATCATGAGTCAAACCTCCTCCAAAATTACTAATATTTAACATTTTCATTATATGTGATAAATTCGAAAGTGTAAACCCTAAATTTCATTTTTCTACTCAAAATAGACTTCTCTCTGGATTTAGCTTAGATTCCGTTCCTTGCCGCCGAATCCGGAGGGAATGAAACAGACCCTCTCTTCAAAAACAGAATGGAGTGTTTTCATCATACTGTGGTCTGGCCGATCCGTATAGACGATGACTTGTTTCGGTGCCAGCGCAATTAACGTTAGCACGATCGACGGCTCTGCTTCGATCCCCCATTGCTTCAGCAGCGGATAAAAGGAGCGAACCGACTGTTCATTGCGGATCAGCCGGTGATGATCATCATAAATTCGGAAGGGCTGCTCATCATAGACTTCTATTTTTTCGCATAAAGGCTTATAAGAACGAATGATCCGGCGCAGCTTATCCACAAATACCTGATACTCCTGCTCCAGCTTGTACTCATCGATCGCAACCTCGATATAGCGGCGCAAGACCTCACGATAGGCATTTAACCGGAAACGTAAAACAGACTGAAAAGTTAGCGAATTTTTTCCGGGAAGCAGGCCCTCCAAGGCGCCGATAATTAATTGCCGCCTGTCCGGCAGTGCTTCAATGGCTGGTAAATCATTTTTTTCTCCAGCAAATATGGCGGAAACGATCGCTAGAATCGCAATTTTTTCTTCTGGCTCCGTGAAAAAATAATGCTTTTCAATGATTTCCATCAGCCATTTTTTTTCAAACTTCTCAATAATAAAACGGGAAAATAAATGCATGAATTGATCGCATTTCTCAACCGTTTCCGGACGGACAGCCAAACTATTGTTAATAAGCATAATTTCTGTCTCATGGCGGAATTCAGCCGGAAGACTGCGGTACAATTCCACCGCATCCTCTCTGGAATCAAATACAATTTCCAAATGTTCACCCTCCCCGTCCCAACTTTATATATCCACTATATGGGGGAGAGTCCGTTTTCATGCCCGTGCCTGTCAATTTTTTTATGAAAAAAGAACCCATCGAAACAGGTTTACGGTCTGTCAATATACGGCTTGTGGCGCTGAAATGAATCGTTACCCTGTAGATGGGGTATCCGATAGGGAGAGATAGGCGGGTGTAAAACGTCGTGTCCCAGTTCCGTGGCGGTTGTTAACGTCACAGGCTCATTTTCTTTGGAACCACAATATTTTGTCATTTTATGTGCATTGTATTGTATATTTCGTGCGTTTAGCATATAATATATAAAGATGAAGGAGATGATTTTATGGCTGACACGAATACCGCCAATATCAGCATCCGCATGGACGCGGATTTGAAAACGCAGGCGGACGCCTTTTTCGCGGAATTAGGGATGAACCTTTCCACAGCATTCAATATCTTCGTCCGTCAGTCGATTCGGGAAGGACGGATTCCTTTTGATATTTCGCTCAATCAGCCGAACGCCGAAACGATTGCGGCGATGCTGGAGACGGAAAGGATTGCGAAGGACCCGAACGTGAAAGGGTATACGGATTTGGATCAGCTTTTCGCGGACCTGAAAAAATGAAATACGCCGTCAAATTCACATCGAAATTCAAAAGGGATTACAAACTCGCTATCAAGCGGGGCTATCCGATCAAGTTGCTGGAAGAAACCGTTTCGCTGATTGCGAACGGAAAGACGCTTCCCGAAAAATATATGGATCATGCTTTATCCGGGAATTGGACTGCATATCGGGATTGCCACATTAAAGGCGACTGGCTTCTGGTCTATCGGATCGCGAACGATGTGCTTGTCCTGACCTTAACCCGAACCGGCACCCATGCCGATCTGTTTGGAAAATGAAGCAACGCCGTATAGTTAACCTGTACGGCATTTTTTTATCGCTTCTGCTCCCGGCCTTTGAGCTTCTCCGTGTAGGCAAGCTCATCGGCGCAGGATAGTCGCTCCGGTGTGATTTTGCTTTTGATCATTTCGCCGCCGTCCTCCGTATGAAAAATGCTCTAGGGGACTTTCATTGACCATGACAAAAATCATGACCAATAGCCTCTTAGAGCATATAATACCGGGCAGAAGCCTAGAGCGGTCAATCGCTTAAACTAACTGTTGAGCCGGTTATCTTCGGTTTTGTCCATCCATCAAGACTAGCGTTGTAAAATGGCAGATGCGTTCCATCAATCGTTTGGCTTTGACATTCTCAATACCACTTTTTTGCGAATAGGAAAAATGTTCCTCCAGCTCATCATACGTAAAATTCGATGTAAAAAGCGTCGGCAAATGTTCCATCATCCGGTATTGCAGAATGCTGCCGAGCACCTCATCACGAATCCATGGAGTCATCGTCTCAGCACCGATATCGTCAAGAATCAGGACCGGGGTTTCCTTAAGCACCTGCAGCTTTTTATCGACCGAGTTATCCTGAATGGCACTTTTGATTTCATGGAAAAAATCCGGCGTATAGACGATTAATGAGGCAATATGACGCGACTCCGCAAGCCGATTCATGATCGCGCCCATCAGATACGTTTTCCCGACGCCGAATTTCCCGCAGAGATACAGCCCCTTCGTAGTTTCCGGATTCTCCAGATAAGAGCGGACAAAATCACCAGCAGCTTTTATCGCCTTCTGACGCCCGGGCTCGACCTTGTCAATCTCCTTAAAGGAAGCCGCGAGGATGTCTTTCGATACATAATAGCTGCGAATCAATTGGCTTTGACGGCGCTGCGCCTCACGTTCCAAAGTCAGCGGACAAGCGGCAAAAGTCAATGACGGATTCCCGTGATCGTTAACAAGCCGAGGCCTGTAGCCGCGCATCATATTCGGACATTTTTCCAGCCCAGGACAATGATCGCAATGCGTCCATTCCTCCGAAAATTGATAAAGCTTTGAAAGATTTCTCAGCCACTTTTCTCGACTTATTTCAGGATTTTCTTCGGCAAAATGGCGAATTTCAGGATTCTGTCCCAGTTTGCTGAGCAATTTCTCTGGATCCGCTGGCTTTCCGTGCGCTTGAATCAGCCCGTTCATCAAAGATTTAATTGGCTCCACTTGCTCACTTCCTTCCAAAATACAGATCGATTAAATGCTATTCAGATAATCCTCTAGCCATTTCGCCCGTTTTTGAGCTTCCTCAGGCGTAATCTCCGGTTTTTTTACGGCAGAATTGCCACTCTCCGCTTGCTTCATCCACTCTGGAATGACTTCTTGGTGCTGCTGCGGCCTACTGCTCCTTGCCTTTGTATTTTTTCTTCCGGCCGGTTGATTCGACTGCTGCAGACTGTCATGCTGCTTCTTTTCCTGACGGGCAATGTCCATCGCCTGTCGCACGGTCTGGATGCCTGCTCTTGCCCACGAAGCGGCAATACTTTCAACAAAAGCTTTGGTCAGTTTATGCTGATTGATCCGCGAGACATAAGCCAGCAGCACACCGACAACCCCCGGGTTCAATTTCATATCCATAATCAAATTTTCGACCAGTCGCAAATCGGAAGCTGCCGGCTTTCCCCCGTTACCCAATTGCTCAAGAATTTGATAAGGGGACAGGCTTTCGAAACGCGCAATGTCCTTTTCTTCCTCTGTCTGCGGCTCTTTCCCGCTCATCTCCCGTGCCTCGGCCGGTTGTGTCCGTTCAGCAAGTGCCGGCATCTCACCGGGACCGTGCTCGATGCGATAAAAATCGCGGACTTCCTGGCGCAGCACTTCTTGATCCACGACACCGGTATGCAATGAGGCCGCCTCAATCGCCCGGCTCATATCATAGGGATCCGTCTGATAGACAAAAGCCAGCTGCTCCACAACCTTTCGAACCTCATCTGTCAGTGCATCTTCAGATACAATTGCATCTGAAAGATAGCTGATTAAAGCCTTGAAATTGAATGGTTTTCGGAAATGAATCGGAGTACTCGTTCCCCTTCCCGTCCAATCAGCTGCTTCCGTTACAGGTGGCTTCTCACTGGCTGGTATTGACTCAAATACATCATCAAATGCTGCAGAGAGATCATCGAATTCCCCTGCAGGAACGCTTTCTTTTGTAAAAAGGCGACTGAGCCGTTCATAGTCGCGGGCTCCGATTTGTTGATAGAGAAATACCGGCAGTAATTTATCAGTGAAAAATTGTGCCGGGGCAAGCGGCGGTTTTAATTCATAACGAAACAATGCCGGATCGGCATTTCTTTTTTTTAATGTCCGCAGAAGGCCAATCGCTTCCAGCTTCTTTCTCGCAGTCAGAATGCGATCAAGCGAGAGATTCATCACGCCCATCAGATGATGATGGGTCATCGTTACGGTCTTCGCATCGAGCTGCTGCTCCTGCCAGAGCGTAAAATAAAGGCTGGATGCCTCAAGACCGACAAGTGGCTGGTAGAGACAGGTAATCACCTTTTGATCATAAAAATGGAGCAAGCCGTCAGAACAGGCAATGTAATGATCGCCTGGCAAAACTTCCTTCCATGACTGCATCATGGCCGCTCCTCCTCGCACGAAAACCGAGAACGGTACTGCAACTTATGAATCACCAGTCCTGTTCCGTTGATTTTTCTCATTCTCCAGTTGATCCTTTAATTCCTGAATCTCCTGGGCAAATACATTAATGTCCTTAAACTGCCGGTAGACAGAGGCGAAACGAACATAGGCCACCTCATCGACCTTAGCCAGTTCATTCATCACCAGCTCACCGACTTCATGACTGTTTACTTCAGAGCGTCCTTCATCCCGGAGTGTTTTTTCCACATCATTAGCGATTCGTTCCAACCTCTCAAGCGGAACCGGGCGTTTTTCGCAGGCCTTAATCAGTCCCCTTAGAATCTTATCCCGGTTAAAGGCTTCACGCGTCTCGCCTTTTTTTACAACAACGAGCGGAATTTCTTCCACTTTTTCAAAGGTCGTAAATCGATAGTGGCAGAACTCGCATTCGCGTCTTCTGCGGATAGCTCGTCCGCTGTTGACCGGACGAGAATCCAGCACCTTGGATCCCATCTTCTTGCAATTTGGGCAGCGCATCGCTTACACCTCGTTTATCTAGGTTAATACTTATATTTTATCCTACCTGCTCTGAGAAGAAAAGCGCCTATCCAGACGGAGACTTTCAGAATTTCAGCAGTCAGCCAAGTAAATTCCAACGTTCAAGAAGCTTTTGAATTTGTTGCCTGGTTTGCAGAATCGTTCCGCGATTATCGATCACCGCCGTCGCCCGTCTGCGTTTTTCCGCAAGCGGCATTTGCGAGGCTATACGCGCCCTGGCCTGTTGCTCGGTCAGATGATTCCGCTTAATCAGCCGCTGCAGTTGCACCTCGGCAGGAACAAAAACAACAATGGTCCGATCCACCCAATCCTCAAGTCCGCTGTCAAAGAGCAGCGGAATATCCAGAAAAACGACTTCTGCACCTTCCTTTTCGTAATCCGACACCGCGCGGAGCATTTTTCGCCGGATCAATGGATGAAGCAGCTGATTCAATTGCTCCCTTTGTTCTTGATCCGCAAAGATCAGATCGCCAAGCTGCTTGCGATCGAGCGAGCCGTCTGCCTGAAGAACGGCACGGCCAAAGTGTGCAGCAATCCTTTCCAGCCCTTCTTCTCCGGGTTCGACAACCTGTTTGGCGATTTCATCAGCGTCTATTAATGGAAAGTTCTGTGCCTTCAACCAGTCTGCCACCGTACTTTTCCCGCTGGCAATCCCGCCCGTCAGACCGATTTTAAGCATATTCCAACCGCTCTTTTCTGGCAATGCGGGCAGAAATGAGTGCCTCTGCCGCCAACTTTTATTTTTTCAATCGCTGTGCCACAAGTCAGGCAAGGTTCGCCTTTGCGGCCGTAGACTTTGAGCTTTTGCTGAAAAAAGCCCATATGTCCCTGACTATTGACAAACGTGCGGACAGTGCTGCCGCCAAGTTCAACGGCTTCAGACAGTGTGTTCACTATCGCTTGATAGAGGAGGTTCACCTGCTCTTCATTTAGTGAGGAGGCCACGCTGAGCGGATGAATGCCTGAGCGGAATAAAGCCTCATCGACATAGATGTTGCCAAGTCCGACCACCGCTGTTTGATCAAGGAGGAAGGGCTTAATCGCTCGGCGTGCATGCGCGCATGCCGCCTGAAGTGAAGCCGGCGAAAAATCTGGAGAGAAGGGCTCTGGCCCCAGTTTGCAGAGCGGCAGTTGCCCGGCCTCTTCCCCTCTATTAAAAAGATGCATCGTCCCGAACTTACGGACATCCCTGTAGCGAAGTGCCGTATGATCTGTAAAATGAAAAATGACATGTGTGTATTTATCAATAGGCGTCTCTTCCGGATCCAGCCTGTAGCGTCCTTCCATTCGCAGATGTGAGACCATGACCTTATGGTCGAAACGAAAAAGCAAAAACTTTCCGCGCCGATCCACATGATCCAGCGTTTCACCTTCCAGTTGGCGGGCAAATTCCACGGGATCCTCTGGTTTGCGAATAATTTTCGGCCAACGGACTTCAACCGACTGAACAGTTTTACCGGGTATCAATTCGTTCAATGTTCGTCTGACTGTTTCCACTTCCGGTAATTCCGGCATGTCTATCTCCATCCCTTTATTAATCATTATAATCGAATCGAATGACAGAAGCATTTGATCAAAATATATCAAAAGGCGCAGAATGTCAAACAGGCTGCTTATCGCAGCCTGTCATTAAAAAGGGTTAAGATTCACGCAAAAATATCTCTACGTCATTCCGCTAAAAATCTATTTTGCATCATACCAAGTCGGTCCGAAGGCGCATTGCACTTCAAGCGGAACATTCAACTGGACAGCATGCTCCATCACATCAGGAACAATTTGTTTCATCCGATCGAGTTCTTCATCAGGAACCTCAAAAATCAATTCGTCATGAACCTGCAGCAACATTCGTGATTTCAATTTTTCTTCCTTGAGGCGCGTCTCCATTTGGATCATCGCCTGCTTAATAACATCTGCCGCGCTTCCCTGAATGGGTGTATTCATCGCCGTTCGTTCGGCAAAACTGCGTTGATTGAAGTTGCGGCTGTGAATATCCGGCAAATAACGGCGCCTGTTCAACAGCGTTGTCACAAATCCGTCCTTATGAGCCTTTTTCACAATCTCTTCCATATATTTCTGAACGTTAGGATAGCTTTCCAGATATTTTTCAATAAACCTGCCCGCTTCTTTTCGCGAGATACCAATGTTCTGAGAAAGACCATAATCGCTGATTCCATAAATGATGCCGAAATTAACTGCCTTCGCATGGCGACGCATCAGCGGCGTCACTTCCTGCTTGGTGACGCCGAAAACATCCATCGCCGTCTTCGTGTGGATATCCATTTCATCAAGAAAAGCTTGTTTCAGATTGGCATCATCAGCAATATGGGCCAGAACCCGCAATTCAATCTGCGAATAATCGGCTGAGAAAATTTGCCAATCCGGTTCCGACGGCAGGAAAGCTTGGCGGATCTTCCGCCCTTCCTCGAGGCGAATCGGGATATTCTGCAGATTCGGATCAACTGAGCTGAGGCGTCCCGTCTGAGTTAACGCCTGATTATAGCAGGTGTGAATCTTTCCATCCTTTTCATTAATAACCTTAAGCAAGCCTTCGACGTAGGTCGACTTCAATTTACCCAGCTGCCGGAAGTCAAGAATCCGATCAATGATTTCATGACGGCCCTTCAGCTTGTCCAGCACATCCGCGGCAGTTGAATAACCGGTTTTTGTCTTTTTGATAACCGGCAGCTGCAGCTTTTCAAACAGAACCTCGCCAAGCTGTTTCGGTGAATTAATATTGAAAGAGAGACCAGCCATTTGGTGGATCTCCTGCTCGATCACCTTCAGTGTCTTTTCCAGCTCGCCACCCATTGCGCGGAGCGTACTGGCACTTGTTTTCACACCGGTATACTCCATTTTGGCCAGAACTCTGGCAAGCGGCAATTCAAGCTTGAATAAAAGTTCTTTCTGCTTATTTTCTTCCAATTCAGCTTCGAGCAGCGGCGTTAGTTTCAGCAGCGCCTCTGCTTTGCGTCCGAGATGCTGCCTCAAGGTATCTCCCTGCGGAATCTGCTTTTTGGCACCCTTTCCGTAAAAGCTCTCATCAGTTTTCACATTGCCAATTCCACGTTTTTGGGCCAAAAGCGCTAAATCCTGACCTGCCTCCATCGTATCGACTAAATAAGCGGCAAGGCGTGTATCGAAACAAATGCCTTGAAGAGAAATGCCCCGCCATTTGAGGGCGACTTCTGAAGCCTTACTGTCAAGCAGAATCTTCTTTTGCTCCGAATCGCCCAGCCACGCTTTGAAAGCCGAATCGTGAAGCGCTGTTTCTGTATCAATCGAGTAGGTTCCCTTTTTATTTGCCAAAGCAAAACCGATAATTTCGCTATAATGATAATTGGGATCGGGCATCTCAACAATCAAGGCCGTCGGTGAATCCTTCGTGTATTCGGAGAAATGCTCCAAGTGGGTGATTGGGATCGCCTCGGTCTTTTCTTCACTCGACTCTTGCGGGTTCTCAGCACCCAGCTTCTCCAGCAGCGACTGAAAACCGAGCTCACGAAAGAGGTCAACTAGCTCCGGCGTGACCTGTTGATGAAAAGCACAATCATCGAGACTAATCTTTATCGGCGAATCCCGATCAATTGTCGCGATCTTTTTGCTCATCAATGCCTGCTCGTGATTATTCTGCAAATTCTCCTTCAGCTTCTTGCCGCTGACCTGGTCAATCTGCTCATAGACCTGTTCAATGGTATGGAACTGGGCAAGCAGCTTCATCGCTGTTTTTTCGCCAACGCCGGGTACGCCGGGAATATTATCCGAAGCGTCGCCCATCAATCCTTTCAAATCGATGACAGCTTCCGGTTCGATTCCGTAGCGTTCGCGTACGCGGTCACGATCATAGTGGTCGGTATCCGTGATCCCTTTTTTGATCAAAGAGACATGAATATGATCATCAACAAGCTGGAGATAGTCTTTGTCGCCTGTCACCAGCTCTACCTCAAAACCCGAAGCCTGTGCTTGTTTGGACAGGGTACCGACGATGTCGTCCGCTTCATAGTTATCCAGTTCGTATCGCTTAATACCCATGGCGTCAAGCAGCTCAAAAACGAGTGGAAATTGCTGGGACAACTCGGGCGGTGTTTTCTGCCGCCCTCCCTTATACTCTTTAAAGGTCGCGTGGCGGAAGGTTGTCTTCCCGGCATCAAAAGCCACAAGCAGATGGGTAGGGGCCGCGTCAGCGATAACTTTCATCAGCATCATCGTAAATCCATAGATGGCGTTCGTGTACATCCCTTGGCTGTTACTCAGCAGCGGCAAGGCGAAAAAAGCACGATACACCACGTTATTACCGTCAATCACTATCAGTTTCTTCATCCGTCAGCCTCCATGAAAGAGAGCCAGTCTCTATTCTTTTGCATCCGTAAATTAAAAGATTCGGAAACGCACCGGATCTCAGACATTCCTTTATTCATTTTAAAGCAAAAGCCGGCTTTTATCCAATCACTGGTGCCTTTTTCCGGAAGGTGAGAATAAACGTCGTCCCTTTGCCAACAATGCTTTGCACCTCGATTTTGCCGCCGTGTGCCTCTACCAGATGCTTGACAATTGCCAGTCCCAGCCCTGTTCCACCGGAGTCGCGGCTTCTTGCTTTATCGACGCGGTAAAAACGTTCAAAGATACGCGGAATCTGTTCGGCCGCGATTCCAATCCCTGTATCCGTGATCTGAAAACGGCTCGTCGTCTCACTCTCCTGAACCGATAAGCTGATCTTGCCATTTTCCGGCGTATAGGCAATGGCATTATTAATCAAATTAATCATTATCTGCCGAATTCGAAACGGATCCCCTGCCGCCGCTCCAGCTGGTCCAGGCAGACGATCAATCTCAATATGGCGCTCTGCCGCTTGATCTTTAAATATTAACAGCACCGTATCAAGCAGTTCAGAAAGTGACACTTCCTGCCAGTCAATGGCGAAATGTTCTCTTTCAATTTTAGAGAGATCAAGCAGATCGGCTACCAGGCTCTGCAGACGTTTTCCTTCGTGGAGGATAATATTCAAAAATTGTTCTTCGGATTGCTGATCATCTTTTGCCCCGTCAAGCAGCGTTTCCGTAAAACCGATAATCGACGTGATCGGTGTCCGGAGTTCATGTGAGACATTGGCAACGAAATCCTTCCGCATACTCTCTAGTCTCTTGATGTCTGTGATATCGTGAAAAACGACAACAATCCCCCGCGCTTTCTGATGATGATCGAGGATCGGCGCACAAGAGACATCGAAGTAGCGACGTTCGATAGAGACCGTCAACTGCAGCTGGCGCGTCACTCGTTTTTTCGTTTCAAAAACAGAATCGATCATATCTTTTACATCCTTGAAAGGAATGGCGAACTCATAATCAGCCATCAACCAGTGAACGGCATCTGTTTTTAATTCATCTTTAAAAATCTGATTGATATAGCTGATCCGATGATTACCGTCAATCAGAATCAGCCCGTTGCCGATATTCTCGATGAGCGTCTCCATACTGTTCTTCTGACGTGTAAATGTTCGATCCATATCATGTAAACGTTCGGTCAATCGATTTAATGCCAGATTCATATGTAGAATACTTTCACGCTTCACATTGTCCGAGGCAATCAGGTCATAATTACCGTCAAGCACGGATTCGGTCATCCGTACAGCGAAGCGAACGGGCTTTTCATAGGTTCGTTCAAGAATATCCCGGTAGATAAGCAGCGAGATACCGGCAAGAAAGAAGAAAACATAAAAGGCGTTCAGTCCGGCAACCTCGCTCCTCGGTGCTGCCACCTGCAGATAGCCTTGAGAATTCCGAAAATTATCCAAATGATTTATGTATAGGGTAAGGTTCCCCCGCTCTTTATAGACGGGCCACTGTTTGGCATGCGGTGCGGCTAACCGTTCAGCCGCGCTTTTATCGGCAGCATAAATAAGACGACCCCTTCCGTCGAAAAGAGAAATATCAATTTTTTCTTGCCGCGCATAGTGCGAAAGCTCCGCCTCCATCTGCGGCAGCCGCCCCTTCATACCCGGTTCCAGAATGAAATGCTCGATTCCGTCTGCTCGTTCATTCATCAGAACACGGTCTTGCCGCTCGCAGACAAGCTGAATCACCTCATTAGAAACGATGATCACAAAAAGCAGAAAAGCAATGGTAATTATCCAGCGCGAGATACTTTTTAAATCAACTCTTAGGTTCTTCAAATTTATAACCCAATCCCCTGACCGTCTTAATATAAATCGGTTTACGGGTGACATCCTCGATTTTCTCGCGGAGATGGCTGACATGGACATCAACGATTCGGGTATCTCCGGCGAAGTCGTAATTCCAGACCGCATTGAGCAGCTGTTCCCGCGTCAGGACACGCCCCTTATGTCGCATCAAATAGATCAGCAGCTCGAATTCCTTCGGCGTAAGTACCATCTCTTCGCCTTTGAAAGTCGCCTCAAATTTATTAGGAAAAACACGCAATTCACCAGCCAGAAGCATCTCGCTTTGCTCCTGACTGCCAAGTTCTGAGCGCCTGAATATCGCTTTGACACGAGCGACAAGCTCTCTCGGGCTGAACGGCTTGGTGAGATAATCGTCGGCACCCAGTTCAAGTCCGAGAACCTTATCCAGTTCATCATCACGAGCGGTCAGCATAATAATTGGAATGGTGATAAATTCTTGACGCAGCTGCTTGCAGACATCCATACCATCCATTTCCGGCAACATCAAATCCAGCACCAATAGATCGGGATGCTGTTCTCGGACCATCGGCAAAACGTCTGGTCCCTTCCCGGCAGAAATAACATCAAAGCCCGCTTTTTTTAGATTGAACGTCAGCAACGTCACGATTGAAGGCTCATCATCCACAACCAGAATTTTTTTCGGCACGCGGACACCCCCTCTGTGATTCTCTATATTATCATACCTTTTTTCCGGATAAGATACATCCTGAATGAAAGCCATTATAAAACAAAGGAAAATTCCCCTGTAAAATCAGCCAAAACGACCGGAGATATAATCCGCAGTACTTTTCTTCTCAGGATGATTAAACAGCTCTGAGGTCAATCCGAATTCAATCAATTCCCCTTGATAGAAAAAAGCCGTGTAATCAGCGATACGAGCCGCCTGCTGCATATTATGTGTGACAATAACGATAGTATAATCCTTTTTTAACTGCAGCAGCAATTCTTCAATTTTCGAGCTGGATACCGGATCGAGGGCAGAGGTCGGTTCGTCAAGCAGAATCACCTGAGGCTTCAGAGCCAGTGCGCGGGCAATGCAAAGCCGCTGCTGCTGACCGCCGGATAGACCGATAGCTGAGCGATCCAAGCGATCCTTGACTTCATCCCAAAGCCCGACATACTTCAGGCAATCTTCCATGATCGCCTGAAGCTTCTTCTTACTACGCACCCCCGCAAATTTGAGCGGTAACTGAATATTCTCGCGGATCGATTTCGGAAACGGATTCGGCTGTTGAAAGACCATACCAATTTCCTTCCGCAACTGAACAACATCGATCTTCGGATTCAAAATATTCATTCCGCGATAATCAATCTTTCCTTCACAGCGTGCCGATGGAATTAAATCATTCATCCGGTTAATGGTTCGCAGAAACGTCGATTTCCCGCAGCCTGAAGGTCCGATCAATGCAGTAATTGATTTTTGATGGATCGGCAGAGTTACATCCTTGACCGCATGATTGCTGCCATAATAGATATTCGCCTTCTCAATGTTAATCTGTACCGGTTCATCGTTAATTTCCTTCGTATTTGTAAAGTTAGCAACTTTCGTTTCCAATTGAATCATTTTCATTTCCTCCTTATCCTTTTCCAGAAAGTTTTTGCTGAATCAGTTTTCCAGCGCCGCGGGCAAGCAGATTAAAGAGCAGGACGCAGAGCACAAGCACGGCAGCCGAACCATTGGCGACCGTTTGTACATCAGGAATAATCCCGTTTGTATTAATCGCCCAGATGTGAACGGAGAGCGTCTCAGCCGATCGGAACAAATTCAGCGGTGAATTCGGTGCAGCCGGATTCCAATTCGCAAAGTTCAGATCCGGTGTGGATAGTCCGGCCGTAAAGAGAAGTGCCGCCGATTCACCAAAAACGCGTCCAGCCGACAGGATGACCCCTGTCAGAATGCTGGGAAAAGCAGCCGGCAGCAAGATTTTTTTAATCGTATGCCAGTGAGTCAGACCGAGAGCAAGGCCCCCTTCTTTCTGCTGGCGCGACAAAGAACGAAAACCATCTTCTGTGACGCGGACAATCACCGGCAAATTGAATACAGTCAATGCCAGCGCACCGGAAAGAACCGAATAATGGAACTGGAAATAGTTCACAAATAGGAGCATACCGAACATGCCGACGACAATCGAAGGCAGAGAGGCAAGGACTTCAACGCAGGAGCGGATAAATGAAGTCAGCTTTCCCGGCTTCGCATATTCGGCCAGATAAATGCCTCCGCAAACGCCAATCGGAATGGTCAGCAGCATCGTAATGAACAGCACATAGAAGGAATTCCAGAGCTGATCCTTTATTCCACCGCCAGCTAGGAATGTACTGGATTCACTAGTCAGGAAATGCCAGGAAATACTGGTCACTCCATTGAACAGAATGTAGCCCAGCAACGCCAGCAGAATGGCTGCCATGAGACCTGCAGAGAGAACAATCAGTGACAGAGCAATTCGATTGGTCACTTTATTATTCATCACAGCACCCTCTTTCTGGAAATAAAGCGAATGAGGAGGATAAAAAGATAAGAAATTACTAAGAGAATCAGTCCGAGTGACCAAAGGGCATCATTCAGAACACTCCCTGTCGTACTATTGCCCATACTTAAGGTGATAATCGTGGTTAATGTCGCTGCTGGATCAAAAATGGAATGGGGGATATTCCGCGCATTGCCGATGACCATCTGAACGGCCAAGGCTTCCCCAAATGCCCGAGACATGCCGAGCACGATCGCAGTCATCAAACTTGAGCCAGCCGCCGGAATAACGACCCGCCAAATCGTCTGCCACTGAGTCCCACCAATCGCATAAGACGCTTCCCGCAATGAATTGGGGACGGCCCGGATACTGTCCGCTGCAATACTGGCAACGGTCGGCAATATCATGATCCCGACAACGAGAGCCCCGGTAATGAGATTAAAACCCGATCCGCCGAAATGCACACGCATAAAGGGGACAACAATAACCAAGCCAATTAATCCATACACGACCGATGGAATACCTACCAGTATTTCTATGACCGGTTGCATCAGACGCTGGCCCCATTTTTTTGAAAGTTCTGCCATAAAGATTGCCGTTCCAATGGCAATCGGCGTCGCGATCACAGCGGCAAGCAGAGTCACTGCCAGTGAACCAAAAATAAATGGCAGCGCACCGAATGAAGGATTTTTTGCAGCATCCGGATACCACCGCGTGCCTGTGAGGAAGGACCACGGATTCAAGTGATCGATAGTAAATGAACGCATGCCTTGTATCATCAAAAATAGAGTGATGGCCACAACAGCAACAATCATCAGTAAGGCGCAACTGAAAATCAAAGCCTTTCCACGACTTTCACTATATCTGTCTGTAAATCGTCTAATTAATCCTGTTTCTTTTAATAATGAAGATTCCGATTGTCCGCCAGTGAGCTGTTGAACCGTTCCCCTGCTGGTTTTCATGATCACACCTCGATATTCGTTTTTACTCTCTCTATATAACGGTAAGCGGAAAACCTGAACAGGTCCCGCCCCCACTTGTTACTATTTACAATTTTCATCAATCTCATTATTTGCTCGTTTGTTTACCTGTTGCGTCACGCTGAACCTTCATCTTATCCACAGACAGATAACCTTGAGCCGGAACATCTTTATTCTGTACATCTGAACCCATCATATAATCAAGGAAAGCCTTTGTTAGCTTGGAAGGTGTTCCTTTGGTATACATATGTTCGTACGCCCATACTGGGAATTTGCCGGAAGACACGTTGTCTTCCGTAGCAGTCACGCCGTCAATCGAAAGTTTGACAACTGAGCTGTCATTTGCTGTGAAATACGAGAGAGCCATATAGCCAATCGCTCCAGGAGTCTGTGCGATGATTTTCTTTACGGTATCTGTTGAATCCTGTGTGATGCCTTCTGCAGGAGTCTTGTTATCCAATGCGAATTGATCGAAGGTTGCACGCGTACCTGAGCCGTCCGGACGGTTGACCAAAGTAATTTTTTGATCCTTGCCGCCGACTGCCTTCCAGTTTTTAACCTGGCCCGTAAATACCTTAATCAGATCAGCTTTAGAAAGATTTTTTACGCCTGCTTTCGGATTGACTGCTGCAGTCATACCGACAACAGCCACTTGATAGTCTTTAAGTTTGCTGGCATCAATGCTTTTCCCGTTCTCCGCAAAGATATCGGACATACCGATATTAAAATTTCCGGAAGAAACTTCGCTCAAGCCCGTTCCGCTGCCGCCGCCCTGCACATCAATCTGCACATTTGGGTTTTTGTCCATAAATTCTTTAGCAACCTGCGCCGCGAGTGGTTGCAGAGCGGTTGAACCGCCAATCGTAAGTTTGCCTGAAAGCGATGCTGAACTGCTGGAACTCGAGCTGGAACTCGCTTTGCTGCTGCTATCCCCTGTAGATGAATTGCTGCATGCCCCAAGTACTAAGATAACGGACAATGCGAGCAGCAAGCCAATCGTGAGCAAACTCTTTTTTTTCATAAGACTGTTTTCCCCCTCAAAATTTTACATGTCCTGCTTACAGTTTCTATAATAGAGGAGGACTATTAATGGCATATAAACCTATTGTAAATTTAATGTAAAGACGGATTTTGTCGAAAAATGGTCCGGCTGAAGCGCACATTGTCGCAATCGCCACCGCAGAACCGCGAAACTGACACGCCTCTTAGAAACTGGGCGTAAAAAAAGAGCAGAGAAAACGCGAAGCATTTTTTCTCTGCCTATCATGGATTGAAGCTATTTAAATCAGATGCTTTTCTGATCATTTGTTTTACCATGAACCATTAGGCAGCTGTAAAAAAAGCACCAATCTTATTCAGCGCCCTTTCTGTTTCCGGCATATCAAATAATACGAAAACATGGAACAACCCCTGCCATATCTGTAAAGTCGTATCGACTCCTGCGTTCTGACACAGCTGATTCAAAACAATTGCATGATCACACTTGACTTCCTCACTGCCGCAATGAATCATTATCTGAGGAAAATTCCGGAAATCCCCGTAAATGGGCGACACAAGTGGCGAATCCGCCCAGGGTTCCTTAAAATATGGCATTGGCTTTCCGCCACCTAAAAGCATGGGGTCGCGTTCCGCATGTGTAAACTCAGACGTCATGGTGTTCAGCTCATTGATTACCGGAGAAAAGACACAAACCTTGGTGGGTAGCGGTTTGTTTTCATTTTTTAACATCAGCGTCAACGCTAAAGCGAAGGTTGCACCTGCTGATTCTCCAAAAAGATAGATCGTTTTATATTTTCCGATTAACCACTGGTAAGCATGTAACAGATCATGTAGTCCGTCCGGATGGTGTCCTTCCGGCCATTGACGGTAATCAACGGAAAAAGAATCACAAGAAATGCGTTCAGCAATCGAAATACAGAGCTTGCGTCGTGATTTTACGGTACCCGTAGCAAAGGCTCCCCCATGAACGAACAGTAAAACGGATTGCGGATGAAGATTTTCGGCAAAATGATAGAATTCCCCCTTAACCTCTGCTGTGTTCACTTCTTCCAACCGGATCTGTTCCGGAAATTGATAAGATTCGAAGGCTTCATCCGCCGATGCTCGAGCTGCGTACACGGCTTCGACGGTCAGCGTATCTTGTTGCATCGCTTTGATAGCCTGAGCAGCTTTAATCGCCTGATAGGCTTGTTCACTTAACATTTTCATCGCTCCTCTTGTTCTCATTACTTACCCCAAGCTGTGAATATTCTGATAATTGATTCGAATGGCCGATAGCTTCTTCCCAGATTTTCGATCTTATATTTTCTCATGGACAGCATCTGTCGTGATCTGCCGTCCTGCATAGGTCAGATTGTCATATTTGATACCGGCAAAAACAGCCACAAGGAATAGGGCGCAGAAAACGACAGTCCCACAAAGAAAAGTGAACGTTGGCGTCAAGTTCCCCAGGGCTCGAGAGAGTAGTTGTGCAACATAAGGCGACAGCAGCGTCCCCACATTAGCCATTGTCATGGCAATCGATGTTGAGAAGGGGGCCTGATATTTAGACGTCATGACATTGATTAGCGCAATCATTGAAGCCATAAAAATGGAGACTGCCATTCCAATGAAGACAACGCCCACAGCACTGATCAGCAACGAATTCGAGATACTCAGAAGGAAGTAAGCTGCCGTTGCAAATCCAAGAGCGACTGCCATAGAGAACTTTTTCACATGCTTTTGCAAGTACATGAAAATGAAACCACCGGCCGCCATGGCAAACGCCATGATCCCTAGTAAAGTGCTCGCATCCGCAGCCGTTCCATAGTGGCGCGAGACGACGAGCATTGCGAATCTTATCGTAATGAACGCAAACACACTATTAAATAAAAAGGCAAAGAGGCTTAGAATCAAAACAACTCCATCAATTTTTTTACTGCTTTTCACATTTGCAGATGCCTGATCATTCTCGGACGTGCCAACGCCTACCTTGGTCGGAATGAACACCCAGAAAAGTAAGAGAATGGGCAGAACGATTAAATAGACCAAGTAGGATGCTTGCCAGTTAATATTCATTAATGTGCCGGCAAAGTAAGTTAGAATAAACATGCCCAAGCCTTGAACAACACTGGATAAACCAATCATACGCTGCTGCTCTTCTCCTTCAAAAAGCTGTAGAATCAAAGATTGGGAGAACGCTGCAATGAAGCCGGTACCGACGCCAATTGTAATCCGTGAAATGAAAATAAGTGTAAAGTTCATCGTCATGGCCGGAATAATTCCGGAAATCAGGACGATCCATAAGCCGGTTAAAATCGTCCGCTTCTCGCCAAATTTATCGGCGATGAAATTGCTCAGCGGCGTAAACACCACGATGCCAAGCGACGGCAGGGTCATCAACAATTCGATCGTCGTCGAATTGATCGCTGGGAAGCTTTTCATCATCAATGGAACGGTTGCAGCAGTAGCACCGGCACTTACAATAAAAATAGAAATCAGCAGCACAGCGAGTTTCATCAGCAAATGTTTAATTTTCATCTTTATCCCTCCCAAGTTCCTTTTTTATGATCAACAGGTGCAACCTGCCCACATAACTGATTGATGTTTTGAATTTGTTCTGAGGTCAGTTCCGGAAATCCGATACTACGCATGTCGTCACTCAGTTGAAGCAGAGAAAAGTCCTGAAAGTCAGCAAAATTATTTGCATCAGTGATGAACGTCCAGAACGGAACAATGGTTTGAAGTTGCTGCGCTAAATCAGCATTCTTTGTCCAATCCCTTAACGGTGTATGAATGTCGAAACCGTTAACAAAAGGATGATCCGGAAGATAATGAATGATGTAGTTGCCATGCGTCAACTGATCTCCATTGGTAAAAGTCTGATTGCCGATCTGCCAATTCTCCGTTCGCGGAAGGATAATTGTTGCTTTCGATCCGTACGGTATCTGAACTTGCAAGGTTACCTGCGAGGATTGCCCTTCATTAATCTGCCACTTGACGCTGATCTTTCCGGTTGGTAATTCAGTATGGCCTGAGACAAAGGCAAATCGCGGATCAATCCCCGGCTGTATCACTGCATCAAGCCCTTTTTGCCGAATGCCTAGCAAGTATTCATAAGCCCATTGCATCACCGAGCCATAGGCATAATGATTCAATGAATTCATCCCCGCAGCATTGATTCTTCCATCGGATTCGATCGAATTCCAACGTTCCCAGATGGTGGTTGCGCCATGTTTGACTTCATATAGCCAGCTTGGATAATCGTCATTAAGGAATAATCGGCAGGCTATTTCATGCTGCCCATTTGCAGACAAAGCTGGGAGCAGTGCCGGAGTACCGACAAACCCGGTTGTCAGATGCGAGCGATCTTTTTCAATACGCTTGACTAAATCTGCAACCGTTCGGTTTATCGACTGCTCAGGAACAAGTCCGAGGTGAAGGCACACAGCATAACCCGTCTGTGTATCTACCACAAGCCGACCGTTCGGCGAAAAAAATTCATCTTGAAATGCCTGTTTGATTTTCGTAGCAAGCTGCTGGTAGCATTCGTTTTCATCTTTTCGACCTAATATTCTTGCCGCGTTCGCTGTCAACTGCGCCGATTGATAATAATAGGCAGTCGCAATTAAATCGTCAGGTGTCCTGCCTTTCATTTTCAGCACGTCTTCTGTATCAAGCGCTAACCAGTCACCTAACTGATTGTCCTTATTCCATAAAAATTCCTGACCTTGAGATTGAGCACGCGTATGAATCCAATCGACCCAGGCAGTCATAGAGTCAAAATTCTGTTCGAGGATGGCCGGATCGCAGGTACGTTGATACTGCGTCCAGGGGATCAGCGTTGCCGCATCGCCCCAAACGGCCTTCCCCCCATCCTGGCCATCAGCAGCCGGAACGTAGAGTGTCAGCATTCCGCTGCGGCTGCTTTGTTCAATGGACATATCACGTGCGTATTTTTTAAAAAAGGGATAGGTGTCCATAATTAATTCAGCAGTGGGGGCAAATAATGCGGCATCTCCCGTCCAGCCCAACCGTTCATCCCGTTGCGGACAATCAGTCGGAATGTCCACAAAATTACTTTTTAGACCCCACTGCACGTTTTTGAATAATCGATTGACTCGTCCATTGTCCGTTTCGATAGTGCCAATACTGCGCATATTCGAATACAGAGCAACCGCACGAAAGTGCTCAGCATGAATAACCGGAAACCCAGTCAAACGCACATAGCGAAAACCAAAATACGTAAAATGCGGCCTTACGAATTGGTCACTTCCATCACTTGTATAGGTAAACGCAGCACGAGCCGAGCGCAAATTATCACGATAAAATTCACCGTCCTGCAAGACCTCACCATAATCAAGCCGGACCTGGGTTCCGCGCGGCAAATCATTCTGAAAGGTTACCCAGCCTGCAAAATTCTGACCGAAATCCAGTATCGTTTCATTCTTTGGTGTTGTTATGACCTTGGCTACCGACAATTTCTCATGAGCAGTGATCGGCAAACGGATTCGATCGGTCAACTGCTTTGTAGGAGAGGGACATAGGACTGTCGGGAGCAGATCGTTGGTGCCACGCATTGCGTCCAAATCCTCGCCGTAATAGATTCCTGAATCAGTGATTTTGGAGAGCGAACATTGCCAAGATTGATCGGTTCGAATTAATTTTTCAATGTATTGATCATTCTGGTAATGAAGCTCCGCAATGGCCATCAAACGATCCCCATAAATATTGGGACGGCCTCCATGAACAGCGATACCTAATTGGCCACGATACCACCCCTCTCCTAATACAATCGTTAATTTGTGGAGTCCGGTTTGTGTCAATTGTTCGGTGACATCATACGTTGCCAATTGAACCCACTGGTTATAATTGGTGAACCCTGGGGCCAAGTACTCATTGCCAATTTTATTACCGTCGAGATAACATTCATAAACGCCTAGCCCACTGATATACAACCGGGCATTCGCTGCTGATCCCGTTAGATGGAATGTTTTTGTGAGTTGAATACTGTGAACGTCTTTCTGACTTGTACCAATCCACTGCGCAGCCATGGGTTCGTTCATTTTACCGGTCTCAAACCATGATTGGTGCGACACTATTTGATGCTGATTTCGAACTTGCATCGTCACTTCATAAAAAGTGCGGGGATCAAGCCTAAGCTTAGGGAAAAAAATAAAATGGGTTGCGGGTTCCCATCCGGAATCATAGCTTGTTACTCCCTTTTTTTTAATAACAAGGTGACGTTCGAGTGGCGTGTCTCCGGATAAAACGCTTACAATTCCAGATATACATAAACCATTCAAATCAAAGCCCAATGGATGTTCCATATGATTGATTTGAACGCGTTCTATCTTCATTAGAATTCCTCCTGTCTGAGTATTACAGATAATTACTGCTGCTCGTACCTCGGGCATGCTCCTGTGAAATTCATGTTGTTCCTTGCTGCTTCTTATAGAGCATCTGATAAAGAGCCCCATATAAGTTCGCATCATTGCGAAATTTACTCGTTACAATTTCTGGGCGAACAAGTGTATTCATAATGAGAGGATTACGGCTGCGAATCTTATCAAATTGCTGGTTGATCGTGAGAGTCACTTGTGGTTGTACCGAGATGCCACCGCTAATAACAAAACGTTCAGCATCTAGAACGATCTGAATGTTATAGATTAAGTTGGCAATTGAATGACAAAACTCGGTGAAAATGGCAAGAGCCGTCGGGTTCTGATTCGTGATTGCTTTAAAGACTTGTTTGCCGTCCATTGTGCTTGATAATCCAATCTGTTTAGAGATGGTCTTAATCATTCTCACCGCTGAAGCTCGATGACCAAATAAAGAAGTCATCGAATCTGCAGGGGCTTCTTTCATGAAACTAAACTCGGCGGCTTGATCATGCCGCCCCCTGATTAACCGATGATTAATCACAATACCGCCGCCAATTGCTGTACCTAATACCACTACTGCACCGCTGTCAACGTCGACTAATGAACCTCTCCATAGCTCTGCCAAGGTTGCCGCCTTGCCATCATTCTCAACCGTGATCGGTAAGCAAGTAGGTAAAGATTCACTTAATGAGATGCCATTAAGAAAGGGCAAAGAACCGCCAAAATAAATCCGGTCATCCGCAGGTTCAACCCGGCCTGGTACGCTGAATGCAATCCCTTCGATCTCGTCGATGTACTGATCAATGACCTGTTCGATGACGAGCAGAAAATGCGTTAACGTATCTGTTGGCGTAGGAAACGAATTTTTTTTGATGATAACTCCTGAATCCGTCATCTGAGCATACTTCACATTCGTTCCGCCAATATCAAACACTAAATATGTGTTCATCCTAAGCTCCTTTCCTTTTACTTGTTTCCGTTTACAAGATTGATTATGCTATACTCTAGATAAAACGTTTTCATTTTCCTGCTTATTTTTTACCAAACCTGTCTTTCATTTTAATTTAAGGAAGGTGAGCGAAAATGGACAGGGTAGAGATTGAAATACTTAGCAAATTCCATGACGCAACCAATCTTCCAATATTTGCATTCAACAGTGCCGATGAATGCATTTTTCAATTACGTCCGGCCTTAACTCCCAATTTTCCAAAAATAATTGATCATAGTTTGCCTGAAATAGTCGAAGACGAGGTACACGAGTTGATCCTGCCCCGCGATGGAATGATTGGTATCTTCCGTTTCCATGATTGCCGAATCATCATTTGGGCCAATCAATATGCAATCCGCGGAGCTGGCCGTTATGAGGATCGTGTGCCAATCATTGAAATGCCGCGTTTTCGGGCACAAATTGAATATCTTTATTTTACTTTGCATCATCACTGGCCCAAGAAACAGCACCATCATCCATTAATTACTGACTACGCCGGTAAACACCCTGTCCCCCAGCTCCTCCCTATGGACCCTGAGGAAAACCAACATGAATTTCATGCAGGTTATTTGGCTGAAAGACGGATGCTGCTTGCCGTGGAACACGGTAACTTGAATGAGTTTAATCGTCAATATGTTCTATTTATGGGCGCGGGAAATTTTGGGGTTTTATCTGATTCCAGCACATTACGTAGTAAAAAAAATCTTGCGATAACTGCAACGACACTTTTCACGCGTGCAGCGATTCGAGGGGGATTGTTTGCAGAAAAGGCATATACTCTAAGCGATGAGTGTATTCAGAAGGTAGAGCATCAAGACACGATTACCAACATCTACGAATACACACGATCCATTGGCATCCTATTTCTAAACCACGTTGTCCGAATCCATCGTCAGAATCTGCCCAGTGTGATCTATAAGACACAGGAATATATTTATGATCATCTCAGTGAAACGATTAAAGTTACCGAGGTTGCTTCTGCGGTCAATGTAAGTGCATCTTACCTCATGCATGTTTACAAAAAGCAAACAGGCTTCACTGTGATACATTTTGTCAATCACTTAAAAATTGATGAGGCTAAGATCCAGTTAACTTATTCAAATATGGTTATTTCCCATATTGCAGCTTCTCTATGTTTTCCCAGCCAAAGTTATTTCTCACGCATTTTTAAAAAACACACGGGGATTACGCCTATGCAGTACCGGAAGCAGCATCGAATTATTTGAGTGTTAGAAGAAGGTAGACAGAGGTTGTTAAATCCGTGAAGCCGACTGAACGAAGGGGCGTGATTTTGCAGCAGAAAAGAGGGCATCTGGACACTGCCAACCTATAGAAAGTTTTTTTACCCCTGATGCTATCGATACTTTGCGTACAAGAAGAAGCAGCGGAAAGATCAAAAATGATCTCTCCGCTGCTTCTCTTACAACATATAAAAGTGGCCCTTCGACATGCCCACCTCAACCTTTAGTCAAAATTAGAATGGCTTGACGCAACATCCTATTATCAGACAAAGCCGATGTTCTCATTCTACTTATTTATCAATGAAGAAAATGTCTCCAATAGAAAGTGCCTTGTAGTTAAAATAGTCATAACTCGTTTTTTCAGGACTTGATTGCTGATCCGCAAAATTCTTTTTCCCAGTAAATTGCCCGGGTGATATAACGAAACGATCCCCGTATAAATAGTGATTGGGTCCATATGCGGAAAAGTTTGACGGATACAGTTCGCAGGTGATTCGATGAGAGCCTGTTTTAAGCGCGATGCGACATCTTTCAGGATCTCTGCCATTCCAATAATCAAGGACCGTTCCATCGATTATCAATCTACAGGCAGGAGCTTTTAACGAATCAATCCGCAGAATCGCGTTGCAGGGTTCTAAAATTTGAATCGTCTTTTCCATCCATAGCGGGTTGATTTGGAATGGGAATCCCTGATCACTTAACCAGAGAGAACGAAAATGGTCGTCTCGTTCCTCAATGACATAGGATTCAGTCGCCCGATAATGATCTTCAGTGATCTGCCGACCTGTCAGTCGGACTTTGAAGTCGCCAGTTAACCAGCAAAGCGGATCAATTTCAGCGTGCTCCGAACTCAGTCTAAAATCGTTTTTCCCAGTTTGAATCAAGCAGCGATTTACCGGATAGTGATAGTGATCATTTTCGAGACAGACGCTCTGAGTGATATCGACAGGCTGACCATTGACAAGAATTTCTTTCAATCGATCCGAAGACTCAATAAAAACGCTGAGCGGTGATTGAAAATCGACCTGCTGATGGCAAATCCCGTTCTCAAAAGCATCCTCTCCAAACGGAGCTGTGTTACTAACCCTGCCGATCAGTGACCATTCCGACTGCTGTACGCTTTCTGTCATTTTCTCGTTACTCACCGCATTCCCCTGCTGCCGTTTCTTCGCGACTTTCCAGTCTTCTGCCGGAGACAGGCTTCTGATCTCACCCTCCGTTTGCGCGTCAAGAAAGCAACATTCCTCGAACGCGTAGACTCGGCGATAAGCTGCATTCCCGATTTGCAACTGCCGATCAATAAAAAGTCCGTGCTGCTCCAGCGTTCGTTCATCGATCACGTCAAATGATATGCCCTTATTTTGGAGATCATTAATATATCGAATAACCTTCAGGCTGATTTTCGTCGCTAACGTATCCGGTTGAAAAGCAGCACGGTGCCGATCCGTTTGTGACAATTCACAGGCATTATACACAGCCATTATTCCTCGAACAGGCACAACAATCAGCGTATCTCCCACGCTTCCATTAACTCGGTTCATTTCATAAATATCCTTCATTAAGGAAGGAAAGACTTTCTTCCAAGACAGATGATTGGGAATCGACGGCGGCCAATCTTTCATAGCTTGTGTTTTGAATGTATATTGATTGATATGAATGCAAAACTGATCGATCCCGCATTCGGTCAGCCAGCGAAAATAGTTCTGTACATCAACCGGTTCAATTCCCCATCCTGCCCCGCCCAGTGCCTCGCAGAAACTTGCACCGCTTCCAAATTGTTTGGCAAGTGAACTGGCAATACGCGGATAGTAATAATTGTTGGGAAAACGCTCCAAGGCATCAACGGCAGGAGTTTCGACAGCCTTTAGCACTTGAAATGGAGATCCACTGAACGGAATCGAGAAAGAAATATTTTCCTCACCTCTCAAATGGGCGAGATAATGTTTCCCATGCTTTCTGCACCAATTCGAAAGTGGTTCATAAAAACCACTTCTCAATTCATCGGCTGCCGTTTCCCAGAATGATGTGCGAATTTTACTTGTCTCTTCTTTACTGAAACAATCATCAAAAAACAAAGCTGGCAAATCCACATTCAAATCACGTGCTGAATGTTTTTGATAGCTTTCTGCAATCGTGCTGCTCCATGGTATACTCGGAATTTGTTTATTCATAGGAAGTGCTGTTTCATCTGAAAAAAAACCTGTTACATAATTAAATGCCTCTTCGCTAAGGCCTTGACGATACCCTTCATAAACCAATTCGAGAAAAATTTCAGTGGCATGCCGATCAATCGGACTTGGTTTGCGCTCGGCAATCCAACCGAACCGGTGATTGCCCGGATAAACTTTAGTCCGGCTATAATCCGCATCCCGGCCGCTTCGGATGAGTTCGACATGCTCTTTTCTCAATGACTGATCGGTCTGAATGACCTTACCGCCAGCCGTCCCTGAAGGCCAGCCATTTTCATCGTATAACCAAAAGGTCATGTCAATCTCTTTACAATAAAGAATAATTTGATTAACGAGATTGAAGTAATCTTTTGAGAGATACTCCGGAGGTCCCGGATAATACCGTGGATGAAAGATCACACCTTTTAATCCCGATTCTTTCAGAAAATCAATCTGATCTTTGGCTTTATCTATCGTGATTGGATCATTAATTGCCCAAAGTGAATGAATAGCAACTTCTTCCATTTTTCTCCTCCTTTTATCAGATTCTTATCGAAACCGGTCTGCTCTGTTTACAGTAAGCAGTCATCGTCCACCCAACGTTCAATCTTGATGTTTTCTTAAGCCACTTTTAATACACCGAACAGTGTGAGAAGAATGGCCAATACCATGATCACAACGATGATTAACACCGCGTTGCTCGCATTCTTCTTCTTCAGCAGCCAATAAACGATTAACGTGATTAGGAATGGAAGCATATTGGGCATGATGCCATCGAGCATCGATTGAATCTTGATCGTTGATTTTCCCACTGAGTATTGAATAGGGGTAACCATTTTGACCGAAGAGACAATCAATGAACCAACGACCATCATTCCGACGACATTGCCCATTGTTGAGATTCGCTGCAATAATTTGTTGCCGTTCGCCCCACTCAGAAGTGACGCACCCTTTTCATATCCTAGTTGCAAGCCTTTGTATTTAATAGGCCAGATAACGAGACTAAACAGAACAATAAAGAAAATTGGACCAAGTATATTGCCACTGATTGAAAACCCGGCCGCTAAGCTCATAATAATCGGTACGATGGTCATAGCCAGCAAACTGTCGCCAAGACCGGCTAAAGGACCCATCAATCCTGTTTTTACCGATACAATGGATGTCTTCTCATTTTCTTTCGTTGCTTCCTCCATCGCCATCGTCATACCGACAATCGGACTAAATACATAGGGATTGGTATTAAAAAATTCCATATGCCGCCTGATCGCGGCCACACGTTCTTCTTTCGGACGATCTTTATAAATTCTTTTAAGTGTAGGAACCATGGCATAATACGCCCCGAGAGCCTGCATTCTTTCATAGTTCAGATTGGATTGCAGAAAATTAGAGCGAACGAAAGTCTTCCACATATCCGATTTCGTAAAAATACTATTTTTCGCTAATTTTTCTTTTGTCATTACAAATCATACTCCTCTCCATCAAGGGCAGTGTCTGTGTGTGGTGGAACGGAATTGTTATTATTTTTGTTAATAATAAGATCGTAGATAACAGCTAAGCAGACACCGAATAACGAAATCGGAATCGTCCCCAGTTTCAGATAGGCGGCAAACACAAATCCGATAATTAAGAAAATCCACATATTTTTGCCCATCATCATCATAAGCAGCATGCCCATTCCGACAACAGGGATGATACCAGAAGCGACTGTCAAACCGTTCATAACGGAATCCGGGACGCTGTTTAACAGCGCTTTCACAGCCGGTCCGCCATAAAATGCGGCAACGAAGACAGGGACTGCTCCTGCTAGGAAAGAAAACGGGAGACCGTAGAGATTATAACGAGCAACTTTGTCAAAATCACCAGTATCAATCTGTTTCTCTGCTCGATGAACAAAGACGATATTGATGGTATTGGTCAACATAATAATCTGTTGACAAAGCAAAGCGGTCGGAATAGCAACGGCAATTCCGGTAGCCAGCCCGCCCCCTGAAATAATGGCAACAGCTACGCCAATTATCGATCCGGTTGCTTCATTCGGGGGGACATAGGAACCAATAGCCGCATTCGCCAGCCATGTCATCTGCAGGGTTCCACTGATAATGAGGCCTGTTGTCGCATCACCCATAATAATTCCGGCAACTGCTCCGGCAAGAATCGCTTTCGGTGTACCAAACCAGAAAGTACGTTCATCAAGCGTACAGATCCCAGCCCAAATCGCCAGTAAAATACACTGAATGATCATTAATTATCCACTCCTTCCATTTTTTTCAAATCCGCATAACTGATTTTCTTATCCGAAGGAATCATTTGAACACTTATTTCGACTCCCAGAGCATCCATTTCCTTTAAACTCGCTTTTTCATTCTCCGATAATGAGACCGCCTTTGTGTAGCGTTTACGTTCATTCGTATACTTCATTCCCCCAAGATTCAATGCATCAATGTCCACACCATTTTTTACCAGGACCAAAACGTCGCTTGGCGACGTCAGAAGCAACATGGTTCTTCGTTTTATGACCGTTTTTTTAAAAATATCGGCGAATTTTTCGACAGCAAATGTTTTTACTAATACCCCTGAGGGAGCCATCAAATCAAAAACAGATTTCTGAACTTCGTCTTTTGCAATATCGTCATTAATGATTAATATCTGCTCAATTTTTTTCTGCTTGACCCAAGTCGTGACCACTTGTCCATGAATTAAACGATCATCAATTCGAACAAATTCAATTGGCATTATAAGGTTCCTCCTACTTCCTTTTCTGTTGTTTGTTTGTTTCCTAACCTTTTCCAAGAATCACCGAATGCTTTTTCAATAATTGGCAACAGTTTTTCAAAAGTCTGATGCCGATTGGAAAACAACTCAAGCATTACTGGCATATTCAATCCGGAATACGCCGCTATCTTTCGTTTATCCTGATACTTGATTAATTCAGTTGCCGCAGCATTACTCGGTGTTCCTCCATAGACATCGCAAAAAATAATCACTCCATCGGATAAATCTAATCGTTCTTCTGCTTTCTCCATCTCATTCAAGAGATCCTCGAGATTTTGCCCAAATTCTAAGGAAACCGTTGCAACATTCTTCTGCTTTCCAACAATCATCTCTGCACTCTTCAATGCTTCATTGGCAAACTGCCCATGGCTTACCAACACAATTCCCGTATTACTCACTCAAAGCACTCCCTTCAGCCTTGTTCTTACACAAATCACGGAGCAATTATTGTGCCAACTGATGCAAATACAAGAATCATGCAAGGTTGCTGATCGACAACGAGATCCTTACAATACAGATAAAGATGTTTTTAAACGTTTTCATTTCATATAATACAGAATAATACGGTTTAAACGTATTCCTGTTGAAATTTCGCCCCTTAGTGAATCGATCTAAATTAAAAAATACGCTTGTTTTTCAACGAGTGGAAAATTGGCCAATTTTCACTTTCATATTCGTTCATTTTAAGTTGTTCTGAGTAAATCAGTGATGAAATAGCATTCGTCAATAGGAATTACAATATCGAAATCTTTTTCAATATTACTAAGACTGTCCTTTATAACGACAGCCGTTTTCCGCTGTTCTGGATTCTTATCCGGATAATTTATCTCGTTATGATTAAACGCTATTCTTTCGATCATACAGGCGGTATGGATAAATAATTTCATAAACGTACTATTTTCGAACCATACATTTTGCTCATGTTCCACTTTTTCAATAAATTTAACAACACTATCTTTGATTTTTTCAGAGGAGAGGTAGTAGAGATATTTATCGATTGCTTCACATGCTGTGTCGAGAACAACTTGACGATTGAAGTCGACATTTATCTGTACATTTTCCTTCTGATTGACATCCATGCCCAAAAGATAGAGCAGCTGATTTAACCCCTGCTTCAAGATAATTTCCTGCAGAGAAATAAAAGAAATACCGTTAATCTGAGGATCGATACTGCCCACTATGGCTAATACTTTGATCGGGTTGTTAACCTGATTCTCTATCTCTTTCTTAATCTCTTTCAGATTATATCCACTAATCGCTTTAACCTGAACGTCATAAATCTTGTACTTTTTCAACAACTCTCTTATACTGCGTTCGAGAAAACGTGCGATTCCGTCCCCGGTTAGACAAACCGTATAGACGATTTTCTTATGTTGGTTCTGATAAGAGTTAATCACCTTTTGATTAATTTTCGTATAATTGGTTTGAATCAGATTTTGAATGCCCCTCAATATATCTCCAGTGTCCATTCCCATATAATAAGAATCCTTGGCTGCTTCAAGGATAAGCAGTGAATAATTGCTCTCAATAATGATCACTCGTTTCTTTGTTTCATCTTGAAGAGACTTTTCAAAATGAGTTAGTGAACCCATATCCACAAATAATAAGATATCTTTGCAGTCAGATGCGCGGATGACTTGAACAAGTTGATCATAGATGACGGCTGCTTCTTGATTGAGCGACATATCAACTGCCTTAACTTGCGAAATATTGAGCAAATTGTTGACCAGATCAGTGATACCCGTCGCTATTCCGTCTCCATGTGCGCAGACCACGATATCCGCCTGATTATGGATTCTTTTGTTACTCTTAAACTGATTAATAATATCAGCTAAAATATTTATTTCATTATCGTTAAAATAAATATCGAATCTTTTTTCGATATCTTTGATAATCTTTTTGGTCACATTTTTAATTTTCGAAGGAATCGGAGTCTTTATTTCAGACGTATCTTCCAGATACCCCGGAAAATCGGTCCGGTTATAAATGTAAAGAGCCAAAGCGAAGGCTATCTTGCGATCGATTAAAAGGTCGAGTTCAGAATACAGATAGTCGGAAATGATCAGAACGATTGATTTAATATCGTCGTTAAGAAAAAATGAATAGTTTTCGTCAACAATCAATTTTTTGGAGATATTCTGGCTGTAGTCATTGAATACCTTACTTATTGGCTCATCCCTGTTCTCGTTATAATAATTAACAAAATCGTAGCTTTCATTCGTCACATTCTTCTCATCAGAGCTATCGGAGAACTGATAGCATTCTTTATCCACGAGCATATTCACTTTCTGCTTTTCTTCCAGTGTGAGAGTTAAAGCTCCCTTAAATACATAGCCTGGCATATAACTCTCATCAACGAAAACTTCGGAATTCTCCCCCGCATTATTACGTTTCTCGAGCAATGCACGAGCTACTGAAATCTGAATATCGCTCTTAATTTGACCAATGTTGCCATTCGGAAAGTAGGCAGCCAAACCTCTCAGTACATTTCCCGCCACGCTTATCATCTCATTAATTCTTGCCGATTCCTGATTGTAGAGATAATCGATCAGCGCCATTCGTTCACCAAGCGTTCGCTCACGAAGATTGGGCACATGGATAAGCACCGGTATTCGCCGTTGAAATGTCTCCAAAAAAATCGAATGGGGGTTCTCTGTTGTCGCACCGACAAGGAGAGTTGTCGCCTTTCGAAGATTACCGCTGTCCCCGAGTCTTGAAAACTCATTCTTGTCAATATAATGAAAGAGCATCTCTTGTCCTTCTGGTGGCAAGCGATGGATTTCATCCAAAAAAAGAATACCGTTATTGGCTTTTTCAATCAGCCCTTGCCGATCCTGCGCTGCTCCTGTATAGGCACCCTTAACACTTCCAAACAACTGGGTCAGCAGAAGCTGTGGATTATTGGCATAATCAGCACAATTCAATACGACAAAACAACTGTCTAAGCTAAAATAGCCTTCCTGTTTTCCATATAAAAACATCTTTTCAGCCAGTAAACTTTTTCCTGTTCCCGACTCGCCTATCATCAACGTATGCAAGCCGTGCGGCGGATACATAACAGCAGCTTCAAGAAGCTGAATATCATTGGACAAGCTCTTATCGTAACCTATCACTTTGGCAAAAGGATCTAAGGAGCTATCACCTGTCCGTTCCAGTAGAATCTCATGGACACTATTGTACTGCTTTTTTTTAATCAATTTGACACTAATTTTCTCACACAGAACCGAACGATGGAGAAAGCGTTTGGGGCGACCATTGATTTTGATAATTTCTCCTGAGTTGGATAATGCGTTCAAATCCGAGGACATGTTATTTCTTAATACATTTAATTTCCGCCCAACTTCTTCCGCCGTAATTCCGATGTCCTGATTATTCACCAATTCTTCTCTTGTCCACTTTTCGGTATATGTTTTAACTTCAAGCAATACCTTTTCACGTCTTATCATCAATTTTACCCCCTCAAAAGCAACATTAATTATCTATGAGGCGCTCGTTTAGTGATAATATTCATTTCCTATCCTATTTGGCAAAACAACGATTTCACTCATCAAATTAAGCTATTTTAATGCGCGTCTTGTATTCGCTTTCATTATTAATGAATTCGATTTACCGTCATCGACTGTGAAAATCGTGGAAAGCTGCATAATCTGCTGCTGCACGCCGCTGAGACTAGCCTCGTGAACGCTCTGCTTAATGCAATTGATCATACTGTGTTCGAAGCCACAAGAGGTAATTCTCTTCCCGTGCAATCGCATGGTCCAAGATCAGATAGTGCCCATAATTTTCGTTTCTTTCCTTTTCTGTTGGAAAGACGAGTTTGTTCCGCTGTTTCAAATGTTCTGTCTTCCCAGCGTGTAAATCGATTTGTTCTTCAAACATCTTCTGCAATGAGGCCTGATGTCTGTGGCGAACGAAGTAGAGTTTTAAGATGAATTCATCTTTTGTCGCCGCCAGTTCGGGCGTTGAAGAACGGATCCATGCCTCTAACTCTGCTGCGCCGTTGGCTGTTAGCGAATAGTATTTCTTTTCCAGTTTGCTGCCAACGATCTCTATTCGCGAGCAAACCAAACAGCCCTCCTCTAACTTCCGGAGTTCCGGATAAATTTGACTGTGATTGGCCTGCCAGAACTCACCGATTTCCTCTTCGAAAATCTTTTCAAGGTCGTAGCCCGTACGCTCTTTTTTCGACAGCAGGCCAAGTAAGATATATTTCAATAAATTTTTCCTAGCCATCCTTAGGTCCCCTTGACAATTGATAATGCGAAGTATATCATAAACACCGTAAATTAAACACGTATTAGTATACATGTTTAATTAAACATATAAAAGGGAGAGCTGCCGATGTTGACCAATAAAATATTTAAAGATTTATCCGATTTTCTGGGAACACACTTTATTTATACATATGACAATGGGTGGGAATACGAATGGTACGCAAAAAACGACCATACCGTCGATTACCGCATTCATGGGGGAATGGTCGCCGGACGATGGGTTACCGATCAGGAAGCGACTATCGTAAAATTGACGGATGGGGTATTTAAAATCACTTGGACAGAACCGACGGGTACCGATGTTGCTTTGGATTTTATGCCAAATGAGGGCCGAATGCACGGTGTTATATTTTTCCCAAAATGGGTTCACGATCACCCGGAGATTACCGTTACCTATCAAAATGAGCACATCGCTTTGATGGAAGAATCACGTGAAAAATATGAAAACTACCCAAAATATCTTGTACCTGAATTTGCTGAAATCACTTATATCGGCAACGCTGGTTTAAATAATAATGATGTCATTAGCGAAGCTCCGTATCAGGGAATGACTGAAGATATCAGGAAGGGTAAATATTTTGATGACAGTTATAGGCGCGTGAACAAATAAGGTTGCGAATCGAGACCTTTGCTTTATGTAGTAAACAAACGGCACCCGGCGGGGAAGCCGTTTGTTTTATTTGGAATAGAATTAAATAGCCTGCATAATACTTTTAACCGACGCGACCGATCGATCCAAGGCTGCTTTTTCCTCAGGCGTCAGATCCAGTTCAATTATTTTTTCAATGCCGTCTTTTCCAAGCACCACGGGAACGCCCAAACAGAGATCGCGATAGTTATACTCACCCTCAAGATAAGCAATGGCTGGCAGAACACGCCGCTTATCTTTCAGAACAGCTTCAGCCATCTGGACGAGAGCTGCCGATGGCGCATAATAGGCACTGCCTTTCCCCAGTAGCGAGATAATCTCACCGCCGCCGTTCCTTGTCCGTTCGACAATCGCATCAATCCGATCTTTTGCGAGCAGGGTGTCAATCGGAATCCCGCCTGCATAAGAATAGCGCGTCAACGGAACCATTGAATCCCCGTGTCCGCCGAGCACAAATCCGGTTACATCTTCGACAGACAGGTTCAATGCCTGTGCAATAAACATCCGGTATCGAGCCGTATCGAGGACGCCTGACTGACCGATGACACGATTTTTTGGAAAACCGGATTGCTTGAATACCGTATAGGTCATCGCATCAACCGGATTACTGAGCACAATAATCGTGCATTCCGGTGAATAGCGAACAACCTGCTTCGTTACCTCTTTCATGATACCGGCGTTAATGGACACCAGATCATCCCGACTCATTCCCGATTTCCGGGCAATTCCTGCCGTTATAATCACGACATCCGACCCTGCAGTCTTCGAATAGTCAGAGGTTCCGGTGATCTGAGCATCAAATGCCTGAATCGGTGAGGATTCAAGGATATCTAGGGCCTTTCCTCTCGTTGGGCCATCCATCTTCGGGATATCAACCAAAATGACGTCTGCAAGTTCTCTCTGCGCAACCAAGAAAGCAGTGGTTGCTCCGGTGAAGCCTGCACCGACGACTGAAACCTTCCTGCGACTGACGGACATGATAATTCCCCCTTGGATTTGGCGGCGTCTCTCAGAAAATGTATGCGCTGTCATTTTATATTGAAAAGAAAACCTGGCTGAAGCCAAGCTTCCAAAAACGGGATAGGCACGAGCTTCATGAGCTTGCGCCTATCCCGCAGAATATCCTAATAAAATAGCCGGAATAACCCGCAATCTGCCGTAATTCCAAACAATAATCCAACTTAAGTGCCGAATAGAAGACATGAATCGCGCCCTCGAATCAGAGATGACTGATAACGGCATCCGCGTATTCCGAGCACTTGACTTCCGTTGCGCCATCCATCAGACGAGCAAAGTCGTAGGTTACCGTCTTGCTGGAAATCGTCTTCTCAATCGCTTCCGTAATCAGCTTAGCAGCCTCATACCACTTCAGATGTTCTAGCATGAGGACGCCTGAGAGAATGACTGAAGAAGGATTGACTTTATCCATACCGGTATATTTCGGTGCCGTCCCGTGTGTCGCTTCGAAAATTGCGCTCCCTGTTTCATAGTTAATATTCGCTCCCGGTGCGATGCCAATGCCGCCAACCTGAGCTGCGAGCGCATCAGAGATATAATCGCCGTCCAGGTTCATCGTTGCAACGACATCATATTCAGCCGGGCGAGTCAAGATCTGCTGCAGAAAATTATCGGCGATCGCGTCCTTAATCAGAATCTTGCCTGCGTCCAGCGCCTGTTTCTGAGCCTCATCAGCCGCCGCTGCACCTTTTTCTGCCTTGATCGCATCATATTGTTTCCATGTAAACGTCTGTGCAGGGAACTCTTTCTCCGCGAGCGCATAACCCCAGTTCTTAAAGGCGCCTTCTGTAAACTTCATAATGTTTCCCTTATGGACCAAAGTGACGCTTTTTCGGCCTTCATTGATCGCATAACGAATAGCTGCCCGGACGAGCCGCTCGGTTCCCTCTTTTGAAACCGGTTTAATCCCGATACCTGAAGTTTCCGGGAAACGGATTTTACGCACTCCCATCTCATTCTGGAGAAAATGGATCACTTTTTCGGCTTCAGGAGTGCCGGACTCAAACTCGATTCCCGCATAGATGTCCTCCGTATTTTCACGAAAAATAACCATATCCACCGATTCCGGATGCTTGACAGGAGAAGGAACGCCTTGGAAATAGCGCACCGGACGGAGACAAGTAAACAAATCAAGCTGCTGGCGTAGAGCCACATTCAATGAGCGGATTCCACCGCCAACCGGTGTCGTCAACGGCCCCTTGATTGCAATCACATATTCTTTGATGGCATCCAGCGTTTCCTGCGGTAGCCACTCTCCGGTCTGATCAAAAGCCTTTTGCCCGCAAAGCACTTCTTTCCAGGCAATCTTTTTTTCACCATGATACGCTTTCTGAACCGCCGCATCGAAAACCCGTGATGCAGCCTTCCAAATATCCGGACCGATACCGTCTCCCTCTATAAAGGGAACAATCGGGCAATCCGGGACTAATAATTCGCCATTCTCAACCTTGATTTTTTCACCCTGCGTCACGTCGTGTACCTCCTACAAAGACTTGTCATACTGCGGATTCAGCTGGGAATCCTTTTACTCCTATTATAGCAGGTTCACGCCGTTCCTGCTGAGGCGCCAAGGAGTCAGCGAACCTCCGCCGGAACATAGGCGCGAAGCGGATGTCCATTATATTCTGCCCTTGGGCGAATCAGGCGGTTATCGCTATACTGCTCAAGGATATGGGCCACCCAACCGGAAGTCCGGCTTATGGCAAATACCGGTGTGAATAGGTCAGTTTCAATTCCCAAGGTATGATAGACCGTTGCTGAATAGAAATCGGTGTTGGGAAGAAGACCTTTTTTGGTATGAATCAGTTCTTCGATCCGCACCGACATTTCATATAATTTTTCGTCACCACTGCCTTTTGTCAGTTCTTCGGCCATTTTTTTCAGAATACGGGCACGCGGATCACCATTTTTATAGACCCGGTGACCAAAGCCCATGATTTTCTGCTTCTTCTCCAACGCATCCTCAATATAATCATCCACTTCGCCCAGTGATCCGATAGTATCCAGCATTCGCATCACCTGTTCATTAGCCCCGCCGTGCAAAGGACCCTTCAAAGCGCCAATTGCCGCGGTAATTCCGGAATAAATGTCGGAGAGCGTGCCGACACAGACCCGGGCGGTGAAGGTGGAAGCATTCAATTCATGATCAGCGTGAAGGATCAACGCGGTATCAAAGGTCCGCGCTTCGACGTCATCAGGCAGCCGGTCGTTGAGCATATAAAGAAAATTGGCGGCATAGCCGAGATCTTTTCTAGGAGCGACCGGCTCCAGTCCCCTGCGGATTCGGGCAAAAGCGGCGACAATTGTTGAAATTTTCGCCTGAATGCTAATCGCTTTTTCCTTATTTGCCCGCGTATCCATATCGTCTGCCTGTTCATCCAATACCCCGAGTGCCGATACCGCAGTTCTTAATACGGCCATCGGATGTACATTTTGATAAGGCAATGACTTCATCAGATTATAGATTTCATTGGGAATTGAAGAATCATTCGCCAATTGCTCTTTAAATTGTCTCAATTTTTCATCTGAAGGCAATTCATCGTTCCAGAGCAAATAGATGACCTCTTCGAATGATGAATGTTCCGCTAAATCCTGAATGCTGTATCCACGGTAAGTCAGCACATCACTATTAATTGAACTGATGGCCGAAGTCGTTGCAACAACACCTTCTAATCCTTTTGTCGCTGTCATTTCAAATCCCTCCTGGGGTTCAAGAATTCACGTGAGGCAAAGAAACATTGTAAGCGCTTAACCAATGCTGCTTTTAAAAAATCCGTTCTTTAAGCTGATTATAGCCTTTTTAGTCATTTTTGTGAACAATAAACACTCGGCTGAAAACTATTTATCGGCCTAAATAAAGATGCGAAACGAATGGAATAGCTGCACACTTCAGCGAATAAACTTGTCCATAAGGTGGGATCAGACATGAACTCAGAGAAACTGCAAGCTTTGAAAAATGGGATCGGAATTTTCTGCCGCGCCCTGCTCGTGCTTTTCATTACAGCAGGGCTTATATTGCTCATCAACCTGACTGTTCGTTTTGCGCTAAGCTTTCTCATTGCTTGTACACTCGCTTTTTTTCTAAGCCCGCTTGTCTCTTTTCTCTCTAGAAAAAGCGGTCTGCCACGAGGACTGTCGTCATTCATCGTGATGTTCACACTCTTCTCACTGTCCGTTGGCTTAATGCTTGCGACTGCCTATGCCCTAATTAAGGGAATATCCTCGCTGACAAGGAGTGTTCCCGAAGAGTTGGGCGCGACAATCGGTGATCTCCAGACTTTCTTTTTTACAAAATTACTGCCCTCCTGGGAAAAAATGACCCATCTTTTTTCAGGAATATCAGCCACCCAGCAAAAAGCATTGCAACTGAATCTGGAAAGCATTGCCGCGACACTGATTGATTTTCTGAATAATCTTGCGACCTTGACGCTGCAAAGTCTGACTCAATTTATCGTCTCACTGCCGGACACCTTTATTTCCGCCGTCTTTATCTTTTTGGCCACCTTCTTTATCACGAAGGATTCCGAACAGATTAAAAAAGGGATGGCACGCTTCCTTCTGCCGGCCATCCATCGTCCGCTTATCCATGTGGTTCAGGAGCTTAAAAAGACGTGCATCGGCTTTGTCCGTGCCCAGATCATCCTAGTGACGCTGACGATGATTCTCGTGGCCGCTGCTTTATTGGTACTTCAGACGGGGCACGCGTTCACCATCGCTTTTTTTGCGGGATTGGTCGACTTGATCCCCTATTTAGGGACAGGCGTTATTTTTATTCCATGGATTCTCTATGAATTTATCCAACATAACTATCCGCTCGTCCTCGCATTAAGTAGTCTTTTTGGAGCGATCATTATCCAAAGACAGCTTCTGGAACCGAAAATTTTATCGACCGCAATTGGCCTTGACCCGCTGATCGCTTTGACTGCGCTTTATTTCGGCTTCCGATGGCTCGGATTTGCCGGCCTAATTATTGGACCGCTTTCGATGGTCATTCTCAAAGTGCTTTATCAAACCGGCACCTTTCAGGCCATTTGGCGTTTTATTAGAGACGGTAAGTGAATGAAGAACGTCTTATTTTTACTTAAAAAAAGTGAAGGTAAAGTTTCCCCGAACAGGCCGATTTTTCAACCAATTCTTCAGATGCCCGATTATCCAGCGGCGAAAAATGGGACTGCAGAGAACTAACCCAGCCGCGTCATTGATCAATCCCGGCAGGATCAGCAGTATACCGCCGAACATCAAGCATAGACGATGAAGCAGGGTATCATCCGGGATGCGGTTAGCATTCAAGTCCATCCGAATCTCTTGCAGAATCGCCCATCCTTGGTGCCAAACCATCATGCAGCCACACAAAGCGCTAATTAAAAGCAACAATAAGGTATAGCCTATACCAATGAAGCGAATAGCAAGGAACAAAACCGCAAGTTCAGCGCATGCGTATCCGCTGAGAAACAACATTTTTTTCGAAATATCCTGATCACCTCCTGTTCTTCCGGCAATTAGTCCGGCGCAGAATCTTTCAAAATCAATTCATGTAAATCAGGTCTTTTCTTTTTCAGTGAGACTGGCTTGAGCGATAAATTCGTCCAGCAATGCGTGCTGGAACCGTCGACAAGCAGTTTTCCGCTTTGTTTATGATAAACCTTATACTGGAAGGACATTTGAATACTGTCATAATCCTTAACCGATGTCTCGATCAAGATCTGATCATCATATCTCGCCGGCGAATGGTAGTGAACATTAATTCCGATAACCGGCATCATCAGTCCTTCTTCTTCAATCCTTCTATAGGATAATCCGGATTGCTTAATCCAATCCGTACGGGCAATTTCAAACCAATTGACATACTGGCTGTGATGCACAACCCCCATTTTATCGGTCTCATTATAACGTGCGTTCAACTCTGTTATTGATGTTCTCAAGGTCCTTCACTCCTCTTCAGATTTTCAAGCTGCCACTGAGAATAATTAGAAAAACTTGGCGTAACGAAGTCCTTTGAATGCCGGCTGCGCCTTAGTTTTTCTTATACTTAATTCCTCTGCAATTTTATATATTTTCTTAACGTAAAATAAAAGAAGGTGCCAACAACAGCACCTTCTCTTATTTTAAACGATTCTTCGAAGAATTTAAATTACATCACATTTGCGTGGCCAAGATAGATCTTGCCGCGTTCGCCATCCATTGTGATAACTTCGCCAGATTTGAACAGATTTGCTGCCTTATCCACGCCGATTATAGCAGGGATTTCAAATTCAATGCTGACAACTGCAGCATGTGAAGTCAATCCGCCAACTTCAGCGATAACGCCAGCTGCGCGACGCAGTGCCGGGATATAGTCCTTATCTGTTGCATGAGCGACCAGTATGGCACCGTCTGGCATGTTGCGGTTAGCATCATCAGCATCGGAAGCGACATAAACCGGAGCAGTCGCTGCCGCACGTCCAACACCCTGACCTTGGGCAAGCACATCCCCGACAACATGAATCCGGAGAAGATTCGTTGTGCCGGCTTCAGCAACAGGCAAGCCAGCCGTAATAACAACCAATTCGCCTTTCTTGACGAGGCCTGATTTTACCGCGCTGTCCACAGCGATGTCAAACATTTCATCAGTGGATTGAGCAAGTTCGCTCAGAACCGGTGTAACGCCCCAAGCGAGGCACATCTTGTGAGCCACTCGTTCGGAATTCGTTACCGCAACGATCGGAGCTTTCGGGCGGTAGTGTGATACGACGCGTGCCGTGTGTCCGCTGACGGTGGATGTGATGATCGCACCGACGTCCAGGCTCAATGCCGTATGAGCAACTGCTTCGCCAATGGCTGAAGTAATTGTCTTTTCACTGATTTTGCTCAGATGTCTGAGGATTGTCGGATAATCAAGAGCAGGTTCCGTCTTTGTTGCAATATTGTTCATTGTTGTTACGGCTTCAACCGGCCATTTACCAGAAGCTGTTTCACCGGAAAGCATAATAGCGTCTGTTCCGTCGAAAATTGCATTGGCAACGTCGCTGGCTTCCGCACGAGTACAACGAGGGTTGCGAATCATGGAATCAAGCATCTGAGTCGCCGTAATAACCGTCTTGCCGACTTTGTTGCACATCTTAATCAAACGTTTCTGAACGAGCGGCACATCTTCCGGCGGGATTTCCACACCGAGATCACCACGAGCGACCATGATGCCGTCTGAAACCCTGAGAATCTCATCGATATTGTCGACAGCTTCTTGGCTTTCAATTTTCGGGAAAATGTGAATATCATGTGCGCCGTGATCTTCACATAATTTACGGATGGCCAGCACATCAGAAGCATGACGGACAAAAGATGCGGCAATAAAATCAATACCTTCGCCGATACCGAAGACAATGTCATCAGCGTCTTTGTCGGTCATACCCGGAAGATTAATGCTGACATTAGGAACAATAATTCCCTTCTTGCTCTTCAGAACACCTGTGTTCAAAATTTTGTTATGAATTAAGCCCGCTGCTTTGTCGATGCCAGTGACTTCGAGTTCAATCAGACCGTCATCAATCAGAATCTTCGTTCCGACATGAATATCATCGATCAATTCCGCATAAGTAATTGAGAATTTTTCTGCCGTTCCCTTGACTTCTGTCGTAGAGATATCAACTGTTTTGCCTGCTTCAAGCAGGACTTCCGGTGTCGCCATATCATGCGTACGAATTTCCGGACCCTTCGTATCAAGAAGAATACCGATCGTCTTGCCTGTAATCTTCATGGCCTTTTGTAGATTAACGACTTTCTGATGATGTTCCTCATGATCCCCGTGAGAAAAGTTAAAACGGGCGACATTCATACCCGCATTAATCAATTGAACAAGAAGTTCAACCGTATCACTTGCAGGGCCCAGTGTGCAGACAATTTTCGTTTTTCTCATCATAATACCCCCAACAGTTATTTAAAAATTATTCACTAGGAATAAAGTGATCCCTTAACATATGCGGACTCTTTCCGCTTCCCCGTAATCGATGACGGTGAAAAGCGCAGAGAGCCAAAGTTAACAGCTTGTCAGATTGACAATTCCTTTGCAAGCTGGAACAATCCTTCATCAAAAGAATGCTTCTTTGTCAGCAGATCCAGAATATCATGAGCCACAATCTTATTATTCTGAATGGCAATCATTTTGCCACGCTCACCGGCAAGAAGCAATTCAACGGCTTTGCTGCCCATCCGGCTGCCGAGAATTCGATCGAAAGCCGATGGTGATCCACCGCGCTGAACATGTCCGAGAACAGTGACACGCGTATCCATATTAGCCTTTTCTCTGATCTTTTGGGCAATCTCATCTGCGTGTCCGACGCCCTCGGCTACAACGATAATGTTGTGCCTCTTCCCACGTTCAAGTCCGCGATTCAGTCGTTCAACAATGGTATCAATATCCTCTTTCTTTTCCGGAACGAGGATTGATTCTGCACCATCAGCAAGACCGGACCAAAGCGCCAAATCCCCGCAGCCGCGTCCCATAACTTCGATGATAAAGCGGCGTTCATGGGAGGTCGCCGTATCACGAATCTTATCGATCGCATCAATAATTGTATTTAAAGCCGTATCAAATCCCAGTGTAAAGTCTGTTTCCGGAATGTCATTATCAATCGTTCCAGGGATGCCGATTGTCGGGAAACCGAGCTGTGTCAGCTTCACGCCGCCCATAAACGAGCCGTCGCCGCCAATAACCACCAATCCCTCGATACCGAACTTTTTCAATTGTTCAATAGCAATGGCACGTCCTTCTTCAGTCTTGAATTCTTCGCAGCGCGCCGTGTAAAGTATTGTTCCACCGCGCTGAACGATATCGCCGACATCCGAAACTTCCAGCTTCTTAATATTGCCGGTAATTAATCCCCTATAGCCATGATAGATTCCATAGACTTCAATCCCTCGGTAAATACCCGCACGAACAACGGCACGGATCGCTGCATTCATGCCCGGAGCATCTCCGCCACTTGTGAGTACGCCTATTCTCTTCATACTTTCACCCCATTTGTGATTTCTCTTCTTAAAAAATCATTCTGAATATGAGAAAACTGATTGCGTTTCCGCATCTTTCCGGAATGTGCCGTAATCGCCAATTGCCCGATATTTGGCAAGGCGCTGCTCACGGAGCTGATCATTATCTAGTTTGTCCAATTCAGACAAGCTTTCACTCAGAGCCCGTTCAATAAATGCAGCCTGTTTTTTCGGATCATGATGCGCGCCGCCCAGTACCTCCGGAATCAGTTTATCAATTATGCCAAGATCTTTCAAATCTGCCCCGGTAATTTTCATCGTCTGCGCTGCTTTCTCCGCCTTTCCCGCATCCTTCCAGAGGAGCGCTGCAGCTCCTTCAGGTGAGATAACGGAGTACCACGAGTTTTCCAGCATCAGAATTTGATTCCCAACACCGATGGCTAAAGCCCCGCCGCTGGCCCCTTCTCCGATAACAATACAGACTACCGGAACAGAAAACCAGGACATTTCATACAAATTTTTGGCGATGGCCTCACTTTGTCCTCGTTCCTCTGCTGAAGATCCGGGAAAAGCGCCTTTTGTGTCAATAAAAGTAATAATCGGCCGCTGGAATTTTTCTGCCTGCTTCATCAGGCGCAAGGCTTTTCGGTATCCCTCCGGATGAGGCATACCGAAATTTCTCTTAATATTTTCTTTTGTATCTCTTCCCCGCTGCTGGCCGATGATCGTTACCGGCCGGCCGTGGAAACGGCCGATGCCGCCGACAATCGCTGCATCATCGCCATAAACGCGATCACCATGACATTCGATGAAATCTTCAAAAAGCATCGGCAGATAATCTAGAGTCGTCGGACGCGTAAACTCTCTGGCAATCTGAACCCGCTCCCATGGGGTCATATTCCCATAGGTTTGTTTCTCAAGGTTCTCCAGACGTTTCTGCAGCTGATCCAGCTCATCTGACAAATCGATACCCTTTTCACTCATAAAATTCTTCAAATCCGCAATCTTCTGTTTCAGCTCATTAATCGGCTTTTCAAATTCCATTTCCGGTCCCATCCGGCGCACCTCCTCCTGAATGAATCGACAGAACGGTACTGAGCACATGACGCAATTCACTGCGCGGAATCACTTGATCAAGCTGACCGTGTTTTAGCAGAAATTCGGCCGTCTGAAAGTCATCTGGCAGTTTCTCGCCGATCGTCTGTTCAATTATTCTGCGCCCGGCAAAGCCAATCAAGGCACCTGGTTCGGCAAAATTAAAATCACCAAGAGAGGCAAAACTGGCGGAGACCCCGCCTGTCGTTGGATGCGTCATCACTGAAATGTAGAGGCCGCCATTCTCACTGAACTTCTTCAGCGCCGCACTGGTTTTCACCATCTGCATGAGACTCAGCACGCCCTCTTGCATTCTGGCACCACCTGAAGCGGAAAAGATGATTACCGGCAAATGATGAAGATCGGCGTATTCGACCAGCCGAGTAATTTTCTCCCCGACCACTGAACCCATGCTCCCCATCCGGAAGCCCTTGTCCATAATCGCCGCAGCAGTTTCCAAGCCCTTGATTTTCCCTTTTCCTGTCAGGACAGCTTCGTTCAAATGAGTACGCTGCCTGTCCTTCTCTAACTTATTCATGTAATTAGGAAAATTCAGAGGATTGCCGGAAACAAGATTCTGATCAAATTCAGTAAATGAACCTTCATCAAAAAGCATTTCTGCCCGATCATAAGCGCCCAGCGGATAATGGTAGCCGCAGGATTGACAGACATACAAGTGTTTCTTGAGTTCCTTAACGTACATGATCTTCTTGCACTTCGGGCACTTTAATACGATTCCCTCTGGAACCTCTTGCCTTGTCTTTGCGGATGGGACCGTTGCATACTTTTTCTTTTTAACAAAAAAGTCCTTTAACAAGTATATCACCCTCATTCTTTGTCAAAGCATGAAATCAATCAGTCCGGAGACAATTCAATCTTTTTTCACTTATTATTCATTGAATCGTCGATCATTTTCGCCAATTTCCTACAAGATTCGCTATACCTGTTCCAATTAACACAGGTGTCTGCAGCGAAATATCGCCTGATTGCAAAACGAAGCGGCAGCCGGGGTACTTCCAGCCGGCGGCCGCCAGAACGTATGCCATGCGCACGCAATCTGTCCAGCTTAGCTTCATTATTATAACAGAGGCGCCTATAAAAATTAAGAAAAAATACTGCTGGACTTAATCCTAACATTTTTCGAACCAAGAATTTCCCGAAGAAAATTAGTAAATGACTCTCCAAGAGTGACCGAATAGGCGGTTCCAAGCGCAAGAGTTCGACCACTCTGCTCATAATGAATAACGATTCGATCATCACCGGGATGATGTCTGATGGCTTCCTTAAGCTGCTCCAGTACAGCCGGTGCATCATGAGAGGCATCGATTTGTAAAAACAACGTCGGATGCGCTTGATCGATGAAACGGGAAAGCGACCCCGCACGGCTGATAATCAACTGCGGCGCGCCGAGCTTCCCATAAGATTTTTTCGCAATCAGCACAATCAAATGATCCTTCTTCAGTGCCGACTGGATTCGCTCAAAATCTGCAGGAAAACAAACGGCGTCACAATTGCTGGATTCATCGCTAATCGATAAAAAGGCCATGGATTGACCGGAATGTGTGCGCGATACTTTCAAATCATCAATCAAGGCGGCCAGACGGATCGGCTGGTTCTCCGGCCACTCACTGAATCGATCAAGATTTGCAAATGTTTGGGGCAGTCGTTTGCGGAAACGCGCGAGCGGATGCTCAGACAAATAAATACCCAGCATCTCGCGTTCATAATGCATTTTTTCGCTGGTTGAAAGCGGAGGAACCTCCGTATAGCCTTCCGCGACGTCATCGGAGAACTCAAGAGAAGCCTGACCAGTGGCTACCTGATGCACATCTTCACCCGAGCGGATCGCCTGATCCAGAGAAGCGAGCAGGGTCGCCCGATCCGTTCCGAATTCATCAAAGGCGCCGGCAAATATCAAGGATTCAATCGCTTTATGATTGACCTTTTTCAGATCGACTTTACGGCAAAAATCGTATAAGCTGCGGTAAGCTCCATGAGTCTTGCGCTGCTTAATGATTTCATCTATGGCCGCCGCACCAAGATTTTTAATTGCGGCTAAACCGAATTGAATGGCCGCACCTGAGTTTTGAAAAGTCTTTTCACTCCGGTTCACCGAAGGGCGCTCAATGGTCCCGCTGTTCTTGCGGACTTCCCGGATTCCCTCACTGAATTTTTCCGTACTTCCGGCGACACTGGACAAGTAGCAGGCCATAAAATTCTGCGGGTAACGTGCCTTCAGATAGGCCAGACGATAGGAAATCATGCTATAAGCCACGGCGTGCGAACGATTGAAACCATAGTTGGCAAAGCGGACAATGAGGTCAAAGACTCTGGTTGCCGTCTCTTCCGAATAGCCCTTTTTCTTGCAGCCTTCCAGGAAGCCTTTTTGCTGATTCTCAAGCATTTCCCGCTTCTTCTTCGAGACCGCCCGTCTCAGAATATCGGCTTGTCCAAGTGAATAATCGGCCATTTTTACAGCAATCTGCATAATTTGTTCCTGGTAGACCAGTACACCATAGGTCGGCTTCAATATCGGTTCCAGGTCCAGATGAGGATAATGAACCGCCTCCTCACCATGCTTTCTTTTGATATAGTGATCAATGTATTGTGAAGGGCCCGGACGATAGAGGGCATTAACGGCAACGATATCTTCAAACTCGGTCGGTTTTAATTTGCGCAGGACCTGACGCATTCCATCCGATTCCAGCTGAAAAATACCCGTTGTGTCTCCTTTTCCAAGCAGTGCATAGGTCTTTGGATCAGCGCCCGGTATCGACTCCGGGCTAAGAGAATGACGAGATTCACGGTTGACGGAATCCATTATCCGGCCCATAAAGGTCAAATTACGCAGCCCGAGAAAATCGATTTTCAGCAGCCCCAGCGCTTCGAGCACTTCCATCGGATATTGAGTAATCGGCAAGCCGTCATGCCCCTCCTGGACAGGCACGAGGTCAGTCAGCTTCCTATCGCTGAAAATAACACCGGCTGCGTGAATGGAGGCATGCCGAGGCAGCCCCTCAATCTGCTTTGCCAATTCGAATAAATCGGCAGCTTCTGAAGATTGATCCAGCAAATTCCGCAATTTCACTGATTCACTCTGTGCTTTTTCAAGGGTCATCTTGGGAACTGACGGGATAAGCCGGGCCATGCTGTCAACAATCCGCGGGGAAATATCTAAGGTTCGTCCGGTATCGCGAATGGCGGCTCTTGCAGCCAGTGTACCGAATGTTATAATTTGCGCCACGTGCTCCCTGCCATATTTTTCATAGGCATAAGCAATCATTCGATCGCGTTCAATATCCGGAAAGTCCATATCAATATCTGGCATCGTGACTCGTTCTGGATTTAGAAAACGTTCGAAGAGCAAATGATAGCGCAGCGGATCGACTTCCGTTATGCCCAGCAGAAAAGCAACCAGCGACCCCGCGGCTGAACCGCGACCGGGTCCGGGCATTACTCCTGACTTCCGCGCATGATCAATTAAATCAGCGACAATCAGGAAATAATCATTAAAACCCATTTCATTAATGATTGCCAGTTCCTTTTCCAAACGCTTTCGGGCTTCCTCACGCACCTCAGAATAATGGGAATGAAGTCCCTGTTCGCATAAATTCTTCAATTCTTCTTGGGCTGTACGGCCAGCGGGAAGCGGAAAAGCGGGCAGTCGCCGGCGATTAAAATCAAAGGACACTTGGCAGGCCGCAGCAATTTTCTCGGTAACCTCCAGCGCTCCGGGCATTTTTTTAAATACTTCGTCTATCTCACTCGAAGCCGGAAAAGAGGCATTTTCCCCTTTTACAGCATTCCATTGCGTTTTTAAATCGGTCCCATAATTAATGGCGCGGAGGCAGGCATAGGCTCGCGCCTCATGCTTTTCGAGAAAGCGAATGGTGCGTGTGGCGACAAGAGGCAGTTCGAGCGTCTCATGTAGAGCAACCAGTGAGTCATCCGCTGGTTCGCCCTGACATTCCAGATAGAAGCTTTCCGGGAACACTTTTTTTAAATACGCGGCAACGGCTTTCGCTTGATCCTTTTTCCCTTCAGCAATCAGCCGATTAATTGGGCCTTCTGTGCCTCCTGAGAGCGCAAAGAGCTGATCCCCCTGTCCGGCGAGTTCCGACAATGGCAAGGCCTTCTCTTTCTGCCACTGGACTCGGGAAGAAAGGTGGACCAATTGCCGGTAGCCCTGCTCGTTCTTCGCCAGCAGAACAAGAATTCCCTGCGGCTTCGCAGCCAAGCGGCGATTCTCGGCACGCTGCGTCCCCCAAGTCACGCTCAAGGTCAGCCCAATAATCGGGTGAATACCGGCTGACTGACACGCCTGATAAAAAGGAATCACACCATACATCACATTCCGATCAGTGATCGCGAGTGCAGACTGGCCCTCATCCCTGGCCCGCCTGACAAGGGCCTCAATCCGGCAGGTGCTCTCCAGTAAACTATATTCGCTTTGGACATGAAGGTGAACAAATGTCACCGGAATCGCTCCTTCCTCTGCAAATAATCTTTTCTGTCTCTCATTTCTCCGAATAATCGGCGGTAAGCTTTTGCAAATCGGCAATCAGTCGGTCGGCCTCCTCCCAGCTGTACACCGTCGCCCCGGAAGCCATCGCGTGTCCACCGCCATGATACGCCGCGGCAAGTGAATCAATATTTGGCCCCTTAGAGCGAATTCTCGCTCGGATTTGATCATCTTCTTCAGAAAAAAGCACCCAGGTCTTGAGGTTCTCTGCTGAAGAAAAGCAATTGACCAAGGCAGAGCCATCTGAGGATTCAAGTCCGAACTGATGGACGGTCTCCAGCGGCAGCTTAATATAACCGACGCCCGCCTCTGTCAGGGTGAAATGCTGTAAAACGAATCCGTTCAATCGCATCAGGTTAAGATTATGCTGATAGAGTCGGTTGAAGAAAGCCTGCCTGTCGAATGGATGGCGAACCAGCTCCGCCGCGGCCTCAAAAGTCTTATCCGACACATTGCTAAACTGGAATCGACCCGTATCGCCAACAATTCCAGCGAAGAGCAGACGTGCCGCTTCCCCGGAGAGCACGAGCTCCCGGTGCTTCTGATAGACGGAAGTAATCAATTCGCTGGTCGAACTCGCCGCCGAATCAACCCACTGCAGATCGCCATAATCATCGACTCGCGGATGATGATCAATTTTAATCAATTCTTGCCCTTGTTCAAACCGTTGATCATCGATCCGTTCCCGGTTTGCCGTATCGCAAACAACAACCAGTGCTTGTTCATAAGCCGTATCCGGAGTTGAATCCATCGTCAGCAAAAAATCCAGCGACTCGGCATTTTCTCCAGTCACAAAGACCTGTTTCTCTGGGAAATTATCACGAATGAGACAGGCCAAACCACCCTGAGATCCAAAAGCATCCGGATCCGGGCGGACATGGCGATGAATAATAATCGTTTGATAAGCCTTAATTTTTTCTAAAAGTTGATCTATCATTGGCAAGCTGCTCCCTTCAAGCGTCCGCACAACCGCAGTAATAAGCATTTATTAACAAGGCCATTCAATACCGATCAATGAACTGGGCGGTCAGCATCGCTTTGCCGCATAGCTGCCCGTCCACAAACAATTCACAATCCAATTTGCCATTGCGGCGAGTCATTTCTAGAATCTTTGCCTGCACAATGACCACCTGATCGATCTGAATGGGCTTAAAAAAATAAAAAGAAAGGTTGTCGATCACCAAATCGCCTTTCCGTTGGCGACTGAGAACACGTCTAGCCGCATTCGTAATGATCGAGGTCATCATCCCGTAAGACAGAGAACCGAGATAGTCCGTCATTTGCGGCGTGACCGTGAATTGATAGGCATCCGGCGCGCCATCCCCATGATCGACCAGATTTGCCGCGATCAAATCTTCAATCGTCTCACCCATCTGCGGCTGCTGCTGAATCCTCTGCAGCGCCCGAAGTACGTCGCTACGGGTGATCATGCCAAGCAAATAATGGGCTTCGTCGACAACGGGAAGGCATTCAATCCCCTCCCAAATCATCCGGTGCGCGGCGGCGGCAACCGTTGTTGTCGGGTTAACTACCATTGGATTCGGAGTCATGACCTCCTGAATCGTTTCAGAAGCCGGATGATTGATCACATCATTCATTGCAATGATTCCAACCACCTTCATCTCACGATCAACGACTGGAAAACGGCTATGTCTTGTTTCCTGATTCAGATGTTGCCAGACGGATGTCGACTCATCATTATACACATATTGTGTTTCAGAAAAAGGAATCAGAATATCGGAGACATGAACAATTTCTTTCTTGATCATTTGATCATAGATCGCCCGGTTGATCTTTGTTGCTACTGTAAACGTATCATAGGAAGTGGATATCAGCGGGAGACCAAGTTTATCTGCCAACTCTTTAATTGCCGGACTGATTGCAAACCCTCCGGTAATCAGTACGGCTGCCCCCTCTTCTAGTGCATAGCGATGAACAGAATCTCGGTTGCCGGCAATCATCAGGTCGCCCGCCCCGATATAACGCTTCATCTCATTGAGTTCCATCGCACCGATGACAAAATGATGCAGTGTTTTTGACAATCCCCGCGAACCGCCAAGAACCTGCCCGTCGACAATTTTCACAACCGATTCAAAAGTCAGTTTTTCAATATTCGGCCGAACTTTTTTTTCGATACGCACCGTTCCTACACGTTCAATCGTACTGACAAAGCCTTGATTTTCAGCATCTTTAATCGCGCGGTAAGCAGTTCCTTCACTGACCCCTAGATTTTTCGCTGTCTGACGAACGGATATCTTACTGCCTGTTTCCAGATTTTGAATATATTTCATAATCTGGTCATGCTTTGTCTCCATCTCTTCACCAAGCTTTCCATGGAAGGCATTATAATGTGATAAATTCACCCGGCTCAAGTTTCAGGCCGGTACTGCCGAGCCGTTCAACAAATTTTCCAGCATCCTGACGAATGGGGGGAAACGTATTGTAATGGATGGGAACGACCTTTTTAGCGTGGATCCATTCTGCGGCAACAAGCGCATCATCCGGACCCATTGTAAAATTATCACCAATCGGAAGGAAGGCCAGATCAATCACGTTTTGATCGCCAATCCATTTCATATCCGAAAAAAGAGCGGTATCGCCCGCATGGTAGATCGTCTTCCCATCAATAAAAAGTAAAATACCTGCCGGCATACCGGCGTCGATAATGGTATGAGTCTCCGGCTCTGTCACACTCGATCCGTGGAAAGCGAGCGTCATTTTTACTCGGCCAAACGGAAAATCATAACCGCCGCCAAGCGACATTCCGTGAGTTTTCAGACCCTTCCAACCAAAGTAAGTCGCCAGCTCAGCAATAGCAATGACAAGCGAGCCATCTCGTTCAGCAATTTGCTGCGTATCGGCTATATGGTCGCCATGTCCATGCGTCAGAATGATCGCATCAATTTTCGGCAGCTCGTCTATCGTTAAACCTGCCTGATTATTATCCGTAATGAATGGATCAATGAGCAGATTGGCTTTTTCCGTTTCAAATAAAACAGTAGAATGACCGACATAGGTGATTTTCATCGCTATTTCCCTCCTATTTTTTATCATGCGGCAGGCATTCAAGCAAGGCACCGTTTTTCCATGATTCATATTAATTTTATTATACACCACCTGGCTCCCCATTCGCATGGCTCCCGTGCCGTCCACCTACAGAGACTTGCCCGCATGTTAAATCACCTACCATCTGCTTACATTAGATGTCCCTTTTAATCGATAATGTGTTAAATTAAGAGTAGGTTTTTTTTTCACAAGATTGATACACTGGAGTGACCGCTTTTGACAAAAAAATTAGAACAAATTGAAGTCTGGCTGCGGGAACATGATGGCCGTGTCGCCTATATCGCCGATCCGACAAATGTATTCTATCTGACCCAGTTCAAATGTGATCCGCATGAACGCTTTCTCGGTTTATTCATTTTTCCAGACGACGAGCCCTTCCTCGTTTGCCCGGAATTGGAAGTTCTTCAGGCGCGTGCGTCGTCTTTCGGCCACGAAGCGATCGGCTATCGCGACGATCAGGATCCTTGGTTAATCGTCCGCCAAGCTTTAGCCGCGCGCCATCTCTCCGCTGGCAAGGTTTTCATCGAACCCAGCACGCTCCCTTATAAAAAAGTTCTTGCCCTTGAAGATTTGCTGGGCAAACCCGTATTAGGTTCAGTCGAAAATCTGATTGCTCAAATGCGCAAAATTAAAGATAGCGCGGAAATCGCTGCCATGAGAAAAGCGGGAGAAATGGCCGATTACGCTGTGAAGCTCGGCGTCGATGCCATTAAAAAAGGCCGCACAGAAACGGCGATCATTGCGGAAATCGAACATGAATTAGCCAAACAAGGCTACTCGCAAATGGCCTTCGACACGATGGTCCTAACTGGGGAAAACAGTGCCGCACCGCATGGCAACCCGGGTACACGTCAGATTAAAGAAGGGGATTTTGTTCTCTTTGACTTAGGAGTTGTCGTCGATGGCTATTGCTCCGATATTACCCGCACGGTCGGTTACAAGTTTGTTTCCGATGAGCAGCAGCGGATCTATGAAACGACGCTGAAAGCCAATGAAGAGGCCATCAAGGCCGTGCGTGAAGGCCTGCGTATCGGCGATCTCGACGGCGTGGCAAGGAAAGTGATCACCGATGCCGGTTACGGAGCTTATTTCACCCACCGGCTGGGCCACGGACTCGGACTTGGCGAACACGAAGAACCCTCGATGAGCGCCGATAATGACGCCTTACTTGAAAAGGGTATGGTGATCACCATTGAGCCGGGAATTTATGTTCCAGAGGTTGGCGGTGTCCGGATTGAGGACGACGTCTACATTGGTGAAAACGGTCCGGAGACTCTGACACATTATCCGAAAAATTTGCAGATTATATCCTGAGTTTACGGAATTTTAAAGCCCTGTGCCCGCCGGTTATCGGCTGACTCAGGGCTTTTTGCGATCGGATTTTTATGTATAAAATGGAATCGGACCTTAGGCGAAACTTGGCTGGCCTTTACAGTCGCGAAACCGGGCACAATCCTTCTGTTCATTCATTCACAAACTCAGGCGCATCTGAGACAATCGAACCGTATCGCGAGCAATCATCACTTCTTCATTCGTTGGAATCACCAGTGCTTTCACCGGCGAATCCGGCTCGCTGATCATCGTCTCCTCCCCGTTTATCCGATTGAGCGTTTCCGAACAATATACACCCATGAACTCCAGACCTTGTAGTACCCTTCTGCGGATCATTGAACTATGTTCGCCGATTCCTGCCGTAAAAATAATGGCATCGACTCCAGACATCTTCGCGGCATAGGAACCAATGTATTGTTGGATCCGTTCGACAAAAATTTGAATAGCTAATTTTGCCCGCCGATTCCCCCGTTTGGCTTCTTTTTCAATATCGCGCAGATCGCTCGAAAAGCCGGATATACCTAACATTCCGCTTTTTTTATTCAGTACATTCACCACTTCAGTCGCATTCATACCTGTTTTATCCATGATATAAGGAATCAGAGCCGGATCAATATCTCCAGAGCGCGTCCCCATGGTGAGTCCTGCGAGCGGAGTGAATCCCATCGAAGTATCTACCGATTTCCCGCCTTGCACAGCCGTGACACTGGCACCGTTACCAAGATGGCAGGAAATCAGCTTCAATTTTTCAATCGGCTGACCCAGCAATTCAGCTGCACGGATAGTCACATATTTATGACTCGTTCCATGAAAGCCGTATTTGCGCACCGCATAGTTCTTGTAATATTCATAAGGAAGACTGTAGAGATAAGCTTCTTCACCCATTGACTGATGAAACGCGGTATCAAAGACAACCACCTCTGGCACATCTGGAAGCACCTCACGGAAAGCCTTGATGCCAACCAGGTTGGCCGGATTATGCAGCGGCGCAAGATCTGAGAGATTTTCGATCTGTTCAATCACTTTATCCGTAACCAGAGCCGAATCGGCAAATACTTCACCGCCATGGACGACTCGATGACCAACACCTTTGATCTCTTTCAGTGATTGGATAATATTCAACGCAGTCATTTGCTTCAACAATTGACGAACGGCAACCTCATGATCGGGAATCGATTGATCCTTTTGTATTTTTTCACCACGGACGCTGATTGTAAAAGTAGAATCTGAAAGGCCAATCCGTTCAAAGGAGCCTTTAGTCACCAATTTCTCCTGCGGCATGTCTAAAAGCTGAAACTTCAGCGAAGAACTTCCCGCATTGATTGCCAAAACTAACGTCATATCATTCACCCCCCAGATTTTCCGGAATTCTGGCGATCCTTAAACCAGTGATCCATACTTTCGATAAACGTGCGTAACTCCGGTTCATTCGAAAAATCAGGCAATTCGGCTAGAAGCGCCTGTTTCGAGAGCGCTGTGCCCTCTCCTTTTTTTTGAAGCAATAAGATCGATTTTGCGGCTTCAGGATGCTGGAACAGAGATAAGGGCAATTGCAGCAGGGCCAGGACTACTGCCTTCTTTGCCATGTAGTGATAAAAAGTTTTTTCTTTATCATCCGTAAATAGCCGATTTGGTATTAAATACAACAAATATCCGCCTGCCTTCAACAAACGGAGTCCTTGCTCAATGAACAGAAAATGTGTATAAGCCTTGCCATCTATCCCATTCAATTCATAGGATTCTGCCATTTCAGTATCCGGGTAAAAACCGACCGGCGGATCAGAAACGACGACATCCACCGGTTCAATCAAGATTGGTTTCAAACCATCTTGATGAAAGAGATGCAATTCTTTTTGCTGCAAATTCGCATTCGTATAGGCAAGGCGGATCAGCAAATCTTCGGTATCGGCACCATACGCCGCCGTTACATGATCCTCCAGCTGATTCAGTACTCCAGTCAACAGATTGGCCGTCCCCACAGCCGGATCGAGCAGGGAGACAGGTTTCGATGCCGTTATTAAATTGACCATATGTCCAATAAGAATAACCAAGGCATCCGGTGTCATTTCATATTCTTTCTGATCAGCCTGTTTAATTCCCTTTAACGTTGCCAGTTGAAACGCCCGGCGGACATCTTCATCCGTCATTCCTTCATGAAAAAAGCCGCTGTACAACGTTTCTAGTCGCTTCCGTACGGGTTCGTCCGTGATTTGCTCCGTCACAATCTGCTCCCCCGCAGCGCAGAGGGCTTCAAGATAACTCATTGTTCGCGCCTTTCTGAGAATCAGAGCCGCATTATCCAAGATTGAAAAAAGTTCACTTACATATGATGTTTGCAAAAGAATTCCTCCAAATTATAAAGCGCTTACAACTTGATAAAAAGATTCGAAATTATTTGTCGAGCTTTCCAAAAAGCATCGCTCTGTCCACGCTGCTGCTGACCGTTCCATCCACTTAACAGACTCATAGGAAAAAGCAACCGGACTCATCTCACAGACCTCCTTGCCGCAACGAAACCAATAATTCTCTATCCGATTCTCGGGTTAAATCAGAACATCTTATGTTCATTTTAGCCATAGAGCGTCAAGAATTCAAGTTGCAATCCTTCGATCAGCTAATCACCTTAGCAATCAATAGTATGGTTGACAGGCCTGCCCGGTAAAAGGTTCCGTTTTTCTCTTTCCCTCATGCTGGAAGGAAACCGGAATCATTCAATATTGAAAGCCGCCTGCCAAAAGGGTACAATGTGGATTGTTAGTTTTTTAATTATCTTCTCGCTAAGTTTCCAGAGGAGATAGATGTGCTATCGACGGCTTGCATGGAGAGAGGGCGGGACAGACTCTTGATTTTAAGTGACCTGAGCGTTCCCAATTTCTGTTAAATGACGGATACGGGAAATTCGGATTCTCCGAAAAGTCATGATGGGAGAACTTCCTATACTTATCGTATACACTGATTTTTTATTGTATCAACAGCCATGTCCGCTTGAAAGCATCGATAGATGCCAACAGCGGATATTTTTTGCACATTTCAGGCTCTTGCCAGCACGGAAAACCGGCTGCGTTCTTCCTGCAAGCCTTGCAAAAATGAAAGGGAGAGGACTATTTTGCAACAAAGTAAAACAAATCATTTGAAGCGCGGCTTAAAATCGCGCCATTTGACAATGATTGCACTGGGCGGGGCAATCGGTACCGGTCTCTTTCTCGCCAGCGGTAACGCCATCTATTCCGCGGGACCAGGCGGAGCACTTATTGCCTATGGACTAACCGGTATAATGGTCTATTTTCTAATGACTAGTCTGGGTGAGCTGGCCACTTATCTACCAACCAGCGGTTCCTTCAGCACCTATGCCTCACGCTTCGTGGATCCCTCCTTCGGTTTCGCTCTAGGTTGGAATTATTGGTACAACTGGGCGATCACGATTGCCAGCGAGCTGTCTGCAGCCACTTTAATCATGAAATTCTGGTTTCCGAAAAGTCCGTCGATCCTGTGGAGCGGATTATTCTTAATGATCATTTTTCTTCTGAACGCGCTCAGCGTCAAAGGCTACGGGGAATCGGAGTATTGGTTCGCTTTTATCAAAGTGGCCACCGTCATTCTTTTCATTCTGATCGGTTTGCTGATGATTTTGGGTATCATGGGCGGCGGCGTCCCTGGATTTCATAATTTCACCATCGGAGATGCTCCGTTCCATGGCGGATTTCTTGCCGCGTTTGGTGCCTTCCTGGCTGCGGGCTATTCTTTTCAAGGAACCGAACTGCTCGGTATCAGTGCCGGGGAGAGTGAGAATCCGAAGAAAAATGTACCCAAAGCCATGAATACCATCTTCTGGAGAATCCTGCTCTTTTATGTTTTTGCTATCTTTATTATCGCCATGATTATTCCTTATACGAATGCGAACCTGTCGATAACGGACAAAGTCATGGTCAGTCCGTTTACACTCGTTTTCCAGAAAGCCGGTCTTGCCATCGCGGCTTCAGTCATGAATGCGGTGATTTTGACTGCTGTATTGTCTGCCGGTAACTCAGGATTATATGCATCAACACGCATGCTTTACGCACTCGCGAGACAAGGTAAAGCGCCGAAATTTCTCGGAGTGGTCACGAAACGCGGGATTCCGATTGCCGCGCTGATTATCACAGCCATCTTTGGTCTGCTTGCTTTTCTCGCCTCCGGCTTCGGTGACGGTATCGTCTACAACTGGTTGCTCAGCGCCTCAGGAATGTGCGGTTTCATCGCCTGGCTTGGCATTGCCATTAGTCATTATCGATTTCGCAGAGCTTATCTTGCTCAAGGTGGTCAATTAAGCGATCTGCCTTATCACGCGAAATGGTTCCCGTTTGGTCCTCTTTTTGCCTTTGCCGTCTGTATGGTCGTTGTCATTGGTCAAAGCTTCGGTGCCTTTTCAAATGGGCACGCCGATTGGGGCCAAATGATTGCTTCCTATATTGGCATTCCGATTTTTCTAGCGATTTGGCTGATTGCCAAATGGAAGATGAGGGCCAAATTAATTCCGCTCAAGGACTGCGACATCTCACCTTTTAAAGAGTACTAAAATAAAAGCATCGAAAGCCGTGGCTGCTCTCGATGTTTTTATTTTTTAAAATTCATCTTCGCCTGCGTCCTCGGATCGTCTTCTCTTCCGTGAATTTTTGAAAACAGAATGATTCGAATCCGATTGTCCAACACCCTTTTCAAGAATTTCCTTAATGCGTTCGACGGTCTGCGGTGCAAGATCGATTAATTTTTCGTATAAATGGGTTTGATTATCCAGGTGAATCGTTTTGATTCCTTTTGGCCCGATAATCAGAAAGGCAATCGGATTAATCGACACACCGCCGCCCGTACCGCCGCCAAAGGGCAGATAAGCTTCTGTCTCCTCAGTCGGATCTTCATCTTGGTTTTCATTTTTTGTATTAAATTCACTGCCGCCGGCGACAAAGCCGAATCCGACTTTAGAAATAGTTACAATCATATGTCCATCTTCTGTCTCGATCGGATCGCCGATAATCGTGCCCACGTCGATCATCGCTTGGAGACTATCCAGTGCTGTCTTCATTAACCCTTGTATTGGATGTTCTGCCATCACGCTCTCCCTCTTTCATCTGCCGCCTGATCTGCCGCATCATAAGCATAGCTTTTCCTGCTTTAAACGAGATCATGCATGAGAATCGAGTGGCCAAGCGCTTCTCTTGAAAGAGTGGAACGACTTTTATCCGCGGCGGTGGATCGTCAAGCCATCCAGTAATCAGTGGCAGAATCAGGCATTTCAGCGACCAAATCGCGCCAGTCAGCAGAGCAGTTTTATCCGCTTCACCTGTACCAACAGATGTGATCCAGACAAAGTCGGTCACTTGAATCCGCTCCGGAACATGACAAATCTCCAATGTTCGCTGCACCTTTTTCAAAGAATATATCCAGTCAAAAAAACCTAATTGCTCTTTATCCGGCCTTTCCAATAGGTGTAAAAATGTCTTTTCATGCGATTCAATAAAACGGCTGATTGCTGCATCGTCCCATGTAAAGACGCGCAATTCTTTCCGCCGGAAAAAGAGATGCAGGCGCAAAGTCAGCTGCTCCGTATCGGCAATCAGAGTCATTCGAAAAGAAATCGTGCTTTTTAAAAGATAGAGAAGGCCCAAAAATAACCCAAGAAGCAAGAGACCTATTATCAGAAAAAGCAGGAACATGGTCTACATTCCCTTTCTCGGCGGAATAATTTAAGGAACAACCGACGGATGCGCCTGCTTTTTAGTATTTGACGATTCGTTTCATTTATCCGTTTTTCTCAGTCGCGTTTTTTTCATTGTGCCGGGCTTGCCACCTGGCATAATTTTCATGCAGAATTTTTTCAACCTGATCCAGACTGATTCCTTTGGTTTCCGGAAGCAGGAACCATACAAAGACGATCGACAAAGCGGCATTGACTGCAAAAATCAAGAAACTGATCGCCGGACCAAGTCGAGCAAGCAGCGTCGGAAAGACAAATGAAATCGCTAAATTGCCGAGCCAATTCATCCGTGAAGAAAGCGCAGTGCCGGTCGCTCGCAGCCGCACCGGAAAAATCTCAGGTAGCATGATCCAGGTGATCGCACCCCAAGTCCCTTGAAAGAAAACGATAAAAGCACAGAGCAGTCCAACAGTCCACCAAGCCGTCGCTGTTGTATTGCCGAAAATAAATAAGAGGGAAGATAAACTGATTAAACTGATCAGAATACCGCTGCTGCCGCCGAGCAACAACACTTTTCTCCCCAAACGATCGATTAACTGCATTGAAATAAAAGCAGCAATGACATTCAAGACTCCAATTCCAAGCGTGCCAAGGAGCGAAGCACTATTTCCCAACCCCGCGTTTCTGAAGATGGTCGGGGCATAATAGATCACGGTATTGATTCCCAGTAACTGCTGAAAGAGTGCCAGACCTGCGCCTGCTATCAGTGCTGGACGCACCCATTTTTCCAGGATAGAAGGATGGGCAGCTTGTTTTTTTGCGCGATTCTCTTTTCGCCGCGCCGCAAATCTTTGTAAGGTGCCTCTGATCTCTTTCGGTCCCTTAGTCAGCTTCATAATTCTCGTGGCTCTTTCCTCTTTGCCATGGACCAGCAGCCAGCTCGGGCTCTCAGGAATGAATGATGACCCAATCAGCATGATCAATGCCGGAACAGCAGCGAGGCCGAGCATCCAGCGCCATCCTTCAATCGACGCGAATGCAAAATTAATCAAATAGGCAAGTAGAATACCCAGCATTATCATCAGGATGTTCAGCATGCCTACCTGTCCTCGTGTCCGCTTGGGAGCCATTTCGCTGAGATAGAGCGGCACCAGCATCGTTGAACCGCCGACCGCAAAACCAAGCAGCAGACGCGAAATCAGCAGGACGTAGATCTCCCCAGCCAATGCACTGCCAAGCGATCCGAAAATATAAACAATCGCAATGATCGAAAAGGAAAACTTTCTTCCTTTTTTATCAGAAAGCTTTCCGAAAATCGTTGAACCTATTGCTGCGCCGAGCAAGAGAATGCTGACGATCGCGCCTTGCAGAAAATGATTCATGGGTATATCCCGCTGGATAAATAAAAGAGCTCCGGAGATGACTCCTGTATCATACCCAAACAGCAGTCCTCCGATCGCACCGAAAAAATAAATGAGAAAACTTTTGAGCCGCTTTCCCATATAAAAATCTCCTCCTCAATCAAAATAATCGATTCTGTCCTCTTTTTCTATACCCGATTTGCCATTCTTTAAATAGATAACCATTTTATTCCAGATCCCGTCGTCTTGATGAAGGCCTGAAAATCATTCGATCCGGACTGCAATGAACCGCGAAAAAGCAAAAACCCGCCGATGCAGGCGGGCAAAATCATTTCACTATTCTTTTAGATATCTAAGTCCTTGGCTTTTTCCCGTTGGAACTCACTTTTTTCACGGTGCCGTTTCTCGAGCACACGCAGAATTCGGTCGAAACCGATCTTTTCTTCGCGGAGCATGACCAACGTATGATAGATGACGTCGGATACCTCCCACTCAATTTCAGCAACCGAGTGGTTCTTGGCACCAATAATCACTTCGGAAGTCTCTTCCCCGATTTTTTTTAATATTTTATCGAGACCCTCATTAAAAAGATAAGTGGTGTAGGTTCCTTCCGGCCGTTCGGCTTCCCGCTGCGCGATCACATGTTCCAATTCGGCAAGAATACCGAACCGCTCGTTCCCACTTTGGACCGCCTCTTCATGCTCGCTTTTTTCAGACTTAAAACAACTGTATGTACCCTTGTGACAGGCCGGTCCTGCCGGAATAACCTTGACCAGCAGTGTATCCGAATCACAGTCCACCGACCAATCAACGATTTTCTGCGTATTGCCGGAGGTTGCTCCTTTATGCCATAGCTCCTGACGCGAGCGGCTGTAAAACCAGGTTTCCCCGGATTTCAGTGATTTCTCAATCGATTCTTTATTCATATAGGCCAGCATCAGGATTTCCTTGCTCTGAGCATCCTGAACAACAGCCGGAACAAGCCCTTTTTCGTCGAATTTTATCTGTTCTGTTTTCATCGAATGGTCACCCCTCTTTGTTTTAAATAACTTTTAATTTGCGCCACCGTTGTCTCTTTATAGTGAAAAATCGAGGCGGCGAGAGCTGCGTCTGCCTCTCCTGTAAGAAAGACCTGATAAAAATCCTCTGCCTTGCCTGCCCCACCTGAAGCAATAACCGGCACGTCGACTGCCTCGCTGATCATTTTCGTCAGCCGGACATCGAATCCGTTTTTCTCGCCATCCTGATCCATGCTCGTCAGAAGGATTTCGCCCGCTCCTCGCTCAACCGCCTGAACCGCCCATTCCCTTGCATCCAGCTCTGTTCTTTTCTGACCGCCATGTGTATACACAAGATAATGGCCGCTTTTCTGATCATAACGCGCATCAATCGCGCAGACCATGCACTGGCAGCCAAAAAAAGCGGCACCCTTTTCCAAAAGCTGCGGATTTTCCACGGCAGAGCTATTCAAAGAAATCTTATCGGCCCCGGCTCTCAGTAAAGTTTTGATATTATCGAGCGAATGAATACCGCCGCCAACTGTAAACGGGATGCTCAGTTTTGCCGCGACGGCGCGGACCACATCCACCATCGTTGTCCGGCCCTCGTTCGATGCAGAAATATCTAGAAAAACAAGTTCGTCTGCTCCTTGTTCATTATAATACATCGCCAGTTCCACCGGGTCACCGGCATCGCGTAATTGAACAAATTGTTTTCCCTTAACGACACGGCCGTCCTTCACATCCAGACAAGGAATAATCCTTTTAGCGAGCATATGACTTCACCATCCCGGCTGCTTCCTGCAAATTTAGATTCCCCGTATAGAGTGCCTTTCCAATAATCGCTCCGCTAATCACAGCACTGCCCGCAGCAAGCATCGCGGCCAATTCCTTCGTTTGACTTACCCCACCGGAGACGACGACCGGCTGACCGATCGCTTCAGCAAGTTTTTTGGCACCTTCAAGATCTGCGCCAGCCAGCGCCCCATCCTTCGATATATCCGTATAAATAAAATGCGCCGCACCGGCCTTTATCAAATCCTTCGCCAAGCTTTCTGGAGCAATTGCCGATACTTCTCGCCAGCCTTCAACCGCGATTCTGCTGTTCTTCACATCCAGCCCGATCGCGACAGCCTGTGAATATTTTTGCAGCGCCTCCCGCGTGAATGCAGGGTCAGAAATTGCCGAGCTTCCTAGGATGACCCGGTCAATCCCGTGTTCCAGATAACTGGCAATTGTATCCATCGTCCGGATACCGCCGCCAACTTCGATGTGAATCGGGACCTGTGCCGCGATCTGATAGATTTTCTCCTGATTGACCGGTCGGCCTTCTTTGGCACCGTCAAGATCGACGACATGCAGCCATTCAGCTCCCTGATCGCGGAACGTTTGGGCAACTTGAACCGGAGAATCCGCATAAACCGTTGACTGCGCATAGTCCCCTTGAAACAAACGGACACAATGACCATTCAGAAGATCAATGGCAGGATAGAGTGTGAACATTAGGCTCCCTCCTCTTTTAATTTCTGCTGTTCGACGATTTTGAGGTAATTTTTCAGCAGATGCTGACCCAATCGTCCGCTTTTTTCTGGATGAAATTGCGTACCGAATACGTGCCCTTTGCCGACGATTGCCGGTACCACTGTTCCTCCGTAATCGGCTGTTGCGACGAGTATTTCCGGATTATCTGTAACTGCATAGTAAGAGTGAACAAAATAGGCATAGTCCGGCTGAACACCAGCAAGGATTGGAGAATCATTCTGCTGAAAGTCCAAAGTATTCCAGCCCATATGCGGGACCTTGATTTTTTCTCCGGCTGCATTTTTCCCGCTGAAACGAATGATTTTTCCAGGCAAAAGGGATAAGCCCTTGGTCAGCTGGCCTTCCTCGCTTTCCTCAAAAAGCAGCTGCATCCCGAGACAGATGCCCAAAAGTGGTTTTTTCGCCGAATACGTGCGGAGAAACGAAACCAGCCGCTGCTCATTTAATGCCGCCATTGCGTCCCTGAAAGCACCGACTCCCGGTAAAATCAATCCGTCCATCTGGCTTAATTCCTCAATGCGGTTACTGATCAGGCAAGGCGCTTCGAGGCGCTTCAAGGCTTGACTGAGACTGTACAGGTTGCCCATTCCGTAATCGACAATACCAATCATCCTAATGTTCCCTTCGTTGAGAGGACACCTTCAATCCTCGGATTTTTCATTGCTGCCGCATCCAGCGCGCGGCCGAGTGCCTTAAATATGGATTCAATGATGTGATGAGTGTTTTCACCGTAGCGGACGGTCACGTGCAGATTCATTCGCGCTTCAACAGCCAGTTTATCTAAAAATTCCTTGACGAGTTCTGTGTCAAACGTTCCCACTTTTTGTGCCGGCAATTGACCATGGAAGACAAAATAAGGGCGATCGCTTAGATCGATGACCACTTCAGATAAGGATTCATCCATTGGCACAATGGCATAGCCGTAGCGATTGATTCCTGCCTTATCCCCAATTGCCTGATGGATGGCTCTGCCGAGGCAGATGGCAATATCCTCGGTTGTATGATGATCATCGACCTCGGTGTCGCCATTTGCTTCCACTTTCAAGTCAAAAAGGCCATGTTTGGCAAAGAGCGTCAGCATATGAGTCAGAAAAGGTACACCGGTCTTAAGCTCTGAACGACCGGTTCCATCTAGCGATAAGTTCAATTTGATTTGCGTTTCAAAAGTATGCCGCTCAATTTCTGCTTCGCGCTCAGACATCATTATCCCCCTTTAACCGTTGTTCAACAGCCCGTGCGTGGCCTTCCAGTCCCTCGTAACGCGCAAACGCAGTAATCGCTGCACCGGTTTCATGAAGTGCCTCGGCCGTGTAGCGGATCAGACTCGAACGTTTGATAAAACTTTCGACACCAAGCGGACTGGCGTAGCGGGCGGAGCCGTTCGTCGGGATGATGTGGTTCGGTCCCGCGATATAATCACCGACCGGTTCGGAGCTATAAAGGCCGAGAAAGATCGCCCCGGCATTTCTGATCTCCGGCAGCAAGCGGTCTGGATCGGCAATCGCCAATTCCAAATGCTCAGGAGCAATCTTGTTAATCACTTCCGCTGCTTCTCTTAAATTATGAGTCAAGATAATCCGACCGACGGACTGGATGGCATGTTCGGCGATCTCGCGCCTTGGCAAATCGGCAAGCTGCCGGCTGACTTCCTGGTCTACTTTTTCAGCAAGATCGCGGGAAGGGGTCACAAGCACCGGCATCGACAGTTTGTCGTGTTCCGCCTGAGAGAGCAGATCTGCCGCAATCCAGGAAGGACTGGCTGCCTCATCGGCGATTACAGCAATTTCACTCGGTCCGGCCAGACTGTCAATCGCCACATCTCCGAACACTTCTTTTTTCGCCAGCATGACATATAAATTACCTGGCCCGACAATTTTATCAACCGGCCGAATGGTTTCCGTCCCGTAAGCCAGTGCAGCAATTGCCTGAGCACCGCCTGCCTGATAAATTTCCGTCAGTCCAATTTCTTGTGCGGCAGCCAGAACGCCGCCGGCAATCAATCCGTCCTTCTGAGGCGGAGAAATCAAGACGACCCTTTTTACACCGGCAACGATTGCCGGAATGGCACCCATCAGCACGGATGAAGGATAACAGGCCGTTCCACCGGGGACATAGACACCCACCGAATCCAATGGGGTCACCTTTTGTCCCAATTTTACGCCCTGACCGGCGTCCTCTTCCCATGAGGCCGGCATTTGTTTCTCATGAAAATCTCGAATATTTTGGGTAGCGAGTCGAATGGCTGCCCGAACTTCATTCGGCACCTGGCTCGCCTCTTCAGCGACCTCTGCTTGAGTGACACGAATGGCCTCGCGATCCACTCCATCGAATTGGCGAGTATAGGACCGGAGCGCAGCATCTCCCTCCTTCTTCACCCGCTCAATAATCGTTTGAACCGTTTTGCGGGCATCTGCCCGGGCCTCGACTTTTCGCTTTTGTAAAAAAGATAAATCACCGTTTTCAATCCATTCCAATGGTAGTCCCCTCCGTACTTGCAATCATTTTCTCGACAATCCGATCGATCGCATTTTTCTTCAAACGATAGCTGACCGGATTAACAATCAGCCGAGAGCTAATGTCCATCAGCCGATCATATTCCACCAATCCGTTTTCTCTCAATGTTTGCCCCGTTGAAACGATATCGACAATTGCATCAGCCAGTCCGACAATTGGCGCCAGTTCGATTGACCCGTTAAGCGCGATGAGGTCAACCTGTTCACCACGTTTTTTGTAAAATTCCGAGGCAATCGTTGGGTATTTCGTCGCAATCTTCAAATAAGGATGCGCGCTCCGGTGGCCCGGCAGACCCGCGACAGCCATATGGCAACGGCTGATCCCGAGATCAACCATCTCATAGACATCCCGACCGCTCTCAAGCAAAACATCCTTACCGGCAATACCGATATCTGCGGCACCATATTCCACGTAGGTTGGCACATCCACCGGTTTCGCCAATATGAAGCGGAAGGGCTCCGTCTCCAGTTCAATAATCAACTGTCTGCCTGTTTCAAAAGATTCAGGCAGTTGAAAGCCAGCCTGCCTTAACAAATTGCAGGCATCCCCAAAGATTCTTCCCTTAGGCATCGCGACGGTTACAATTGAACTATTCATTTTTTATCTCCGATCCGCTTTCGCTTTTTAAAAATCGATGGACAGTACGAAATTGTTGTTCAAATTCCTGCCGGTTCTTGATTGCACCGATATGTTGCAAAACAACCAACCGTCCTTTTTCACGCTCGTCCATCGTAAATTGTAACGCCTCTGCGGCATTTTCACGATCATAGAGAACGGCATCTTTTTGCTCCTCTGGCTGAACCTCCTGATGGACAGCGCTCATCAGACGGTCGAGCCGTATTCCAAAACCGGTTGCCGGGCATTGCCGGTTGAATTGACCCAGCAGATTATCATAGCGACCGCCGCTAGCCACTGGAAAACCCAAAGCCCCGCCGTATCCCTGAAACACAAAACCTGTATAATAGCTGAGATGGGGCATCAGCGTAATGTCTAAATCAATTTTACTTTCCATATGGTTCAATTTCAATAATTCAATGAGTTCAACGATGTGCATATAGTAGGAATCGATCAGTGAATCTTCTCTCGAAAGAGATTGCAGATAGGCCAATGTTGCCGCATTATCCAACCGGCGCGAGTTAATAAAAGCGTGAAGCTTGGCGATCTTTTCTGTGGGTATATGGAGCGATGCCGTATAGTCGCGAAAGCCAACATCATTCTTTTCGTAAAGCAGATTTCTCAGCTTTTCCACCGTCTCCTTGTCCCGAACCATATCGAAGAAAAACGCATTAACGAAACCAACATGGCCGATCGCCAGACGAATGGAACGCAATCCCATTTTTTCGAGCAGCGTGATCAGCAGTGTGATCACCTCAGCATCGGCAAAAGGCGCGGCATCACCAATCAATTCAGCACCAGCCTGTTTAAATTCGCTGGGATGGCCGCCTTCCTTTTTCTGACTACGGTAAAGAGCCGCCGTATACGCAAGCCGCAGCGGCAAGGGCTCCTTTCGCAGGCTTGATGCCGCAATGCGGGCAATCGGCGTTGTCATATCAGGACGAAGAACGACCGGATGGCCCTCAGCGTCCAGAAACTTGAAAAGCTGGCTGTCCTCAATAGCTGACGCCCGCCCCACCGTTTCTGCATATTCAAGCGCGGGCGTTTGCAAAAAATCATAACCCCAGCGATGAAGCTCTTCCTGAAAAATTCCTTCTAATTTTGTAATTGCCCGCTGAGTCCCCGGCAGTGAATCGCGTAGACCAAGGGGCTTCTCGAACATATAAGGCTGTGTCATGGACTGTTTTCCTCTCTGTTTCAGTACACTCTATTGTCTATTTCATGTCGCTCGTTTCGCTTTAATTCAGTAGTATGATGAAGTATGTATTCTGTATTTTAGTTGAAAAAGAGGTTTAAGTCAATAAGGGAGATCGGGAATGTAAGGATAGCCAGTGTACGGTCAGAACTTGAGCGGAAACTGGCAAATTAAATAAATCCGGAGTGACAAGCAAAGGTTCTGCTGTCACTCCGGATTCTTTTCAAAAGCTGTTTAAAGAACGATTGACGTTTTTTAAACGGCTTTATCCACTTACAAAAGTTTAGCTTGCACGATTCATTAGTGAAGCTGCGTCAGTGCGGAAGCTACAAGACGTTTGGTAATTTCACCACCAACTGAACCGTTGGCACGCGAAGTCGTATCTGGTCCTAATTGGACGCCAAATTCGGAAGCAATCTCTGTTTTCATCTGTTCAAGGGCTTGTTCAGCTCCAGGAACAAGAATCTTATTACTGTTTGTGTCAGCCATCTTTTTCACCTCCTTGTGGCTTTATCATGTGCAGTCTTTATTTTTCACATGCACCTGCAAGGGTGGTAATTATTTCATGACCGACAGCCGTCGTTCAAACATCAAGTATTCGTCAGAGAAGATCACTAAAAACGTTTTCTGTAACCTTGCCGCTGAAAGTCAGGGTTTCAATGCCCTCAACAGCTTCATTGACGAGCGCATCCACATCGAAAAAGCTTTCAAAATGCGCCGCGTGTTTTCTGTCCGGCTTCGTCCGCGGAGCTTTCGGCAGAAAAATCGTGCAGCAATCTTCATAGGGACGAATTGAGATCTCATAGGTATCAATCTCATTCGCTATCCGTGAAATTTCCAGTTTGTCCATTGTGATCAACGGCCGGAGTACGGGCATATTGGTGACCTGATTAATGGTATTCATACTCTCCATTGTCTGGCTAGCAACCTGCCCGAGACTCTCTCCGGTGGCAATCGCCAGAGCCCCGAATTTTTCAGCCGCTTTCTCGGCAATTCGAAACATCAAACGCCGCATTATCGTAATTCGATAATCTTCAGGAACGGCGTCACGAATTGCCAACTGCGTTTTCGTAAAAGGCACAAGATGAAGGTTCAGTCTGCCGCCGAAGGATTGAATCTGCTGCGCCAAATCGATCACTTTTTGCTTCGCTCGCTCACTCGTATAAGGCGGACTTTGAAAATGAATTGCCTCAATCAGTGCGCCGCGCTTCGCCATCAAATAGCCAGCAACCGGGCTGTCGATCCCTCCAGAGAGCATGAGCATCACCTTGCCGCTTGTGCCGACCGGAAGTCCTCCGGCTCCGATGTATTCCCGGCCGTAGATTCGAGTCTCATAATAGCCGACTTCAATCCGCAGTTTCAGATCCGGATGATGAACGTCAACTTTTAAATGTTCGCAATTCTGCAGGACATAAGCGCCGAGTTCTCGATTCAGTTCAGCGCTTTGAATCGGAAAACGTTTATCCTTGCGCCTAGCGGCTATTTTAAAAGTACGCGCATCTGTTTCCTCGCGGGTGATCCGCATCAGGCCGTCTTTCATCTCTTCAATCGTCTTTCCGACTTTAATCGCCGCGGAAATACTCTGAATGCCAAATATTTTTTGCAATTTGGTGATGACTTTTCCTGCATTCTCCTGATTCAGTTGGATCTCCAAGTCATCAAAATGACGCCTGATTTCAAGCGTTGGGAAAGCGCTGAGTTTTTCACAGACGTCATCTTCCAACTTCAAGACAAATTTCTTTTTATTTTTTCCTTTAATGGCGATTTCTCCAAAACGAATCACCAGATAATCATAAATCAAGCGTTTCACCTCATTACCATTTTTAAGTTCCTGACCACCCGATCAAGAACAGACAAAAAGGAATCGATTTCTTCTTCTGTATTTTCGTAGGCCATACTGATTCGAATCGCCTGGCTCGCCTCTGCCCGGCTGGTCCCCATCGCGAGCAGGATCGAACTGGCTTCGCTATCCTTCGAAGAACAGGCCGATTTGGTGGAAACATAAATTTCCTGCTCCTCTAGAGCATGAACCAGCACCTCTGATTTGATTCCGTTCAGTGACACATTAATGATATGCGGAGCGGCTCCGTTAACTGGTGTATGAATAACGGCTCCAGGAATTGTAGGCAAGCCGCGCCGCAATCGCCCGGACAAACCCAGCAGACGTTTCCTTCCTTCATTTTCCTTCTCTTTCGTCAAGCGCAGCGCGCGCACCATTCCGCAGATGCCTGGGAGATTCTCTGTACCTGAGCGATGTCCTGCTTCCTGACCGCCACCAGCGAAAAGCGGCGACAGGAGAACCCCTTTTTTAACATAGAGAATGCCAGTGCCTTTCGGTCCATGAATCTTATGACCGGACATCGTGCAGAGATCAATTCCGCTGCTGGCAAGACGCAAAGGGACCTTTGACAAACCTTGAACATGATCGACATGAAAAACGGTGGTCGGTAAATTTTTCAGAAATTCTCCAATCTCAAGAATCGGCTGAATCGTTCCCACCTCATTATTGACATGCATCACCGATACAAGAATCGTGTCTTTTCGATAAGCCTGCTTAAAATCGGCAAAAGAAATCCGTCCCTCGGCATCGACAGGCAGATAGGTCACCTCAAAACCAAGCTCTTCCAGTTGCCGGAAAGCATTGGCTGCTGAGGCATGCTCAATCGCCGTTGTTATCAAATGTTTCCCACGATTGCGATAGGCAAAAGCGGCTCCTTTGATAGCCAGGTTATTTCCTTCCGTTCCACCTGAAGTGAAAATAATTTCCGATGGATCCGTACCCAATAAATTTGCCGCCTGCTGCCTCGATTGTGCCAGAAGCTGTTCACTACGTCCGCCAAGGCTATGCAGTGAAGAGGGATTCGCAAAATATTGTTCAGAAACAGTCCGATAAGTGTCCATGACTTCCGGATAGGGTTTCGTCGTCGCACTATTATCCAAATAGATCATTAACTCTTTCTTTCCCCTTTCGGCTCTAAATAAGCGCACCTCTATCATGCGTTTCCGTTTAATCAGAATTTTAACATGGGTGTCCCGCTGCTGTCGATTCTGCAGATTAGACCTGCTGCTTCGCCTCGTAGAGATCGGTGCGTTTTAAAATCTTAGGTTCTTTCTTTTCGATCGCACGGACGGCGGTTTCAGCCGCTGCCGAATAGTCAAAATGGCGGAACAGATCTTCTGCCTCATTCAATTCCTTATTGATTTCTTGGCTGTCCGTGCGGTAACGATTGCCGTAGCGGATCATTTCTTCCGCAAAAGATGCCGTCTCAATAAGTTTTTCCGCCTGTTCATGAATGGTGCCGGCTGCTTTATCCGCCGCAGTCAGTGTCTGCTGAACTTCCACCATATTCAGCGGCGTTTCATCTAGCTTTTCATTAACAGCCACCAGGGCCGTACCTGCTTGCTCCAGAATTTCTTCAAAACTCGTCGGAACTCCGGGGAGATTGCTCTGCGCGATCGCACGGCGCGTCTCAAAGAGAGCATGCTTCAGCTTGCGGATGGAGTCTCTGGCGGTTAATTCATCCTTGCGCAGAGCCTTGATCTTCGCATCAAATTCAGCAGCCGCTGACGCAATGCTTTCCATATCCTCATGGATTTTTTTCAGATTTTCGAGCAACAGACTGAAAGCCTCATTATGGTTTTTGAGGGCATCGCTGATGTTAAAAAAGTTTTCTTCCAGCTTATCATACGCCTTCTGAATATCACGCTGGTTTTTAATCTCGGCACTATCGATATGATAACTGTCCTTAACCGTTTCAACTTCCTCGGTCAATGTCCTGATCTGCAGCCCCACATGATCCAATTTCTGTTCGACTTCCGGCGCCATTTCCTTTAACTGCTGGCGGCTCAAGACTTCTTTTTCCAACTGTCCGATCAGCCAATCCAGCTGTTCATGAATGTTTTTCAGAGCTTCCCCCGCTTCTGTCAATTCCAAGCGATTGACAGAATCTGAGATAATCTGCAGATGTTTTTCCATTTCTTCCAATTGAACTTCAATCTGCAGATGCTCCAGCGCGTAACCCTGCTCTTCCATCTCTTCTTTTCCATGTCGGAGTTCCTTGATTTGCTCCGGTACCTTTCTCCTTATATCTTCATAAAGATCCGGCACTTTACCGATCTGATCTCTGATCAATTCCAATGCCTGCTTCACTTCGATCAGATGCTTTCTGGCTTCAATGTAATTGCCATTATCGGTTTCACTGCCGTATTTTTTATAGTGCTCATCAATCGTTTTGACTTGTTGATCGAGCAGAGGCAGCGCTTGTCCAAAAAGAGACCTCTTTGTAATCATTATTTTTTTGACTTGATGGTAGCTTTCTTTTATCGCCTGAACATCATTCCGATTCTTACTTTCGCTGTCCACCACTGTCTTCAATTCGCTCAAAATTTTTTCTATCTGCTGGGTCACCGTATCCATACGCACATGCATTTCTGCAATTTTTCTGGCCGACTTTTTAAAATGATATTTATCAGTCAGCTCTTCACAGTTGAAAAGAGTTGTCTCAATCGCGGGCAGCTCTGAAGCGACAATTTTATCCCATTCTGCCCGCCATTTTTCAAACTTTTTTTCTGTATCGCCAGCCATTTTCAGTTTTTTTATTTGCGCCAGCTGATGGGCGACCGGACGGTTGACAAGCTCCATCCGCCTCTCTTCCGCGTGATCAATCGCGTTATATGCCTTCTTCCGCATCCAAGCTCCATAAGAAATAACAAGAACGATAACCAGAATGATACCAATCACCACGTAAAGCATACGGAACTTCCCCCATTCTCGCATGTAACAAAAATCCCGATTTATTTGACGCCCAATCTCAGGATCCAATTATCCTTTATTGTACCAAAAAAAATGACAGCAAGGATAAAAAAACAAAGAATATGTCGCTTTTTAATGGAGAAAACGGAAGGAAGACCGATGCAGCGGCAAATCGATGAAGCAAAAAGAGGCTGATTACTGCCCAAAAGCAGTGAAAAAGTCTTGCGCGTAGGGTTCAGGTTAAGAATACGTCACAGCTGGAGACCCCTTCATATCTGTCAGCTGCTTCGCCCATCTGCGGATAAAGCGCATATAAATATTTCGAAATGAAGGTTCACTGGGCTGGAGAAAGAAAACCTCCCGCAGAAACTGCGGTTGCTGAAAGGGCATCAGAATCCACTCACGATAATGCAGGACGGTGAAATCAGCAGACATCGGATCGGCTGCTGTCTCCGGCAGGACGACTTGAATAAAATGAAGCAAGATTGATTTTTCCTTCATCAAATAACTGGCCATTAGTTCGCGGACCAGCTGCGTATCCAGTGTCATTTCCCGATGGGCAAACCGGGAGAGATAAAAATGCTGCTGTTGATAGGCAATCATGGTCTCAGCAACTCGTGCTAACTGTTCAGCGGCGGTCAGCCCGGATTCCAGATTTTCAAGCGTCGCCCGATTCAATTCTTTCAGATAGCCTTCATAAAATGAAGACATCAAATATTCAAGCAAGCCCTGTTTGCCACCGAAGTAATAGGAGATCAGTGCCACATTGACGCCGGCAGCCTGGGCAATCGCCCGTACAGGTGTCCCGTCATAACCACTCATATTAAATAATTTCAATGCCGCATGAAGTACAGCTTCTTTCGTCGAAGCGTCATGAGAAGTTACCGCTTTTTTCATCTGCATTTTAAGCGCCCCTTTCGATCTGTTCAGGCGATAATCCTTTTATTATAGACGGGAAAGCCGGTATCCCGCCAGCCCATAGCGAAGGATTAAAGAGCTGAGAATTCGTATCCCGCGGCCTCTCTCTGAACCGTCTCTATAGTATAAATTCTTCACTGCGGGATGGTCTCCTTCATCAATCCTTCGACATGACAGCTGAAAAATTCGTCATTATTTGATAAAATAAGGATACTTTCTTAGAAAGCTGAGGATAAAAATGATGGATTCTGAAGATAAAATGAGAATTCAGGTGCTTGAATCTCTGATTAATGGTGAATCAAACCGGATCGCTAATTTGGCCAATGCCTCGGCGCTGCTTAATGACAACCTCGAGCGAATTAACTGGGTCGGTTTTTATCTCGTGGAGAATGATGAATTGGTACTTGGTCCTTTTCAGGGAAAACCAGCCTGTGTCCGGATTCCGTTCGGCAAAGGAGTCTGCGGTACGGCTGCTGAGCAGAAAGAAATTGTCCGCGTCTCTGATGTGCATGAATTTCCCGGACATATCGCCTGCGATGCGGCTTCACGCTCGGAGATGGTCATCCCGCTCTTCAATGGGGATGAACTCATCGGTGTCCTAGATATTGACAGTCCGTATGTTGATCGTTTTTCAGAAGAGGATCAGCAATTTCTCGAAGCCTTTGCGGAAACATTGGCCGGTCATCTCTAAAATGACGCATCGACACGATTCGGTTTATTGACAAAAGAGGAAAAAAAGATTATACTGTACTTCGTGTAAAATGAGGCAGGTTCGTTAAGCATTCAGAGTTGGTTTATTTTGTTCCTTTCATGAAGATGAAAGGTGCGCCTCGTAACCTAGGCTGCCTGGGCGAAGACGCAAGATGGCAAAATCGCTTTGAAACGGCGCTTTTCGGAAGTGTCATTTTATGCCAATTAAAATGACAAAGGAGGAGTCATCTCTATGGCTCGCTATACTGGTCCAGTTTGGAAGAAATCACGTCGCTTGGGCATTTCGCTCAGCGGTACAGGTAAAGAACTCGAAAGGCGCCCATACGCACCCGGACAACACGGTCCGACGCAGCGTATTAAGCTGTCTGAATATGGTCTTCAGCAACAAGAAAAACAAAAATTGCGCTTTATGTACGGGGTTAACGAACGTCAATTCCGTCGGATTTTTGACGATGCATCAAAAATGAAGGGTGTTCATGGCGAAAACTTCATGATTTTGCTGGAATCTCGTCTCGATAATCTTGTTTATCGGATGGGCCTTGCCCGGACACGCCGCCAATCTCGTCAGCTGGTTAACCACGGTCATATCACCGTTAACGGTAAGCGAGTAGACATCCCTTCGTACCGCGTAAAACCGGGTGAAACGATTGGTGTTCGCGAAAAATCGCACAATTTGATTATCATAAAGGATGCCCTTGAAACGAATACATTCGTTCCAGAATATCTGTCTTTTGATGAGAAGACACTTGAAGCAACCTATACAAGACTTCCTGAGCGTTCTGAACTTCCTGCTGAAATTACTGAAGCGATGATCGTCGAATTCTATTCCAAATAATTACCCGATCAAACTCCTGTCTGCATCTGCAGACAGGAGTTTTTTTATACGTACAAAAAGTATATAAAATTGAAGAGGAATTAAGTATAAGAAAAACTAAGGCGCAGCCGGCATTCAAAGGACTTGGCTACGCCAAGTTTTTCTAACATAAAAACGAAGATTAAAGGCCATAATTCTTTTTAAATCGATAGAATTCGCTATATTCCTGCATTTTCCTTTTCAAGTAAATTATTATAAGTTAAGATAGAATAAGCTTTTTATCTTTCTAATTTTTCTGAACGATTCAGGATTGATTTGTCCAGCAAAGGAGACCCGCCATGCGTACACAACTTCAGCGATTCTCAGAATTATTTGATCGGCTGGCAGAATTCTGGGCAGCGAATCCCGTCATAAAGACTTTGGATACAGTAAAAAATATCATCTGGCATGCTTTTCTGATAGGGCTGTCCGCCCTTTTGATCGTTTGTTTCTTTAGCTTTGGAACAGTGTCTGGCTATTTTGCCAAACTCGTTGAAGATCAACCGGTGCTCAGTTACCACGCATTAAAAACGGCAATTAATAACACGACGCAAAGCAGTGTCAGCTATTTCGCCGGCGACATCCCGATTGGTCGCCTCAATAGCGATCTCGTGCGAACCACAGTCGGCCTCGATCAAATCTCCCCCTATCTCATTCATGGTCTCATCGCGACTGAAGACGAGCTTTATTATCAGCACCACGGTGTTGTGCCGAAAGCCGTTATTCGCGCCAGCATTGAAGAATTACTGCATAAGCCTCAAGTCAGCGGTGGCAGTTCGATCACGCAGCAGCTTGTAAAAAATCAAATTCTCACCAATCAGGTCTCATTGAAACGCAAATTTCGAGAGATTCTCTTGGCAATGCGGATCGAGCATTTCTTTTCAAAAAAGGAAATTCTTGATTCCTATTTGAATATGGCTTCATTTGGCCGCGATGCCTCCGGAAAAAATATTGCCGGGGCATCTGCGGCGGCTGAAGGTATTTTTAATGTCAAGGCCAGCAAACTGAACATCCCTCAGGCCGCCTTTATTGCCGGCCTGCCAAAAAACCCGTTTGTCTACTCCCCCTTTCAAAACCAAGGTGGGCTCAAGCAAGATACATCCGCCGGAATCAGCCGGGCGCATCTCGTACTCGGGCGGATGTACGCCACTGGTTACCTGACAAAGAAACAATATGAATCAGCCATGCATTATGATTATCGCGCACATTTTGCTACGGCTAAAAAAGGAATTGCTGATGATTATCCCTATCTGACCAAAGAAGTGGAGAGCCGTTCGAAGACTCTTCTGGCAGAATGGCTGGCCAGAAAAGAAGGATACAGTGCTGAAAAGCTGAATACAGATTATCAACATTATAATCAAATCGTCTACGAAAAATCGCATAACCTTTATGGCAGTAAAACGCTAACGGCGATTGCTGCCGTTCATCACTATAATTACAGTGAAATTACAAACCATCATGCGTTATTCAGTGAAATGCTCTCAGAGGCCGGACAAAAACTGGTAACCGGCGGCTATCAAATTTATACGACCATTAATAAACCGATTTACGATCAAATGCAGTCTCTCGCCACCAATTACTCCGGATACAGCCCGGATAAAGTCTATAGCTCCGGCAGCAAGGGAGCAAAGATCGTCGATCCGATGCAAGTCGGAGCTATCTTAATCGACAATCGCACCGGCAGGATAATTAGCTTTGTCGGCGGACGTGGATTTGACCGTTCCGAATATGATTACGCCACCGAAGTGACTCGCCAGAATGGCTCCACCATGAAGCCGCTGCTTGTCTATGCACCGGCAATGGAGCTAGGGCTGATTCAACCCGGATCGATTGTGGCCGACCTGCCGTACAAACGTCTGGTGAACGGAAAGAACTACCAGCCCACTGATTACGGTTCGACAGCGACAAGCAAGCTCTTCCACGGCTTCGAGACAGCACGAACCGCATTGGCCGACTCGCATAACGTTCCAGCGGTGAGCACCTTTACTCGATTAAGCGCGGCGACCCGAACGGCACCGGATGATCTGAAAAAGATGGGATTCAGCTCGCTGGTCGGCTCTGATGGCTATAACGTCTCGGCCGCACTCGGCGGAATCACGCGCGGCGTCACGATCGAAGAAAATACCAATGCCTACACGACCTTCGCGAATGGCGGTGATTTTGTCAAAGACTATATGATTACAAAAATCACCGACAGCAGCGGGCAGACCATCTATCGTCATCGCCTGCAGAAAACTCGCGTTTTTACACCGCAGACAAGCTACTTGATGCTCGACATGATGCGCGATGTCATAAAAAACGGAACAGCACGCGAGCTGCCGGGGCTTTTGAAATTCAATGCGGACTGGGCCGGGAAGACCGGCACCTCGCAGGATTGGCGTGATTCATGGCTTGTCGCTTCAAATCCAAATGTCACGCTCGGCGTATGGAACGGTTATGCGCATAATGAACAGTTGAATCGCTATACCTATTCCGCTCAGACGCGGCAGCTATGGGCCAGTTTCGCCAACAGCGCCTATTACAACGATCCTGGGTTAATGGCTCCAAAAACATCGTTTAAGCAGCCTGCAGGCATTGTCCGGACCACTTATTGCGGATTGACCGATCAAAAACCAACCGCGATGTGCCAAGCCGCCGGATTTGTCGTTACTGATTTAATGAACAAAAAATATCTGCCGACCCAGGAAGAGGAAGCACTTGACCCAGCAGACAATGGTCTATTTCGAATTAAGCCGGAGGTTCTGCAATCAAGATTTCCTTATCTTGATCTGAATGACGCAGACCCGGCTCAGCTCGGAAAAATAGCAAAATAATCAATAGACAGCAAAAGACTCGAAGCCAAATCGCTTCGGGTCTTTTTTGTATGGACTATGTTTAGGCACAGAGGAGCAATTATTCTGCAGATTGCCGATAGTCAATGTGATGTGGCAGGATAACCGTTGCGTCCTCCACTTTTTCGCTGTTCATTAATTTCGTCAGGAGACGCATCGCAACCGCTCCTATATCATAAGTCGGCTCAGAGATACTGGAGAGTGTCGGGCGAACCATCTGAACGAGACGCGTATTTTCGCTGCTCACCACTTCGACGTCACCAGGCACTTTCATGCCCCGATCCTGAACTTCATGAATGGCACCAATGGCCATTTCATCTGCGTCCACATAGACAGCTGTCGGTTTTGATTCTTGATCCAAAAATTGGCCCATTGCTTCTTTTCCAGATTCATAAGTATAGTCGCCAACTGCGACCAATGATTCATCGTAGGGCAGATTATTTTCTTCAAGAGCCCGCTTATAACCATTAAGCCTGTATTTTCCATTAATCGGAATATCCAGTGGTCCATTGATGAAGCCGATCTTCCGGTGGCCTTTTTCAATAAAATGGGTGATAACCTCAAAAACCGCTTGTTCATAATCAATATTCACCGATGGAATTTTATGACGTTCATCGACAGTTGCCGCAAGCACGACCGGAACTGGGGACTGCGTAAATTCTTCAATATGTTCTTCAGCAATCCGTCCGCCCATAAAGACGATCCCATCCACCTGCTTGCCAAGCAATGTCTGGATTAAGCGGACTTCCTTATCCTTATTCTGATCGGAGTTGCATAAAATAATATTATAATTGTACATTGTGGCAATATCTTCAATACCTCTGGCGAGCTCAGAGAAGAAGACGCTCGAAATATCAGGAATAATCACACCCACCGTCGTCGTCTTCTTGCTGGCAAGGCCCCTTGCGACCGCATTGGGGCGATAACCCAGCCGCTTTATCGCTTCGGAAACCTTTTTTCTTGTCGTCGGTTTTACATTCGGGTTACCATTGACCACACGGGAAACGGTCGCCATCGAGACTCCTGCTTCCCTGGCTACATCATAAATTGTTGCACTCAAATCATCCATTCCTCCTCAAATATATCGTCCATTTTATTATCTGCCATCTCCGCCATCCGCCTTCACCTTATAACGTTTTCATTTTTTCATATCTCAAAATAGCCAACCTCATGTTTGGTTGGCCTCTTCTGCAATTCTGCAAAACAAATCCAGTCATAAAGCGCTGGAGAAACAGGAACATGGCTTTTGCGATACTTACAGATTACCATAAAAAGAAGATAAAGGAAACTTGGCGAAAGCAGGTATTTAATGTCGATTATTGTCGAAACGGCTTTCTAACTCAAAAAATTTTTCTTTTCCAGCCAGTGAACGAATTTTTTCTCCAAAATACCGACAAGCAGTACCCAGCTTCTTTTTATTATGCCCCTCTGGCTGCAAAATTATTAGACAATGGCTAGACCGCAAAAAAGAAGCCGGATCAGCCAATGCTTGGCAAACGATCCGGCGCTAGTCCTATCTGAGTACTAAAAAAATTATGGAGTCACGTAATCCTTCGGAATCGGTATCATTTGCTCGCTTTGTGGGCGGAGCAACTCCCCATGTCCTTCTCTTTGAATCGTATTTTTCAAAGCGACAGATTTCTGCATGGCTGCTTCCATTAGATTAGTACTCTTCCCTTTTAATGAAATGCCTTCTTGCTGAACTTTCTTAATTACTTTTTTCCCGGACGGAGCCGCAAAGAGAAATACTGAGACTGCGCCAATCAGACCGCCCACCAGCATTCCTGAAAAAAAGATCGTCCTTTTTCCAGATTGCTTTTCAGCTTGCTGCATGGCTTGTCCCTCCTTTTAAACCTCTTTTTTCCGTTTCACACGATCCTTTGATTCCTGCCAGCGATGCCATAAATCGATGGCCGCTTTTCCCCACTGCAGAGCCTGAGCGATCTTGCCGGAATTTTCATAACCCTTGGATTCGATACTGGAAGTTACACGCTGAACGGATGAATTGACAGACCCGAGCGAATCACCAAAGTTTTCCACTGCACTGAAAATACTGTTTAAACTCTTCGTTTTCCCAGCGACGTCATCGGCCAGAACATTCGTCCGGTGAAGCAGTTCTGTAGTCTCATCAGTCAGCCCTTTCATTTGCTCCTGTACATTTTCCAGTGTAGACGCGACATCGTCCAAAGTCTTCTGAGCAGATTTAAGCGTCTGAGCGAGAAAATAAACAAGAACGGCAAAGGCAATTGCAATTACAGCTACAGCTAGATAGAGAATAATTATCACCGCGAAAGTCCCCCTTTATTCATTAACTACCATTTTAGTTTGATAAATAAACGTATTTCTATACCTGATCCTGCATCTTTTGTAAAATTGTCATGCAAAATGAATGCTTTAGTTTATCTTATCATGGAAATATGTTGAGAAAAAGCGGGAAGACCTATCGGTGCCAGAAAGGCGCTTTATAAAATATCCTGATACGCTTTCTGGTATTTCTGAATATCCCCTGCTCCCATGAACAGCAGCACAGCCTTATTGTATTGTTTCAAGTCCTCCAGATTGCTGTTATGCAAAATATACGAGTGCTCAATTCGATCCTGCAAATCATGTATCGATAACTTTCCGCTCTTCTCACGTGCAGAACCAAAAATATCGCAGAGATAGACTTCATCCGCAGTTTTAAGTGCTTCAGCAAATTCATCCATGAAGGTCATTGTCCGCGAATACGTATGCGGCTGAAAAATGGCCACGATCTTCCGATCCGGATATTTCTCGCGCGCCGCCTGAATCGTCACCCGAATTTCTGTCGGATGGTGGGCATAGTCATCAATCAGAATCTGTCCCGCCACCGGCAGCCGTTTCTCCGAGAAGCGCCGTTTGACACCCTGGAACATTTCTAGCCGTTCTTTGACGATCTGGATCGGCACATTTAGGTAATTGCAGAATGATATAACCCCCAGCGCATTCAGAACATTATGTTTGCCATAGCCCTGAATTTTAAAATGGCCATAAAAATCATTACGGACATAAACATCAAATTCCGTACCCGTACGATTCTGAAGAAAATCGACATTCCGTGCCTGAAAATCATTTTCCTCGTTAAACCCATAATAAATAACGGGAACATTGGATTTGATCATTTGCAATTGCTCACTGTCACCGCAGGCAAACGTTGCTTTCCTGACTTTTAAAGCGAGTTCCTGAAAAGCATCAATGACATCATTCAGATCCTTATAATAGTCAGAATGATCAAATTCAATATTTGTGATGATGCAGTAATCCGGTGTACTGTGCAGGAAGTGCCGCTTATATTCGCAGGATTCCCAGATGAAATACTTTCCATTTTCATCACCATGACCGGTACCGTCACCGATAAGATACGTGGTCGGCGCAAATTTTTCAAAAACAAATGAAAGCAGACCGGTTGTCGATGTTTTGCCATGAGTACCTGTCACAGCCACGCTTGTATATTTTTCTGCAAGCATTCCGAGAAAATCATAATAACGGTAAACCGGTATGCCGAGTTCCTTTGCACGAACGATTTCCTCGTGTTGATCGGGGAAGGCATTACCGGCAATAATCACTTGATCAGTCTCAATATTCTCTTTTGTAAACGGCAATAATTTTATATTTCTATCCTCCAGCGCCTTCTGTGTGAAGAATCGTTTTTCCACATCCGACCCTTGAACATGATGGTGCAAATCCTGAAGAATCTGGGCCAGTGCGCTCATTCCCGTACCCTTTATGCCAACAAAATGATAGTTCGTCATACATTAACCTCCGTATGTTTGGTGCCGATTCACAGGCAATATCCATAGTATACTCATTTTTCTGCGAATGGGTGACCGCTTCTGCCCATCCGGCAGTCTCATGTGCCGGAAGCCGCGTGCTCTTTCCCAGTAACCTTTTTTCTGATCAACAAAAAGCGTTTTCCCAAAAAGATGGATAAAGATCAGTAAAAATACCTGAAACCTATTGTAACCCTAAAGATTAGGTAAGTAAAAAGAAAATTATCTTTAAAAATCGTAACTTTCCAATCCCCGTAAAAATCTCATAGCCCTCTGAAAATAAAGCGGCCTATCAGACTCGTGAATTGTCCTTACCAGTTGCCGTATCTCCAGACAGTGACGCCTGGAGACGTTCCTTTGTCATCAGAACCTGTCTGGGTTTGCTCCCGTTCGCCCCAGAGACAACCTGACGATTTTCGAGTTCATCGACGAGCCGTGCTGCACGATTATAACCAATTCTGAAATGGCGCTGAACGCTGGATACCGAGGCCTGTCCCTGTTCCACGACAAAGGCCGCCGCATCTTCAAACAATTCGTCAAGGCTGAATGCCTCTTCGTCCGCCTCCAAGCGATAATCTTCCGGTGTGAACAGATAGTCTGGCATTTCATTGCCATCAAAGGTTCCGGTTACACGGTTGATTTCCTCATCGGAGACAAAACAGCCTTGAAGGCGTTTCAAACTACGTGCGCCATTCTCGGCGAACAGCATATCGCCCCTTCCAAGCAGCCGTTCCGCACCGCCGCTGTCCAGTATGGTCCGCGAATCGGTTTGTGAAGAAACGCTGAAAGCGATTCGCGTAGGGATATTCGATTTAATTAAGCCGGTGATGACATCCACAGATGGGCGTTGTGTCGCCAGCAGCAGATGAATGCCGGCTGCACGTGCTTTCTGAGCGATACGGCAGACCGATTCTTCCACATCCTGCGGAGAAACCATCATCAAATCTGCCAATTCATCAATGATTATCACGAGGTACGGTAAGTGATTTTCATCGGCTCCTATTTCCAACTGACGCCGATTATAGCTGTCAATGTCCCGTACACCACTGCCGGCAAACTGGCGATAACGCTTTTCCATTTCCTCAACAGCCCATTTTAAGGCCATCGCTGCCTCTTTGGGTTCAGTAATGACAGGCGCCGCTAAATGCGGCAGTCGCTGATATGGGGCAAGTTCCACAACTTTCGGATCAACCAGAAGCAGGCGCAGATCCCGAGGGGCCGTCCTATAGATCAGGCTGATAATCAGTGAATGGATACAGACACTTTTCCCTGAACCCGTAGCTCCAGCAATCAGTCCATGGGGCATTTTTGCCAAATTGGTCACTACCTGGCTGCCCGTCACATCCTTGCCAAGAGCCGCTGTCAACGGTGCCTCACTGGTCATAAAGGCTTCGGACTGAACGATTTCCTTAAGAAATACCGCCCGTGACACTTCATTAGGAATTTCAATGCCCACCGCACTCTTCCCGGGGACTGGAGCGATACGGATTTGCTTCACAGCCAGGCTCAATTTTATATCCTCTGTCAGATTGACGACCTTATTAATTTTCACACCGGGATGCAGATGAATATCAAAACGTGTCACACTCGGACCACGCACATAGCCAATGATGTCCGCCGCGACATGAAAATTGCTCAGAGTTTCCACAAGAATTTGTTTTTTCTCCAGAATCCACTGTGCATGATCGTCACTGGATTCTGGTGGATCATCCAAAAGATCCAAAGGAAGACGCAAACCATGCGGCTGTTTCTCAAGCAAAGGGTTATGTAAGTGTTTCCCGCCGTTTATACTTTGATCAGCTTTGCGGTCAATTTTCTTTCCGCGATCCGCCTGAAACATCAGAACATTAAACGGAACCTTCGAAGCCCCCTGGCGATGCGGCGAACGAGGAAGGTTGCTGCGAACCGGCATCGGATGATCCTGATTTTGGCCTTTATCTTCGGAATTCACCGATTGTTTTTCCATAGGAGTGAAACTTGGCCGCAGCGAATCCGTATGCTCTTCAGCAGCAACCCGAGAAGGTGCTTCTGGCTTATCTGGTTTATCTTTTGCTGCCCGATTATTTCCGTCCTCCTGCAGACGTTCAAGAGCGGGTCGATCTCTGTCCTCGACTGAGTGGTTAGGCGAATGGATCTGCAGATTCGAAGAACCCGCCCGTTGTTTTTCGATCCGCGCTTCCCTGATCTGCTTTTTTTCAAGCTCCTCTTTTTCCGGATTCAGATAGCCACTATTCTCAGAAGATCCCTGATAGAAATTATCCGGCGGCTTTCTGAAACCAAACACCGGAGAAGGAACCTTGCTCAGATGAAAAGGAGCTTTCTTTTTTTCTGCCGCGGCTTTGCTAAGTCTCCCGTCCGTATTTTCACTAGCGGGCCGGACAGTCGCTGCAGCGGGAGGCACGGAAGACTGTCGCTCGCCCGATCGAGGCCGTTCCTTAGGCGTACGACTGCCCTGAACATTCTCGCTGCCGTCAGGAAAACGGGAGAGCATCTTCACCGAGACATCGCGATTCGCGTCTTTAAACCGTCCCGCGGATAAAGAAGCAGGACGGACATCCGCTTCTCTGGCAGGTGTCTTTTTCTGAACATCATCTTCTGAGTCTTCACGAAATAAGCGTTGCCACCATCGTTCAGCCACATGCATTCACCTCCCTTATCTATTTAATAGCTATTCCTAATTAATCACGCTTGTTGGACTTTCGCAAAGAAATCCTGTCCAGGTACCGTATCCTCAGCCAGAACCAGAATACCTCTTTTCTGCGGTGCACCCGGCAAATCAAGTTCTCTGGCCGAACAGATCATCCCATTTGAAGCCACTCCCCGGAGTACGGCCGGCCGAATAAGGGTTCCTCCAGGCATCAATGCCCCCACCTTCGCGACAACGACATGCTGTCCCTCATCAATATTCGGAGCACCACAAACGATTTGAAGCCTTTCATCCCCGACATCGACTGTACACAAATGCATGTGGTCAGAATCCGGATGTTTTTTCATTTCTTTTACGTAACCCGTAACGATTAAGGGTTTGCCTTCATCAACAATTTTCTCTGTGAAGCCCGATTGATTAAGGGCTAGATCCAATTGTTCGTTCAAAGCTGGATCCGGCTTAATCAATCCGTCCTCCAGATTCAATTTCAGAAGATCCGCAGCGCCAAAGAAATTGAAACCGAGGGTTTGTCCCGATTCTCTATCAAAAATGCGGGCAATCTTCCCCTTCCTTTCATAAGCGGCTGCCGGGGAATCGCCCATATAAACGATCAGGACGTCACCAATCCCCTTCTTATTATAATAAAAAATCATAACTTATCTCCTTCCAAATTACCTGTTTATCATTTTTCCGGACCTAATGGATGCGGTCGCTTTTTTGCTAAAATAAAGATCGGCTCTAGCTGTCCGCCTTTATAGAGAAACGGCAATAAGGTAATCGGCACTGGTGCGGAAGCGTAAAACTTCATCATCATCTGTGCCAGGATATTATACCCTTCAGGATTCACTAAATCAGCAAAAATAAGCACATCCTGATGAGGAACGGCGACGGCTAGCTCTCCCCTTGCTCGCTTCTGCATTTCACGCAAGAGGCGCTTATTCAATATTCGGCTCGCATCATAGCCATCATTAGAGTTAATAAAGTAGAAAGCGTTGTTCTTCACAACATCCTTCTTGAATCGGACAGGCAAAGCCTGCAAATTCGTCATGGCCTGCTCGATCAGATCCTGCCTTTCGATGCCTTCAAGCTGCAATACCGAGTCATCAATCAAGCGGCCGGATTGGCCCAGATCCAGTGCGTAAAAAATCTTGGTCTCAGCCGTATGCGGGCTGGAAATTAGCGTCTTGCCGTCTGCTGCTTGATCAGGAAATGATGCCGCACGGATAACTGGAAATATTTTGGCTTCATTCCCGCCTATATGGAGAGCACGGTTCATATCTTCAAATGTTTGGTTAGTCAATTGCACGCAGGCATCAATCGCCTGCTCGCCTTCTGATGAATACTTTTGCAGAATATCCGGCAGAACGAGTGTCATCTGATGACCGCTGACTGAATCGGTCACAGAAAGTTTTTCTGTTCGGCGATCAAATTCAATCTTGCGGCCCAGCTCCGATAGACGATCCGTCAGTTTTTTTCGCAATTCCTGGAGATTCATGATCAGATGATCCGCTCCTCGGCTTGACTCAAACGGTTCGAGTATCCCGTTTTTTCAAGTAATTAACTCTATTCTATCATAGACATATAGCATTTTTGTAACGGTAGCGTTTCAAAAAGATTCCGTTGAGCTTCACCATCCGCAAGGACTCTTGATCCCCGCCTGAAACGGCACCATGGCGGTACTACCTTCCATGAATCTGATTTCTCTTCAAATGAGCGTACATGCCTTCAATCAGTTGAAGAATATGGAAAAACATCTCGCTTCGGCTCACTCGCCCTTCAGTCAGAATCCCGATTGTGCCGCCATTCGATCGTACATTTTTCTGATGAGCATAGGCATCGGCAATATTGCCGAGTTCCTCGCCGGATTGAATCCCTCTGACCAAGGGCTCAGGCAGCGCAATTTTTGCGCCTCCAGCCGTTAATAAATGGCCCGAGCGATCAGCCGCAGCTCCCCAATTGCAAAGGAACATTTCACCATCGATCATCGAAACCCCGCCTTCGAGACCAATAGCAAAGGTAACCGCCGGATCTCGGTCTAAGACGGCTTTTGCCCGGTTCATAGCTCCCTGCCGCGTTTCCTGCTCTGACATCGGCATCGCAGACACACCGGAGGACACATCATACCCTTTAATTTCTGCAATTAATCTGGCATGAGCAGCGAATCGCTGAACAGCCTCAATTTTCGCCGGATTTTTTGTGCCGACGCCAATAATCACTTTTTCACTCATTGACTTTACTCCTTTTCTCCGGCGCCGATGTAAGAAGCGCCAAGTGCAATTGATCAATCTAGCGCTTATAATAAAATAATAAGCATGAGAGTGAGCAGTGAAATCTGCAGCTGCTTTTTCTGCAAGAGCTCTGCCCAATTTTTTATACTTCATTAGTATAGTACAAAATATTGGAGTGACCGATTTTGAACACACAAAAAAAAGTCTATATTTTCGCGGCCTGCACTGCCGGATTTGCAGCGGGTTGGATGGCAGAAAAGCTTTGGTCTGAGCAGGACAGATTGCTCAGTTCTGAAAAAGTGCTCAGCTTGGTTAAAAGGAAAGCAAAAGAAAAGCTCCCTATCGACGGAGCCTGGATTTTTATGTCGCCGCACGCCGAAACCAACGGTGCCCTGACCCATCAGGTCTATCAAGGCGGGCTGACCGTCACCGTCGAAAAATCGGTTAAACATTACGATTTTGTCGCTGATGCCTGCAGCGGTGTCCTGCTTAAGCTAACCGCCCAATCTGCTGAAGCCCGCTAAAAGAAGTTGCGGGCTTTTTATTCAGCACAGGTGGCTCGGCAGCGGTAGATGCGCTGCCCTTTCCCCGCGAATTTCTCTTCATACTCGGTTAAAACATTATCCTGATCCCCGGAATGATGCAGGTCAAGGCTAATCGTACTGAGGACAAAGCCATATTTTGAGAAGCTTTCCAGTGAATACTCAAATAGGCCTTGGTTATCCGTTTTCAGCTGAATCACGCCATTACTTTTTAAAACGTACTCATATTGCGCCAGAAAAGCGGAATAAGTCAGCCTTCGCTTCTCATGTCTGCTTTTAGGCCAAGGATCGCAGAAATTCAGATAGATCACATCTACCTCATTTTCCGCAAAAAAATCAGTCAACAGACGGGCATCCGCATGAATCAGTCGCAGATTGCCGACTTCGGTCTCAAGACAGCGGTCAAGGGCCGAAACGATGATGCTTTCATTTAACTCGATGCCGATAAAATTAATTTCCGGATATCGGGCAGCCATCTCCGTAATAAACTTGCCCTTTCCCGTGCCGATTTCCACATGAAGCGGTGCCTCTCTGCCAAATACTTCATACCATTCTCCGCTGCACATTTTAGGGTTCTGAATCACAAGATCGGGATAACGATCCAGTTTGCTCTTTGCCCATGGTTTGTGACGCACTCTCATGCCTAACTCTCCCTTAACCGCCCCATTGATTTAAAGCGGTGCACTTTTCATAAACATCGGTATTCGATCGAAGGCGGCCCTCTATTTCCGCTGCCCCGAAAAATTTTTCAGCCGCTCACTGATTTCTCGGCACCAAAAAAGCATCCTCTTGATTCTGGAGGATGTCCGGTGTCTTCTCAGGCTGGACAGAAGATCAGAAGACCTTGGCGGCATAATCATTCAGCCACAACAGATCCTTCTCAAACAGGATCATCTTTTTAACCTCTGCATGTTCCTGATGCCAGAACATGAACCTAAGAGTCATGGCGATCATATGCCAGACGAGCCGGAGTTGCAGAGAATCATTCATTTCCCAGCCGTAGTAACGCAGCCAGCCGTCCCATTGATCCTTATCCACGTACCAATAAAGCATCATCGCCAAATCCATCGCCGGATCGGCAATGATCGCCTGATCCCAATCGACCAGGTATAAATTTTTCTCATCCTTATCAAGCAGCCAATTATTATGATTGACATCCGAGTGGCAGACCCTTTTATTCTCACAGTCTGCCGCACCCGCATACTTTTCCAGAAATTGCAGAGCAGTTAAAAGGGCTTGTGTCTGCATTCGCCCCTCTGCCTGACAAACCAATCGATTGTAAATCTGCTCAGTCGGCACGGCTCTTTTGCCGATTTGCTGCAACATTAATAGCAGCGGCTCCGATGTATGGATTTTTTTAAGGAGATCGGCCACCTGGTTTGATCCCATTTCATTCGGCTTCAGAACTCTGCCCTTCGTCCATGTCTGCGCAGTCAGCACATCGCCGTTGCTCATTCTCTGAGTCCACAGCAATTTAGGAACGATGCCTTCCGCCGAAAGCACGGCCAGAAAAGGAGAAGTATTGCGCTTTATAAACAATTTATTATTTCCCGATTCTGCAAGATATGCTTCACCAGTCATTCCGCCGGCAGACGAAAGATTCCATTCCTCACTATCAAAAAATCGCATCAAACCAGGCCGCCTTTATCTCCAAAAATCAGGTTGTTCACAGACTCATGGTTAAAAATATACCACTTTCGCTCGAAATGAACAATCTCTTTATCCCTAATTATACTGCCAAACACATGGGATCTGCTGGAATTTTTATAAAAGAAGATCAGGCGAACGGCGAACAGCTTCAGTCTGGCAATGATCAAGCAATTTTTGAACGGTTTCAAACTGCTTTCTTTTAAATAAAAAGGATTGCTGTGATAATTCCCGATGCCAGTCTCCCTTGCTGCGCCGATCGATGCAGATCAAATGCCGATCTTCTTCAACAAATTCAATAAAACTGTCAGGAGCATAAAGAACCATATTCAGATCCATTTCCAGCTCATAGTTTTTTAGAAAGGAAGCGATAACTTGTCGCGTACGCTTCAAAGCGATCCGCGGATTAAGGCGTTCATGCGACCCCCCAGTCCTTATCTCCCGCCATTTTCTGTCTGACATCTCCTGAAAAACACTGCCCTCTTCGCCAAAAATCGGCAGAATGCACCAGAGCGTATCACTAGTGATCAGCAAGGAATCCAGTTGAATCTCCGCATTTTTAGCCAAAAATACCGGTCGGTAGAAAAAGAAGGCGAGGTCATTAACTTCGCGAATGAGCTCCGTGATCCATCGCTGTTTCTCGATCTCCTCCGGCAATTGCGATTGTTCCTCAGCCGTGCTGCTGGCCCACTTCAGCTGCATTTCAAATAACCAGTCATTAAATGCTTCCTGCTTATTCCGGTCATCGTTCGGATGAAGAGTCCGCGCTTGAGCCTGCCCCTGATCCAATCCCCACTGCTCGGCTCGTCTGTTTCTCAGCCAGATAAAACGATGCGCATAACGAAGCAGATCGGTTTGATAACGCGAAGCGCATTGCATGATTTTTACGAGTTGCGCCATTCTGTTGCCACCTTTTTCTTATTCCGTCCTTATTGTATAACAAAAAACGATTCAAGTGGAAAACGGAAAGGCTGCCACAATCGAATAACGCGGCTTACAGCCTGGGCAGACTTTAAATAATACGATTTGTCTGGCGGTCCAGCCCCGGCAGGACATTGATTCATCCGCCGCCGGCTTGGCGATTGGATTGCCTGCTATCCAGCGCCTCGCTAAGGTCATATGCGGATGAAAAGGACGCGTCTCCATTCTTATACCCGTTTCAACGAGGGATCGCTCCAATTTTTTTCGCAGCAAATGCAGCTGTGGGGAATGTTCAAGACCCATGTAGATCACGCGCGGATGGGCCGGATCTCCGAAACCATTCACTCCTGACAATCGGAGTGGAAATGACACCGTCGCCGCAGACACCTTTTCAAATAAGGGCAGTAACCGATCCACCTGCCCATCTGAGAGCGCGCCGAAAAAGAAGAGGGTCAGGTGGTAGTCCGCTGAATCCGTCCAGTTTCGATAAGAGCATACCGCTTTCAAACGTTGGCTTGTCTGCTGAAAAAATGAGCGCGCCTGTTCGGGTACTTCCATTCCCAAAAAATAATGAGTGTCCATTGATTTTCCTCTCCTTGTATGATCAAATTTGGAATCGCGCATTCTGGAATGGTAAAATAATGAATCTGTCGTTATTTATCAGTGAATTCCTGTATAATAAGTAGTAATTGTAATCTTTTTAACGATTCTTCTAATTATAGATGATTCGGCAGTTGGATTCGACTCCTCATACTGCTGATCCGCTGCTTGACGCAAGAAACAGTCTCGTCGTGATTCGACAGGCTGCAGTTTAAGTGAGAGAAAGAGGTCCGTTTTAATGAAAATAGTAGATTCAATCGATCAGCTCGTTGGAAAAACACCCATGGTTCGGCTTAATCGGCTGCCTGATCCCAATGGGGCAGCAATCTATGCCAAACTCGAATACTTTAATCCGACAAAAAGCGTCAAGGATCGTGCTGCCCGGAATATGATTATCGAAGCCGAAAAAGACGGTCTTCTGAAACAGGGGGCGACCATTATTGAACCAACCTCAGGCAATATGGGAATCGGACTGGCGATGAACGCCATTGCCAGGGGCTATCAGGCAATGATTGTCATGCCGGACTCCATGACAGAGGAACGGGTGCATCTGTTGCAAGCACTGGGTGCAAAAGTGATTCTTACCCCGTCCAGCGAAAAAATGCCTGGGGCGATTCGGAAGGCTGAGGAGCTCGTGCAGCAGATTCCTAACAGTTTTATGCCGATGCAATTTACAAATTCGGCGAATCCCGATGCCCATCGCAAAACAACCGCTCCAGAAATCATCGAAGACATGAAAACAATCGGGAAGCCGCTTTCCGCCTTTATTGGTACGGCAGGAACCGGTGGAACCATAACGGGCGCCGGTACAGCCTTGAAAAAGGCGTTCACAAATTTGACCATACACATCTGTGAGCCCGCCGGATCACCCGTTTTTTCTGGCGGCAAGCCGGGCCGGCATCGAATTGTCGGCACCAGTCCCGGTTTTGTTCCAAAGACGATGGATCTTTCAATTATCGATGAAATCATGCAGGTCAGCGATGAGGACGCCTTTGAAATCACACGGCGGCTGGCAAGCGAAGAGGGCATCCTTTGTGGCCCTTCCTCTGGTGCCTCCGTGTTTGTCGCTTTGCAGGTGGCTAAACGTTATAAACCGGAAGATGTCGTTGTCTGCATGATTAACGATACTGGAGAACGCTACCTTTCCGGGGACGTCTTCCCTAGATAAAGATCATAGACAGAGATTGCTTCACCCCGCCCGTCACTTTATGTGAGGGGCTTTTTTCGGCCACAACCGGGGATCATTTTCTCTGCCAGAAGAGATTTTAACGATTCGATTCAGATTTTCAGTTGCTATTTTCAAGATGCAGTGTTAATATTTAAACACATTTTATCGTCATACAGTAAAGGTATTAGCAGAGATTGAGCCAAGTAGAGAAGAGCCGAGATCAGAAGAGAAGCAAGAGAGGGGTTTCATAAGAGATCCTTATTTCTGCTGTTTCTATTTTGTCATCCATTGCTCTTCTGTATAAAACATTTTATACAGGGGGTCCTCACATGAATTTATTCTCAAGTGACTGCTTGCAGTCATCCACCGTTTATTCAGCAGGCAACGGCCTGCATATTTCGCGCAGTCAAATTCCCGTTACCGCAGACGCAGCTGTTTCAAGATTAATTCGTTTGCTCGATGACCACAAGGGAGCCCTTTTCGCCAGCACTTATCATTTCCCCGGCCGTTATTCCAGATGGGACATCGGCTTTATTAATCCGCCGCTGTCGATCACCGCTAAAGCAAACACTTTCCGGATTTCTGCGCTGAATGCCCGTGGTCGTCTTCTTGTCGACTATCTCGAAAAGTTTTTAAGCGACCCAGCCTATTCATTCAAAAAAAATGATTGTGGCGATCTGACCGGTACCATTCAGAAAAGCGACGAGGAGAGACCCTTCCTGAAAGAAGAGAATCGGACAAGGCAGCCATCTCTATTTTCCCTATTGAGAAAACTACAGCAGCTTTTTCACACCGATGATCACTTTCTTGGTTTGTATGGTTCCTTCGGGTTCGATCTGATCCGGCAGTTCGAGTCCTTTCCGCTATCTAAAAAAAGGGAAGCCAATCAGAACGACCTGCAGCTCTATCTTCCTGATAAGCTGACTATTGTTGATCGTGAAAAAAATGAGGCTTATCAGATTGCTTACGAATTCAGTTTTGGCAACTGGACAACGGAAAAGCTCGCACGAGACGGAAGAATTGATCGGCCTGGATCATACGAGGGAGCCTCCGCAGATGCGTTCGCCGATAAAAAAGGCGACTATGCAGCGATCGTTCGTGAAGCCAAACAAGCCTTTAAAAAGGGCGATCTCTTTGAAGTCGTCCCCAGCCGTGTAATCGCTCAGCCCTGCAAAAGCCTACCTTCCGCTATCTTCAAACGTCTTCAACAAATTAACCCCAGCCCCTATGGTTTCCTGATTCATCTGGATCAGGGGCAATATCTGATCGGCTGCTCACCTGAAATGTTCGTCAGAGTGGAAGGTTCATCGGTCGAAACCTGTCCGATCTCAGGAACGATCAAACGTCTTGGCTCCGTTATTGAAAATGCTGAGCAAATCAAGACGCTGCTCGATTCAGCAAAAGAAGAATCAGAATTAACGATGTGCACGGATGTCGATCGTAACGATAAATCACGAATCTGTGTCCCTGGTTCAGTCCGGGTTGTCGGACGGCGTCAGATTGAAGCTTATTCCCACCTTTTTCATACGGTCGACCATATTAAAGGCCAGATTCGCCCGAATTTTGACGCCATTGATGCGTTCATCAGCCATATGTGGGCAGTAACGATTACCGGAGCGCCGAAGCTTGAGGCCATTAAATGGATTGAAAATCATGAAAAGTCGCCGCGTGGCTGGTACGGCGGAGCTGCCGGATGGATCGGATTCGATGGAAGTATGAATACTGGTTTGACGCTCCGGTGCCTGCAGCTTCAGGACGGCATCGCCAAGATTCGTGTGGGCGCAACGCTGCTCTATGCTTCGAACCCGGAAAGAGAAGAACAGGAAACGCTGACTAAGGCCGAGGCGCTACTGGAAGCCCTCAAAGAACCGGAATCCGATTATCCCGTCACGAGAAAAAAGGAGACGAAATTGTCAGGGAAAAATCTCCATTTGCTTTTTGTCGACCATGAGGATTCATTTGTTCACACCTTGTCCAGTTATTTTCAGACACTCGGTGCCGAGGTCACCGTTGTCCGCAGTCCATCTGCTCGTCTGTTGATTGAAAATGAAAGTGAGTCTATCGATCTGGTTGTACTCTCTCCGGGGCCTGGGGAACCCTCTCGTTTCAATATGGACGAAACGATCCGTCTTTGTATTGAAAAACATCTGCCAATCTTCGGCATTTGCCTTGGTCTTCAAGGGATTGTCCGTTATTTCGGCGGAGAGCTCGATGTTCTTCCAATTCCGGCGCACGGCCGAGCATCCGTCATCCTGCCCGATCAGCAATCGGCACTATTCCAAGGCTTACCGAAATCCTTTAAAGCAGGCCGCTATCATTCGATCGAGGCTTCTGCGATTCCTGATCAGCTAAAGGTGACCGCCCGATCGGAAGACGGTATTGTCATGGCTGTCGAACATCGGAATTTACCGATTGCGGCTGTCCAATTTCATCCAGAATCGATTATGTCGCTAAGCGGTGATTCAGGAATGAAAATACTGGAAAATGTGCTTCAGATGGTCCATAAGCAGCCCGTATCATCGGATCACATGAGGGTCTGAGTCATTGTTTTCCACTGAGCTTAATCCTAAATTTTTGTAAAAAACAAAAAATACATTTGACTTTTCTTTGGATAGCGGTATATTTATTTTAAAAGAGATATTTATTTAAAACATGTTGCAATGCCTTCTAGTTTCAACACCCATATTTCCATCGTCGGATGATTTTTCAATCAATACAAGGCAACGCTTTTATTGATAAAAATTTTGGGGAGTGGTGACTTGAGTCCTTCAACTGATCGTATGCTAAATCGCGTTAAGTCTGTCTATCTCTTTATACGCAGACAAGGTACTGTCTCGACGAAAGAGCTGGTTGAAGAATTTGATATGACACAGAGAACGATGCAGCGAGACTTAAATATTCTCACGTATAATGAACTTGTAAAGAGTCCGAAAAAAGGTCAATGGACTGTGACCCGCAAAAGAGTGAAAATTTCGTGAACTGCCTCAAAGGCAGTTCTTTTATTTTTCTGATTGAATGAAGTGAGCTGATGGGCAAAGTACGCCCCTGCACCTAATGCGTTCCAACGAAAAGTTGGCAAACAAAATAGTCAAATATCACGGACGTTCATATATTGATGAGTGTAACTTAGATTGCAGAATAAGGAGTGAATCATTCGTTATGTTTCAACAGAACATCCGGAATGATCAAAATTTCAATTCAGAAGCGGCCAATCCTTCTTTCAATTCACGCGAATTTTCCCAGGGAGGTATGAGTATTCCTGGGCTGCCACAGCAACCGGGCGCGCAAGGCTATGTTTCCAGTGATACCCCCTTCCCCTACGCCTTCACGAACGGTACCGAGTCATACGTTGATCAAAGTTTCGCTTGGCCACCATCCGAAGAACAGGGAGATACACGTGTGCCGCCTGTCCGGCAGATCTTCCCCGGACCAGGGGGAAATCCATTCGAGCAGCGGCTGAGACAGATTGAAAGACGCCAGGATCGGATGGAACGCGAAATCAGACAGATCAATCAAAGATTGCGTCAGATCGAGTGGCGTCTGGGCATTCCAGTTCCGCCAGGTCCCGGCCCAGGCGGCCCTAGGTAAAAAGAAAAAGCTTCGGCATTCAATCCGCCGAAGTTTTTTTATGCGTTAAGAAAAGTATAAAAAATAGAGCAGGGAAGCGAAGAAACGAGACGCCTGCGGGAAGAGCAGGCTAAGAGAGACCCCGCAGACTCGTGTCTGTCCGAGGAGGCTCTCAGACTGCCCGCGGCAAGCGAGTTCCTGGAGCATACCTGCAAGTCAAAGGACTGGGCGATTTTTGCCCAGTTTTTCTAATGCCTTTAATTTGTGCTCTTAATTTTCTTTTGCCGTTTTCGAACGTGTTCTGCCCATGATTTTACGCAGCAAGCCCGTCCACTTAGCCAGCAGCAAATAAATCAAGGCACCGACGATCACGCTAATGGTGATCACGGGCAAAGCACCCCAGCGGCTATGAGGAATTGCTCCGCCGAATAAGAAGAAAATCAGCCGGATCGCCAGCATCATTACCGCCGTATAAACAATAATATGAATAAACTGGCTGGAAATTAATGAGAAACGGTAATCCGTCGCTTTTCGGACAGCCACCAGAATAATGACAATCGAAATCAGATAACCGAGGTCGGTAGCAATGATCGGCCCGACCATACCGAATAATTTCATACAAATTGGATTAGTCATTACTTTAGCCAGAACACCAATGCCTAGAGCCACAAGCGTCACGCGTTGATGATTGATCCCCTGAAGAATCGATGCACCGACTTGAAAAAGTGAAAAGAATATCGCCGAGGGGGAATACCAGGTGAGTATCGGACCGCCGATTTCAAGGTGATCTCCTGGGGCCACGTTATAGAGCAATCCATGCACCATATAGCCGAGCTCGGACATTCCCATAGCCGCCGGAACGGTCAGAAAAAGGACAAGCTGCAGTGCCTCCGTAATTTTATGGTTGACGTCCCGCAGATCCCCTTTTGTGTAAGAAACAATAATCGCCGGAACCGCGCTGACAGCAAGCGATGTGGCCAGCGTCACCGGAATCATCACCATTTTTTGATCATTCATCGTCAAATCGGTGATGATTACTGTACTAATTTGTTTGGAGTACTCGAGGTAGTGGTAAGCCATGACCTGATCAAGCAATTGATAGAGCTGCATGGCAATCCCGACGCCGACAAAGGGAATCGCGTAAGTAATCAATTCTTTATACATGGCAGGCAGCCGCATTTTATAGCGCTGCTGTCCGTTTTTCTGCGAGGCCTCCATTTTTTTAATATAGGGCCTGCGCTTCACCCAATAGTGAAGCATCACATAGAGTCCGGCTACTGCACCAATAAAGGCGGCGAAGGTCGCAAAAACAGCGGCAGTTACAGCTGAACCGTGCATGATTTTGATAATGATAAATGTACTTAATAAGATAAACCCGACCCGCCAAACCTGTTCGAGAACCTGCGAAATCGCCGTCGGACCCATCGACTGAAAGCCCTGGAAATAGCCACGCATCAGGCTCATCACAGGGACAATCAGAATGGCAATGCTGCAGACGCGCATGACTAAGACAACATTGGCATAATTCGAGATGGGAACATTATACAGTGTAACGAACCATGGAGAGCCGAAAAACACAAGTAGAAACCCGGCTAATCCCGTCAGTGACATCAGCACAATCCCTGTGCGGAACAGCCGTCTTCCAGATTCATAATCGCCTAAAGCATTATACTTAGACACAAATTTCGAGACGGCGAGTGGCAGCCCCATTGTCGAAATACTGAGGATGATCGAATACGGAGTATAAGACATTGTATAAAGATAGTTTCCTTCAATACCTGCCATCGCCTGATAAGGAATGACAAAGAAAATCCCGAGAAATTTTGCGAAAAAAGTGGCGACTGTTAGAATCATCGTCCCACGAATCATTTTTGATGCAGTCATCGCTTTACGCTCCTGAAGCCTGTTCGGCTGTAATTCATCAATCACTACGACAGATTGATTATACTTCCAAGCGGTAATTCCGGAAAAATAGAACCCGGATTCAGTCCGCAACTCTTAGTATTTTACCACAATCGATAAAACAATAATTGTAGATATTGTGTTTATTTGAAATAATTTGTCTGAAATGGCCGTAGCAAAACCACTTTGGCAGCTCTCATCCACTCTATTTTCCAAAAAATATTAGACACAATTTGAATAAAAAATTTGCGAACGAGAACTGCAGAACGATGTGCCTGAACTGCAGAACGACATGCGAGAACTGCAGAACGACGTGCCTGAACTGCAGAACGATGAGCGAGAACTGCAGAACGAGTCCTCTTCTGCGGATAACCTGTCCTCTTCTGCGGATAACCTGTCCTCTTCTGCGGATAACCTGTCCTCTTCTGCG
>JBDNRY010000003.1:0-22554 GCA_047718855.1 Sporolactobacillus sp. | reverse complement strand
GATAAATGGCCTGTCGGGCTAAAAATCGAGCCCTCAGGCCATCATCCTGAAAAAAGGCAGCGAGCGGCTGAGGGACCAGCTGCTTGCTGCCTTTTTTATTTTTCTGTCGGATTCATTCGACAGAAACCATCCATTGAAGCATAAAGATAACCGACATATTTATCGTGCAACGATGTTTACAAGTTTATCCGGCACGACAATCATTTTTTTAATCAATTTTCCTTCGAGATTGGCTGTCACATTCTGTTCCTGCATTGCCTTTCCCTGGAGCTCTTCTCGTGATGTTCCTTTGTCAACTGTCAGTCGAGCGCGAATTTTTCCATTGATTTGCACAATAATCTCAATTTGTTTTTCAGTAAGTTTGGCCGGATCATAGCTTGGCCAAGTCGACTTTTCAATGGATTGGTCGTGCCCGAGCAATGCCCACAATTCTTCGCTGAGATGCGGAGCAACCGGTGAAAGCAGCTGAACAAATCCTTCTGCAATCGCTCTTGGAATCTGCTCCTGCTTATAAGCATCATTGATAAAAGTCATCATCTGGGCGATGCCCGTGTTAAAATGCAGTATTTCAAAATCATCGGTTACTTTTTTCACCGTCTGATGATAGGCTTTGTCAAATTCACTTGACGGAGTAGCCGCGTCAGAAATGGCTGTCGAACAATTGCCATCTGCATCCACAAATAGCCGCCACACACGATCCAGGAACCGGCGGGCACCGTCGATCCCTTTTTCCGACCAAGGGATAGCCGCGTCAATCGGGCCCATAAACATTTCATAGAGGCGAAGGGTATCCGCACCATGCGAGGCGACGATATCGTCAGGATTAACGACATTTCCCTTGGACTTACTCATCTTCTCATGGTTGCCGCCGAGGATCATCCCCTGATTAACCAGTTTATGGAAGGGCTCCTTGGTCGGCACAATCCCCAGATCATAGAGTGCTTTATGCCAGAAACGGGCATAGAGCAGATGCAGAACCGCATGTTCGGCACCGCCAATATAGAGGTCAACGGGCAGCCAGCGTTTCAGCTTTTCCGGATCGGCAATTTTTTCCTTGTTAGACGAATCGACGTAGCGCAGAAAGTACCAGCTGCTGCCGGCCCATTGCGGCATGGTATTGGTCTCGCGGCGTCCTTTCATGCCCGTGTCCGGATCCGTAACATTAATCCAGTCCTCAGCATTGGCCAGCGGAGATTCACCGGTTCCTGACGGTTTGATGTTCTTCATCTTCGGCAGACGCAGCGGCAGATCTTTTTCCTTCACCGCCTGCATGGTGCCATCCTCCATATGGATAATCGGAATCGGTTCGCCCCAATAGCGCTGACGGCTGAACAGCCAGTCCCGCAGTCTGTACGTAATTTTTCGTGTGCCAACTTTGTGCTCTTCCAGCCAGTCAATCATTTTACTGATCGCTTCTGTTTTTCCGAGACCGTCAAGGAATCCGGAATTGACGTGTTTTCCTTCGCCACTATACGCTTCTTTCGACAGATCGCCGCCCGCAACGACTTCAATAATCGGCAGGTCGAATTTCTTAGCAAATTCATAGTCGCGGCTGTCATGACCCGGAACCGCCATAATGGCACCGGATCCATAAGTAATCAGGACATAGTCGGCAATCCAGATTGGAATTTTGCGTCCGTTCACCGGGTTGACTGCATAGGCTCCGGTAAAGGCACCCGTCTTTGTTTTCGCCAGATCTGTGCGCTCAAGATCACTCTTGGCGGCAACTTCCGCGCGGTAGGTATCAATCTGTGCTTTCTGCTCAGGCGTCACGATCTTATCGACCAATTGATGTTCCGGTGCAAGGACCATATATGTAGCGCCGAATAAGGTATCCGGACGAGTTGTAAACACGGTCACCTGTGCTTCCGGATGTCCGTCAACGGCAAAAACAACCTCCGCGCCTTCCGAACGTCCAATCCAATTGCGCTGCATTTCTTTGATGCTGTCCGGCCAGTCCAGTTCATCAAGATCACTGATCAGGCGTTCTGCATAAGCGGTGATCCGCAGCATCCACTGCTTCATCGGTTTACGAATGACCGGAAAACCGCCGCGTTCGCTTTTCCCGTCAATGACTTCTTCATTCGCCAGAACCGTGCCGAGTGCCGGGCACCAGTTGACCGGCACTTCAGCCATATAGGCCAGCCCCTTTTTATAAAGTTGCAGAAAAATCCATTGTGTCCACTTATAATACTCGGGATCCGTCGTATTTATTTCGCGATCCCAATCATATGAGAAACCTAAAGATTTAATTTGCCGTTTAAAAGTCTGAATATTTTGTTCTGTAAATTTTGCCGGATCATGCCCCGTATCCAGCGCATATTGTTCTGCCGGAAGACCGAATGCATCCCAGCCAATCGGATGCAGGACATCGAAGCCTTGCATTCTCTTCATCCGGGCAAGAATATCGGTTGCCGTATAACCCTCCGGATGACCGACATGCAGACCCTTTCCCGATGGATAGGGGAACATATCCAGCACATAGTATTTCGGTTTATCCTCGGCATCGTCCGTTTTGAATGTCTGATGCGCGTCCCAGTATGCCTGCCATTTTGCCTCTATTTTTTGATGATCAAACGCCAGAGCCACAAGTCATTCCTCCTTTTTGAAAAAACACTTCCTAATAAAACATAAAAACCTCCCGTCCTTAACAATTCTGTCAGGGACGAGAGGTTGATGTCAATTCCCGCGGTACCACCCAAATTAGTTTTCTGCCCGACTTCGGTCAGAAACTCACTTGATCCCTTAACGTGGAAGATTCGGCAAAACATGTCCAATGAAGGACACGCTGCGACTCGAAGGCGAGTTCACCCGCTGATTTGCACCGGTTCACACCCACTACCGGCTCTCTGAAGCAATATCACAGGGTTACTTTTCCTTGTCACTGTCTTTAATCGCTATTGATTGATCGTTTTGTATTCCATTTTATGTAATTCACCAGCAAATGTCAACTTGACTTTTTCCATCCGCCGGCTTACCTCGATCCTTTAACTCTCTGGTTAATTTTGTTACACTTTTTAATAGAGAGAAATCAAAGCTTTAAAGGAGCGATTATGTCCAAACAATCATGGCCGGAGCATTTCGGTCCAGATAAACGTTACTATACATGGAATACTTATTTAAGAAATAAATTCGGTGAGAAGGTTTTCAAGGTGCCGCTCGATGGCGGATTCGATTGTCCGAACCGGGATGGTAAGGTTGCCTATGGCGGCTGCACCTTCTGCAGCCAGAGCGGCTCCGGTGATTTTGCCGGAGACCGACGTGAGGATTTGGTCACCCAATTTGAAACGATTAAAGCACGCATGCTGAAAAAATGGCCGCATGCGCATCAATACATTGGTTTTTTTCAGGCTTTCACCAATACCTATGCCCCGGTGGATGTTCTGCGGGAACGCTTTGAAGTCATTCTGGAACAACCGGGTGTTGTCGGTCTGTCGATTGCGACTCGGCCGGACTGCCTGCCGGACGATGTTGTCGATTATCTGGCAGAATTGAACCAGCGCACCTGCCTCTGGGTGGAGCTCGGCCTTCAGACCGTCCATGATGAAACCGGACGGCTGATCAACCGGGCACATGATTATCCCTGTTTCGTAAAGGGTACGGCGAAGCTGCGGCGGGCAAATATACCGGTCTGTGTTCACATCATTGACGGCCTGCCAAAAGAAACGCCGCAGATGATGATGGAAACCGCGGCGGCTGTCGCGCGTCTGGACGTTCAGGGGATTAAAATTCATCTGCTGCATCTCCTGAAAAAGACGGCAATGGTCAAACAATATGAAAAGGGGCTCCTGCGTTTTCTTGATTTCAGTACCTATGTGAACCTCGTTTGCGATCAATTGGAAATCCTGCCACCGCAACTGGTCATCCATCGACTGACGGGAGACGGACCGGCTAATTTGATGATCGGGCCGATGTGGAGCATGAATAAATGGGAAGTCCTTGATGCGATTGACAATGAGATGAAGCGGCGCGACAGCTGGCAAGGAAAATTTTATCAAAACAGTGCCGTCCATAATTGAAGAATAATCTCTGTTCAATCGGATAAGCCGAAAAAAGCGATCACCCGCAGATGGGCAATCGCTTTTTCTATTCCATGCTGAGCTTCAGATGCTTTGCCGCAGACGACGATAGACCCAGCCATTCACGAAGAAAAAGAGAGCGCTTGAGCCGGAGCGGCGCATCAGCCTACGCGCAAGAATGCGCACATTGCGTTGCCGTGCCACTTTACGATCTGCCAGATAAATTCCAAGCAGGCCACGATTGATCATCTTATGAAAATTTTTATCCGGCATCGCTGCGATTGCTGCGTCCGCTTCTTCAATAAAATGATTAAAGCGGCCAAACATCTCCTGTTCACTCCCGTAATAGAAGCAGAAGTTCAAATCGCCTTCCTCGCGATCCTCTTCTTGATCGATAAAATAATCCATCAGGATATGCAGTCCCTGCACCCATGGAAAATAACTGTTCTTGATCGTACTAACCAGCTGCTGATTCATCGTTTTTCCTCTCGAAGCTGCATAGGAGACCAGGCAAAAAATGCCAAGCGTTGAACCGGAACAAGCGGCAAATTCATACCAGCTCATTTCCGGCAGCTGGCTCTTATATTTCTGAAACCAGGCAATCAGCCGCGGTACCCGCTGATCCTTTTCCACATGCTTATGGACCTGCAGATCGCAATAAAAACCGGCGAGTTCATGCAGAGCCGAAACGATGACCGGATAATTATCCAGCCGGGACAGGACATCTTGACAGGTCGCAACCAGGGCTGACAAATAACCGCCGTCAGAACCCGTCTTTCTGCCCCGGTAATAATCCAATTCTGGCGTGCCTGGAGTCAATGCGTGAATCATTGACTCATGCAAGTTCCGAAAATCTTGCGGATCAAGAGATATACTGCGATCACAGAGATTATCCAGATAGTCACTGATCGTTTGATAAGCAACGATAAACTTGATAACTTCCTCCCTATTGTCTCCAGCCAGCAGCCCGTAAATCGAGCCCCCCTCACAATGAAAGGTTTTACTTTTAATGCTGTCCAGAGCCTGCTTCCGCAGTTCAGGATCTGGAATATGCTGAGCCCGCTCTTTCCACCTTGCAAGCTCGTGATGCACACACGGAAGTACTTTTCTGTAGATTTGGCTCATTAACCGCAACGGCGTGGATGGTGCTGCCATGCAAAGACCTCCTTGTCCGTTCATTCAATCTCTATTATTCGCAGAAAACTCGGCTAATTGTCCCTTATCCATTATTATACCCCACTGGAACTAGACATACTTTTTTATGAAAGAAAATAAACTTCACGGCCTGATGTCATCAAAACATTCTGAGCGCCATTAATTAAAATTATGCAGAACTCAAAAACCGGTTTTATACAAGTATAAGACCGGCTGCATTTCTTGATTTAATTCGCATTACTTAGAATCTGCTGCCTGAGCAGGGCAGCTTTATCTGTTTTCTCCCAAGGAAGTGAAATATCCGTACGGCCGAAATGTCCGTAGGCCGCCGTCTGGCGATAAATCGGGCGCTTCAGATCCAGCATCCGGATGATACCTGCCGGGCGCAAATCAAAATTGCCGCGAATCAGTGAAACGAGCTGCTCCTCAGACGCTTTCCCCGTTCCAAATGTATCGACAGAAATGGATACCGGCTGAGCCACACCAATGGCATAAGCCAGCTGAACCTCGACCTTCTCAGCCAGACCGGCCGCAACAATATTTTTTGCAACGTAACGCGCGGCATAGGACGCCGATCGATCGACCTTCGTCGCATCTTTGCCGGAAAACGCACCGCCACCATGCCGTGCATAGCCGCCATAAGTATCAACGATAATCTTACGCCCAGTCAGACCAGCGTCTCCCTGAGGACCGCCGATAACAAAACGCCCGGTCGGATTAATAAAAAATTTAGTATTGTCATCAATTAAATCAGACGGAACAGTAGGTTTGATCACTTTTTCACGAATATCTTTTTTTATCTGCTCCTCGGTGACTTCCGGATCATGCTGTGCCGAAACAACGATGGTATCCACACGTGCCGGATGCCCATCTTCATCATACTCGACAGTTACCTGTGTCTTTCCGTCTGGGCGCAAATAACCGATCTCACTATTTTTGCGTACATCTGCCAGACGCCTCGCCAGCTTATGTGCCAGTGAAATCGGAAGCGGCATCAGTTCAGGCGTTTCATTCACTGCGAAACCAAACATCAACCCTTGGTCACCTGCACCAATCGCCTCAATCTGACTATCATTCATCGTTCCTTCTCTTGCCTCGAGTGCTTGATTGACGCCTTGAGCAATATCAGCCGATTGTTCTTCTATCGAAGTCAGAATGGCACAATTTGATGCATCAAAACCGTATTTTGCATCATTATAGCCGATTTCCTTAATTGTTTTGCGTACCACTTTCGGAATATCCACATAGGTCGAGGTCGATATCTCTCCGGTAACCAAAACGAGACCCGTATTCACAACCGTTTCGCAGGCTACACGGGCGTTTGGATCGCCCTTTAATAATTCATCTAGAATGGCATCAGAAATCTGATCACAGATTTTATCTGGATGGCCCTCTGTCACCGATTCTGATGTAAACAGTCTTCTTGAGTATTTCCCAGCCATAAACATTCACCCTGCCTTTCAAACATTATATGAGGTTGATAAAAAATCGTCCGGAGAAAACAGCTGCTGAATGTATCCGAAAAAGTGGAAATCAACAAGCTCGTTTCCCCACTATCAATCACACGGTACTCCGACCCTTTTTACTTTTGTTTTCAAGGCATGAAAAAAGCCCAGTCCAATTGAGGATAAGGCCTACTCCTTCGCATCTCGCGCGCCTCTTATTATCAGGAATATCTTCCTGCAGGTTAGCACCGTGCCATTTCTGGCCGGTTGCCGAGCTTCATCGGGCCTGTCCCTCCGCCTACTCGGAATAAGAGCAGCCGTATTATTATTCCTATGATACAACAGGGGATTAAACCTGTCAACGAGATTTTCGATCGACTGAAACTCGGCTTTTGAAGTCGGAATTAAAATTCATAAAGGAAGACCGCAATGGATTAACAAATCCGTTTGGAGAGTATATAATAAAGATGTGAAAGCGCTTTCTATATTCTTTTTCGTTTATGTGAAATTTTTATCAAACTACTTTTTAGTGCTGTGAAATATATTGTGTTATATTTTATTTAATGTGTTATACTAATTCCATTGATTATCTTCAATCTAATGACGGAAAGGGATGTTTCTTATGAATGCAACCTTACCTAATCTGGCGATCTCGGAATTATTCAGACCAAAGAACACATTTACTAATCTCTCGGTTCCAGAATTGATTCAGACAGCGTTATCAAAAAATGAAGGCGTTTTAACCGACAAAGGGGCTTTGGCTGTAACAACCGGCAAATACACCGGACGTTCCCCGGAAGACAAATTCTTTGTCAAAGATGCATTGACAAAAGACAAGATTGATTGGACCCGTAATCAAGCGATAAGTGACACTATTTTCATGAATCTGTATCAAAAGGTGATTCGCTATTTGAATCAAGCGCCCGACCGGTTTATTTTTAAGGGATTCGCCGGCGCGGATCCAGCCTATCGTCTGTCTATTCAAGTCGTTAATGAATACGCTTGGCAGAACCTATTTTGCAATCAACTTTTTATTGTACCGACTGCGGATGAATTGAAGGCTCATCAACCGGACTTCACCGTTCTTGCCGCTCCCGGTTTCAAAGCTGATCCGCTGATTGACGGAACGCGTTCCGAAGCGTTTATCATCATTTCTTTCACACATCGCGTTGTTCTGATTGGCGGAACCGAATATGGCGGAGAAATTAAAAAATCAATCTTTACCGTGATGAATTTCCTGCTGCCGCAAAAAGGTGTCATGGCCATGCATTGCTCAGCCAATCAGGATCAAAAGGGGCATACTGCTCTATTTTTCGGATTATCAGGAACTGGGAAAACAACCCTCTCCAACTCATCCGACCGTGATCTGATAGGCGATGACGAGCATGGCTGGTCAGACAACGGAATTTTCAACATTGAAGGCGGCTGCTACGCAAAAACAATCCGCCTCTCAGAGAAAAAGGAACCGCAAATTTATCATAGCATTCAATTTGGCACCGTTCTGGAAAACGTTGCGTTCCATTATGATGATCGGAAACCGGATTATAATAATGGCACGCTGACAGAGAATACCCGTGCCGCTTATACATTGGAAAATGTGCCTAATGCCGTCATTCCTAGCGTTGGCGGACAACCGGACAGCATCATCTTTTTAACGGCAGATGCCTTCGGTGTATTGCCGCCAATCAGTATTCTGACGCCCGAACAAGCCATGTATCAATTTCTATCCGGCTATACAAGCAAACTGGCCGGGACAGAACGTGGCGTCACCGATCCGGAAGCGACATTCTCCACCTGTTTCGGATCACCCTTTATGCCTTTGCCTGCGGCGGTCTATGCCGAACTGCTGGGAGAGCGTATCAAGAAACACCACGTGAACGCCTATTTGGTCAACACCGGTTGGACCGGCGGACCTTACGGCATTGGCAAACGAATGGAGCTCGCTTACACCCGTCGAATGATAGAGGCCGCTCTTGACGGTGAACTTGCTGAGTCCGAAACCATCACCGACCCGATATTTGGCCTGCACATTCCGAAAACCTGTGCAGGGATTCCAGATAAGGTCTTGCTGCCTTGGGAAACCTGGGCAGACCAGTCCGCTTATCAGGTGTCCGCGAAGCAATTGGTTCTGAAATTCAGAAATAATTTTAAGAACTTTCCGGAGGCAGCCGAAGCTATCCGGGCTGCGGGGCCAATCGTCTGCTAAAAGGCAGCCCATGATTGCCTGTCAAAAATAAAAATCAACGCTAAAAAAACATTGCAGTCAAAAAGGCTGCAATGTTTTTTTAGCGTTCTTCTGTATCAGAGGCCGCTCAGACATCAGTAAAATCAGCCCAGTTCGATTCACGGATCATCTGCAGCGACTCGGTCAGAACCTGATCCTTCATCAAAAAGCTGTAACGTTTATCTGTTTTGATGTGAGCAGGAAGTCTGCTGACGAAGAAAGGACCGTCCGTCTCCAAATAGTCCTTTTGAAGACTAATCCGATCGATTTCGGCAAAATAGACATTCTTCACGATACATTCTTCTCTGCTCTTGACCTGATATTGCCCGAGCACCCTCAGCCTGCTGACACGGGCACCTGTTTCCTCGAAAACCTCCCGGTTCGCAGCGTCCTCAGGAGTTTCCCCGGGTTCAACTTTTCCGCCTGGAAATTCCAATCCGCGCCGCCTATGCCTCGTTAAAAGCCACTGCCGGTGGAAACGGCAAATGACCCATATATGCCTGGGATCTCGGGAAAAAGGCAGGCTGGAAAGGGCTAACTGTACCTGATTGCCATAATAATCGCTAAAGCTGAATGAATGGCTCAAGCGGATCACCTGATTTCCTTCTTGACCTTTTTAGACAGACTGAATGAAATCATTCACATAAAAAAGATTCATAGTTTGCGATCAATATTTTACCACAAAGGACAAGCGAACTAACTAATATCTTTGGCTTCCCATTTTTGATAGCGTTTCCATTCTTGTTCAAGTTCAGAGAGCGTCCAGGCCGTCAACTCCCTTGGATCACTGACCACTTGATGTTTCTGCAGAAGTTTAATAAGATCTGTCTTCCGATTTTCCACAGCAATTCTCAACAAATTTTTTTGAATCATCAATTTTACGGATCAGTCTTCTCAGAGGTTCCTCTTCAAAGACGCAGATCCTCCCTCCCTTATTGGAAAATTGGTTTCGCTCATTTACCACTTATTGGTTCACACATAATATGCACAATTAGTCATTTTTATAAACGGGATCGGGCAGCAGCATTTTTCGCAAGCGGTTCCACAATAACGTCAGTCATAATGTAAGCGCTTATATATTATTACTATACAATAAATAAGCAAAAAAGGAGCCTTTTTTTTTGAAAAAGTGACTTTCGTCACAAAATTGTTGGTTTTAGATCTTGATAAACAGGTTATTAGAAAAGAGTTCATCCCCCTAAAATAGCAGGAAAAAATAAAATCCGCCGCATTTTTTTTGCGACGGATTTTATTCCCTATTGAGAGTCCCATTAAGCATTGGCCATGCGTTTCTCGCGAACGGTCTCTTGAAAAATCTTTTTTTCCTCTTTGCTCATTTTTTTATACTTCTTTATAAATTTCTCATATTCAGGCATGACATCAGCCATCATTCCGTATTTTTCAACCTGCCCATATTGGATCCAAAGCGCCTTTTCGCAAAACTGTTTCATCTGGCCGATGGAGTGGCTGATAAAAAAGATCGTCTTCCCCTGTTCCTTGAATTCATTCATCTTGTCCAGACATTTATCGGCGAATGTCTGATCGCCGACCGAGAGCGCTTCGTCAATAACGAGGATATCCGGATCAATATGAACCGAAATGGCAAATCCGAGTCGTGATTTCATCCCACTGGAATACGATTTGACCGGCTGATCAATAAAATCGCCAATATCCGCAAAATCAATGATCTGGGGCGTCATCTCGCGAATTTCATTTTTATTAAATCCAAGCATCAGACATTTCAATTCAATATTTTCGCGGCCACTGAGTTCGCCCTTTAAACCGGATTGAATCGCTATCAGCGCAGCCTCTCCATGCACTTCCACGCTGCCGGATGTTGGCGGAATGATCCCGGAAATAATATTGGAAAGCGTCGATTTGCCCGAACCGTTGACGCCGATAATACCGACGACATCTCCCGCATCCGCAGCAAAACTAATATCCTGCAAGGCATAAAAGGCCTTACCGTGGCTGCGCGGCGAGATAAGATCAAGCAGCTTATCGGAATTTTTGCTATACATTTTATAAATTTTGGTTACATGACTGACAATGACAGATTTAGTCATAAGCTTATCCACCTCATAAATAGTCAACAAAGTGATCGCGAAATTTCAAGTGAACGACAGATCCAAACAGGAGCATAACGAAGACGGCTGCCCAGAAATAAATCGTGTAGCTCAAATGATCGATTTCGTACCATGACACTCCGAGAAGTGTTGAACGATAACCCTGAACCAAATAATACATCGGATTCAGTAGAAGAATTTCATGCACAATATGCGGCAGATGGGCTAGCCGCGACGGTTCCCATAGGAATGGCGTCAAATAGAAAAGCATTCGCATAAATGAAATCAGAATCTGATGAACATCACGGATAATCGTCGAAAATGTCGACGTGATCAGCGAGAACGCTATCAGAAAAGCAAGCGATGCAAACATAAAATACGGCAATTGAATCATATAAAGACTGATTTTATAAGGAGTAAACTGCAAGATGCCAATGATGATCACCGTCAGCATCAAGTGCTGATAAAATTTTTCAAAAATGACATAGGTCGGTATCGTACTCATTGGAAAATTCATTTTGGCAATAAATTTAATCCGTGAATAGATCGATTTCGATCCCTGAATAACGGACGGTTGCAGAAAAAACCAGAGAAAGATCCCGGAAATGAGCCAATAGATGTATGGGACCGTCTCTCCGTTTTCGACGACCACGCCTTGTTTGCCGAGAATCTGTCCAAAAACGAGCCAGTAGATGAAGATCTGAATCATCGGATTAATGATAATCCAGGCCATACCTAAATAATTATTATTATTTTCACTTTTCAGTTCATAGAGCGAGAGCCGTCTGATCAGATACAGACTGCTCAGTTGTTCTTTTACAACTTTCCATACTGATTTCATTATTTGATCCTTCCAGTGCAGCAATTCTTCTCATGAAATAGAGACAAACTTCCAGACTTCACTTTACCACAAGTACGGTAAAATTGAAAAGAGAATCCAGAATCCATGATGAATATTTCGCCTTATTCTTCCCCTTTCTGACCGCCGATACCCATCTTCATCGGTAAATCCAGTCAAAAATCATTTCTGAGAAAAAATGAGAATAATAAAAGCGCTCTTGGACAAAATAATTCACATTATCGCGGTAATTGGCAGAGTGAAACAGACGATATCGGCCGCAAATTCTCGACCAAACGCGGCTGCGTCCTATGACATGCCCGGCACTAGCACGTCCTGTTACGTCGGCCGGTCAGAGCGCCACGTCCTGTGGCATGCCCGGCACTAGCACGTCCTGTGCGTCGGAGGTGGGTTACGATGTTAAGTATTTGCATATTTCTCAGCTTTTTTGTCTTTTTGGCTCTCTTCTTTATCTTTGTTGCCTTGAGGATCGATTTTGGTGCGATAACTCTGGCTTATCTTCTCGTTCTCCTCCCTAACCTGATTCCGCTTGTTGTCATCTATCTCGAGCAGAAATCAGTGGAGAAGAAGAAGGGACAAATTTCTCAAAAAACAGATGGAAATTGAACTATTGAAATGGGGAATCTCTTATGTTCTGGAAAAAGAAAAGGCTCGAAAAAACAGATTCGGATATTCCTGCAAAAACAATGCATGATTTATTGACTCAGCTTAAAAACGATCCGGATTTTACTCATTTTAAGCACAGCGGAGAAACATTTTCCTGCTGGATTTCTTTTATTCAGACATTAGTAGATGTGGAATATGTCCATCGTGATGTTTTTCCCTACCTCTACAGTAATCGTGTGCACAATATGACGGATGTGCAGGCCATCCTGCCAATCGAGAAAATGATACGCACCAAAGATCTGTCTGTTATCCAATCCAAACTGCTCGAAGGTTTTATTGTCATTCAGGAAGCGGAAAATAAATCGGACTGTTTAATTATCCCATCTATTAAAATCCAGGGGAGACCGGTCGAACAGTCTGAGATAGAGACCAGTATTCTCGGCCCTCATGAATCTTTTGTTGAATCAGTAGATGTCAATATCAATCTTATTCGAAAAAGGATACCCATCCCACAGTTTTCGATCACCGAATTCCGTCTTGGAAAAATATCGCGGACTCGTGTCTCCATCTGCTCGATTGATGGTATCGTCAATAAAGAAAACCTGAATACGGTAAAGCAGCGTATCAATGACTTAGAAGTGGTTGATCTGATTGATTCCACCATGCTTGCCTTAATGATCAGCGACAACAACCATTCTGTTTTTCCACAGTTTATTGATACGGAAAGACCGGATCGGGTCGCAGCAGCCCTGTATGAAGGTAAAATCGCTCTTCTTGTCGATGGATCACCCAATGCGCTGATTCTCCCATCAACAATCGTTGAATTTTTTCAGGCGTTTGATGATTATTTTCTGGTCTGGCCGATTGCCACACTGTATCGGTTGCTTCGACTGTTTGCCGTAGCCTTCTCTGTCGTCTCCTCTTCACTCTATGTTGCCATCCTGACCTATCATTACGAATTGGTACCGAAAGATCTTATGGGAACGCTGATCGTCTCACGAAGCTCTGTACCTTATGATCCGGTGATTGAGGTTCTGCTTCTGGAAATCATGATCGAGCTTCTTCGTGAGGCCGGTGCCCGGTTGCCGACGAAAGTCGGACAGACGATTGGTATCGTTGGTGGTATCGTTATCGGAACAGCTTCTGTCCAGGCGGGGATCACGAGTAATATCTTATTAATTATTATTGCCATGTCGGCGCTCGCTGCTTTTATCACGCCGAACTATCGGATGGCGACAACCATCCGTTTTATTCGTTTTCCCTTTATTATATCCGCTCAAGTCCTTGGATTACTAGGAGTCGCCCTTTGCTTCACGTTTTTCGTCTGCCACTTGATTAAGTTAACATCACTTGGCCGGCCTTATATCGAGCCGATCTTTCCATTGCGAATCACGGATATGAAAGATGCCTACATTCATCTTCCCTTAAATTTTCAGAATCAGCGGCCTCTTTTTCTGCGCCCCGGTGACATTAATCGGGTCAATTCAAAGCGGGTAATGGAGAAAAAAGGAAAACGTTCACCAGATATTGATGAATAATGGGAGCGATCGAGATCTATGAACAATAAAATTAATGAAACGCATCAGGTGGGCCCTCTATCCGTATTTTTCTTTACAAATGTCATGCAAATCGGTATTGGTTTTCTATCCTTTCAACAAATTGTGACACGCTTCGGTCATCAGGATGCCTGGCTATCGATTACGCTCAGCGGACTTTCTACTTTGGGTGTCATGTGGCTGATTCTTCGTTTGTTGGAAAATGAAAGTCATTATGGAAGAGCCGACCTGTTTTCCATTCAATATCGAATTTTTGGCAAATGGATTGGCGGCCTGCTTAATTTCCTCATGCTCTTTCATGTCTTTGTTTTTGCAGTTACTTTTCTAAGGAGTTATATTGAGATTCTGCAAGTCTGGCTTTTCCCGCAGCTGCCCATGCTGTCCTTCTCCATTTTATTCTGCGCGATTATCTGGTATGTCGTTATGGGCGGCATACGCAGTATCAGCGGCGTCACTCTATTGAGCTTCATTTATATGATCCCTTTATTCTTGTCCTGCATATTTGTTGTACCACAAGCGCATCTTTCAAATTTATTACCCATATTTGATAATAATCCAAAATCGATCATAATCTCCTGCTTCTACGCGACTCGGAATTTTCTCGGTTTTGAATTGATTCTTTATTATTATCCCTTTATCAAGCAGCCAAAAGAAGCTAAAAAATGGGCCTATTTCGGTCTATTGACCACGCTCTATATTTACCTAATGGTTATCATTCTCGGTATTCTCTATTTCAGTCGAAACGAAATGCAGAATACGATTTGGCCAACGATTACTTTTTGGAAGAGCGTTCATTTCCCATTGATCGAACACATCGATATCATCTGTATCATCCTTCTGCTCTGGAATCTGATACCGAATATCAGCCTCTGTTCCTGGATCCTGACACGCGGTATAAAATTTACATTCCCATCTATTAAGATGAAATATTCACTGATAGCCGTTTTAATTTTGTTTATTATCATAAATGAATGCGTGCAAAATGGTCTTCAAGTGAAGCAGCTCAATGATTTTTACAGTCTCTATGGCTTTTGTATTATTTATTTTTATATCCCACTGCTCTTATTGGCACAATGGCTAAAAAAGAAATGGGGGCAGCACGCGACATGAAATGGAAATTAATATCTATTGTTCTCATTTTCTTTTCTTTATGCGGCTGCCTGCCGACCAGCATTGTTGACGACATCCTGATCATTGAGGGGGAAGGCTACGATTATATCGGTAATGGAAACATTATAGGCACAATCACGATGCCTAATTTTGAACAAAGCGGCAACCAAGGCAGTCAAGGTGCGGGGCTACCAACCACCGCTTCGATGATTCGTTACTTGAGCGGTAAGACTTACAACGGGAAATCATTGGCTGATAAATTTCAAGCGGAAGGCCAGAAAGTTGTTCGACCAGGCAAGATCCGGCTGATACTTTTCAATAAACGACTCGCCAAGTATGGTCTGTCCAGAGAATTGGCCTTCCGGAACCGTGATCCGGATACACCGCGAGATATGACGATCGCTGTTGTCGATGGCAGCTGCAAAGAATTGATGACAGCCACGAATTATCAGACACAGATACCCGTTGCTCGATATGTTCAGGATATGATCATCCAGAACAACGAACAGGATTATCCGGACACGGATATGGCTAGTTTTTTGTATAGTTATTACGGTCCTTATATGGATCCATTCATGCCAATTATTAAAAAAAGCGGAGATCATCTTGAAATGCGCGGCCTTGCCCTATTTAAACATGACAAATACGCGATGTCGATTAAAGATGACCAGGTTTTTCTTTTTAAAATGCTCTACCAATCCTTCGATCAGGGGGTTTATGATTTTCAATACGCACCAGGAAAACACGTTGTTCTGCGTAATGTCCGCACCACGATTCATTACCAAGTAAAAGACGGAAATAGTAGCTCACCGGATATCATTGCCTACACTAAGGTGCTCGGGCAGGTTCGGCAAGCCTCACCAGAAGCAATTAGCAAATTTTCCGCTCCCTCAATGAGCATTAGGCTCGAAAAGCATCTGCAGAATCGCGCAGATCGCTTGGTGCAGCAATTTCAAAAAAAGGGAATCGATCCGCTTCAGTTAGGCGAACAAGTGCGCAGCTTTACTTATCATTTCGACGGAAAGACTTGGAAGGAGAGATATCCACATGCGCATTTTCATAGCCGAGTTGATGTGAATATTGTTCAAACTGGGATTTCACATTAATCGTCTGCCGTTAAAATGCTTTCATTTTCTTCATCGTCTAAAAAATGTTATAATAAAGAGATTAACAGGAAAGGGGATTTTGATCGATGGGATTTAATCGTGGCCCGCAAGAACCAGTTCCTGAAGCGGAAACGGCTATATGGAGCTGTACAAATGACTCCTGCTCCGGATGGATGAGAGATGCGTTTTCATTTGATAGTCATCCCAAATGTCCGCTTTGCCATTCGGAAATGAAAAAGGAAACGAGAATGCTTCCGGTAATCGACTGATCCATTCGCTTTGTCGATGCACGACCAAGACCGGCAGCTATTTAATGAATAGGGCTTAAAATTCAGCCTGTTTGTTAATCAGGAACCTTTCTTTTAGCAACTATTGGATAAGCTGAGGATAAGAAAAATTTATGCCGTAGAAATCTGGCCGTGCGGCTATTAATTTTCGGATATCCGGAAATGCACGAGCCGTTTTATCCCAGGGCACTTTCCACTTTGGAAGGTGTCCTGTTTTATTTAAAAATTAAGAAGCCGTGTTTCGCCCTTAGATAAGAATTTTAAGCCAAATAAATACTTTTTTTCTTAAAAACTATTCATCAGATGACTGATCACTTCCATATAATTTTAAAGAGTGCTGCTGCACATCAAATTTGTTTGGCTAAAAAAAGAAGTGTCAAACCCAATATGGGCTCATTTACGTTACAATAGGGATGTACGAAATAGAAGGTGATTTCTGTGAAGCTGAGTAAAATGAAAAGAAAATACGCGGACAGACGCGGCTGGCGGCGGATCATCGCCAGCCACATTATCAGAAAACTCTTTATGTGGCCGTCCTTTCATGGAGAAGCCATACTGATTACATTTGATAATGTTAAAGCGCCGCTTTCTGTTGTTTACGGAGGCATACGGACAAAGACAGTCGATCAGAATTATTCATGGCTTCAGCTTTTTCCTGCCCGCTCCTCGGATTACGTGCTGACAGCGATGTTCAACGAACGGCAAGAGCTTGTCCAATGTTATTTCGATGTGATCGATCGCAAAGGGCGTGACGCAGAGCAGATTCTATGGTTTGATGATCTCTATCTCGACTTGATCTTGTTCCCTAATCACAATCTCTTCCTTGTTGATGAGAATGAATTGACCGAGGCACTTGAGGAGGGGATTATCAATCAGGAGAAATATGCTCATGCTTGGAAAACTGCCAGCCATCTGAAAACATTCATCCAATCCAATCCTGATTTTTTTCTTCAGCTTGTCCGTAGTTTACGGGTAACATTTCCCGAATGACTGCTGAATGTTCAGTATGCATGCCCGCAAAGAATATCCATGTCTTTTGACAGGAATCTTTTTGACAAGGGCATCTTTTATTCTGGCCTTGAATTCGCTTAACCTCTTAACCAACCAGTCAAACAGGGAGGTATTCTTATGAATGTTTTTCTGACTCAAATGAACGAAGCTGACTTTCAGCCCTACGCCCAGCAAAGCATTCGCGAATATGCCGCAGAGAAGCAAAAGGCTGGAACCTGGCTGCCCGATGAGGCCTTGCAGCGGGCAACAGCAGAATATCATTTTCTGCTGCCGCAGGGTTATACTACCCCTAATCATTATTTTTTCTCTCTCATCAACGAAAAGCAACAAAAAGTCGGCATAATCTGGCTGCATTACTCCCCACTGCAGCGCAATCGCGAAGGATTTATTTATGATTTTCAAATTTTCGCACCCTACCGCGATCACGGCCTAGGCCAATCTGCCATGTGCACATTTTTTGATTATTGCCAGAGACATGGCATGCAAAAATTAAGTCTGCACGTCTTCGCCCATAATGACCGCGCTGTTCACATCTATCAGAAACTGGGTTTTCTCGCAACAGATATTAATATGACGAAACAATTCGGTTAAAGAGCCATCAGGTACCTTCTGTTCGAATGCTTTAATAAATATGCATTTTATATGTTTCTTGAATAGCAAAAAAAAATTGGACCAAGAAAAAACGGTCCAATTTTTAAAAAAATAGCTCATTAAGATAAGAAATTCATTCTGCAATAGCCTATTTTATTAATGACCTTTATTTCACAACATCATAGCCCTGATCTTCAACTGCTTCTTTCATCTGATCAAAACCGACCTTCGCCTCATCGTAGTTAACGTCCACGTGACCGCTTTCTAGATCAACTGCAACGGATGAAACACCTTCCAGGCCGTTTAATGCTCCGCTGACTGCTGATCTGCAGTGCTCACAGCTCATGCCTTTAACCAGCAATTGACGTTCTGTCATTTTTTTCACCTCCTTAAAAAAGAGATCGTGAAAGTCATTAAATCTTAACACGCTTCAGTCGCAAACTGTTTGTGACTACCGATACTGAACTGAAAGCCATTGCTGCGCCGGCGACCCACGGGGCAAGAAGTCCGAGTGCGGCAATCGGAATGCCGATCGCATTATAGAAGAGCGCCCAGAATAGATTCTGACGGATATTCCGCATGGTTTTGCGGCTCAAATCCAGCGCCCTGACGATGTGAGTCAAATCACCGCCGACCAATGTGATATCTGCCGCTTCAATGGCAACATCTGTCCCGGTACCAATGGCCATCCCAATATCGGCGGCCGCGAGCGCCGGTGCGTCATTAATGCCATCGCCAACCATCGCCACACAGAAACCCTGTTTCTGCAATTCCTTAACTTTCTTCGCTTTATCCTCGGGCAGAACCTCCGCGAAAACATGGTCGATGCCCGCTTTTTGGGCGATCGCCTGAGCCGTTTTCTCATTGTCCCCTGTAATCATATAGACGCCCATACCTTGGGCCTTCAATTTTTTGATCGCCGCTGCTGATGATTCTTTTATCGTATCAGCAACTGCAATCAATCCCTCCGGATTCCCATCAATTCCGACAAAAATAACTGTTTTCCCGTAATTTTCCATCCGAATCGCATCTTCAAGCATGATGTGAATATTGATCTCTTCCTGCATCATCAGACGGCGTGTTCCAATTATGAGATGATGTCCGTCAACATCCGCAATGACTCCAGAACCTGTTATCGAGCGGAAATTGTTAACAGCAAGAGAGGGGCTATCCAGATCCATAGCATAAGAAACAACCGCTCGAGCCAAAGGATGCTCGCTTTCATTTTCAGCTGCGGCAACCATTGCAATCAAATCCTGCTCATTCCTCTTGCCAAAAAGAACAATGTCCGTTACTTCCGGGCGTCCATTGGTTATTGTTCCGGTTTTATCGAAAAGGATCGATTGCAAATCCTGAGCCGTTTCCAGATACTCACCGCCCTTGAACAGAATACCCGATTCTGCTCCCTTGCCGGTTCCAACCATAATTGATGTCGGTGTGGCAAGTCCTAGGGCGCAGGGGCAAGCGATAACCAGAACGCTGATCGCCGCCGTTAACGCAGGTACCAGCTCACCCGGCCTTGCTGCCGAAATCCAGACAACAAAGACCAAGACGGCAATACCAATCACAATTGGAACAAAAACACCCGAGATTCGATCGGCGAGTCGCTGAATCGGAGCTTTCGAGCCCTGTGCTTCTTCAACAATTCGCACAATACCGGCAAGAGCCGTATCTTTCCCGACTTTCTCCGCCTTCATCAAAAAAGTTCCATTTGTATTCAGCGTTGCGCCGATCACTTGATCACCCGTCCGTTTAGTCCCTGGAATCGGCTCGCCTGTAATCATCGATTCATCGACCGCCGACTCTCCTTGAATCAGATGACCATCTACCGGTACCTTTTCACCGGGCCTGACTTTGAGAATATCGCCAGGCACAACGGCCTCGATCGCTATTTTATGTTCCTGACCATCTTCAACCCGTGTCGCTTCTTTGGCCTGCAAATCCATCAATTCGCCGATTGCAGCCGTTGTCTTTCTTTTGGCGCGGGTCTCCAGATACTTGCCGAGTAGAACAAGTGTGATCAGAATAGCACTCGTTTCAAAATAAAGATTGGGCTGAGAGATCCAGCCAAACGAATAGAACAAGGTCTGAACAACACTATAAAAATAGGCAGCACTCGTCCCGAGCGCGACCAGCACATCCATATTGGCGCTTTTATTAATTAGTGCCCGCGTGCCTCCCTTATAAAACGGCCAGCCGATATAGAATTGAATAATACTTCCCAGCACTAGCTGAACCCAAGGATTCATCAGAAACGGCGGCATGGGCAGCCCTGTATCAAAGGGGACATGCATAATCATCGTATAGAGTAACGGCAAAGAAAGCAGCGCGGATAAAAGCAGACGATTGCGCTTTCTTCGCAGCTCCTTCACTTTTTCATCCTCAGAGGCATCACTGCGCACCGATGCTTCATAACCGAGCTTCCGCACTTTATCAAAGATATCATCAGGCTCAATGATGCCAGGCTGATAGATCACCCGGCCTGTCTCTGTGGCCAGATTGACCTGCGCGGATTCGATGCCCCCAAGCCTTGACAATCCCTTTTCGATGCGCGCCGCACAGGCAGCACAGGTCATCCCGCGAATATCCATATCCAGCCGCTGTTTAAGGACGCCGTAACCCAGTTTTTCAATACGTTCGGTCACTTGTACGGGCTGAGCCTGATTCGAATCCAGCACAATTTTTGCCCGATCCAAGGCAAGATTGACTGTAGCCTCGACCCCATCCATCTTATTCAACGTCTTCTCTATCCGATGAGAACAGGAAGCGCAAGTCATGCCGGTTATGCCGATCTGCAATTCTTTCTTCACAGCTATTCACCTTCATTTCTTAAAAGCATTATTTATAAAACTGCTTCAATACTTTGAGAAGTTCGTCCACTTGTTCGGAGCCATGGCCTTCCTCAATCGCTTTTGCCACGCAGGATTTAGTATGGCGTTCAAGCACTGAATAACCAATTTTCTGCAAAGCGGCACGAACTGCGGACAACTGGATCAAGATATCGATGCAGTAACGATCATCTTCAACCATTTTCTGCACACCACGGATCTGTCCTTCCACGCGCCTCAGGCGATTAATCAGTTTCTGCTTTTCCTCGGATGTCCGAGGTTCAGCAGGCGATCGATCCGACAAGGATTCCTGGTCGATTTCACAACCGCAATTATCATTTTGCATCACCATCAAAATCCCCTCCGACATTTATTATACCCTATGGGGGTATATTTTTCAACAAATAAAAATTTTGGCGATCAAAGAAGTATAAAACGTGAGAAAGTACTAGGCAAAAAGGAAGCTATGTGGAAGCATCTAACAGTCTATTTTCACTCTAGTGATGGAAGGTCACTGGATGGCCAGTTCTGCCCCTTCCTATCTAACTACTGCGACCATTTTCTTTGAGGAGCCGGGGCACAATGGAGAACCTGATCAAGGAAGGCAAGCAGGGTTTTGCTTTTTTAACCAGCTGAGCAGCACTCGTTTTGAAACCAACGCAGCCAAACTACAAATGCGGGTTCTCGCTAATAATTTTCAAGTTGGATTCCGTAATAGCAAGTCAAGAAATTGACATTCGCCTTTACATTTCATCTTTTAAATATAATTCAATATAGACTAACGAATGTAAAGCTCTGATTGCTTCAATTGCATGTAGTCCCCAATGCGTTTCAAAACCAAATTTCCATTGCCATATAGCCTCTGAAAACTGCTGTCGTTGATAATAGTACTCACCCTTTTTTAATTCTATATAAATATTTTTAATATCATCCACTAAACTTCCCTGTATAGGCTGTTCAAAATGATAGGAATTAAAAACTTCCCAGTAAGTATCATACTTCATTATGTCAATTTTCGGGCATAAAATCTTACGGCTTTTAGGATACTTAATGTCAGTGTCAAAATCAACTTGTGGTAAATAAAGTCCCTCTCGATATACAGACAAAAGTTTTTTTAGTAAGTCTTCATAAACACTGTCCGAATTGCACTTTTCAAGCGAATCTACAAACTTGTAAAAAGACTCAGCTGTTTTGTAAAATGAGTTGGCCCTATCTTTCATATTTATATCCTCCTAGCGAGTATTAAAAAGCATTCATATATCACCTTTTTCTTAATCTTTTCTTTAATCGAGCAACCTGACTTTCCCATACTCTAATTTCATGTTTCCAATGTTTAACAGCTCCAGACTTTGGATTTTTTTTAATCCATCCTTTATGTTCATCTATATTATCCTCCAAGCTCTCAATTCTTTGCTTTTTTTGTTTATTATTTTGTGCTCTCATTATTATTGATTTAGCTGCTCTCGTTAGATGCCAAACCCCATAACCCGTTAAGTATGCTCCTGCAGCAATTAATGTTGCTGCCGCAAGATACTCACCTACCACGGGAATAAAATACGCGGCTGCCCAAATAAAATTCCCATTTGGATCAACATTCGTAATCGGATTGTTTTCCGCATAAGTATATCCATTCTGCGAAAGTGTATCGTCATCATCACCTGAATCCGGATCCATGGCCAAAAAGTTGCCGT
>JBDNRY010000002.1:0-318494 GCA_047718855.1 Sporolactobacillus sp. | reverse complement strand
GATTCCACTATCTGCCGATTATTTTACTCAAGGGATTGACAAAGGGTAGAAAAAAGAACAGCATTTGCTGTCCCCTTTTACTTAATTATGATTTGCTGTCTTCGACGGCTTTGCTGCCTTTTTCATTGACCTGCATAATAATCGGCAGGATCATGGGTTTGCGACGTGTTTTTTCGTAGAGATACGGAGAAAGAATTTCGGTAAGTCCACTTTTGATTTCTGACCACTGCACGCCGTCTTTCTGAATCATTTCCTGAAGACGCCGAGCAAGCAGCTCCTGAGCCTCACTTATTAAGTCCCCGGATTCACGCATATAGACAAATCCTCTGGAAATGATGTCCGGCCCGGCAAGAATTTTATGAGCGTCCAAATCGATACTGACGACGACAATGACGAGGCCTTCTTCCGAGAGCACTTTTCTGTCGCGGAGCACAATGTTCCCGATATCGCCGATTCCGCTGCCGTCAATATACACCGAACCAGAAGGCACTTTTCCTGTAACGGCTGCATGATTCTGATCAAGAGCCAGCACGTCGCCGATGTTCATGATGAACGAATGATCATAGGGGATACCGCAAGCATGAGCGGTTTCCACATGTTTTTTCAGCATCCGATATTCCCCATGAATCGGCATAAAAAATTTGGGTTTCAGCAACCGGAGCATCAGTTTTTCTTCTTCCTGACCGCCATGTCCGGAAGTATGCACATTGCTTAATTTTCCATGGATAACTTCAGCACCGGCACGATAAAGTTGGTTAATCGTGCGGTTAATGCTGACCTTATTCCCCGGAATTGGTGAAGATGAAAAGATGACCGTGTCGCCCGGCTGCACCTGTATCTGGCGGTGAGTCCCGTTCGCAATCCGCGAAAGTGCAGCCATAGGTTCGCCTTGACTGCCTGTACACAGAATAGTCACCTGATTATCCGGTAAATGAGCAATTTGCTGGTGCTCGATAAAAGTATCTTTAGGAGCCTGAATATAGCCTAACTCTTCGCCGATTGCCAGAGATGCTTCCATGCTTCGTCCGAAAACGGCAATTTTTCGACCGGTTTCTACTGCTGCATCAACGACCTGCTGCAATCGATGAATGTTTGAAGCGAAGGTTGCGAAAATAATCCGTGCATCCACTTTTCGAAAGATGTCCTTGATATTTTCACCGATGTCTCGTTCGGTGGTTGTGAAACCGGGAATTTCGGCGTTTGTGCTGTCAGACATCAGACAGAGCACGCCTTCTTTGCCGATTTCAGCCATCTTGGTTAAGTTGGCGATTTGACCGCCGACCGGAGTGAAATCAAATTTATAATCACCCGTCTCCACAATATTGCCTTGCGGAGTTTTTACCACGATGCCATAGGAATCCGGGATACTATGAGTCGTTCTGAAAAAGCTGACCGATGTTTTTTGAAATTTAATCACATCGTCTTCTGCGACTTCATGAATCACGGTCCGGCGCAACAAGTTATGTTCATCCAGTTTGTTGCGGATTAGTCCTGCGGCAAGCTTGCCCGCATAAATAGGTACATTCAGAGCGCGCAGAAAGTAAGGGACGCCGCCAATATGATCCTCATGACCATGAGTTATAAAAAGTCCCTTGACCTTATCCGCATTCTTGACCAGATAGCTGTAATCCGGTATGACGTAATCGATGCCAAGCAATTCATCTTCAGGGAATTTAATACCGGCATCAATGACGATAATCTCATCCTGAAATTGGATCGCATACGTATTTTTACCGATCTCGCCAAGTCCGCCAAGCGAGAAAACAGCTGTCTGATGATTTTTAACAAATTTCATAAACTTAGATCTTCTCCAGCTTAAAATCAGGAGACTTTTTCTCATATTCGAGGAATTTTCCACTTAGCGGCTGAATGAATTCCACATTATAAGGTCTGTCTACTAATTTATTTCTGACATCGCGGACATCGTTTGCTTCGAGAAACAGGGTCTCTGTCGACTCACGTACAGGCATTTCATTTCTGGATTCTTGATAAAGCACTTTGAAAATCATAACAATACTCCCCTCAAAAATTGATTCTAAATTACATTATATATGAAACCGACACATTTTTCATTGTTTTACTCATTCGCTTGTCTTTTTAGTCTGCCCATTCGGCATTTTGCCCACTTGGAAGAACGCATTTAAATTTTTTTTTAAATATTGCCGGAGGAAAAGAAAATCCTATCGCTATCAGTTGCCATGAACTGCTATAATGAGCAGGGAATATCTTTTAGCGGCTGCAGCGTCCTGAAAAAGGGCCTCGCCTAGAGTAATTTGGCTATTTGTCTCTAATATGTCCCATATTAGATAGGATCGTTTGATGTATTGAGGGAGGAAAAAATTTGTCACAAGTAAAAATTGTTTTCTTTGATATCGACAGCACTTTGTACGATCAAAATAAATCGGTTCCCGAATCAACTGCTGAGGCCGTGCGTGCGCTCCAGAAAAAAGGAATCAAGACTGTGATCGCGACAGGAAGAGCTCCGTTTATGTTTAAAGAACTGCGGAAGGAACTGGACATCCATTCGTATATTAGTTTTAACGGCTCTTATGTCGTTTCCGAGGATCAGGCGATTTCAAAGCGACCGCTTCCGGAAGATGTTCTTTCGAAGCTGGAAAATGCAGTTCAGGCCCACAATCACCGGCTCGTTTTTGTTAATGAAGAAGGAATGAAAATTGACGGGAAACTGGATCCGACTGTTGAAGCTGCCATTGACAGCCTCAAGCTCCGTCTTCCGTATCCGGAAATTGATGCCGACTATTACCGAAAAAGGGAAATCTATCAAGGTCTGCTTTTTTATTCCGATCAGGAGGATTGCAGCTATTTGAAAAGAAAGCCGCTGGATTCGCTGGAGTATGTGCGCTGGCATCCCCTGGCCGTCGATGTTATTCCACAGAATGGATCGAAGGCCTACGGGGTCAAGAAAATGCTCGAAATTCTTCATTTATCACCGGATCAAGCCTGTGCATTCGGTGATGGGAATAACGACGTTGAGATGCTCGGCTATGTCGGCACAGGTGTAGCCATGGGTAATGCTGTAGATGCGGCAAAAGAAGCTGCCGGTCTCGTCACTCGTCCAGTCGATCAAGAGGGCATTTATTATGGCTTGAAAAAAATAGGCTTAATTTAAGCCTGCGAAATGTTTCTGGTGGAAAGAGAAGGGGGCGGAGAGTAAAATATTCCGCGCTTTTTTTATTTATGTTGTAATCGCTTACGCTGACGAATCCTCTTGTTTGACTTAATTAAAGCAGATATTATAAACTGAAATGGAGATCAATCAATGAGATCGATCACTTTTCAACTGTAAAAAAATGACTTTCACCTGAATGGCAGGGATGCAAATAAGAATTTTGCATTTTTCAGATGATGAAAGCGTTTTAAAAAAGAAATTATTTATGAGTTTTTCATGATGAAAAACGATTCTGAAGGAAGAGGTGAGAAAGATGCCTGCAAAACATTTGGAACTTACTGATCATTATTCACAGACGCTGCAAATTATTAATGAGCAAGGACAAGTGGTGAATGAAAAAGCAATGCCGGATTTGAGCGACGAACAAATGCGTGAATTGATGCACCGTATGGTGTACACCAGAGTCTGGGATCAGCGCGCACTTTCTTTAAACAGACAGGGACGGCTTGGCTTCTATGCACCGGTGGCTGGACAGGAAGCATCGATGCTTGCCAGTGAATTTGCCATGGATAAAGAAGATTGGCTGTTGCCGTCCTATCGAGATATTCCTCAGCTTGTCTGGCATGGCCTGCCCCTTTATCAGGCTTTTCTCTATTCTAAAGGGCATTTTGCCGGCGGACAGATACCTGAGCACGTTCATGCAGTGATGCCGCAGATCATCATTGCCGCGCAGTGTACACAAACGACAGGAATTGCTCTCGGTCTTAAAAAGAGGGGCAAAAAGAATGTTGCTTTCTCTTATTTTGGCGATGGAGCAACTTCTCAAGGTGACTTCTATGAAGCCATTAATTTTGCAGGCGTTTTTAAAGCCCCTGCAATCTTCATAAATCAGAATAATCGTTTTGCTATTTCCGTCCCCGTCGAAAAACAGACAGCTGCGGCGACGTTGGCACAGAAGGCAGCGGCGGCTGGTATTAAAGGCATTCAGGTCGATGGAATGGATCCGCTTGCTGTGTATGCAGCCGCCAGTGAGGCACGTCAGCGGGCGATTAATGGGGAAGGGCCGACTTTGATTGAGACCTTGACCTATCGTTATGGCCCGCATACGATGGCCGGAGATGATCCGACCCGCTATCGCACGAAAGAACTGAACAATGAGTGGGAAAAGCGGGATCCGCTTGTCCGTTTCAGAACTTTTCTTGAAACCCAGGGCCTCTGGAGTGTAAAGGATGAAGAAGACACGTCAGCTGAAGCTAAGACTGATGTGGCAGCAGCTCTGAAAAAAGCGGATCAGGTGCCGAAGCAAAAAGTGACTGACCTGCTCAAATTAATGTATGAAAAACCGACTGCCGAAATTCAGGAACAATTGGCGCGTTACGGCAAGAAGGAAGGGAAACAATAATGGCTCAAATGACGATGATTCAAGCAATTACCGATGCCATGCGTACAGAACTCAGAAATGATCCGAACGTGCTGCTCTTTGGTGAAGATGTCGCCAAAAATGGCGGGGTTTTCCGAGCAACGGAGGGTTTGTTTGATGAATTTGGAGAGGATCGCGTCTTTGACACGCCTCTGGCCGAATCCGGAATTGGCGGACTCGCTCTCGGTTTGGCGCTGCAGAAATTCCGCCCAATCATGGAAATTCAATTTTTTGGATTTGTATTCGAAGCGATGGACAGTATTGCTTCCCAGATGGCTCGGCTGCGTTATCGTTCAGGAGGCGTTTATCACGCGCCGGTTACGATTCGCGCACCCTTTGGCGGAGGCGTTAAGACGCCTGAGCTCCATTCGGATAACCTGGAAGGATTGTTCTATGAATGCCCGGGACTTAAAGTCGTCATTCCGTCGAATCCATATGACGCGAAGGGGCTGTTGATTTCGGCGATCAGGGACAATGATCCGGTACTCTTCCTCGAACATATGAAACTTTATCGGTCATTCCGCGCGGAAGTCCCTGAGGAAACCTATACGGTTGAACTCGGCAAGGCCAAGGTCGTCAAAGAAGGCAGCGATATCACCTTGATCGCCTATGGCGCCATGGTGCGCGAATCGCTGAAAGCAGCAGAAAAGCTGGCCAAAGAAAAAATCAGTGCAGAGGTCATTGACTTGCGGACAATCAGCCCGCTTGACACGGAGACAATTGCTGCATCCGTTAAAAAAACAGGCCGCGCCGTTGTTGTTCAGGAAGCACAAAAGCAGGCTGGAATCGCTTCACATATCATTGCTGAAATCAATGACAAAGCTTTACTCTACCTGGAGGCTCCGGTTGGGCGAGTCTATGCACCGGATACGGTCTTTCCTTTCGCTGCCGCTGAGGATGCTTGGCTGCCGAATGAAAAAGACATTTTGGACAAAGTAAAAGAAACAGTTAACTTCTGATTATAAAAGCAGGGCACATTTATTGATGAAGAGAAGGAGGGCGGTGTCCAGTGGCTTATCTATTTAAACTGCCTGATATTGGTGAAGGCATTCATGAAGGCGAAATCGTCAAGTGGTTTGTGAAGCCGGGCGATGAAGTGAAGGAAGACGATACACTCGCCGAAGTCCAGAATGACAAGGCGGTCGTGGAGATTCCATCGCCAGTGGACGGAAAAGTGCTGTCATTAGACGCTGAGGAGGGCCAAACGGTTGAAGTCGGGACGGTTGTGATTACTCTAGATTCTGAAACGTCCAATGACGAAGAAGAAGAAGGAGAACAGGAAACGGAGGACTCCCAGCAGAATAGAGCGGAAGGTTTGGAAAGTCCGCACGATCAAGAGGCAGGGACACCGGATGCATCCGGTGAAACGGCAGCGCAGGATAAGGATAAAAAAGCGGAAGTCATTGCCATGCCTTCTGTCCGCAAATATGCCCGTGATCAGGGCGCTGATATTGCCCAGGTATCCGGGACTGGGAAAAACGGGCGTATCCTGAAAGAGGATATCGATCAATTTCTGAAAGGTCCGTCTGCTGAAAACGCGGAATCAACACCCGATGCTGGAACAGATAATGAAGAAACGAGTGGAAAGACTGCTCCGCAAGCGGATGAGGCTTACCCAGAAAGCAGAGAAAAATTCAGAGGCATTCGACGGGCAATTGCCAAGGCAACGTCACATTCTGTCCAAACAGCTCCGCATGTGACTTTAATGGATGAGGTGGATGCGACCAAGCTCGTGGCTCATCGAAAACTTTTTAAGCAGGAAGCCGCCAATGAGGGTGTAAAATTGACCTATCTTCCCTATGTGGTCAAAGCCTTGGTCGCATCCCTGAAGACGTTTCCGATTCTTAATGCCTCACTCGATGAAGCGAACCAGGAAATTATCTATAAACATTATTATAATATCGGCATCGCCGCCGACACCGATTATGGATTGGTTGTTCCCGTGCTCAAACACGCAGAATCGAAATCGATGTATCAGCTGGCAACTGAGATTAGCGAACTTGCTGGAAAAGCACATGATGGCCGGCTCAGTTCTGCAGAAATGAAGGGCGGAACCTGCACGATCTCCAATATCGGCTCAGAAGGCGGCCAATGGTTCACCCCGGTGATCAATCAGCCGGAGTCTGCTATTCTTGGCATCGGCCGGATTGCCGAGAAAGCGATTATCCGCGATGGAGAAATCGTGGCTGCACCTATGCTTGCTCTGTCGATGAGCTTTGATCACCGTTTAATTGACGGCGCGACGGCTCAGAAGGCAATGAACAAAATAAAAAGGCTGTTATCTGATCCACAGCGCCTAATTTTGGAGGGGTAAAAATGGTTGTTGGGGAATTCACTACTGAAGTGGATACGGTTGTTTTAGGGGCCGGACCGGGAGGATATGTTGCGGCAATTCGTGCCTCTCAGCTTGGTCAGAAAGTCATTGTGGTTGAGAAGGAGTACGTGGGCGGCGTTTGCTTGAATGTCGGATGCATTCCGTCCAAAGCATTAATTTCAGCCAGTCATCGCTATGAACAAACGAAGAACAGCGAAGCATTCGGTATTCATGCAGATAATGTCACACTTGATTTTATGAAGGTCCAGGAATTCAAGAGCAAGGTCGTTGACCGGCTCACTGGCGGCGTAAAAGGCCTGCTCAAGGCTCATGATATCGAAGTGGTCGAAGGAGAGGCTTTGTTTGTCGAGCCGGATGTTGTTCGCGTGAATCACGGCTATGAATCTACCCGCTATAAATTCAATCACTGTATCATTGCGACCGGTTCGAGTCCGATCGAAATTCCCGGTTTCAACTGGAGCGATCGCGTGATTTCTTCAACTGGAGCACTCGCGCTGAAGGAAGTTCCCCGAAAAATGGTCGTCATTGGCGGTGGTTACATCGGCATTGAGCTCAGTTCGGCATTTGCTGGGTTTGGAACAGAGGTTGTGATTCTTGAAGGAACCGCTTCCATATTACCGAATATTGAAAAAAGATTGGTTGCTCCGGTGAAGAAAAAATTAAAAGCCAAAGGAATCGCCATTTACACAGAAGCCATGGCGAAAGGTGTTGAAGAAACGCCAACCGGAGTCAAAGTAACTGCTGAAATCAAAGGAGAAAGCCAGACCTTTGACGCCGATTATGTGATGGTAACCGTCGGACGCCGGCCGAACACAAAGGATTTGGGCCTTGATATGGCGGGCGTTGAAGCAACTGAACGGGGATTGATTAAAGTCGACAAACAAGGGCGGACCTCCGTACCCGAGATTTTTGCCATCGGCGATATTGTTCCGGGGATGGCGCTAGCCCACAAAGCTTCCTATGAAGGTAAAGTGGCTGCGGAGGCGATTGCCGGTGAGTCTTCTGAAGTCGATTACCGGGCAATGCCGGCCGTTGTCTTCTCGGATCCTGAAGTCGCAACCGTTGGATTAACCGAAGATCAGGCGAAGGACGAGGGCTATGAGGTGAAAACGGGACAATTTCCGTTTGCTGCCAACGGGCGCGCCCTGTCGCTAGGAGAGACGGACGGTTTTCTGAAGATTGTCTCGCGCGCTAAGGATGGTTTGGTGCTTGGCGCTCAAATCGTCGGAACAAACGCCAGCGATATGATTGCGGAATTCAGCCTGGCCATTGAGTCAGGAATGACCACAGAGGACATCGCCCTGACGATCCATGCCCATCCGACGCTTGGCGAAATGGCGATGGAAGCTGCCGAAGTCGCTCTGGGTAAACCGATTCACATTGCAAAATAATCATTCAGGCAGAAAAAACCGGGCGGAAAGTTCTTTCCGCTCGGTTTGATCTATCTCTCGGTCTTAAAAAGATTAAAGACGGGTCTGTTTCATCGTTTGCAATGCGGCCTCGTAGAGCGGCCATAAGTTGCCGATCCCTTGTTTTATCTGCGAGATCATCGCTTCGCCGTCCATCCGCGCCGCTTGTTCCTTTGATATCGTGAATCCGCAAAGAATTTCTGCTTTTTTAACAGATTTCAGTCGCTGAAACAGGTCCGTAAGCCCCCCACTCTTTAATTCGGGCTGAGGATAAGCGGAGGGTTCCATATGATCCGGACTCCAGCTGAAGCGGTCTGGAATGCGGCTGAGGATCTGCTTTTCATGCTCCAGCAGATAATCGGCAAAAAAGACTTTTGCTGGATATTCTTCGATTAAAGCCAGCCAAAAGAAGAGATGGGTCGGCCAGATACCGAATTGGAAATGAGGAAACTTCTTATAACTGCGTTTGTTGCAGGAAAAGGCCACCCAGGTACTGTCCGGAGGATTTACTGTTCGCCGTGCGTGTCTGGCGATATGAGCGTAAAAAGGAACTGCCGATCGGGCAAAAAAATCAGTCAGCAGTTCTTCGGCCAGTTGGCTGAATTTAGGCTGAATTTGCTCTTTGATAGCGGTCATCCGCGGATCGAGACCGTCAATACGCATCGCGCTGAAATCATCTTCTGAAAAGCCGGAAAAGGGCATATTCTTCACGCTCCAATCGAAATTCTATGATCCCTAGTGCCAGTCTATCATATTCTATCCCGAAAAAATGGGTTTAAAGCTTGCATGATTCAGGGAATTTAATAGCAATAAGCGAATGCTTCCCGCATAAACTAAAGAAACAACTTAGATGACAAACGAGGCATGAGGATTATCTTTAGAAACGATTTATTCTGTCCCTTTTTGGATCTCCTTTATCAAATCTCACAGTGGAAGGGATGTGGCGTTTGCCATGAAAGAGATAAATCAAACGCTTAGCCGAAAAGATGCAGAGCGAAGAATACCGGTTCTCCGCAAAGAAATTGATACGGAGCTGGGCGCTTTGCACCAGGCATTGACCAGTAAAAATGTAAAAGCCATTGATCAATGCAAGGAAAAGCTGGAGACATTGCGCAGAGAGATGCTATTGCTCGAAATATGAGTCTGGTCGGTCAATGAATGGATACCTTGCACTTTAAGGGCTTGCAAAACACCAAACAGGGAGAAACCTGGAGCGGTGTTTTTCTTTTTTTATGAAAATGGGGTACTATTGAGGGGAGAACTTCCAGGCGCGCAAAATGAGAGCAGTTGGGGTGTGATTGAATTGGAAAGAATAGATTGGCATTTAATGGAATCTCAAACGATAGCATGGATGAGAGAGGCTGGCCAAAAGATCAAGAACTCACTGACCCTCCCCCTCGAGGTGAGCAGTAAGAGTGCTCCGAATGATTTGGTGACAAATATGGATCGGTCGATAGAGCAATTTCTAATTGAGAAAATCCGGACTAATTATCCTGGACATCAGATTGTTTCCGAAGAAGGTTTTGGGGATAAGCCGCAAACGACAGCGGGTGTCATCTGGTTTGTCGATCCGATTGACGGAACCATGAATTTCGTCAAGCAGCAGCGCTTTTTTGCGATTTCTATTGGCATATATGAGAATGGAAAGGGACGCGCGGCATTTATCTATGATGTCATGAACAATGAAATCTTTCATTGCCTGGCCGGCGAAGGAGCTTATCGGAATGACGATAAGCTTGATAAATTGGGGAATGTTGCCGTTGGCGATGCACTGATCGATCTCTCAACGTCTTGGATCAAACCCAACAAACGGATTGATCAGGATGTTCTGACCGAGTTGGTCCTTAAATGCGGAGGCACAAGATCATATGGAGCAGCATCCCTTGAACTGGCTTATGTTGCCGCTGGATTGCTTCATGGTTATTTTACAATGAGACTTTCTCCATGGGACTATGCCGCGGGACTTATTATTATCCAGGAGGTCGGCGGGGTTGTCACCCGGGTAGATGGGACGCCGATCAATATTCTCTCCCGCACATCTGTTCTGGCTGCCGGTCCTGAATTGCACCACGAGATGGTTAGCCATATCCGCGGCCAGATAGACGCCGGCAAATTTGTAAAAGAGCCGGATTCAGCATATTGATGAATACCGGCTCAATGATTAGTTATGGTCACTTTCCCTGAAGCGCTGCTGCTTCGCTTTGGTGAAAAAGCCAAGCCACATGAAAAGGATGATACCGATCATGCAGAGAAAAGTGATCGTGATATTGCCATAGGCGATTCCGCCGGCGACACCGACTAAACAGGCGATGACGAGGACGGCTAAAATCAGATAGAGAATGCGCATCACGAACCGACACCTCCTGTCTCCATGATAATCGCAACTGCGAGAAAGTACAATATACACTGCCCATTGGAATTGATGAAATAAAATTCCAGAGACATAATAAATAATTGACAAAACTGCATATATTATGAGAAAATAGTTTGCATGTGCAGATTTCGGTCTTGGAAGTTATCGGAAATTATGAGGAGAGTAAAGCAGAAATGACAAAACGCAGGGAAGAATTAAGAAATATCGCGATTATTGCTCACGTCGACCACGGCAAGACGACCTTGGTAGACAAGCTGCTGATGCAGTCGGGCACTTTTCGTCAGAATCAACATATTAATGAACGGGCAATGGATTCAAATGCTATCGAACGGGAACGCGGAATTACGATTCTGGCAAAAAATACGAGTCTGACCTATAAGGATCATACGATAAATATTGTGGATACCCCAGGGCATGCCGATTTTGGCGGAGAAGTTGAGCGTATCATGAAAATGGTCGATGGTGTGCTGCTGCTTGTCGATGCCTATGAGGGCTGTATGCCACAGACACGTTTTGTATTAAAGAAAGCTCTTGAGGAACATCTGAAGCCGATTGTTGTTGTGAATAAGATTGATAAACCGATGGCACGCCCACATGAAGTGGTTGACGAAGTCATTGACTTGTTCATCGACCTCGGTGCGGACGAAAGTCAGCTGGAATTCCCGGTGGTTTATACTTCTGCGGTTAATGGCGTCGCTGGCAGAGATCCGGAACATGTCGATCAGGATATGAGTGTTGTGCTTGATATGATTCTGGAAAATGTGCAGGCTCCGATTGATAATCGTGATGAAGGGCTGCAATTTCAAGTGACCATGCTTGATTATAATGATTATGTCGGACGAATCGGCATCGGACGTATTTATCGGGGCAAAATCAAGGTCGGCGAAGAAGCTGTACTCGTTAAAAACGGCGGGAAGAGTGTCGAAAAATTCCGGATCACGAAATTGTTCGGTTACCATGCGCTGAAACGGAAAGAAATTCAGGAGGCGTTTTCTGGCGATATCATCGCGATTACCGGTGTATCAGACATCGATATCGGCGATACGATCAATGATGTCGATAAGGTTGATCCGTGTGCGCCGCTTAGAATTGATGAACCGACTTTGAAAATGACCTTTCTCCCGAATACCAGCCCATTTGCGGGTCAAGAAGGCGACCATGTGACTAGCCGTAAGATTGAGGAACGGCTGATGGCGGAAATGGAACGCGACGTCAGTTTGGAAGTTGAATCGGATTCTGCTTCCCATGACTCTTGGGTTGTTTCCGGACGTGGTGAACTGCATTTGTCGATTCTGATTGAAACGATGAGGCGCGAAGGTTATGAGCTATCTGTCTCGAAACCTAGCGTTATCACAAAAGAAATCGATGGAAAGCTGTGCGAACCTTATGAATCCGTACAGATTGATGTTCCGGAAGAATATGTCGGCTCAGTCATCGAATCGATGGGTAAAAGAAAAGCAGAACTAAAGGATATGCGTCAGGAACAACCAGGCCAGACACGTCTGACTTTCATGATTCCTTCTCGCGGACTGATCGGTTATAACCGCCAGTTTATGGCGGATACACGCGGTTACGGCATTTTGAATCATACGTTCGATCATTTTGCTCCATTCATCCGTGAAGAAATCGGCGGGCGACGCTCGGGTGTCCTTGTCTCCATGGATCAAGGCCAGACGACGGCTTATTCACTTGCTGCTCTGGAAGAGCGGGGTGAAATGTTTGTCGGACCGGGAACCAACGTCTATGAGGGCATGATCGTCGGCGAACACAATCGGGAAAATGATTTGACGGTTAACGTTACCCGTGCGAAACACGCAACGAACGTCCGTTCTTCAAACAAGGATCAGACCGTTACTTTGAAGGAAGCAAGAAAGATGTCGCTGGAGGATTCGCTGTCCTACCTGAATGACGATGAGTACTGCGAAATCACTCCTAAAAGTGTGCGGATGCGTAAGAAACTGCTCAATAAGGGCGAACGTGAACGCTATGAACGGCGCGGAAGTAAGATTCCTAAGTTTAACGGCTAAAATAAAAATATCAGTACGGGCTCCGCTTAAAAAATTAATGAATAAATAAACCGGTCATCTGAGATTGATTGAACTCAGGACGACCGGTTTATTTTTATACAAATGAAGGAATGGATACCGATCATTTGCGCAATGATTTTTTGGGCGGCTCTTCTTGAGGCAGATGAAGCGTAAATTTACCTGTAGCCCAGCGTGCACGTGTTTTTTCACTGATTCGGTTATGGCAATCTTCACACATGAATGTATGAATCGGGCGGTTTCTCAATCGTTTAGAGAGCAGAGATTGATCATCGATTGTGCATATCTTTTCGCACAAGACACATTTAACGCGCAAAAAGCATCGCTCCCTTCAAAATAGATTCAGGCGGAAAAAAGAGTCAGCATGCGCTGAATGCCTGTAACTCTAGTAACAGTATACCAATTTTCAGTGGATTCGGCGAATAATCGCTGCAGGAAGCAGGGATTTTAGGTTGTCTTTGATAATTCTTGCTTTTTCACTGGACAGAAGGTAAGATAAAGTGTAAGTAAGTATTAATGAGAGGGGGGGAACAAATTGTCCGTCGAAATGACAGTAGGCAGACGTGAAAAAGCCTATGAATTGCTGCAGGCCGATGCTCAGAAAATTCTGAAGCTGATTGGGGTGCAGATGGAGAATTTGACGATGCCTCAATGTCCTCTTTATGAAGAAGTATTGGATACACAAATGTTCGGCCTTTCCCGTGAGATTGATTTTGCCGTACGGTTAGGGCTTGTTCGGGCTGATGAAGGAAAAGAACTGCTTAGTTCTCTCGAACGGCAAGTGTCCGCCCTTCATGAAGCATCGATAAATAAATAAAATTTCTTAAGCTCAAGCGCTCAGTTATCTTTTCAGACGTTTTGGCTTTTTTTTTGCTGAAAATGGAAAAGGTTTTCGGTTTTTGTCACCTGGTGGCAAGATGAGCGTTCTCTGGTACTTGCTCTCAAAGCTTTCGACGCTTTGCTGAGAAGGGACCGATCTTTTCTAAAAATGAATCCTGCTGGCAAGGTGAGTGTCATGATTAAAAAAATGTTTCTTCATTACGATTATTCGCTGCTTGTAACAACATTAATGCTGATCGGTTTCGGTCTGATCATGATTTACAGTGCCGGTTCGGTATGGGCGAGTATGGTCATGAGGCCGCCGCGACCCGCCGATTATTATTTTCTGAAACAAGGGATGTGGTTCATTGCCTCGCTGCCTTTTGGTGTGCTTGGGATGATTATCCCTTACACGAAATATCACAAGCTGGTTAAACCCTTGCTTATCTGCTCATTATTTTTGCTTGTCTTGCTTTTCTTTGCCGGCAGCGTACGCAATAATGCTGCGTCCTGGTTGTCTTTCGGAGGCTTCAATCTGCAGCCGGCTGAACTTGTTAAAATTACATTAATTTTTTACCTGGCTTCCGTATTCTCAAATAAGCAGAATAAAATTGGTGATTTTAAGACAGCCGTTTTGCCACCGTTAATCGTCATTGCGCTATTTTTTTTCCTTGTGGCAATGCAGCCTGATTTGGGGACGGCAATGATTTTAATCATGCTTTCCTCAATCATGGTACTTTGTTCAGGACTGCGGATGAAACATCTGGTACTATTATGTGGAGGGGCCGTTACTTTTGTTTTCGCCTATATGATGATGGCAACCAGCCATGTCCAGTCCGGGCGGTTTACTGCAGCCTATGATCCATTTTCCGTTGCGGATACGACAGGAAGGCAGCTGATCAACTCTTATATCGCCATTGCATCTGGCGGCTTGTTTGGGAAAGGACTGGGAAGAAGTATCGAAAAAACGGGTTTTCTTCCTGAACCCCAAACGGATTTCATTATTGCGATCATTGGCGAAGAACTTGGGTTGATTGGTATTCTATTTGTCATCCTCTGTATTGCCTATCTGGTTTTCAGAGGTTTTGTCACCGCTATTCGCTGCAAGGATGCCTTTGGCAGTCTGCTGGCGATTGGTATTTCCAGTCTGCTGGCGATTCAGACCTTTGTCAATCTGGGCGCGGCGACCGGACTTCTGCCGGTGACAGGAGTGACACTCCCCTTTGTCAGTTATGGAGGCTCCTCACTGATTACACTTGTTTTTTCCATGGGTGTACTTCTTAATATTTCATCATCCGTCAATATGAGACGGCAAAGCCGCAGTCAAGAAGGGAAGAGAGAGAATGTTGAAACATTCAATTAAGAAATTGCTTGTTGCCAACCGCGGGGAAATCGCGATACGGGTGTGTCGTGCGTGTAATGAGCTGGGTATTCGCACGGTAGCTATTTTTTCCAAAGAAGATATCAGCTCTTATCATCGTTATAAGGCCGATGAATCCTATCTGGTAGGCAAAGGGAAGAAACCGATCGAAGCTTACCTTGATATTGAAGGCATCATAGAGATCGCGAAAGAGCATCAAGTCGATGCGATCCATCCCGGCTATGGTTTCTTGTCTGAAAATGCTGACTTTGCTCGGCGCTGCCAAGAAGAAGGGATTCTTTTTGTTGGTCCAAAACCCGCGCATCTGGTCACCTTCGGAGATAAGTCGGCAGCACGTGCTGCCGCTGTACAAGCTGGCCTTCCTGTTATACCTGGATCCGGCGATGCAGTTCAGTCTGTTGATGAGGTCCGTGAATTCGGGAGAGAGCACGGCTACCCGATTATTATAAAAGCTGTTCTTGGCGGTGGCGGCCGCGGCATGAGAATTGTCCGCGGTGAAAAAAGTGTTGAAGAAGCTTACGCACGCGCAACATCAGAAGCCAAACAGACCTTCGGCAAAGAAGATGTCTATGTCGAAAAATATTTGGAAAATCCGCGTCATATTGAAGTACAGATTATTGCCGATGAATCGGGAGACACCGTTCATTTATATGAACGCGATTGTTCGGTGCAGCGCCGGCATCAGAAGGTGGTCGAAGTCGCTCCGAGCCGCGGGCTGGGTGAAAAACTGCGCCATGAAATCTGCGATGCCGCTGTGAAGCTAATGCGGAGCGTTCATTATCTGAATGCCGGGACGGTTGAATTTCTTGTTGTTCCGTCGGGTCAATTCTATTTCATTGAAGTCAATCCGCGTGTACAAGTGGAACATACCATCACTGAGCTGATCACAGGTTTAGACATCGTTCAATCGCAGATTTTTATCGCTGAAGGTTATGGCTTGCATGAGGATCCAATCTTGATTCCTGAACAAAAAGATATCCATACCTACGGCTATGCCATTCAATGCCGAGTGACAACTGAGGATCCCAGCAATAATTTTATGCCGGACACAGGGAAAATTGTGGCTTACCGGAGCGGCGGCGGGTTCGGTGTCCGTCTCGATGCCGGAAACGCCTATACAGGTTCTGTTATCACCCCCTACTATGATTCTTTGCTCGTTAAACTTTCGACCTACGCGCGGACTTTTAAAGGCGCAGCAGCGAAAATGCTCAGAAATCTGAAAGAATTCCGGATCCGCGGCATCAAAACGAATATTCCTTTTCTGATGAATGTGGTCCAGCACCCTGATTTTCTAGAAGGCAATGTTTCGACAACTTTTATTGATACGACCCCGGAACTTTTTTCATTCGAAAAGAGTCTGGATCGCGGTACAAAAATGCTGACTTATATTGGGAATATCACTGTCAATAGCTATCCGGGAGTCGATAAGATAAAAAAACCGGTCTTTGATACACCGCCGCTCCCAGATGTGAAATTATCCGAACCTTTTCCGAAAGGAACCAAACAGATTCTTGAAGAAAAAGGGCCGAAAGGTGTGGCCGACTGGGTCAAAAGCCAATCGAAAGTTCTGCTTACCGATACTACATTCCGCGATGCTCACCAGAGTCTGCTGGCCACACGGATGCGTACAAAAAATTTAGTCGAGATTGCCGAACAGACAGCACATCTTTTGCCAAATCTCTTTTCTGAAGAAGCCTGGGGTGGGGCGACCTTTGATACCGCCTATCGTTTTTTGCGCGAAGACCCCTGGGCAAGGCTGCGGCGAATTCGTAAGAGAATGCCGAATATCCTGCTGCAAATGCTATTACGCGGTTCTAATGCCGTCGGTTACAAGAATTATCCGGATAACCTGATTCGCGCCTTTGTGCATGAGGCCGCGACGGAAGGGGTAGATGTCTTTCGTGTTTTTGACAGCCTGAACTGGCTGGAAGGCATGCGAGTGTCTCTGGATGCTGTCATTGAGAGCGGCAAAATCGCTGAAGGCACGATTTGCTATACTGGCGATATTCTTGACGGCAAGCGAACGAAATATAATCTTGATTATTATCGAAAACTAGCGAAGGACATGGAGGCGGCGGGTTCTCATATTCTTGGAATCAAAGATATGGCCGGACTCTTAAAGCCAGAGGCTGCCTATCAGCTTGTTTCTGAATTGAAAGATGCCGTGTCGATTCCTGTCCATCTGCATACGCATGATACAAGCGGGAATGGTATTTATACTTATCTTCGGGCTATCGATGCCGGCGTAGATATCGTTGACGTGGCGGTAGAAGCCTTAGCGGGAATGACCTCGCAGCCGAGTGCAAATTCCTTATTCTATGCGATGAGCGAAAATCAGCGGAAGCCTGAAGTCGACATTGGAGCACTTGAATCACTGAGTCATTATTGGGAGAAAGTCCGTCAGTTCTATTTTCCTTTTGAAAGCGGCATGAAGACCTCAAATGCCGAAATTTACAAATTGGAAATGCCAGGCGGTCAATACAGTAATCTGCGGCAACAGGCGATTGCTGTCGGGCTCGGGGAGCGATTTGAGGAAGTTAAGTCGATGTATCGGCGAGTGAATCAAATGTTCGGCGATATTGTCAAAGTGACACCGTCTTCTAAAGTGGTCGGCGATATGACCCTATATATGGTTCAGAACAATCTGGACGAAGATGATATCTACGAAAAGGGTTCGACACTCGATTTTCCGGATTCGGTTATTAATTTCTTTATGGGCGAATTAGGCCAGCCTTATCAGGGCTTTCCAAAGGAATTGCAAAGTATTGTCCTGAAAGGGAAAAAACCGTTGACCGATCGTCCGGGGAAATATTTAGAGCCGGTTGATTTTCAGGAAATTCGAACGGTGCTGAAAGAGAAATTTGATCGGGAATTCGGTAATGACGAAGTCCTTTCTTATGCGCTCTATCCGAAGGTATACACGGATTATCTGCGTTTCTGCGAGGAATACGGGAATATCAGTGTATTGGGTACACCTACTTTCTTCTATGGACTGCGCTTAGGCGAGCAGGTGGCGGTCAAGATTGAAGAGGGAAAGACTCTGATTGTCAAACTGATTTCGATTGGACATGCGAGAAAAGACGGTCTCCGTACCGTTTACTTCGAATTGAACGGCCAACCGCGTGAAGTGATGATCAAGGATATGAATGTTCAGTCTTCAGAAGCGGTTCATGCCAAGGCCGAGAAAAATAATCCGAATCAGATTGGAGCATCAATGCCGGGTACTGTCGTAAAGGTTTTGGTTTCTCCTGGTGAACGTGTCAAGAAGGGCGATCATCTGCTGGTTACTGAAGCGATGAAGATGGAGACAACGGTTCAGGCTTCCAGTGATGGAACGGTCAAGAAAATATATGTTGGCGAAAATGATGTGATTGAGACCGGCGACTTAATGATTGAGCTTCAGTAAATAAGAATAGATTTTAGAAAAACTTGGCGTAACCAAGTTCTTTGAATGCCGGCTGCGCCTTAGTTTTTCTTATACTTAATTCCTCTTCAATTTTATATACTTTCTTAACGTACAAAAAGGGCTGCGGAAAATTCCGCAGCCCTTTGCCGTCCAGCAATCTCAGGGACCCTGCCGCTAAAACAACAGGCGAAAAATCAATTCTGCGATCTTTGCTCGTTTTGTCTTAATCCAAGCATGAGAATAATCATTAGGATTCCGAAGTAAAGCGTCACGAAGAACGAGTGGAGCAATAGGAAAGTCAGAGCCATATGCGTTTTTAAAATAAAAATACCGGATACAGCCTGCAGCAGTATCAAAACTAAAGACACGAACAGAGCAATCGTCAGGCTCGGAATATTTTGATAACGCCGCAGGCAGACAATCAATGTCCAGACCAGCCAAACGAGTAGGATAAATGCCAGCACGCGGTGTATATATTGCACACCGGCGCGGCTGAACAAAGTAACCGGAAAGAGGCGGCCGTTTATCGTTGGGAAGTCGGTTGCGGCCAGACTCGAATCAGTGTGGCGAACGAATGCACCAGAATACATCAGAATATAAGTATAGATAGAGAGAATGATGAAGTTCCACTTCATTCCCTTTTTTATCGGTGGAATGATCCGCTGAACATTCGGATTGGTCTCCTCAAGGACGATGAAGGCAATCAGCAGGTTGCTTGAGAAAGAGAGCAGAGAGACACCGAAATGAAGAGCGAGAACAATGGACGAATTCCCCCATACGACCGCGCTCATCCCAAGAAAAGCCTGAAGAAGGATAAAAAAAACGGATGAGATCGATAAAAAGCGGATTTCTTTCACCTTTTTCAGCCGTATCCAAATCCAAATGGCGACGATGAAAACCAGAATTGATGTTAGACCGGAAACGAAACGATGGCCGAATTCAATCCAAGTCTGGTCGGAGGGAGTGGTGGGAATGACTTGCCCGTTACAAAGCGGCCAATTATTTCCACATCCATAGGCCGATCCTGTATTTGTAACAAGGGAGCCCATTAAAACTACGAGAAGTACGGCACAAGCGGCCGCAATCGCTAAAATCCTTAATGTTCTGTCTTTCACAGAGAGCACCTGATTTCTGTAAATTTCCGAAGATCAATCGATCCGGTTGGAGCAAGACGTGTCTGTTTTTAGAACAACCTCCTTTATTTTAACAGATTTAATCCTGAATAATCATAATGAAGCGTCTAAAGTTCCGCGAGCCGATCATTCAGAACCACAGCATCCTGCAATTTGTGCCTCCGAATTCATTGGAAAAAAGATCAGAATGATAGTGTGATCAAAATCATTGTGCTAATCCCGAGACAAAGAGAAAAGGTTCATATATAATGAAAATATGAACAAAATCTTAATTTTTTAAAGAAATTCAATAAGTCGACGGTTGAGAATATCTGCTTATTTGTATTCAGTTTCACAGAAAGAAGGTTGTCATTATGAGCAAATCTCTTGTGTCCGAGCAAGCCCTAGAAAAACCAACAGCCAAAATTCATCAGGGAGAAACCGGAAGCCTGGTGAAGGATCTTTTTACGACCATAAAAATAGGAATTGTTACTTCAAATCTGATAACTGCTTTTACAGGTGTCTGGCTTGCCCTCTATTTCACGGGTCAGTCTTTCATTGATAATCTGCTGCCAATTATTTTCGTCCTGGCCGGTACCGCATGGGTTATCGCTGGCGGATGCGCATTGAACAACTATATTGATCGCGATATCGATCCGCTGATGACGCGAACGCATGAACGGCCGTCTGCGACCGGCAGATTGGATGGGAAGACGATTCTAGTGCTGGGATTTGGCCTGTCAGCTATCGGACTGCTTTCTTTACTGGCAGCCTCCCCTAGTGCGCTTGTTTTCGGATTTATCGGTTTGTTTGTCTATGTTCTTGTCTATACCATGTGGCTCAAGCGGACCCATTCGATAAACACAATCGTTGGCAGTATCGCTGGTGCGGTGCCGCCGCTGATTGGTTGGGCAGCGATTGATCCCTCGCTGAATTCGCCAATTCCGTGGATTCTATTTCTGATTATGTTCCTCTGGCAGCCGCCGCATTTCTTGGCACTCGCGATCAAACGGGTGGAAGAATATCGGCGCGCCGGAATTCCGATGCTGCCCGTTGTAGCGGGCTTTGATATCACAAAAAGACAAATGATCATCTATGTTGCCGTGCTTCTTCCTGTCTCTCTGCTTCTTTATTCGCTTGGTACATTTTATATGACCTGTGCCTTGCTTATGGGCGCTGGATGGCTTGCTTTCGCTGTCTACGGCATGTTTGCTAAAGACACGGTCAAGTGGTCGCGTTTGATGTTTGTTCTTTCGCTCAACTATATGACCCTGCTGTTTACAGTGATGGTGTTAGCCACCTTCATCTAAATTGGGCATCTTAATGATTGGAAAGCTTAAGGAACGTCTGGATTTCTTCAGACGTTCTTTATTTGTACGTTAAAAAAAATATAAAATTGAGAGGAATTAAGTATAAGAAAAACTAAGGCGCAGCCGGCATTCAAAGGACTTGGCTACGCCAAGTTTTTCTAATCTGCAGCATTGGCGAAAAATCCTCGTGGACTGGAAATTTTTATCGCGGATATCATTCAGCGCCTGTCCCATTTTCCCACATGATTCTTCAGGCCAAGCCATAGAATAGTAGGAGTAGCCCGTTAAAACAGACATGTTTCAGAAATGATTGAACATTATGACGAATGGGTCCATTTTGGTTTAAACCGCTTGACATTTGGCGACAATAGGTCTGAGTCATTGAACTTAAAACTTATCATACGAGGAGGGGTTTTAATGATCAAGCAGACCAGATGCCGGAGAGGGCGCCATATATTGAAAGGGTTTATCGTGTCCCTATGCCTAATCCTACTGTTCACGGGGGGCAGCATCGGCCTCAGGCAGGCTGAGGCGATGGATCGACCGGCTGGAAAGCAATTGACCCCTGTTCTCCGATCTGAAAAATGGCTGACCAGCCAAATTAATGAAAAGCGGAGGTCAAGCGGATTGTCTGCTCTAAATCCGGATTGGGATTTGTTCCGCTTTGCCCGGACCTATGCGAAGGAATTGGCGGAAGGTAAAATTCAACAAGTCAAGATCGGTGAGGTTGATCGGATGCTGAGCGACCTTGGACGCGCTCCTACGAATACGGGCTGTTTGATCATCCGTGCTTCGGTTAATCAATCTTTTCCAGAATCCTGGTGGCAATCCGGCGCCTGGCAGCGACTCGCGGGCCAGACCTCTATTTCGCAGATTGGTACGGGTCATGCGACGAGAGGAACGGAACAAGTATGGGTCATTCTCTATTCAAAAATTTAAATAAATGATCTTTATTATTTCACATCGATCAAATAGTCTTGTTATAATTAAGAACAGTATTAAATCGGTCATTTTTTCGAGGAGGAAAAAGGGTGCGAAAAACCAATATTACCATTTTCGTGATTGCGCTGCTGGTTTTTGCCGCAACTTTTCTTCTCAGCCTTGTCAGCTTTCCCGGGTCAGAGACGAATCAGCGTTCGCCTGAGAACCGCGCGTTCACCTCAGAAACCCCTAAGGGAAAACAAAATCTGAAACTCTCAGATAAGGGAATTTATTCCTTAATGGGCAAAAAAAGAGCACAAGTGCTCCAGTCCATCGGTAAACCGGAACGCATCGATCCGACGAATTATGGCTATCAGTGGTATATCTACGGAAGAAATACAGAACGCTATGTACAGATTGGGATCGACCGAACGAATGGGACAGTCACAACCATCTATGCCTTGGGCAGAAAATTGAATACGACGCCTTTCCCAATCGGGACTTCTTCGCAGAAAATTTATGAAAAAGTTCCGATTTCTGATGAAGTAGCGATGACTGATCGCGGGACAAAAATCAATTTTGAATTGAATGAAGAGGATATGATGATTCGCCCGCTTCTAAAATTTGGAAAATACTGGGTCCAGCTCAATTTTGATCATATCTCCGATCGCTTAGTCGCTATCCGTTATATGAGTGCCGCGGTTCTCGCTCGGCAGCATCCCTATTCGATGACCTATTATGGTCAGCTTCCCCGGTTGCCTTCACTGGCGGCCAAACAGTGGGAAGCCGTCGATGCCGGCAGTGATCAGGAAATTTTTGATATCAGTAATTTATTGCGCTACCGCTATAAGAAACCGATGCTGACCTGGAGCGCAGAGGCACATCAAGCAGCTTTTAAACATAGCCGCGAAATGAAGATCAGAAATTATTTTTCTCATGATTCCAAGTGGTCGGGGAACCTGAAAACGAGATTGCAGAGGGAACATATTACCTTCGAGATGGCCGGAGAGAATATAGCTGCCCATTATCCGGATGCAGCGGCTGTCAGTCTCGGCTGGCTGAATAGCCCGGATCACCGTGAGAACCTGCTTAACCGTTCATTCTCACAGTTGGGTGTCGGCTCGTATCGCGATTATTATACTCAGGATTTTGTGCTTCCCATGAATGATTGATTAAGCAGTAAAGTTCCAACTTTTTCTGGTTTTATGCACATTCCTCTCGGTCACGATTATGATAATTATAGGAATCTGATCATGAGGAAGGAGTGCATCAGCAAATGAGCGAGGAAAAAACCAATGATGCTGTCCAGAAATTTAAAATTTTCTTAAAGAATCATCCTGAAATTATTACCCATGTTCGCAAAAATAAGATCAAATGGAATGATGTTTTTGATGATTGGGTGATTTTTGGAGAATCCCATGAAATCTGGAAATCCTATGGAGTCGATGTGAAAAGGGCAGCGGCGGAAAAGGAAAAAGCGCCTGAAAAAAAGGTTTCCAGCGTCTCGTGGGACAAAATATTGGGAACTATCGATAAATTGGACACCAGTCAGTGGCAGGAACGTCTGGACACGATCAGCGGTGCACTGAACGGAATACAATCTTTTATTGGACAATTCAAACAGAATAGCGCAGATACCCCCCCTGCCGAGCCCCAGCAAGCCTCACAGCAAGGAGCCGCTCGGCAGCCGTCTGCCGCCAGAGACAGACGGCGTAGGCCTCAGGCTTCGCAAATGCCCGGATCGCGGCCGATGAATCGTCGACCATTCTTCTTCAGAAAGGATTGATGCCGCGATGCGCAAAGAAATCCAACAATATCTTGACCAGCATCCTGACGAAAAATTATTTGTCCGGCTTCATCCGGATTGGTATCGGAGACTCAGCCGCGCGCCGGCAGATTTAAGAGAGCTGAAACCTGCGGCAAAAGTTTTTTACGGCCGCACCTTTCAGCAGAGGCTGGAACGGTTCAACGAGCGAGCCAGCATGGTTTCAATGCTCATGTCGATGGCGCAGGCAATGGACATGAGCCGGGGGAGCGAGAAGAAAGATAAGAGCTGAGCATAGCTTCAAACTGTTCACAGCGGATCACCGATGTGAACGAATGGCGCTTTCGGTGCATTTGTTGTACTATTTATTTATAACGGAGGTGTTCATATGATTGCTACTTTGGAAAGCGTGACGTTGTTTGATCAGGCTGAGGCTCTGGCCTCGATGATCACGCAATCTGAGTGCTATATAAACTATATGAAGTTACGGAAATTGGTCAGCACGCGGACGCAATCGCAAAAGCTCATTCAGGACTTCTTGCTTATAAAAGAAAAATATGATGAAGTTCAGCGTTTCGGACGCTACCATCCGGACTATAAAAAAGTCATTCGACAAATGATGGATGCCAAGCGGGCGATAGATATGGATTCGGCGATCAGCGATTATAAGCAGGCAGAAAAAGAATTAGAGAACTTGCTGCATGCCGTTAGTCAAGAGTTGGCTGGGTCTGTTTCTTCATCCATTATGGTGCCGACGGGTGATCCTTTTTTTGATCGGAGTTGCAGTACCGGCTGCGGAGGCGGCGGTTCTTGCAAATGTCATGTGAAGTAAGGCATTTTTGCGCGGTCACGAGTTGCAGAAAAATGAAAATAAGGGTGGAAGAGCTGAATGCCGGAAAATAAGAGAGACGGATTGATCATCTGGCTGTATAATACAAAATATTTGCGGGTGCTCAGGCGTTATGGCTATGTGCATTATGTATCGAAACGAATGAAGTATGCGGTCATGTACTGTGATCACCAGTCCACAGATTCCGTGATTGCTCAGCTGACACGATTAAAATTTGTCCGCCATATTAATCGATCTCATTTGCAGGAGGTACGGACAACCTATGAAAAAGGGAAGAGCATTCAGGAAGAAAAGGATGAAGTTTTTAATTGAGTCCTCTCTGTTTTGAGACTGCGTTTTTATCTGGCCGTGCGTCCGTCATAAAAAGCAGTTCGCGATGCGCCAGCATGAGGTTTTTAAAATTAGAAAAACTTGGCGTAGCCAAGTCCCTTGAATGCCGGCTGCGCCTTAGTTTTTCTTATACTTAATTCCTCTTCAATTTTATATACTTTCTTAACGTATAAAAAAAACCCGCAGATTTCTGCGGGCCGTCCTCATGCATCCAGCGATGCAAGGGCAATGGGAGAGGAGAAACCAGCGGAAACTTATGGGGAAACGTAAGCTTCCGCGGTTGGATCAACATCTCAAAGGATGCTGCCAGATGCTAGTATGGACAATTACTCGATGATCTATACATGGTCCTCGAATCGGCTGCGGGGTATGGCGGATCGGCATCCAAATCATCGATCTTTTTATTAGAGAAGGGGTTATTCGTTTGAGAGTGATTGCCGGTGAAAATAAGGGCAGGGCATTGCGAACAGTCAGCAGTAAGCGCACACGGCCGACGACAGACAAGGTCAAGGAGACTATTTTTAATATGATCGGTCCTTATTTTCAGGGCGGGGCCGTCCTCGATCTCTATGCCGGAAGTGGTGGACTCGCTCTTGAAGCGCTGAGCAGAGGGGCCGATCAGGCCATTTTTGTGGACAAGGCCGGCCCTGCCTGCCAGATGATCCGCGAGAATATTGCCGCATGCGGTTATACAGATTGCTCGCGGCTGTTCCATCTAGACGCGAAGCAGGCATTGGGGAAATTGTCTGCAGAAGGATGGAATTTTGATTTTGTCTTTCTCGATCCGCCCTATGCCAAACAGACATTGATTCATGACATCCAATTTTTGCTGGAAAACGGCTTGCTGGCGCCTCAGGCGGTTATTGTTGCTGAATATGAAGATTCCGTTCAATTGCCGGATTCCTTTTCCAATCGATTGAATCGATGGAAATATAAAACCTATCAAGGGAAAACAGCTGTTTCTATCTACCGCTTTGAATCTGAGAATGTTGGAAGTGAGCGAGAATGAGTGAAAAGATTGTCATCTATCCGGGAAGCTTCGATCCGATAACCTATGGGCATTTAGATATCATTACCCGGGGATTGACTGTTTTTGATAAAATGATTGTCGCAGTGCTTAATAATTCAAGAAAGGATCCTCTTTTTTCGGTCGAAGAGCGCGTCAGATTGCTTCAGGTAGCAACCCGCGACATGCCGGCTGTCACTGTCGATTCATTTGACGGACTTTTGATGGACTATGTTAAAAGAAAAAAGGTGCGTACCGTTCTGCGCGGACTGCGGGCGATTTCGGATTTTGAGTATGAATTGCAAATTGCAGCAATTAATAAGAACTTGAATCCGGAGATTGAGACCTGCTTCATGATGACCAGCAATAAATATTCTTTTCTCAGTTCCAGCATGGTCAAAGAGGCCGCACGCTATGGCGGGACGGTCACGAGTCTTGTACCACCGATCGTGGAAGAGGCGCTGAAAAAGAAATTTTTCACAGCGGGTAAGTAAACGCTTGCCCGCTTTTGCCGTCTATTTAAGCCTTTTGCAGATGAAAGGTTCTTCTGAGCAGCAGATAGATAAACAGTAGCAATCCCGCTACCGTGATCCAGGGTCCTGACTCCAGAATAGTGTGGGAATAGCTGTCGATTGATCGAATAAATGGTGAGGCCAGAGCGGCCCTTGCCTCAATTTTATCACTCATATGGAGCCATCCGTACAAAAAGAAAGCAATCCCCCCGGAGAATAAGGCCTGAAAGAGACGGCCAATTAAAAATGGTTTCACGCTCAGGCCGGCTTGTGAAAGAATACTAATCGCCTGAGCCTGTATGGAGAATCCGCAAAAACCCAGAAGCGCGCTGACCAGAACTACTTTCTCCAGCAGCGGTGCAGAGGTCGCACCAATAGTATTGGCGCCGATTGTGAGTTCGAAAATGCCAGGTACAGAGGCTGGCCCCAGATTTGGCGAGAGGCCGATCACGGTGAAGAGATGACTGAGAATGATCCCAAGTTGAGCGATAATACCGACTTGAAAGAGCAATTGATAGATCATCGAGAAAAGAGCGATAAACCCTCCGACAGCCAGTAGAGTGGTCACCGAGGAAATCACCGCATCACCGAGCATTTTGCCAAAGGGCTGGTAATTTTCAATCCGCTCTTGGTGCATGTCTGACAGAGCCTTCGCAAATACTGAGGGGGTATGTCCTTTATGGCTCTGCCCCGCTTCTTTTTTATAAAAGCGCATCAGCAATCCGACACAGATATTTCCGGCATAGTGGGCGATGGCGAAGAGAATGCCGAGTGACGGCTGACCAAAAAAATCAACGGCTGTGACGCTGAAAAGAAAGAGCGGATTGCTGAAGTTCGTAAAACTGGAGAGACGTTCAGCAGCCGTCCGCGACAGCTTTTTTTCCTGATAAAGGCGGGAAGTGATCCGGGCGCCGGCTGGGAATCCGGAAACCATGCCCATCATCAGGACAAAGCCGCCAATACCCGGTACCTTGAAGAGCGGCTTCATAATCGGCTCCAGCAGGACTCCTGCAAATCTGACAACACCAAACCCGATCATCATTTCTGAGATCACAAAAAAGGGGAATAGGGCTGGAAAGACACTTTTCCACCAAATGGATAAACCCGCATAAGAGGCCTTGACTGCTGTCTCCGGATATCGGACCATCAGCAGTGCAAGTGCGACGGATCCGCTTGCGAGCAGATAGGTCATACTTTTTGAATACTTCATGAATGGTTCCTCCTGATTGCTCGTGTTCTCCGAAGGAAACGGACGGGCTCTGATTTAACTATATGAGAGCGGATCGTCGATAGACCTTTGAATTGCATTTGACATCTCCCGGGTATAAAGGGGAGAATGAGGATAATCTCAAATACATAGGATCAAAAATACTTGTTGTCCGAATACGGATGAATCATTTTTAAATCAGAGGAGCGCGGGTATGAAACAAAGAAAATATGTCTGGCAATGGTTATCTTTGGTTCTGGTCGCTGTCCTGATCATTCTCTATTTCGTCAGGCTGCCTTATTTTGTCCAGACGCCCGGCGAAGCCAAATCGATGGCCGGGATGATCAAGGTCGAGGGCGCGCAGAAGATTCACGGGAAGTATAGTCTCGTCTACATTTATTTGGGGCAGGCCAATGTCTATCAATATTTATGGGCCAGGTTTGACGGAAATAAATATACCACCCTTGTAAAAGAGGACGAAATTAAGATGCCTAATGAGAATGATCAGGGCTATAATCTGCGCCAGAAAAATTATATGACGAGTGCGCAGCAAAGTGCTTCTTTCGTTGCCTATAAGGCGGCGGGCAAGCATCCGCGGGTGAACGAAGAAGGCGTGCTTGTTTTGGACGTGATGCCATCGATGCCCAGTGCAAAGGTCCTTAAGAGCGGTGACCTGATCATCGGCGTGCAGAATCATCGGGTGGCCACTTTCAATCAGTTGGATAGCTATGTGAAACAGAAGAAACTTGGTGATTCCTTCGATTTAACGATTATTCGGAAGAAAAAGGTTCAGCAGGTCAGGGTCACGATTGCTCAATTTCCTAAAAATCTGGCCGGTTCAGGGAAAAAGGAAGGTATCGGCATTTATCAAGCGGATCAGATGAAGGTTGCTGTGTCGCCGAAAGTGAATTTTGATATTCAAAATATCGGCGGTCCTTCCGCAGGTCTGATGATGACGCTCGATATCTATGATCAGCTTAAATCCGCAGATCTGGCAAATGGACGCTCGATAGCCGGGACGGGAACCATCGATATGACGGGGAAGGTTGGACCAATTGGTGGGATTGAAGAAAAAATTGTCGGCGCGAGTCACTCCAGGGTTTCTATTTTCTTTGCCCCAGTTGCTGACCATGAGTACAGGACGGCAAAAAAAACAGCGAAAGCCATCGGCTCGCCGATGAAGGTGGTTCCAGTCAAGACTTTTCGTGATGCTGTTGATTATTTACAGCGAACAAGATAGAAAAAAGCCGGACACTCGTCGTTTCATTGACGGGTGTCCGGCTTTTTTCTTGGTAAGAAATCATGCTTTCTGAGCAAATGTGCCGAGGTTCTCGTTGTAGCGAATCGGCGCGTGAGCGGTCTCTGAAACGAGCAAGCGATCTGTAGCGTGCTGGCTGGCCAGATAATCGTAGATTTGCGCTGCACGTACGTCCATTTCCAGTATTTCCGGACGAAAGCGGCGGATTTTTGCGATCAAAGGAATTTGCAGTTGCTTGCGTTGCTGAGACAGGTAGGCCTGTCCCTTTGAATTCATCCCAAGGAGTCGTAGATAAGCCGCTTCTCCAGCGGAAGCTTGTATTTTGGCTTCTGTTTTTCGTGTCTGTGTCAGAATATGGACGGCGAGGCGTTGCAGCCGCACCCAGGTATAACGCTTCGATTTGACCTGCCCGATGAAAGACTCGAAGTCTTCAGAGCGGTGAATAAATTTATAGAGACGATTTTCAATCCCCTCTTCGGCCTCGTAAATCTGGCGGATATCACTCGCCGATGATGAGAGCAGACGGTATTTAAGAAAAGGAAAGAAGGTTTCCCAATCAACGAGTCGGCCGGAATTCTTCTGCTCCTTGATAATCGAATAGGCGAAATCGGGCATTTTATTCCGAATCGCTTCAAGTGGCTTTCCAGACAGACAATAGGTCCGCAGGCTTGTGGCGCTGGCAATTTCAGCACTGCTCTTAAAGGAGGAGTCGCCATGATCGGCCTGTTTGCGTTTGAATGTGATCGGTTCAATCCGGCCGCCCCTCTTTTGAATCGCTTGAATATAATGATAGCCAAGACTGTTATTGGGCTTAGTCAGGTCAATCAGAGGTTGTGCGGAGATGCGCTTCACCGCTTGGTAGGCGGCGGCATGAGCGTTCGGATAACTGATTCCCAGGCTGAGCGACTGGTGGAATGTCTCCTGATAAATGGCCTGATGCCGCTTGATTTCTTGGATGCTGTTTAAAAAAGGCTGAATGGCTCCTTCTTCGCTGCCAAAAGCCAGATGGGTGATGCCGAGCTGATCAAGTGCGGAGACCGCGCCATTCGCAAAGATATCGGCTCGGCCAACGGCAAATAGATAAGGGAGTTCGATGACCAGATCAACTCCTGCGTGAAGGGCAATTTGCGTGCGTTCCCACTTTGAGAGAATAGCGGGTTCGCCGCGCTGCGTAAAATCACCGCTAATCACCGCGATGACCAGATCCGGCTTCAGCTCACGGCGTATTTTATTGAGCAGGAAGAGATGTCCATTATGAAAAGGATTATATTCAGCAATAATTCCGGCAATACGCATGGATGATCCTTTCTTCCGGGTATACTAACCGGATAGCAGTTGCCTGTCTATAGTCTTGGTTTGCGGGCAGTTGCTGCTTGCCATTTATGGTGCCATTTTATCATATTTTCACGGTAAGAAGAAATTGCCATGACCAGCAGTGCTGTGTTAGTCTAAAGAGGAACGGTCTAGCGCTATTTGGCTGGCAAGGCTTGAGCCTTGTCGCCTGTTTGACAATCTGACGGGCAGAGATTATAATAACAAATGTTGCTCTAGAGGTGATTTACTATGTCTTTATCATGGTCTGTTCCTGACTTGATGAATCATAAAAATGAGGGACTGAATTTCAACGAAGAAATCGTGTTGCCTCTGGAATTGTTTCGTGCGGATCCTGAAATAAGAAGATTATCCCCTGTTCATGTCGAAGGAACTGTCGAGTTTTCAAAGAAGTCACTGACCTTTCATCTGCATATTGAGGGAACAATGATCCTTCCATGTGCGATCACCTTGGTGGATGTTTCGTATCCTTTTAAGATCGATACATCCGAAACGTTTCTACTGGCTGGCACCGATATCGGCGAGGAGGAAGCGGATGAATTTGTCCACCTCATTGAGAATGAACAAATTGATCTGATTCCATGTCTTGTGGAGGCCATATTGGTTGAGAAACCGATTCGGGTCGTCAGTGATCAGGCAAAAGCCGAGGAAGAACGTTCCGGTGACGGGTGGACCTTGATGACGGAAAAGGCAGCGAAGCAGCAAATTGACCCAAGGTTGGAAAAACTGAAGAAGTTTTTTGACGATTAAATAGATTCCGAGGAGGTGTGAACCGTGGCAGTACCGAAAAGAAGAACGTCAACCACTCGCAAAAACAAACGGCGTACACATTTCAAATTAGCTGTGCCCGGCATGGTTAAATGTGATAACTGCGGTGAATATAAATTAGCTCACCGTGTATGTCCGAATTGCGGCTCATACAAAGGCGAAGTAATCGTAGAAAAATAATGATGTGCAAGATTTGGAGGAGCCTCGGCTCCTTCTTTTTTTGTCTTTTAAACGGCCAAATTTCTTCCATTATCCCAGTAAAAAATAAAATCTTTTCTTCTATCAAACCTGGAATTCGCATATTGATGGAATCAGGAGTGAGATTACACTTCCCATTTACGAGAAAAGAGGGGAAATCGATATGCCGTCCATTAGGCAAGACGCATGGTCCCATGCGGAAGATCTGAAATTGGCAGAGATCATACTCAGACTCATAAGAGAAGGCGAGACCCAATTGACGGGGTTCGCGGAAGCAGGAAAGGCACTTTCACGAACGGCGGCTGCCTGCGGATTTCGTTGGAATTCAACCATTCGCAAGCAGTATGAGACTGAGATGGCAGAAGCGAAGGACGCACGCAAAGCGCTGAAAACAGAGAGAAAGAAAGGGCCGTTAAAATTGGTCACTGCGGGCGCAGATGAAGGCAGCTCAGAATTCAGTGTACCGGCAATCGATCAGCTGATTAATTTTTTGAATCATCTCAAGAGCGGACAATTGACCGATCAAGCCGCCGACACGCTGAAACAGATCGAAAGCCTGAAAACTGAGAATAGTCTTCTGGAAGAGGCGTACCGCAAGCTGGAAAAAGAATATCGTGATCTTAAGCGGAATTATTCCTCGCTTCTGAGAGTGCTTAATCTGGTCGATCAGGCTAGGAAACAGATACCGGTTGATCGGGCAACTGTATCGGCGGGAGGCCAGACAGAGGAAGCCTGAATAAGCACAAGATAGAGAGTGACAAACCGGAGAGCTAGCGGCATGACCGCCTGGCTCTATTTTTGTGCCTGTCTCTAAAAAATAGAACAGGAATGAGCGGGACTAAATGCCCACTGTGAATTCAATCACGAATTTTCAGAGACTTTATTGAAGATACTAAAAAACAAAAGAATGGAATTAAAGGAGGAGTCCGACCGATCAGAGGCGAATATATAAAATCAAGTGGTGAAAAGTGGGGGATTGTGGTAAAGTAAATCACATAGGAGGAGGGTTCATTCATGTTTATGGGCGAATTTAATCACAGTATAGACATGAAGGGGCGCCTCATTCTTCCTGCTAAATTCAGAGAGGAGCTCGGCGACGCGTTCGTGATCACGCGCGGTTTGGATCAATGCCTCTTTGTCTATCCGATCGATGAATGGAAACGCTTGGAAGAAAAGCTTAAGAGTCTCTCTTTTACGAAGAAAGACGCACGCGCTTTTACCCGTTTCTTCTTCTCCGGCGCAAGTGAAAGCGAATTGGACAAACAGGGGCGCGTTTCTATCAGCATGGGCCTTCGTAACTATGCCCATCTGCAGAAGGATTGCACCATCATTGGCGTCTCGACGCGGCTGGAAATCTGGGATCAGGAAATATGGAGTAAGTATTTTGAACAATCTGAGGCTTCTTTCAGTGATATCGCTGAGAGTCTGCTTGATTTAGACTCGTAAGTCTGCCGGCTGAAAAAGAAAGTACCAATGCCGGAAACGGCTACTATAGGAGCCTGATTATATGTTTGAACATGTGACTGTATTAAAAAACGAAGCGGTTGATGGATTGGCAATTAAATCGGACGGGCTCTATGTGGATTGCACGCTAGGCGGTGGCGGTCACAGTGCTGAAATTGTCCAAAGATTGAAAAATGGGCATTTGTTCGCTTTTGATCAGGATGAGGAAGCTTTGGATGCCGCCGAAGAGCGATTGGCTGCTCATTCGGATAAAATCACCTTTATCAAGTCAAACTTCCGCTGCTTAGAAGAAGAGTTGGCCAAACGGGAGATTGCTCAAGTCGACGGGATTTTATTTGATTTAGGGGTCTCTTCTCCGCAATTTGATCATGCAGAGAGAGGTTTCAGCTACCAGAATAGCGGGCCGCTGGATATGCGGATGGATCGCGATCAGGAGCTTAATGCGGCGACTATTGTCAATGAATGGCCCTATGAACATCTTGTCAGAATCTTTTTTATGTATGGTGAAGAACGGTTTTCAAAGCAAATTGCAAGAATTATCGAGAAACAGCGTAAAGAACGCCCCATTGAAACGACAGAGGAATTGGTTGAACTGATCAAAGCAGCCATACCGGCTCCGGCGAGAAGAAAAGGCGGTCATCCGGCGAAACGTGTTTTTCAGGCGCTGAGAATCGCTGTCAACGATGAACTCGGCAGCTTTGAAGAGGCCCTTCACCAATCGGCGCATCTGCTTTCCATCGGCGGAAGACTTTCCGTTATTACTTTTCAATCGCTTGAGGATAGATTATGCAAACAATTTATTAAAAAATACAGTGAGCTGCCGGAATTGCCGCCTGGTCTTCCGGTTATCCCCAAGGGTCAGCAGCCCTTGTTGCGCAAAATTGGCCGTAAGCCGGTTTTGCCAACTGAGGAGGAGCTTGAGCAAAATCATCGCGCACATTCAGCAAAATTAAGAATTGCCGAGAAAATCAGAGATATTGAGGAGGAAGAGGTATGAATCAGACGCAACGTGTGGGAAGCAGACAAACAGAGGAATGGGTAGCCCCGCAAAGAAAGATTCAACAGGAACCCATTATTATCACACGCCATATCACCAGGGGAGAGAAAGCACTTTGGACATTTGCCAGTGTTATTCTTTTTACACTAGCTATCTGCATGGTGGCCAATCAAGCGACTCTTTTTTCCGTATCCAGAGATGTCGCGAAGCTCCAAAACAATTTAGAGAATCAGCAAAAAGTGACACAACAGCTCAAGTCAGAGTCTGACAGCCTCAGTTCTCCTGAACGAATTGTTAAATATGCTGAAAATGAACTTGGATTAAAGCTGAATATCAACAATATTAAAGTACTTCCCTAAGGTGGTTCTTCTGCATGCCTCAAAGAAAACGAAAATTGATTAGTCATTGGGCAGAAATTGTCGGCATCCTTTTTATGCTGGCTTTTTTTGTCATTATTGGCCGATTTGTATATATTGCGCAAATGAAAGAAGTGGATGGTCATCAGCTCATTAAGGTTGGGGAAAAACAATGGTCGGAGATTAAGCTGATCGATGAGAAGCGGGGAACTATTTTTTCCAGTAATGGGCGGATTCTGGCCGAGGATGTTCCCGCCTATTCTTTGTATGCCGTCATCAGTCCGAAAGCGGAAAACCGAGTGAAAAATAAAGAAAAAACGGCTGATGAATTGGCGCCAATCCTTGACATGAAACCTGCGGATATTTTAAATAGTCTGAGCCGCAACGCCTATCAGGTCGAATTCGGTTCAAAAGGACGGATGCTGAGTTACGCGACTAAGAAAAAGATTGATCGGCTGAAACTGCCGGGCATTTATTACCTGACCGAATCTCGGCGCTATTATCCGGAACAATCGAGCGCGGCTTATTCGCTGGGATTCACGCAGATGAATCCAGCGAATAATGAACAGAAAGGCGTATTCGGCATTGAACAGTCGCTTAATCGTTATCTGACTGAGAAAGACGGGTCGGTGCGTTACTATCGAAGCTTGGGGGGTGTGCCGATACCTGATGAGAATCAGCATCTGACGAAGGCTAATCCGGGGAATAATGTTTATCTCACGTTAAATACGCGAATTCAGACGGTGCTTGATCAGGCGATGGATCAGGTCAGCGAGGAGTACAAGCCTGCCAGCATGATCGGTATTGTCGCCGATCCGAAAACAGGAAAAATATTGGCAATGTCCAATTATCCCAATTTTAATCCCAATAAACGGGATATTAAACAATTCAATAATCTGGCCATTTCTGATCCTTATGAACCCGGCTCGGTGATGAAGACCTTCACCATCGCTTCGGCGATTGATTCCGGTGTGTTCAATGGGAAGGCAACCTATCAATCCGGCAGTTATCAGACCGACGGCGGTGTGATTCACGACTGGAATCGCGCGGGATGGGGGCCGATCGATTTTAACCAAGGTTTTCAATTATCCTCCAACGTCGGTATGTCTGTTCTGACCGACAAGTATTTAAAGCCCTGGCGCCTGAAGGAATATCTGAATCGCTTTGGTTTCATGAAAAAAACAGGTATTGACTTGCCGGGAGAAGGAGAAAGCCGGGTCAATTGGCAATATAAAATCGATCAATTGGAAGCGTCTTTTGGTCAGGGCTCCGCGTTTACCGCCATCCAGATCGTTCAGGCAGCAACGGCTATTGCCAATAACGGAACGATGATGAAACCGTATCTCGTTAATAAAATTGTCAATCCGGATTCTGGAAAAGTGATCTTGCAAAACAAACCGGTCATCTCAGGTCATCCGGTTTCCAAGATTACAGCGGAGAAAACTCGAGCGCTGATGCGCAAGGTCGTGAGCAATAAACATGTGATTAAGAACGAAGGAGCGACTGGTGTTGCCTATGATTTGCCAGGCTATGATGTCATTGGCAAGACCGGTACCGCACAAATTGGATCGAAGACTGGTTATCTCGTAGGTAAGAACAATTATGTCTATTCATTCTTAGGGATGGCACCGGAAAAAGACCCAAAGTTAATTGTCTATGTCGCAGTGAAACAGCCGCATCTCAAACCGACAGATTTGGGTGAGGAGCCCGTCGAAGCCATCGTCCGTCCGGTCATGACCAGCAGTCTGCAATACCTTCAGGTGCAGAAAAAAATTGATAAAGGCACAGATATGGTCAAGGTGGCTTCACGCCGCTTGAACGAGTATACTGGGCAATCGATGAGCGAAGCCGCTCAGGCATTGAGCGCAAAAGGGTTAGCGCCGATCACAGTCGGTGACGGCAGCGTTGAAAAACAGATGCCTTACGCAGGGGAAGCATTGGTCGACGGCAGCAAAATTATTCTGTATTCTCATGAAAATTCCAAGCTTCCGGATATGACCGGCTGGTCGCTGGGGGATGTCATGAAGCTGGCTGAAGCGGCCGGCTTGAAATTACATGTGCAAGGGGACGGATTTGTTAAGCTCCAGAAGCCGGCAACAGGGACGGTAATTAAACGCGATGATACGATCAGCATTGATTTAAGCACGTCCGTGAATGCAGCGAATGATTCGCGGCAGATTGGGAATGACGGCAGCAGCTCCGCCGGATCCTCAGCTCCCTAAAGGGGTGCCCGAGTAGCTGAAAACCACAGGAAAGCTCGTTCTATTTCTTCTTGGCCTGACATATGGCTAGGACAAGGGGAAAATAGGAGGGGCTTATTTTGCGTGTATCCAATGTGACGGTAAAAAGACGGTTGTTTCTGACCCTGTCGGTTGGGCTGTGCATCTTCGCTGTCTTTGTCGGCCGGTTAATTTATATCCAGATATTTAATAATCAGTTGCTGACCGGCAAAGCGCTTCAGGAATGGGGGAGGGATATCCCTTATGAAGCGCAGCGCGGCAACATTCTGGATACAAGGGGAAAGATTATTGCCACGAATGTCAGCAGTCCGTCGGTTCTCGTCGTTCCCAGACAAATTCAGGAGCCTCAGCGTGCCCGTGTCGCTGAGGAACTTTCCAATGTTCTCCATATGAGTGAAAAATCAGCATATGAAAAGATAACAAAGCATGAGGCGATTGTGCGGATGACTCCGGAAGGACGCAAGATTTCCAATGATCGAGCATCGAAAATCCGATCGCTGGCCTTGCCGGGTGTTTTTATCGCCGAAGATTTCAAACGGTATTATCCGCATGGAAATTATCTCTCACATGTTCTCGGCTTCACGGGGATTGACAATCAAGGATTGACCGGGCTGGAATCTTATTATAATGACGGTTTGAAAGGAACGAATGGGCATGTCTCTTTTTACGCTGACGTCCGCGGCAATCGAATGAAAAATCTTAAGGATGAATATACACCGCCAAAGAGCGGGGCGAGCCTGCAACTGACGATCGATTCTCGCGTGCAGTCGATCATCGAGCGGGAACTGGATAATGCGGTCGCCAAATATCATCCGGAGAACGCCTTGGCCATCGCAATGGATCCGAATACGGGTGCCGTTCTTGGCATGTCATCCAAACCGGATTTTAATCCTGAAAAGTATAAGACGGTTGCTCCGGAAATTTATAACCGAAATCTGCCGATATGGAAGACGTATGAACCAGGGTCGACCTTTAAAGTCATTACATTGGCCGCCGCGCTTCAGGAGAAAGTCGTCAATTTGAAAAAGGACCATTTTTTTGATTCAGGGGCCATTGATGTCGCCGGGACAAAGCTTCACTGCTGGAAGCGGGGCGGGCACGGCTCAGAAACCTTTCTTCAGGTCGTCCAAAATTCCTGCAACCCGGGTTTTGTAGCTCTCGGAGAAAGATTGGGGAAAAAGAAGCTATTTTCCTATATCAATAAATTCGGCTTCGGGAAAAAAACAGGCATTGATTTGCAGGGAGAGGCGAAGGGGATCCTCTTCAAAGAAAGTAAAGTCGGTCCGCTTGAAGCAGCGACGACAGCTTTCGGTCAGGGCGTCTCAGTGACGCCAATCCAGCAGATTACTGCCGTATCTGCTGCTGTAAATGGAGGTGTTCTCTATGAACCGCATCTGGCTAAGGCATGGCTCGACACGGATAATGGTCAAGTGATTAACCGGATCGAGCCCGTCGAAAAGCGGCGCGTCATCAGTCAAAAAATATCTAAGGAAGTCAGAGGAACGCTTGAGAGTGTCGTTGCACTCGGTACCGGCCGCAATGCCTATGTCGACGGCTATCGTGTCGGCGGGAAAACAGGAACGGCGCAGAAGGTCGATCCGAAAACCGGCGGCTATCGGCAGGGAAATTATATTCTGTCCTTCACGGGTTTCGCTCCAGCCAATAATCCGAAGATTGTTGTTTATGTTGCTATTGACAATCCGAAAAATACGGTTCAGTTCGGAGGGACGGTCTCGGCACCGATTGCCGGGAAGATTATCGGCGACAGCTTGAGTGCAATGGGGGTAAAAAAACAGATTGGCGGTCTCGATAAAGTAACGAAGTGGCCGGAAGAGCCCCTCGTTAGGGTGCCGAATCTGATTGGAGAGACCAAGGATGATCTGATCAATCAGGACGCCAGCGTGAAGTTGAAAGCGGTTGGAAAGGGCAATGCCGTGACGATGCAGTCCCCGCAGGCAGGAATTAAGGTCAAACAAGGTTCAACAATAATGATATACTTAGGTGACAAAAAGAAGGCTGGCGATTAAAATAAGCAATGGACGGAAAATAGCCGGAAACAGCCGGAAATGCTGGCATCCGGCTTTTCCGTTATACATATTCGGCCGCTATCTCTGCCGCTTCTTTTACATCATTTAACCGGGCGAGGTTCATGATAAGAGGGGCGAGGATTCCGCTGAATGATGCGGATTGATGCAGCAATTACGACGATTAAGGACGTGTTTTTGATGAAATTGGCTGATTGTCTCGCGGCACTTGCTGATTTTCAGCAAGTCGGCGAAGAAAATCCGAAAATTATTCGTTTGACGATTGATTCTCGGCAGGTGAAACCGGGATCACTGTTTTTCTGTATTAAAGGACATACATTGGACGGTCATGTTTATGCCCAACAAGCGGAAAAAAATGGGGCGGCGGCAATTATTGCCCAGGAAACGATCCAGGCCGCTATTCCGGTGATTTATGTGAATGACTCGCACCGTGCCTTAGCGATGATTGCGGACCGCTTTTATCATTCACCGAGCCACAGACTGCATTTGGTAGGTGTGACCGGGACGAATGGAAAGACGACGATTACCTACCTGGTTCAGGCCATTCAAGAAGCCTGCGGTGTTGCCACAGGTGTAATCGGCACGATGGGTGTGCATTTCAAGGATTACCAGAATCCGGTAGACAATACAACACCGGAAGTTCATTTAATTCACAAATATCTGGATGAAATGCAACGGGCAGGTGCCCGCTCTGTTGTGATGGAAACCTCTTCGAATGCACTCTATGACGGCCGCGTTCACGGCTGCGACTTCAATATTGGTATCTTTACGAATTTAACGGAAGACCATTTGGATTTACATGGAACAATGAAAGATTATATGTACGCCAAAAGTCTGCTCTTTTCGCAGCTCGGCAATGCCTACAGCGAATCCTCTGAAATAAAGGCTGCAGTACTCAATGCCGATGATCCGGTGTCTGAGGTTTACCGTCATATGACTGCTGCGCATGTTGTCACTTATGCGATTGACCGCCCGGCCGATCTGAGGGCCGCAGGCATCCATATCACTCCGACGGGTACAACCTTCACTTTAAAGTATAAAGGGAGGGACTATCCGGTTTCGATGCAGCTGATTGGCAAGTTCAGCGTCTATAATGTTCTTGCCGCGCTTGCTGCCTGCAGACTGTACGGGCTCGATATGGAACCGATGATCCAAGCCGTATCTGCCGTCAAAGGAGTTGCCGGCCGCTTTGAGACGGTCAGTGCCGGGCAGAACTTTTCCGTGATCGTGGATTATTCCCATACGCCGGATAGTTTGAAAAACGCTTTGATGACGATAAAGGAATTCGCCCGTAAAAGAATCATTACCGTGGTTGGCTGCGGCGGTGATCGAGAGCGCGGGAAGCGGCCGATTATGGCAAAAATAGCAGTAGATAACAGTGATTTAACGATCCTGACTTCCGACAATCCGAGAACAGAGGATCCGGAGGCAATACTTGCTGAGATGGAAACCGGTGTTCAAGGAAGATCGTATAAAAAAATCGAAGACCGGCGGAAAGCGATTGACTGCGCCGTGCAGAATGCGAAGCCGGGGGATATTATCTTAATTGCCGGCAAAGGTCATGAGACCTATCAAATTATCGGAACGGTCAAACACCATTTTGATGATAGAGAAACAGCAAGACAGGCCATCATTGACCAGTTGAAATGATGAGTTTTATAAAAAGGGGAATTTTCAGATGAGTATTGGTGTGGATATCGTCAGAGGTCAGGCTGTGCAAATTGTGGGCAGACCTGTAGCTCTGGAACAATTAAATATCATGACGGACAGCCGCAAAATTATGGTGAACGGCCTTTTTGTTCCGCTAATCGGGGAAAAATTTGATGGGCATCAATACCTTATGGAGGCCATCGAAAACGGGGCGATTGCCGCGTTATGGATGGAGCGGGAGCCGCTTCCGGAATCACTTCCGGAAAATTTTCCATTGTTTCTCGTCAATGATACACTGAGGGCGCTGCAGAGTATGGCAAAAGCTTATCTGAATCAGTGTTGTCCGAAAGTCATTGCAATTACCGGATCCAATGGGAAAACGACCACTAAGGATATGGTTTACGGCATGGTCAGCAGAATGTTTAAGACCTATAAAACTCAGGGGAATCTGAATAACCACATCGGTGTTCCGCTGACGATTCTGTCCATGCCTTCGGACACACAAGTGCTTGTGCTTGAAATGGGCATGAACCATTTCGGCGAACTGACCTTTCTCAGCCAGCTGGCAAAGCCGGATATTGCCATCATCACCAATATCGGTGAATCTCATATTGAATTTCTTGGCAGCCGTGAGGGAATTGCCAAAGCCAAACTGGAAATCACGAATGGCCTGAAGAAACACGGCTCCTTAATCATTGATGGAGATGAACCGCTGCTCAGTCAGGTGCACACAAATGCTTTCCAAATCATTAGATGCGGTTATGGAGCAGACAACGATTGGAGTATCACGGATGTCAAAGAAGGAACCGATGGCTATCAATTTTCATTGAATCACGGTCAGAACGTCTACACAGTGCCGACGCTGGGGCGGCATAATGTTAAAAATGCTGTCTATAGTCTGACCGCTTCTCGTTTACTGAATATCAGTCCGCAATCGATCATGGAGGGACTGGTGCACTTAAGCCTGACAAAAATGCGTTTTGAAAAAGTAGCAGGGATGAACGGCTCACTTTTAATCAATGACTGTTATAATGCCAGTCCGACTTCGATGAAAGCTTCGCTGGCGACATTAAAAGCACTCCCTGGTTTTGAAAAGAGAGTGGCCGTGCTCGGCGATATGTATGAACTGGGTACGCAGGAAAAAGAGCTGCACCGCAGCGTTGCCGAGGTGATCCAGGCTCCTCTTACTCACTTAATCACGATTGGCGGCAAGGGTGCCTGGATCGCTGATCCCTTGCTTGAACAGGCGGGATCGAATCGACTGACCATTCGCTCCTTTCAGAATAAAATGGATGCACGCTCCTATCTGGCTTCTCTGCTTGATGAGCAGACGGTCATGCTTTTTAAAGCTTCGCGGCTGCTTGCTCTCGAAGATTTAGTGAATGATTTGAGCGAAAAATAATCAGTCAATGGGGCAACAGCCTGAGGCAATCTTTGACAGGAAGAACGGCATTTCTTGAAAAGTCGTTAAAGGGGCGAAAAGGTTTATGATATTATTTTTCTTATTTGGTTTAGCCATTTCTTTTCTATGCACGCTGGTGATTGGCCCGTTTTTTATCCCGCTGCTTAGAAGATTGCATTTTGGCCAATACATCCGGGAGGAAGGCCCGAAAAGCCATATGAAAAAAGCAGGGACACCGACCATGGGCGGTGTGATTTTTCTGCTTGGCCTGGTTGTCGGTGTCGCGGTGATGGCTGTGAGATATCACCTGGCGACTCAAGATACCTATATGGTTTTATTTGTCACGCTGGGCTTCGGTTTGATTGGTTTCCTTGACGATTTTATCAAAATTGTGATGAAGCGGAATATGGGACTGACGTCGAAGCAGAAAATGCTCGGACAGCTGTTCATTGCGATCGTATTCTGGTTTTTTGTTACCCGCTACGATTACGCGACCTATCTTTCGGTTCCCGGAACCAATTGGATGATCGATCTTCACTGGCTCTACCCGCTATTTGTGATTTTTCTTCTGGTCGGCGTTCCGAATGCGACCAATCTGACAGATGGTATGGACGGCCTATTGTCCGGATTGACCGCCATCGCTTTTGCTGCCTACGCGTTGATCGCGATTGTGACCAACGATTTAGGCATTGCCGTCTTTTCAACGACCATGCTCGGGGCGATTCTCGGATTTCTGATCTTTAACGCCCATCCGGCGAAAGTCTTCATGGGGGATACCGGATCGCTGGCGATTGGCGGAGCCCTTGCCGGCATGGCAATTTTGACAAAAACAGAATTGCTATTAGCCATTATCGGTGGTGTATTCGCTATCGAAACCCTCTCAGTCATTATTCAGGTTATTTCATTTAAAACGACCGGGAAACGCGTCTTCAAGATGAGTCCGATTCATCACCATTTTGAACTCTCCGGATGGTCGGAGTGGAAGGTTGTTACCGTATTTTGGATAGCCGGACTTCTTCTCGCAGCCATTTCAGTTTATTTGAAAGTGGGGTTAACGAATTGAAGAAAATAAAGACCTATGTCGGTAAAAAAGTGCTCGTGCTCGGTCTGGGTAAGAGTGGTTATGCTGCAGCAAAGCTGATGCATGAACTCGGTGCCGAGGTTGTCGTCAATGATCGCACGAAGCTGGACGGAAATCCCCATGCCGAGGAATTAAAAGCGCTGGGCCTGACGGTCATTGGCGGTTCGCATCCGTTAGACCTTCTGGACGGTATTGATCTGATGATTAAGAACCCGGGCATTCCTTATACGAATTCGATGGTCAAGGCAGCCGAAACACGCGGCTTGCCAATCCTGACGGAAGTTGAAATTGCCGGAGAATTGTCCGAAGCTCCGTTTATTGGTATTACCGGATCAAATGGGAAGACCACAACAACAATGCTGATTGGCGAGATGATCAAGGGCTCGGCGGAGCAGCCAATCGTTGCCGGGAATATCGGTACGGCGTTGACTGCTGTTGTGCAACAGGCGACAAGAAAAAATGTGATTGTCGCTGAACTGTCAAGTTTTCAATTATTGGGCATCACGACCTTTCACCCGCATATTGCCGTTGCGCTGAATATCTTTGATCATCATCTGGATTATCATGGAACGGTGGAAAATTATGCCCAGGCTAAGGCGCGGATTACGGCGAATCAGACTGAAACGGACTATCTGGTTTATAACGCGGAAAGCGAACGGGTCGTTCACTATATCGCGGATAGTACAAAAGCTCAGAAAATTCCGTTCAGCACAAAGCATTATTTGGCGGACGGAGCATCCGTTAAAGACGGATTTATCTATTTTAAAGGTCAGCAGATTCTCGCTTGTTCGGAATTAGGATTGCCGGGTGAACATAATTTGCAGAATGCCCTGGCCGCCGTTGCCGCAGCGTGTATCTATGATGTGCCTGCCGCTCATATTGCTCATGTACTGAGAACATTTACTGGCGTCCGTCACCGGTTGCAATACGTCGGGAAAGTCCGTGAGCGAATCATTTATAACGATTCAAAAGCGACCAATATTCTGGCTACCACACAAGCATTGAAGGCTTTTCCGGGGAAATCGATTATTTTGCTCGCCGGCGGTCTCGATCGAGGGAATACATTTGATGCGCTCGTTCCTCATCTGAAAGAGGCCGCGGTGAAAGCTGTTTTTCTTTTTGGTGAAACGACTGAAAAATTAAAAGATGCCTGCACGCAGGCGGGAATTCATGTGATCCGTTGCGTGAAAAATGTCGAGGCGGCCGTTCCGGAAGCCTTTTCGCTTTCTGAACCTGGAGATGTCATCTTGCTCTCGCCGGCCTGTGCCAGCTGGGATCAATATCAATCTTTTGAAGTTCGCGGAGACATTTTTATTGATGAAGTGAATAAGTTTAGATAAGGACAGGCCGGGACGTGCTGTTTTCGTCCCGGAAACGAGCCTTGTCTGAACGGAGTGTTGAACATGTCAGAACGCCGGTCTTCGCCGGATCACTTACTGCTATTCGTTACATTCGGACTATTAACGATTGGGCTAATGATGGTGTACAGTGCGAGCGTCGTCTCGGCGACGAATAATTTCGGCGACCCGCTTTATTTTTTGAAACGGCAGCTGCTCTTTGCCGTTGTCGGTGTCACCCTCATGTTCCTGGTGATGAAAATTGATTATCACCTCTGGAGGTCATGGGCGCGTCTCGCTCTAATCATTTGTTTCGTTCTCCTGCTTGTTGTACTGATTCCAGGAGTCGGTTTAGCCCGCGGCGGGGCGAGAAGCTGGCTAGGGGTTGGGGCTTTTTCTATTCAGCCCTCTGAGTTCATGAAATTTGCTTTGATCATTTTTCTCTCCAAATATCTGTCCGAGCACCAGGATTCTCTCCACTCGTTTACCAAGGGGTTGATGGTTGCTCTCTTGCCAGTATTTCTGGCGTTCGGTGTGATCATGTGCCAGCCGGATCTGGGAACAGGTACGGTTCTCGTCCTCACCTGTATGATGATGATTTTCATTGCCGGAGCCCGGGTGAAACATTTTCTGGTGATGGGACTTGCGGGTGCGGGAGGAGCCGTTGCATTGATTCTCTCTGCTCCTTACCGGATAAGACGGTTGACAGCTTTTATTGATCCCTGGCAGGAACCGAATGGGAAAGGCTATCAAATTATCCAATCCCTGCTAGCTATTGGTCCCGGGGGACTCTTCGGTTTCGGACTCGGACAGAGCAGGCAGAAATATCAATTTCTGCCTGAGGGACAGAATGATTTTATTTTTGCAATCATCTCTGAGGAACTGGGATTAATTGGCGCTTCCTTTGTTTTAGTTTTATTTGGTTTACTGCTTTGGCGCGGTATCCTGATCGCCATTAAAGCTCCGGATCTCTTCGGAACGCTGCTTGCCGTCGGAATTACCGGGATGATCGCCATCCAGGTGATGATTAATATCGCGGTTGTCACGGGATTGATACCGGTCACCGGGATAACGCTTCCCTTTCTGAGTTATGGTGGATCATCCCTGACGTTAATTCTGGTTTCCATCGGCATTCTGCTGAACATTAGCCGCTATGCCCATTAATCTGTAAATGGCGGATCCTGTTTATCCTGAAACAGGGTTTGCTGTTTTTTTGTATAGCTTTTACAATAGGAGAGTCAGAGGTTTATTAATCCGGAAACGTGGAGTTACCGGCAGAGAGCGGAGGATGGGGGAAATGTCGAGAAAAGTAGTGCCCTTGGAAGATCGTCTGCCAAAATTAAAAGAAGAGCGAAAACAGAAAGCCAACAGGCGTTTTGTTTTTTATGCAACGATCTTTTTTTTGCTGATTCTCAGTGTTGTCTATTTTCAGTCACCACTCAGCCGGGTGAATCACATCGCAATCAGCGGTGAACAAATTGCCAGTGCAAAGCGTATTCTGCAGGTCAGCGGCATTTCATCCGAGACACATATCTGGGATATTCATTCGCAGAATGTGCAGCGTCAGATTCAAAAGCTGCCATCTGTGCAAAAGGCAACAGTGTCGATGGCTTTTCCGAACCGAGTGAAAATTCATGTTCAGGAATACAGCCGTAAGGCCTACCTGATGAAAGATGGACGCTATTATCCCATTTTGCAGAATGGAGCCGTGCTGAGCAGACTGCCTGGCGGCAAAATGCCGGCTGATGCACCGATGCTGATCGGTTTTCATGAGGGCCGTGCCTTGAAGAATGTTGCCGAGGGATTGTCACATATTCCTCTCTCGATCATTCATAGCATCTCGGATATTCACTACATAAATAACCGGTCAGGCGGAAACGATCTTATACTCTATATGAATGACGGAAATAGAGTCGTAGCGAGTACGCAGACGTTTGCGAAAAATATTCGTGTCTATCCGGAAATTGCCGCCAATTTACCCAAAGATCATGCCGGGATCATTCATCTCAGCCTAGGAACTTACTTCGTTCCTGATCATCATCAGGCTGGAGACGGGCAATGATCCCTTCGCTGTCCTTGAGAACAAATGACAGGGCAGACTGCCTCGGGCGGCGAGAGAAGCAATTTTTTTCGCTGAAAGAATCAATTAAATCTTTTCTACTCTAGCAACTTGGTGTAGACTATTATTTAGTTAGCGTTGATCTATTGTTCTCTTTTATTCAGTAAATATAGAAAAATCATCGGAATCTGTTTACATTTTTCGAAAGATTACCGATGAACTTCTAAGAGGATAAATGTTTTTGGAATTAAATAAAGGGATTTGTTCCGTTTTGTAGAATACAGAGTAGTAGAAGTGTTTCTATTTTAAGGAACAGAAAGCGTTAGGTTGAATTCTAATGAGACTTGACAGTTTAATCATTCAATCAGTTCACAATCGCTTAATCCAAACATCCCTGAATAGAGAAAAAGAATATGAAATTAAAGGGGGTGCCACAGAATGAAAAGTGAGGAAGTCTATGTAAGTCTGGATATCGGTTCTTCCAGTATTAAGACAATTATCGGCGAGATGGCCGGGGGTTCTCTGAATGTGATTGGTGTCGGGGAAGCTTCTTCTTCAGGTATCAAAAAAGGCTCGATTGTTGACATTGATGCCACCGTTCGCTCCATACAGCAGGCTGTTCAGCAAGCTGAACGCATGGTCGGTCTGAGTATTAAAAGTGTCATTGTCGGTATTTCGGGCAATCATATACAGCTTAAACCCTGCCATGGCATTGTCGCCGTTGCAAATGAAAATCATGAAATTGGTGATATGGATATATCTCGGGTGATTGAAGCGGCTCAGGTGATGTCTATCCCTCCTGAGCGAGAAATTATCGATGTCATTCCTGAGCAATTTATCGTTGATGGCGTTGACGAAATCCATGATCCGCGCGGAATGATCGGTGTTCGTCTGGAAATGGAAGGAACACTGATTACCGGTTCGAAAACGGTTCTTCACAATGTTCTTCGCTGCGTCGAACGTGCCGGACTGAGTGTATCAGATATTTGCCTTCAATCCTTGGCACTGGGCTCTGTTGCGCTCACAGAAGATGAAAAAAACCTTGGTGTTGCGCTGATCGACATTGGCGGCGGAGCGACGAGTGTGGCCGTTTATGACCAAGGGGTCTTGCTGTCGACATTTGAATTACCGCTCGGCGGGAACCATATAACCAAAGATATATCAATCATTCAGCGGATTCCTATGGAAGAAGCGGAACAATTGAAAATTAAGCATGGTGCTGCAATGTTCAGTTCAGCATCTGAAGAAGACACGTTTGTCGCTTCGCAGATTGGGAGCGCCAAGAAGCAGACTTTGACCCAGGTTGATCTCGCGGAGATTGTCGAAGCGCGGATGGGTGAAATTTTTGACATTATCAGCCAAGAATTGCAACGGATCGGCATCTATGATCTGCCCGGCGGTTTTGTTTTGACTGGAGGAGTCACTGGTATGATGGGTGTGCTGGATCTTGCGGTACAAAAATTAGGGGCTAATGTTCGTCTTGCGGTTCCTGATTATATCGGTGTCCGCGATCCGAAATATACAGCCTGTATCGGTCTGATTCAGTTTGCCTATCACAATGTCAAGATTCAGGGGAAGGAAGTCGCCGCTTCAATTGAACCTGAACAATATCAAGAAGAAACCAGTGCCCGCAAACAGAAGAAATCCACAGCGGCGCAGAGTGAAGACCGTGAGGGTGTGACCTCCAAAGTGAAACATTGGTTTAATGTGTTCTTTGACTGATCGGATCCCTCAGGGGCACGGATACCGAAAATGAGATTCGTTTGGCAGTAAATTTTCCGGAAAACCTATAAAAACTATAACAACCTCTGAATGGGAGGATATGAAGAATGCATGATTATGATGTGGAGACAGACCGTCTGGCCAATATTAAAGTTATTGGCGTTGGGGGCGGTGGCAATAACGCGGTAAACCGGATGATTGAGAGCGGCATCCAGGGTGTCGATTTTGTTTGTGCCAATACAGACGCTCAGGCACTCAAGCTTTCACGGGCGACGATGAAACTGCAATTAGGCGAAAAACTGACTCGTGGGCTCGGCGCCGGCGCCAATCCTGAGGTCGGCAAGAAAGCCGCAGAGGAAAGCCGCGATCAGGTTGAAGAAATCTTGTCGGGTGCCGATATGGTTTTTGTTACGGCCGGCATGGGCGGGGGTACAGGTACTGGCGCAGCACCGATCATCGCTGAAATTGCCAAAGAGGTCGGTGCTTTAACGGTTGGCGTGGTTACCCGTCCTTTTACTTTTGAAGGAAGAAAGCGGGCGAAGCAGGCTCAATTGGGCATTGCAACGCTTAAAGAAAAAGTGGATACGCTGATTGTCATTCCCAATGACCGTCTGCTTGAGATTGTTGACAAAAATACACCGATGCTGGATGCTTTTCGTGAGGCCGACAATGTCCTCAGGCAAGGGGTTCAAGGTATATCGGATTTGATCGCTATTCCTGGACTGATTAATCTTGATTTTGCCGATGTTAAAACGATTATGACCGAAGGCGGTTCGGCCCTTATGGCGATTGGTATCGCTTCGGGAGAGAATCGGGCGGCTGAGGCAGCAAAGAAAGCAATATCCAGCCCGTTGCTCGAAAAATCAATTGACGGAGCAAGAGGCGTCTTGATGAATATTACGGGCGGCAGTAATCTCAGCTTGTATGAAGTGAACGAGGCGGCAGATATCGTGGCGACAGCAGCCGACGAGGAAGTTAATATGATCTTCGGTTCTGTCATCCGTGAAGAACTTGAGGATGAAATTGTGGTTACGGTAATCGCCACCGGCTTTGAAGAAGATGCCAGAGAGCATCCGAGTTTCAAGGCGGAACAGGAGCCGTTGTCCCGTCGCCGACCGGCTGTTTCTGATGAGGATGATTCGGCAGGAAAGTCCGCTCATGATCACCGGAGAAATAAAGAGGGTTCGATGCATGTGCAGCCTTCACGCCGGCCGCATAGTCTGGTTGATGACGAAGAAACCTTGGATATTCCAACATTTTTGCGGAATCGCCGCAATAAAAATCAATAATCTCGGTGAAAGTCTAATGGTCTAAATTCTCTCATTCATATCGAAACACCCGTAAGGATTGGTGCAAGCTGCCAGTGATTCGGGTGTTTTTTCTATCTTTTGCCAAGCTCTTTGCGTAAAAGAATTGACAAAATCGAATTCTTCAAAAATTCCCCTAAAAGCGTATACCCAACTAAGCCGGACTGAATGAATTTTTTTATGCCTGAATGGCCGCCCTCTTCAAATAAAATCGAAACCCAACCCGTACGCAGAGAGAGTATAAAATTTATTGGAATTTTCAATATCGCGCAGGCGACAAAAATAGTCAAAATAACAAGAAAAAACCCGCCACAGTCTGACAGACTTTCACAGACAAGCGCCGTTATACTAGTGCTAAACATGTATAAAGAAGGTGAGCCTGTGGTTGTCTACCTGGATGTTATCTGGCTGCTGAATCTGCTGATTGATGCCTGTCTCTTGAAACTGACAGCGCTCATGCTGAAACGCGAGGTGGGCAGGGTCAGGCTTTGGATCGGCGCATTGCTCGCGTCTTCGATCATTCTTCTTCTTTTCACGCCTTTGTCACTGTACATCAGCGGACCACTCGGCAAAGTGGGATTTTCAGCACTGATCATCTTCGTAACATTTGGTTATCACAAATGGACTGCTTTTCTGCAGAATCTGGCCGGATTCTATTTCTCGGCGTTTGCCATTGGCGGTGGATTATTTGCTATCCATTATTTCTTTCAGAACGCTTCATTTTATGCGGATAATCATTTTTTAACAACCATGAATTATGGGGACCCGATCAGTTGGCTGATGGTCATTACGGCTTTCCCGCTGCTCTGGTATTTCTCGAAAAAGCGGATCGATCAAACCGTGATTCGCAAATGGCAGAGTTCCTTGGGAGCCCGGGTAAGTATCTCTATTGGGGATTGCACGATTCATGCACGGGGAATGATTGACAGCGGCAATAAGCTCTATGATCCGCTGACACGCCTGCCAGTCATGTTTCTCAGCCGAGAAGCCTGCAATCAGCAGCTTCCTGACCAGTTATTCGCTCAGAATGAATGGTCAGAAAACACGAACTGGATCGACACCTTGGACGATGAGTGGAAGGGCCGGGTGTCGCTCGTGCCCTATCAGGCGGTTGATGGCAATCCGCGTCTAATCTGTGCAATCAGGCCGGATCAAATCATCATTTTTCATGAGGGGAAGCGAATCGAATGCCGGCGAGCCCTGATCGCACTAACCGGACATAAGCTCAGTTCTGAAGATGATTTTAATTGTATTCTGCATCCGGCCATGCTTCAGAACGGAAAAATGGTCAAACCAGCTTCATGAAAGAGGGAGATGACAGTAAATGAAAAAATTATGGATGGCTATTTGGCGTAAACTATTGGTTCTGCTGCATCTGCGCCCTGAGGAAATTTTTTATATCGGCGGGAATGATGGGCTTCCTTCCCCGCTCTCTAAAGATGAGGAAGCGGAATTGATGGAAAGACTGCCTACCGGAGACCCCAAAGTGCGGGCGACACTGATTGAGCGCAATCTTCGTCTCGTCGTTTATATTGCCCGTAAATTTGATAATACACGGATTAATATTGAAGACTTAATCAGTATCGGTACGATTGGTTTGATTAAAGCGGTGAATACCTTTAATCCTGAAAAAAAGATAAAGCTTGCAACCTATGCGTCGCGTTGCATTGAAAATGAAATTCTAATGTACCTGCGCCGCAATAACCGGACGCGTTCCGAGGTTTCGCTGGATGAACCCTTGAATGTGGATTGGGATGGTAATGAACTCTTGCTTTCAGACGTCTTAGGAACCGAAAATGATGTGACAACCCGCAATATGGAACGAAAGGTCGACCATACATTATTGCAAAAGGCCATGCTTATGCTCAATGATCGCGAAAAAGAGATTATGATGCTCCGATTCGGCCTTGAGGGCGGGAAAGAAAAAACACAGAAAGATGTCGCCGATCAACTGGGTATTTCTCAGTCTTATATCTCCCGACTTGAAAAAAGAATTATTAAACGTCTAAAAAAAGAATTCAGCAAAATGGCCTGAGCTGCCACAATTCGCAGACTGCCTGAAAAAGTCGTGTGCATAAAATGATCGCCAAAGGAAATACTTGTGCTTGTGAAAGGTTAACAGGTACCACAGGGAAAAGGCAGAGTCGTTCATTGATAAAATGAACGCTTTGACGGCTGACACCTGTTAAGCAAAAATAGGAATCCGTTTTGAAAAAGACAAGGTACCGATTCTTTCCGGCAAACTTTCTTTTCGAATCGATTCATTTTACGAGAAGCGCAGGCAGTGGGGGGTTCCTTTATGGCACGGCACAAGGTTGAGATTTGTGGAGTGGACACATCAAAGCTTCCAGTGCTCACAAATGCAGAAATGCGCCAGTTATTCGCTGAACTTCAGTCTGGAAAAGAAGAGGCCAGAGAAAAATTGATCAATGGCAATCTCCGGCTGGTTCTCAGTGTGATTCAACGTTTTAATCACCGCGGTGAATCGGTAGACGATCTCTTTCAAGTCGGCTGTATCGGGCTGATGAAGTCGATCGACAATTTTGATTTAGGTCAGAACGTTCGTTTTTCTACCTACGCGGTCCCAATGATTATCGGAGAAATTCGCCGATATCTGCGGGATAATAATCCGATTCGTGTCTCGCGCTCACTTCGCGACATGGCCTATAAGGCTTTGCAGGCAAAAGAGCGCTATGTAAACAAGCATTCAAAAGAACCCACAACGGCGGAATTGGCAAAATTGTTGGATCTTCCGGTTGAAGATGTGGTTTTCGCCATGGATGCGATTCAGGATCCGGTTTCGTTGTTCGAGCCGATTTACAGCGACGGCGGCGATCCGATTTTTATCATGGATCAGATCAGCGATGAAAAGCATAAGGATCGTGAATGGGCGGACACAATCGCCCTGAAAGAAGCAATGAATAAATTGCATGATCGCGAAAAACGAATTGTTGCCATGCGTTTCTTCTATGGGAAAACACAGATGGAGGTTGCTCAAGAAATTGGTATTTCCCAGGCGCAGGTGTCGCGACTTGAAAAAATGGCCATTAAAGAAATGAATCAGGATATAGGTCCTTAAAGCGCTTGTTGATTCAAGCGCTTTTTTTTGATCAGTGAAAAAGAAAAACTTCTGGGCCCAATCGTCTAACCCGCGAAGATGGACTGAAAGGCAGAGAGCGTGCAATAAATACTTCTCAATTCCAGGGCAGGTCCATATATTAAAGAAAGACAGACTGGAGGAGGAGTAAAATGCCAAGAATTTCTGACTTTCAGACCAAAGAAGTGGTGAATGTGGAAAATGGGAAGCGGCTCGGGCATATCGGCGATTTGGATGTCAATCTCTCATCCGGCAAGATTGAAAACCTGATTATCCCGGGGGCAGGGAAGGTTATGGGTTGGTTCGGCCGGGAAAATGATGTGATCGTGCCCTGGAACAATATTGTTCGGATAGGCGCCGATGTCATTCTTGTACGCTTCTATCATGATTCGGAAGCACCTCTGTCTGAAAACCGGGAGAAATAACAAGCGCTCTGCAAGACATTATGGTAAAATAAAGTAAGTTTATAGGTGCTTATTTTGATGAAAGAAGGGTAACTCTGATGAAAGAAGTCTTTTCCATCGAAGAGAAGCGGGCGATTCGAATGGAGACGGTTCAGGCCGGACGGCTATCGATTCATTCCGGCTTTTCTCTCAGAGACGGGGGAAAGAGCCGAGAGCCTTTTTCATCACTGAATCTTGGCCTGCATGTCGGTGATCATCCGCTTGATGTCCTTGCAAACAGAGAATTGCTGGCCCGGGATATCGGCTTCCCGCTTGAACGCTGGGTTTGCGCCGAACAAGTACATGGAACAGAAGTGGTTCGCGTGTCCTCGGCGGATGCCGGTTCAGGAGCACGGGATCTTCAGACGGTCATCAAAGGGGCCGATGGTTTGATCACGACTGAGGCCAATCTGCTGCTTGCGCTTTGCTATGCGGACTGCGTGCCGCTGTATTTTTATACGGTAAATCCTACCGCCGTCGCCATGCTGCACGCGGGATGGCGAGGAACAGTGGGTGGCGGTGCCCGGAAGATGGTGGCTGCCCTGATCCGTGAGCTGAATCTCGCATCGGCAAAAGAAATCCATGTGATCATCGGTCCAGCGATCGGCCAAACCGATTACGAAGTGGATGAACACGTCATGAATCAGGTTTTTCAGCTTGATGAAGAGCTGTTTGAGCCCGCTGTTCAGCGGCGCGGCAGCGGACATTACCTCTTGAGCCTTCAAACATTGAATCGGACTATTCTTCTTCAGGCCGGGGTACCTGCCGAACAAATCAAGGTAACGGCTTATACGACCTATGCCCATCCGGATCTTTTTTACTCGTTCAGGCGGGACAAGGGGCAGACCGGACGGATGATCGGTTATATTGGCTTGAAAAATGAAGGTGAAGGGCATAGTGACAGTAGCAGATAATCTCGAAAAAATTAACGGAGAAATTGCAGAGGCGTGCAAGCGATCCGGACGAAGCCCTAAAGAGGTGACTCTTCTTGCGGTGACAAAGTATGTCAGCGCGGAACGAGCGAAAGAAGCGCTGGCAAGCGGTATCCGCCACCTGGCTGAAAATCGCCGGGAAGGGCTGCTCGAAAAACAAGCGGCCATTCAAGATCAGCGGGTTGTCTGGCATCTGATTGGGACGCTTCAAACCCGTAAAGTGAAAGACGTGATCAATCGGATTGATTATTTTCATGCCCTGGATCGCCTAAAGCTTGCCGAGGAAATTGAAAAAAGATTAATCAATACGAAATTGAAGTGCTTTGTCGAGGTTAATATCTCGGGGGAAGAGTCCAAACACGGCATCCTTCCAGATGAGCTGGATGCCTTTATCGCCGAACTCGCGGCTTTTCCCCATATCGAAGTTGCCGGATTAATGACGATGGCACCGAATACGGAAGATGCAGATCGGATTCGCTCTGTATTCCGCAGTTTAAGAGTCTGCAGAGACCGAATACAAGCGAAGAAGCTGCCTTTCGCACCGTGCCGTGAATTATCAATGGGCATGTCTCATGATTATCCGATTGCGATAGAAGAAGGAGCAACATTTGTACGCATTGGAACGGCGCTCGTCGGAAATGAACGGAAGGGAAGCTAGAGAGATGAGTCTAAAATCAGCTTTCAAGCGATTCTTTGATCTTGAAGAAGAAACGATGGTTCCCTCCGGCAATGGACAAAATGTGTCGGAAAACCCTGAAAAATCCTCAATTCATGAGGAAAAAAGGACTTTTGAGAAGGGCGGACGGATTGTAGCGCTGCAAAACGTTCGTCAGCCGGAAAAAGTGATACTTGTCGAGCCCAAGACGTTTGAAGAAGTACAGGAATTTGTCAGTCACTTGAAGAGCAAACAGACGGTCATTTGCAGCCTGCAGAGTGTTGATAAGGCCACTGGACAGCGAATTCTTGACTTTATGGGTGGAACACTGTTTGCACTGGATGGTCAGGTGCGAAAAATAGGTAAAAATACCTTCCTTTTCGCGCCAGAGTATGTGGACATCTCCGGCATGATTAGCGACTGGAAAACTGAAAATCCATCCTGAACCTATTTTACAGGATCTTATGAGGTGAAACATTTGAGCATAATTGCAACGGCATTAATCGAGCTGATTCATATTTATTCCTGGATCCTGCTGATTTATATTTTCATGAGCTGGGTTCCGAGTGTACAGAATTCGCAGATCGGTTATTGGTTTGCCCGGGTCAGCGAACCCTTTCTTTCGCCATTTCGCCGGATTATCCCGCCAATCGGCGGTGCGCTGGATCTATCGCCAATTGTCGCCTTTCTTGTTCTGCGCCTTGCTTCCCGCGGGATCGAAGAATTATTCTGGATACTCGGGTAAGCGATGTCCATTTATGAACATTTCAGGCCCGAAGAGCGGCCGCTGATCGAGCATTTTCTCGATCTTAGGGATCAAGCTGCCAGACGTTACCAGCAGCGACTGACGGATTTTCTTGATCCGCGCGAACAGCAAATTCTGAAATCACTCATTGGAAATGATCAAGAGATCCATTTGCAATTTTCAGGAGGCTATTCCGGGGCTGAGCGTTGTCGAGCTTTGCTTTATCCTGTTTTTGATCAGCCTGAGGCGAATTCTTTTCGGCTCACTTGTTTTGATGTTCAATATCCGCAGAAATTTACAACCCTTACTCATCCGGAACTGCTTGGCGCGCTCATGGGAACAGGTGTGGATAGGCGTAAGGTTGGTGACTTGCTCTTTGACGAAAATCGAGCTCAATTCGTTTGTGCGAATGAGATTGAGGATTATATGATGCTGAATCTTGTATCAGTCGGTAAGAGCCGAGTGCGGCTGATTCCGATCGATCCGGCATCAATTATACATAGCGATCAGAACTGGCAGGAGAACGAGGGAACGGTATCCTCACTCAGACTGGATACGGTTCTCTCTGAAATTTACCATCTCTCGCGGACAAAAGCAGCGGAAAAAATTGATCACGGACTTGTGAAGGTCAATTGGCAGCCGATGAGTAAGCATGATTATGAGCTTGCAGAGGGAGATGTCCTTTCTCTGCGCGGATCGGGTCGTTCTAAAATTATATCCGCTTCAAGCTTGACAAAAAAGCACAAAATTCGTCTACACTATGGTAAACTAGACTAGAAAATTGAATTTTATATTTATTTTTGAAGACTTGGAGGTGACCGGGTTGCCATTAACCCCATTAGATATTCATAATAAAGAATTTTCACGTGGTTTTCGCGGGTATGATGAAGATGAAGTGAATGATTTTTTGGATCAGATCATTAAGGATTACGAAACTGTCATTCGTGAGAAAAAGGATTTGGAACAAACGGTCAAGAACTCCGAGGAAAAATTAAGCCATTTTTCGAATATTGAAACGACGTTGAATAAAAGTATCCTGGTGGCTCAGGAAACGGCTGAAGATGTGAAGACGAATGCGAACAAAGAGGCCAAGCTCATTGTCATGGAGGCAAAAAAGAATGCCGATCGGATTATCAATGAAGCCCTGGAGAAGTCCCGCCGGATCACGCTTGATATTGAAGAGTTGAAAAAAGAAGCGAATGTTTACAGAACACGGTTCCAGATGTTGATTGAAGCCCAACTTGAATTGCTGAAGGGCAATGACTGGCAGAAGTTTTCTGATGACGAGGACGAAGACAATGACACAGGCGAAAACAAGGAGAACGTTAATGTGCAGGCTTGACGAGGGCTGATTGTTTGCATATACTGTTCTTAATATTAAGAATGACTTAAGAATAGGAAACGATGAGAGGGAGAGTAGTTCTCACTGCGCGACTAAAAGCGAGCCGGAGTTTGGTGCGAGTCCGGCAGTCAGCTGGGAATGAACATCACCTTTGAGTGATTGCCTGAAAGGAGAATCTCTGATTAGGGCAAAACGCCGACACTTCGCGTTATGAGTGATTTGAGTGACAGACAATGTCTGTTATTAGGGTGGTACCGCGGTCCTTCCGTCCCTTTGGGATAGGAGGACTTTTTTAATTAGATTTATTTTTTATGATAATGGAGGCGCTAGATCATTGGACTATAAGAAGACTTTATTGATGCCGAAAACCGCGTTCAAGATGAAGGGCAACCTGCCTGTCAAAGAACCGTTGATGCAGCAAAAATGGGATCAGGAACATCTGTATGAACAATCCTTAAAAAACAATCAGGGGAAACCGTCATTTATTCTTCACGACGGGCCTCCCTATGCGAATGGCAATATTCATATTGGTCATGCCGAGAATAAGACGATTAAAGATATTATTAATCGTTATAAATCGATGACGGGTTATCAAACGCCCTATGTTCCCGGTTGGGATACGCACGGCCTGCCGATCGAGCAGCAGCTGGCCAAGCAGGGCATTGATCGCAAAAAAATGTCTGTCGCTGAACTCCGGGAGAAATGCGAAGAATATGCGCTTGGTCAGGTCGACAGGCAAAAAAAACAATTCAAACGACTCGGCGTACGGGCTGATTGGGAGCATCCTTATCTGACCCTGGATAAAGCATTTGAAGCTGAACAGATTGAAGTATTTGGCGCAATGGCGAAAAAGGGTTATATCTATCAAGATAAGAAAACGGTCTTTTGGTCGCCATCGTCCGAATCTGCGCTGGCCGAGGCAGAAATCGAATATAAAGATGTGCAGTCCTACTCCATTTTCGTAGCCTTTAATGTCCTAGATGGCAAAGGCGTTCTGAATCCGGATGAAAAAGTCGTGATCTGGACAACGACACCATGGACAATTCCGGCGAACTTGGCAATTGCTGTCAATCCTGAATTTAATTATAGCGTGGTTGAAGCGGATGGTCAGAAATATGTCGTTGCTACCGAATTGGTTGAATCGCTGACGAAAACCTTGGATTGGGAACAGGTGAAAGTCATCCGAACATTCAGCGGTAAAACGCTGGAAGGCGTTGTCTGTCGTCATCCATTTTATGATCGCGATTCACTGATGATTCTTGGTGATCACGTGACTCTGGACGCAGGAACCGGATGTGTCCACACGGCGCCTGGTTTTGGCGAGGATGACTTCAATGTCGGTAAGAAATACGGCTTGGATATTCTCTGCCCGGTCGACGATCACGGTTGTATGACCGATGAGGCACCTGGTTTTGAAGGCCTGTTCTATTCCAAAGCGAATGAACCGGTGATCGATAAACTGGAAAGCTGCCATGCACTGCTGAAGAAGGGAACGTTTACTCACTCTTATCCGCACGATTGGCGGACGAAGAAACCGGTTATCTGGCGGGCAACGAAACAATGGTTTGCTTCGATCAAGGCTTTCCGTGAGGACATCCTCAGAGCCATTCATGAGGTGCGCTGGATCCCGTCATGGGGCGATGTGCGGATGACCAATATGATTAAAGATCGCGAAGACTGGTGCATCTCTCGCCAGCGGGCTTGGGGTGTGCCGATCCCTGTCTTCTACGGTGAGGACTCCGAACCGATCATTACTGAGGAGACGGTGCATCATGTGGCGGAATTGTTCCGTCAATATGGATCGAATATCTGGTTCAAGCGCGAGGCTAAGGAACTGCTTCCGGAAGGCTTTACATCGGTACACAGTCCGAATGGTATTTTCAAAAAGGAAACGGATATTATGGATGTCTGGTTTGACTCCGGTTCTTCACACCAAGGCGTACTGACGACACGGCCATTGCTGCATCGGCCGGCCGATCTGTATTTCGAGGGGGCCGATCAGTATCGCGGCTGGTTTAACTCCTCGCTGTCGACGGCGGTTGCACTAACAGGTCACGCGCCATATAAAGCGGTGCTCAGCCATGGATTTGCGATGGATGCCAAGGGCTTTAAGATGAGCAAATCGCTTGGCAATGTGATCGATCCGATGAAAGTCACACAGAAATATGGAGCCGATATCGTTCGCCTCTGGGTCACTTCAGTCGACTATCAGGCCGATGTCCGTGTCTCTGACGGGATCTTGGCGCAGGTTGCCGATGTCTATAAAAAGATTCGAAACACGATTCGTTTCATGCTTGGTAATCTGCATGATTTTGCGCCGGAAAAACAGGTCGCTGTTAATGAAATGCCCGAACTCGAGCAATATATGCTTATCCGGCTCAATCAATTGATCACAACCTGCATGAAGGGTTATGAGGACTATCAATTTTTAAATGTATACAAAGCCATTCAGAATTATTGCACCAGCGATTTGAGTGCTTTTTATATGGATGTGGTCAAAGATGCTCTGTATGTACAGCCTAAGGAAAGCCTTGTCCGTCGTTCCGCTCAGACAGTATTATTCAAGACGGTAACGGCATTGACGAAATTGTTGTCGCCGATCATTCCGCATACAGCCGAGGAAGTTTGGAGCTTTATCCCGGGTGCATCAGAGATCTCGGAATATGTCCAATTAACGGATATGCCAGAACCGATCGTTATTCCCGACGCGGACGCCCTGATGGAAAAATGGACCAAGCTGATGGTTGTTCGGGATGATGTTCTGAAGTCTCTGGAAAAAGCGCGAGATGCCAAGATGATTGGCAAATCGCTAGAAGCTGCTGTGACTTTATATCCGGCAAAGGGCATGGAATGGCTGGCTGACCAGAACGCTCTGGATAAGCTGCTCATTGTTTCTGCTGTTGATGTACTTGCTGAGAAGGCACCTGATTCTGCCGATCACTATTCGCTCGGTTCTGTCGCTGTTCAGGTGGCAGAAGGCGAAAAATGCGAACGCTGCTGGGCCATTCTCCCTTCTGTCGGTCAGGATCATGAACATCCGACGCTTTGCACCAATTGCTGCGAGACGGTTCGGCATGATTACGCCGGAGTCAGCCTGGACAACTGACCCTACTCCGGATATTCCCAGAAAAGCTAAAATTTGACCCGTCTAAATCCCTTCCTTTGTCTCACACTAACGAGTGCAGATAAAGGAGGGGATTTTATTTTGTCCGATTACCGTGAGATAAAGAAGCGATTAATCAATCGCAAAAATGATCTGCTGAAGAAATTGAAAAGTGATCAGGAGACTGCTGATGAACTGGGCTCGGTCGCTGATATCGCTTCGGGTGAATTGTCTGCTTATGATAATCATCCGGCAGATTCAGCCTCGCAGCTTTATGAACGTGAAAAGGATCTGGCCTTTGACAAACGGTTCAGAGATGAATTAAAAGATATCGAGGATGCATTAAACAAAATAGAACGGGGCACCTATGGCCGTGATGAGCAAACGGGTGAAAAGATTCCTATGGCACGGCTGGAGGCTCTGCCCACTGCCCGGACGATCGTCGGTCGCGCCCCTAAAAAACACAGTTTTAAAGAACGGCCAACCGAGGAATCCGTCATCGCTGCCATGGAGAAGGCGTCTATCACAAACTTCGCTGAGAATAATTTTGATCAGGAAAATGCTTTTGATTTAGTATCATCATACAATGACATGCCGATGATCTTTGAGGATGCGCCTTATCAGGACGATGAAGAGGGAATCGGTTTTGTCGAAGACATCGAAGCGATAGCAGCAACGGGAATTGAAGGCTATGAAGGGGACGAGAAGGTCGGCTTCGTGCGCAATTCGCATTATGATCATTGGATGGATGAGACAGAACCCAAGAACTAAAAGGACAAATTGAGAAGCGGCAGAATAGCTTCTTCCGGCGGCTTGCCGCCGGTTACATATAATAATAATTACACGTGAAAAAGTGCCTGGAACGGTGATCTATGCTAAAATGCAGGGGAACGGAAAAAAGAGCTGGGGGACGTGGGCATGATTTATTATTTACTGGCCATTGTAGTGGTTATTCTCGATCAACTGTCTAAATGGTCGATTATTCAAAACATGAGTGTAGGAGAAAGTTTTCCTATTATTCCAGGTGTTTTTTATTTAACATCGGTGCGAAATACAGGCGCTGCTTGGAGTATGCTGGAAGGCCAGTTTCTTTTTTTCTTTATCATCACCGTGATTGTTCTGATCGTTACCATTTATTATATGCAGAAAGCTGGAAGAAAACAGCCATTATTCGGATTGTCTCTGGCACTGATTATTGGCGGAACACTTGGGAATTTTATTGATCGGCTGTTTCGCGGAGAGGTTGTGGATTTTATACATATTTATATCGTTCGCTACAACTTTCCTGTTTTTAACATAGCAGATTCATCGCTCTTTATTGGTGTGGTTTTGCTGCTCATTTATCTGATCCGCGACGAACAAAAAGGAAAAGTCAAGAGGGATGACGAATGACGGACTGGGAAAAGGCAGCAGCGATTGATGATCAAGGAAAACGGATCGACAAATGGGCGGCTTCGGCCTTTCCTACTGAATCGCGCAGCAGGCTTCAGGCATTGATTCGTGGCGGGCATCTGCGAATTAATGAGCAGATTGTCAGTGAAGTCAATTATCGACTGAAGAACGGTGATCGGATCCATTTTGATGTTCCCGATCCTGAACCGCTGCATATCGAACCGGAGGCGATTCCGCTCGATGTCGTTTATGAAGACGCGTCAGTTATCGTGGTCAATAAACCGCGAGGCATGGTTGTCCATCCGGCACCTGGCCACACAACGGGGACGCTTGTTAACGCGCTACTTGCCCATTGTCAGGATTTGTCAGGCATCAATGGGGTTTTGCGCCCTGGGATCGTTCATCGAATCGATAAAGACACATCTGGGCTTTTAATGGTAGCGAAGACTGATCAAGCGCATCGCTCATTGGCGCAGCAGCTCAAGGATAAAACCACAAAGCGGCTGTATCTGGCGATCGTTCATGGAGAAATCCCGCAGGACAGTGGAACAATCGATGCACCAATTGGCCGCGACACGAAGGATCGGCAAAAAATGGCGGTGACGGCGCGAAACAGCAAACATGCGGTGACCCATTTTAAAGTACTCGAACGCTTTAATGGTTATACTTATCTTTCCTGCCAACTGGAAACGGGTCGGACACATCAAATACGGGTGCATATGGCTTATATCGGCTATCCGCTGGCTGGTGATCCGAAATACGGACCGAGGAAAACCTTGCCAATAGATGGGCAGGCTCTTCATGCGGCGGAACTGGGATTCTCACATCCTCAAACCGGTGAATTTCTTCTCTTTAAAGCGGATCCACCGGAGGATTTTCAAACGCTCCTGGATAAGCTGCGCGCAACCCGATAAATTATCTTTGATTTGCCACTTTTCACATTGACAGTACGCACGACTTTTGTCATACTAGTCACAGTAAGAAATTGAATATTCCTTTTAAGTTAGTCCGGGAGACTAAGAAGGGTGATGATGGATGCCGATGGAAGGCAGCATAACGGTCTCTTGCTTGAGCTTGAACAGGCAGGATTTTTTTATGGCCGAAAAGAAGCGGCAGGTGCAGAGTAACTTGGATGAAAAAGAAATTCTCGACCAGAAGGCGATGTCGCGGGCACTGATTCGTCTGGCTCATGAAATGATTGAGCGTAATGAAGGCGTTGATTCGGTGATCCTGATCGGAATTAAGACGCGGGGAATCTATCTGGCCGACCGACTAGCTAAACGGATATTAGAAATCGAAAATAAACCGGTGGCCGTCGGTGAGCTCGACATCACGTTGTATCGGGATGACCTGCGCAGAAAAGCGGACGACCCGGAGATTATCGGCAGCGATATCCCGGTTTCAATTGAAGGAAAAACAGTCATTCTCGTCGATGATGTGCTCTATACCGGTCGGACGGCTCGGGCGGCGATGGATGCCCTGATGGACATCGGTCGACCGCAGCGGATTCAGCTTGCCGTGCTGATTGATCGGGGACATCGGGAGCTGCCGATTCGGCCGGATTATATTGGCAAAAATGTGCCGACGTCCAAAGAAGAAATCATTTCCGTCCAGCTGATTGAAGCCGATGGAACCGATCAGGTTTTAATTTGCACGAAGGATTGAGTATCTGTAAATAAAAGCAAAAAACTGTATAGCGTTCTTTTAAGGGCAGTCCAGAGAGACTGACAAAGAAAAGCAGTGAAACTTCACTGCGCATGGTTTGCGTATCTTCAAAACCTCTCTGCCCGATTAAACCGGACGGAGAGGTTTTTTTTCGAAACGATACGGATAAATATGGAAACCACTTGAATGGATGGATGCATCCGGCAGGTGCAAATGATACTAGAGGGGGTTTTATGATGGCAAATTTGTTTGGTTTGAATGACTTATCGGAATCCGAAATCTTTGAAATCCTCGATCAGGCCAATCGTTTCGTGAAAATGGATCAGAAAGATTTGCAAAAAGCAGCGAACCCAACTTTAGTGGCCAATCTCTTTTATGAACCCAGTACGCGTACGCGGTTCAGCTTCGAAACGGCGGAAAGGCGGCTCGGTTATCAGGTGCTGAATTTCAGCAGCAAAACATCGAGCGCAGAAAAAGGAGAAACGCTGTATGACACGGTTCGGACGATGGAAGCAATCGGCTGCCGGGCAGTGATTATCCGTCATCCGTTAGAGGGCTACTACCATGAACTGTCTCAAATCGCTGGAGTGTCTATTTTGAACGCCGGTGACGGTGCCGGGAATCATCCGACGCAGGCATTGCTTGACCTGCTGACTCTTCAGCAGGAGTTCCTTATTTTTGAAGGACTGACCGTTGCGATTATCGGTGACCTCCGCTACAGCCGTGTTGCTCGTTCGGATTCGGAAATTCTTTCAAGGCTGGGCTGCCAGGTGCTGCTTTCCGGGCCAGACGAATGGAAAAATCCAGCGCTTCCCGGAACCTTTGTGAGTGTTGATGAAGCAATCGAACGCGCAGATGCCGTCATCATGCTGCGTATTCAGCATGAACGGCACGAAACGGCGATGCCGATGAGCAAAGAAGATTACCACCGGCTTTTCGGATTAGGTGTTGAACGGGCGGCAAAGATGAGACCTGAAAGCATTATCATGCACCCGGGTCCAATCAACCGGGGTGTGGAGCTGGACAGCGACCTCGTCGAGTCATCCCGCTCACGCTATTTCAAACAGATCAAAAATGGAGTTGCCGTTCGTATGGCTAGCTTGGAATGGGCGCTGCAAACGGCAAAGAAACCGCAGATTATCTGAGAATCGATCGCTTTTGAAGAAAAAGGAGAGAGAAAACATTGAAAAAACAGCTAGTACTTGAGAATGGCGACTCATTTTCCGGTGACGGTTTCGGCAGCCTGCGGGAATCAAAAGGAGAGGTTGTATTCAATACCGGAATGACCGGTTATCAGGAATTGATCACCGATCCTTCCTACTACGGCCAGATTGTGACCTTGACCTATCCGTTAATCGGAAATTACGGGATTAACCGTTCAGATAACGAATCCGGACAGCCAAGCATTTCCGGACTGATCGTCCGGGAAGTCGCGACGGCACCTTCTCATTGGCAAAAAGAGAAAACATTGAGTGACTGGCTGGCAGAATACGATGTTCCCGGGATTTCAGGAGTAGACACACGCCGTCTGACCAAAATTATTCGCCACTATGGCACCCTAAGGGGCAAAATTGTCGATGCGGCAGCCGATCCGCAAGAGATTGCCGCGGAGCTGAAAAAGTGGTCGCTTCCAGTCGATCAGATTAGCCGTGTTTCTACTAAATCCGCATATGTCACACCAGGCTCCGGTCCGCGGATTGTTCTCGTCGATTTTGGCGCGAAACAGGGACTGCTCCGTGAATGCATTAAACGAACCTGCGATGTCGTCATCGTGCCTTACCAGACGACAGCAGAGGATATTCTGAAACTGCATCCGGATGGTGTGCTCCTCAGCAACGGACCTGGCGATCCCAAATCGGTTCCGGAAGCGATAGAAATGGTACGCAACATTCTCGGCAAACTTCCACTGTTTGGTGTTTGCTTGGGGCATCAGCTTTTTGCCCTGGCTGCTGGTGCCAATACGGTTAAGATGCGGTTCGGGCATCGCGGAGTGAATCATCCGGTTAAGGATTTGAAGACTGGTAAATTTGTCATCACCTCTCAGAATCATGGATTTACGGTGGAAAAGGAGTCCTTGGCGGGCACAGATCTGGAAGTCACTCATGTGGCGATTAACGATGGCTCGATTGAAGGTCTGCGTCATACCAAATACCCGGCGTTCAGCGTGCAATATCATCCCGAAGCTTCCCCGGGGCCGGATGACAGTCAGGCCCTCTTTGACGACTTCATCGCCATGGTCAATGAAAACAGAAAGGAAGGTGCCGATCTTGCCTAAACGTACGGATATTAAAAAGATTCTTGTGATCGGATCCGGTCCGATTATCATCGGACAGGCTGCCGAATTTGATTACTCAGGGACACAGGCTTGCCAGTCTCTTAGGGAAGAAGGCTATCAGGTCGTTCTGGTGAACTCGAATCCGGCGACCATCATGACGGATACAGATATTGCCGACCGCGTGTATATCGAACCGCTGACCGTTGAATTTGTGAGCAAGATCATTCGCAAAGAACATCCGGACGGCCTGCTCGCAACATTGGGCGGGCAGACAGGCTTGAATCTGGCCGTTCAGCTGCATCAGAGCGGAATTCTGGACGAGCTTCACGTCCAGTTTCTCGGAACGAATCTTGAAAGCATCGAAAAAGCAGAAGATCGAGAAAAATTTCGTGAACTGATGATCGAGCTGGGCGAGCCGGTGCCGCCGAGTCAGACGGTGACGACGCTTGCAGAAGCCCGTCAATTTGTCAGTAAAATTCATCTTCCAGTAATCATCCGGCCGGCATACACGCTCGGCGGAACGGGCGGCGGCATTGCTTCAACGGAAGAGGAGTTTGAGACGATAACGGAAAACGGGCTGAAGCTCAGTCCCGTTCATCAAGTCTTGATTGAAAAAAGCATTGCAGGCTTCAAAGAAATCGAATTCGAAGTGATGCGTGATGCCAATGACGGTGCGATTGCCGTCTGCCCAATGGAAAATATTGACCCGGTCGGTATCCATACGGGTGATTCAATTGTCACTGCCCCGTGCCAGACGCTCAGTGATCGCGATCTGCAGCACCTGCGCAGTGTTTCCCTGCGCATTGTCCGCGCGCTTAAAATCGAGGGCGGCTGCAATGTCCAGCTCGCACTGGATACGGCGAGCGACCGTTATTATATTATCGAAGTCAATCCGCGGGTCAGCCGCTCATCGGCGCTGGCATCGAAAGCAACGGGTTATCCGATAGCTAAGGTTGCCGCCAAGATTGCGGTCGGCTATCATTTGGACGAAATCAAAAATGCAGTAACCGGAACCACCTACGCCAGCTTCGAGCCAACACTGGACTATGTGGTGACGAAGATTCCTCGCTGGCCGTTCGATAAATTCGATGATGCCAAACGGACACTCGGGACACAAATGAAAGCAACGGGTGAGGTGCTGGCAATGGGCCGTACCTTTGAAGAGTCCTTGCTGAAAGCTGTGCGTTCGCTAGAGAACGGAACGATGCATATCGAATTAAAAGAAGCGGCAGCGATGACTCTGGATCAAATTCGCGAAAATATTGATAAAAAAGATGATCGCCGTCTCTATTTGATTGCGGAAGCGCTCCGGCGTGGCGATTCCATTGATTCGCTCTGGCAGGAAACTAAAATCAATCCGTTTTTTATTGAAAAAATCGCCCATATTGTCCGTATGGAAAAAGAATTGACGGCGCGTCCGCTCGATGGGGACGTTTTGAGACAGGCGAAAAAAATGGGCTTTTCCGATTGTAAAATTGCCGATCGATGGGCGATGACTGAAAAAGAAGTCACCGAATGGCGAAAGACGGAAGGAATCTGTCCTGTTTTTAAAATGGTCGACACCTGTGCCGGCGAGTTTGAATCGCAGACGCCTTATTATTACAGTTCCTATGATGAAGAAAATGAATCGGTCGTTTCAAAAAAGAAAAGTGTGATTGTGCTTGGTTCTGGACCAATCCGTATTGGTCAGGGCGTTGAATTCGATTATGCGACCGTACATGCAGTCTGGGCGATAAAGCAGCAGGGTTACGAAGCGATAATGATCAATAATAACCCAGAGACGGTTTCCACGGACTTCAGTGTTTCCGACAAGCTGTATGTCGAGCCTCTAACCTTGGAAGACGTGATGAACGTGATTGATTTGGAACAGCCTAAGGGCGTCGTCGTTCAATTTGGCGGTCAGACGGCGATTAATCTCGCTTCCGGACTTGCGGCCAGTGGTGTACACATTTTGGGTACCTCGCTCGACGCGATGGACCAGGCGGAAGACCGCGATCGTTTCGAACAATTACTGCTCAAACTGGCCATTGATCGGCCAGAAGGCGATACCGCTTTTTCTACCGATGAAGCGGTGAAAATTGCCAACAAACTGAGTTATCCGGTGCTCGTTCGGCCATCCTATGTGCTTGGTGGCCGGGCGATGGAAATTGTCTATCACGAGAAGGATCTGCGTCATTATATGGATAACGCGGTGCAAATCAATCCGGATCACCCGGTTCTGGTTGACCGTTATCTTGTCGGAACGGAGATTGAACTCGACGCGCTCTCCGATGGCACGGACGTCTACATTCCGGGAATTATGGAACATATTGAACGAGCAGGGGTTCATTCCGGCGATTCGATTGCTGTCTATCCATCGCAGAAATTAAGCCGCGAAGTCAAAGAAGAGGTCATCGCGACAGCGATAAAAATTGCCCGCGGACTCGGCGTCGTCGGTCTGCTCAATATTCAATATGTGATTCAGAAGGGTCATGTTTATGTGATTGAAGTCAACCCGCGTGCCAGTCGGACGGTGCCTTTTCTCAGTAAAATCACTGGTGTTCCAATGGCAAAGGTTGCGACGAAATTGATACTCGGGGAAAGCTTGAATCGTCTTGGTTATTCGACAGGTGTCCATCCGGAACCGGAACGCGGCGTTTATGTAAAAGTACCTGTCTTCTCTTTTGCCAAGCTGCGCCGGGTAGATGTAACACTGGGACCGGAGATGAAATCAACCGGAGAAGTGATGGGACAGGATACGACGTTGGAAAAGGCTCTTTATAAGGGATTGCTCGCAAGCGGCATGATCATTCCGTCTCATGGCTCGGTACTTTTCACCATTGCTGACAAAGATAAAGAAGAGGCGCTGGACCTTGTCAAACGTTTCTATGATATCGGATATAATATTCTTGCTACCGAGGGCACGGCAAAATTAATTATGGAACGCGATCTGCCGGTGACCGTGGTCAATAAGATTGGCGGTGCCGCTCCGAATTTGCTGGACGTGATCCGGCATGGAGGTGCCCAGTTTGTTGTCAATACTTTGACAAAAGGGCAGCGGCCGGCAAGAGACGGTTTCCGTATCCGCCGGGAATCGGTCGAGAACGGCGTGGTCTGCCTAACCTCGCTCGACACAACAGAAGCGCTGCTTAAAGTGCTGGAATCTCTGGCATTTCAGACGGAATGCATGCCGAAAATGGATGACCGAAGTGACCGCACGGCGTTGATTAGCGGAGCAGGTGCACCTCAATGAGCATGAGGGAGGATATGACCGTTGTCAATCAGCAAGAGATTGCCGATCAAATCTATGAACTGAAGCTGGAAGGGGAAATCGCCTCGCGTGTCCGGGAACCGGGTCAATTTGTCCATATTTTGCCCGGAGGCAATCCAGCAGCAAGGACAGCACTTTTAAGAAGACCAATCAGTATCTGCAAAACCGATCCGGCGAATCAGCGGATGACTTTGATTTACCGGAAAGCTGGAATCGGGACCGAAAGTTTTTCTCAGCTTAAGCCGGGGATGACCCTCAATGTTCTTGGACCGCTGGGTCACGGATTTCCACTGGACGCGGTCCGTGAAGGCAGCAAGGCGCTGATCATCGGTGGCGGCGTGGGTGTCCCCCCGCTTTACGGGTTATCGGCAGCTCTCCATGCACGGAAGGTTTCGCTGACTCATCTGCTGGGCTTCCGCTCGGCGAAGGATGTCTTTTATGAAGAGCATTTTGCAAAATGGGGGACGACACATGTCCTGACTGAAGATGGAAGCTGCGGCAGGCAGGGGCTCGTGACCGACTTGCTCAAGGACGTTTCTTTCGATAGCGCCTTTGCCTGCGGACCGCTGCCGATGCTACGCGCTGTTCAGCGCCAAATCACCGAGAAGCCGCTCTTCCTTTCCCTTGAGCAGCGGATGGGGTGCGGGATTGGTGCCTGTATGGCCTGTGTGGTGCATACGACGAATCCTGAGGATGAAAAGGGTTATCGGAGAGTCTGCTGCGACGGACCGGTCTTTCCATCGGGGGAGGTGGAATTATGCTAAACGTTCAATTACCCGGCCTGAATTTGAAAAATCCGATCATGCCGGCATCTGGCTGCTTTGCTTTCGGCAAGGAATTCGGTGAACTCTATGATCTGAACGTGCTCGGCGCGCTGGTGATGAAAGCGGCGACGCTTGAGCCGCGGTTCGGTAATCCGACGCCGCGCGTTGCTGAAACAGCGGACGGTATGCTCAATGCCATCGGTCTGCAGAATCCAGGGGTTGATAAAATTATCGCCGAGGAATTGCCGCGGCTGGCTGAATATGATATTCCTTTAATTGCCAATATTGCCGGCAGTGAAACAGAGGATTATGTCCGAACCTCGGAAAAAATGGCTAAGCAATCGGCCGTTAAGGCGCTGGAATTAAATATCAGCTGTCCGAATGTCAAGCAAGGCGGGATCACTTTTGGGACGGTTCCCGAAATCGCTGCGGAACTGACGGAGAAGGTTAAAGCCGTTTCCGAAAAACCGGTCTATGTGAAGCTTTCTCCGAATGTGACGGATATCGTCGGCATGGCCGTTGCTGTTGAACAGGCAGGTGCTGATGGACTCTCTCTGATCAATACACTGCTCGGCATGCGGATCGATCTGAAGACACAAAAACCGGTTCTGGCAAATATAACCGGCGGATTAAGCGGTCCGGCGATTAAACCGGTCGCTTTACGGATGGTTTATGAAGTCAGCCGCCAGGTACATATTCCGATAATTGGCATTGGCGGGATTCAAAGTGCCGATGATGTGATTGAATTCCTGCTGGCAGGCGCCAGCGCTGTACAGGTCGGCACAGCAAATTTTGTCAATCCCTTTATCTGCCCAGATATTATTGCCGCATTGCCAGAAAAATTAAAGAAAATGGGCATTGATGATATCAATGATCTGATCGGAAGGAGTTGGAAGACATGCACGAAGACGAACGGCTGATTATTGCTCTGGACGTTCCTGATAAAAAGCAAATGTTTCAACTGCTGCAAAGGATTCATCATCCGGGCTGTTATGTGAAGGTTGGGATGGAGCTCTATTATCAGGAAGGAGCCGATATCGTTCGTGCCTTAAAAGCGGAAGGCTATCAAGTGTTTCTCGATCTGAAGCTGCATGACATCCCGCACACCGTTCATCGGGCCATGCGCGGACTGGCACGACTCGGAGCAGACATGGTCAATGTTCACGCGTCAGGCGGTTCCGAAATGATGCGAGCGGCGATGGAGGGGCTTGAAGAAGGTTCCGAAGAGAGGCGCCCGCTCTGTCTTGCCGTCACTCAATTGACGAGCACCAATCAGGAAATGCTGGAAGCGGAATTAGGGATTCATCAGCCACTAGCAGAGGTCATCACGCATTATGCTGGGCTTGCCTCCCAGGCCGGGCTCGACGGGGTCGTTTGTTCCGCATGGGAAGCCGCCGCGATCAAAAAAGCCACCACCAATGATTTTTTGACGGTCACACCCGGCATTCGCCTGGCCGGCGACGCGGCCGGTGATCAGAAGCGAATTGCCACACCCAGCCGAGCAAAGGCGCTCGGCAGCGACTATATTGTTGTCGGCCGCAGCATCACGGCGGCAGCCGATCCGGCGAGCGCTTACGAGCAGGTATCTGAAGAATGGAGGAAAACAGCATGGAATATCATCAACTAATTGCCAGTCATCTACTCGAAATTCAGGCCGTCGTTCTGAGCCCGGACGAACCGTTTACCTGGGCATCAGGAATTCACTCTCCGGTATATTGCGACAACCGGCTGATTCTCGCTTACCCTGAAGTCAGGGAGGATGTCATTCAAGCCTTTGTCAACTTGATCCAGAACCATTTCCCGGAAGCTGAAGTTATCGCAGGGACAGCGACAGCCGGAATTCCTCATGCCGCATGGATTGCCGAACGTTTGCATCTACCGATGGCTTACGTCCGTTCTTCCGCCAAATCGCATGGCCGAAAAAAGCAAATCGAGGGAATTGTGAAGCCCAGTCAAAAGGTTGTCGTGATTGACGACTTGATTTCAACAGGTGGCAGTGTCCTGACGGCTGTTCATGCGCTGGAAGCCGCAGGAGCCGAGGTACTTGGCGTGGCCGCTATTTTTACCTATCAATTACCACAGGCCGCTGCCAATTTTGCCGAAGCAGACGTTCCGCTGCAGACGCTCACCAATTTTGATACGCTGATCCAGATGGCCGTTGATCAGGAGATTATCAGCGGCAGGCAGCTCAGACAGCTTAAAGAATGGTATGCTGACCCCGCTTCAGAAGACTGGCGAACGATGAAGAACTGATTGTCAAAAAACGGAGTGAAAGCAGCGAGTGAACTTCCTGTTAATGAGGAGGTTCTTTTTTTGTTTCAGCGCTAAGCTGAATGCGTACAAGAGAGAACTTAAGAAATTCTTCATAGTTTCCATTTGTTTTTCGTAAGAGACACCTTTTACAATGGGGATATGAAAGATGAGGGATGTGGAACTTGTGGAGCATTATACCATTCTTGTTGTCGATGACGATAAAGAAATTCGCGAAGCGATCACGATTTATTTGAAAAATGAAGGATTGCGCGTTCTTCAGGCCGGGGATGGACTGGAGGCTCTTGATATGCTGAGAACGCATCAGGTGCATCTGATGCTGCTGGATATCATGATGCCGAATCTGGATGGAATTCAGGCGACGATGCGCATCCGGCAGCAGAAAAATATTCCGATTATCATCATTAGCGCAAAAAGTGAAGATATGGATAAAATTCTGGGTTTGCAGGTGGGGGCAGATGATTATGTCACCAAACCGTTTAATCCGCTCGAACTTATCGCCCGTGTCAAATCGCAATTGCGACGCTATGTCAGACTGGGAACGTATGAAAAACAGACGGCAGTAATCGAGATAAACGGGCTCACATTGAATCAAGAAGAAAAAACAGTCTCCATAAATGGTGACCAGGTCAGGCTTACACCGATCGATTACCGAATCGTCGACTTGCTGATTCGTCATCCCGGCCGGGTCTTCTCGATTCATGAGATTTACGAACGTGTTTGGGAGGAACCCTGTTTGAATGCGGAGAACACGGTTGCCGTCCATATTCGTAAGATTCGGGAAAAGATTGAAATTGATCCAAGAAATCCCAGGTATTTAAAGGTGGTGTGGGGCGTTGGCTATAAAATTGAAAAATAAACGTGCCGGATTACTGGTTGTTCTTTGTCTGCTCTTCGTTTTTATCAATGGGTTGATTGGTTTTCGCTTTTTTCAAACTTATTTCGGTTCTTACACGAAAACCGGACCCTTTTACAGTTCTCTTTATTTTTTTAAAAATAGTTTAGTAAGCCAACGTCTCAATCATCCGACACTGACAGAGATTAAATCATTGCCGGTTTCGGCAAAAGCAATTCATGAATTTCGTTATCGTTTTGGCAATTTTGGAAAGCAGGAGGCAAATATTCGCGATCAATATGACAGTAAGATTAGAAAAGCAGAGAAAGAGAAAAATAATTATTTGGCTGATCTCCACAAAAAAGAGCAAAATGATAAATTAGCAGCCATCCGACTGAATTTTAAAAGTGATGCTCATGTTGCCAGTCAAGTCCGTAAGGAGCGCCAGAAGGCAATAAAAAAATATGATGCGCATCTAAAGCGAAATTCTGCCACTTTTAAAGATCAGGCAAGTGTCTTTAAGTATTATTTTGTCAATAAAGAGACAGGCAACGTTGTGACCAATCTGAGCCCGTCTGAGCTATCAGGAAAATCAGATGATTCGGGAAAGATCTATCTGCACACGTATAAGCAATTCAAAACCAATAGACAGGATGACAGCGTGAATCCTAAGGTATCCGCGATTTTGAATTTGACTGCGAAAACTTATTCCGGAAAAATAGTTGTGAATAAAGACCATCTATCCGGATCATTTGGTGTGCACTATCGGCATTTTTTGTTGATGCGAGGCGTGGCCGTTTTCGTTTTGTTTGTAAATATAGCTTTGCTTTTATTTGCTGTGCTCCTGATCTGGAAGAATAAAATGAGGCATCTGGACGGGCTCGACAGCCTACATCGGCTCTTTCTGCGTATTCCCATTGATTTCTACAGTGTACTGTTTCTTTGTCAATGTCTGGTCGCTCTGCAGTTTTTGAAAACAGCTAGCCGACTGGCTGCTTATGCTGTTTTTCCCGACTCTGTGACCGCGGTCTTTTACCTTGCCATGTTTGGCTTCTTTCTGATTTTTATCTATCAATGTCAATGGATTATTGATTTGTTAAGGGATCACCGCCGGTTTCTCGAATGCTGGCAGAAAAGCATAATAGGGGGCTGTCAAGGAGCAATTTACGCGATGCTTTTTCACTGACTGCTGCCGGCTGGAAAGTATTCATCCTTCTCACCGTAATTTTTTTTCTCGGGATGTTGGCACCTTTTCTCACCATTTTTCTTTGGAATGGATTTGGACTTGGAGCCATCGGCGCATTCTTGGCGACACTTATTTTTCTTTGTTTTACCGCGCTGCCGCTCCTTAATCTTGCTCTTAGCCGGACGGCTGTTTTTAACCGGATTCTGTTGACCTCTGAGAAAATTGCTGAGGGGATGAATCCAGCAGAACTTTCCAATGATTACGGTCAGCTGGGCCGCCTGGCAGCAGCATTGAATCAGATGCGCAGCGGTGTGGAGAGTTCTCGCAATGAACAATTAAAGAGTGAACGCCTGAAGACGGAACTGATCACCAATGTCAGCCATGACCTGCGCACCCCGCTGACGTCGATCATGACCTACAGCGAATTGCTCCAGACGCCTGCCTTACCTGCAGATGAACAGCAGGCCTATATTCGAATAATCAGCCGCAAGGCCAAACGATTGAAGCAACTGATCGATGATCTGTTTGAAGCTTCTAAAATCGCCAGCGGTTCAATGGAACTGAATCAAGCGAAAACGGATCTGACTCAGCTGATCACTCAGGCTCTTGCCGAATACGATGAGCTGATTCAGAAGGCTCCCTTTGATTTTCGCATCGTTCTGCCGCAACATCCGACCAACGTCTACGCAGATGGGCAGAAAATCTGGCGGGCCTTGGATAATCTGATTGGCAATGTGCTTAAGTATTCATTAGAAAAGACAAGAGTTTATATTGAATTGCAGGAAATTGACGGTGAAGCTGTGGTCAGTTTTAAAAATGTCACGAAATACGAACTTGGTGGTTCGGTCGATGAGCTTTTTGAACGCTTTAAACGCGGCGATACCTCTAGGCATACACAGGGTTCAGGGCTGGGTCTGGCAATTGCCAAGTCGATTATAGATTTACATGGCGGAAGTTTCACGATCGATCTCGACGGCGATTTATTTAAAATTGTGTTCCGGCTTCCTTTAACGCGTGAATGAAATCTGAGACGCCAGCAACGGCAAACGAGAACGATCCTGCCAAATCCTTGACTTCTTCCACTTTTGAGTGAGACAATTAGGTTCTGAATTCATGTTCGTGCAGTGAGCTCAATTGGCTCGCTTTTTTGAAAGTGGGGGATACGGATGGCATATGATGGAATTGTGACGCACGCTGTCGTGCAAGGTCTGCAGCAATTTGTCGGCGGCAGAATCACAAAGATCTATCAACCGACAGCAACCGATCTCGTTTTTCACCTGCGCTCACGCAGCGCCCGGGGTAAATTGCTAATCTCAATCAATGCGGCATTTGCGAGGATGCATCTGACCGAATTAATCGAAGGCAATCCGCAAGAGCCGCCGATGTTCTGCATGCTGCTGAGAAAGTATTTGGAGGGCAGCGTCATTGAAGCGATTGCTCAGGTCGGTTTTGAACGGATTGTTCATATCGATTTGCGCAGCCGCAATGATTTTGGCGATCTGACTGAAAAACAGCTGATTATTGAATTGATGGGTCGGCACAGCAATATTATTTTAACAGATAAGGATAGTGGCCGGATAATCGATAGTATGAAGCACTTGACCCATGCGGTGAATCGATTCCGGACGGTGCTGCCGGGAGATACCTATGTGGCGCCGCCTGATCAGGAAAAAATGAATCCGCTGACGATCGCGGCTGATGACTTGATTCGCCATATTCAGTGGAATTCCGGTCAGATTGATCGGCAGATTGTCAATCTTATCAGTGGCTTTTCACCCCTGATAGGAAAGGAAATCACTCACCGCGCTGGTTTGGAACGGCAGGATCGGATTGCTGAGGCTTTTGCCGGAGTGCAGCAGTCCATTCGCGAAGAGGCCTATTCTCCGAATATTGTTAGCGTGCCGAATGGAAAAGACGAATGTCATGTTCTTGAACTCACCCATTTGGCTGGGAAACGGCAGCAATTCCCAAATGTTCATGAGATGCTGGATCATTTTTACGCGGTAAAAGCGGAAAAGGATGTTGTACGGCAAAAAGCAGGAGACCTCGGTCATTTTATTACACTGGAATTGAAAAAAAATCAAACGAAGCTGAAGAAACTGGAGCAGACGATCCGCGCGGCGGAAAAGTCAGAGACCTACCGCCTATATGGCGAACTCTTAACGGCTAATATGCATCTTTTGAAGCGAGGCATTCGATCGATTGAAGTCGTCAATTATTATGATCCCAAGCAGCAATCGATCAGTATTCCGCTCAATCCGAATCGTTCGCCTTCCGAAAACGCTCAGGGTTATTTTAAAAAATATACGAAAGCGAAGACAGCGAAGCGAGTGGTCCGCGGGCAAATCAAGGAAACAAATGGTGAAATCAGCTATTTTGACAGCCTTGCCCAGCAGATTGAATCGGCTTCCATGAAGGATATTCAGGAAATTCGTGAAGAACTGGAGGAAGGCGGCTATCTGCGCAAAAAGCGGTCAACGCGAACAAAGAAAAAAAAGAGCAAGCCGGAGCTGGATCACTACTATGCTGAGGATGGTACGGTTCTATTGGTCGGCAAGAATAATAAACAAAATGATTATCTGACGACTAAAGTGGCCGGTAAAGATCATATCTGGATGCATACAAAAAACATTCCGGGTTCGCATGTTGTCATTCAGTCGACCGATCCGAGTGATAAAACCTTGCTTGAGGCGGCAACACTGGCTGCTTTTTACAGCAAGTCCCGGATGGGCAGCGGCGTTCCTGTGGATTATACGCGGGTACGCAATGTGAAAAAGCCAAACGGGGCGAAACCCGGATTTGTCATCTACACGGATAATAAGACGCTCTATGTGACTCCGGATGAGTCCCTTGTTTTGAAACTAAGAATGAAGCCGCAAGTTCATTAAAACCATGTAAGCAGGTCTGCCTAACTTTTATTTTACAGCTTGACTTGCTTCATGTGCCGTTAATTGTATAAAATGGTAAGTGGAAGTGATGGAATGGTTTGCAGCATGACGGGTTTTGGGATGGCAATAGAGAACGAGGGACAGGCGACTATTCGTGCAGAATTGAAGTCTGTGAACCATCGTTATTTGGAATTGACATTGAATATTCCCCGGCCGCTCAACTCTTTGGAGACTCAGATACGGGCACTGATTCAGAAACGTGTCCGGAGAGGAGCACTGACCCTATTTCTGACCATTGATGATGCGGAAACTCTGGCCCCGCGCGTGACGACAAATTGGCCGGTGATCGATCAATATCTGGCTTCTATGAAGCAGATTCAGTCACGAGTCGGCACGGAAGGCGGATGGGATTATAGCAGAGTACTTTCGCTTCCGGGCGTGTTTACGCTGCAGGAGGCGGATGAGAATGCTGCGCGGACACTGGAACCCTCGATTCTAAGGACCATTGATCATGCCTGTCAGCAAATGACGGAGATGCGGCAGAGTGAAGGCGAACGGCTGACTGCCGATCTGCAGGAAAAGATTGATCAGGTGAAGGCATGTGTTCAGAAGTTGACGGAGTTTACTCCAGAGGTGCGAAAGAAGTATGAGGAGAAGCTGCGCCGACACATGACCGACTTCTTAGGCGATTCGGCCGCGATCGATGAAGAGCGACTGATGAATGAGTTGGCCGTTTTTGCAGACCGATCGGCGATTGATGAGGAGTTGATCCGGCTGCAAAGTCACATCGGACAATTTTTGGATTTTATTGATCCGGAATCTCAAGTCGGCGCTGTCGGCAGAAGGCTGGATTTTCTGATACAGGAAATGAACCGGGAAGTGAATACGATCGGTTCAAAGGGCAATAGCGCCCGTATTAGCCGGTACGTGATTCAGCTCAAAAACGAGATAGAAAAAATCCGTGAGCAGGTGCAGAACGTCGAATAGGTGAATCGCGGGCGGATCAACGATGAAGGGTTGGAGGCAGGGATGGATGAGTTTTAAAGAAAAAGGGTTATTGGTTGTCCTCTCCGGGCCATCTGGAGTGGGTAAGGGGACCGTATGCAAGGCCTTGCGCAGCCGGGGGACGCGGTTGAATTATTCAATTTCGGTCACGACAAGAAAACCGCGTGAAGGTGAAAAAGACGGATTACAGTATTTTTTCCGGACGCGGGAAGAATTCCAGAAAATGATACGGGAAGATAAATTATTGGAATGGGCCGAATACGTCGGTAATTTTTATGGCACGCCGGTCGATTATGTTCGTCAGACGGTCAACGAGGGAAACGATGTGATTCTCGAGATCGAAGTGCAGGGTGCTCTGCAAATCAAGCGCCGTTTTCCAGAGGCAACCTTCATTTTCTTAGCACCGCCGACATTGAGTGAATTGAAGAAGCGCATTATCGGACGGGGAACGGAAACGGCGGATTTGATTGAAAGCCGGATGACGGTTGCCAAATCTGAAATGGAACTCATGGAAAATTATAATTATGTTGTGGAAAATGATCAGGTTGATCGGGCTTGTGATCGCATTGAATCGATCGTCCTAGCGGAACATTGCCGGGTGGATCGACTGATCGAAAAATATAAAAATCTTGAAGGGAAATGATCGACAATGATGATTTATCCGTCAATTGACAATCTGCTTGAAAAAGTGAATTCGACGTATACTCTGGTCTCTCTTTCGGCCAAACGGGCGCGCCAGCTGCAGGAGGGTTCAGGACATTTAATGCTCCAGCATCCGCGTTCGGTGAAACAAGTCGGCCAGGCACTGGAAGAAGTCAGTGCCGGATTGCTTACCTATAAAACCATTGTTAAGAAATAAGAATTGAAGATCTGATAAGCAGCAACCTTGATCAGGTTGTTGCTTTTTGTCTATTAGAGAATCTTCAATAAGTTCGAAGACCGATCAGCGAAGGGTAGGTCAATTGAAGAAATGAAATTCCAGAAACCTCTGGGCAAATGGAGGAGTGAGCGGAATGGGAATAACAGGGAAAAACATCGTCCTTGGAGTCACTGGGGGCATTGCGGCCTATAAAGCGGCGGAATTGACCAGTCTGCTGGTTAAAAACGGCGCATCGGTTCATGTTGTGATGACTGAGGCTGCTGAAAACTTTGTCGGGGCAGCGACTTTTCAGGCTTTGACCGGTCATCGCGTTTTTCGATCGGTATTTATTGAGGAACAGGAGGGGCAGATCGCTCATATTGATCTGGCGGATCAGGCCGATCTGGTTCTTATTGCTCCGGCAACAGCCAATACCTTGGCACGGATGGCGGCCGGCATTGCTGATGACATGCTGACGACCGTGCTGCTGGCTGCGCAGTGTCCGGTTTGGATCGCCCCGGCGATGAATGTCCATATGTATCAGCATCCGGCGCTGCAGAAAAATATTGAGACGCTGAAGAGCTACGGCTATCGAATGATCGGACCCGATCAGGGGCGGTTGGCCTGCGGTTGGACCGGTAAAGGACGGATGGCAGAGCCGGCAGCCATTTTTTCTGATCTGCAGGCTTATTTTACGGAGGACAGCACCGCTCTGGATCAGTCGCAAAGATTAAAAGGGAAACGGATAGTGGTAACTGCCGGACCGACCCGAGAAGCGATCGATCCGATTCGCTTCTTCAGCAATCTCTCAACGGGGAAAATGGGCTATGCAATAGCCGCTGCCGCTGTTGCACAGGGAGCGGATGTGACGCTTATTTCCGGCCCGGTACAGCTCGCGGCGCCGGCAAATTTACAGACCATCCAAGTGACTTCCGCCTGTGAGATGCGCGAAGCGGTTCTTCGCCTATACACGGATGCTGACGCAGTTATCCAAACGGCGGCAGTGGCTGATTATCGCCCGGAGACGGTCAGTGAAGAAAAGATCAAGAAAAAGGACGGCCCGCTTTTGGTAAAAATGGTCCGCAATCCGGATATTTTAAGAGAACTCGGGGAGAAAAAAGGCAGTCAGATACTTATCGGTTTTGCTGCGGAGACGGAACATCTTTTAGAAAACGGCCGGAAGAAACTCGAAGAAAAGCATCTGGATCTGCTGGTAGCCAATTTGGCCGCGGACAGCTTCGGCAACGATTCGAATAAAGTGACTTTCGTATATGCTGATGGGAGAACGGAAGCCCAGATCAAAATGGCAAAGGAGAAGCTGGCCGCAAAAATTTGTCGGACTCTTGGCGAATTGCTCGGGAAGAGTGAATCTCAGTGATCGCCGAAATCTATGTCGATATACCGGCTGTTCCGGTTGACCGTCCGTTCGATTATCTGGTGCCTAATCCCTTGCAAGAGGTCATTCAGCCGGGTATGCGGGTCAGTGTTCCCTTCGGCAGAACGCGAAGGTTGGGTTTTGTGACACAGGTGAAAGACTCTTCAGATGTTTCCGGATTGAAGCCCATTGACCAGGTCATTGATCCGCAGCCGGTACTGACTCAAGAACTGCTTGAACTTGGCCATTGGCTGGCCGAGACAACGCTGTGCCTGACCGTGACGGCTTATCAAGCCATGCTCCCAGCCGTCATGAAAGCAGAATATCGAAAACAACTCGCTGTCACGCAGCCGGAGATCTTCAACCGTGAATTTCCCGAGCTTCAGCTGCTTTTTGCGAAAAGCCGGGAAGCTGAATGGGAATCGATCGCAAGAGAGCATCCTGAATGGCTCAAGTCGGTGCAGAGGGCTCTGAATCGGAAGCTCCTATCCGTGACGCAGATGGTCAAGAATCAGGCAAAAGTCAAGACGACCGCGGCCGTACGCCGGATAGGCGCGCAAGATGCACTCGAAGAAGCCTGCCGGCAATCCGGCGGTCGTGCCAGAAGGCAGAAAGAGGCGCTGCTTTTTTTCATCGATCATCCTTCACCCGCTCCATTCGAGATGAAGCAGCTGACTCAGGACTATCATCTCAGCCGCGAGGCGCTTCACCGGCTCGAAGAGAAAAAGCTGGTGAAAATCGAGCAGATTGAAATCAAACGTGATCCCTATCTTGTCAATGAAGAAAAAAGGACAACCCCTCTGCCGCTAACCGCTGAGCAAGCTGCGGCGATCAAGCCCATTTTTGCCGCAATTGCCAGTGAAAAGCCGGAGATCTTTCTCTGCCACGGGGTTACGGGAAGCGGGAAGACCGAAATTTATCTGCAGGCAATTGAACGAGTAATCAGCCTGAAGAAGCAGGCGATCGTTCTCGTTCCGGAAATCTCACTGACGCCGCTAATGGTTCACCGCTTCAAGGGGCGCTTCGGCGATCAAGTGGCCGTGCTCCACAGTGGACTCAGTCGCGGTGAAAAATATGATGAATGGCGCAAAATCCGTGACGGACAGGTCTCCGTCGTCGTCGGTGCCCGTTCTGCAGTTTTTGCGCCGTTTAAGCAGCTGGGTCTGATTATCATTGATGAGGAGCATGAGTCCAGCTATAAACAAGAGGACCATCCGCGTTATCATGCCCGGGATGTGGCTGTCCGCAGAGCAAACAGGCATCATTGTCCCGTGCTGCTTGGCAGTGCGACACCCTCGCTGGAATCCTATGCCCGCGCGCAAAAACAAGTTTATACGCTGTTGACATTAAAAGAACGATTTAATCACCATCCGCTGCCGCCGGTTAAGATCATCGATATGCGTGAAGAAATGCGCGATGGCAATCATTCGGTTTTCTCACGTCTTCTGTTGGAGAAAATTAAAAACAAAATGGAACGGGGCGAGCAAACCGTTCTTTTTTTAAACCGGAGAGGCTACGCAACATTTGTGATGTGCCGTTCATGCGGGACCGTCATTAAATGCCCGCATTGTGATATTTCGCTGACCTATCATCGGGCGGAACATTTATTGAAATGTCATTATTGTGGCTATGCGGAACGTGTGCCACAGGTCTGTCCTTCTTGTGGCAGCGACGCGATGCGCTATTTCGGTGCTGGCACGCAGAAGGTCGAAGCGGAATTGAATAAACTTGTACCTGAAGCGCGTATTGTTCGAATGGATGTCGATACGACGCGCAAGAAGGGCGGCCATGAAAAACTTCTGCGCCGGTTTGGCGATCATGAAGCGGATATTCTGCTCGGCACACAGATGATTGCCAAGGGACTCGACTTTCCGAACGTGACTCTCGTTGGTGTTCTTGCTGCCGACTCGATGCTTCATTTGCCTGATTTCCGGGCTTCGGAGAAAACCTTTCAGCTGCTCACACAGGTTTCAGGACGTGCCGGGCGCCATGATTTACCGGGAGAGGTCATTATCCAAAGTTATTCTCCGGACCATTATGCGGTGACCGATGCTGCTCGGCATGATTATCAGCGGTTTTACAATGAAGAAATGCAGATTCGTCGCCGGCTCGGTTACCCGCCCTACTATTATCTGGTTTTAATCAATGTTTCAGATCCCCATCTGGACAAAGCGGCAGAAACGGCCGAGAGGGTTGCCTCTGCCTTAAAAAACAATTTGTCGGATCAGGCGCAGATATATGGGCCGGTTGTGCCGGCGATTGCGCGGATAAAAGATAGATATCGCTACCAGTGCATGGTAAAATACAAAAGAGAACCGCAGTTAATTCCAATTTTGCGGAAAATCAGCAGACATTTTCATGAAACAGGGAAAGATGCGCTGCAGCTGTCGATTGATCTGAATCCTGTTGTTTTGATGTGAGGAACCGATCAAGAGCAGTATTTGAAAAGGATGAGAGATTGATGAAAATAGCATTTATGGGTACACCGGATTTTTCTGTACCGGTTCTGAAAAATTTAATCGATAACTCAGATTATGAAGTCGTTTGCGCAGTCACTCAGCCTGATCGGCCCAAGGGTCGCAAGCATCGCCTGCTGCCGACACCAGTCAAAAAACTGGCGTTGCAGTATGACATTCCTGTTCTGCAGCCGGAAAAAGTTCGGGCGAAGGAAGCCGTAGAAACGATTTTAAACTACAGACCTGATCTGCTTGTGACGGCTGCCTACGGACAAATTCTTCCGCAGTCCCTGCTGGAAGGACCGCCGCTCGGCTGTATTAATGTACACGCCTCGCTCTTGCCGGACTACCGGGGAGCGGCGCCGATCCAGCAGGCGATCATTGATGGACGGACGGAAACAGGCGTCACGATCATGTATATGGTCAAGAAACTGGATGCAGGCGACATTCTTGCGCAAGTGCGTGTGCCTATTGAAGCAAATGAGACCTTTGGCACACTTCATGACAAACTTAGTCAAGCGGGAAGCCGAATTTTGATGGAGACCTTACCGAAGCTGGCGAGCGGTGCGCTTCATCCGCTGAAGCAGGATGAAGCGCGGGTCACCTTTGCGCCGAGCATTAAGCATGAAGATGAACAAATCGACTGGGAGAAACAAGCAGCAGCGATCCGTAATTTGATTCGTGGACTGAATCCGTTTCCTGGTGCGTTCACAACACTTGAGGGCAAAGTTTTTAAACTATTTACTGCTGAACTGACGGGTGAGAAGACGTCTGCCCCCAGTGGTGCGCTGACGAGAATCGCTGAAGACGGCTTATTTGTGGCGACCGGAAGTGGCGAAGTTCTTGAAGTTACGGAATGTCAACCTGCCGGTAAAAAGAAAATGATGGTCGCCGATTTTCTGCGGGGCAGCGGTCGGGGTCTGCAGGTGGGTATGCGTTTGGGTGAACGCCTATGAGCCGGATTTCGGCGCGTGAACAGGCGCTTGATCTTTTAATCGCCGTCATGAAGAAGGGATCGTACAGCCCGATTGCGCTGAACGATGCCCTGTCAAATGGTGATTTATCTGAGCGCGATAGCGCTTTAGTGACCACATTGGTGTATGGCGTTTTGCAGCGTAAAATGACGCTTGATTTTGTGTTGAACAGATTATATTCAGGCAAGAGAGAACTGGATGACTGGGTCAGAATCCTGCTCTGGCTCTCTATCTATCAGAAGATGTATCTGAATCGGATTCCGGATCACGCGCTGGTCAATGAAGCGGTGACGATTGCTAAAAAGCGCGGTCACCAAGGTATCAGCGGGCTTGTCAACGGGCTGCTCCGCCATTTGCTTCGTGAGGGGCTGCCAGACTTCAGTGCTATCGATCCGGAAATGAAAAGGCTGTCCGTCACGAGCAGCCATCCGGAATGGCTGCTGCAATTATGGACGGAGCAATGGGATCAGCAAACGGCTGCACGCATTGCCGAAGCAGACAATCAACCGCCGCTCACCTTTATTCGGGCAAACCGAACACGAGTGACGCCTGAAAAACTGATTGCGCGCTTAGCCGAAGAAGAGATTTATGCAGATAAGAGCACGCTTTCGCGGGATGGTTTGCAGGTTGAGTCGGGGCATCCTGCTCAATCGCGCGCCTTTGCCGAAGGTTTGATGACGATTCAAGATCAGAGCTCGATGCTGGTCGCCGATGCAGTCTGCCCGGATGAAACGATGCGTGTTCTCGATGCCTGTGCCGGTCCAGGGGGTAAAACGACGCATCTGGCCGAACGCATGGGGAATAAAGGGCAGCTGATTGCGCTCGATCTGCATCCGCATAAAACGAAGCTAATTGATGATACGGCTCAGCGGCTTGGACTTACGAATATTGAAACCCGCCCGCTTGATGCCCGTAAAGCCGTCGAAGCGTTCGGTGAAGCTTCATTTGATCGCCTGCTTCTGGATGTACCCTGTTCCGGTCTCGGTGTGATTCGCCGCAAGCCGGAAATTCGCTGGGAGAAAAGTCCCGAGGATCTGGAGGGATTACTTCGCGTGCAGGCTCAAATTCTCGAGCGAACGGCTCCGCTCGTCCGCGCAGGCGGCTGGCTGGTCTACAGCACCTGTACCCTCAATCGTGAGGAAAATGATCAGCAAATCCTTGCTTTCTTAGCCGGTCATCCGGAATTTGACTGGGAGCCGGGTTTCCATGAGCGGATGCCGGAGAAGGGCTTTGAGCACGCTTCTTTTTCCCGGCAAGAATCGATGCTGCAGATCATGCCTTTTACATTTGAGTCGGATGGCTTTTTTATTGCCTGTTTGAAAAGAAAGTAAAAATTCGCCAGAATCCCTGCCGGGGAAGCGGATTGGGCTTGTCCGCACATGGAATGTCAGCAGAATGAAGGCGATGGAGGAATGCAGAAAATGAAGGCTGTATTTGGAAGTGATGTCGGCCGGCAGAGAAGCCATAACGAAGACAGTGTCAATATTTTTTATCATGGCAGCGAATTACTCGCTGTTGTCGCCGACGGCATGGGCGGTCACGCAGCAGGTGAGGTGGCAAGCACGATGGCTGTTCAGTATGCCGAAAAAAAATGGCAGGAACGTGAAGCGGAATTTACTCAAGATGAAGCCGTCGGCTGGATCAATCACCTCGTTCGCGGAATAAACGTCCACTTATATGATTATGCAGAGGCGCATGAAGCCTGTCGCGGCATGGGAACGACATTTGCGGCGGCATTTTGCAGCAAGAATTTTATCGTCATTACCACGGTCGGCGATAGCCGCATCTATAGCTGGAATGAAGGCGAAGCCGTTCAGCAGGTGACTGAAGATCATACATTAGTCAATGAACTACTCAAAAGCGGGCAAATAACTAAAATTGATGCAGAGAGACATCCGGAGAAGCATGTTTTGATGCGTGCACTCGGCACAGAGCCGGCAATTGAACTGGATACGCTGACGCTTAATTGGAGCCAATGCTCACACTTGATTCTTTGCTCCGACGGACTGACCAATAAGTTGTCTGACGAATGGATAAGCGAAATCCTTGGAAGCGCCGGATCGCTTCAAGAAAAAATAGAGCAAATGATTTCGGCGGCTAATGATGCCGGCGGGGAGGATAATATTTCCCTAATTATCATTTCTCGTGATAGCGATGGTGAACCGATATGATTGGCAGAAAAATTGGAGGCAGATATCAGATTATTGCCCGCCTGGGTGAAGGCGGCATGGCACTTGTTTATAAAGCGAAGGACCTAATCTTAGATCGGCTCGTCGCGGTGAAAATTCTTCGTTCCGAGCTTGCTGGCGATGAGGATTTTATTAAACGGTTTCATCGCGAGGCAGAGTCGGTTGCCAGTCTGTCGCATCCGAATATTGTCGCCATTTACGACATTGGCGAGGAAGAGGATCTCTATTACATAGTCATGGAGTATGTGCATGGCATGAGTCTGAAAGAATTTATCAAGGATTATTCACCGATAGAAATCAGCGAGTCTGTCCACATAATGAAGCAAATCGATGCAGCCATTGCAAACGCTCACTCGCATGGCATTATTCACCGCGATATTAAGCCCCATAATATTTTGATTGATGAATCGGAGCATGTCAAAGTCACCGATTTTGGTATCGCGATGGCGGTGAGCAGCGCCACGATCACGTTCACACATTCGATCATGGGGTCGGCGCATTATCTTTCTCCCGAGCAGGCGAAAGGCGGTAAAGCCACTGTCAAGTCGGACATCTATGCAATCGGCATTGTCATGTTTGAACTCTTGACGGGACGCTTGCCTTTTCCAGGAACATCCCCGGTCTCTGTGGCATTGAAACAATTGCGAGATCCCTTGCCTTATCCTAAGGATTTCCGCCCTGAAATTCCTCAGAGTCTGGAGAACGTGATGCTCCGTGCGCTGGCCAAAAACCCTGCGGATCGCTACGCCAGTGTTGCGGAAATGTATGCCGATCTGAAGACGACGCTGAGTCCGGAGCGGGCGGATGAAGAACGGTTGATATTTGAAGCGGATCAAGAAAAAGAAGACGATGCGGATAAAACCATTAAAATCGCGCCGATTGCCGGTGCAGCTAATCAGGAGTCTATACGGACTGCCGATGAAGTGACGCCTGAGCCAAAAAAGAAAAAGAAGAAATCGGCTGCAAGAAAATGGATCAGCGGAATCGGGATTTTTATTTTATTGATCGCGGCAGGTCTGATTATTGGGCTGGTCGTGCTCCCGAAAATGTTTTATGTGAATAATGTGCAAGTGCCGGATGTCAGTGGACAGTCCTATCATCAGGCAGTCCAAGCCCTATCTGCCCGTCATCTGAAACCGCATCGTACCACGCAGGCAAGTAAAACTGTCAAAAAAAATAATGTTATCCGTCAAAATCCGGAAGCAGGTTCGGAGGTCAAATCCGGTTCAGCGGTGATGCTATTTGTCAGCAGCGGGGAAAACACGCTAAAAGTTGGGAAGTATGTGGGTGAATATCGTGATCTTCTGCTCAATACACTCTCCGATCAGGACTATAAGAAGGTTGTCTGGCATGAAGAATCCTCTTCAGTGCCGGAAGGACTCGTGATCAGACAGAATCCGGCGGCAGGAAAACACGTTATTCCTTCTCAAACGATCCTGACACTGACCTATAGCGGCGGCGAACCCCAGGCTACTGTGCCCGATCTGAGCGGAAAAACGAAAAGCGAAGTGAATCAGATGCTCAGAACTGCCGGACTCAGTCCCGAATATATGCCGGGCGATTACTCCGATCAGGTGGAAAAAGGACAAGTGGCCAGTCAGGAACCCGCAGCTGGCCGTCAAGTAGCAAAGGGGACAAAAATCGTTATTTCGCTTTCAAAGGGGAAAAAGAATCAGACGAAAGAAATCGATCAACCGATTAAAGTGGTTTATTCCGGTGATTCTGAAAGCTCGGAATCCGGAGCGAGCGAGCAGCCGGCACATGTTCAAATTTATTATACGGATGCTATGCATGATAACGCGCTTTTTGCTGATGAGCAGATTACAGAAACGAAGACCTACACGATTCCCTTTTCACTGAAACCGGGAAAACAAGGGAATTACCAGGTATTAATTGACGGGACAGAACGCAAAACAGGGACAGTCAATTATCCTGAATGATTAAGCCATTCACGATCGACAGTCGAGAAGAAAAGCAGGTTGCCGGATGTTATGAATGTTCAGAAGTCGGGAAAAGATATCATAAAAAAGGAGCCGGATCATGCCAGAAGGAACGATCATCAAAGCACTCAGCGGCTATTATTACGTAAAAAATGATCAAGAAGTCGTGCAATGCCGGGCGAGAGGTGTCTTCCGGAAAAGAAAAATCAATCCGCTTGTCGGTGATACGGTTACCTACGAGGCGGAGAACCTGACTGACGGCTATATCCTTGCTGTCGGTAAGCGGAAAAATGTCTTGAACCGGCCGCCAATTGCCAATATTGATCAAGCCTTGCTCGTTTTTTCGGTCGCTGAGCCGAATTTCGATCGCGTGCTGCTTGATCGTTTTCTGGTTCATATGGAAAGTCATCATATTTTTTCGATCATTTGTCTGACCAAATGTGATTTACTCGATGAAAAGCAAATGAAGGATTTGCAGGAAACGATTGACAGGTATCGGGCGATCGGCTATCCGGTGCTGAAGACGTCGAGTGCTCGCCTCGAAGGGCTGGAGGCCGTTCTGGATTTATTGAATGGAAAGATCAGCGTGGTCACCGGACAATCCGGTGTTGGAAAATCATCGCTTCTGAATGAATTGAATCAGCATCTGAAAATCGATACTCAGGCGATTTCGCATTCGCTCGGCCGCGGTAAGCATACGACCCGTCACGTTGAGTTATTACCGGTTGGTGACGGTTTCGTTGCCGATACGCCAGGATTCAGTTCTCTCGATTTTTCATCCGTCGAACTGGAGGAACTGCCGGATTGCTTCCCTGAATTTCGTTCATTGAGTGAGGTATGCCGGTTCAGAGGCTGTACGCACATTGCTGAACCCGATTGTGCCGTTAAAGCCGCTCTTGAAGAGGGTAAGATCGATAAAGACCGCTATGCCCATTACCATTTATTCTTTCAGGAAATCAGTCAGCGAAAAAAAATCTATTGAAAAACGATTAAGGAATGGCTCAGGCGGGAGGGAGAATTCATGAGAATCGCGATTGTTGCCGGAGGGCCTGAACATTTGATTCCCGATCTTTCAGATCCATTGTATCGGGATTGTCAATGGGCCAGTGCTGATAGAGGAACCTTCGTGTTATTGAAACAAGGCATTAAACCCGTCATTGCTTTTGGAGATTTTGATTCCGTTTCGGCAACCGAGTATGCGGCCATTCAGAAAGAATCGGTTCACTGCGTCACCTATCCGCGGGAAAAGGATAAAACGGATCTCGAATTGGCCGTCGATTGGGCGCTTGAAAAGAATCCTGAAGAATTGATCATCTTCGGGGCGACGGGCGGAAGAGCCGATCACGGACTTGCTTCTGTCTATCTTTTGCTTAAGGCGAGCGGGACAAAAACAAAAATGAGACTTCTTGATCGGAAGAATAGTATCCGTTTGCTCAATCCGGGCATATATCAGTTAGAGAGAGACCCACTTTATCACTATCTTTCTTTTCTGGCACTCTCAGACAGGGTCACGGGGATAACGTTGCGTGGAGTGAAATACCCCTTGACGGATGCGAAACTTGTGATCGGTTCGAGCTTGTGCATTAGTAATGAAGCGGAACGGGATAGCTTCAGCGTCTCTCTTAAGACGGGTCTTCTGCTGATGATGCGCTGCAGTGATTGAACCTCTCAGCTGACAAGGTCATAGATTCAATGCCAGGCTCATATAATCTAGAAGCACGTGATAAAGGCTGACGGTGCATGAGACAAGGAGGAGCATGCGATGAAATTCTATACGATTAAACTGCCGCGCTTCCTCGGCAGTATAGTGAGAGCCCTCCTCGGTTCCTTCCGGAAGGGGTAAAAAAATCAGACAGACAAAAAAGACCCTTGTTGCTGACGGCAGGGAGTCTTTTTTGTTTCGTCTCTAAAAATACTTGAATGGATCGTCTGTAGCAAGCAGCAGGCATTTTGTTCAATTAGAAAAACTTGGCGTAGCCAAGTCCTTTGAATGCCGGCAGCGCCTTAGTTTTTCTTATACTTAATTCCTCTTCAATTTTATATACTTAACGTATTAAAAAAGCTGCCCATAATGCGGCAGCCTCTCTAATCTGTTTCTTGATCAAACGCGTTCAACTTTTCCTGCCTTCAATGCCTTAGTCGATACATAGACACGTTTCGGGCTGCCATTAACAAGAATACGAACTTTTTGCAAATTCGCTTTGAAAGTCCGTTTCGATTTATTTTCAGCAAACGAACGTTTTTGACCGAATGTTGTTGTTTTGCCTGTTACGAAGCATTTACGTCCCATTCAAGATACCTCCCTGCAAGTACATTCATTAAGCAATAGTTTTATATTACCATGCAGGCTCGCCAGAAGCAACTGAAATTCGGCCAGAATCCCGACACTTGATCTGTGACTTTCCAATTAATGCAGGCTAGTGTAGAATAACTTTGACAGGCCTATGCGTTATGATTGAAGCAGGAATAAATCGATTCAGGCATTTAAATATAGGGAAGAAAACCGAATTTGGAGGAGATGGACGTATGGCAATTTCAATGAACAATCAATTCGGCCAGATTGAAGTATCCGCAGATGTGATCACAAAAATCGCTGGTGGTGCGGCGGTGGACTGTGAAGGTATCGTCGGAATGGCTTCTAAGAATCAGCTGAAAGATGGATTTGATGAATTGCTGAAGAAAGAGAATTTCAGCCGCGGTGTCATTGTCCGATTTGATGAAGAAGAAAATCTTTTTATAGATATGTACATCATCGTCAACTACGGAACGCAAATTTCCGATGTAGCCATTCATCTGCAAAACAAGGTGAAGAGTGCTCTGCATCACATGCTCGGTTTGCGTGCCGCTGAAATTAATATCTATGTTCAGGGTGTCCGCATGGTTGAAAAGAAAGAGACCTCTGAAGAACTCGTGAATGATTGAGGGAGGTGCGCTCATGAAATACAGAAGTGTATTTGACATCATTGGCCCGGTCATGATTGGCCCTTCCAGCTCGCATACTGCGGGAGCTGCGCGAATTGGCCTTGTGGCTAGAAAACTTTTTGGACAGCAGCCCAGACGTGCTGAGGTCACTTTCTATGGCTCCTTCGCGGAGACTTATAAGGGGCATGGCACAGATGTCGCACTCATTGCCGGCCTTCAAGGCTTTGATACCGATGATGCCCGGCTGCCGGATGCGCTGAACTTGGCGGCAGAACATGGCCTGCAAGTGAATTTTCATACCGACAAGGAGACTCAAACCGATCATCCCAATACCGTAAAGCTGGAACTTTATAGCGGCGAGAACGATATGGAAATTGTTGGTGTATCGATCGGCGGCGGGAAAATTGAAATTATTGAAGTCGACGGATTCCGAATTTCGCTGACCGGCAGCAATCCGGCTTTACTGGTCCTTCATTTGGATAAATATGGAGCCGTAGCCGAGGTTGCGACTTTGATTGCACAATATGAAATGAATATATCCTATATGGAGGTCTCGCGACAGATTAAGGGAAGTCTGGCCTTAATGGTTATCCAGACGGACGAGGAGATTAGCGAGCAGCTGGCCGGGGAAGTCGCCCGCTTGCCGAATATGTTACATGTCGCCGTATTGTCCTGAGAAAACCGGAGACTTAAGAGGAAAGGTGGACGATAACCATGTTTCAAACGGTAAGTGAGCTTGTCAGCTTGGCAGAAGAAAGAAATCAACGCATTGCTGAGGTCATGATCGACACAGAAGCAGAAACGACGGGAATCAGCAAAGAGAAAATTTTATTAAAGATGTCGGCGAATCTGGAGGTCATGGAGAAGGCGGTTGAGCGAGGAATCAATGAGCAGATAAGCTCGCGTTCCGGCCTCACGGGAGGCGATGCGAGAAGGCTGCAGGATTATATCGGCAAGGGGCAGACACTAAGCGGTGAGACGATGCTCGATGCGGTCAGTAAAGCCATGGCGACAAACGAAGTCAATGCGGCGATGGGGAAGATCTGTGCCACTCCGACGGCCGGATCGGCCGGCGTGGTCCCCGGTACCCTTTTCAGTTTGCGGGAGCGGCTTCATCCGACTCATGAACAGATGGTCCGCTTTCTTTTTACTGCTGGAGCTTTCGGATTTGTGGTTGCCAATAACGCCTCGATATCCGGTGCGGCTGGGGGATGTCAGGCTGAAGTGGGATCGGCAACCGGGATGGCTGCCGCCGCAGCCGTTGAACTTGCTGGGGGCACGCCCCAGCAGTCTGCGGATGCCATGGCGATGGCACTTGGGAATATGCTTGGATTAATCTGCGATCCGGTTGCCGGGCTGGTCGAAGTCCCTTGCGTCAAAAGAAATGCGATTGGTGCCTCCAGTGCGCTGGTTTCGGCCGATATGGCTCTTGCCGGGATTCAAAGTGTGATTCCCTGCGATGAAGTGATTGATGCGATGTATCGCGTCGGACGCCTGATGCCGTCCGCCTTTAGAGAAACGGCACAAGGCGGGCTCGCTGATACGCCCACTGGAAGAGCATTGAAAAAACGGATTTTCGGGCATGGCGGAGAACCCTCCGTTGTGAAGAGGACATGAATAAGGACAATCTTCCAGTCGATGCGCTCAAAGGAGTCGGAACGGCGTTTGCGGATCAGTTAAAAAGTCTGGATATCCTGACCATCGATGATCTCTTTAATTATTACCCGTATCGCTATGAAAATTATTCGGTCAAGGATCTTGGCGAGGCAGAGGACGGCGAGCATCTGACGATTACTGGAAAGGTTCAGAGCGAGGCTCTTTTTTCATATTATGCGAAAAAGCGCTCAAGAATTTCTGTACGTGTGCTCTCGGGCCGTTACTTACTGACCGCCATTGCCTTTAATCGCCCTTATTTGAAAAAAAGCCTGAAATTAGGCAGCCAGGTGACTTTGACCGGCAAATGGGAACGCGCGCGGGCGACGCTTGTTGTCTCTGAATTTCATATCGGCTCACCCGTACAAAAAGGTGAATTTATGCCGGTTTATCCGGTTAAAGATGGGATTACAGTGAAGCGGATGCGGGCAATTGTCCGGCAGGCACTTACACTTTATAATGATCGAATTGAAGAAACGCTTCCCAGAAATCTTCTCGACGCCTACCGGCTAATGGGACGGAATGAAGCCATTCATCAAATCCATTTTCCAACGGCTACGGACCGCTTGAAGCAGGCCAGACGCCGTCTCGTCTATGAAGAATTCTTAGTTTACGAATTAAAAATGCAGGCGCACCGGTTGAAGAGACAGAAGGAGAGTCGCGGGATTCCGATGAATGTGCAGTCCGACTGGCTGAAGCGGTTTACAGAGGCACTGCCCTTTACGCTGACTCATGCGCAGCACCAGGTGACTAAGGAAATTCTGGCCGATCTGACGGCTGCCGCGCCGATGAATCGCCTGCTTCAGGGCGATGTCGGATCAGGGAAAACGATTGTCGCGGCAATCAGCCTTTTTGCTGCGGTTACCGCTGGATTTCAAGGGGCATTGATGGCACCGACGGAAATCTTGGCGGAGCAGCATGCAGACAGCTTAGAACAGCTTTTTGCTCCTTTTTCGGTGAACGTCGCGCTTCTAACCGGCAATGTGAGAGGAAAGAAAAGAAAACAACTGCTGGAACAATTGGAACAGGGAACGATAAAAATCATCGTCGGGACACATGCTTTGATTCAAGAGGGTGTGCGTTTTCAGCGCCTTGGACTTGTCGTCACGGATGAGCAGCACCGCTTTGGCGTTCAGCAACGACGACTGTTGCGTAATAAAGGTGCTGATCCGGATGTCCTCTACATGACGGCGACGCCGATACCCCGAACGCTTGCCATTTCTGTTTTTGGCGACATGGATGTTTCGACGATTAATGAACTGCCTCTTGGTCGGAAAAAGATCAAAACCTATTGGGTGCGTCATGAAATGATCGATCGCGTGATCGAATTTATCAGGAAAACAGTTTCCGAAGGTCGTCAGGTCTACGTTGTTTGTCCATTGATTGAGGAATCCGAGCAGCTCGATGTACAAAATGCGATCGAGGTACATGACTTACTGACAGAGAAACTGAAGCCCTATAAGATTGGTTTAATGCATGGACGCCTGACGCCTGATGAAAAAACAGAGGTCATGAATCAGTTTAAGCAAGATAGTCTGGCTGTACTTGTTTCAACGACTGTGGTGGAGGTCGGAGTGAATGTGCCAAATGCGACGCTGATGGTGATTTACGATGCTGATCGCTTTGGCTTATCCCAGCTGCATCAGCTGCGCGGCCGTGTGGGGCGCGCGAGCAATCAATCCTATTGTGTCCTCGTTGCCGAGGCTAAATCGGAGATTAGTCGCGAAAAAATGAAATTAATGACAGAGACGACCGATGGATTTGAGTTGTCTGAATTTGATTTAAAACTCAGAGGTCCGGGTGACTTTTTTGGCAAGAAACAAAGCGGAGTTCCTGATTTTAAACTTGGTGACATGGTTCATGACTTTAAAACGCTAGCGACCGCGAGAAGCGACGCCGCACATTTGGTCAGAGATCCGGCATTTTGGAAGGAGGAGGCTTTTTTACCGCTCCGCCAACCGCTTCTTGAATCCGGCATTCTCGAAAAAACGCAATTAGATTGAAGGATGAAACTTCTCGGCCGATAGCTACGTAAGTAATTGGGAGCACATGATGATCGAGCGCTTGATTCGCTTTTTGCCAGCCGCTGCACGGAACCCTTTGGGTATGGTATACTTACTGTTATTACCTAGTCTTAATTCTGGGGTGGTGGCTGAGCGCTTGAGAAAAAGCAAACAGGAACGGCAGGAATTGCTGAAACAGACAATCGCCGAGAATCCTTTTATTACCGATGATGAATTAGCTAAAAAATTTTCAGTCAGTGTCCAGACTATACGTCTGGACAGGCTGGAATTGTCAATTCCTGAATTGAGAGAGCGAATAAAAGATGTCGCGAAACGGCAGTTCGACGATGTCCAGGCCCTTCATGAAGATGAAGTGATTGGAGAAATTGTTGATCTGCAATTAGACGTCAGCGCGATTTCGCTGCTGGAGATCGGTCATGAGCATGTATTTGCTCGTACCGGTATTGCCCGCGGGCATCATCTTTTTGCACAGGCTAACTCGCTTGCTGTTGCCGTTATAAATGACGCGCTAGCCTTGACATCCAAAGCAGCGATCCATTTTATCCGGCCGGTGAAAGCCGGAGAACGTGTGGTAGCGAAAGCGAAGGTTGTGGAAAAAGAAAGAGTTCGTACGATCGTCGAGGTGAACAGTTATGTGGGGCAGGATCATGTCTTCCGTGGCGTGTTCACGATGTTTCGCAGTTCTGGAGGCTCCGCAGCGATCAAGGAGTTTGAACGGCGCGATCTGAATCAAAATTAAGCCATTGATGAACGGTTTCCATGGACGAGGGTTTGATGCCCTTGAATAAATGAAAGAAGGGTTTTTCCTATATGGGTAAAATAGCATTTGTTTTTCCTGGACAGGGTTCACAGCAGGTGGGGATGGGAAAGGATCTGCTTGCGCAGTCTCTCAAGGCGCGGAGTATGTTTGAAGCCGCCGATAAGCGGTTAAATTTTAAGATAACGGATCTGATCATGAATGGTCCGGAAGAAGAACTGACATTGACCGAAAATACGCAGCCGGCTATTTTAACCGTCAGTGCTATTTTGCATGCGCTGCTTTTAGAAAAGGGCGTTCGGCCGGACTTTGTCGCCGGACACAGTCTGGGCGAGTACAGCGCGTTGCACGCGGCAGGCGTCCTGTCCTTTGAAGACGCCGTTTTTGCTGTTCGCCAACGGGGCTTGTTGATGGAAGCTGCGGTTCCTGTCGGTCAGGGAACGATGGCTGCGGTCCTCGGACTTGAAGCGGGAATGCTGCAGCAGCTCTGCCAGAAAGTCAGCGATGAGGGTGAGCCGGTTCAACTGGCTAACCTGAATTCACCCAGCCAGATTGTTATTTCAGGATCAGTAAAGGGGGTCGAGAAAGCCTCCGCGCTGGCTGAAGAGGCCGGTGCTAGACGAGTCATTCCCCTGCCGGTCAGCGGACCTTTCCATTCTTCTTTGATGAAGCCGGCCGCAGAAGCGATGAGAAAAGTTCTTGATGATTTACAGATGAATTCCGCAGCCGTCCCTGTCATTGCTAATCGTACGGCTGAGGAGGAAGAAGCGGTCGACGTGATCCGCCAGCATTTAATCGAACAAATCTATTCACCGGTTCGCTGGGTGGAGTCAATTGATCGCCTAAAAGATCTGGGCGTGGATACCTATCTGGAGGTCGGTCCCGGAAAAGTTCTCAGTGGGCTGATTAAAAAAATACATCGCGGGGCAGCGATCTTTCAGGTCCATGATCTCGAATCGCTGGAAAAAACGGCAAGTCAGCTGAAGGAGCGTGTCGGCGAATGAGTCTGCAAGGTCAGGTCGCATTTGTAACGGGTGCCTCAAGAGGAATTGGCAGAGCCATCGCCCTTGAACTTGCCCGTCAAGGGGCTTCCATCGCAGTCAATTATTCAGGAAATCAGGCAAGTGCGGAGGAAACGGCCGCTGAAATCCGCAAACTCGGCAGTGAGGCGATCATTTGCCAAGGGGACGTTTCACAGGAAAGCGATGTCCAGTCGATGTGCAAAGGCGCTTTGGAGAAATTTGGCCACGTGGATATTCTGGTCAATAATGCCGGAATTACACGCGACGGACTGCTCCTGCGCATGAAACCGGAAGACTGGGATGCCGTGATCAATGTCAATTTGAAGGGCGTTTTTTTAATGACCAAAGCGTTTCTTCGTCCGATGATCCGGCAAAGAAAGGGCAAGATAATTAATATCGCATCCGTTGTCGGGATTCTGGGGAATGCCGGACAGGCAAACTATGTTGCCGCAAAAGCAGGGGTCATCGGCTTGACGAAGACAACGGCACGGGAAGCTGCTTCTCGCGGGATCACCGCCAATGCTGTAGCACCGGGATTTATTACGACCGACATGTCGGCCAAACTTGGCGAAGACATTAAAGAAAAAATGATGGCGGACATCCCGCTTGGGCGGCTCGGAAGACCCGAAGATGTTGCCGTAGTTGTCGGTTTCCTGGCTTCACCGGCAAGCGATTATATGACAGGTCAGATTTTAAGTGTTGACGGCGGTATGGCTATGCAATAAAATAGTTGAGCATGCCTGAAGCCATCCCGTGGCTTCGGAGCGAGTTAATGAAATAAGTTTTGACTCTCATGGCGTTTCCTGTTATTTTTATCTATGTTATCCTTGAGGGGAGGTGAAGACATGGCAGAAGAAGATGTACTCGAACGTGTGAAGAAAATCGTTGTCGACAGGCTTGGTGTTGATGAGGCGGATGTGAAGCCGGAAGCTTCATTCAAAGAAGACCTTGACGCGGATTCTCTTGATATCGTGGAACTTGTCATGGAACTTGAAGACGAATTTAATCTGGAAATTTCAGATGAAGATGCAGAAAAGATTCAATCTGTTGGCGATGTCATTACTTACATACAAAGCCACAAATCTTGACATGCTAACTCCTGAAGTCCCGTTTTTATAAATCATTGTTTATGAATCCGGGATTTTTCTTTTAATTCAGCGAGTAAGGGACGATGGGTTTGAGGGGCAAGTGGAGGTGATGATTCATGGTTGAATCAAAGAAAATGACGGAACAGAATGAAACACTCGAAAATATCCATCAATTGCTCGATAAGTTTTCATTTAAGTTCAATGATGAGACGTTATTGAAGCAGGCTTTTACACATTCATCCTATGTGAATGAGCATCGCGGCGGCGCTCAGGAAGATTACGAGCGGCTTGAATTTTTGGGAGATGCGGTACTTGAACTGATGGTCTCCCAATACCTATTTAAGAACTATCCGCAGTTATCTGAGGGCGATATGACGAAGCTGCGGGCCGCCATTGTCTGTGAGACAGGTCTTGTGCAATTCGCTAATTCTTTGTCCTATGACAATAAAATTTTTCTTGGCCGTGGTGAAGAGACAACGGGTGGCAGGCAAAGGCCGGCGCTTTTGGCCGATGTATTTGAAGCCTTTATTGGTGCGTTGTATCTCGATCAAGGTTTGAAGGAGGTCGGCCGGTTCCTTGAATCGGTTGTCTATCCGCGAATCAAAGATGGTACTTTTTCCCATGTGATGGACTATAAAAGCCAATTGCAGGAAACAGTCCAGCAGGGAAATCTGGGCGAGCTGGATTATGATGTGGTTATGGAAAAAGGGCCGGCTCACTTACGCGAGTTCGTGGCAAAAGTCTTGCTGAATGGTCAGGTGATTGGCAATGGCAAAGGCCATTCAAAAAAAGACTCGGAACAAAGTGCTGCGCGTGTTGCATTAAAAAGCATTGCCAGGTAACAAAAACAGCCGGGAACCCTCGGCTGTTTTTGTTACCTGACCGAATGAAGGCTACTTGGAAACGGAGGGATCGGGATGTTTCTCAAACGTCTGGATGTGTCAGGATTCAAATCCTTTGCCAATAAGACATCTATTGAGTTTGTGCCCGGTGTGACCGCTGTCGTTGGACCGAATGGAAGCGGGAAAAGCAATATTACAGAAGCCGTGCGCTGGGTGCTTGGTGAACAGTCAGCCAAATCGCTGCGCGGCTCCAAGATGGAAGATATTATTTTTTCAGGCAGCGATGCCCGTAAAGCAGTCAATCTCGCTGAAGTAACGTTGATACTGGACAATAGCGATCACTATCTATCCCTGGATTACAGCGAATTGAGTGTCTCGCGGCGCGTCTACCGCTCGGGTGAAAGCGAATATTTGCTTAATGGACAGAATTGCAGATTAAAGGACGTTATCGATCTGTTTATGGATTCCGGGCTGGGTAAGGAAGCCTATTCCGTTATCGGGCAAGGAAAGATCGATGAAATTCTGAATAGCAAAGCCGAAGACAAGCGAAAGATTTTTGAAGAGGCTTCCGGTGTATTAAAATATAAGCTAAGAAAACAAGCGGCGGAAAAACAACTCGATGATTCAGAAGATAATTTGAACCGCGTAGAAGATATTCTTCATGAATTACATAGCCGGCTCGGCCCTCTAGAGGAGCAGGCGGCGATAGCAAAGGATTATCTGGTAAAAAAAGAAGAATTGAAAAACACGGATGTGGCGCTGCTTGCTTATGATATCCGGCAGCTTCATGAGGAATGGGAGAATACTGGAAAGAAAGCGTCCCATCTCAGTGAGCGCAAAAAACAGATTGAACTAGCAAGTGCGGAAAGAGAAGAGAGTTTCCGGAAGAATCGCTTGCAATTGGAGCAGCTTGAAAAAGCAGTGGATCGCCTGCAGCATGAAAGCGCAGAAGCAGGCGAACTGCTTGAAAAAATAATTGGTCAGAAAGAGGTTATGAACGAACGCCGAAAGCATGCCAAAAGCACGCTTCTCGAATTAAAGGAAAGACTGAGCCATTTACGTGAACAACTGGCCAATGAAGAGCAGGAACTGGCTGTGTCAGGGACGAATTATCAAACAGAGAATAAAAAATTACGTCAGCTGCGTCAGCAGTTGTCTGAAAAAGAACGTCTTTTTTCCAGCGATCCGCAGGATATGGAGGAGCGCATTGATCAACTAAAAAGCCAGTATATCGAAGTGCTCAATCGGCAGGCAGCGCTGCATAATGAGCAACGCTATCTGTCGGGTCAGCAGCAGACCCTTCATGAGAAAAAGAATAGGGCGGCGTCAGGAACGGAAGATCTCCGGCGGTCAGCAGATGCGGCACGGCAAAAAAAGAATGAATTGGACGAATCCTGCAAACAAAAGATGGCCATGCTCTCCGAATTGCAGAAAACGGTTCGTGTCAATGAGTCCCAGCTCAAACAAGCCAATGAACACTATCAGCAGCAGAAAACGGCAGTGGAAAAGATTGATCGGATTATTGAGCAGGTCTCGTCTCGAAAGGAAATACTTGAGGCAATGCAGGAAGATTATGCCGGCTTTTTTCAGGGCGTCAAGGCTGTATTGACTCACAGAAAAGACTTGCGAGGCATTTACGGTGCAGTCGCCGAACTGATTCATGTGGCCTCGGCCCATCAGCTGGCGATCGAAACGGCTTTGGGCGGCTCGGCCCAGAGCGTGATCGTTTCAGATGAAGAAGCTGGGCGGAGGGCCATTCAATACCTGCGCCAGCACAAGGCCGGACGGGCGACATTTTTGCCGCTGACGGTGATGCGTGCCCGCGAAATCGGCGCTGCTGAAAAACGGCGGATTGAACAGAATCCGGCATTTATCGGTGTAGCGAAGGATCTTGTTCGAACGGCCCCCTTGCATCAGCCAGCGATTGCCCATCTGCTTGGACATGTTGTGATCGCCAGCGATCTGGCCGGTGCCAATCAATTGGCAAAGCTTTTAAACTATCGCTATCGAATGGTGACCCTCGAAGGAGATGTGGTTGCCCCAGGCGGAGCGATGACCGGAGGCAGTGTCAATAAGAATCGTTCCGGGGTGATCGGACGCTCTTCGGAGATTGAGACATTAAAAGGCCAGATTCGCGAAATGCAAAGCAAAAGCAGCGAACTGAAGAATGCTTTTTCACGTGTAAAAAATGCAATGGCCGAACTAGAATTTGAGAGAGGCAAGCTGCATAAAAGCCTGAATGCTGCAGAAGAGTCTTGCAGGAAGCTTGAAGGATTGAAAGCAGAAGCGGAAGCGGCTGAAAAAAGCAGTCTCGACAAATACCAACTGCTCTCGAGAGAGAACCGGGATTTCGGTCAGGAACAGCAAACGCTGCAGAAAAGGCTCACACAAATTACGAAGGAATTGGAACAGAAAAAACGAGCAGAAACGGAGCTGACCCAAGAAGTCGACCGGCTTTCATCTTTTCGCAAGAACAAGGACGCGGAGAAAAGTGCACTTCAGAATGAGATTACCGATTTAAAAGTTCAGGAAGCACAGCAAAGCCAGATCGCTCTTCATCAGAAAGAAAAGTGGTCACAGGAAAAGGCTCGTGTTGAAGAACTGCGATCCTCCTTATCCGTTCTGCAGTCCTCGATCGAAGGCGCCGGATCAGAGGTCGGCGATCAAATTGAATCGGCCGAAGAACTGGATGAAAAAGCAGCCGCTGCCAAAATGCAAAAAGAAAAGTTAATTCGGCAGCTTGCTGAAGAAAAAGAGCGGCGCCAGAAATTGCAGCTTATCCTTCGAACCCAGGAAAAAGATCTAGAGAGCTCACGCAAGGAGTTGAGTGAGGTCAGTGGCAATTTGGAACGGATCAATGTCGCACTGAGTCGTATGGATGTCCAATTGGATCATCTCATGAATACACTCCGAGAAGACTACGAGCTGACCTTCGAGGCGGCTCAGAAAGATTATTCGCTGGCGAGCGAGCCGGAAGAAGCACGAAAAAAAGTCAAGCTGATCAAACGAGCCATTGAAGAATTGGGGACGGTGAATCTGGCGGCGATTGAAGACTATCAGAATGTACGGGAACGCGAACAGTTCCTTTCTGAACAGCGTGAAGATTTGATGAAAGCCCGTACCACGCTTGAGCATGTGATGACCGAGATGGATCAGGAAGTGATCCAGCGTTTTTCGAAAACTTTCCATCAGATCCAGCTTCAATTCCGCTTGGTATTCAGCGAATTGTTCGGTGGAGGCCACGCAGATCTCAAATTAATCGACTCAGAAGATTTGCTCAATAGTGGAATCGAGATTATGGCGGAGCCTCCTGGGAAAAAAATGCAGAAATTGTCCCTTTTATCCGGTGGTGAACGGGCGTTGACAGCGATTGCTCTGCTTTTTGCTATTCTGAAGGTGCGTCCTGTCCCGTTTTGCGTTTTGGATGAAGTCGAAGCAGCCCTGGATGATGCCAATGTGGATCGCTACGCCGATTTTTTAAAAAAGTTTAGCGCGGAAACCCAGTTCATTGTCGTCACTCATCGTCATGGAACCATGGAACATGCCGATGTTTTATACGGCGTCACTATGCAAGAATCTGGGATATCAAGGCTCGTTTCGGTCCGGCTTGAGGAGACCGAAGAATTGATACAGACCGGAGGATGACGAACAGCGGCTTGACAGCGGGAATTAATCTGTGACACAAGAAGGGGGAAGGACTCATGAATTTTTTCAGCAAGATTAAAAATAAAATCAGCGGCCAAACGGAAGCCATGACTGGCAAGTTCCGTGAAGGCATGAGCAAGACCCGAAAATCATTTTCTGAAAAAATGAATAATCTGGTGAAACGCTACCGGAAAGTGGATGAAGATTTTTTTGAAGAGCTGGAGGATATTTTGATTGAATCAGACGTCGGCGTGACGACCGTCATGGATCTCGTTGAAAAGTTGAAAGACGAATCGCGACGCAGGAATATCAAGGATACAGAGCAGCTGAAGGATGTCATCGTTGAAGTGCTCTCCGGATTTTTGAAAAGTCAGACCGAGGATACGCAGCTTCGGATCAATCCGGATGGCTTAACGGTCATTCTGATGGTCGGGGTTAACGGAGCAGGAAAGACGACCACCGTCGGAAAACTGGCTGCACGGTTAAAGAGTGAAGGGAAAAATGTATTGCTCGCGGCTGCAGATACCTTCCGGGCCGGGGCCATTGATCAGCTCAAGGTGTGGGGTGATCGAGCCGGTGTCGATGTCATTCGTCATCAGGAAGGCTCTGATCCGGCTGCCGTGATTTTTGATGCGATTAAAGCGTCGCGGTCAAGAAATATTGATGTTCTCCTATGCGATACCGCTGGCCGTCTGCAGAATAAGGTCAATTTGATGAATGAACTGGAAAAAATCAAACGCGTGATCGAACGTGAAGTTCCCGGCGCACCGCAGGAAGTCCTGCTTGTCCTCGATGCGACGACCGGTCAGAACGCCTTAAATCAGGCGAAACTCTTCCAGAAAACCTCTGATGTGACTGGAATTGTTCTGACGAAGCTGGATGGAACAGCAAAGGGCGGCATCGTACTCGGTATCCGTCATGAATTGAATATTCCGGTAAAAATGGTTGGACTAGGTGAACAAATGAGTGATTTACAACCCTTCGATGCGGATGCCTTTGTGTATGGCTTGTTTTCCGAATTATTTACGGAGCCTGAAAAAAGCGAAGAATGAGCCCCTCTTCCGTTCTTTTTAGGACAGTTAAGGGAAAAACTTGACACGAGAACGGGATTCCGGTAAACTGTTTCAGTAAAGTAAAAAGCCTTTACAGCCGAGGGGATTTTGCGATGCTTGAGAAGATTTTAAGAGTCAATGCCCTATATGATTTTTATCAGCCGCTTCTCACCTCGAAACAGCAGGAATATTTGGATCTTTACTATCTTAATGATTTTTCACTTGGCGAAATTGCCGAGCGTTGTCATGTCTCTCGTCAGGCTGTCTATGACAACCTGAAACGGGCAGAAGCGGCGCTTGAGGCCTTTGAGGAAAAATTGGGATTGTCGCGCAAGTACCATGCCCGGTTGTCTTTGATTACAGAGCTTCGGCAACGGGCAGCGGTATGCGGCGGTGAAGAGCAAGCTCAGCTGAATTCGCTTCTGGATAGACTAGAGAATTTGGATTAGGAAGTGGGAAGAATGGCATTTGAAAGCTTAGCTGATAGGCTTCAGGCAACGATGAAGAAAATCCGTGGAAAAGGTAAAGTCTCTGAAGCTGATGTTAAGCAGATGGCACGTGAGGTACGTCTCGCACTTCTTGAAGCCGATGTGAATTTCAAGGTTGTCAAGTCATTTGTCAAACGGATTCAGGAACGGGCGGTCGGGCAGGATGTATTGAAAAGCCTGACGCCAGGTCAGCAGGTCATCAAGATCGTTCAGGAAGAACTGACGGCCTTGATGGGCGGAGAACAGACCAAACTGAATTTTGCTTTAAAACCGCCGACCGTCATTCTTTTTGTCGGTCTGCAGGGTGCCGGTAAAACAACTTCAGCTGCGAAGCTTGCCCATTATATTCGCAAGATGAATAACAAAAAGCCTTTGATGATTGCAGCTGATATTTATCGTCCGGCGGCAATCAAGCAGTTGGAAACACTTGGGACTCAGCTGAATATTCCAGTTTTTTCGATGGGAGATAAAGTCAGTCCTGTTGAAATCGTGCGCCGCGGCTTAGAAAGGGCAGTGGACGATCACGAGGATTTGGTCTTAATTGATACGGCAGGCCGACTTCACATCGATGATAATCTGATGGAAGAACTGGAACAGATTAAAGCAGTCAGTCATCCGGATGAGATATTTTTGGTGGTTGACGCGATGACCGGGCAGGACGCTGTGAATGTCGCCGGCAGTTTTCATGAACGGCTCGGGCTGACCGGAGTGATTATGACGAAGCTCGACGGTGATACCCGCGGTGGTGCAGCTTTATCCATTCGTTCGGTGACGGGCACGCCGATTAAGTTTGTCGGTATGGGTGAAAAAATGGATGCGCTTGAACCTTTTCATCCGGATCGTATGGCCTCGCGGATTCTCGGCATGGGCGATGTGCTTTCTCTGATCGAAAAAGCACAGGCGACAGTCGATGAAGATAAGGCACGCGAAATGGAAGAAAAGATGCGCAACGTCAGCTTCACTCTGGATGATTTTCTGGATCAGATTGGGCAGGTCAGAAATATGGGACCGCTCGAAGATTTGCTGGCAATGATGCCGGGTGCGAATAAATTCAAAGGCATGAAAAATATGTCGGTCGATGAGAAAAAGATTGATCAGGTTGAAGCGATCATTCGTTCGATGACTCCGGCAGAAAAAAATGATCCGGATGTGATTAATTCCAGCCGCAGAAAACGAATTGCACTCGGAAGCGGAACATCAATTGCCGATGTCAACCGGCTGCTCAAACAGTTTAAAGACATGAAGAAAATGATGAAACAATTTATGGGACAGACCAAGGGCAAGAAGCGCAAGAATCCTTTTAATCTGCCATTTATGTGAGCAGGATAACAAGTGATTTTGCAACATTTCAAACAAAATACTTATAATGTGAAGGTGTTTAATAATGTCAGTTAAGATTCGTTTAAAACGTATGGGTGCTAAGAAACGTCCGTTCTACAGAGTTGTTGTTGCCGATTCACGCGCGCCGCGTGACGGACGTTTTATAGAAGAAATCGGAACCTATAATCCTGTTGTAACCCCGAAAGCTTTTGATGTGGATGAAGCCAAGGCACTCGATTGGCTGAGCAAGGGTGCACAACCTTCAGATACGGTTCGCAATCTCTTCTCGAAAAAAGGACTCATGGAGAAATATCATAATTCTAAGGCTCAAAAATAACAATCAGGGAGCGGAAAGAAAATGGAGGAACTGATTCGGGCCATTATTACCCCGCTCATTGATGATCCTGATAGTGCTCATATTATCCGCGAGGAGAGTCCAAACCAAGTGACCTATATCCTTTCAGTCAGCAAGGAGGACATGGGGAAGGTCATTGGAAAGAATGGTGCCGTGGCAACGGCCATTCGGACGATTTTGTCCGCTGCCGCAGATGACGGACAAGCCATTCGCTTTCTGATTCGTGAATAATGGCGAGCGATAGCCTGAAAATGAATGATGAATCAACACATTCTATGAAAAAAGAGAAGGGATCAACCCTTCTCTTTTTTCTCAACTCTTGCAATTGAAGCGGGCTGGAAAGGATTTCGGCTGGCCGCTTGCCGTAAAGGAGGAAACGTAGTGGCTGTATGGCATTATGTGGGTAAAATTGTCAATACCAGAGGAATAAAAGGTGAAGTGAAGGTCATTAGCGAGACAGATTTCCCAGAAGAACGATTCGCTGCCGGTTCGGTACTCTATGTGAACGATGAGAAAACAGGCAGTTATGATCCGCTGACCGTTTCCGGCTACAGATACCATAAACCTTTTGTCTGTCTGACCTTTGAACATCATCTGTCAATAGACGCAGTCGAAAAATTCAAGGGCAGCGGACTCTTCATTCCGAGAGAACAGCTTAGTGAACTCGGAAAGGGCGAATTTTATTATCACGAAATTATTGGTTCGCAGGTATTGACCGAAGAGGGGCGGCTGCTGGGGACTGTTAAAGAAATTCTTTCACCGGGAGCGAATGATGTATGGGTGATTCAAACGGACGGGAACGACCTTCTGCTGCCCTATATTGATGATGTCGTCAAGAGTGTGGACGTAGCCAAAAAACAGATTAGGGTTCATTTAATTCCCGGGCTGGTTGACGATGAAAATTGATATTCTTTCGCTTTTTCCACAAATGTTTACCGGTGTTCTGAATGAGTCGATTCTCGGGAAGGCGGCGGAGAAGAATAAAGTTGCTTTTCAGCTGACGGATTTTCGCGACTATACGGAGAACAAGCATCACAGAGTGGATGATTCCCCATTTGGCGGCGGTGCCGGGATGGTGCTGATGCCTCAGCCGCTCTTCGATGCCATGGCTGCCGTACATCAGGCAGATGAGACGCCGGCACGGATTATCCTGACCTCGCCGCAAGGTAAACCCTTCCGGCAGAAAGATGCTGAAGCTCTGGCGAATGAGCAGCATCTTATTTTTATCTGCGGACATTATGAAGGATTTGATGAGCGAATCGCTGAGCATTTAGTAACTGATGAATATTCTCTCGGCGATTTTGTGATGACTGGAGGGGAACTGGCGGCCATGGCGATGATTGACAGTATCGTCCGTCTGCTTCCTGGCGTTCTTGGTAATGAAACGTCGGCAGAGACAGATTCCTTTTCAGACGGACTGCTGGAGCACCCTCATTACACGCGGCCGGCTGACTTTCGCGGAATGAAGGTGCCGGACATCCTGCTTTCCGGTAATCATGAACGGATTGCTGAATGGCGACACCGGGAATCCCTGCGGCGGACTTATTTGCGTCGTCCGGATCTTCTGCAGCATCGCCGGATGTCAGCAGAAGAGAAAAAATGGATAGCGGAGTTTCAGCGTCAAACGGCGACTCGCGCGGCCGATTAGAAATAAAGTTCTGCTTGCTGCAGCCCTTCTGTTATGCTATGATGAAACTTGTGGCAATTGTATTGAATACGATGTTCCGCTGTCATCATGAGGGTGGCATGAGCATTTGTACGGAAGGAGGCCATTATCTCTTATGACTAATGTAATCGATGAAATTACAAAAGGACAGCTCCGCAGTGATATTCCTGATTTCAGACCAGGCGACACATTGAAGGTTCATGTGAAAATCACTGAAGGAACTCACGAACGTGTTCAGGTTTTTGAAGGCGTTGTGATCAAACGTCATGGCGGCGGTATCAGCGCGACTTTTACTGTTCGTAAAATTTCTTATGGCGTTGGTGTCGAACGTGCTTTTCCAGTGAACTCCCCTAAGATTGAAAAAATCGACGTGGTTCGACGTGGTAAAGTACGTCGTGCAAAATTGTATTATCTTCGCGAACTGCGCGGTAAAAAGGCAAGAATTAAGAGCAGGTAAACGATGCGTGATTAAAGGTATAACATGCGGAGAGGGGCTTGGGCGACCAAGTTCCTTTTTGTTACTAAATTTGAAAAGTCGGCGGACGGAAAATGGGATTTTGCTTCCGCTCGCTCTTCTGGGGGCAAAAAATGACGATACAATGGTATCCGGGCCATATGGCGAAGGCCAAGCGGCAGATGATTGAGAAAATCAAACAAATTGATGTGATTATTGAATTGACGGACAGTAGGATTCCGCAGGCCTCACGGAATCCGTTGGTCAAAGAAATTTCTTCGGGGAAACCGCGCCTATTGCTGCTGAATAAGACGGACATGGCGGATCCACAGGCGACCGAGCTGTGGCGAAGAACCTTCGAAGCGGAAGGAATGGCTATTCACTTAGTGAATAGCCAGACGGGTCAGGGAGTGGCCAAATTGCCGGAAGCTGTCCGTGCATTGACCGTTGACCGCCGGAAAAAGCTGGAAAGCAAAGGCTTTACCCCTCATCCTGATCGTGCCTTAATTCTGGGTATTCCAAATGTCGGCAAATCGACTTTGATCAATCGCCTTGCAGGGAAAAAGATTGCCAAGATTGGTGATCGCCCGGGAGTTACAACGGCGCAGCAATGGATCAAGGTCGGTAAGACGATGGAGTTGCTGGATACCCCGGGGATTCTATGGCCCAAATTTGACGATCAGGGAGTTGGACTCAGGCTGGCCGCTACGGGAGCGATTAAAGAAGAACTGCTCGACTTTCAGGAGATTGCGGCTTTCTTGCTGCATATGATGTGTCTCCATTATCCGGAACAACTAAAGGAACGCTACCGTTTGGACTCCCTTCCCGATTCATCGGAGTCGGACACTGTTTTTATTGTGACCTTGTTTGACCAAATCGGCAAGAACAGAGGCTGCCTGATGGGCGGAGGAACGGTCGATTATGATCGCACAGCCGAAATGATTGTCCGTGACTATCGCCATCAGAAACTGGGCCGACTCACATTGGAATGGCCGGAAGCCCGCTGAAATTTTCGCCGGGCTTTTTGCATGTCCTCAAAAAGGAAATAAAGAAAATCGGTCAACGATCCGATAGATGATTAGGGAGAGCCCAATGAAAAAAGAATCCATTGCAGCAATCAAAGAACAATTAAATGACGAGCAGAAATTGTCGCCGGACAGACTTGCTCGGCTCAAACAAGATCCAAGAGCAGGCGTGCGCCGTCTGCTGGAAATTTGGGAGAGACGGCGCGCCCGTGAACGCCGTCTGAAAGCAAAATTTCGTGAGATGAATCTGTTTGAGGATACCCTTCAGTCGATGGGTTATCAGGCAATCGGTGGTATCGATGAGGCGGGAAGAGGTCCTTTGGCCGGTCCCGTTGTGGCTGCTTGTGTCCTGTTGCGGCCCGGGACGATGATTCCTGGCATCAATGATTCTAAACAACTGACTCCTTTAAAGCGGAAAGGGTTGTTTGAACAGATTAAAGTTCAAGCGGTCGCTTTTGGGATTGGGGTGGCCTCTGCTCAGGAGATCGATGCGATCAATATTTATCAGGCGGCCAAAAGGGCAATGATGCGGGCTGTTGATGCGCTTTCCGTGAAACCCGACTATTTGCTGATCGATGCCATGGAATTGCCGAGTGATCTGCCGCAGAAGAGCTTGATTAAAGGAGATGCACGCAGTAACTCGATCGCTGCCGCATCGATTATGGCTAAAGTCACGCGTGATCGAATGATGGAAGCACTCGATAAAACGTATCCGGGTTACGGGTTTGCTGTGCATAAGGGATATGGAACACCAGCTCATCTGCAGGCAATCGACAAACTCGGACCCTGTCCTGAGCATCGAATGAGTTTTGCCCCTTTAAAATCCTGATCGAAAGGGAGGAAATCTGATGAACTTTCAGCCATACGCCGTCAACCAGAGCCAACTGATTGGCACCTTTGCACCTGAACAAATTCTGCGTGGCAAGGTGCTGGATATTCTCCCCGACAGAACGGCGTTGCTGCAGATGGGAACGCAGCAGGTGGTTGCCAAGGTGGGGGTCATTGATCCGCCGTTGAAAACCGGACAGGAATATTTGTTTCAGATGCAGCAGCAGTCGAATACGCTTCTGGCTAAAGTGGTGACACGCAGAACTGCAGCCGAGGGAGAGCCCTCGTCCTCAATGGTTGATGATGTCCTGAATGCTTTTCGTTTAAAGGATGAACCCGTCACAAGAGAACTTATTCATTCGTTCCTCGATCAGGGGGATCCGCTGACACGTGATTCAATAAATGCTGCGGGGGCATTGATCAAGGGGGGCGGCAACCATTCGGAAGACATTCAGGCGCTTCACTGGATGGTGCAGCGTGAACTGCCTCTTTCCCCAAATATTTTTCAAATCGCCAAATTGCTAAATCAGACTGATCGGCCGATAACAGACCGTCTCAACCATTTGCTGCAGAGCCTGAATACGCTTCCGGAAACAAATGCGGCCGCCTCGCTAAAGGCAGCAATCAGCAACCTTTTATCCACGATGGGAAAGCCTACTGATTTCGCTCAGGCTCCTCCATTGTTCCAAATCATGAAGCAACTCGGACTGGATCTGGAAGGGACTTGGAAAAGGCAATGGATTGAACAAGGCAACCTGAAGCCCACGGGAACGCTCAAAGAGGCGTTGATGGCCGTGACAGATAATCAGGCGATTCCGACGCATTTGCGCGCAGAAGCCGAACAGATCGTCCAGCAGCTCACCGGTCAACAGCTTCAGATGCTGAATCCGGATACGATGGCTGCCCAGTTTACCCTGCAATTACCGCTTCCTTATCAGAAGCAATTGCAGAATTTGACGGTTTATTGGGAAGGAAAAAAGGATAGGAAGGGAACGATTGATCCGGCTTACTGTACTCTGCTCCTCTGTCTCGACTTGAGTCATCTGAGTCAAACCTTGATCAGTGTTCGTGTACAAAACAGGGAAGTCTCCTTACGTGTGCAGAACAGCACAGCCGATCTGCGCCCATACCTGAAGGCGAAAGAGAAAGAACTTGCCAAACAATTAGAGGCCTTGGATTACCATCTGAACTCCGTTCTCCAGACGGATGGGATCGATCCGTTTCTGATAAAAAAAGCAGCAGAACCGCTGACTGCTCGAAACAATCATTTGGATGTGAAAGCATGAACGAACGGGATGCCAAAAAGAGAAAAAAAGCAGTTGCATTGAAATACGACAGAGGACTGGATCAGGCACCAGTCGTTCAGGCGAAGGGTGAAGGCGAAATTGCCCGCAGAATTATTGAAGCAGCAAAAGAATACCATATCCCGGTTCAAGAAGATCCGAATCTTGTCTCACTCCTTGCTGAACTCGATCTGAATCAAATGATTCCGCCTGAGTTATATCGTGCTGTTGCTGAAATTTTTTCTTTTATCTATAAAGTTGATGAAAGTTATAGTAAAAAAGAATAGAATAAGAGATGAGGTTTGATCACTCATTCCTTTCCCCCTATTACATCTGTTGTTTCCTCTTTTCAGAGCGTCTGGAAAGCGGAACAATCTGTTTTGTTGTTTCTTCCCCCCTTTTTATTAAAGCATATCTTTTTCTTCCCAAACATATAATGAGCATTGTTTCATTTTTCTTTTGAAAGCGGCTTGTTTATTTTCTTTTGCTATAAGTGACAGATTAGTGACGAATCAATGGACAAATAAAGAACATTTTCGTTATACTGTAAAAGAAAGGGCTTTCAATAAATTGATTATTCATTATATGGGGAGAAGGGGATGCAATGAATATTCATGAATATCAGGGAAAACAACTCTTGAAGCAATACGGGGTTGCTGTTCCTCGGGGGTATGTCGCTTTTACGGCTGATCAGGCTGATGAGGCGGCAAAAAAATTAGATACCGATGTGTTGGTGGTCAAAGCACAAATTCATGCAGGCGGGCGGGGCAAGGCCGGCGGTGTGAAGATTGCACATTCACCGGAACAAGTGCGCCGGTTCGCAGATGAACTGCTGGGAAAAATACTGGTCACGCACCAGACAGGTCCAGCTGGAAAAGAAGTTAAACGGCTCTTGATTGAAGAAGGCCGTGCGATTGCTAAGGAATATTATCTTGGGATAGTACTGGATAGAAATACCTCACGCGTCGCGGTCATTGCTTCTTCAGAGGGCGGTATGGAGATCGAGGAGGTTGCTGAAAAGTCACCGGAAAAAATCGTGCGAATGACAGTGGATCCGGTCATTGGTTTGACCGCCTTTCAGGCACGTCAGATCGCCTTCTCGATAGGAATCCCGAATTCTTTAGTTAATAAAGCTGTTAAGTTTATGCTTGGACTCTATCAGGTCTTTATTGAAAAAGATTGTTCGATCGCCGAAATCAATCCACTGGTGGTAACTAAAAATGACGAGGTTCTGGCACTCGACGCCAAATTAAATTTTGATGATAACGGTCTCTATCGGCACAAAGATATCCAGGACTTTCGAGATCTTGCTGAAGAAGATGCGAAAGAAATCGAAGCTTCGAAATATGGTTTAAACTACATTGCTCTCGATGGCAATATTGGCTGTATGGTTAACGGAGCCGGTCTAGCCATGGCAACAATGGATATTATTAAATCCTTTCACGGCGATCCGGCAAATTTTCTCGACGTCGGCGGTGGAGCAAGCAAAGAAAAAGTTGAAGCGGCTTTTCGTCTCATTCTTTCCGATCCGCATGTCAAGGGAATCCTTGTTAACATCTTCGGAGGGATCATGAAATGCGATGTCATTGCTGAGGGTATTGTCGCAGCGACGAAAAGTGTTCAGCTTGCTGTGCCGCTTGTTGTCCGTCTGGAAGGGACGAACGTCAAAAAAGGAAAAGAGATTCTCCGCGAATCCGGGCTGGCGATTACCGCAGCGAATTCGATGGCGGATGCAGCCCAGAAAATTGTCACACTTGTCAAACAAGCCGCAGGGGGGATTGCCGGATGAGCATATTAATCGATAAAAATACAAAAGTTTTAGTCCAGGGAATTACCGGATCGCAAGGCCTATTTCATACTCAGCAGATGCTGGCCTATGGAACCCAGATTGTCGGTGGTGTCACACCGGGAAAGGGCGGCACGACAGTGGAAGGAGTTCCGGTTTTTAATACAGTTAAAGAAGCGGCGCGTCAGACAGGTGCAGATTGCTCGGTGATTTATGTTCCTCCAGCTTTTGCGGCGGACGCGATCATGGAAGCGGCGGATGCAGGGCTCCGCTTGGTGATTACAATCACCGAAGGGATACCGATTCTTGATATGGTGAAAGTCAAACGCTATTTGCAGGACAAACCGACGCGCTTGATTGGGCCGAATTGCCCGGGTGTCCTTTCTGCGAATGCCAGCAAGATAGGCATCATGCCCGGCTATATTCATAAAAAAGGCCATGTTGGCGTTGTTTCCCGCTCGGGGACACTGACCTATGAAGCCGTTCACCAATTGACTCAACTCAATATCGGCCAGACGACGGCTGTTGGTATCGGCGGTGATCCGGTCAATGGAACGAGTTTTGTCGATATACTGAAAATGTTTAATGAAGATCCGGAAACCTATGCCGTGGTGCTGATCGGTGAAATCGGCGGGAACAGTGAAGAAGCCGCAGCAGAATGGGCAGAAGCACATATGCAGAAACCGGTTGTTGGTTTCATCGGCGGCCAGACAGCGCCTCCAGGAAAACGCATGGGTCATGCAGGTGCGATTATCACTGGAGGCAAAGGCACAGCGGCTGAAAAAATCCGTGTCATGCGTGATCACGGGATCGAGGTTGCGGAAACACCGGCAAAGATTGGCCAAACGATGGAAAAGGCTTTGAAGCAAAGAGGTCTCTACGAAGCTTGCTTGATTCAGCAGGGATGAACCTTTTGATTTTTTAAAGCGCGGCTCCCGCGCTTTTTCCTATTATTTAAGACAAATGCAGATTTGGGTAAGACGCATCCCCCCTGTTATTTTCCCTCTAAAAACCATTCATTGGCGGTCAGCCTCACTCTTTTATGTATAAAATTCCCTGTTTGACTATTGCCCGGTCAATCATCCAGTTCCTTCATTAAATGAATAGGATTCGGTGCTATCCAAACAAAAAAACATCAGGAGTGTTGACAAGTGGATAGGAAAACAGTGAAACTGGTTCAGTTAACGCATTGCCGCGGAATTGGACGCAGATTGATTCATCGTCTTTTACAAAAAGATCCGGAATTGCGGCAACTGGATCACCTGAGCCGCAATGAACTGATTGAAGAATTTGGTTTTTCAAAAAGAAATGCGGAAGGCTATCTAGAGGATTACTCTTCGCTGAACGGAGAGAGCCTCTTGTCCGATTATAGTCAAAAGGGTATACAGATTATTGCCCTCCATCACAAGAATTATCCGCGGTTACTCAGAGAAATTTATGATCCGCCGTTTCTACTCTATGCTTGCGGGAATACTGACCTGCTGCAAAGCGAGAAGACCTTAGCTGTCGTTGGGTCGCGGCATCCGGACGCAGCAGCCTGGCCAGTGATGGAGAAATTATTAATGCCGCTGATTGAATCCGGTTGGACACTGGTCAGCGGCATGGCGAGCGGCGTTGACGGGATGGCCCACAAGCTGTCACTCAAGCACCGGACCATTGCTGTACTGGGTTCAGGTTTATTTCATCCCTATCCGGCGCAGAATAGAAATTTATTTCAACAATTATGTCGCTATCAGCTCGTTTTAAGTGAATATCCTCCAGATGCGCGGCCCGAACGTTGGCGTTTTCCAGAGCGGAACCGAATTATTAGCGGACTTTCACTCGGCACATTGGTTATTGAAGCTCGAGAGCGAAGTGGTTCACTGATCACAGCCGATCAGGCAATCGAGCAGGGACGGGAAGTTTTTGCGGTGCCCGGATCGGTGCTGAATCCGAATAGCAGCGGAACGCATGGATTGATTCAGCAAGGAGCGAAATTGGTGATGAAATCAAGTGATATTACAGATGAATTACAATGGGCAGCAAAATGATTTCAAAAGATAATTTTTATCTCCAAATCTGAGGCGCGGAAGCAGGACTTTGACTCTTTCATTGATCGGGAAATTGACTTTACGTTTGACAAAGTATCCATCAATCATTAATATAAGTGAAGATTTGAATATTCTCAGAAAGGGGGAGCAACATTATGAGTGATTATTTGGTCATTGTGGAATCTCCCGCTAAAGCAAAAACAATTAAACGCTATCTAGGCCCGAGATATCAAGTAAAGGCTTCGATGGGCCACGTGCGTGATTTGCCAAAGAGCCAAATGGGCATAGATGTTGATCATCAATATACACCAAGGTATATAACCATTAGGGGGAAGGGTCCTGTCCTCAAAGAGTTGAAGAGCGCCGCAAAGAAAGCGAAGAAAGTTTATCTTGCAGCTGACCCTGATCGTGAAGGTGAGGCGATCGCTTGGCATTTGGCACATAGTCTCGAAATCGATGACCATTCCGCCTGCCGAGTCGTTTTTAATGAAATTACCAAACCGGCGATTAAAGACGCGTTTAAGAGCCCGAGAAAAATTAATATGGATCTGGTTGACGCCCAGCAGGCCAGGCGTGTTTTGGATCGGCTGGTTGGTTACAATATCAGTCCTTTACTCTGGAAAAAGGTTAAAAAAGGGTTAAGTGCAGGACGTGTTCAATCCGTTGCGCTGCGGATGATCATTGAAAGAGAGAATGAAATTAAAGCCTTTAAACCAGAGGAATATTGGTCTATTTCTGGCATTTTCCGTGTCGGTAAGGAAACCTTTGAAGCGGAGTTCTACGGTGCCGATGGCAAAAAAATGCAGCTGAAATCCGAGGAAGACGTTGAAAAGATTCTGTCAAGGATCGTGCAAGCTCCTTTCGCGGTGGAACGTGTTCAGAAGAAAGAACGTCTTCGTTATCCGGTTGCTCCTTTTATTACGTCTTCGCTGCAGCAGGAAGCAGGAAGAAAGCTGAATTTCAGAGCCAGAAAAACAATGATGGTCGCTCAGCAATTATATGAAGGAATTGAGCTGGGTAAGCAAGGAAACACCGGGTTGATTACTTATATGCGTACAGACTCCACACGTATTTCTGATGTAGCGAAGGAAGAAACCAAATCATTTATTTCCGAGAACTATGGGAAGGAATATCTGGGATCACGGCCGCAAAAGCAAAAAAAAGCGGAAAATGTGCAGGATGCCCATGAAGGAATCCGTCCCACTTCGGTACTTCGTCAGCCTGGAGAAATCAAGGAGTTTTTAAATCGTGACCAATTTAAGTTGTATAAATTAATTTGGGAACGTTTTATTGCCAGTCAGATGGCTCCTGCTGTGATGGATACCATCCGCGCCGATTTGACTCAGAATGGTGTTATATTTAGGGCAACGGGTTCAAAAATAAAGTTTCCCGGATTTATGAAAGTTTATATTGAAGAGACCGATGATAATAAGGCGGAGAAAAAAAAGACGGTTGATAAGTATCTTCCGGATCTTCAGGATGGGATGCAGGCGCTTAAGGAGAAAACCGATCCGAAGCAGCATTTCACTCAGCCACCGCCGCGTTATACGGAAGCTTCGTTGGTTCACGCGATGGAAGAAATCGGAATCGGGCGGCCTTCGACCTATGCGCCGACTATCGACACCATTCAGCGCAGAAACTATGTCAGCATGGATGCCAAGCGTTTTGTGCCGACGGAACTTGGCGAAATCGTTTTAAAGCTTATTGTTGAATTTTTCCCTGAGATTATTAATATTGATTTTACAGCGCAGATGGAAACGAGTCTCGATGAAGTGGGTGTCGGCAAGAAAGATTGGATAGCCGTGATCGATGATTTTTATCAGGACTTTTCAAAGCGCTTATCGACTGCGGAAAAAGAAATGCAATCGATTACGATTAAGGATGAACCTGCCGGGATAAAATGTGAAAAATGCGGTCATGAAATGGTCTACAAAATGGGCCGCTACGGCAAGTTTCTGGCCTGCTCTAATTTTCCGGAATGTCGGAATACGAAGCCAATCCTAAAAAAGATGGGTGTGACTTGTCCGAAATGCGGGCAGGGTGAAGTCGTTGAACGGCGAAGCAAGAAAAACAGAATTTTTTACGGTTGTGATCGTTATCCGGATTGCGATTTCGTATCATGGGATAAGCCGATTCAAAGACAATGTCCGAAATGCGGGTCTTATCTTGTGGAGAAAAAGTCGAAAAGTGGGAAAAAAGTCGAATGTCCAAAATGTGATTACAAAGAAGAAACCCAATGATCGCATGAGAATTAAGGTTGGCTGTGTGAATGTTTTCATGCATGGTCAACCCTTCCTTTTGCCTGAATTCGGGCCAGAAAGCGAGGAGAGTATATGGGCGAGCAAGCAGTAAACGTTATTGGCGCAGGGCTTGCGGGCAGCGAGGCGGCCTGGCAGCTGGCTAATCGTGGAATTCCTGTCCGTCTCTATGAAATGCGTCCGGGGAAGCAGACACCGGCTCATCATACCGATCAGTTTGCGGAGCTGGTCTGCACCAATTCTTTGCGCTCCAATGCCTTAACGAATGCGGTGGGCATCTTGAAGGAGGAGATGCGCCGCTTGAATTCTTTAATCATTCAGGCAGCAGATCGGGCCAGTGTGCCGGCTGGCGGAGCACTCGCCGTCGATCGTCATGACTTCTCGGGTCATATCACGGAGACACTGAAAAGACTTAAAAATGTGACAGTTGTCGAAGAAGAAGTCACTGAAATTCCGGAGGGCCCGACAATTATTGCCACGGGACCGCTGACTTCGGAAACTCTTTCGAAGGCATTGAAAAAGTTGACTGGCGAAGATTATTTTTATTTCTATGATGCTGCCGCTCCAATTATTTCCGGCGAGACCATTGATCGGAAGAAAGTGTATCTCAAGTCGAGATATGACAAAGGGGATGCCGCTTACCTGAATTGTCCGATGACAAAGGACGAGTTCGAGGAATTCTACCAGGCACTGGTAACGGCTGAGACGGCTCCGCTCAAGGAATTTGAAAAAGAGAATTATTTTAACGGCTGCATGCCGATTGAAATTATGGCCAGGCAAGGGGCAAAGACGCTGTTATTCGGTCCAATGAAGCCGGTTGGGTTGGAATTGCCGGAGAGCGGCAAGCGGCCCTTTGCCGTTGTTCAGCTGAGACAGGATAATTCAGCAGGCACACTTTTCAATATTGTAGGCTTTCAAACGCACTTGAAGTGGGGAGCACAGAAAGCCGTTTTTCGGCTGATTCCAGGTCTTGAGTCTGCAGAAATCGTCCGCTACGGGGTCATGCATCGCAATACGTTCCTGAATGCGCCGCAGCTGCTTCATGCCACCTACCAAACACGTGTGAGAGATAATCTGTTTTTTGCCGGACAGATGACCGGTGTTGAAGGGTATGTGGAATCCGCGGCTTCTGGACTGATTGCCGGAATTAATGCAGCACGGCTTGCCTTAGGACAGAAAGTACTCAATTTTCCGGAAGAGACGGTGATTGGCAGCATGGCACACTATATTGCCTCTGCCAATTCGAAACATTTCCAGCCAATGAACGCGAATTTTGGTTTGATGCCTTCCTTGAAGACGCCGATAAAAGATAAGAAAGAACGGGCGCTCGCTTATGCAGAACGGGCACTTAATACAATTCAGAATGTTGCTATAAAACTGTAAATTGTGTTGCTATCCTGTTGAACTTATGCTAACATGAGAAAGCAGAAACTTGGATTCCGGTTATATCGTCTTGCTTCATTGTTCGTTGAATAAGGAGAAAACAATTATTTTATCGATTCAAGTGAAAAAGGATCTGTTTTCCGGTAGAAAAGGATAACAAGCTGCTGCTTCCTTAATTAACTGCAATAGGAAAGTATAAAGATTAATTTTTCAGACGAAGCTGTTCATCATATGGCTCTTTGATTCATCGATCACTCCAGTGTGGAAGATTACATATAAATCCGGGACGCCTGCCTTTGATCAGTGGTTTTAAATCTGCAGTTTAATAAGAAAGACGAACAAAATTTTAAGTGACTAACTGATTGGACATTATCTGGGAGGAATTAAGATGACTTTGCTAGAAAAAACAAGAAAAATCAATCAATTATTACAAGGGACGAAAACACAGGTCGATTTCAATGAAGTCGCTCAAACCCTGCGTGACGTCATTCAGACGAATACGTTCGTTGTCAGCAGGCGTGGCAAAATTCTTGGCATGTCGCTGAAGCTGGAATTTGAAAATGAACGCATTCAGACCATGTTTTCCACGAGGCAATTGCCAGAGGAATATACGCAGCATCTCTTCAGTGTCATGCAGACATCGCCGAATCTGGACGTCAATAGTGATTTCAGTGTTTTTCCCGACGAAAACCGGGACTTATTTGCCAGTGGTCTGACTACGGTTGTGCCGATTGTTGGCGGGGGAGAACGTCTGGGGACATTGATTTTATCGCGTTTGAATGAGACATTCACGGATGAAGATCTGATCTTGGCAGAATACGGTGCGACAGTTGTCGGCATGGAAATCCTCAGGGAGAAGACAGAAGAAGTCGAAGAGGAAGCAAGGGAAAAGGCGATTGTTCAAATGGCGATCGGATCTTTGTCCTACAGTGAACTTGAGGCAATTGAACACATTTTTGAAGAACTGGAAGGAAAAGAGGGCCTTCTGGTGGCCAGCAAAATTGCCGACCGTGTCGGCATCACTCGTTCCGTGATTGTCAATGCGTTGCGCAAGCTTGAGAGTGCCGGCGTGATCGAATCTCGTTCACTAGGGATGAAGGGAACTTACATCAAAGTATTGAATGATAAGTTCCTTGTGGAATTAAATAAAAAGAAAAATGATTAAGAGTACCGACATTATATAAAAGGACTTTTGATTGAGCAACTTATCAATCAAAAGTCCTTTTTTCTGTTTGACTCTTTTTTACACGTTACAAAAAGAATGGTACTATTGGCTTATATTCTACTAGTCATTAGGTAAGGACTCTCTTATTGCTGAGTATTTAGTCTTATTTTTACTTGTCAAGAAATTTAATTGCAACAAAAATGACTTATATATTTCACAAGAAGAAGCAAAATTGAGCCAAAAATGGGTCATAGGGCCTAATTTTAAGGATAAAAGAATGGCGAAATAAGTCGAATAAGAAAGAATAGCATAGACATTAGGCCAAAAGTTGATACAATAAAATTATAGTTAATCGGAAGGAAGTGGCCGTGCATGTTTTTTGAGACAACTCCATTAAATGCCATTGAACGGGCAATGAATGGTTCCATGGCTCAGCAGAACGCAGTTTCGCAGAATATCGCCAATGTGGACACACCAGGCTATCAAGCGAAAAAGGTAGTCTTTGGCGACGCATTCGGTGATGCTCTGGATCGGCTTGATTCCGATCATTCATCAGGTTACCATCTGGAAACGGATACTTCCGGCACGGTGCAAAATAATGGTAATAACGTGGATGTTGATAATGAAATGTCCAAACTGGCTCAAAACCAAGTTTATTACCAAGCCTTGAGTCAGGCTGCCGGAAATCAGTTTTTGCAGTTTAATACCGTATTGGGAGGCTCTAACTGATGGGGATGTTCAGCGGCCTTGATATTTCGGCGAGCGGATTGACCGCACAAAGATTGCGGATGGATGTTGCCTCGGCGAATATTGCCAATCAGGATACGACACGTGAAAAAAGAGTTAACGGACAATGGCAACCCTATGCGAGAAAAGTGGTTAGCTTGAAAACAGAAGATTCCTCTTTTGATTCCGTTTTTCAGAACGCACTCGGTTCGTCACGCGGCGGGGTTGAAGTCCAATCGGTGACGGACGATCCGGCACCGTTTCCGGAAAAATATGATCCCAGCGATCCGGATGCGGATGCGAACGGCTATGTACGGGAGAGCAATGTGGATCCCCTGAAAGAAATGGTGGATTTAATGGATTCCAATCGCTCCTATGAAGCCGGTGTGACGGTTATGAATGCAGATAAAAACATGCTCGAAAAAGCATTAGACATTGGGAAGTAGGTGAATGGTCATGAGTGGTATAGGATCAATTAATTTAAAGACGGTTTCCATGCCGTCAGCAACCCCAATAAATAGCGTTGCCGGGAACCAGAATTCGTTTTCCAATGTCCTACAGAAAGCACTAGGAACGGTCAATACTTCTCAACAAGAAGCCAATCAGATGGTGACGGGACTTGCCAACGGTGACAGCAATGTTGACTTACATAATGTAATGCTCGCGATGCAAAAGGCGGATGTTTTATTAAAAACGACCGTTCAGGTTCGAGACCGGGTGATTAGTGCTTATCAAAATGTGATGCAGATGCAAGTCTGACCCGGTGAGGCCGCATTGAACGGAGGATATTATGAAAGAACGATTGCTAACATGGGCTCGCCGCTTGAAAAAGTTTTGGCAGGACACCCCGAAGAAAAGGAAAATTGCCTGGATTAGCGGAGCGGCAGTTCTCTTCTTTATATTAATTCTTGCTCTTATTTTATTAAATGTGAAGCATTATACACCGCTTTACAGCAACTTATCGGCCAATGAAGCCGGACAGATTAAGGACACACTCGACAGCAAGAAGGTTCCATACCAGCTGTCCGATGGCGGGACGACGATTAGTGTTCCCAAAGACCAAGTCGATAATTTGAAAGTTGAGCTTGCCGCCCAGGGGATTCCGAAAACCGGGGAGATTGACTACTCAACCTTTAATCAGAATTCCGGATTCGGGATGACGGATAAACAATTCGATGTTCTCCAGCGGGCGGCTATGCAGACAGAACTCGCCAATTTGATTTCAAACTCTAGGGGAGTCAAGTCAGCGAAGGTGATGATTACGCTGCCGCAATCCGATGTTTGGGTGGCTAATCAAAAGAATCAGAACAAAGCCTCAGCATCGATTGTTTTAAATGTCGACCCGGGTTATCAATTGACTGACGAACAAGTGCGTGGACTTTACCGTTTAGTTGCTAAGAGTATACCGAATTTGCCAGAAAATAATATTGTTATAATGGATCAATATTTCAACTATTATGATCTGAAAAATAGCAATTCCGGAGGTTCTTCAACCTTATCTGCTTATAAACAGCAGCAGGAAGTGGTTAACGATGTCGAGAGCAACGTCCAGCGGCGTGTGACCCAAATGCTGACGACCATGATGGGTCAGGGAAAAGTCATGGTTAACGTCACGGCAGATGTTGATTTTACAAAGACGAAAGAGGATCAGCATCTGGTTGAACCTGTGAATACGCAGACGATGCAAGGACTACAGTCAAGTACGGAACACATTGCGGAAACCTATTCCGGTCAGGGAGCTGCCGGACAAGCGGGAACAGGAACGAACGATGTAGCGAATTATCAGGCGAATGGGGCAAACGGGAACGGTTCTTACCAAAAAGTTGAAGACAAGGTTAATTATGTCTTTAACAAGATTCATAGAGAGGTTGCGGAAAGTCCCTACCATGTGACTGATTTGGGCATTCAGGTCATGATTGAGCCTCCGAATCCGAGGCGAACCTCATCCTTGTCGCCGCAGCGAATCAACGATGTCAGGCAGATTCTGGGCTCGATCATTAAAACATCGATTGATAATGGGCAGGGCCAAGAATTGAACCAGAATGCGGTTGATCAAAAAGTCTATGTTTCGGTGGGCAGGTTTAATGGTAATCTATCGGCGCAAACGATTCAGAATCATCATTACTGGTGGTATATTATCGGCGCTGCACTTGCGGCGGCAGTTCTCGGCTTCGCACTCTGGTTCTTTCTCCGAAGACGCAAAATGGCTGAACAGCAAGAAGAAGCCACGGTTCAGGACATTCCAACTGCGGTTGAAGGGGAAGAGGCTGATGACTTGACGAAAGAACGTCCAGAGCAAAAGAAATATAACGAGCTCGAAAGATTGGCAAAACAAAAACCCGACGAATTTGTCAAATTGCTGAGAAGCTGGATGTCGGATGATCGGTAAGGAGGCGGCAGAATGACGGAACGCAAATCAAGTTTGAATGGCAAACAAAAAGCAGCAATTTTGTTGATTTCGCTTGGCTCTGAAATTTCAGCCAATGTCTTCAAGCATCTGACTGAGCAGGAAATTGAAGCAATGACGCTGGCTATTTCGAATGCACGGAAAGTGGACACAGAGTTGAAAAATCAAGTTGTTGAAGAATTTTATCAAACCGCTCTTGCTCAGGAGTATATTTCTCAGGGCGGCATCGGTTATGCCAAACAAATACTTGAAAAGGCATTGGGGCCGCAGCAAGCGAATGAGGTGATCCAAAAACTGACATCGACGCTTCAGGTTCGGCCTTTTGATTTTATGCGCAAAAGCGATCCGCAACAGATATTAAATTTTCTGCAAAACGAGCATCCGCAAACGATCGCTCTCGTTCTCTCCTATTTGACACCTGAACAAGCTTCAGCGGTTCTTTCTTCGCTGCCCATTGAGAATCAAGCGGAAATCGCCAGAAGAATTGCTCAAATGGATCGGACCTCGCCTGAGATCATCTCACAGGTGGAACGAATTTTGGAAAAGAAAATTTCCAGTTCCGCAATCAATCAGGATTATACACAGACCGGCGGGGTGGGATCGGTTGTCAACGTCTTGAATGGGGTCGATCGGACAACAGAACGCAATATTCTCGATCAATTGGAAAGAGTCGATCCAGATCTTGCGGAAGAAATCAAAAAAAGAATGTTTGTTTTTGAAGATATTGTTGTCCTCGATGATCGAGCGGTTCAGCGTGTTATCCGGGAGAGCGAGAATGAAGATCTGATTCTCGCGATGCGAACAGCGAGCGATGAAGTGAAGGACCTGCTGTTCCGCAACATGTCTGAACGAATGGCTGCTAGTTTTAAAGAAGAGATGGAGTATATGGGACCGGTTCGATTACATGATGTCGAAGAAGCTCAGACGCGAATCGTGAATACGATTCGCAAGCTTGAAGATGCCGGTGAGATTGTGATTGCCCGCGGACAGGGGGATGATGTCATTGTCTAATCTCATTAAATCCCCTGGATCCAGTCACATTCACAAAACGTTGAAATTAACGACAGTGATTGATCCCATGCTAGACGCACTCACCGATACCATGAATGAGGCAGAAGTTCAAAAAACATTAGATGATAAGATCAATCAGGCAAAAAAGAAAGCGGCTGAAATAATCGAGCAAGCCAGAAAATTGGAGCAGGATGTCCGGCAAAAATTAGTGGATGAAGAACAATTGGCCAAAGAGCAGAACGAAGCAGCTTTTAAGCAGAAAGAAAAAGAAGGTTTTGCCGCCGGGCATCAGAAGGGTTTAGCGCAAGGTAAGGCGGATTATGATCGGCGGATTGCTCAGGCTGATCAAATCGTGAATCAGATTCATGACACCTATGTCCAGACCGTTGAAAAAGCTCAACCGGATATTTTAAAATTGGCTCTTGCCGTTGCTGGGAAAATCATCGGTGAGGAGTTATCCGGCAGTGATGATCGCTGGATGGATCTTGTTTCTCAGGCAGTTAAAGAGGTACGCGATCAAGGCAATATAAAGATCACTGTCGCTCCGGAAAGGTATAAACAAATTGCGGATTCTAGACATTTGCTGGACGAATTGGTGCAGGATCAAAAAATATACATATATTCAGACACCGACTATGCAGTCAATGATTGTACGGTCGAAACAGCATTTGGAAAGATTGATGCCGGTACGGAAAGCCAGTTGAATGTTATTCACAGCAAATTGCAGCAGATTATGGACGGTGAAGCAAAATGAACGCCGACTTTCTGGCGCAGCGATTAACGGAGCTGGATAGCTATCGCAGATTTGGGAAAATAAGCCACGTGGTCGGGTTGCTCATTGAATCGAAGGGACCCGCGTCCTCCATCGGTGATGTCTGTTTGATTCATCTGCGAGACGGCCGCGAAGTTCTTAAGGCTGAAGTCGTCGGTTTCAGGGAAGAAAATGTGCTGCTCATGCCTTATGCGCCGGCCTCCCGGATTGCACCAGGCTGTCTCGTTGAAGCGACGGGCAAACCGCTTGAAATACGGGTCAATGAAGAACTCATCGGCCAGGTATGTGATAGTGTGGGCAATCCCATGTCCGAAATGAAATTTACCAAGGGCTTTGATAAGGTGCCAACGAATCGGAAACCACCTGATCCGCTGAAACGTCCGCCAATTACGGAACCGATCGAATTGGGTGTCCGCTCGATTAATGGTTTGCTGACCGTCGGCAAAGGCCAACGAATCGGCATATTTGCCGGCAGCGGTGTCGGCAAAAGCACGTTAATGGGCATGATTGCCCGCAACACTTCGGCAGATTTAAACGTGATCGCTCTGATCGGCGAGCGCGGCCGGGAGGTCAATGAATTTCTGGAAAATGATTTGGGTGAAGAGGGCAGGAAAAGGTCCATTGTCGTTGTGGCTACCAGTGATCAACCGGCATTGGTGCGGATTAAAGGAGCAATGACGGCGACCTCCATCGCCGAGTATTTCCGGGATCGGGGGAAAAATGTGTTGTTTATGCTGGATTCCCTGACCCGGGTTGCCATGAGTCAAAGAGAGATTGGCCTTGCTGTTGGCGAGCCGCCGACGACTAAGGGCTATCCTCCTTCCGTTTTTGCGCTGCTGCCGCAGCTCTTGGAAAGGACAGGCACGGACCGATCTGGCACGATTACTGCTTTCTACACCGTTCTTGTGGACGGCGACGATATGGATGAACCGATTGCTGATACGGCGCGAGGCATTCTTGACGGACATATTGTTCTTGATCGCGCGCTCGCTCAGAAGGGACAGTACCCGGCAGTCAATCTGCTTAAAAGCGTCAGCCGTGTGATGACGCAGATTGATTCTCCTGAGCATTTGCAGGCAGCTGCGAGGTTTCGCAAATTGCTTTCCCAATATACCGAATCAGAAGACTTGATTAATATTGGAGCTTATAAAAAAGGGAGCTCTGCGGCCATAGACGCTGCCGTACAGTATCATCCCAAAATGATTGATTATCTCACGCAGCAGAAGGCGGAGCGAATCACCCTGCAGCAGTCAGTGGAGACATTATTGAAGCAATTCGGGGAAGAGGCGGGAATGAATGGCGATTGATTTTCGACTGAAACGAATCATGAAGATAGCTGAAAGCGAAAAAGCGGCGCTTGAATCCAAGTATCAGGAGTTATTCCAAGCTTTGGAACAATTGGCTGGCAATCTGATCGATTTAATGAATAAAAAGAAAGCCGTACAAATCGACCTGAACCAGCAATTGAGCCAGTCGATGACGATTGATTCGATGAAACTCCATCTTTTTGATGTTGAAAAATATGAAAAAATAATTAATCTACGAACAGCTGAATATGACCAAGCGAAGCACAGGCTTGAAGAATTGCAGCCGATTCTGTTGGAAAAAACGATTGAAGTTAAAAAATATGAAAAGATTCGTGATCGGCAGCGATCGGTGATAAAAACGGAAGAAAAGAAAAAGGAAATGAAAGAAATGGATGAAATTGCTTCATTGCGAGTGGTGAAAAATGGCTAAAAAATCACTCGAAGTGGAAGAACAGCGGCCAACCTCGGCTGGCTTGAAGTTTATGAAGGTTTTGCTGGCTATCCTAGTGCCGATTCTTTTTTTGCTTCTTCTAGTCGTTCTTTTTTGCAAGCTTGCCGGTATAAATCCGATCCAAGTGGCCGAGAGTGTGCTCCCTGGTCATCATGGGCAGACGGTACAGCCTGTCAGCGGGACAGCGGCTGACATCAGGCAATTGAATCAGGAAGTCAGTGCCCAGAAAAAAATAATTAAGCAATTGCAGAGCGACACGAGCAAAAAATCCGATCAAATTTCCAATTTGAATACACAATTGAAGCAGGCACAACAGCAGGCCAATCAAACCAGCTCCGCCAAAAAAAATGCATCGAAAGCTGCCCGGGAACAGGTATATGCCCAAACCTATCGGAATATGGATCCGGCAAAAGCAGCGGCCGTATTTGCCAAATTGCCGCTGAGACGAGCAGCATCTTATATGAATATGCTTGATAATAACACCAAAGCATCGATCATGAATAATATGACAGCCAGCAAAGCGGCACAACTGGCACCCTTATTAAAAGCCGATACAGCGGAGTCAGCGAATACGTCTTCGGGCGCGACGTCTGGCGATGCAGTGTCGACAACTCCTTGAATCTGATTACCTTGAAAGGAGGTGATAGACAAATGGAAAACCATACGGTCATTCTTTCGGCGGCTGCCGCGATGGCGCAGCAAACAAAGGGCAGTAAAAGGAAGAGCAAAAATAAATTTTCTTTTCTTCAGATGATTCACGAAGCGGGTAAGCAGACTAAAACAAAGGATCAGAAAGCAGATGCGGACGGAGAAGATCTGAAAACGCAGTCGCAGAAAAAGCAAAAGGTCGCCGGATCAAAGAAAACGATCAAATTATCGGACACAGCGGGAGTATCTGTAACGGCCAATCCAGTCTCTGCCCCCCCAAAAAGCAGCGAGGATCAAAGCCTGGCTTCTGATCCGGCAGATGAACAATCGCCGGCACGCTTAGGGAAAGCCGAAATCTCTGCACCCTTAGGGGAAGAGAGTAAGATTGTAGAGAATCCGGCAGCTGTTCATCGAGCGGCTACTCATTCAGAGGGAACGCCATCTCATCGGGAAGTTAGGGATACAGATGTATCTAGCAAGCTCTCTAAACTATTAGAGTCTCAAGAGGAGAGCAGCGGGAAAAAGGAAGGATTGACAGAAAATCCTGTTCCTTCCAATCCACCACCTGCGGAAATGAGTAAATCGATTCGTGAAAGAAAAATTCAACAGCCAGAGAATCATTTACCGACTGTCCGTCCTTCATTCAGTGCTGCGGGGACTTCAACGGAGTTTTCAGTTGCCGATGTGCCTTTATTAAGTTCAAATGAAATGCCGGTTACTCCGGCTGCCGGCAGGCTGGATCAAGTGGAGGGGAGAAGCGGAGCCAGAAATGCTGCATCACTTTCATCGGCACCCAAGCGAACGAATCGTTCATCCGTCGCCGTATCATTCAATGTTTCTTCCCAAACGGCCCTGCACAAAAGGGATCAACCTCTGGTTACCTCTTTACCTGGATTAACAGAAGAGGCAATCAGTGACTCGCCTGCCGATTTGAAACCAACGATAAAGCAGCAGAATCGTCTGGACGATCGGCCTTTGACGGAGAAGGCGGACGATGTTCAAACCCTGCATTCGGAAAACCCAAAGACAAAGGAATCGCAAAGGGCAGCAGGGTTGGCCGGACAAGCACCGGTCGCCATGAAACAGATGAGTACACTGGCTTTGTGGAAGTCTTTTCAAGCAGCACCGGCGAAAGAGGGAAATACAGTGGCTGATCAGGTTCTTGATCAGATGCAGACATGGATGGGCAAATCCTCATTCTCTTTGGAACAAAATGGTGTAAAGAGCATGACGATGACCCTCTATCCGGAGCATTTAGGGCAATTGACCATTACGGTTACGCAGGATAAGGACGGAATTAATGCCCAACTGACGGCGCAGACTCAGGCCGCTAAAGAATTGCTTAAATCCGGTATTGATCAATTGCAAAAAGATTTATCCGGTCAAGGTCTTCCTGTACATCACATTGATATTGCCCGCCAGATAGGTGAACCCACTGCCCAGGATGCGCAGCAGCATTATCAGGGACAGCAGCAATCCAATCAGGAGAATGCGAGGCAGCAGGGGCAGGATCAACAAAATCAACAGCAATCGGCAATTCAGAAAATTGTTGAGAACGTTGATGGGCAGTCTTTTAAAGAGATCATGAGTGAGGGAGTGGCAACGATTGGATACTAATGTTGACGCAACACCAAGAACATCAGGCACAACGACTAATAGCAGCTCCGCATCGAAAACGGGGACAACGGCGCTTGACAAGGATTCTTTTCTAAAACTGCTCATTGCTCAGCTGACTCACCAGGATCCGACCTCGCCAATGGACAGCGGGCAGTTTGTTTCTCAGATGGCTGATTTTACAACCCTGGAACAAACGCAGAATATGAGTGATGCGATCAACAAGCTGGTTCAAACGCAGTCGGACAATTCGCTTTCTGCTGAAGCTGACATGATTGGCAAAAAGATTACCTGGGACGATACGGAAACGGGTAGTGATGGCAAGCAGTCAACGACCAGTAAAACAGGAGTCGTACAAGCAGTTGCAGCAAAAGATGGATCGGTCAGCTACGTGACAGCAGATGGTGCCACGGTCGATCCTTCGACGGTCACTCAAATTCAGACGAACTGAGGTGATAAAGCCTGACAAAGATTCAGGATTTACAAATAGAATCGCGTTCGATGACTGGACAAGGTTTCTTGCAGCGGAGCGTGAGCCACGCCGATAAGGCGTCAAGTGCAAAATTTCAGCAAAAACTAGTCAGTCAGCTGCAGACAGACAATGGGGATCAGATAAAACTTTCCAAACACGCGAAAGAACGTCTGGAAACGCGCCGGATTCATGTCTCCGGCGCAGAATGGAGTCAAATTCAGCAGAGGATGCAGGAGGCTCACAAAATGGGTGTCCGGGATTCACTGGTGATCACGAAAGAAGCAGCTCTTGTTGTCAATACGCCCAATAATACGGTGATTACGGCGATGAATCTGCACGATGCACAGTCGCATATCTTTACCAATATTGATGGAACCATTTTAATTCATTCTTAAATAGCTGGACCTTTACAGGGAAGCTAAGGCTGCCGACTGACAGAAGCAGTCAATTAAAGGGGGAAATTCAAATGTTATTACGATCATTAGGTGCAGGTGTTTCCGGACTGAAGAACTTTCAAACGGATCTGGACGTCATTGGAAACAATATTGCTAACGTTTCGACGACAGGCTATAAAAAATCACGGGCTAATTTTCAGGATACCTTCAGCCAGCAGATGCAGGGGGCATCAAACAATCGCAATGCGATCCAGGTCGGTTTGGGCTCGGAAACGAGTTCAATTGACAATATCACAACGGGTGGCACAGTCAATGAAACAGATAACCCCTATGATCTGGCGATTAACGGGGAAGGCTATTTTAGAGTGACTGATAATCCTGATGGAACTGGAGCCGCTTATTATACTCGAGCGGGAGATTTTAAATTAAATTCCACCGGTACAGGTTTGGTCAATTCTCAAGGCATGACTCTTGCTGGTGTCAGTGGTAATTTTCAGAATCTCAGTTCATTTACCGTGGCTGCTGATGGGACGGTTGTTGGAGTTAGTGGGAATACCACTGTTCCTTTAGGAAGAGTCGAAGTAGATACTTTCACCAATCCCGCGGGTCTAGCAAAAGTCGGTGATTCACTCTATCAAGCGACAACTGCCTCTGGTTTGACTCCAAACGCAGTTCCAACATCAAATGGTCAGGGAACGATTACGCAAGGCGCATTGGAGGGTTCGAACGTCGATCTGACGGATGAAATGACCAATCTGATTGCGGCACAGCGAGCTTATCAGGCGAATGCTCAGACAATCACGACAGCTGATGATATTTTACAAACACTTGTTCAGCTTAAGAGAAATTAATTAAAATAGGGAAGGGAATGGGCCGGATAGCATGTGGATCCAGTCCCATTTTTGAGATAGAATGATAGAGTTAACGCGAATTAAGGGTCAACCGTTCCTCCTGAATCCTTTTCTAATTGAACAAATCGAAGCGCTGCCGGATACAACCATTACCTTGACTACGGGTAAGAAATTAGTTGTCAAGGAGAGTCCAGATACAGTCAGCGAGCGTATCCGTCAGTTCTTGAAAAGTATTTCCTGGCCGGGAGCTGTTCGAGCGGAAGAGAGTGTGATGAAATGTTCAAAAGCCGAGGATTAAATATTTTATTTATTTTTATGCTGATTGTGATTATCGGCGCAATCAGCGCTTATTTTGTAGTGTCGAACAATGCCCAAGACAGCGTCAATGTGAAAGATCCGAATATTGATCAGATTGTTAACGATTTAACGGTATCGACGGGTGAGATTACCACGAATATTAAAGGCGATCATTTTATCAAAATAAGCTTTAATATTCAGGTTTCTAATAAAGATGCCCGGGATGAATTGGATAAACGATCTTTTCAGGTGAAAAATGCCGTTATTTATGCCGTTTCCGGAATGACGCCGCATCAAATTCAGGATCAGCAAGGCATAGCCAATCTAGAAAATCAGGTCAGGCTGAGGATAAACAGTTTCCTGAAGAACGGCCATGTCGTGCACGTCTATACCACAGAAAAAATAGTCCAGTAGAGTGTTAATGGAAGAAGTAAGGTGATGATTAAATTTGGCTGACGTACTTTCACAATCAGAAATTGACGCATTATTGTCCGCTTTGTCAACGGGTGAGATGAGCGCTGAAGAGCTAAAAAAAGAGGAAACGAAGCCTAAGGTCCGTAATTATGATTTTAAACGTGCCCTTCGCTTTTCTAAAGATCAAATACGTAGTTTGACCCGAATTCACGAGAATTATGCCAGACTTCTGACCTCGTATTTTTCGGCGCAGCTAAGAACCTATGTGCAAATCTCTGTCGCATCGGTCGATCAATTGCCTTATGAGGAATTTATTCGGTCTATCCCTTCAGCGACCATTCTTAATGTGATCGAAGCACCGCCGCTTGAAGGCCATCTCATCGTTGAGATCAACCCCAATATTGCTTATGCGATGCTGGACAGATTGCTTGGCGGTGCCGGAATCAGTATGAATAAAATCGATAGTCTGACGGAAATTGAAACACAATTAATGAAAAATCTTTTCAACGGAACACTTCCTGCACTTCGGGAAGCCTGGGTTTCAGTCGAGGCTGATATCGCGCCGAATCTGATGGAACTGGAGACAAATCCGCAATTCCTTCAGCTTGTATCGCCGAATGAGACGGTCATTGTCATCTCGCTGTCGGCAATGATCGGCCAATCCAGCGGCATGATAAATCTTTGCTTGCCACATGTGGTTCTTGAACCGATTATTCCGAAGCTTTCCATGCATTATTGGATGAGCGAGAAGAAAAATGACACAACGGAGAAAGAGTTACAGGCCTTGAAGGATAATGTCGAAAGTTCAAAGGTTGATATCAGGGCACAATTGGGACATTCGCAAATCACAATCAAAGAACTGCTGAACCTTGATACCGGCGATGTCATTCAATTGAATCAAGCGATGGATCAGCCGATTTTACTAGCTGTTGCGGGCCATCCTAAATTTTTTGCCCAGCCTGGAAAGAAAAACAAACGACTCGCCGTTCAGATTATCAGGCCTGTTAAGGAGGAGGATGACCCCAATGAGTGATGGCAAATTGACACAGGAAGAAATTGATGCGCTGCTTGGCAATCATCCTCAAGAGGATGAAAAACCGAAAAGCGAACAAGCAGACGCAGAAGAACAAACACCGACTGCTTCTGCGATTCACCCAGATTCAAGCGCCGTGCATCCGAATGATGACGATACGATGTCGGATTTGGAAGAGGACGTGCTTGGTGAAATTGGCAATATTTCATTTGGAAGTGCTGCAACTGCTTTATCCACCTGTCTGAATCAGAAGGTGGAAATAACCACACCTGTCGTATCGGTTGTTCATAAAAAAAATCTGGCTGATGAATTCCCGGTACCCTACGTTTCTGTCCGGGTCAATTATACGGAAGGATTCGAAGGTTCCTGCATGCTGGTGATTAAAATCACCGATGCCAGTATTATTGCTAATTTGATGATGGGCGGGGACGGCAAGAATCCAAGCTCGGAGATTAGTGAAATGGAAATGAGCGCCGTTCAGGAAGCGATGAACCAAATGATGGGGTCTTCCTCTACAGCGATGTCGACCGTATTTAGTAGGAGGATAGATATTTCTCCGCCAGAATTAACACTCATGGATGTTCGAACCCGGAGAGGCATGGATTATGTTCCGAGTGATGAAGTCATGTTCGAAATTTCTTTTCAACTGCGGATAGGGAAACTGGTGGATTCCAACATCATGCTGGTTATCCCCGTACGCTTTGGAAAAGCGCTGGTCGATATGTTAATCGATGCCAATCAGTCCTCGGATAACGATTCTGAAACTGAAAGTATTCAAACGAGTCCTGATCCGGAAGCTGCTTCTCCTTCGGCAATTGAGCAATCCCCATCCGGACCAGTTGCTCCTACCGAGAGGGACAAACCGAAAAGAGATACTGAAAAACAAGAATTGAACAAACCCATTGCAGCGAGAGATGTTCAGCCGCTCGAGTTCTCGAGTTTTGATGAGGGAAAACAGGCCACATCCTCAGCAGTTCCCAGGAACCTGAATCTTTTGATGGATATCCCGCTCGACGTCAGTGTCGAACTGGGGCATACGAGCAAGACGGTCAAAGAGGTTTTGGAACTTGGACCGGGTTCGATTATCGAACTGGACAAATTGGCCGGCGAAGCGATTGACATCCTCGTCAACCAAAAATATATCGCCAAGGGTGAAGTCGTTGTTGTCGATGAAAACTTTGGCATCCGCATCACAGAAATTCTCGATCATTATGATCGGATTAAAAACTTATAAACTATCGTGGGGGGATAAACGTGGCAGGTCGAATTCTTGTTGTGGATGACGCAGCTTTTATGAGAATGATGTTAAAAGATATTCTGAAGAAAAATGGGTATGATGTGGTCGGAGAAGGGGCCAATGGCAATGAAGCCGTGACAAAATATGAGGAATTAAAACCGGATTTGGTCACCTTGGATATTACGATGCCTGAGTTGGACGGCATTCAGGCTCTGAAAAAAATTAAAGCGTCGGACAGTAATTGCAAAGTCATTATGTGCTCGGCAATGGGTCAGCAGGCGATGGTCATTGATGCAATCCAGGCTGGAGCAAAAGATTTTATTGTTAAGCCTTTCCAAGCAGACCGTGTCATTGAGGCCATTAAGAAAACACTGGGATAAATTAACTGAAAAGAAGGTGGCTCTTTGTCGCCCAGAGTATTTATCGCTGTACTGATTGCCCTGACACTTTTCTTCTGTACAAGTTTGCCTGCTGCTTATGCAGATTCAGGCAGTAGCACTGTGGATTCGCTTTTCAACAGTGGGAGAAGCGGACAGAAGGCGCCGACGAGTCCTTCGGGATCAAGTTCGGTGCCTAATGGGAAACCTGCTCAAACACCTGAAGGCAATACCAGCATGCTTGGCATTTTTTTGAGACTCCTATTGGCACTGATTATTGTTCTTGCACTTATCTATTTGCTCTATCATTTTGTAGCGAAACGATCTGGCAAGTTCCGTTCCAGACAGGCGCTGCAGAATCTGGGTGGTGTATCGGTCGGCTCGAATCGCTCGGTGCAATTGGTTCAAGTTGCTGGACAGATTCTGGTTGTCGGCGTGGGAGACACGGTCCAGCTGCTGAAGGAAATCGATGATCCGCAAACCGTTGCCGCCTTGACTAAGCCGGATACTGAATCGGAAACGATGGAGGAAAATGTTCTTAAGTTTTTGAAATGGACGGCAGATCATACGATTGAACGCAAGAAGCAGGAAAAAAAGGGAGATTCAGTATCCCTGACTCAGACCATGACAGATGAGCTGAGTCAATTGAAAGAAGAACGAGTGCTTCAAATGAACGAGCTGCTTCAGGAGGTCAAAAAAAATGAGTAGCATTCCGGGCATTTCATCAAGTTTCTTTACCAACCAGCCTCAGGATGTCACGACAACGCTGCAATTGCTGTTTGTGCTGACCATCCTCTCGCTCGCTCCGGCCATTCTCATCTTAATGACTTCATTTACGCGGATTATTATCGTTCTTTCTTTTGTGCGGACGGCGCTTTCGACGCAGCAAATGCCGCCGAACCAAGTATTAGTTGGATTGGCGCTTTTTCTGACTTTTTTTATCATGGCACCGGTTTATGGACAAATTAATCAACAGGCGCTTCAGCCTTATCAGCACCATAAAATCACGCAGAAGCAGGCGATTTCCCGAGCTGAAACGCCTGTGAAGGAGTTTATGGCGAAAGAAACGCGCGTCAAGGATTTGGAGCTTTTTATGGATTATGGTCACTATAAAATGCCGAATAAAATAAATAAGATTCCATTAACTGCATTGGTTCCGGCATTTACTATCAGCGAACTCAAGACTGCCTTTCAGATGGGCTTCATGATCTTTATTCCTTTTCTTGTGATCGACATGGTGGTTTCCAGTATTTTAATGGCCATGGGTATGATGATGCTTCCGCCAGTAATGATTTCTCTTCCATTTAAAATTCTGCTTTTTATTATGGTGGATGGCTGGTATTTGATCGTGGAATCGCTTCTGAAAAGTTTTTCATAGAGTTCTATTTTAGGAGTCACTCTGTTCGCTATGATCTCTTGCAATAACGGGAAAGAGGGCAGCCTCATGAGTTCAGAAATGGTTTTATCAATCGCTGATCAATGTGTGATGTTAATTTTGGAAGTCGGCGGTCCGATTCTTGTGTTATCACTGCTGGTTGGTTTGATTGTCAGTATTTTTCAGGCAGCCACTCAGATACAGGAACAGACACTTGCTTTCATACCCAAAATTGTTTCCGTGTTTTTTGGCCTGATCTTGTTTGGACCTTGGATGCTAACCAAGATGTTGACCTTTACGACAGACATCCTGAATAATCTGCCAAATTATATTAAATAAAGGACTTTGGTCGAATGGCTCTCTTCAACGCAATTCCGGTATTTTTGCTTATTCTTGTCAGGGTAGCCAGCTTTTTCGTTACGATGCCGATCTTTTCGTATCGGACGATTCCTGCTCAGATCAAAATCGGACTGGCCGTTGCCATTGCCCTGCTCATCGATGTGACTTTGTTTAAAAGTCAGGCCATTCCTTTAGATGCGCAATTTCTTTTGCTGATTATTAAAGAGGCGCTTGTCGGTTTGTCGATGGGATTTGTCTGCGGCGTTCTTGTTTCCGCCGTCCAATTAGCCGGATCGATTATTGATTTGCAGATGGGTTTTGCGATTGCCAATACGATCAGCCCTGAAAATGGATCGACGACCCCGATTACCGGGCAGATGCTGAACGTGCTTCAATTGTTGTTTTTCCTGGGGGTCGATGCGCATCATATGCTGCTGAACGGGATCATGTACAGCTTCACCGTTGTCCCGCTGAATGCATTGAATCTGCATCTGGCAAATGGCCATGCTGCTGAATTTGTGACGAGACTGTCTGCCCAGATGTTCGTGATTGCCATGCAGCTTGCACTTCCGATTGTCGGTTGCTTGTTTCTTGTGGATGTTGCTGTCGGACTTGTCGCTCGGACAGTGCCACAAATCAATGTCTTTGTGATTGGGCTTCCGCTTAAAATCATTGTTGGTTTTTTGATGCTGTTGATTGTTTTTCCGGCATTTATCCTGCTCTTTCGCTTTGTCTTTGATTCGATGACGGACGCGTTTAGTGCCTATATGCAAGTATTGGGTGGTTCTTAAATGAGCGGCGATAGGCAATTTTTACTCGATCTCCAATATTTTGCCGGTGAAAAAACGGAACAGGCGACACCGCATAAGCGTGATGAGTCCAAAAAAAAGGGTGAGGTTTTTAAAAGTATTGATTTGAGTACGGCGATCAGTCTCTTTGCCTTCTTTCTCTATTTTCGAGTTGCGGGAGGGCATCTGGCCGGTCAGTTGCTAAATCTAATCACTTCTTTTTACAACAACAAGCTGCAGATGAGTCTCACTCAGAATAATCTTCTGAAATTATTCACGGATTTATCGATTTCCGTTCTGAAAATACTCTTGCCACTGCTGGTTCTGGCGATGGTTGTCGGCTTTTTAAGCCAGCTTTTCCAAGTTGGTTTCCTATTCCATCCTGAACTCATGCTGTTCAAGGGTGAACGGATTAATCCATTAAAAGGCTTGAAGCGGATATATTCTCTAAGAGCAGTTGTTGAACTGCTGAAATCGATCCTGAAAATTCTTATCATTGGTCTTATTGCCTTCTCGGTCATTTGGTATCACCGAACATCCATTGCCCAATCTTCGCAGGAATCACTGAGTACGGGAATGGAAACCTTCGGGAAAATATTTCTGGATATGGGTTTTATCGCCTCGCTGACGTTAATTGTCTTGTCTTTGTTTGACTTCTTTTATCAGAAATATGATTATGAGAAAAATATTCGCATGTCCAAACAGGATATTAAAGATGAGTATAAGACCATTGAGGGTGATCCGCAGATTAAATCGCGGATCCGCGAAAGGCAGAAACAAATGGCGATGCAGCGGATGATGCAGGAATTGCCAAAGGCCGATGTTGTGATTACCAATCCGACGCATTTTGCTGTGGCCCTTCAGTATGAGGCGGGTGAAATGAGCGCTCCCAGGGTTCTTGCCAAGGGAGCCGACAAAGTGGCTTTTCGAATCAAAGATATTGCCAGAAAACATGAGATTATGATTGTCGAACGTAAACCGCTGGCCCGAGCTCTTTATTTTCAACTTGAAGTGGGGGACAGCGTGCCCGAAGAATTTTTTCAGGCGGTTGCCGAGATTCTCGCTTATGTTTATCGATTAAAAGGAAAGGCGTAGATGCTTTGTGAAGATTCTCAAAAACAGCAGTTATTTAGTCATGATTGGGGTCATCATGATTGTTCTGATGCTGATCATCCCCCTTCCGGCGGCACTGCTCAGTTTTCTGATCATCATTAATATATCGCTTGCGCTTATTGTTCTTTTAGTCGCGCTGAACGTAACCGAACCGCTTGAATTTTCCGTTTTTCCTTCGCTGCTTCTGATTATGACCTTGTTTCGAATCGGATTAAATGTGTCGACGACCCGTTTAATTCTGACCCGAGGAGATGCAGGGCAGGTTATCGAGGCTTTCGGACAATTTGTTGTTTCCGGGAACATCATTGTTGGACTCGTTGTGTTCATGATCTTAATCATCGTTCAGTTTATTGTCATTACGAAAGGTGCGGAACGGGTGGCCGAAGTGGCGGCACGTTTCACACTGGACGCGATGCCCGGAAAACAGATGAGCATTGATGCGGATATGAATGCCGGCCTGATTGATGACCGTCAGGCGAAAAAAAGACGGGAGAAAATAACCCGGGAAGCGGATTTCTACGGAGCAATGGACGGCGCCAGTAAATTTGTTAAAGGAGACGCCATTGCCAGCATGATTATTGTCGCGATTAACCTGATTGTCGGCATGATCATCGGTGTGCTTCAGCAGGGTCTGTCTTTCGCTTCTGCGGCACAGACTTTCTCACTGCTTTCTGTAGGTGACGGGATTGTCAGTCAGATTCCAGCGCTTTTAATCTCCACGGCGACCGGGATCATCGTGACCCGTTCCTCTTCCGAAAATAATATGGGCAAAGAGGTTTCTGATCAGCTGCTTGCTTTTCCAGTCTTGATGATCATTGCCGGCTCGGTTATTTTTCTGCTTGGGCTGACGCCGATCGGCATGGTTGCCACCTTGCCCATTGCCGCTCTGCTTGTCATTGGCGGGATCATGATTCGGCGGTACAGACGGAAATCCGAACAGGTGGTTGCTGAGGATGAAGATAAAAAGGCAGAGGAGACTTTTAAAAATCAGGACAATGTCATGGGGCTGCTGACAATGGACCCGATCGAGTTTGAGTTTGGATATGCGCTTGTTCCTTTGGCCGACAGCAGTCAGGGCGGAGATCTACTCGATCGCATTGTCATGATCCGCCGGCAATTGGCGCTTGAACTCGGTTTGATTTTGCCGATTGTCCGAATCAGAGACAATATCCAGCTTGACCCGAATAGCTACCGAATAAAGATCAACGGCAGCGAAGTGGCCAAGGGTAGTTTGATGCTCGATCATTATCTGGCCATGAGTCCGGGGATGGATGATCCGTCGATCAAGGGTATTGAGACCGAGGAACCTGCATTCGGTCTGAAAGCTTTATGGATTGATGAAGAAACAAAAGAGCGGGCGGAACTTTCAGGCTATACGGTCGTTGATCCTCCTTCTGTTGTTTCGACGCATTTGACGGAGGTCATGAGAAGACATGCTTGGGAACTGATAGGTCGGCAGGAAACCAAGCAGTTGGTTGACCACCTGAAAGAAAAGCTGCCGGCACTTGTCGATGCAGTCACACCCGAACCGCTCAGTATTGGCGATATCCAAAAGGTTCTTGTGAATCTTTTAAAAGAGAAGCTGTCGATTCGAAATTTGCCGATTGTTTTTGAAACATTGGCTGATTATGCGCAGATGACCCGGGATACAGGCCTTTTGACCGAATATGTGCGTCAGGCGCTTTCCCGTCAGATTACGGAGCAATTCACCCAGGAAGGCGAATCATTAAAGGTGTTGACCTTGAGTCCTGATTTGGAACGGAAAGTCAACGATTCAGTTCAAAAAACCGAACACGGTAATTTTTTGGCACTGGATGCTGATACCACTTCACGGGTGCTTAAGAGCCTGTCGGCCTCTGTCCAGAAGTGGCCGGATATGGATAGTGATCCCGTCATCCTCTGTTCTCCGGCGGTCCGAATCTATGTGCATCAATTAATTGAACGCTACTTTCCCAATATTCATGTTCTCTCTTATAATGAATTGGAAACAAACGTTGAAGTTCAGAGCATTGGGGTGCTGAATGCGGCATGAAAATGAAAAAAATTATTGCACCAACGATGGCTATGGCCATGGAGAAGGTCAAAAAAGAACTGGGTAAGGATGCAATTATTTTTCAGACACGGAAAGTCAACGATAATCATTTTTTTAATTTAATAAAAAGAGAACATATTGAAGTGCTTGCGGCCATCGATAATGAGACGGACTTTCCATTAAAGAATCCGAATAAAAATGCCGAAATTAAAGCTGAGGGGGAGCTTTCTCATCAGAACGCCTCTTCATCCGCGATGCCTTTTCTCCGAGTCACGGAAAAAGTGGATCGTCTGTTCAAAGGACCTGATTTGGTCGAAAAATTTCGCAGCCAGCTGAGTGGCCAGGGAATTTTAGAGCCGGTCATCGATGATCTGCTGAAGGCTCTCATCCGCGAATGGTATCAGAATGATGAGCATTTGAACGAACAAGAGATGCGCCAGCTGCTGCGTAAAGAAATGTTGATGAAAATCGATCCGGCTCGTTTTTTTTCACCTGTACGCTTAAAACCGTATCTGATGCTTGTCGGTCCGACGGGTGTTGGCAAAACCACGACTTTGGCTAAACTTGCCGGTCATGCGGTTCTGGATGAACGGAAGCGTGTGGCATTGATCACGCTGGACACTTACCGGATCGCGGCAATCGATCAGATAAGAAAGTATGCCGAAATATTGCATATACCGATGGAAACCGCTTATACCGCAGATGAACTGCATGTATTGATCGAAAAATATGCGCAATATGATCAAGTTTTTATTGATACGGCCGGACGAAATTTTCTCGGAAGTGAGTACATCAGTGAGATAGAGGCGATTACGCGCCGCGAGGATCAGGTTGACGGAGTCCTTGTGCTCTCGGCAACGGCAAAATATGAAGATTTGGCAAAGATGATCCATTCTTTTAAGCAGGCGCGGATTAATCACTTTATTTTCTCTAAAATGGACGAGACAACAACTTACGGAAACTTGGCGAATATTCTTTTTACCTGCCCGGATCAGGACGTGCTATACATAACGAATGGACAAGATGTCCCTGATGATTTGGCCAAACCGAACGTTCAGAAAATAATTGATCATTTATTGGATGATGAGCATGAATAATCAAGATCAGGCTGAAAAGTTACGCGCGCGTATGGAACATTTTCATTCTGAAGAGCGGGTGCAAAAAGGAGATGCTGAAACAATCGGCATCATTAGCGGAAAAAGCGGGGTTGGAAAATCTGTTTTTGCTGTAAATTTTTCGCTTGCACTGGCCCGGCTGAATAAAAGGGTACTGATTCTGGATCTGGATGGGCGACTGGAGAATAAAGAACAGCTGCCTGGACAATCGTCTTCCTTGCGTATTGATGACTGTCTCCGGGATCATTTGCAGCTCGGCAAAGCCGTTTGCCATGGTCCCGGCGGTCTGGATTATCTCTCCAGCAGCAGGGGGGTGGAACAATCACTGCAACTGAGCGACATCTCTATTCAATCTTTTCTGGAACAAATCGATGCGATGAAAGCAGATTATGATTATATTCTGTTCAATCTGGGGTTCGAGGTAGCGGGAAAATGGGTTCCGTTCATGCGCGCCGTTGATCAACTCATTCTCGTAACGTCTCCTGAAGCTGCCGCTGTGGCTGATGGTTACACGGCGCTCAAGCTGATCGGGAAATCTTCCATTGCCCGTGATCCCTATTGTGTAGTGAATCAGGTGTCGCGCACATCGGAAGGTAAGAACACGTGGAAAAGGCTTGCCGAGACAGCACAGCGATTTATTGGGATAGAAATCAAGTGGCTGGCAGCGCTGCACCATGATCAGAATGTTTCCCGCTCAATCAGAGAACAGCTTCCGTGTCTCTTAAGCCATCCGCGAACGCTTTACAGTGCGGATATCAAATTGCTCGCTGCTCGTTATCTCGCGGGCGAGCTGTTAAAAGGGGAGAACGAATCGCTATCCCCATTTTAGAAAGACAAAGAAAAAATTTTGCATTTGTGAGGGGGCGAAACGTGTGAAACCGATTCGGGTAATGGTCGTTGATGATTCTGCATTTATGCGCCAAACCATCAAAGGAATGATTGAAGAGGATGACCGGATTCAAGTGGTAGCAACTGCCAGAAATGGCCGGGATGCCTTGAAAAAACTATCGCTGTATCATCCAGATGTGATTACCCTTGATATCGTGATGTCTGGGGATATGGATGGCCTGCAGGTGCTGCGGCGGATTATGGAGATTCAGCCGACACCGACAATTATGGTCAGCGGTGCCTCGGATGAGAACACCAATTATGTCATTGAAGCGATCAGTAACGGCGCTTTTGACTTTATTTTTAAACCTACCGGGAAAATGAGCGAAATCGATCGGATCCAAAAAGAATTGCAGACGAAGTTGTTACAGGCTGTACTCTCGAAAAAGTCGGTTCGCCCCGCTCTGGGAAGCTGGGCAGACACGCCGCAGTCAGCGAGCCGCTCCTTCGCTGATCAAACCGAGACCTCCATCGGGCAGAGCTCAGAACAGGTAGAGGTGGTGCCGCATCAGCCTTCCCAAACGCGCCCGGCTTTCCCTGCTGAGAGTCTTCCGCTTGTTTTTATCGGGACCTCCACAGGCGGACCCAAGGCTTTGCAAGTCGTTATTCCTGCTTTTAAGAAAGATTTATCAGCACCGGTTCTCGTCGTTCAGCATATGCCGCCTCAGTTTACCCGATCGCTGGCGGAACGGCTTGATCAGATGTCAGAGCTTACAGTGAGCGAGGCGCGTGAAGGCGATATCTTAGAAAACGGTCATGCCTATATCGCACCCGGGGGCAGGCATCTTCAGCTGGAAGAGAAGGGCAGACAGCTAATCGTTCACCTGCTGGACACACCGCCTCTTCATGGCGTCAAACCATCGGCAGACGTGACGCTGGAATCCTTTCTTAAGATTAGGAATCATGCAATGATTTTGGCTCTATTGACTGGAATGGGGCGTGATGGGGCTGACGGGCTTGCCGCATTGAAGGAACGGGGCGGAGATGTTTATACGCTCGCGGAATCGGAAGCAACCTGTATTGTCTTCGGTATGCCCAAAGCGGCAATTGAAACAGGAAAGGTTGACAGAGTAGTTGATCTGCAGGATATCTCAGCAGTAATCAGTGATCAAATTTTTCACTAAGGGAGATGATTGGAATGGATATGAGTCAGTATTTAGGCGTTTTCGTTGATGAAGCGAGGGAACATCTGCAAAATTTAAATGATAAATTGATGGAATTGGAAGAGAAACAAGATGATCCAGAATTAATAAATAGTATTTTTCGATCGGCGCATACGCTGAAGGGCAGCTCCGGACAGATGGGTTTTGAGAATATGATGGAGCTTACCCATACGATGGAAAATGTTTTTGATGCCCTTCGCCATCATACGGTTACGGTTAATTCAGCGATGGTCGACTGCCTGTTCGAAACAACCGATGTGCTTGAAGCGATGATCGATGCGATTGCAAATGGCGGCAATGATCAGATGGATGTGCAGAACACAAAAACCAATCTGCAGAAACTTCTGAAGGCAGGGGGAGCAGCAGAAGCAGCGGTTGCCACAGAGGAAAAAGCAGTTCCATCAGCTGAAAAAGACGAGAATCAGCCGGGTCGAATGAATTTTGATGAATATGATCGCTCGATGATCGACCAGGCGCTTGCCGGAAACCTGAATGTCTTTGAAGCAGCCGTGACCTTGCGTCAGGATTGCGTCTTAAAAGCGGCACGTGCGCTGATCGTTTCTAACGCTCTAGAGGATCTTGGCAGCCTGATTAAGTCAGATCCCCCGGCGGAAGCGATTGAAAAAGAAGAATTTGATCGGCAATTTTCCTATTTGCTTATCACAGATGCCAATATCGATCAAGTTCGCAGCGCTATTCTAAATATCTCGGAGATTGAGAAGGCAGACGTTTTTCTCGTAAAGAACGAACCGGAAACCCAATCCGCGAAACCCGAGGCGCAGGCTTCAACGGCTCCGAGCACCAAAAAAGAGTCAGGCCCGTCCAAGTCCTCAGCGCCTAAAAAGATGGCTATTTCTAAAACTATCCGGGTGAATCTCGATCGTCTCGACAGTCTCTTGAATCTTTTTGAAGAGATGATTATTGATCGCAGTCGATTGGAAAAAATCACCGATTCGATCGATAATAATGATCTGAAAGAATCGGTGGCTTCAATCAAACGCGTCTCCAATCAATTGCAGGAGACGATTCTCAATCTGCGCATGGAGCCAGTCGAACAGGTCTTTAACCGTTTTCCGCGGATGGTTCGCAGTCTCTCAAAGGAATTAAATAAAAAGGTCAATCTGGTAATCAGCGGCGAAGAAACAGAGCTCGATCGAACCGTTATCGACGAGTTAGGCGATCCCCTCATGCATATGATTCGCAATTCAATGGATCATGGCATTGAACATCCAGAGATCCGGAAGGAGATAGGGAAACCGGAGGAAGGCACCCTAGCCATGCGTGCGTATCACAGCGGCAATCATGTGTTTATTGAAATTGAAGACGACGGTGCGGGGATTAATCGTGAAAAAGTATTAGGAAAAGCGATTGAAAAGGGAATTGTGACTGAGCAGGCCGCAGAAACATTGACTGATAAAGAAATTTATCACCTGCTCTTTGAGTCGGGATTCAGCACGGCAGATAAGATCTCCGATATTTCCGGCCGCGGAGTCGGGCTTGATGTCGTGGAGAGCAAGATCCATTCCTTGAGCGGGACTGTTGAAGTGGACTCTTCACCTAATAAGGGGAGTAAATTCACCGTTAAGCTGCCGCTGACGCTCTCAATTATTAATGCCCTGCTGATCCAATCCGGTCAGGAGATCTATGCCATTCCAATTACCATGATTCACGAAACGGCACTTCGGCGCCAGACGAAGGTGCAGATGATTCAGAATCAGCAGGTGACAAGGCTTCGCGACCATGTTATCCCCTTGATTAATCTCAGCGATTATCTTGATATTCCGGCTGCTCCGCAAGAAGAAGTCGGGGGATCTATCGTTTATATTAAAAGCGGCGACAGGATTGTCGGTCTGCAGACTGAACAATTACTGGGTTATCAGGATATTGTCATAAAACCGCTAAGCGTTTACCTGAAGAATGTGGATGGCTTTTCCGGCGCAACGATACTTGGTGATGGTAAGGTGGCCCTTATTCTCGACTGTCAATCATTGATTCAGAAACAGAAGAAAAAACAAATGAAGCAAAGTGTGTAAAGGGGGAGAGCAAGATGGAAAATGAAGGCACAATGGCAACCACAAAGGTAATTCTTTTTACATTGGATAATGAGACCTATGGGGTTCCAATCGATCAGGTGCTATCGATTGAACGGATTCAGTCGGTGACGCGGGTTCCGAATGCGGCGCCATTTGTTGAAGGCGTGATGAATCTGCGCGGACTTGTCATACCGGTCATCAATGTTCGCCGAAGATTTCTCATGCAGCCAAGCGAACTGACGAAGGAAAGCCGGATTATTATTGTTGAGGTTGACTCGGTACAGGTTGGACTGCTCGTAGATGCCGCGAAGGAAGTGCTTGATCTTGAAACGGATAAAATTGAAAAGACACCGGAAATTGTTGGCGGCCTGAAAGCAGACTATATTAGCGGCGTTTGCGGCATTGACGCGGATCACTTGTTAATTCTGCTGGATTTAAAGCATGTTCTGAATGATAAAGAGATGGATGACCTGAAAAGTATAGAGGGTGCTTGAGATGGCGGGATGGAGTAAACTACTTCCTGCTCATCTTGATCTGCTCAAAGAAATCGGCAATATTGGTGCGGCTCATGCCGCGGATGCCTTGTCCATATTGCTAAGCAAACGGATTGACATGAGAATTCCTTCGGTGAATGTGATCCCGCTGACAGAGATCGTTACTGCGGAAACTGAAAAGCATGTGGCGGCTACCTATATTCAGGTAGAGGGAGATATTAAAGGCTATTTTTTCATGATGTTTGAAGTCCCGCTGGCGAACCGTCTCATTCAGGAGATAGTCCCGGAAGGCACTGTCCTCGGAGATGAGATCGCCGAATCCGCTTTTTGTGAAATTGGTAATATTCTTTGCGGTTCCTATTTGTCTGCGCTGGCTACCTTCTTGAATATCCATATCTCGCAGACGCCGCCGATTTACGCCATCGATATGGAAGGAGCGATCTTGGGCGAAGGGTTGGCCGAATTGTCTCTCTATGACGATTCAGTGATTTTGATTGATGCTGTTCTCTCTGAACGGCTGAACCAGAAACGGATCGAAGGCGAATTTTTCTTTCTGCCGGTTGCTGAATCTTTAGAGATTATTTTTAAGCTTGCCGAAAGGAAGTCTTCTCTGTGATTCATGTCGGCCTGTCTGAAATCAAATATGCGGAAATTCCAGAGACCTTAAGAAGTATGGGATTAGGGTCATGTGTCGGTGTGATCATTTATCACGAATCCGGGGGGATTGCCGGAATGGCCCATGTCATGCTTCCTGATTCTTCTCTGGCACGGTCGAATTCTTTTTTGCTGGGGAAATACGCAGACACCGCTGTTCCGGCACTTGTTGAAACCTTGACGGCTAAAGGCGTATCGATAAGTCGCTTGCGGGCAAAATTAGCTGGCGGAGCAGAAATGTTCCGTTCCACCCGGAAGTTGCCGATGGGTAGTATCGGCTCTAGAAATACAAAAGCTGTGCATGCTCAGCTTGAACGCTTTCATATTCCAATCGTTGCTGAAGAAACAGGTGCCGATTATGGGCGGACGATTGAATTCATTACGGCAACACAAACGCTTGTTATCCGAGCAATTAATCAGGAAGAACGAATCATTTAGCCAATACAAGAAGGAGGGAAAAAGATGGCAAAAACCGATGCGACCGAGACAGAGTATTGGAACCGGTGGTATGAGTCTCACGATAAAGCAGCCGCCGATTTCTTGCTTCAACTCTATGTCCCTCTTGTTCACTACCATGTTCAGCGAATCAGTGCCGGACTGCCAAAAAGCGTCGATCGGGGTGATCTGCAAAGCTTTGGCTTAATTGGGCTCTATGACGCGCTCGAAAAATTTGATCGCAACCGTGATCTTAAATTCGATACCTATGCTTCCTTCCGCGTGAGGGGGGCAATCCTTGATGGACTGCGAAAACAGGACTGGATGCCGCGCTCGGTCCGGGAGAAAAGTAAGAAAATCGAGAAAACCGCTGAACGGATCGAGCAGAAGAAGATGCGGGCGGCAACTTTGGAAGAGGTCGCCGCGGCCTGCGAGATGTCTTCGGATGAAGTTTCTCAAATACTCTCTGAAGGGTTGCTTTCCAATCTTCTGTCTCTCGATGAAATACCGGGTACAGCCAGCAGTGAATCCGCTTCTTCCGGAATTGAAGACGATGATGCCGTCCTTCCTGAACAACATTTGATCGATCAGGAAAATCGGCGGATGCTCTCGGAGGAGATTGATAAGCTTAATGAGAAAGAACGGCTCGTCGTCTCCCTTTTCTACTTTGATGGCCTGACTTTAACAGAAATTGGTCAGGTGATGAATTTGTCGACCTCACGCATCTCGCAAATACATAGCAAAGCGCTGTTTAAATTACGGCAGTTTCTCAGCAAACGCGGCACGAATGATTAATAAATGAACAGGACGGTGAATTTATTTGACAGCGTTATGGATTGTATTCAATTTTGTTCTCATCCTGCTTGCTTTTTATCTGATCTTGCACTTATACCAGAGAATTCGTCTATTGCAGCAATCACACGCGGAAGATATTGCCAAGGAGATAGAAGCGGCGTTTGATGTTTATCTTGAAGACATTAAAGCAGAGAACGCTCATTTTGCCGAACAATTGAAACAGATGCTGCAGGAACAGAGGGATCCGATCGAAAGAAAAAATACACGGGAAAAACTCAAGCCCAAGGCCGCTAAAAATGAAGATGTTTCTTCGGAGATTCCGGCACCGGACGCGGGCAGAACCTTTCGCGAGGTCTTAAATGAGCAGGCCGGCTCTCAGAAAAAGTCAACCGACAACCGGCAGTCGGCTGCATCAGTCGACTGGGTACCGCCAACTGACCAAATTACGGATGCCTTGGAAGAGTCGCCAGCGCTTCAGGCAATGAATCTGCAAAAAAAAGGCTTGAGCGTGACCGAGATCGCCAGAAAATTAGGACGCGGAGAAGGCGAAATTCAACTTCTTCTAAAATTTCAAGAAAAAAGATAAGAACTTTTTTCAATCAATCAAGCTAAATTAAATTTACATAGCGGACGAATTCTGACCCTCCCACTTAAGCGGATCCTAGTGACGCACACGTATCACTAGAATCCGCTTTTTTTCGCGCCTACGAACGCTAAACACGCCACTGTGCGATTTCCGGCCTAGTGAAAGCTCTAACATTAAAAATGGAAAAATTTTTTAAGAAGTGCAGCCTTTCTTGTCATCGTCCTTAAATTATGATATATTAACTTTTGGTGTCAATCACACACGCAGGTCGATTGAACGGCAGGTGCTGAAGCAATCAGTCGTCGTTCAAGAAGAAGCCTGCGGAGGCATATAACCAATAGGAGGAATTTATAATGGCAGTTATTTCAATGAAACAACTCTTGGAATCCGGTGTTCATTTTGGTCATCAGACCCGCCGCTGGAATCCGAAAATGAAGCCTTTCATTTTCACAGAAAGAAATGGTATCTACATTATTGATCTTCAGAAAACCGTGAAAAAGGTTGAAGAAGCCTATAATTTTGTCAGAGGCATCGCTGCTGACGGCGGTAAGATTCTTTTTGTCGGCACAAAGAAACAAGCTCAGGACTCTGTAAAAGCTGAAGCCGAACGTTCCGGCCAGTATTATGTCAACCAGCGCTGGCTTGGTGGTACACTGACAAATTTTGAAACGATCCGTAAAAGAATCAAACGCCTGAAAGACATCGAAAAGATGCAGGAAGACGGTACTTTTGATGTTCTGCCTAAGAAAGAGGTTGTTGGTCTGAACAAAGAGCTGGCACGTCTTGAGAAATTTCTCGGCGGCATCAAAGAAATGACCAGTGTTCCGCAGGCATTATTTGTTATTGATCCGCGTAAAGAAAGAATTGCGATTGCTGAAGCTCATAAATTAAAGATTCCGATCATTGCCATTGTCGATACAAACTGTGATCCGGATGAAATCGATGTTGTTATCCCAGGCAACGACGATGCGATTCGTGCGGTCAAGCTGTTGACAGGTAAGATGGCTGACGCTGTTCTGGAAGCCAACCAGGGTGAAGAAGCCGAAGTTGCTGCAGAACCGGCAGCGGAAACTGCTAAAAGCGAAGAAACTGTAAAAGCTGAATGATTATTGAATAAATGAAACAAAACAGGGTGATAAGGGGAAAAGCCCTTTATCACTCTTTTCATGAAAAAACAAGTAAGTATCTAGGAGGATGTCAAGTGGCAGCAATTAGTGCGAAATTAGTTAAGGAACTGCGCGATCAGACAGGTGCAGGAATTATGGACTGCAAACGTGCGTTAACAGAAACCGATGGAGATTTGAAAAAAGCGATTGATGTCTTGCGTGAAAAAGGTGTGGCCAAAGCTGCGAAAAAATCAGGACGTATCGCCGCAGAAGGTTTGGCAGAGATTAAAGTGAAAGGAAATAGGGCTGTTGCACTCGAAGTCAACTCCGAAACCGATTTTGTTGCCAAAAATGCAGAATTTAAGGGCTTGATTGATAGTCTGGCTGATCATCTGCTGTCCCAAAGCAGCACGGAAGTTGCTGATGTGCTCAAACAGAAGATTGCCGGCACCGAAGAAACCGTTGATCAGCATATCACGTCAGCGATCGCTAAGATCGGTGAAAAGCTTTCTCTAAGACGTTTTGCCATCGTTGAAAAGACAGATGACGAAACCTTTGGCACTTATCTGCATATGGGCGGACAGATTGCAGCACTGGTTAGGATTTCCGGCGGCGATTCAGCGGTTGCCAAAGATCTGGCCATGCATGTGGCAGCGATTAAGCCGCGCTATATCACTGATAAAGAAATTCCGGAAGACATTGTTGCCCATGAAAAAGAAGTCCTGACGCAGGAAGCGCTCGGCGAAGGCAAACCGGCAAATATTGTTGAAAAAATGGTGGTTGGCCGGCTTAAAAAATTCTTCAAGGAAATTTGCATTGTCGATCAGCCGTTTGTTAAAGATGGCGATATCACAGTTGAAGAATTTCTGAAGAGTAAAAAGGCTGAAATCAAGTCCTTTGTCCGTTACGAAGTCGGCGAAGGTATTGAAAAGAAAGAAGAAAACTTTGCAGACGAAGTCAAGGCTCAGATGAAACAATGATAGGCGGTGCCTTCATGTGTTGAATCCGCATGGCTTCAAGCCGCCTGAAAGAATGGCTTTTAGGGCATGTTCGGCACCTCTGTTAGATAAGTAGGGAACACAATGGGGCACGAGTGACGTGTCCCATTTTTTAAAATAGGATTCTTTTGGAGAGGAAGATGAGTTATGCCCAATCAGGCAAAATATAAACGCGTGATTTTGAAATTAAGTGGTGAGGCGCTGGCGGGAAAAAACGGTTTTGGCATCTCACCAGAAGTGATCCGCTCGATCACACAGCAGGTTAAGGAAGTCGTTGATCTGCAGGTTGAGGTAGCCATTGTCGTCGGAGCTGGAAACATTTGGCGCGGCAAGACTGGCAGTGAAATGGGGATGGATCGCGCGCAGGCCGATTATATGGGCATGCTGGCCACTGTATTGAATGCCTTGGCTCTTCAGGATAGTCTGGAAGGACTGGGGGTCGAGACCCGTGTTCAGACTTCGATTGAGATGCGTCAGGTTGCTGAACCCTATATCCGCAGGCGGGCTGTTCGCCACCTTGAAAAAGGACGCGTTGTCATTTTTGCGGCAGGCACCGGAAATCCCTATTTTTCAACCGATACCACCGCGGCTCTGCGGGCAGCGGAAATCGAGGCGGATGTGATCCTGATGGCCAAGAATGATGTCGACGGTGTCTATTCTGCTGATCCGAAGCTGGATAAAGCCGCGATTAAATATAAAGAAATCAGTTATCTAAAGGTGCTTAACGAGGGCCTGCAGGTCATGGATTCGACAGCCTCATCGCTCAGCATGGATAATGATATCCCGCTGATCGTTTTCTCGCTGTCTGTTGAAGGCAATATCAAACGTGCCGTACTCGGTGAGGATATCGGTACAGTTGTAAAGGGGAGATAAAAATGGCAGAAAGTGATACTTTAAAAGAAGCTCGCTTAAAAATGGAAAAGACCGTGTCCGCCTATCAACGGGAATTGGTTACGATTCGCGTCGGGCGTGCGAACCCGTCAATCTTAAATAAAGTGACGGTCGAATATTATGGCTCAGAGACACCGCTGAATCAGATTGCCTCTATTACTGCACCTGAGGCTCGGCTCTTGCTCGTTCAGCCCTACGATAGGACCGCTTTGGCTAATATTGAACGGGGAATTCTGAAATCGGATCTCGGAATCACTCCGACAAACGATGGGACCGTTATCCGGATCGCTATTCCACCGCTCACGGAGGAACGTCGGGCAGAATTGGTGAAAGTCGTTCATAAAATTGCTGAGGAAGCAAAAGTTGCGGTTCGCAATGTCCGCCGGGAAGCCAATGAACAAGTCAAAAAGCTGGAAAAGAGCAATGAATTGACGAAAGATGATGTTCGCGCAGCAGAAGAAGATGTTCAGAAACTGACCGATGAAACGATTAAAAAGATTGATCGGATTTCCTCAGATAAGGAAAAAGAAATGATGGATATTTAATTGAGAACAGGACATTTTTGACTGTTTGGATTCGGAGCGAGCCCGGACACAGGTAGTTGGACAATTCAGTACTCGCTATTTGGAGGAAAGCAGATGTTTGGTAAATTTTCCTTTAATAAGAAAGGGAATACGGAAAAAAAGGCGCTGAATGGACCGGCTTCGGAGAAAATACCGGCACATGTTGCTATTATCATGGATGGGAACGGACGCTGGGCACAGCAACGCGGTCTGCCGCGAATTGCCGGTCACCGGGAAGCAATGAAAACGGTGAAAAGGATAACCAGGGAAGCTCAAAATATCGGCATTAAAGTTTTGACCCTCTATACTTTTTCGACTGAAAACTGGAAACGCCCGAAGAACGAAGTTGATTTTTTGATGAAGCTTCCCCAGCAATTTCTCAATTCCTATCTCGTTGAACTGATTGAAAACAATGTTCAGGTTCAAGTCATGGGCGATATGTCCCGCATTCCGGACTATACGCTTGCGGCCATTCATCAGGCAGTCGAACAAACGAAGGCAAATGACGGGATGATTCTGAACTTCGCGTTGAACTATGGCAGCTACGCAGAAATTACAGAGGCAGTGAAACAGATTGCCAGAGATGTTCTGAACAATAAATTAGATATAAATGCGCTTCAGCCGCAGGATATTTCCGCACGCTTAATCAGTCCGATGTTGCCGAATCCGGACTTGTTGATCCGCACGGGCGGAGAAGTTCGCCTGAGCAATTTTATGCTCTGGCAGCTGGCCTATACGGAATTCTATTTCTCAGATGTCTTTTGGCCGGACTTCAATGAAGAAAACCTGCATGAAGCCGTTCGATCTTTTGCTGAACGCCAGCGCCGATTTGGCGGCGTCCGCTCGGGAGGAGAAAAATAAATGAAACAAAGAATAATTACCGGTGTTCTTGCGGGGGCGGTTTATCTTCTTTTCCTGTTTCTCGGATCAGTTTCCTTTGCTTTATTTGCTGCCGTGCTTGCGATCATTAGTTTTACGGAACTGGCTGCGATGAAAAAATTAAAACGGACTTCTTTTGCGGTCATCGCTGGGGCGATAATTGCCGCGCTCATCGTTTTAGAGAATCTGGCAGCACCGCTTTTTTCAGCTTCTTTCGGCACTGTATTTATCAAGCTGATCACCCTGCTTCTTCTCTTTTTACTTGTAGCTACGGTATTCACCAAGAATAAATTTCAATATGAACAGGCGGCATATGTACTGTTTTCGGTCATCTACATAGGTTTTTCCTTTTATCTGCTTGTTCATCTGCGAATGCAGAGTCTGCAATTTGTTCTGTTCGTTCAGATCCTGATCTGGGCGACCGACAGCGGTGCCTATTTTATAGGCAAACAATGGGGGCGTCATAAACTGGCACCGCATATCAGTCCTAATAAAACGATCGAAGGATCGGCCGGTGCACTGCTCTCAGCCGTTCTCGTAGCCATTATTTTTCAGCTGATTGTTCAGGCTCCGCTTTTTTCATCCTGGGGAGCACTCCTTGCAGTCAGTATTTTGATCTCCATCGCTGGCCAACTGGGTGATCTGGCAGAATCCGCAGTTAAGCGATATTTTATGGTTAAAGATTCCGGGACCATACTGCCCGGCCATGGCGGATTATTTGATCGGTTCGACAGTTTGATTTTTGTATTACCCGTTCTATTCCTGCTGGGTGTCATCAACTAATGACGGGAGGATTCGCCTTGAAAAAAATCAGTTTGTTAGGGGCAACGGGATCTGTCGGGACGCAGACATTGACGGTTGTTCGCGAGCATCCCGATCATTTTGCTGTTTCTGCTTTTTCTTTCGGCAGCAATATAGAGAAGGCGCTGCCTCTGATTCGGGAATTCCAACCGAAAATTGTTTCGGCGAAGGATAAAGCGACCGCGGAAAAATTAAAAATTGAATTAAACGGGTCAGTCAAAATCGTCTACGGTGCTGACGGTATGGTTGAAGCCGCTGTTTTTTCGGAGAGCGATATGCTCGTCAATGCCGTTCTTGGCAGTGTCGGATTGGAACCGACGCTTGCCGCAATTGAAGCAGGGAAAACAATCGGATTAGCCAATAAAGAAACGCTCGTAACGGCAGGACATCTCGTCATGGCAGCAGCAAAAAAAGCCGGCGTAGCCATTCTTCCGATTGACAGCGAGCATTCGGCCATTTTTCAATCGATGCAGGGACAAGACACGGCAAAGATATCGCGCATTATCCTGACGGCTTCAGGCGGCAGCTTTCGTGACAAGTCACGGGCTGAACTGAAAAATGTGACCGTGACAGATGCTTTGAATCATCCGAATTGGTCGATGGGTGCAAAAATAACTGTTGACACGGCGACATTGATGAACAAGGGGCTTGAGGTCATCGAGGCACACTGGCTCTTTCACCTGCCTTATGAAAAAATCGACACGGTGATTCACCGGGAGAGTATTGTTCATTCCTTAGTCGAATATGCTGATCATAGTCAGATCGCCCAGCTTGGTCTTCCTAGCATGCTTGTTCCGATTCAGTATGCATTGACTTATCCCCAAAGACTTGAACTTAGCGGGACAAAGAGTTTAAACTTATGGGAAATAGGTACTCTCCATTTTCAGAAGGTGGACAGCCAGCGTTTTCCTTCCATTGGACTGGCCTACAACGCTGGCAAGGAAGGCGGCTCTTGCCCGACCGTTCTGAATGCGGCGAACGAGGCAGCCGTCCGGTTATTCCTTCAGGGAAAAATTAAATTCCTTGATATCGAGGCCCTAGTCAAAGAGGCGCTTGATCATTATCCGCGTGTCGAGTTACCCAATTTAGAAGCCATTGAAGAGATGGATCATATGGCACGTCATTTTGTCAGCAATCGAGTCCTGAGCCATTAATTAAGCAGAGGTGAAGACGATCTTGGAAACTTTAATTGTAGTCGTTGTTATTTTCGGGCTTCTTGTGTCGATTCATGAATTTGGCCATCTGGTTGTCGCAAAGAAGTCTGGCATATTATGCCGGGAATATGCGATTGGGTTTGGTCCGAAAATATTTGCAATTAAAAAAGGAGAGACAGTTTACACCTTGCGGCTGCTGCCAATAGGCGGCTATGTACGCATGGCCGGAGAGGATCCTGAGCTGGTCGAAATCAAACCGGGACAAAGTGTCGGTATTTATTTCGATCACGCGGGAGATGTCCAGAGAATCGTCATCGATCATTTGGAAAAATATCCGGATGCCCGTTTTATGACGGTTGAACAATGTGATCTGGAGAAAGACCTGTTTATCTCTGGCTATGAAGAGGACGAGGGTCCGCTCATTCGTTATGCTGTGAATCATGAGGCTACTTATGTGTCCGACCATCAGGATTTTCAAATCGCACCACTTGATCGCCAATTCGCATCGCAAGCACTGTACAAACGATTTTTGACGATTTTCGCGGGCCCATTTATGAATCTTGTACTGGCCGTGATCATTTTTATTATCTATTTTAATATTCAAGGAATTCCCTCAGATGCTGCACGCTTGGGCAAGATGATTGAGGGCTATCCCGCCGAGCAGGCCGGTTTGCAGAGTGGCGATCGGATTCTCGCTATCAACCAGGTTCCCGTTCACAACTGGAACGCGATTACACGTTATGTGGATTCCAGACCAGGCAAGAAAGTGACTTTTCGTATCGAGCGGAGCGGTCAGGTCCAGAATAAGGATCTCGTTATTGGCACACGTAAAGGACAGCAAGGGAAGGCGTCAGGGGTGATTGGTGTTTATCAACCGACCTACTACTCCGTTCCGGGTTCATTGAAAGCCAGCGTATCCCAAACCTATTTCTGGATAAAAATGGAACTTCAGGGACTTGGGAAGCTTGTGAGTGGCGGATTCAACTTGAATGATCTTTCCGGTCCGGTCGGCATTTATCATGCGACAGGAGAAGTCGTTGCCCAAGGACTGATTCTTGTGCTGAACTGGACGGCCTTTCTCAGTATCAATCTGGCCGTGATTAATCTGTTGCCGCTTCCGGCATTAGACGGCGGGCGTTTATTATTTCTGATCATTGAGGGCGTGCGAGGCAAACCCGTCGAGCCGCAAAAAGAAGCTCTTGTGCATTTTGTCGGTTTTGCACTCTTGATGCTCTTGATGTTGCTTGTTACTTGGAATGATATCCAAAATATTTTTTCGCGTTAGAAAAGGGCAGCGCGTATTTACTTTTTCTCAGATGAGGTGCATGTCATGAAACAAAGCCAAATGTTTATTCCAACCTTAAAGGAGGTTCCGGCAGACGCTGAAGCGGCCAGCCACCAATTTTTACTGCGCGGCGGCTTCATCAGGCAGAATGCGGCGGGAATCTATTCTTATCTGCCGCTTGGTTATAAAATCATCAAAAAAATTGAGACGATCATTCGTGAGGAGATGGATCGAACAGGTGCTCAGGAACTCCTGATGCCTGCCATGCAGCCGGCAGAGCTTTGGCATGAATCCGGTCGCTGGGATGTTTACGGACCTGAACTCATGCGATTGAAAGATCGTCACGGCCGTTTTTTTGCGCTCGGAGCGACTGGGGAAGAATTAATTACCAGCCTCGTGCGCGATGCGCTCAATTCGTATAAAAAACTGCCGATGACTTTGTATCAGATTCAAACCAAATACCGTGACGAGAAGCGGCCGCGATTCGGATTATTGCGCGGCAGGGAATTTATTATGAAGGATGCCTACTCTTTCCATGCCGATCAGGAAACACTAGACGAAACCTATTGGGCCATGTATCATGCCTATCAGCGCATTTTCGAACGCTGCGGTTTAACGTTTCGTGCGGTTATCGCTGACTCGGGAGCAATCGGCGGCAAGGACACCCATGAATTCCAAGCACTTGCCGAGATTGGCGAGGATACCCTTGCTTATTCTGATCAGTCCGATTACGCAGCAAATCTTGAAATGGCCGAGGTGAAAGAGCCAAAGGCTGCCGTGAAAAAGGCTTGTCCGCCGATGGAGCAGGCTTCAGGTCAAACGGAAGAACCGACCCTCCGTGCTATTTGGTTTAAAACGCCTTCGGAAGCCGTTGCTGTACTCGTTCGATCGGGCGATGAAGTGAATGAAATAAAAGTGAAAAATTATTTGGGCACCGATATCATTGAGCAAATGGAGCAAACGGAGCAAATCGATCTGTTTCACCCGCTTGCGCCGATTAGTGTACTCGCGGACAATGGTGTCAAGGGACTCGCCGGCGCTGTTTTCTATAATGAAGCGGAAGCGAAAACTTATACGCAGGTCGATCCGGAACGAGACCTTCCTATCCAAGCCTATGCCGATTTCCGGTTTATTAAAGAAGGCGATCCTTCACCCGACGGCAAAGGCACAATTAAATTTGCCAAGGGGATTGAAATCGGCCAAGTCTTTAAGCTGGGTACAAAATATTCGGAGTCGATGGGCGCGCTCTATCTGGATGCAGAAGGCAAAAGTCAGCCGCTGATCATGGGCTGTTACGGAATTGGTATTTCGCGAACGCTTTCCGCCATCTGCGAACAATATCATGATGAAAAAGGTTTGATATGGCCGAAAGCGATGGCCCCATTCATCGTTCACCTGATTACGATGAATATGAAAAACGAAGCACAAGGGACACTCTCGCAGCAGATTTATCAGGATCTGTCCTCAAAAGGTTATGACATTCTGTGGGATGATCGCAAGGAGCGGGCAGGCGTCAAATTTGCCGACAGTGAATTGATTGGCTGCCCAATCCAGATTGTCATCGGAAAGAAAGCCGACGACAGGATCGTTGAAATTGGAACACGGCAGGATCATCAACGCGAAGAATGCAGCGCGGATGATCTGCAGCAATTGATTGATCGGCGGCTGGATACGCTGAAATGAATGCAGCACGGAATGAAAGATAATAGGAGCAAGGACTCAAGGGGGGGGACGCGAAGAGGCGTCCTTTCGCTTTTTATACGTTAAGAAGGGATATAAAATTGAGAGGAATTAAGTATAAGAAAAACTAAGGCGCAGCCGGCATTCAAAGGACTTGGCTACGCCAAGTTTTTCTAATCATTTTAAGTGAAAGCGGGGAGTGGGGGCTCTGCCCGTCGTTCCTTGTCTGGTCATTAGGAACTCTTTTTAGTATGATAGATTTATATAGCTTTTTTCACGGATAGGATCGATTAGAGAGAAAGAGAATGGATGATGAGAGGAGACGGGGAAAATGTCCGAAGTACTAGCCAAAACCTCGCGTTGGTCAATTCTGTTGCAGCAAATTGGGGCCCCTGAGGAATGGAAGACGCTCTATTTTACAGGCGGAGAAATTGAGAAGCTGACTGTTTTTCGTCATGAAAGGCGTTGGCATTTTGATTTTAAGCTTGAGTCTGTGCTGCCCTTTACGGTCTATGAGTGGCTGCAAAGCAAATTAACAGAAAAATTTCGGGCGATTGTTCCGACATTGACTTTTACGATTCAGACGACAGCTGTCCAAAACGCGGATCAGCATTTTTCGGAGTACTGGCCTGGACTTCGATCGGCGATGTCTGTTCAATTTCCGGCACTGAAGGCCTGCTTTTCGGAAAAAGGGCCGGATGTTGATGAAAATTTACTCACTTTTTCGGTCAATAATGAAGCGGAAGCCGGCCTGATCAAACGCAAACTGCCGCATGCTGTGAATGAATACCTTAGACCGTTCGGATTTTCGCCGGTGAATCTTGAGGTTCGAATCAATGCTGAAGATAAAACGAAAGCCTATGACAGCTTTGTCAAGCAGAGAGAACAGGAAGATCAGCAGAAAGTCTTGCAGGCTGTCACCGAGAGGGAGCAGGCGAAACAGCAGGAAGGCTCCGCTGAACAAGTTTCGGGTCCATTTAAAATTGGTTACGCGATACAGGATGACCCCGTAGCAATCGAGACCATTCAAGATGAAGAAAGACGAATGACAATACAGGGCTATGTTTTTGATGTCGAATCGCGCGAACTGCGCAGCGGACGGACGCTGCTGCTCTTTAAAATCACCGATTACACGGATTCCTTAATGATAAAAATGTTTTCCAGAGACAAAGATGATGCCCAGCGTTTTGCCAGTATGCAGAAAGGGATCTGGGTCAAGGTGCGTGGCGGCGTTCAAAATGACAGCTTTGCCAGAGATTTGGTCATGATTGCCAATGATGTTGAAGAAATTCAGCCGCATCGTAAAAGAGATCAGGCACCGGATGGTGAAAAAAGAGTCGAATTACACGCCCACACCGTCATGAGTCAAATGGATGCGGTGGTGACAGCATCCGCTCTCGTCAAACGCGCGAAGGAGTGGGGGCATCCGGCGATTGCGATAACCGATCATGGAGTGGCACAGTCCTATCCTGAGGCCTATGCGGCTGGACAAAAAAACGGAGTGAAAATCATTTATGGCGTGGAAGCGAATCTGATCGATGATGGCGTTCCGATTGCTTATAATCTGCAGCATCGTGAGCTGGCCGAGGCCACCTATGTTGTCTTTGACGTCGAGACAACTGGTCTTTCGGCAGTCTATGACACGATTATTGAACTCGCTGCGGTTAAAATGAAGGATGGCGAGGTTCTGGAAAAATTTGATAAGTTTGCCAATCCGCATCATCCCTTGCCGCAGAAGATCATTGAACTGACCAGCATTACTGATGAGATGTTGGCTGACGCTCCGGATGCAAATGAGGTCGTTGACGAGTTTCGTGCATTTGCCGGGGATGCGATTCTTGTCGCCCATAATGCCACTTTTGACATGGGCTTTTTGAATACAGCCTATAAAAAACTCGGCTATGCCGATGCGGTGAACCCCTGGATGGATACCCTTGAACTTGGCCGTTTTCTCTACCCGGAATTCAGAAACCACCGGCTCGACACCCTTTGTAAGGCGTTTAATATTGAATTAACCCACCACCACCGGGCTATTTACGATACGGAAGCCACGGGGTACCTCGCCTGGAAGATGATTAAGGACGCCGCAGAAAAAGAAATGTTTTACCATGATCAATTAAATAATAACCTGGGCAAAGGAAATTTGGATCGCATTCGTCCATCGCATATGATCCTGCTCGTCAAAAATCAGATCGGATTAAAGAATCTCTATAAGCTGATCTCCTTGTCTCATGTTAAATATTTTTTCCGTGTGCCGCGGATTCCGCGCTCACTTTTGACGAAATACCGGGAGGGCCTGATTGTCGGTTCAGGCTGCGATAAAGGCGAGCTCTTTGAGACGATGATGCAGAAATCTGCCGAAGCCGCTGAAAAGGTCGCCGCTTTTTATGACTATATTGAAATCCAGCCACCGGCAAACTATGCCCATCTTGTTGAAAAGGGGATCGTCCGTGATGAGCTGGCGCTGAAGGATGTCATGCAGAAGCTTGCTCGTCTCGGCGAAAAATTAAATAAACCCGTGGTTGCGACCGGTGACGTCCACTATCTGGATGAGCATGATAAAATTTATCGCAAGATTTTAATCGGTTCGCAGGCCGGCAATCCGCTGAATCGACAAGTGCAGCCAGACGTTCACTTTCGGACGACAGATGAAATGCTTGAGGCCATGCGCTTTCTCGGTGAGGACAAGGCGAAGGAGGTTGTCGTCACAAATCCTCAGGCAATTGCCAATTCGATCGATGAGGTCATGCCGGTCAAGGACAAACTCTATACACCGACGATTGACGGCGCCGAAGAAGAAGTTAAAGAGAAGACTTACAGCCGGGCTCATTTTCTTTATGGCGATAAGCTGCCGGAATTGGCTGAAAAACGTTTGGCGAAAGAATTGAAGAGCATTATCGGCAACGGATTCTCGGTAATCTATCTGATTGCTCATAAGCTGGTTAAAAAATCGCTGTCCGACGGTTATTTGGTTGGTTCGCGAGGATCGGTTGGCTCCTCACTGGTGGCCACGATGCTGGAAATCACGGAAGTGAATCCGCTGCCGCCACATTACCTTTGTCCTGAATGCCATCATGTTGAGTTTTTTACGGACGGGTCCGTTGCCTGCGGATTTGATTTACCCGATAAAGCTTGCCCGGATTGCGGAACGATGATGAAAAAAGAAGGCCACGATATACCTTTTGAAACCTTTCTTGGATTCAAAGGCGATAAAGTGCCCGATATTGATTTAAATTTCTCTGGCGATTATCAGCCGGTTGCTCATAATTATACAAAGGTACTGTTCGGCGAGGATAAAGTTTACCGGGCGGGAACGATTGGCACGATTGCCGATAAAACCGCTTATGGTTATGTCAAAGGTTATGAAGAAGATACCGGCAGCCATTTACGCGGAGCGGAACGCGATCGACTGGCATCGGGCTGTACCGGTGCCAAAAGAACGACTGGCCAGCACCCCGGAGGCATCGTTGTTGTGCCTCGTGACATGGATATTTATGATTTCACGCCGGTACAATATCCGGCAGATGATAAAACGGCGGAATGGCAAACGACGCATTTTGATTTCCATTCGATCCATGATAATATTCTGAAGCTGGATATCCTCGGGCATGACGATCCGACGGTCATTCGTATGCTTCAGGATCTGAGCGGTATTGATCCGAAAACGATTCCGGTTGACGATCAGGAGGTCATGAAAATATTCAGTTCGACCGAATCGCTGGGTATTAAGCCGGAACAGATTCGCTGCAAGGTTGGCACACTGGGCATTCCCGAATTCGGTACCCGTTTTGTCCGACAAATGTTGGAGGATACGAAACCCACATCTTTTGCCGAACTGGTTCAAATTTCAGGTCTCTCTCACGGTACCGACGTTTGGCTCGGCAATGCTCAAACGCTAATCGATGACGGAACCTGCGTGCTGAAAGATGTCATTTCCTGTCGTGATGACATTATGATTGATCTGATGCATAAGGGGCTCGAACCTTCTCATGCCTTTAAAATTATGGAATCGGTCCGCAAAGGCAAAGGGCTGAATGATGCCTGGATTGAAGAAATGAAGGATAATAATGTTCCGTCTTGGTATATGGATTCCTGTCTAAAGATCAAGTACATGTTTCCAAAGGCGCATGCGACCGCCTATGTTCTCATGGCCTTCCGAATTTCATATTTCAAGGTTCATTATCCGGTTCTCTTCTACGCAACCTATTTTACAGTTCGTGCCGATGATTTTGACGTTGATGTCATGCGGAAGGGCTCTGCCGCCATCCGTGAAAAGCTGGAAGAGATTGAGCGGAAAGGCAATGATGCCCTTCCCAAAGAAAAAAGTCTATTGACGGTGCTTGAAGTAGCCCTTGAAATGTGCGAACGCGGATTAAGTTTTCAGCCAGTGGATTTGTATCGTTCAGATGCAACCCGTTTTCTTGTTGAGGACGACTCATTGCTCCCGCCTTTTAATGCGATTCCTGGAGTCGGAACGAATGCAGCCAAAGCGATAGCTAAGGCGCGGGACGATGGTGAATTTCTTTCGAAGGAAGACTTGCAGAGACGGGCAAAGATCTCCAAAACCATTCTTGAATATCTGGATGGCCAGGGTTGCCTTGAAGGCATGCCGGATGCCAATCAATTGTCGCTGTTTTAAACGGTCGGTCCTAGACTCTTAATCCCCATTCGAAGATTATTCGCTGATACAGATAGAAGATCGGCGGCAAGCGCTGAGGCTCTCCAGATTGTTGCCTAGATTGTATGGGTATGATATAGTGTTTATGGAAATACTGGAAATAGTTCGTCTGGAAAGAGTGGGAAATTCCCGCTCTTTTGTTTTCAAAGGAGGCTGAATATGGCTAGCGCAATCGCGAAGATGACTGATGAACTGATTTCTCCGATACTTCTGGAGCTCAATCTTGAACTTGTAGACATCGAGTATGTCAAGGAAGGGAAAAATCGGTTTTTACGGGTCTTCATTGATTCCGCGCAAGGAGTCGATTTAGATACCTGCGCAACAGTCAGCGAGAAATTGAGCGAGGCACTGGATAAGAAGGATCCGATCAAAGAGGCTTATTTTCTTGAGGTCTCTTCTGCCGGAGCTGAGCGTCCGCTGAAAAAATATGAAGACTTTGTTAAATCCGTCGGCAAAGACGTCCATTTGACAACCTATGAACCGATAGATGGTTCTAAAATTTTTGAAGGTAAATTATCTGACGTGAACAAAGAATCTGTTATCCTTGCTATCCGGGATAAAACGCGAGTGATTCATGTGACACTGCCCTTCGATAAGATTGCAAGCAGCAGACTTGCGATCATTTTTTAGGGCGGCAGGCATCGGTTCCAAAAAGGGGAGAGAAAGATGAGCAGTGATTTAATCGAAGCGATGGCGGCGCTGGAAAAAGATAAAGGGATTAGCAAAGAGGTTCTGCTGGATGCACTAGAAGCAGCCCTCATTTCCGCCTATAAACGTAATTTTGATCAAGCGCAGAATGTTCGTGTGGATGTGAATGAAGGGCTCGGTCAGATTAAGGTTTTCGCCCGCAAGGAGGTTGTCGAGGCAGCCGAGAACAATAATCTGCAGATTTCGCTGGAACAAGCGAAGAGTCTGAATCCGCATTATCAGATTGGTGATACGGTTGAGGTCGAGGTGACACCGCGCAACTTCGGACGGATTGCCGCACAGACGGCGAAACAGGTCGTGACGCAGCGAGTTCGGGAAGCCGAGCGCAGCGTGATCTATTCCGAATTTATCGACCGCGCCGACGACATCATGACAGGCATTGTCCAGCGTGTGGATCGCCGTTTCATCTATGTCGATTTAGGACGGGTTGAAGCTCTGTTGCCGCTCGCCGAGCAAATGCCAAACGAAACCTATCATCCGCATGACCGTATTAAAGTCTATCTGACGAAGGTAGAGAATGCCAAAAAAGGGCCGATGATCACGGTTTCTCGGACGCATCCGGGCCTGCTCAAACGTCTTTTTGAGCTGGAAGTTCCTGAGATATTTGATGGGACTGTTGAAATTAAGTCGATATCCAGAGAAGCTGGCGATCGTTCAAAGATTGCCGTGTACGCGTCTGATCCGGAAGTGGATGCTGTCGGTGCCTGCGTGGGTCAGAAGGGTGCCAGAGTTCAAACCATTGTTAATGAACTGAAGGGTGAAAAAATTGATATTGTCGGCTGGTCTGAGGATCCGGTTGTCTATGTCGCCAATGCGCTCAGCCCCTCCAAAGTCGTCAAGGTCCTCGTCCATGAGGAAGATAAGGCGACAACAGTCATCGTGCCGGATTATCAATTATCGCTTGCCATTGGTAAAAAAGGCCAAAATGCCCGGCTCGCCGCGAAGCTGACGGGCTGGAAAATCGATATCAAGAGTGAAACCGAAGCGGAAGAAAACGGCCTTCTTGATGCCTTTGATGGAGAAAAATCAGAGGATGCTCAGGAGAGTTACGGAGAAGACGCAGAGCGGACAGATTCTCCTGATCTATCGGAAGATTAAGGGAGGCGCTGCCGATGCCAAAAATGAGAAAAATACCCATGCGCAAATGTGTCGTTTGCCAGGAATCGATGGATAAAAGAAATTTGTTCCGTATTGTCCGCTCTCCTGAAGGAATTGTTTTTCTGGATCTTACCGGAAAGAAAAACGGGCGCGGAGCTTATCTGTCGATGAAGAGGGAATGTATTGACAAGGCAAGAAGCAAAAATTTGCTTTCTCGTCATTTGGGTACCAATGTCCCGGATTCAGTTTTTGCAGAAATGATCAGTTATCTGGAGGCACATTCCGCTGATGTCACAAACGAATGACTGGCAATCTCTGTTAGGTTTAGCCAAGCGGGCAGGAAAAGTTGTCTCCGGAGAAGATACTGTTTTGCGAATGATTCGGGATCGGAAGGCGAGAGTCGTCCTGTTGTCAGATGACGCTTCACCGCGCACCAAAAAAACGGTGACCAATAAATGTACATTTTATCAAGTACCGTTGTTCAATGTACCGGATCGCTTCATACTTGGGAAGGCGATTGGCCAGCCAGCGCGCGTCATTGTTGCAGTTGAAGATATTCATTTTGCGGGAGGACTGATAAGGCGGCTTGAACCATCAATACGGGGGTGAATATATGATTAAGATGCGTGTATATGAATATGCTAAAGAAAATCATGTCTCAAGTAAGGACGTGATTGCGAGACTTGAGGCTCTGGGTTTTGACGTGAAGAGCCACATGTCAGTGATTGAGGAGAACGCCATTCACCAGTTGAATAAAAAATTTCAGAAGACAACGGACACCGATCGTACGCAGACGGCGATTCCGAAAAAAAAGAATGCAGAGGGTACTGTGAATCAAACAACAAAAACAAATGAAAAACGAACCGCTAGATCAACGGCCACGGTAGAAAAACGCGATCGGAACAACACTTCAAGTCCTAAGACAAGAACTGTGAACAGCAACAACAACAACAACAGCAACAACAGCAACAATAACAGAAATAATAACAGTAACAATAACGGCAGTAGCAATAACAATCGCAATACCAGCAGTCAAGGTCAAGGAAACAATCGGGGTGCGAGAAGCAGCAGTCAAGGCAATCGAAACAATCAAGGCCCTAGAAACAGTCAGGGCGGCGGTTTCAATAATAATCGCCGGAATGGCGGGAAACGCGGTAATCGGGGATATGGAAGACGCCGCAGCAATGTTTCCGCGGCTAGCCGTCAGAAGATGGAGATTAAGCTTCCGGAAAAGATTATGATTTCCGGATCTTTGACTGTCGGCCAATTTGCCGAGAAGTTGGGCAGACCATCCACAGATATTATCAAGAAGTTAATGGCTCTTGGTGTCATGGCCACGAAGAATCAGGATCTTGATAAGGACACGATTGAACTCTTGGCATCGGATTATGGGGTTGCCGTCGAAGAAGAAGTTTTAGTGGATGAAGCGAATTTCGAGGCTGAAGGCTTGGGAATCGATGAAAAAACAGCCGTGATCCGTCCACCGGTCGTTACCATTATGGGACATGTCGATCACGGGAAAACAACGCTACTTGATTCCATTCGTCATACCAAAGTAACCGCAGGCGAAGCTGGTGGAATTACCCAGCATATCGGTGCTTATCAAGTGGTTCATAATAGCAAGAAAATAACTTTTCTTGATACCCCAGGACATGCCGCTTTTACGACTATGCGGGCTCGTGGCGCGGAGATTACCGATATTACGGTCTTAGTCGTTGCCGCCGATGACGGTGTCATGCCGCAGACGATTGAAGCGATTCACCATGCCCGAGCAGCCAAGGTGCCGATTATCGTCGCAGTTAATAAGATTGACAAAGCGAACGCCAACCCGGATCACGTCATGCAGGAATTATCCGAACAAGGCCTTGTACCTGAGGATTGGGGCGGAGATACGATCTTCGTAAAAATATCTGCCAAACAGGGAACAGGTATTGATGATTTGCTTGAAATGATTCTGCTCGTGTCGGAAATGGAAGAATATAAAGCGAATCCGGATAAATTGGCCAGAGGTGCCGTAATTGAAGCTCAGCTGGATAAAGGCAAGGGTGCGATCGCGACTTTACTTGTTCAGAACGGAACGCTGAATGTCGGCGATGCCATTGTTGTCGGCAATACCTATGGTCGTGTCCGTGCGATGGTTAATGATATCGGCCGCCGTGTTAAAAAAGCTGGCCCATCGACACCTGTAGAAATCACTGGGCTCAGCAATGTGCCGCAGGCAGGGGACCAGTTTATTGTGTTTGCGGATGAAAAGAAGGCCCGTCAAATCGGTGAAACCCGTGCAGAACGCGCCGTCATTACCGAACGAAAAGAAACGACAAGCAAGGTCAGTCTCGATGATCTCTTCGAAAAGATCAAAGAAGGCGAAATGAAAGAAATCAATGTCGTCATCAAAGCGGATGTGCAGGGATCGGTTGAAGCATTGTCGGGATCACTGCGCAAGATTGATGTTGATGGCGTTAAAATTAATATTATTCATGAAGGTGTCGGCGGGATCAGTGAATCGGATATCATCCTTGCCTCCGCGTCCAATGCCATTATTATCGGTTTCAATGTGCGTCCGGATAATCATGCCAAACAAGTGGCTGAACAGGAAAAGGTCGATATTCGTCTCTACCGCGTCATCTATGATGCAATCGATGAAATGGAAGCAGCGATGAAGGGCATGCTGGATCCTGAATTCAAGGAAAAAGTGATTGGCCAATTAGAGGTTCGCACCACATTTAAGGTTTCTAAAATTGGGACGATTGCCGGCTGTTATGTCACAGACGGAAGAATTGCTCGCGATGCCGGAATTCGACTTGTCCGCAATGGTGTGGTCGTGTATGAGGGACATGTCGATACGCTGAAGCGATTTAAAGATGATGCGAAAGAAGTCAAACAAGGCTTTGAGTGCGGTGTAACTCTTGAGAATTTTAATGATATTAAAGAGGGAGACACCATGGAAGCCTATGTGATGGAGGAAGTTCAGCCCAAATGATTGTCGGATTAGTCCAATGTGATTGTCTGCTGTATTCGGCGCATTCGCTGAAAGACAAACGATCGGTTCTGCTCAGCATTTTGCGTAAAGCGACGAGAAACCATAATCTCGCGGCCAGTGAAACGGATTGGCAAGAGGCCTGGCAGCGGACATCTCTGGCTTTTGTTTCTGTAGGAACATCGAAAGTAAGAGTGGAGCAGGAACTCGCGCGGGCTCTTGCCCTGATTGACGGGCAAACCGAAATGGAACGAACAAAGACAACCTATGAATGGTTTTAAAAGGAGGGTGACACCATGGCCAATTTAAGGGTGCATCGGGTCGCCGAGCAAATGAAGAAGGAAATGGGCGACATTATCGAGCACCGGATAAAAGATCCACGTGTCGGATTTGTAACAGTGACCGGTGTGGATTTGACGGGCGATCTTCAGGAAGCCACAGTCTATGTCAGTGTGCTTGGTAATGACGAAAAGAAAGAGGCGACGTTAGCCGGATTGGCAAAGGCTAAGGGATTTATTCGCAGCGAGATCGGCAAACGTATTCGTTTGAGGAAAACGCCGGAAATCCAATTTAAATTTGACCAGTCTGTTGAATATGGCAATCACATCGATCGCTTAATCAATGACTTGCGACGTAACGATGAGAAATAAAGGACGAAGAATAAAGGATGGGACTCATGCAAGAGTATAACGGCATTTTGCCGCTCTATAAACCACGAGGGATGACCTCCCATGACTGCGTTTTCCGCCTGCGTAAGCTTCTTAAGTTTCGCAAAATCGGACATACAGGCACGCTCGATCCCGATGTCGATGGCGTGCTTGTCCTTTGTTTGGGACGGGCAACACGAGTTGCCCGTTTTCTTCTGGATTACGGGAAAACGTACGAGGGAATCCTGACGCTCGGTACGGCAACGACGACCGAAGATCGCTCAGGTGAAGTGACTGAAAGCTGTGACGTGGAAACAGCGGTGGCGCGCAGCCGGGTCGAATCTGTTTTTGCTTCGATGCACGGGACGATCGAACAAAGGGCACCCCTGTATTCAGCTGTGAAGGTCAATGGCAGAAAGCTTTATGAGTATGCCCGTGCCGGGTTGTCGGTTGAAAGGCCTGTTCGTCAGGTGAAGATCTATCATTTGGAATTGTTGGATGAGGCGCAGAGCTATCAGCGGGAAATTCCTTTCAAGGTCTCCTGCAGCAAAGGGACCTATGTGCGGACACTCGCTGTGGATATTGGGCGCAGACTGGGCTACCCGGCGCATCTGCATCGTTTAACCCGCTTAAAAGCCGGTCCATTCCGACTTAGCGATTGTCTGACTTTTGAGCAGATTGAAACTCAGGTATCAGAAAAACGGTTTCAGAGCTGTCTGAAACCGCTTGAAGTCGCGCTCGGTCATCTGAGATCTTGGACAGTAGATGATCAGGAGGCGGAGAAGATCAGTCATGGCGCTGTGCTGCCAATCCCTGCTCAGTTTGATGATCAACCGCATGCGGTTTATAATAATAATGGAATTTGTTTGGCCATCTATCAAATTCATCCAGAAAATCCCGGATTGATCAAACCGTTGAAAGTGCTGCTATGAATGACACCGGTCCTACCGATAATTTTTGTATTTCAGTTTAAGAGAATTGAAGGTGCTGCCTGTGAAAACAGTATTTTTAGACAAAAAGCCGAATATCGATGATATCGACAGTCAAGAAAAAGTCATTGCATTAGGCTATTTCGACGGCGTTCATCTGGGACATCAGGAAGTTATTAAAAAGGCCGTCGCGATTGCCAGGGAAAAGGGATTGGAAGCGACAGTGATGACCTTTTATCCGCATCCCGCAGTTGTACTGAAGCCATCAGCCAAGCGGGCAGACAGTCTGACTCCGCTTAAAGCCAAAGAAAGGTTGATTGAGCAGTTGGGTGTGGACCTGCTGATCTTTGTCACTTTCGATTTGGAATTGAGCAGACTCTCTCCGCAGGAATTTGTGGATTACTATTTAATTAATTTACATGCCAAACATATCGTTGCCGGTTTTGATTATACTTTCGGCCGGATGGCTCAGGGAAATATGGATAATATCGATACCTATACACGAAGCATGTTTGGGTATACCGTGATCCCTCGAGTGGAGCGCTTTGGCGATAAGGTCAGTTCGACTCGGATTCGGGCGCTGATCGCCGGCGGCTCGGTCGATGAGGCATCGATGTTGCTGGATCATCCCTATCAGACATCCGGAGTTGTTGTCCATGGCGACCAACGCGGAAGAGAATTAGGCTTTCCGACGGCAAATGTTGAAACAGAAGAGCCATATTTGATGCCCGGTGAAGGGGTTTATGCGGTTCGGCTAATCGTTGGCAGTGATTCTTTTGACGGAATCTGCAGTCTTGGTAAGCGTCCGACTTTTTACGATGAAAAGCATGCCATTATTGCTGTTGAAGTCTATCTTTTAAATTTCAGCGGCAACCTTTACGGACGAACTGTTTTTATAGATTGGTATAAAAAGTTGCGAGGACAGGAGAAATTCAATAACGCAGATGAATTGATCCGGCAAATGGAAGAAGATAAAAAACAGACGGCCATTTATTTTTCAAATTTGACGGATGCTGCGAAGAGAAAAACAAAGACTTGAAATCCATGTGCTGATCATGTAAACTAATTAAGTAAAATGTGTGGTTACATGAACCCATGCTCGGCAGTGCGAGTCACCAACGCCTGCTGTGCTTGCGGGGATTAGAGTGTAGGGAGGTGAATACCTGATGGCTTTGACAAAAGAACGTAAAAATCAGCTGATTCAGGATTATCAGACGCATGAGAATGATACCGGATCTCCGGAAGTTCAGGTTGCTGTATTGACAGAACAGATCAATGCATTGAATGATCATTTGAAATTGCACAAGAAAGATCATCATTCGCGTCGTGGTTTGTTGAAAATGGTTGGTAAGCGTCGTAATTTGCTGACGTATCTGCGCGGCAAAGATGTGAAACGATATCGTGAACTGATTAACAAATTAGGTCTTCGTCGATAAGCGTTAAAAAAAGCGGGAGATCTCCCGCTTTTTTATGTGAAATAAATTGAAAACGATAACGAAACCGGATTTCTATTTGCTGACCGGCTTTGTGATTCTCTCGAGATGCCCGCATGAAGATGTGGGCATTTTTCCAAGGATTAAGGAAAAGAGGTGCGGAAAATGGCAAATGAAAAACATGTGTTTACGATGGATTGGGCGGGGCGTCCGCTCCGTATCGAAACTGGAGAAGTGGCCAAACAGGCGAATGGTGCAGCGTTAATTTACTATGGCGACACCGTGGTTCTTTCGACGGTCACCGCCTCGAAAGAACCAAAGGAGGGTTCTTTTTTCCCGCTTACGGTCAATTATGAAGAAAAGGCTTATGCAGTCGGAAAAATACCGGGCGGGTTTATTAAGAGGGAAGGGCGTCCCAGCGATCAGGCGACCTTGTCGGCACGACTGATCGACCGACCGATTCGACCATTATTCCCAGAGGGATTTCGCAATGAAGTGCAGATTGTCAATATAGTTATGAGCCTTGACCTTGACGCCAGTGCACAAATGGCCGGCATGCTAGGTTCTTCAGTCGCCCTTTCGATATCGGATGTCCCTTTTGATGCTCCGATTGCGGGGGTTATTATTGGCCGGGTCAACGGTCAATTTGTCGTCAATCCGACCGTCGAGCAATCGAAGCAAAGCGATCTCCATCTGACCGTGGCCGGGACAAAAGAGGCCATTAATATGGTCGAAGCCGGTGCGGAGCAGATACCGGAAGAGGTCATGCTGGATGCCATCCTCTTTGCACATGAACAGATCAAGAAACTGATCGCTTTTGAGGAACCGATTATTGAAGAAATCGGGAAACCCAAAATGGAAGTCAGCTTATTCAAAGCAAATGACGCCCTCAAAGCGCACGTACGCGAGCTGATTGGCGATCGCCTGGATAAGGCGATACGCACTCAAGAGAAGCAGGCGCGGGATCGAGCGATTGCTGCTGTTAATCAGCTGATCCTGGATCGCATCTCTGAAGAAAACGAATCTGCTGCGGAACCAGTCGATCTGGCACTGATTGAAGAGGTTTTACATAATGTTTTAAAAGAAGAAGTCAGGCGGATGATAGTGGTCGAGCATCTGCGCCCTGATGGACGGGCAGTCGATGAGATCCGGCCGCTCGCAGCGAGAGTTGGTCTGCTGCCGCGTGTGCACGGATCCGGTCTGTTCACGCGTGGTCAGACTCAGGCACTCAGTACCTGTACCCTTGCGCCGCTCAGTGAAGTTCAATCACTGGATGACTTTACCGTAGAGGATACGAAGCGATACATCCATCATTATAATTTCCCAGGATTTAGTACGGGAGAGGCGCGTCCCGTCCGTTCACCGGGCAGACGAGAAATCGGTCACGGCGCTCTCGGCGAACGCGCACTGGCACCTGTCATTCCATCAGAAGAAACGTTTCCCTATACGATCCGCTGCGTTTCCGAAGTGCTTGAATCCAATGGCTCCTCTTCTCAGGCCAGCATTTGCGGGAGTACGCTGGCTTTGATGGATGCCGGTGTGCCGCTGAAAGCGCCGGTCGCCGGTATTGCGATGGGACTCGTGAAGCATGGTGAGGATGTCGTGATTTTAACGGATATTCAGGGTATGGAAGATTCGTTAGGGGATATGGACTTCAAATGTGCCGGAACTGAAAAAGGGGTAACAGCCTTGCAGATGGATATTAAAATTTCCGGAGTGACAAGAGAGATTCTTTCCCAAGCGCTCAGCCAGGCGAGAGACGGGCGAATGAAGATCATGGAAACCTTGCTGCAAGCCATTCCGGCACCACGCGCTCATCTTTCCGCGTTCGCACCGAAAATCATTCAAATGTCGATTAATCCGGGTAAGATCAGGGATGTCATTGGATCGAATGGTAAAGTGATAAATAAGATCATTGATGAAACCGGTGTGAAGATTGATATCGAGCAGGATGGCTCTGTCAACATCTTCTCGATCAATGAGGAGCGCGGACAGAAGGCAAAGACGATGATTGAAGATATTGCTCGTGAAGCAAATGTTGGAGAGATCTATGTCGGCAAGGTGAAACGAATTGAGAAGTTTGGTGCCTTTGTCGGACTCTTTGGTCATACAGACGGATTGATTCATATTTCTGAACTCGACAATAAACGCATCGATAATGTGGAAGATGTTCTTCATCTTGGGGAAGAGGTACGGGTTAAGGTCATTGAAGTCGATCGCCAGGGCCGGGTTAAATTATCAAGAAAGGCTCTCCTCCCCAAAACTGTAGAAACGAAATCATAAGTTATTTAGAAAAAACGAGTGAATTTAAAAAAGAGTGGAGAGAAGCCGGGTTGTCCCTGATCTGATCCCCCCGAGGTTGGATTTTAATTTGTCCAATTTTTGGAGCTCAGATTAATCCTGTTTCTTTTTTTCATTAATCGGACATTTTCGTTCCGGTATTTAGCATAGATATAAGATAAAGGATTTAACGGATCCGCATCTATGCAGCAAAAGCTTTTTGGATCGCAATCGAACCAGCTGATCTCATTCTTATTGTTCAAAGCCAGGCCCATGGTACACATATGATTCTGCTAATCTATTTGTCTGCTCTTTCGCAGAGTGCTATAGTATAAAGTGATTTTAGCTTGAAAAATGGGGGAGCTTTTTTGCTTATTAAACATACATGCCCGAATGGCATCCGAATTTTATTTGAAGAAATACCCTCTGTCCGATCAGTAAGTATCGGCATTTGGGTTGCTACGGGTTCGCGCTATGAGCGCGCAGAGAATAACGGTATTTCGCACTTTATTGAGCATATGCTGTTTAAAGGAACTAAAACGCGTAATGCCCGTCAGATAGCAGAGGCATTCGATAAAATTGGCGGTCAGGTCAATGCCTTCACCTCTAAGGAATGTACCTGTTATTATGCAAAGGTCATGGATCGCGATGCAAATTATGCGGTAAACGTCCTGGCAGACATGTTCTTTCATTCACGATTTGATGAAAAGGATATGGAAAAAGAGAAACAGGTCATTGGCGAAGAAATTAAAATGTATGAAGATACCCCGGATGATTTGGTTCATGATTTACTGAGTGCAACCAGTTTCGCACATCATCCGCTCGGTTACCCAATTTTGGGGCATACAGAGACCTTGGCGCGTTTCCGTCCGGAAGATCTGCGGCATCATATCGCTGAACATTACGCACCGGAAAATATCGTTGTGTCGATTGCCGGACATGTGCCGCCCAATTTTATCGAAGATGTTGCCGCGATCTTTTCAGACTATCAGATGCCATCCACGAAAGAAAGTCAACCGGCACCTGCCTTTCATTCAGGAAAAATTGCCCGTAAGAAGGAAACCGAGCAAGCCCACATTTGTCTCGGTTACTCGGGACTCGCGAATAATGATAAAGACTTAGCCCGGCTTATGGTGATGAACAATGTGCTTGGTGGAGGGATGAGCAGTCGCTTATTCCAAAATATACGTGAAGAACTGGGATTGGCTTATTCCATTTTCTCTTTTCATACCGCCTATAAAGATAGCGGACTCCTGACCATTTATGGCGGGACAGGTGTGAGTCAAATGGAATCTTTAAGTGAGATGATTCTCAAAACCATCGATCGCTTCATTGAAGAAGGAGCAACCGGAGAAGAACTGGCGAGCAGCAAGGCGCAGATTAAGGGGAACGCGATCTTTGCTTTAGAAAGCACAGACAGCCGCATGAGTCGTAATGCGAAGAATGAGATGATTCTCGGACGTGATCGGACGATTGATGAATTCACGGCTGAGGTGGATGCGGTAACGCTGGAAGACGTTCAGGCAGTCGCTCAGCGGATTTTCAAACAGCCCTATTCTTGCTCTGTGGTTAGTCCAACAGGCCAGATGCCGGCAGCTTTGTAAGCAAGTCAAAAATTGAATGAATACCTAATCGATCCAGGTGTATATCCTGGATCTTTTTTTTACTCTTTTGTCGAAAGACAGAATGAAATTTTCTTCATTTGCATTGAGGCTTGCTTTCCAGATGACGAGTGTTCTTTGCTCTGTTATCTCTGGAATTGTCAGCATTGTGATGATGCTGTCAAATCAAAAAAATCATTTGCCCACACGTTTTCCTTTGATTTTTCCACGTATTCTCTACGCCCAGAGACAATCACGAACCGGGGTATTTATCATACCATAAAGTGTTGAAAGAAAAATCGGCTATGTGGAAAATGAATTGAAGTAGCCATTCGGAGGGAAAGTCGATGCTGACAAACAGGCATATTGTGATCTTAGGAGGGGACGCCCGTCAGATTGAGGTCATCGATAAGCTCATTGCACTCGATGCTCGTCTGTCGCTTGTCGGTTTCGATCAGCTGGATAGGAATTTTAATGGAGCGATGAAAGTGGCATTGGACGAAATTCAACCGAGAACGGTAGACAGTTTGATTCTTCCTGTAAGCGGGACGGATGATGAGGGAAACGTGGAGACGACGTTTTCCAATCAAACGGTAAAACTCACGGAAGAATGGCTGGCACAAACACCGGATCATTGCACGATTTATTCGGGAATTTCGACACCTTATCTTAATAAAATTGCTCAGAAAACGGAGCGCGAGGTCGTCAAATTGTTCGCACGCGACGATGTTGCCATCTATAATTCTATTCCGACTGTCGAAGGAACCATAATGATGGTCATTCAACATACAGAGATTACCATTCATCAGGCTAATGTGCTTGTGCTTGGGCTGGGTCGAACCGGAATGAGTGTGGCCAGAGCCTTTCACGCTTTGGGCGCACGCGTCAAAGTTGCTGATCGCAATCCGCGGCAAATCGCCCGGGCCATTGAGATGGGTGTAGACGCCTTTTATTTGAAGGATTTGGAGAATAAAGTCCAGGATACTGAAATCTGCATTAATACGATACCGGTCATGGTTTTGAATAGTCAGGTCTTGTCGAGAATGCCGGCTAGCAGCTTCATCATTGATCTCGCCTCACTGCCCGGCGGAACGGATTTCCGTTATGCCAAAAAGCGGGGCATCAAAGCAATCATCACTCCGGGACTGCCAGGACTTGTGGCACCTAAAACAGCTGGAAAAATCATTGCCAATGTGCTGGAGGAATTACTTGAGGAAAAATTTAAGGAGGAAGAACCGGATGAATCTTGAGGGAAAACATATTGGATTCGGTATCACCGGGTCACATTGCACATACAGCCAGGTTGTTCCGGAAATTGAAAAACTTGTGGCAGCCGGCTGCCGGGTCAGTCCGTTCGTCACATATACGGTGCGACATACCGATACACGCTTTGGCAAGGGAGAGGACTGGATCAGCAAGATTGAGGAGATTACAGGTCATAAAGCTGTCGATTCGATCGTGGAAGCAGAGCCGTTCGGTCCTAAGAAACCGCTGGATTGCATGATTATTTCACCGATTACCGGCAATTCAATGAGTAAATTCGCCAATGCGCAGACTGATTCTGCTGTGTTGATGGCTGCTAAGGCGACACTTAGGAATGGCAGTCCCGTCGTGCTTGGTATCTCGACCAACGATGGGCTCGGTTTGAACCTGCAAAATATTGCCAAACTAATTGTCACAAAAAATATTTATTTCATTCCATTTGGCCAAGATGATCCGGTAAAGAAACCGAATTCGTTGGTCGGGAAAATGGATCTGACCCTGGAAACAGTGAGAATCGCTTTGGATGGCAAACAATTACAGCCGGTTCTCGTGGATAAAACCCGCTGAAAATCAATAATCATGCGTTTTCTAACAATGAATGTGATAAAATAATAATGGGATCGGTAAAAAATAATGATTTCCTGATTCTCACTTTCTTTCGATTATTATTGATCATATAATAGAAAAAATGACAGGATTATTGAGGAGAGATGGTTTTGCTAAAGTCAGAAGGATTAAATGTAGCGGTGGTCGGCGTAACCGGCGCCGTTGGTACAAGAATGTTGCAGATGCTTGAGAGTTCGCCTCTTCCGGTCAAACATCTTCTTCCGCTTGCTTCTTTCCGTTCTGCCGGCAAGAAGGTTCTTTTTGGCGGCAAAGAGTGGACAATTGAGGAAGCAAAACCGGAATCATTCGAACAGATAGATATTGCTCTATTCAGTGCCGGCGGCTCGGTATCCAAGCAGCTCGCACCCGAAGCGGCTTCGCGCGGTGCCATTGTTGTCGATAACACGAGTGCATTCCGTATGGATCCAGAGGTACCGCTGGTGGTTCCGGAAGTCAATGAAAAAGCATTATTTGAACATCACGGCATTATTGCCAATCCCAATTGCTCGACAATTCAGATGGTTGTTGCACTTGAACCGATTCGTCAGGCTTACGGGCTGAAACGGGTGATTGTTTCTACTTATCAGGCGGTTTCCGGAGCAGGCACGAAGGCAATGCTGGAACTTGCGACAGAGGCACGGGCAATTTTAGATGGCAAAGTTCCAGAACCTGCCATTTTACCCGTTAAAGGGGATAAAAAGCATTATCAGATGGCTTTCAACGCTATCCCCCAGATTGATTTATTTCAACCGAATGATTATACGTTTGAAGAAATGAAAATGATTAATGAGACAAAGAAAATTATGAGTGATCAAGATCTGAAAGTCTCGGCAACCTGCGTCCGCGTTCCGGTAGAAATCAGCCATGGCGAAACGGTCTATATAGAAATCGATAAAGATGATGTGGATGCCGCAGCTATAAAAAATCTGCTTGCCGATGCTCCGGGCGTTATTCTTCAGGATGACCCGGCCCATCAGATTTATCCGATGCCTGCAACCGCTTCCGGAAAGAAAGAAGTTTTTGTCGGTCGTATCCGCCGCGATCCGGATGTTGCCAACGGTTTCCACCTTTGGGTTGTTTCTGACAATCTGCTAAAGGGAGCAGCCTGGAATTCGGTACAAATTGCGGAAAGCCTGCTGAAGCTCGGACTGGTTAAAGCCTGATACAGGCAGGAGAGATTTGACGTCTGCTTTTTCTTTTTTTTGAAAAAGCGAATGCCTGCTGCGCCAGTTCATCAGAGATATTTCTCAGAACGGGCTTCATCCGGGAATGTCTATTCATCAGTGACTTTCTGAGTCTCCTATTAGAGAAAGGGTGGAAACCATTTGAAAATCATTGTTCAAAAATTTGGCGGGACCTCTGTTCAGACCCCGGAGATGCGGGAACATGCGCTGGCTCATGTCACTGCCGCAGTAAAAAAAGGGTATAAGGTGATTGTCGTTGTCTCAGCCATGGGCCGATCGGGCGATCCGTACGCGACAGATACGTTGCTAGGTCTGATTGACAGTACCGGCAGTTCGCCGCGTGAAAAAGATATTCTGATGTCTTGCGGCGAAACGATATCAATGATCGTCTTTTCAAATCTGCTCAAGCATGCCGGCATACTTTCTGAGGCCTTGACCGGAGCTCAGGCGGGATTCCGGACAAACAGGGCTTTTAACGAAGCCAAAATTATTGATATGCAAATTGCCCCATTGCTGAAAAGACTGGAGAATCTGGACGCCGTTGTGGTGGCTGGGTTTCAGGGGCAGACGATGGACGGTGAAATTACGACCCTCGGCCGTGGAGGCAGCGATACATCAGCAGCGGCGCTAGGCGCGGCCGTCAGTGCTGAGTGGATCGATATTTTCACAGACGTGAACGGCGTGATGACTGCCGATCCCCGCATCGTTCGGAACGCGCGTCAGCTCTCAGTTCTGACTTATAACGAAGTCTGCAATCTTGCTTATCAGGGAGCAAAAGTCATTCATCCCCGTGCTGTCGAGATTGCCATGACGGCGAAAATACCGATTCATATTCGTTCGACGATGAGCGATGAATTGGGCACTCTCGTGACAACAATGAATCGGGCCGTGAACGGCAGAGATGTGCAGGAACGACCGGTGACTGGAATTACCTATGTCAAAGGGGTTACGCAGATCAGAGTTCGTGCTGGCAAGGAAGAATACAATTTGCAGGCACGAGTTTTCAAAGCAATGGCCGAACAGGGCATCAGTGTGGATTTAATCAATATCAGTCCGAATGGCGTGATCTATACAGTCATGAGCAGATTTACTGAGCGCGCTGTGAACACGCTGCAGGCGCTTGGATATCAGCCGGAAGTCCAGACCGGATGTGCAAAAGTATCGGCAGTCGGTGCTGGAATGGCCGGAGTTCCTGGCGTTGCTTCACGGATTGTCAATGCGCTGACAGAGGAAGGCATTCGCATTCTCCAATCTGCTGACTCCCACAATACGATATGGGTACTGGTTGATCAGGAGAGAATGGAAGACGCAGTGAATGCGCTGCATCAAGCCTTCCATCTGGAGAAAGAACAGGCTGAAACAGGTCTGGAACATCCAACACAGGAGTGAAAAAAATGGATTTTGGCAAAATGTTGACCGCTATGGTCACACCTTTTGACGAGAATGGCCAAGTAAGTCTGTCGCGTACGACAGACTTAATCGAACATCTGATCCGTACAGGATCAGATGGCCTTGTAGTAGCCGGAACAACGGGTGAATCCCCGACACTGACAGGCGAGGAAAAATTGGCATTATTTGAACATGTCGTGCACGTGGTGAACGGACGTGCCAAAGTGATTATTGGAACAGGTGGAAATAATACGGCTCAATCGGTTGCCTTTTCGAAAGAAGCCGAAAAATTAGGCGCAGATGCGATCATGGCGGTTGCCCCCTATTATAATAAACCGAATCAAGCGGGGCTTTATGCTCATTATCAGGCGATTGCTGAGGCGGTTCATTTGCCGATCGTCATTTATAATATTCCCAGCCGTTCCAAAGTAAATATTGAAGCGGAAACGACGATTCGCCTGTCAAAAATAGAGAATATTGTTGCCATAAAAGAAGCCAGCGGCGATCTGGATCAGATGGCCGCAATCATCAACGGCACCGATGATGATTTTCATCTGTATAGCGGTGATGATGGCTTGACCCTGCCTGTCCTCGCAATTGGCGGTCAGGGAGTGATCTCCGTGGCTTCCCATATCATTGGACCAGAATTAAAAACAATGATTCAAACCTTCTTAGCGGGTGATGTGGCGCGCGCTGCGGCCATGCATCGGGCGATGCTTCCTTTCATGCGGGCGCTATTTGCTCAGCCCAGTCCGGCTCCCGTGAAGGCGATTCTGAATGAGTGCGTCGTTCCGGTCGGTGGCGTTCGTTTGCCGATGGTTGAATTGACGGACAAAGAGCATGCCTCGCTGCTCGCTATTTATAAAACGCTTATTAATGAACAAGAATCGTCGGTGAACTGATCCTGACACTTAATGAAATCGTTCAGGTAGACGATGAATGAAGAAATGTTCGTGCTCCAGAAGCCATCATCCTTTCTATTGACAGAAGGGTGACGGTTTTTCTTTTTTGGCAAAAAATTAGAGTATTCTAGTGGCTGACCGCGTGACGCGCGCGCTATTCAAGGCCGCTGAATTGATCATCAACAAAAATTGAGCGATGATAAAAACAATACGCAGAGAACAAATGAGAGAAAAGGTGAGGCAAGTGGCAAGAAATGAATACAGTCCTCGATCCGGTTTAGATGGGCAAAAAGCACTAAAAAATCGCTGGACGGTGCTGACTGTTATCAATCTTTTTACCTTTATGTCCACGCTAGACGCAAGCATCGTGAATGTTGCACTTCCACGTATCTCAGAGGATTTGGTGCTGCCGATTGCCAGCAGTCAATGGATAGTCACGATTTATTTGATGACGATCTGTGTGCTTATTCTGATCTTCGGACGGATGGGCGATATATTCGGCAAAATACGAATTTTTCGCATCGGAACTTTTCTTTTTATTCTCGGATCGCTCCTCAGCGGGCTCGGTTTCAGTTTTGCCTTGTTGCTTTTTGGACGAGTCGTTCAGGCAGTTGGTGCTTCGATGACGATGGCCAATAATTTCGGCATCGCAACGGATATTTTCCCGGCTAATGAACGCGGACGGGCACTTGGCCTGATTGGTACTTTCGTTTCTCTGGGCGGCATTACAGGTCCCGGAATCGGTGGACTGATCGTTTCTGCGGCCAATTGGCATTTCATTTTCTGGATTAATGTCCCGATAGGTCTTGTCGTGATGCTGCTCGGCTGGCGCCTGCTTCCGAAAGACTCGGTTCAACCGGGTGGCAGTCTCGATAAAAAAGGTTCAATGCTTTTTGGACTATTTATTATTTTATTATTTGCCGGCATGCTGCTCGGCCAGCACTGGGGTTATACGGATCAGCGAATTATCATTCTTCTTCTGCTGGCTGCCGTTTTTTTTGCTACTTTTCTGAGGATGGAGTGGCGAAAGAAGGAACCCATGCTGCAGCTGAGACTTTTTAAAAATCATCTGTTTTCGATCGGCATTCTTTGCGGATACTTTGTCTTTGTTTCTAACTTCTGTTTCAATATTATCGCGCCGTTCTATACTCAGAATATTTTACATCTAAGCGCAAGAGATTCAGGATTTCTTTTAATGCTTTTCCCAATTATGATGGCGATCATTGCACCACTCAGCGGCGCTTTGTCGGACAAGATCGGTTCTGAGTTGCTGACTTTTGTCGGGCTGCTCGTGCTCGTCGCGGCGCAAATCGGTTTTAGCAGCGTGCATGCCGGCAGTCCGATTGCTCTAGTTGGCGTTCTGATCGCTCTCCTGGGCGTCGGAAGCGGTCTGTTTCAATCGCCGAACAATTCGCTGGTCATGTCATCTGTGCCACGTAATCAGCTGGGCAGCGCCGGAAGCGTGAATGCACTGATTCGGAATTTGGGGATGATTAGCGGGATTACCTTTGCGACGACTCTGCTTTTTGCCTCCATGTCTGCGCGTTATGGCCAGCGGGTAACAGGCATTCTTCCGCATCAGCCGGGTATTTTCTTGTTTGGCATGCACATTGTCTTTCTGGCCTCCAGCGGTATCTGTCTGCTTTCTGCGGTGATTACGGGCTGGCGTCTTTTCAGCAGCGGTCGACATCTCCTGCGTCGAACCCTGAGGTGAAGGCATGGAAAAGTAAATCCGTGTATCTAAAAAGGAGACTCCGCGAAACAAGGAGTCTCCTTTCCTGATCCCATTTTTTTAGCTGATGAAAATGAGGGCTGGAAGATAAAGAAAACTGAGCAATGTCGTCACTGTAACGACCAGCGAAATCATTTCGGTGTCGCCATCGAATTTTTCCGCCAAGGTGACCGCATTGATTGCTGCGGGCATACTGGCTTCGACAAACAGAACGGAGGCCAGCATGCCATGGATGCCCAGGAGGATCAGGATCCCTTTAGCCAGTAGTGGAATAATAAGGAGACGTAGGCCAATCCCAATCCACACGTCCTTTCGATGCAAACCGGAAAGCCTTGTCGCTGCCAATTTCGTGCCGAGGATCAAAAGGACCAGTGTCGGATAGGCAGCGCCCATCATATTGATGGCACTGCTTAGTCCACCTGGAAGAGTCCAATGAAACAGGCTAATACAGAAACCAATGATACACGCATAGATAAGCGGCGATTTAAAAATATGGATGACTGCCTGCTTGCCATTCATTTGATCACGGGAAGCGACATACATGCCGAGGATATTCACGAGAATAATTTGACCGATAACATAGACAGCCCCCAGTGAAAAACCCGCTCTTCCATAAGCCAGCAGCAGAACCGGCAGCCCGTAATTATTCGAATTGCTGAATAAAGTGGTCAAGGTCAGCGCGCGCGTTTGCTTTTCCGGCAGATGCAGCAGTTTTGCGGTCAGAATAGCCGTCAGCCAAAGGATAACAGTCATGACCACCGTAAAAATGAAGATATGCCAAACATTTTGTCCTTTTAAGTGCGATTCGGAAAGTGCCGAGAGGATGAGCGCCGGTGCCAGTATGTAAAGACTGATATCAGCCAGTAATTTCGTATCGACAGTCTTGCGATAGTTTTGCAGCAGAAAGCCGCAGCCGCAGAGAATAACGATCGGAACAGTTATCGAAAAGAGCAGGTGAAGATAGCCGGTCATCAAGCAGCCCTCCTTAGAAAATATTTTTCAATATTTCCATCTTATCATGACTTTTCCAGTACTTGTTAGAAAATTGGATTCTTACTAAATACAACTTCGATTATTCGAAAAGTCTGCACTTGTATGTGCAGGTTCGCTTGATCAGGCGACGCCTCGCATGCCATAATAAAAATAAACCATTTGGCGCGCAAAAAGATAATTGAAAATTAGAAAAAATAGCGAAGGGTGTCCTTAAAGTGAAGATTCTGTTGAGCGGTTTTGCACCGTTTGGAGGAGATAGAATCAATTCGTCGTGGGAGGCTGTCCGCAGACTTGATGGCGAACAATTACCCGGAGGAATCGTCTTGCTTGCGACACAGCTGCCAGTGACCTATAGCGGCGCAGCCGAAAGATTCATTGCTTCAATCCAGGCGATTGATCCTGATCTCATCCTCGCCATTGGTCAAGCATCCGGCAGGTCACAAATTACGCCTGAAGTTCAGGCGGTTAACCGCTGCGACCATTTAAGACTGGATAATGAAGGACAGACCGGCCCTGTAAAACCGATCATTGCGGACGGAGAAAAAAATTATTTTTCGACACTGCCCGTTGAAGCCATTGCCGATTCGATTCGAAAACAGGGCATTCTTTCCGTTTCTTCGCAATCAGCAGGAACTTTTGTCTGCAATTATCTTTTTTACAGGCTGATGCATTATATGAGTCAAGCGAAAAGAAAAGTAAGGGCCGGCTTTATCCATGTACCCTGCCTACCGGAACAGGCAATCGAGGCACCGGCGCTTTCGCTTGAGCAGATCATCCTTGCGTTGAAGGAGGCTGCGAGGGTCAGCGCAGCCGCTGCTTCACGCGACTCGCTGCAGCAGGTGGAGCGGCGAGTCCAATAAAAGGGCTACGGAATGGATGTTTCAATCTCATTTTTAAGCGGAATATTTTTTATACTTTTTATAATTGTACATTGCCAGAAGGTTTGGTTATAATAAAGGCAATGATTAGTTCGGGTCAAAAGCGATGACTGCTCAATTTAATAGGAGGAATGCCCATTGACACATTCGAGACAGAACAGCGTCAGGATCTATGCAATGGGCGGCGTCGGGGAAATCGGAAGTAATATGACAGTCATTGAAATAAATCACGATATTTATGTGGTTGATGCAGGCTTGATGCATCCGCATGAGGATATGCTTGGTGTGGATACGGTTATTCCGGATATTTCTTATCTGGTTGAAAATCGTGATCGCATTCAGGCAGTCCTTCTGACACACGGGCATCAAGCTAACATTGGTGGTCTTCCTTACCTGCTTAAGGAATTAAAGGTTCCTGTCTATGGAACGCGCCTGACTTTGGCGTTGGTCAAAGAGGGTATGAAGGAAGCAGGACAGAATTACAGCAAGGAGCAATTTGTAACGATTGATCCAGATCATGACCTGATGATTGGTTCCTGCAAAGTTTCTTTTTTCAGGACTTATCACAGTGTCCCTGATTCTATTGGCTTGTCGATTCACTCGCCTCAGGGCAATATTGTGCATACCGGTGATTATAAGTTTGATTTTACACCGGTTGGCGGAATTCGTACGGATGTCAGCAAGATTGCGGCACTGGAAGACGAAGGTGTTCTGTGCATGCTGGGTGACAGTAAGCATGCGGAATTGCCGGGGAAGGCACCTTCAGATGCTGAAATCGGCGATAAATTCAGACATATTATGTACACAGCTGAGGGTCGAGTCATCATGACGATTCATGCGACTAATCTGCATCGTATTCAGCAGTTCGTGGATGCATGCGTGCGTCATGGCCGCAGAATTGTTTTTGAGGGAAAATATTTGGAGAAGATCATATCAATTGCTGTAAAAGAGGGATTTCTTATTTTACCCAAGAGTAGTACGATCTCTTGGGAAAAGGCGTCCAAGGCACCGAACGGCAAGCTGGCGGTTATTACCAGCGGTCCGGATGGAGATCCGCTGACTCCGTTATCCGCTATGGCTAATCATTTGAACAATCGACTAAAACTTAAAGAAAATGATTTGATTATTTATGCAGCTTCTCTGACTCCAAGCAACGAGAAAACAGTAACAAACGCGATTGACCAATTAATGAGTGCAGGAGCCGAGGTCGTTTTTGGAAAAGGTGTCCATGTTTCCGGACATGGTTCTGCCGAAGATCTTAAGCTGATGCTTCAGCTTGTCCGGCCCAAATACTTAATTCCGATTGATGGGGAATTTAAAATGATGAAGACCCATCAGGAATTGGCAGAAACGATGGGCTATACGCCTGATCGGGTCTTCCTTTTAGATAAAGGAGACGTCGTCGAATTTACAAAGGGCGAAGCCAGACAGACCGAATCCGTTCCTGCCGGACAATTGCTTGTCGATGGACTAGGGGTCGGCGATGTCGGCAATATCGTTTTGCGTGATCGCCGGCTGTTATCGCAGGATGGTACTGTTATTGTGGTTGTGACGCTTGGCCGGAAAACAAAACGTATTCTGGCAGGCCCGGAAATCATTACCCGCGGCTTCGTCTACGTGAGGGAATCTGAAGATCTTCTTGATCAGGCTAATCAAATTGTGTCGGAAGTGCTGTCAAAAGCGCTGACACAACATGTTTCTGAGTGGTCATCGCTTAAGAGTAGTATACGGGACGCTTTAAGCCGTTACTTTTTTGATAAAACAAGACGCCGTCCAATGATATTACCGATTATCATGGAATTTTAAAGAAAAATCCGATCCTCATTTGAGGGGATCGGATTTTTCTTTTGCAAATAGGATCGGCAGGGAAAACTCAACTCTTTTCTGAACGGATGGCTGTTTGCAACTTGTGCCGTCGTATAAAAGGGCAAAAGAGGAGTGCTGCAAACGTCATCCCAGCGATCGTATTAAAAGCACAGCTAAAAGCGTACATCGCATTTTTTTCTGCACGCTCTTGCAACCAATCCGTGAGGTGCAGCAATTCGCGGCGCTGTTGATTGAGTTTTTTAGCCAAAGTATGGTCAGCATGCCGCCTCATCGCTGCTTTTTGCTTGCCAAGTTGATTGGCGGCAAGCTGTTCTTTAGTTTTCAACTGAGCGAGCAGGGCGGTGCGCATTGGCGAATGGGGCATACGCTGCACGGTTTGTTTTTTGACCTGGAAGGCTTTTTGAATTGGCAGCCACTTCGAGGTGGCCAATTGATTCATTTGTCGATTTATCTGGGCATCTTTTTTGCGGCGTGTCCAAGCGATCTTGCGGTTGATTCTGCGATGCAGTGCCGGAATTCCCGAGGAAGCAGAACCAGCCGACGAGGGGTTTGCTTTGATTGCCCGAATTTTTGACTTCATCGTGCTTTTCATGACAGGAAGCAGAACGGTGTTGCGATCGACTTTTTGCAGGGCGTTCTGCTTCAGTGCAGCAAGCGAACCTTGCAGACTGCCGGTGAGAACGGCGACGATCACGGCGACCCCGACGATGCTGCCGAGCGTGCGTGACATATTGCCGAGACCGGAGGCCATGCCCATATTGCCGTCTGGTACACCGCCAACAATCAAATTCATGATGACTGGAAAGTTAATGCCGAATCCGCAGCCGCTTAGCACTAAAACCCAGCCAATCACTGAATAAGGAGTATTTGCTGTGAATCGGCTCATCAGCAGTGATGAACCGCCGATGATGCAGGTACCGATCATCAGTAAAATAACAGGTGATATTTTCTTAATCAGCCGGCTGCAGACGATCGAAAGAAGCATCGTCCCGATTGGCAGGGTGCTTAGCAGATAACCGGCATGCAGGATGGAGAGATGATGCAGCCGTGTCAGATAAAGCGACATGATGAACATTATCGCGTTAATGGCAATACCAACGAGCAAGATAATATAATTACTGCAGCGGAACGTTCGATTCTTGAATAGAGCGAATGGCAGCATCGGTGCCGAAGATTTCCATTCGATCAAAAGAAGTAGCAGCAGGGCGATCACGCTGGTTACCGGTAGGAGCAGCATCATTGGTGCGGCCCAGCCATAGTCGTTGCCTTTAATCAGATAAAAGGTAAGCGGTGCAATGGCAGCCGATAAGGCGAGCATGCCAAGAACATCGATGCGTTTCTCGGCTGATCCATCGGCCGATTCATGGATATAAAAAAAGGTCAATACGAGAGCAAGAAGGCCCAGTGGGACATTGACGAAAAAAACGTCGTGCCATGAACCATAATCGGCGAGCAAACCGCCGAGCACTGGACCGCATGCGGAAGCCAGTGCGGAGCAGGCCCCCCAGATAGCAATGATTAGTGTTTGTTGTTCTTTGCGGAATAGTGACAGCAGGAGCGGGATTGAGACGGGGACTAGAATGGCAGCACCGGCACCTTGCAGCACGCGAAAACCGATCAACACGTTCATATTTTGCGAGAGACCGCATAGCAGCGATGCCGCTGTGAACAGGCCGATGCCTATGAGGAAAATCCGTTTGCGGCCAAATTGATCAGCCAGCCGCGCAGCAGTCAGCAGCAGAATTGCAAATGCCATATTGTAGCCATTAAGCAGCCAGGAGACAGTCGCTACAGAACTATTCAAATCTTTCATAATATCCGGAAGCACGATGTTGACAATCGTCGTGTCGAGAATCGCCATGACGAATGCCAGTGTACCGGCGATTAATCCCAAGCCTTTTTTGATCGATGAATGCAAAACAACCCCTCCAAAATCTTAGTCAAAAGATAATATGCAACGCGTTGTTGATTATCTCCTTGCCTTTCAAGTATACTTAGCAGGGAAAAAGATGCTATCCGCAATTTAATACGATTTGTTGCATAGGCAACAGATCGATCAGACATGTTGCCTAATGGAGGAATATTAATGAAAAATGATCGCCGTTTTATTAAAACTGAAAATCAAATCCTTACCGTTTTCAGTATCTTGCTAAATGAGAAGGGCTTTAATCATCTGACTGTGAAAGATATCGCCGACCGTGCCAACATCAACCGGGCGACGTTTTATCAGCACTATACGGATAAATATCAGCTCATGGAAGCCTGTACGGATCATTTTCTGCGCGACGCGAATCAGTTCGTGCAGCTGATGATGGCTGTCGATATTCGGACAGTGTCAGCGAGTGATCAGCTTCTTCCAGGTTTTATCGAATTACTCAACTATTATAAGGACAACCGTTTGCTGCTGCTTGGACTATTAGAAAGCGGTGAAAATGCATCCCTTTATAATCGGTTGATGAATGGTGCACAGGAACATCTGCAGCAAATCCTGCAGAATCAATTTGGCGGGAATGTGGCTTATCCGATGCGCTATATAACCGCATATCTTTTGTCCGCGCATTTCAATGTCATGATCGAATGGTTGCGGGGAGGAGCCGTCGAATCGGTGGAGGAGATTGCGGAGCTGATTACTCATTTGACACTACATGGCGCCATTCGTGGATTGAACTTGGATGAGAAAAAGCTTTGAACAAATCAGGTTGCTCTGATTGTGTATCGATAGGAAAATAAGCGGCCTCAATTTTCGCTTTTCCTTTGAGTGTTTAAGTTCACTTGAATTATACTATAATATAAATATATCAATTTCAGGGAAATCACTGAGAACAAATAGAGTCGTATTTTTTTTGCGAGTTTCGGTGAAGGTTTCAAAGAAGATGAGGAGTGCGCGCAATGGCAGGCAGGAAAAGAAGGAAAGCACAAATAAAAAAAGGATGGAAAGAAACACTCATCTATGAGGTGGGCGGTCTTTCGATGTTTGCCTTGACCTGCATCGGAATCAGCAGCTTAGGCATGGCAGGCGAGGTTCTTAAAGAAATTGCCCGCTTCTTTGCCGGAGACTGGTGGATCATTCCGCTCTTATTCGCGCTTGCTCTTTCAATCTATTACATCAGTTTCAGAAAGCAGCCGACTTTTTTTTCACGACGATTGGTCGGCCTCTATCTTTTGTCCTTTTCTTTGCTGCTCGTCAGTCATATTCGCTTATTTGAAAGACTGTCCGCGGTCAATGTCTGGCAGAGCCGATCAGTGATCTATAATACATTCTTGCTCTTCAAAGAAGAATTGTCAGGTTCAGTGCGTAACTTCGGTCTTGGCGGCGGGATTATTGGTGCGGTTGGGTTCGCCTTTTTTCATTATTTGTTCTCGACGACGGGGACGCGCTTTATGGCCGGCTTTCTCTTTATTGTCTCCGCCATCTTGATCACCGGACGATCGCTTAGAGACACGGCCAAAAAAATGTTCGGCGGTTTATTCAAAGGGATGAAGAAATCGCTGAAGCGTCAACGCCAGGCTTTTCAAAATCTATTTGCACGAAAAAGGCGAAGGAAAAAAAGAACGGCGTCACCACTGGTTGGGAATACGTATCAGCAAACGATGGATGATCCGGAGACGGCCAATCCGGTTGAACCGGAAATCCATGATTTCAATGAACGTCAGACTGCTGATCCGGAAGCTTTTGCAGACCAACCGGCTCCTCCAGAGAAAAAGCAGCCCACTCAACAATCCGAGGAATCCGATGCCGCGAACGCTGGACCGGATTTTACACAGCCCACGATCGAAAATAAAGATTATCAGTTGCCGGTTCTGGATTTGTTGAACAATCCAAGGAAGAATGCGCAGAATAATGAACGGAAGCATATCGCTGAAAATGTACGCACACTCGAGCGTACGTTTGAAAGCTTTGGCGTTCGCGCTGCCGTACGGGAGGTGCATCTCGGGCCGGCGGTTACCCGTTACGAGGTTTATCCGGAGGCCGGTGTGAAGGTGAGCCGAATTCTTAATTTAAGTGATGATCTGGCACTTGCACTTGCTGCAAAGGATATCCGAATTGAGGCCCCGATCCCTGGCAAATCCGCGGTCGGTGTTGAAGTCCCGAATCAGGAAGTCGCGATGGTTGGCCTCCGAGAAGTGCTTGAATCCAAAAATGCACATCAGGCGCGATCAAAACTGGCTATTGGGCTTGGCCGTGATATTTCCGGGGAGCCGATTCTCTCCGATCTGAACAAGATGCCGCACTTGCTGGTCGCCGGGGCGACGGGCAGCGGCAAGAGTGTCTGTATCAATAGTATTATTATTACGCTGCTGATGCGGACAAAGCCCAGTGAAGTCAAATTGTTCATGATTGATCCGAAAATGGTTGAGTTGAACGTCTATAACGGGATTCCGCATCTGCTGACTCCAGTGGTAACCGATCCAGGGAAAGCCGCTCAAGGCTTGAAAAATATTGTCGGCGAAATGGAGCGCCGCTATGAATTGTTTTCAGAGAGTGGGACGCGAAATCTTGAAGGTTACAATGAGATGGTCCGAAAATTCAACGCGGAACATGAGGAAAAGCAATTATTGATGCCGTATATTGTGGTGATCATTGATGAATTGGCCGATTTGATGATGGTGGCCTCAAAAGATGTGGAAGAAACGGTGACCCGGCTTGCACAAATGGCCCGGGCAGCCGGTATTCATTTAATTATTGCTACCCAGCGGCCTTCTGTCGACATTATTACCGGGGTGATCAAGGCCAATATTCCCTCGCGGATCGCTTTCAGTGTATCCTCAATGATGGATTCCCGCACCATTCTGGATAGCGGGGGTGCTGAGAAGCTGCTTGGAAAGGGCGATATGCTATTCCTGCCGATTGGCGCGTCGAAACCGGTCCGTATCCAGGGCGCATTTCTATCGGATGAAGAAGTCGAGAATGTTGTGAACTATGTGATAGGCCAGCAAAAAGCTAATTATCGTCAGGACATGATCCCGACAAGCGGCTCTGAGCCTGCTCATGAAGAAAAGGTGGAAGATGAATTATTTAATGACGCCGTCGATCTCGTTGCGGGCATGCAAACGGCAAGTGTTTCCATGCTGCAGCGCCGCTTTCGCATCGGTTATACACGGGCGGCTCGGTTGATTGACGCCATGGAAGATCGGCATATTGTCGGTCCCTATGAAGGCAGCAAACCGCGGGCTGTGCTGATTCCTAAGCCAAGCGATGAAGCACCGACCACGACGCGCTAACTTAATGTACCCAGATCGAACAAGGACGATGCGCTTTTTCTGAGTGCGGTTCAGAAATGGAGGAGGACTTTTGCAGAGAATTTTGATTACTGGCGCAAGCGGTGCGATCGGCCGGTCCATCGCCCGGCAATTAGCCGCATCTGGTGCCTCGCTTTACCTACATTATCAGCAGGGAGAAAAACGGGCGGAAAAACTGTGCCGCGAATTGGCTGAAACCTATGTGGCACAGGACTTTTCATGTGTTCAGGCCAATTTGGCTCAGCCTGATGGGGTAGCGCGGCTTTTTGAACAAATCGAACTGTCCGTCGACGGTCTTGTCTATGCCTGCGGAAAAAGCGACGTGGGATTGATTCAGGAGGTCACGTCTCAACAATTGACTGAAGCGATCCAACTTATGCTGACCAGCCCCTTTCAGCTGGTTCAAAAAATGATCAGGCCAATGATTGCTGCAAAAAGTGGCCGTATCGTTTTCATTTCATCGATCTGGGGACTCACGGGTGCCTCGATGGAGGTTCTCTATTCGATGGTTAAAGGCGGGCAGAACAGTCTGGTCAAAGCTTTGGCCAAAGAAACGGCTCCGAGCGGCATCACAGTGAATGCGGTCGCGCCGGGAGCGGTGCAAACACCGATGCTGGATCGGTTTAGCAGCGAAGACCTGGATCTGGTTCGAGAGGATATTCCAATGGGAAGACTCGGTCAGCCGGATGAGATTGCCGCACTTGTTCAATTTTTGATGAGTGCGGATGCTTCGTATATCAGCGGACAGGTCATTTCGGCAAATGGTGCCTGGTATTGCTAATCTGCATCCATTTTCCAGCATAGAACGTTTGAATAAACGACAATCTAATCCTGCAAGGTCAATTAAATCTGATCCAAGGGAGGTCTTAATGTGCAGGCAATTGAAAATTGGGAACGCTGGAAAGATTTTCTTGGGGATAAAGTGGAACAGGCCGAAAAATTGGGAATGAATGAGCAGACACTGGAGATTTTCGCCAAAAAAATTGGCGATTATTTGAGCCGTAATGTTGATCCGAAAACGGAGCAGGAACGGGTGATGTCTGACTTGTGGCGTGTTGCCGATGATTCCGAACGGCATAATCTTGCCCGCCTCATGCTGAAGTTGGTCACTTCCGATCAAGTTAGCGAATTACAGCCTCAATAAAAGGGGCTCATGAAAAAGAGATGCTTTTGAGCGTCTCTTTTTTTGCTGAGATTATCGTTAAAATGAACAACTTATGATAATATTACTTATAGAGACCGCCTCGTAAGACAGACTTAGAAGTCCCGTCGCTTTGCCTGAGGGGCTGGCAGCAGTGATCCCTAAAAGGATGAATGATTATCCTGATAAGTAAGGAAGAATCTGGAAATAATCTATGCGGATGAGTCCTCATGAATATTCCTGAAATCCCGGGAGCTTTATTAGTATTTCATTTTTTATTGAAATAGGAATGCCAGTAGGGTTTTTGGCATTGAACGGCTAAGGACTCGATACATAAGATTTGATCTGCGGCGGCAACCGGCGGGAGAACGGTTGTCTGGAATATCCGGTTAGGCTCCAATGCAAAGGTTCCCCCAATCCTTAGATTATTTGTTTCCGAGGAAACGGACGAACGGATTTGCCGGAATCAGATTTTCAATTTAAGATGGCAGGTGTTTTAATTTGAGTGAACTTGGTCAGGTACTGAAAGAGACACGGGAGAAGAAGGGCCTTTCCCTTGACGAAGTGCAGGAAGAGACCAAAATCCAGAAACGCTATCTTCAGTCGATTGAGACAGGAGATTTTGGTCAGTTGCCCGGAAAATTTTATACCCGTGCGTTTATTAAAAGCTATGCGGAGGCATTGGGCATTGATTTTTCCACATTTGCTGAAGAACATGCGGATGAAATGCCGAAGCTTGATAGAGATGAACCGGTTGAACTGCGGACGGCCCCACCGGATGGGGGTGAGGAGCCAGCCGCCAAATCGGTGCACCGTACGCGTCAGAGTTCTTCCTCTGTGAATTGGTCTTCAGTGATCAATAAAACAATTATTGTTGTTTTTATTCTCATTGTTCTGATGCTGGTTTATATTCTGATTTCCCATGTTGCCGGCAATCAGAATAACAGAGCCAGCCGTCAGTCGGCGGGTACTTCTGTCTCTTTTAAGGGCAGCAGCACCAAGAATGCCAGTTCTTCGGCGGCTTCTTCATCAAGTACGGCCTCCAGTGCTTCCTCTTCATCGTCGTCAGACGCGCAGCAGTTGAAGCAGGATCAAGTGCAGGGCAATCGTACGACATATACACTTACAGGAACAACGAAATTCAATGTAACGGTTGCTTCTAAAACGGGCCAGAACGCTTGGTTTATGGCAACCGATGCAAAAACAGGAAAACAATTGGCTCAGGGCACCGTGAGCGCAGCTGGAAAAAAGAACTATAAGTTTGACGCCTCGCAATCGCAATCTCTTCAGATTCAATTCGGGAGCGTGCCGAATACATCATTAAAGATTAACGGAAAAGCGTTCAAATTTCCTAATCAGAACACGGTTCAGTATATAATCATTAATTTTAGTAAATAAGGAACTCACTTGAAAAGAGAGCCTGTCGGGATCGGCAGCTCTTTTTTTCGGGAAAAAGTACGGTAAAAGGGGTTTTTCTGATGAATCTTGCCAATAAATTAACGGTCTCGCGTATGATTATGATTCCTGTTTTTTTAATTTTTTTGCTCGCCCCTCTTTCACTTGGTACACTGGGTGCGGGAAATTTTCAACTCCCAGTTGCACAGCTAATCGCCGGAATTCTTTTTATTCTTGCTTCATTTACGGATTGGCTGGACGGACAGATAGCTAGAAAACGGCATTTAGTCACCAATTTCGGCAAACTCATGGATCCGCTTGCAGACAAACTGCTCGTGATGAGTGCTTTTGTGTCGCTTGCCGGTATTGGAACGATGGCCTCGTGGATGGTGATCCTGATTCTTGCCCGGGAATTTGCGGTGACAGGTTTACGTTTAATTGCCGTCGAGGAAGGCGACGTTATCGCAGCAAGCAAAATTGCGAAATGGAAGACCTTCTCACAAATGCTGGCGATCATCTTATTTTTATTCAATAATATTCCATTTGGCGTGAATGGGTTCCCGCTCGATCAAATCATTCTTTGGATTGCGGTGATCTTAACGGTCCTGTCCGGCGCGGATTATTTCTATAAGAACCGGGAAATTGTTCTCCGCTCAAAGTGAGAAACCAGCGGGTTGCATGAAGGCGCGGCCTGCCGGATAATATAGAGTGAGAGACGAGCAATGAATCACAGGTTAATAGATTACGCGCATTCGAAGGGAGATTTGATTCATGGACGCAGAAATTATTGCAGTAGGTTCGGAACTGCTGCTTGGCCAAATTGCTAATACAAATGCACAGTTCATTTCCGAACAATTGGCCCTGCTCGGGATCAATGTGTATTTCCATACGGTCTGTGGTGATAATGAGGAACGGCTTCTGGAGGTGATTCATCATGCGGAATCGCGGGCCGATCTTTTAATCTTTACAGGGGGTCTGGGTCCCACGCGTGATGATTTGACCAAAGAGACCGTCGCCCGCGTGCTCGGACGGCCTCTCGTTACTGATCAGGAAGCAATGGACAGCATTCTTGAGTATTTTAAAACGACCGGTCGGGAAATGACAGCAAATAACCGAAAGCAAGCGCTAATTATCGAAGGCAGCCATGTACTGCCCAATCACCAAGGCATGGCTCCGGGAATGATTGCTGAGTCCGGGAAACACAGGTATCTGCTCATGCCGGGCGTGCCGTCCGAAATGAAACCGATGTTCCGCGACTTTGCGGCTCAATACCTAGCTCACCGAAATGAGGAGCATATCCAGTCGCGTGTGCTGCGATTCTTCGGTATTGGTGAATCGCAATTAGAGACAAAGCTGATTGACCTGATTGATAATCAGACGAATCCGACGATTGCCCCGCTGGCCAAGGAAAGCGAAGTGACCCTGCGTCTGACTGCAAAGCATCAGAACATCAGTGAGGCTGCGCGTCTGCTTGATGAAACCGAGCAGAAAATTACGGCACGTGTCGGTGACTATTTATATGGCTATGGTGAAGAGTCGCTCTGTGAAATTGCTTTTCACCTGTTGCAGGGCAGTGGGAAAACAATTGCCTTTGCTGAAAGCCTCACCGGCGGGATGGCAGCAGAATGGCTGACGGCGCTTCCAGGAGCGTCTGCGGTACTTAAAGGCGGCGTTGTCTGCTATACAAATGAAGTTAAAGAACATGTTCTGGGGGTCCCGCTGGCCGTGCTGGAGAAAGAAGGCGCAGTCAGCGCAGCTTGTGCGGAAAAAATGGCGGCATCTGTCAGAGAGAAATGCGGAGCTTCAATCGGTATCAGTTTTACCGGCGTTGCGGGGCCTGAAAAAAGCGAGGGAAAAGCAGTCGGCACGGTTTATATTGGGATTGATGATGGCCAGGACTGCAAGAGTTATCTCTACCGGTTCAATGGATCCCGTCGTAAAATCAGAATCCAATCCGCAAAAACAGGTTACGATTTAGTGCGCCGATATTTAAGTGCACAACCCCTGCGGGCAGAAAAATAAAGCGATCAAATGTTCTGCGAACACTTGTGCTCAGTATTGAAAAAAGGTATGATAGAGGCAAGAAGCAAAGGAGATGAATCGAAGCGATGGTTGAAAAAAATGACAGAAAAGCGGCGCTGGACAGTGCGCTGCGTCAGATTGAAAAACAGTTTGGCAAAGGTTCGATTATGAGACTGGGAGAACAGCCGGAACAGCGTGTGTCAACAGTTTCGAGCGGTTCCCTGGCATTAGATATAGCAATAGGCGTCGGTGGCTATCCTCGTGGCCGTATAATTGAAGTTTACGGCCCTGAATCCTCCGGTAAGACGACCGTCGCGCTCCACGCGATCGCTGAAGCACAGCGGGGTGGGGGTCAGGCGGCTTTTATTGACGCTGAACATGCCCTTGATCCAGTCTATGCTGAACATCTTGGCGTGAATATTGATGAATTGCTGCTGTCACAGCCGGATACGGGTGAACAGGCACTTGAAATTGTTGAAGCACTGGTGCGCAGCGGGGCAGTGGATATCGTTGTTATCGACTCGGTTGCTGCCTTGGTGCCGAAAGCTGAAATCGATGGAGAAATGGGCGATGCGCATGTTGGCTTGCAAGCGCGTCTGATGTCCCAAGCCTTGAGAAAACTATCGGGAGCAATCAGCAAGTCTAAAACGACGGCTATTTTTATTAATCAGATCCGTGAAAAGGTCGGCGTTATGTTCGGCAATCCTGAGACCACTTCCGGTGGCCGTGCACTTAAGTTCTACGCTTCGGTTCGTCTGGAAGTACGCCGAGCGGAGACGTTGAAAATCGGCAATGATATCGTTGGTAACCGTGCAAGAATTAAGGTTGTGAAGAATAAGGTCGCTCCGCCTTTCAAACAAGCGGAAGTCGATATTATGTATGGACACGGTATTTCGCAGGAAGGTGAAATTCTCGATATCGGTTCTGATCTCGATATTATTGAGAAAAGCGGCTCTTGGTACTCCTTTAACAAGGAGCGGCTCGGTCAGGGCAGAGAAAATGCAAAACTATTTTTGAAGGAAAATCCGGCAATCAAAGAAGAAATTAAACAGCAAATCCGAGTTCATTATCACTTGGATGATGCTCCTGACGCTCCTGATGAAGTAACTGTTCCGCCGGATGCAGCAGATGATCAATCAGAAGATAAGGATTGATTTTGATTTAAAATACGTGCTGAACTCATCGGCTCCCATTAATGCCCAGGCAATCGGACCTCCCGTCAGGCTGCTTGGGCATTATTTTATATATAAAGCGGGAGCGGATTGAGAATGAGACCACCAGAAAAAGAGAACAATGTATCTTTTGTACGAAAATTAGGAATAATAGAAATCAGCTGGTTTATTTCATTGTACCCAAGGTTGACAACCTAAATATGCAACTATACAATAAAATTGTAACTATTAAGTTACCGACAAATGAAAATGTAAATTTTTCTGCCAGTTTGTGCTGAAAGAGCGGCGTGATTGAGAGGGGCTGCAGCACCGAAGTTCTCTTCGCGTCTCATGTGGAATGGTTCAATATGTGGCACGTCTAAAAAGAACAGCACGTGGTTTTGCTCCCCCATCGTTTCTTTATTAAGCATCTCAAAAGTAAAAGCAGTTGATTTTACTTCTTGACGATATGGGAAAGCAAGGAGGTGAAAAGATTGAGCAATATTTTAACAATCATCTCCATTGTGCTTGTCTCTGTGGTTTGTCTATTGATTGGGTATTATTACCGGAAAAAAATTGCTGAGGCGAAAATTGCTTCTGCCGAGAACGCTGCACACCAGATTGTGGAAGACGCACGTCGGGATGCAGAGGCATTGAAGAAGGAGACTCTTCTTGAAGCTAAGGATGAGGTTCATACTTTAAGGTCTCAGGCAGAAAGCGAAGCCCGTGAACGTAGAAATGAACTTCAAAGGCAGGAAAACCGCCTGGTACAGAAAGAGGATTTACTGGACCGAAAAAGCGAGTCTCTTGATAATAAAGAGGGTTCATTGGACAAAAGGGAGGAAGCGCTAAGCAAGAAGAATCGACAAATTGAAGAGATAGAAAGCAAAGTGGAGGAGCTGCTGAAGAAGCAGCAAACAGAATTGGAACGCATTTCCGGAATGACGAACGAAGAAGCCAAGGAATGGATTCTGAATCAGGTTCGGCAGGAAACGATTCATGAAGCGGCGCAGATTGCCAAAGACATTGAATCGCGTGCCAAGGAGGATGCTGAGAAGAAAGCCAAAAGCATTCTTTCGCTGGCCATTCAGCGTTGTGCTGCGGATCATGTTGCGGAAACGACCGTCTCGGTTGTCAATCTCCCAAATGATGAGATGAAGGGGCGGATAATCGGTCGTGAAGGCCGAAATATTCGGGCTCTAGAAACGCTCACCGGAATTGATTTAATCATTGATGATACACCAGAAGCTGTTATTCTTTCTGGGTTTGATCCGATTCGCCGTGAAATTGCGCGGATTGCTCTTGAAAAATTGGTTCAGGATGGACGAATCCATCCAGCCAGAATTGAAGAGATGGTTGAAAAATCGAGACACGAAGTCGATGAGAAGATTCGCGACTATGGTGAACAGACGACATTCGAAGTCGGCATCCACAGTTTGCATCCGGATTTGATAAAGATTTTAGGACGGTTGCATTTCCGCACAAGCTACGGGCAAAATGTACTCAAACATTCTGTCGAAGTCGCATTTCTTGCTGGAATGATGGCTGCGGAGCTTGGTGAAGATGAGATGTTGGCAAGGCGTGCTGGACTGCTCCACGATATCGGCAAGGCGATTGACCATGAAGTTGAGGGTAGCCATGTTGAAATCGGTGTCGAGTTGGCGACGAAATATAAGGAACATTCCGTTGTTATTAACAGCATTGCTTCTCATCATGGAGATACAGAGGCGACTTCAGTTATTTCAGTGCTGGTTGCGGCTGCTGATGCGTTATCTGCGGCTCGTCCCGGTGCAAGACGCGAGACGCTCGAAACCTATATCCACCGTCTGGAAAAATTGGAGGAGATTTCGGAGTCATTTGAGGGCGTTGAGAAGTCCTATGCGATTCAGGCAGGACGAGAAATTCGTATCATTGTTCAGCCAGATATTGTGGATGACGCTAAATCCTTCCAGCTTGCTCGCGAGATTACGAAGAAAATTGAGAATGACTTGGATTATCCGGGGAATATCAAGGTAACGGTAATCCGCGAGACACGGGCAGTGGAATACGCGAAATAAAAAATAAAAGCGGCGAAAGCCGTTTTTATTTTTGGACGAAATAAAGCCGCGCAAGCTTGTGACAAAGAATAAATTCTAAGAAAAGAGTGAAGGAATGAAACTTTTATTTGTTGGCGACGTCTACGGACAAACGGGCAGAGAAATGGTGATCCACTACTTGCCCCGTCTTAAAAAAAAATATCAACCGGCTTTTACCATCGTAAATGCGGAGAATAGTGCGCATGGCAAGGGAATAACCAAAAAAATATATAATCAATTACTTGAAAACGGTGCGGATTTTCTAACGATGGGGAATCATACATGGGATAATCGTGATATTTTTGATTTTATCGATGAAGCGGTGAAGATGGTTCGGCCGGCAAATTTTCCAGAGGGGACTCCGGGACAAGGCATGCGCATCCTTTCGGTGAACGCTTCTAAGGTTGCGGTGATCAATCTCCAAGGACGGGTGTTCTTGCCAGCTCTGGATGATCCGTTCCGCGTGATTGAACAATTAGTCGAAGAAGCACGTCAAACGACACCCATTATCTTTATTGATTTTCATGCGGAAACCACAAGTGAAAAATTAGCACTTGCCTGGTATCTGAACGGCAAAGTATCTGCTGTTATCGGTACGCATACACATGTCCAGACGGCTGATGAACGGATTCTGCCGGAAGGAACTGCCTATCTGACCGATGTCGGCATGACCGGGCCTTATAATGGGATTATTGGCGTTGACCGTAAAGCGGTAACTCGGCGTTTTTTGACCTCGATGCCGGTCCGTTTCGAAGGCGCACCGGGTCCTGGACAATTAGGGGCTGTTGTGATTGATATTGATGAGAAGAACGGCCATGCTAGGAAAATCGATCGCGTGCTGATTAATGATGATCATCCGTTTTTTGATTAATCCGCGCTGCTGATTAGAAGAATTTACCGGTCATCCGATTCGGCAGGAATAGTCATCTCCCATGAGAATATAGTTTATTATGGGCAATCCTCATAAGGAGATGACAAAGTCAATGGATGTATTAAAAGTATCAGCAAAATCTGTACCTAATTCGGTTGCCGGTGCCCTTGCACATGCAATGAGGGAGCAGAAGACAGCGGAAATCCAAGCAATTGGAGCGGGCGCGCTGAATCAAGCGGTTAAGGCAGTAGCCATTGCCAGAGGTTTCGTGGCTCCGAGCGGACTGGATTTAATCTGTATCCCGGCTTTTACGGATATATTGATCGATGGGGAAGAGAGGACCGCGATAAAATTAATTATTGAGTCGCGCTAATCCGGTGCGAGTTTCTGTGAGAACCAGAGCCGCCTTGAAAAGAAATATCGCTATCATTTTTAGACGAACAATAAGACAAGCCATGATCAGCTCCGAAAGGTAATCAAGAATATAGCTGGAAAAAGTGGGCAGTTTGTAAAACACCGAAGAGGAAAGATTCCCTTTTGGTGTTTTTCTTTAGACGGGCTCAAGTGAGAGTGTTGCGGGGAGCACGTTCTCTTTAGAGATGAATGGCCTTTACTTTACGATCCTTCACTGAAAGCGTTATCATTAAGAAGAGATGGAACATGAAATTAAGCGATTCTTGGGGTGAGACAATGACATTAGGGAAAGCAGTCCTTCAGAATTTGAAAAAAATAATCCGAGATTCCCGCCGCTTTTTAACCAGTGATGAGGATTTAGTCAGTTATGGGTATGATGCTTCATTTGGCTTTTACCGGCCGGATCTGGTCATTCAGGCCATATCAGCTGAAGAGACGGCAGCGGTGTTGAAGTTGGCCAATCGTTATAAAATACCGGTCACCCCTCGTGGGCAGGCCTCCAGTCTGAGCGGCGGGCCGCTTCCAGTGAGGGGCGGCATTGTCCTTGATTTTTCCCAGTGGCGGCAAAAGCTGGTGATTGATCCGGAGGATATGGTTGCAGTGGTATCGCCGGGGGTAATTACGGCATCGATCGATGACGCGGCTGCGAAATACGGGCTCATGTATGCACCGGATCCTGGTAGTTCGCATTTTTCAACCATTGGAGGCAATCTGGCCGAAAATTCGGGTGGGCCGCGCTGCCTGAAATATGGGGTGACCAAGGATTATGTCATCGGGCTGGAAGTGGTGACGCCGCAGGGTGAAATCATCCATACGGGCGGTCGAACAGTCAAGAATGTCAGCGGTTACGATTTGACCAAATTAATCGTTGGATCGGAAGGGACTCTCGGAATCATTACTGAGGCGATTTTGCGTCTGGTTCCGCGCCCGCCTGCCACCCGGACGATTATGATTAGCTTCGATCATTTTGTTGATTCAGGTCAAATGGTTACCCGAATTTTGACTTCAGGTATCCTCCCTTCTAAGATTGAAATGATGGATCAAGCTTCGATTCAGGCAGTAGAAGCCTATCGCCCGCTCGGCCTTCCCGTCCATTGTGCGGCCATTCTGCTCGTGGAACTGGACGGTCATCCAGCGGCGATTGATGATGAAATGAAGAGAATCGAAGAAATCGCTGCACAATTAAAGGTGCGTGAGATTCGAGAAGCAGAAACAGAGGAAGAGGCAACGGAGTTATGGAAAGCACGCAAATTGGTCTCACCGGCGATTGTCCGCCAGAAGCCGACGAAAATATCCGAAGATGCGACAGTACCGCGAAGCAAAATTCCTGAATTCTGTCAGCGCCTTCAGGATATCAAGAAAAAGTTTGCCATTGATTTAGTCGTCTTCGGTCACGCGGGCGACGGTAATCTGCATCCGAATATTATCTGCGATAAAAGGGATAAACAGGAGATGATTCGCGTCGAACAGGCAATCGAAGCCATCTTTACAGCCGCATTGGAGTTAGGTGGGACATTATCGGGCGAGCATGGGATTGGAACGATGAAAAGTGCTTTCATGTCCTGGGAATTCTCACCAGAGACCATTGAGATGATGGAGCGAGTCAAAACTGCTTGGGATCCGAATAATATTCTCAACCCCGGAAAAATATTTCCCGTTCCCGGTTCGAAGCTGGTGTTGTCTGAATGAGAGAGGATCCGCTGAAAAAACTTGCTTATGATGAAACGTTCAACTGTATCCAGTGCGGGACCTGTCTGCCTGCCTGTCCAACGTATAAAACAATGGAAAAGGAGACGCAATCGCCAAGAGGGCGAATTAATCTGATTAAGATGGCGGCGGAGAAGAAAATTCCGCTCGAAAAAATAAAGGAACCGATCGATCTTTGCCTGGGCTGCCGGGCGTGTGAACGAGTATGTCCAACTCATGTGGAGTATGGGAAAATTTTGGAATCAGCCAAAGAAGCTCTGTTCGATCAGCAAAAAGACTCCGTGCCGCCACTGAAAAAATTTGAGGAAAATCTTTTTTATAAACAGGTTTTCCCAAAGCATCGATTAATGGCTGCGGCCGGCAGTCTGCTTTGGTTCTACCAGAAATCAGGTGTGAGAGATCTCGCCCATATGACGCATATGAACCGTCTGCTGCCCGAGAATCTGGCTACTTTTGAACAAGCGACGCCAGAAATCCGCGCGCGAGGTCTGAAACACCTGCACGCTGTTCAAGCGACTCATCAGCCGGCCAAGTACCGAGTGGCTTTTTTCCTGGGTTGTGTGATGGACACCGTATTTGGCAGGATCAATGATTTGAGCATCAAATTGCTGGCCTCCGGCGGCTGCGATGTGCTGATTCCCAAAAAACAGGCCTGCTGTGGTGCCTTGCATCTGCATGACGGGAGAAAAGCGATCAGTCGGGAACTGGCCAAACGGAACATCGAAGCGTTTGAATCAGAGAAGGTTGATTATATTATCAATAATGCTGGCGGCTGCGGAGCCATGCTCAGCGAATATCCGCAATTATTCACAAATGATCCCGAATGGGAGTCGCGGGCGCAGCGTTTTTCAGAGAAGTCGATCGATATCAGTGCTTTGTTGGACAAATTGGATCTACCGTTCAAAAAAGAATTAAAAGAACGAGTGACGCTGCAACCCTCCTGTCATATGACGAATGTTCAGAAGGTAGTTGATGAGCCAAAAAATCTGATTAATAAGATAAAAGGAATCACGTTCCAACCACTGGATGATCCGGATTTCTGCTGCGGTTCGGCGGGTGTTTATAATTTAGTAAACTTCAAGCCTTCCATGGAAATACTGGATGTAAAGATGGGGGACGTCAAGAGACAGTCCGTTGATCGAATTGTCACCACTAATCCGGGCTGCCTGCTGCAAATGAATATAGGCATTGAACGGGAGCATCTCCAGGGGCGGATTAAGGCGGTCCATCTGATTGAATTGCTTGCTGAGGCCTGTGAGATTGAGTAATCCGCTGCGGAAAATGAAGAAGAGTCCGCGAAAATAAATTTTCCTGCTGCGTCTCGCACTTCGAGAGAGCCTAATTTTCCAGGGCATATATCTTAGTCCTCTTAAATAAACGATTGAATGATCGGAAAGCCGTAAACACGGCTTTTTTTTAAAGATAAGAAAGTATAAAAAATAGAGCAGGGAAGCGAAGAAACGAGACGCCTGCGGGAAGAGCAGGCTAAGAGAGACCCCGCAGACTCGTGTCTGTCCGAGGAGGCTCTCAGACTGCCCGCGGCAAGCGAGTTCCTGGAGCGTACCTGCAAGTCAAAGGACCGGGCGTTTTTTGCCCGGTTTTTCTTATTTTGTTGAATAGCAATTATTAATTATTGATAAACAATAAATAAATATTCTTTTTCCATAATTTCTATGCTATAATCAATTTGTGATTTAATCAGGAGTGACAATTGAGGGCAATTGAAAAAGCGACGAAAACGATTGATGCCTGCTTGCTTTTCCTTCTTTCAGCGGATTTTCCCTGTTAAGGATTGTTTTTCAGCTTCAGGAGCCATCTGCTTGGCACTGAACGGCTAGCCGGGTTCTCTGCTTGAATTCGAACCGGATAAAATCAAAATCTAGTGGAAGGGTGGATGACCACCGATGAATGATTCAAAGAACTTGCAGAACACGAATGCACGCCGGGTTCTCTCAAAAAGTCAAATTTTGCTGTTTGGAACGATTCTATTAGGCATTCTCGCGGACGTTTTATTCTATCAGCAGAATTTAGGCATCTCCATTCCGATATTTGTGCTTGCTTTTTATGCGATTTGCAGTGGGGCACTGCGGAGACAATTTTCCGTCCAGGGGTTGGACAGCGTTTATCTCTTTTTATCCGTGATCCTGCTGTCGTTTTCGTATCTTTTTTTCAGCAATATTATTTTTATGATCCTTAATTTTCTAATTATTCCTATCCTGATCGTGATGCAAACATCACTGGCTTCCGGGAAATCTCGAGTAAAGTCGCCAGTATTTATTCTCGACATCTTTTTCGGTTTCTTATACCGTCCGTTTGTCTACTGTCTTCTGCCTTTTCGAATCGTTGGGCATTTCTTGATTCAAAGAAGCGGTTTGAAAAAAGAAAGTGTCCTTTTGAAAATTTTAGCGGGTATCGGTTTAACGATTCCACTGCTTCTTCTCATCGTCCCGCTTCTTTCATCGGCTGATCAAATCTTCAATCATCTGCTCGGAAGGATTCCCTCGCTATTTGTTCGTTTTGATCTGGGTTCACTGATCGGACAAATCATTTTCTCGGGCATTATTGCCGTCCTCTCGTTCAGTTATATCTGGAGTCTGCGTCGTCCCGGTAAAAATTTCTGGTCTGCTTTGGAGTTGAATTCGGGAATCGGTCCCAACTTTCGACTGGACCGAGTGATCATTCTGACCGTTTTGACCGTGATCAATGCGCTCTATCTCCTCTTCACCCTGATTCAATTCTCATATTTGTTTGGCGGGATTGATCTGGGATTACCGGCACATTTTACCTATTCGGAGTACGCGCGACGCGGTTTCTTTGAGCTGGTCATCGTCACGCTGATCAATCTTAGCCTGCTGGTTCTTTTCTTTCACTTCACCAAAAAGGAAAAGGGCGCCATCGTCCGCTGGTTGGAAACCTTGCTTGTCGGCTGTACACTCATTATCCTGACCTCTGCTTTTATCCGGATGGCGGTCTACGAAAACGTCTACGGATATACAAGACTGCGGATTATCACGCATGCCTTCATGATCTTCCTGTTTGTCCTGTTCATTGGAACCAGTTACCGGATCTGGCAGCCAAGAATGAAGCTGTTCCGTTTCTATCTTCTCACGGCTCTGGCGTTCTTCGTGGTGCTTAACTATGCCAATATTGACGGAATCATCACGAAAAACAATATCGTTCGGTATGAAACAACGGGCAAGATTGATGTCAATTACCTGGCAACACTCTCGGACGATGCCATACCACAGAGGTTACAACTGATTCGGGTCGGTGATTCGTCTGTCCAGAAACATGTGGAAATGGATCTTATCAAGCGGCATCGGCAATTGAACTTGCCGCAATCGTGGCAATCTTTTAATCTCTCACGCTACCAGGCAAAAAAAATTCTGGATAACTATCATTTGAACGACTGATCAATTCAGCACAGACGCGAAAAGTGAGACTCCTGCCGAAATCAGACGGGTTCAGCAACAAGAGAGCGAGGTGTGTTATGAATAAAAAAATAGTCTCAGTCTTCGTTTTAGTAATTTTAGTGGCAGGAATTTCGATGATCTTTCTTTACTTTGTTAAAATTTGGGCACCTGACAAATTAACAAGATCAACGGATCTATCTCGCGAAGCAATTGGGGGTTTTCGAGTTCACGATTCAATAAATTCTCCTAAATTCAGAGAAAAACAGGGTAAGCCCTTATCAAGAGAAAACAATGATCTTTACGACTATTATCACTGGGGGAATCGAATGGAAACGGCTTCCGTTATTTCTGGAAGGACTAAAGGTGAAATTATGCGTTTCATTATTGAAGGAACTATTGGCAAGGATGGTGCTTATATCGATCCGTTTGATAATCCCTTACGGACAAGAAAAGGAATCCGGTTGGGTGATTCGGAGAAAAAAGTGATTCATTTATATGGAAAAAGGAATTATCATTTTTTTGATGACGGCTCCGGCGCAGCAGTCATTGGTTATGTTGACCATTTGAATGGAATCAAATTGGAATTTGAGCTGAGTTATCAGGATCACCGGGTCGAGGAAATTCTATTGGAAGACGTACGAGTTGAATAGACAGATGATTAAGAAAATTTATTGGCCGCTTTCCAAGAGAAATTAGAGGAAATTAAATCGGACCGGATTTACCTATCGATTTTCCTATCTACGGCGTGCACGCCGCATCTCTTTCTATTAGTCAGTGATTTTGCTATAATTTAGGGATGAAATGTGAGGTGCTTGAGTGTGGTTGACTCAAAGTTAAGCAAGGTCGATTTTTCACAGTATTTTCAACCGCCATCCTTAAAGGATGCTCGTCGCCGGCGCCGGGAAGCGGTTCACATCATCAATGATTTCAGCATTCCGGATGAGGTTCGGGCGATTGGCAAAGGAAAATATTATTTGATCGAAACCTATGGCTGTCAAATGAATGAACATGATACGGAAGTCATGGCGGGTATACTGGAAAAAATGGGTTATGAGGAAACAACTGATACTGCCTTGGCGGAAGTCATCCTGATTAATACCTGCGCGATTCGTGAAAATGCGGAGAATAAAGTCTTTGGACATATTGGTAAACTCAAGGCATTGAAGCGGGAAAAGCCAGGTCTGATTTTTGGTATCTGCGGATGCATGGCGCAGGAAGAATCCGTTGTCAATAAAATTTTAGAAAAATATCCATGGGTAGATCTGATCTTCGGCACTCACAATATTCACCGGTTGCCGCAGCTGCTCAAGGAGGCCTTCCTGAGCAAAGAAATGGTTGTTGAGGTCTGGTCGAAGGAAGGCGACATTGTCGAGAATCTTCCGCAATCGCGCCGCGGCCACTCCCAGGCATGGGTTAATATTATGTACGGCTGTGACAAATTCTGTACCTATTGCATTGTTCCTTATACGCGCGGTAAGGAGCGAAGCAGACGTCCAGAGGAGATCATTGCTGAAGTGCGCGAACTGGCGCGTCAGGGTTATAAGGAAATCACTTTACTCGGTCAGAACGTCAATGCCTATGGAAAAGATTTAAAAGATCTGGAGAATTACGGTCTGGGAAATCTGATGGACGAATGTCGCCAGATCGGTATTCCACGGGTTCGCTTTATGACGAGTCATCCGAAAGATTTCGATGATCATTTGATTGAAGTGCTTGCGAAGGGTGGCAATCTCTGTGAACACATTCATCTGCCGGTTCAGTCCGGTAATTCAGATGTATTGAAAATCATGGGCCGCGGTTACACCCGTGAACGTTATCTGGATCTCTTTCACAAAATTAAAGCGACGGTGCCGAACGCTTCGTTCACAACCGACATCATCGTTGGTTTCCCAAATGAAACCGAGGAACAATTTGAGGATACCCTCTCACTTGTTCGTGAATGTCGTTTTGACGGGGCGTATACCTTTATCTATTCTCCGCGGGCGGGTACACCTGCCGCCAAGATGAAGGACAGTGTGCCAATGTCGGTCAAAAAGGAACGGTTGCAGCGGCTGAACAAACTGATTGATCAATACGCGGCGGAAAGCAGTGCAAAATATCAGGATCAAGTGGTTGAAGTGCTCGTCGAAGGCGGAAGCCGGAAGAACGCTGACGTGCTTTCCGGACACACACGGACGAATAAGGTGGTTAATTTTAACGGCCCGAAATCGCTGATTGGTCAGCTGGTTCATGTGAAAATCACCGATGCGAAGATCTGGTCGCTCGATGGTGAGTGGCAGCGGGAGCCGGAGGTGGCTAGAAGATGAGCGGATATTCCAAGGAAGATGTGCTGAACGAGGCGCGAGCCATGGCTGAACAAATGGCTGAACTAGACGAGGTGCAGGCCTATAAGCAGGCGGAAGCCAAAATTTCAGCCAATAAAAAAGTGGATAAATTGATCGATCAGATAAAATATCTGCAAAAGGAATCGGTTAACCTGGCCCATTTTCAGAAGCATGAAGCCTATCGCAAAAATGAAGCGAAAATTGACGCCTTGCAGGCCGAGCTTGATGCGATTCCTGTCGTTCAGGCGTTTAAACAGTTGCAGGCAGAAACCAATGATCTGCTGCAGCAAACCACTGAATTGATTACCAATAAAGTGAATGAATCACTTGAAAAGCTGCCTGATTTAGGAAAAAAATAAGTTTCTACAAAAAATCTTCGGCAATCAGCGAAGATTTTTTTACAGGATAAGAAAGTAAAGAAATAGAGCAGGGAAGCATAGGGGATGAGACGCCTGCGGGAAGAGCAGGCTAAGAGAGACCCCGCAGATTCATGCCTGACCGAGGAGGCTCTCAGACTGCCCGCGGCAAGCGAGTCTCCGGAGCTTAGCTGCAAGTCAAAGAACCGGGTGTTTTTTGCCCGGTTTTTCTAACTTATCGAAAAGGTTGCCTACGCAGCCGAAGGTTTAACAGCAAGCCGCCTCTTTTTCGTTGAGCGTTTTCTTTCTATCAAAAGCGTTGCGCGTCCGATTATTCTTTCTTTGTCTCCATTGAACGCATCATCGACTTGACCGTTCTCCCTTTTAAAATTCAATGGAGATTTTTTTCTGTTGCGATGTGCCTTTCGATTCACACGTGTCATTTGCCCTGCATAACATGACAATGAAGAAGGCAAAGGAGGTTTGGACTCTTGGCAGAGAATGCATATAGAGAAATTATTACGAAAGCGGTTTGCGGAAGAGGCAAGAAATTCAGTCAGTCCGCACATACTGTAACACCAACGCATAGACCTTCGAATATCCTTGGATGCTGGGTGATCAATCATAAATATAAAACCTCGTATCATAAGGACGCAGTTATTGTCGAAGGAACTTATGACATTAATACGTGGTATTCGTTCAACGAAAACACTCGGACTGAGGTCGTTTGCGAGACCGTCGATTATCGGGATCGCGTGCCGCTAACGCTTCGTGACAAGAAGCTGATTTCACGCGTCGATGTGTTGTGCCGTCCGCTTCAGGAACCGAATTGTCTCGAAGCGAAGATTTCATCGAACGGTACGAAGGTTTTAGCACAGGTTGAACGCGAATTCCTTGTAGAGATTGTTGGCGAGACGAAAGTTAAGGTTCAGGTTGATGGCGATGGTCTGGTTGAAGTCGAACATGAGGATGAGAAAGAGGATGACCTGGACAAAGAATTGAGCGGTCTGAGTTCTGATTTTCTCACGAATGATGATGAGTAAGCAAAAGTAAGGCTCCCCCTTTCAAGGTTGAAAAATTGAATAGGCTGCGTCTGCATTCACCTGAGGAAGGGATCAGAGTGCAGATTTTTTTCGCAGCGAGAGGAGGGGCGGAAAAAGAAGAAAATCCGCTCCTCTTTTTTGTGGAGAAAAATTTCGAGCGGAGACAGCGGAGTAGCGATCATGCCTCACCTTTTTTCGTCGCATTTTCCTCAATTTGTTTCTTCCAGGAATGAAGAGATTCAAAAAAACGTTTTTTCTCTTCAGAGTCTAAAAACTTCTCACCATATCGCATTTTTTCGTAACAGGAGATCCAATCGGAGTCCGCTGAAGGAACACCCAGGCGCCGCACCCACTCGTTTAGGGTTTCGCCAGGCGCACGTCCGAAGCCTTTCTTCCTTGCCTCTTTTTGCAACTGGAAAACAGCGCGGCGGATCGGATTGACCGGCGGGACGAATGATTTCCAAAAAGGCGGCTTCGTTTTAATGCCGGCTGCTATCCTGCTTTTGATAGTCACGGAGGACTGATCGAAGTGTGAATCCGCTTCTTGATTGATTTTCCGTTTTCGATAGAAACGGAAAAGAATCAGTGCCGCGATCAGAACGATCAGCAGCAGAAACAGCCAGCGGTACTGCTGAATGAAAGAGAAGGAATTTGACCCCTGGTGACTAGAAGGTGGCTGATTACTTGTTTTTTTCAGCACTTTTTGCGTCCGCGAAAGTGGTGAGCGATCCTTATCCGCCAAGTGATTGATCAAAGCGAAAAACAGCGAAAAGCCCTCGCTTAGGAACCTGCTCAGGATTTTCCAATATAAAAAATTAAAAATCGAGAGAAAAAAAGGCCAGATGTAAGAAATCAACACGCCGAGCGCAAGCGCAGCGAGTGGAAAAAATCCTGTCAGACTCACCAGTAGTAAATTCTTTCGATCTCGGCACAGAAGATAGCTGGCAATGAAGACGAGTTCAGCCAAAAGAACGGCCAAAAAAGCCAGATGTGGCGAAAACGGGAGCAGATAATCCAGCACGGCAACACCTGTTGAAATTAAAAAAATGCCCCAAAGATGGCCAGAATCACGGGTCTCTGGCGAGAGAAAATAGCTCCAGATGATCACAAGCAAAAACCCCGCGTATAAGCGGAAATGAAAGAATAGCAGACCAATCAATGCACAAACCATTGTTAACGCAATAAAAATCGCCCAGGTCATCTGGCGACGCTGCCGAAAAACAAGGAACAGCACGTGATCCAGAATGAAAAGCAGAAGCAGCGGACCGGCGATTGACCAATTTCCGCCGGAAACAAGGAGCAACGCCAAATAGGTGAGCAGCCAGACGCAGCCGCTATAAAATGCTACAGGCAGCACGCGTTGCAGACGTTCCATTATCCTTCCCCCTCCCCTCTTTTTTCATCTGATCGGGATCGAGCTGAGCCGTTTCGCCGCTAAGGCGCAGGTGATAGATGGAATGACCTTCTCTTTGAAGGTTTTTAAGAATGTGCGCAGAGCCGCTTTGCTCCCCGTCCTCAATCAGAATAATTGTACTTCCTCGCTGAATCTTCTGGTGAATGGCGGTTAACGCTTGATCAATTGGTGTTTTCATCTGCCAGTGTTGAATAAAAGCGAGAAAAGACCAGCCTTTTTTCAATTGACGGATACCTTGATCGGCCTCAACGCCATTAAAAGGCAGATTCCCCATCGTTTTTGTATTGCTGAAAATAGCGTAACGTATATCTTGCTTATAGGCGCAGCGCATCAGCCAGGCAGCTGCAGAAAGTCGGCGTTCAAAATCGGGACTTGTTTGAAAATGATAATGATTTGGCGGTGTCAACAATAAAAAAGTCCAAGACACCGGAGCAATTTTTTCAAACGTTTTGGTCTGCATTTTTCCTAGCTGCGCGCTTGCCTTCCAATGAATATGACGAAAGGAATCCGAGCGCTGATAATCACGGGTACCGACCGGCGCGGAAAAATTGACAAATAAAGAAAAGGGTGACGGATCGAATCCGATGGCCTGTTGTTGGCGCCGCTCCGGCTGCGGAACTTTTTCCGGCCGCGGATAGACGATGATCCGGTTTTTAATCATTTGGTCATAACTGAGAGCCGCTTGCACAATATGCAATGGATCGGAAAACGAGAGATGGAGTGAGCGGATCCGAGCGACACCGCGCGTATCGGCATGGATACGAAAACTGATTTTGGCGCTGCTGTGAGCCGGAACAGATACTTCAAATTTCATTTCCTTCGCTTTCTCCTGCTCACCGGCTAAAGTCACCAGCGGATCCAATGTGAAATAACCCTGGAATGTTGGAAAAGCCTGGCGTGAATGATTGATAAAAGACAAAGCAAATTCGCCGTCCTCGCCGGGAATCAGCCGCAGATCCTTGTCGCTATTATCCAGTTCCAGATGGTGAATCCTATGTATTAGAATCTTTTTCGAAAAATAAGCGAGGAGTAGGAAGAAGATAGCCATGCTCCACAGGACGTATCTGCCAGTCATGAACCCGATCACTAAAATAAGCAATCCAGTAAGCGCGAGCAGATTGCGCACGTCCTCACTCAGCGAATCAATGGACCAGTTCATTGGTCTTCTCCGGTTGCTGATTCGACCGGCACCGGCAATTCAGAGAGCAGATGAGCCATGAACTGTTCTTTGGTTGTATGCAGTTCACCGTCCATTGATAGGACGAGCCGGTGGGCGAGTACGCTGATGGCCACTGCCTTGACATCTTCTGGAATGATATAGTCTCTGCCCGTGATAAACGCCCGCCCTTGAGCGGCGCGCATCAGCGCAAGTGTTCCGCGCGGGCTGACCCCATTTGCGATCCACTCATGGTCGCGGGTTCTGCGCACGAGCTGCAGCAAATAACTGGCGACCGTATCGCTCAGGCTGACGGTTTTCACTTCTTCCTGAAGCGTGGCAATCTCATCGAGCGTAAATACGGGTTGCAGGGTCTCCAGTGGACTGTTTTGCTGATACAGACGCATCATTGCCCGTTCCTCATCGAAAGAAGGATAACCGGAGGACAGCTGCATGAAAAAGCGATCCATCTGCGCCTCTGGAAGCGGGAATGTTCCTTGAGACTCGATCGGATTCTGTGTGGCGATGACGAGAAATGGCCCGTCAATCGGATGAGTCTCGCCTTCAATCGTTGCCTGATGCTCTTCCATCACCTCAAGCAGGCTCGACTGTGCGCGCGGCGTCGCCCGATTAATCTCATCAGCCAGCAGAATGTTGGTCATAACCGGCCCAAACCGCGTTTCAAAATTCTGCGTCTTCACGTTGAAATAATTTATCCCAGTGACATCCGACGGCAGGATATCCGGGGTGAACTGAATTCGCCTGAAATCACCGCGGATGGATTGGGCCAGCGTTTTTGCCAGCATTGTTTTTCCAGTGCCAGGGACATCTTCCATCAGCACGTGACCACCGCAAATCAGCGCGATCAGCAGATTTTCAGTAAGTGTATCCTTTCCGACCAGAACCTGTCGCACATTCCTCTTTAATCGTTCGCATGCTTCGATCATCGATGCGCCAACCTTCTCTTTTCTGATATTTCTATATATTATACAACAAGCCGTGCTCTACGGGGGAAAAGATTCATTGTTGGCAGAAAATCTCTGAAAAATCGATTGATTATTACAAACTGATTCCCCTATCTTTCGCTGACTCTATGCTATAATTAAGAGATGAACAAACGGAAGCTGGAGTGAATCGAACCCATGAGTTATACACCAATGATTGAGCAATATCTGGGAATTAAGGCGCAGTATCCCGATGCTTTTCTCTTTTTTCGACTTGGTGATTTCTATGAATTATTCTTCGATGACGCGCTGAAAGCGTCCAAGGAACTGGAAATCACGCTAACTTCGCGAAAGAATGATAAATACATACCGATGTGCGGCGTGCCTTACCACGCGGTCAAACAATATATCAAAATATTAATCGACAAAGGCTATAAGATTGCCATTTGCGAACAGATGGAAGATCCGAAGCTCGCCAAGGGCATGGTTAAGCGCGAAGTCATTCAGATGATCACACCCGGAACGGTAATGGAAGAGGATTCGTTGCAACCGAAACGTAATAATTATCTCGCGGCACTCAGTCTGTTTACCGATGAGTCGATCGGGCTCGCCCTGAGCGACCTGACGACTGGTGAGACAAAGGTGACCTTGATCCCGTCTTGGGACGGGGCCATTCAGGAGATTGATGCAAATGATGTCCGCGAACTGGTCGTCGCTGACGATTTTCCGAATGATAAGCGTGAACAATTGTCTGAGCAACTGAACCTGACGTTATCCGAGGAAAAAGAAGACGAGGTGCCTGAAACCCTCCAGTCGATCGCCCGCGGCATTGATCAGGATAAACTTGTTCATGCACTCGGACGTCTGCTTAGCTATCTCGTGAAAACGCAGAAGCGCTCGCTCGATCATCTTCAAGTGGCCGATGTCTATCATGTGCAGGCGTATATGATGCTCGACCCGCATTCACGGCGCAATCTTGAACTGGTAGAGACAAGCCGCAACAAGAAAACTTATGGATCGCTGCTCTGGCTGCTCGATGACGTGAAGACGGCGATGGGCGGTCGGCGGCTCAAACAATGGATTGAGAAGCCTCTATTAGATAAAGAACGCATCGCCAGGCGTTTTGATGCAGTCAGCGCGCTGAAAAGCCATTTGCTGGAACGTGAATCGCTGCGTGAGGCGCTGAATAATGTCTATGATCTCGAACGACTTGTCGGTCGGGTCTCCTTTGGCAACGTCAACCCACGTGAAGTGATGCAATTGAAACGGTCGCTCGAACAGGTGCCGGAAATCAAAAGAATTCTCACGAGCATGGATGAACCGGCACTCGCGGACTACGAAACAAAGATGGATCCCTGCGAATCGGTACGGGCATTGATCGAAAAAGCGATCGTTGATGATCCACCTTTTTCGGCGGCAGATGGCGGCATGATCCGCTCCGGATACGATGAAACGCTCGATCGCTACCGCGATGCTTCCAAAAACGGCAAACGCTGGATCGCCGAGCTTGAGGCCAGTGAGCGGCAGGAAACGGGGATCAAATCACTGAAGGTCGGTTATAATCGTGTCTTCGGCTACTATATCGAAGTGTCGCGGCCGAATCTGAAGCTGCTTCCCGAGGGCCGCTACGAGCGCCGGCAAACACTCTCGAATGCTGAACGCTTCATCACCCCGGATTTAAAAGAAAAAGAGCGGGTGATTCTGGAGGCCGAAGAAAAGCGCGTGGATCTTGAATATCAGCTATTCAGTGATGTCCGGCTTAAAATCAAGGATCAGGCAGTGCAGCTCCAGAAACTAGCACGGCTCGTCAGTGCACTTGATGTGCTGCAGAGTTTCGCTTCGGTCAGTGATGAAAACGGCTATATTCGGCCGACGTTTTCCAATGATCGGACACTCTCGATCAAAGACAGCCGCCATCCGGTGATTGAAAAAGTGATGAAGAATGGCTTTTTTGTTGCCAATGATATTCAAATGAATAAAAATGTCGACATGCTGCTCATAACGGGTCCGAATATGGGTGGCAAGAGTACTTATATGCGTCAGGCAGCTCTGACTGCGATCATGGCGCAGATTGGCTGCTTTGTGCCGGCGGAAGAAGCACATCTGCCGATTTTCGATCAAATTTTTACGCGGATCGGTGCGGCCGACGACCTCGTCTCCGGCCAAAGCACGTTCATGGTCGAAATGGATGAAGCAAAATATGCATTGACCCATGCCTCGCAGAATAGTTTGATTCTGCTTGATGAAATCGGCCGCGGCACATCGACCTATGACGGTATCGCGATCGCTCAGGCAATTGTTGAATATATCCACGACCATATTGCTGCGAAAACCTTTTTTTCGACGCATTATCACGAGCTGACCTTTCTCGATGAAAAGCTGGATCATCTGAAAAATGTCCATGTCGGAGCAATGGAAGAGCATGGTAACGTTGTTTTTCTTCATAAGGTGCTTGACGGGCAAGCGGATAAAAGCTACGGCATCCATGTCGCCAAGCTCGCCGGTTTGCCGGAGACACTGATTGAACGCGCCAATGAAATTCTTCAGGATCTGGAAGCGGACAAGGGAGAAAATATGGTGTCGTCGAGCGACATGCCGACTGTTCATGAAGAAACAGCGGCTGCGAGCGACACGCCTGCGGATCAACCGGAACAATTGGCTTTATTTGCTGCTCCGGAAGACGCTTCAAATAAAAAGACAAGTCGTCGTGAACAAAAGGTACTTAAAGATCTGGAAAAAATCGACCTTCTCACGATGACGCCGATGGATGCGATGAATCAGCTCTATGCGCTGCAGAAGGCATTGAAACATTAAGAGAGAGGGGGAATCGAAATGGGTGAAATCAAACGATTAAGCGAGTCGCTCGCCAATAAAATTGCGGCAGGAGAAGTTGTGGAACGACCGGCATCAGTCGTCAAAGAATTGGTAGAAAATGCGATTGATGCGGATGCACTCAAAATTGTGATCGATATTGAAGAAGGCGGCCTCAAATCGATTAAGGTGACCGACAATGGCAGGGGCTTTGCTCCGGAAGATTGCCAGATTGCCTTCGAGCGTCACGCGACGAGCAAAATTCATGACGACGCTGATCTCTTCCATATTCGTACGCTTGGATTCCGTGGTGAAGCGCTGCCTAGTATTGCTGCTGTCTCCTATCTCGAACTGAAAACTTCGGACGGCGAGCATCCGGGTACCCATCTCGTGCTGCAGGGCGGTCATGTCATCCAATCCGGTAGTGCAGAAAGCCGTAAGGGGACGGAGATCACGGTCAGTCGCTTGTTCTTCAATACACCTGCGCGGTTGAAATACTTGAAAAGCATTCATACTGAGCTGGGTAAAATTACCGATGTGATTAATCGAATGGCTTTATCCTATCCGGACGTTCGCTTTTCGCTGAATCATGATGGAAAAAATATCTTTATGACCAATGGCAGCGGCGAATTGAGCCACGTTCTGGCTGCGGTTTACGGCATCCGCACGGCGCAAGCGGCGATTCCCTTTTACGGTGACTCGCTTGATTTTCACATTGAAGGCGTCGCCGTCCATCCACAGATCTCGCGTGCCGGCCGGCAGTATGTTTATATCATCATCAACAATCGTTTTATTATTAACTATCCGATTTTTAACAGCATCCTTGCGGGTTATCACACCTTGCTGATGATTGGCCGTTATCCGATCTGCGTGCTGCATATCCACATGGATCCGTCACTGATCGACGTTAATGTCCATCCGTCGAAACTTGAGGCCCGAATCAGTAAAGAAAGAGATCTCTGCGAACTGATCCGCGACACACTGCAAAAGGCTTTTCACAAGGAGCGTCTGATTCCCGAAGTTGGCACCAAAACGCGGGAAGCGAAACCGCAGCAAAATCAGCAGCAGGCGCTGGATTTCTCGCAAAAAGTCGTCACCGGCCCGGAAGTAGAAACCTGCAGAGTAGAGCAGCAGTCAGCAGATCAGCCGGCGGAAAGACCGCTAGCGGAAGAAATTCATGAAGACGGCGGGAAAGCATTCGCCGCAGGCAAGGCTGAGGCAGCGCCAGCGGCGGAACAGGCGATTCCGGCCGCAGATCCCTCGCCGATAAATTTTGATGAAGAGGACGATTCAGAGGCGGAAGAGACACGGCGGTTGCCAAAGCTATGGCCGATAGGGCAAATGCATGGCACCTATATTTTCGCTCAAAATGAAAATGGTCTTTATATTATCGACCAGCACGCCGCCCAGGAACGGATCAACTATGAATATTATCGCGAGAAAATTGGTCAAACAGCCCATGACGTTCAGGAACTGCTCGTGCCGCTGACCTTCGAATTCAATGCCTCTGAGTACGCAACGGTCATGGAATATCATGACTATTTGAAGACCATCGGCCTCAACTTCGAACCTTTCGGTGATCGCACCCTCGTCGTCCATGCTTATCCGACTTGGATGCCCAAGGGCCGCGAGCAGCAGATGATTGAGGACACGGTGGATCAGTTGATCGAAAGCGGTAAGGTTTCGATCAAAAAGTTACGTGAAAAACTGGCGATCATGATGTCCTGCAAGCGGGCAATCAAAGCCAATCATTACCTACGCAACGACGAAATCCAATCGCTGCTCGACACGCTGGGCAAAGCTAAAGATCCGTTCACCTGCCCGCATGGCCGTCCGGTGATTGTCCACTTCTCAAGCTACGAAATGGAAAAGATGTTTAAGAGAGTGCAGTAAAGGGATTTAAGAGAGGGGCGAAAGTGATTTGCCCTCAATTGTCCCCCGCAAATTTCATACGTGAAATAGGATTGAAGATTGTGGATCAATCCGTTTTCCAGGCTCTGGGTAAAGTGAACATAGACATTTACTGTGAGTTCGACTACTGTTCCCAGCCGTTTGCCCACAGATATGATGTCGTCTATGGGGCTCTCAAACAGCATAATGGCATGCGTATGCCTGAGCCCATGAGGCATGATGTGCTTGTTCAAAGTTGTTTTGGCTAAAATCATCACCTCCCTTCAATGGGAGAGTGATGTAGTTCCTTCAAAAATTCATAGAGTAACTATGTTTTAGGTGTTTTTTTAAAGGGAAAACCTGGCAGAATGAAAAAGTATTGATTCGTATTATCTTTGTAATCCATAAAAAAGGAGGGGGAAGATGACTGAAATAAAATATAATTTATGCTTAATTCTGGCAGTTGTATTATTGGTTCTATTTATAGTGAATATATTTATTGTGATCACTAGGTTCATACAACGCATCAGGTCAAATCCGTATAAAAAGAATAGCTTACCTTTCTTAATTACAACAGGCATGTCTTTTATACTACTGATTATTTTTACTTACAATTGGTTATACAACTTGGATTTCTTGCCCCGCACGGATATTTATACTCAGTATCCATCACCGACAAAAGCCTACACAGTAACTCTATATTATGAATCAAATGGATTGGCAGATGATACCGTTTTGGCCGTTTTGAGAGATAATTCTCGAAAGAAGGAGTGGGCAATTTATTACGCTGAGCGGAGAACACCACAGGTTAAATGGACAAAAGATAAGGTGTTGATCATCGGGGGTCATAAATTTGATGTCCGAAAACACAATCAAACTTATGACTATAGACATGTGTAACTGCCAGACGATGGTGCCATTAACATTTGATGATCTTAATCCGTTTATTGTAATAGATTCTGATGATTATTTTCGCTTTTTTCACGATTGATATATTTCTCCAAAATATTTTTATCTCCACCGTTTAGTTCGCTGATTTCGTTTATTAACTTTGTGAGCTTATCTTTCTCTTTCGCGACTCAGCTGTCCATATTTGCGGTTCTCCCGGCCGTTCAGCATTCATTCCTCGTATGTCTTGATAGCGAGCGCCTCATAATATATTCTTCCTTTCGTTTGATTTTCCCCGATCTTTTTGAAATGCCTTAGAACGGTCTTATTAATCAGGAACCGGAAGGGAAAGATGTTTAAACGTTAAGGATTTAGAGAGATGAGTGAGTGTGTCCAAAGTATTTATGAATTCATTCAGTCTCTCTATGAAAAGTATTCTGGATTTTCGCAGAGAGGATTGAATAGAGCTTATAGACGCCAATCGCATGGACAGCACTTAGCGTATTCAGTATGATATCGTCAATATCGCACGCTCGATCCAATCCCCAAGCATACTGGGAGGCAATGAAAGCTTGTAATAATTGAGTTAATTCGATGATCAATGAAACACAAAAAGCTACAAGAATCATTTTTCGTTGAGACGCCATTCTAAAATAAAGAATGAAGAAGCCCAGGGGCATGAGCAAAAGCAGATTTCCGATAATCTGAATAAGAGTGACTTCCGCAAATATGGATATGTCTGATAAGATCGTGTGAAACGGAATAATATTGATCACTTCAAAAGGGAAATGAAAGGGTCTAGTCATTTGGTGACGTTTGTAGGCGCCAATTATAAAATCGAAGCTGAAATAGGCTGTCAGTCCATAGACCCAGAAACAGTAAAGCTGAAATAGTGTAAACATGATGACACGAAAGGCTGATTTGAGTTGTATTTTTCTGGTAAAAAAAAGAATATAACCGCAATGATTACCAGATTAAAAAGGAAATCGGCATAGTTTATAAGGTTTGGGTTATTTGGATAGCCTTGAAGCCAATAAAAAAAGAAAATTACGGCAGCGATAATAAAGGAAAATTGTCGCTTATGGGAAATAAAAAAGGTTTTCATAATCAGATACACCTGCTCTTCATTTTTATATTAAACAATCATCTTTTCTCATTATATACGAAATCGCAAACGTTTTCGTAAATTGGAAGTGAGTGATATTTCATAAAAAGGAGAGTCTGTAAATATTCTTTAACAAAAATAGGGAGACTTTTTCCATGTTTACTGTACTAAATGTACTTATTTGAACGAGCTTTCTGTGAATGGATGTTGACTGATTCCAGATTCATTTCCACTATTGAGATATGTCTCGATCAAAGGTACAATGTAATTATGTTTCTTTTAATCATTTTTACGAGGCGAATAACTTTTCACGAAGAGATTCGGAGTTCGGCGAATACATTACTTTCTCAATTCGCGACTTGGCCAAACAGAGATTAGAAGCGCAATTTATCATCGCAAGAAGGGGTTTCCTTGTTAAGAGTTCGCAAGCTAACCGTCGTTTCACTGCTGACTGCGGTAGCTGTCGTCGGCCGGTTGCTCATTCACGGGATGAATATTCAGCCGGCAACACTGATTGTTATTTTGACCGGGTGGTTCTTCGGCTGGAAATTAGGGCTTACCGAGGGATTGATGGTTGGACTTGTGACCGATATGATCCTGGGCCTGGGCTACTGGACACCTTTCCAGATGGCAGCCTGGGGATTGATCGGACTGATTTCTTCTTTCATTCCTAAAAAAACGGTCTTTTACATCGGCTGGCTCGCTGTCTCCGGTTATCTGTTTGGCTTCCTCATGGCCTTTTCTTATTTTTTGATGTCGACGAATATTTGGACGGTTCTTTCGCTGTATTTCAGCGGTTTGATTTTTGATACCTATCATGCAGTCGGCAATTTGCTCTTTGGCCTTTTTTCACCGCTACTCTTTAAGGTTTTTCGCCGGGAGCAGGCAGCGCTGCAAATTAAATAATGGCTCTGAAGAATGGAATCAGGTGCAAGTCCTGAACTATCCCGTAACGGTTACAGTCCGATCTTTTCTTCTTGGCCGCGGCAAGCTCCCCATTTGCGGTAGACATTTGGTGATTCGTTTCCTGTGCTTCCTTTTGGGTACGGGATTTTTTTATACTATTTTATAAGGAGATATTTGCATTGAAGAAGAAGAGTCTGATCACCATTATTGCCATTGTACTCATTATAATTATTGGTCTGTTTGTCTATCGGGCAGTTTCTTCTCAACCGGCGGCTCAAAAAGCGCAGCCGACTCAGACAAGTAAGAAAGTGACGGCTACAGATGCTCTTGAGTTAAAAAATGGGCATAAAATAATTAAAGCGCAGGTGCCGGTCAAAAAAGGAGAGACGGCGATGCAGCAGCTTAAGGCTTATACGTCAGCACATCACATTGAACTGTCCGTCACTGGATCGGGGAAGATGGCTTATGTTACCAGTCTTGAAGGTTTAAAGGCGGGCGGCAAAAAAGGCTGGATGTTTTCGGTCGATGGGAAAACGCCGAAAGTCGGTGCGGGAGCGACGATTGTTAAGGCGCATCAAAAGATTATCTGGTATTATACGAAATTTTAATGAGCAAAACAAAAAGAAGCCATCCACGAGCGAAATTGGTTCGAGTTGAATGGCTTCTTTTTTGAGTGGAACTAGTGAATCAGTGCTGGACGGTTTCTCCTGGAATTACAGCAGAATCGTCTTTTTTCCGCAAACGCTGGCTGATTTCAGCATAAGTACCTAAATGCGGTCCTTTGAAATGATTCTTGGCATAAGCGAAGAAATAGATAGTCAGCAGAACGATGACGGAAATGAAAATTTTGCCTGTGGCATAGTGCAAGGTATAATTTTTGGTAATTGCGACGTCGCTTGGTGAGACAGACATCAGAATAACCAGGAAGATAATCCAAGCACAGGCAATCACATGGATGGGGTTGCTCCAACCTTTAAGGCTCCATGGACCGTCATCCTTTTCCGTCCAGGCACCTTTGATTTTCGCTCTCAATTTTAGAAAAATCGGGACGAAATAGGAACCATAGAGACCGATAACACTGAGTGAGGTAATAACGGCGTAGACATTATTGAAAATAGCTGAAATAAAGGCGATCAGAGCAACCAACCAAATTGCATAGTTCGGTGTATGAAATTTCGGTGAGACATGCGCCCAAATTCTGGACAGCGGCAGACCTTTATCACGGCTGAAGGCGAAAACCATTCGCGAGGATGAGGTAATGGAGGAAAGGCCGCAGAACCACATCGCCACCGTAATCATCCATAGCATCGCTTGGCCGAACCAGCCGCCGACGGCTTGCTGAATCGCGACGATAAAGGCATTATTCCCAGCCTGAGCAACAGCAGTCGGATCTTTGATCGACATCGTGACAATCGCTAGTAGAATAAAACCGAAGATACCGGAAATGGCAACCGACAGATAGACACCCCAGGGTGCTCTGACCTTCGGATCGATCGTTTCCTCGCTTGTATGTGCGGAGGCGTCGAATCCGGTCAGAGTCCATTGCGCCTGAAGCAAACCGACAAGGAAAGCAAACCAGTAGGGCATGCTGCCGCTTGTTGCCGTAGAAAAATTGGCGTTAAAAAGATAACCGACATTATGATGAGGACCAAAAGCAGTCAGGACGCCTATGATAATGAACACGCCGATAATATGATAAATGGCAGAAAACGAATTGAGTTTGGATACGACATTGATACCGATATGGTTCAAAAGCGCGTGCATCACTAAAATTACAGCATAAGTAACGAGTGTCTGAGTATGTGTGGGATTGCCGAAAATTAAAGCGGAAGAGAAACCGGCACAGCCGAAGTCAATGCCTGCGACGATCGTTACTTGTCCGATAATGTTCAGCCAGCCCGTAAACCAGCCCCATCTTGGTCCGCCGAGAATCGAAGCCCAGTGATAGATAGCTCCAGAGGTTGGTATCGATGAAGTCAGTTCAGCCATGGCAGCAGCCACGAAGAGAACAAACAAGGTGACAATTGGCCAACCAATACCCATAATGGCTGGTCCACCTTGATTAAATCCATAGCCATACAGCGTAACGGCACCGGTAAGAATTGAAATGATTGAAAAGGAAACGGCAAAATTGGAAAATCCGCCCATGTCGCGCAGTAATTCCTGTTTATAGCCGAATGACTTAAGATCTTCCACAGCTACCTGCCGTGATCTCGCTCCCTGCACTGAACGATTTGCTTTAAAAATAATGGCAAACATGACAATCAGCAGAATTAAATTGACCAAAATGCCCGATAACAACATGCCGAAGGAACTCCTTTATTTGGTGTAATCAAAGTAGAAATATTTCGTCAGTTGCCAGATGAAAATACATAAATCTAACAAGATATAACAAAATTTTCTAAATACTGTTGCTGTATTTCTACAACATCTGTTGCAATTTTTCATTGTAATCCCTCAATAAACTAAAGAAAACAACAAACGATTTGTCTTTTTACGTTATATCACCTGACATTCCTTTCGAAAATATTTGCTGTTTTTGATACAAGAAAGAAAATCTGCGTTAAAATGAATATGAGAAATAAAGTTTCATAATATGTTATAAATCATAACATATCTATTTCTTTCTGCAACAAGTTTATCGAGAGAATGGAGATGAATCGGCATTGGAAAGTGCTGCTTTAAGTGTCGGTATAGATATCGGGACGTCGACAACTCAACTGGTACTATCCAGACTGACGTTCCAAAATAGGGCCTCTTCATTTTCAGTTCCACAGATTGTCATCTCAAAAAAAGAGGTGATTTATCAAAGCGGGATCATTTTCACACCGCTATTGGATGGCTATGAAATCGATTATCCAAGTATCGAACAATTTGTTTCTCGTGAATATATGAAAGCGGGGATTGATCAGCAAAAAATAAAGATGGGCGCGATCATCATTACGGGTGAAACGGCACGGAAAGAAAATGCTGAGAAAGTGGTGCAAACACTCAGCCACTTTGCAGGCGACTTCGTTGTGGCGACGGCCGGACCTGATTTGGAAGGAATTCTGGCTGCAAAAGGTGCCGGTGTCAGCAGATATTCGCAGGAAAGCAAATCTCCGATGATTAATCTTGATATTGGCGGAGGGACGACCAATCTGGCGGCATTTGACGGTGATCGTGTTCTGGATACCGCCTGTTTTGATGTAGGAGGCAGGTTAATTCGAATCGATCCGCAGACCCTGGAGGTCCGTTATATTGCTCCGAAGATCAAGCGCTTAATTGCTCAATTAAATCTGGAGATTCATGAGAGCAGCATTCTGCAGTCGGCTGAACAATTGGAACCGATCGTCCATACACTGGTCCGCATTATTGAGAATAGCGTCGGTATCGGAGAAAAAAGTCCTTTTTTTGATTTATTTGTGACCAATCACTCTTTTCATAAACTCGATCCTTCGAAGATTCAGGCGATTACCTTTTCGGGCGGTGTGGCCGATTGCATGGGAAAAGGCGGGGAAGAGGCCTTTAAATATGGCGACATGGGCTTGCTTCTCGGAAAAAAGCTGCGACAATCGCGTCTTTTTCAAGATAAAATCGTGCATCACTCTAGAGAGACGATTCGGGCAACTGTTGTCGGGGCAGGGTCTTACTCCGTGACCGTTAGCGGAAGTACGATCGCCTACTCACAGCATGTGCTTCCGCTAAGAAATCTGCCCATTCTTCATCTGCCCGTTGATAATGGGGAATTTAGTGCGAACCGTTTGGCAGATAAGATAAAAAATCAACTGGATCTCTTCCGTGTCGATGGGGGGTTAGTGAACACGGCGATTTCCCTGACTGGATTAAAAAGTCCGACCTTTGATCAGCTTCAATCCTGTGCAAGAGGGATTCGCGACGGTGCCAATGAATTAATTGATAAAGCACTGCCGCTGATTGTGATAACCTATGAAGACATTGCCAAGGCATTAGGCCATAGTCTTTTTTCTTATCTGCCGCGAGAATATCCGTTTGTTTGTATTGATCGCGTGAAGACGGAGACCAGTGATTATATCGATATTGGCGAACCGGTCGCTCACGCGGCAGTTCTGCCAGTCAGTGTCAAAACATTAATATTTAATTAAGTAAAAGAGGTGCCGCAATGATCTTAAAAACAAGGCTGACCGGAAAGGTTTACGCTTTTGAATCGGTCAAGGAAGTATTAGCTAAAGCAAATGAATTGAAATCCGGTGATCAGCTTGCCGGTGTCGCAGCAAAGAGCGCTCAAGAATGTGTCGCCGCTAAAATTGTACTTGCCCAGTTAACGCTGAATGATCTCTATAATCATCCTGTTGTTCCTTATGATGAAGATGAGGTGACACGTACGATTATTGATGGCGTGAACCAAAGAATTTTTCAGTCGATAAAAAATTGGACAGTACAGGATTTGCGCGAATGGCTGCTTTCTTATGCAGCGACAGACAATCAAATTCAACGCCTCTCTAGGGGGCTGACCTCTGAAATGGTAGCAGCTGTCTGCAAGCTGATGACGAATATGGATTTGATTTATGCGGCGAAAAAGATACATATTGAAAAAACGGCGAACACAACGATCGGCCGTCAGGGAACCTTCTCATCACGTCTGCAACCGAACCATCCAACCGATGATTGGGATGGGATTATGGCTTCAATGATGGAAGGGCTCAGCATGGGGGCCGGTGACGCTGTGATCGGCTTGAACCCGGTCAATGATTCTGTAGAGAGTGTTCGCAACATCTTGAACAGGTTCGAGGAATTTCGCAGTAAATGGGCGATCCCGACACAGACTTCCGTCTTGGCACATATCACGACACAAATGGAGGCGGTGAAAAAAGGGGCACCGGCAGGCTTGATTTTTCAATCGATTGCCGGATCCCAGAAAGCAAATACCGCTTTTGGCATTAACCGAGCGATGCTGGAAGAGGCCCGGCAATTAGCGGCAGAACAAGGACAGGCCTGGGGACCGAACGTGATGTATTTTGAAACCGGTCAAGGTTCTGAATTATCTTCCGAGGCGAATTTCGATGCCGATCAAGTGACCATGGAAGCTCGATGCTATGGATTTGCCCGGGCGTTTGATCCTTTTCTCGTAAATACCGTGGTCGGATTTATCGGTCCGGAATATTTGTATGATGCCAAGCAAGTACTTCGTGCCGGTTTGGAGGATCATTTTATGGGCAAATTAACCGGGCTTTCCATGGGTTGTGATGTTTGTTACACGAACCATATGAAGGCTGATCAGAATGACGCCGAGAACCTAACTGTGCTGCTTGCTTCGGCAGGATGCAATTATATCATGGGGGTTCCGCATGCGGATGATGTCATGCTGAACTATCAATCGACGGGATTTCAGGAGACTGCCACCATTCGTGAATTATTCGGTTTACATCCGATTAAAGAATTTGAAGACTGGATGGAAAAAATCGGCATTACAGAAAATGGCCGCTTAACGGAACGTGCCGGTGATGCCTCCATTTTTTTAGAACGGGAGTAATCATTCGCTAATCGATCTCAGAGGAGATGACTCATATGGAAAACGATAAAATCTTGAGTGATATTTCAGAAATCAATATACGAGAACAACTGCTTGTTCCCAATCCGCATAATCGTCAAGGCTATCTGAAAATGAAAGCCAGCACATCGGCCAGGCTGGGACTCTGGCGCTGCGGACCAAGATACAAAACACAATCCATCCTGCGATTCAGAGCAGATCATGCGGCTGCTCAGGACTCCGTCTTTTCTTTTGTTAATCCGGAGCTAATCAAAGACATGCATTTCATCGCGATTCAGACGCTTTGCCATTCAAAGGATGAGTACTTGACGCGTCCAGATCTGGGTCGGCGCTTTTCAAAAGAAAATGAGGAAAAGATAAAAAAATATATTACGGGTCACCCGAAAATTCAAGTCATTGTCGGTGACGGACTCAGTTCTGCGGCGATTGAAGCAAATATCAGAGAAATCATCCCTTCTATTAAACAGGGGCTGAATTATTATGACCTCGATTGTGAACATCCTATTTTTGTCCAGTATTGCCGAGTAGGTGTGATGGATCAGGTCGGTGAAATCACGGATGCCGATGTGGTCTGTATGCTGATTGGTGAACGGCCAGGACTGGCGACCGCTAAATCGATGAGCGCTTATATTGCATACCGGCCAACGATGGGAATGCCGGAAATGAGGCGGACCGTTGTTTCAAATATTCACTCACAGGGGGTTCCTCCAGTAGAAGCAGGTGCCTATATCAGCGAATTGTTGTATAAAATGCTGAAATATAAAAAATCCGGACTTGATTTAAAGGCTATTGAGAATAAAATGACCGAATAACTGCAGGCAAGGAGACCAAGATCATGAAACTCTATACAAGAAATGGCGATAATGGAATGACACAATTGGTCGGTGGCAGCAGGATCGCAAAGGATAATCTCCAAGTCAGCACCTATGGAACAATGGATGAATTGAACGCGTGGATCGGCTATGCCGTCACCTTTTGTGGCGGACCGGCCAAAATTTTTATCAAAGAACTGCAGGGAATTCAGCAAGATCTCTTTGATGCCGGACATGATCTGGCGATGCCTTCTGATCATTCGGATTATATTTTTAATGAAAAAAACGTCAGTTCACTTGAGAAACGAATTGATTTCTATAGTGCCCATTCGCCGGAAATCAGGCAATTTATTCTTCCTGGGGGAAGCCAGACGGCAGCAACCTTACATGTTGCCCGAACGGTGACCAGAAGATTAGAGCGTCAGATTGTTGCTCTCCAAAAGGAATCCTCAATCAATAAGGCCGTTTTAAAATACGTTAACCGACTGTCTGACTATTTCTTTGCTGCAGCCAGATATGCAAACGTGCTAAATCGTGTTGAAGACATCATCTATGACAGTGGGAGAGAAGAACGTCGTTAGGTGACACGTGTAGGTGGTAAGCAGAAGGATCTCCACTCAGCGATTGATAAAAAATAGTGTTTTATGATTGATTCCTTGATTGGCCGGATGCCTCTCAAGGCTTTTTTGATTGCAGGTGTGACCCTCAAAAGCTTTTATCTTGTTCTAAGATTTTGGCTGCAAGGGTAACGAAGCGTAAACGCTCAGTCTCCGAAAGTCCTTTGATTGCAGCATTTATCCGCTGCTCAATCGCGTCGCCAGCCTCATGGATCAGTTGCCGGCCGGCAGAAGTGACCTTTACGTTGAAGCTGCGCCGGTCGTTTGGAGAAAGCGTACGTTCGACGAGACCGCGTCGTTCCGCGCGATCAACGAGGCCGGTAATACTGGATTTGTCGAGGCCAAGATACTGGGCGAGTTGCAGCATGCTGGGCTCTCGATCTCGTAGAATGCCAAGAAGTCGAATTTGAATGACCGAAAGATCATGTTCGGCTCCCACCCGGCTCAGGACAGTCTGGATCAGGTACGAAAGTTGAACCAAGCCATCCACGATTGAAAGATTGTTTTGATTTTTAAACGAATCATTGTTCATATTTCTCACTCCGGACTTTGCTATATTCAAACAGATGAAGCGGTAAACTTGTCATTCAAATACCTTTTCTCCACATTATAACATGGTGATTAACCGCTTTGTACGTGAAACAAACTAAAATTTTGTAGAGAATCATGAATGGCGGCCACTCCTATTCTTTATTACTTCAGGCTGAGCGGATATTTTCAGATGAGAGGCACTAAAAAATCCGGTGTATGAAACAAATTTTTGTTTCATACACCGGATTAATTTTATCTGTCGATGATTTTAAAATTATTTATAAGTCAACTCCGAGATTTTCATCGATGAATCATCTAATGGTGCCTTATTGAGAAAGGCCTGCATCATCCAGATGTTTTTATCGATGGCTGTTTTCATTTCGATAACCATGTCCTGTGTGCTGAGGTCATTCTCTGATCCGCTGACATCCATGGTTTCCTGATACTGATCCCTCAGAGTTTTAAAATCGACGACCAGATCGCTAATCCGCTCGGGCAGATTCTTTTCTTCAAATGTCGTCTTCGTATCTTTGAGAACGGTATGATCGAGAAATTCGGTCAATGAAGCATAAGGCGCGCCGCCGATTGCAATCAATCTTTCTGCTACATCATCCAATTGGCCGTCTAACATTTCAAGAAATTCGTCCATTTTCGGATGCATGGTATAGAAATTAAGACCCCGCATATACCAATGCGCCTGATGAACCTTCGCACTTAACTCACTGATGTCCGCAATTAATTGGTTTAACGCTGCTTTTGTTTTTGGAAAATCGTAATTGTATTTCTCCATGATTCTATATTCCCCCTAGTAGTGAGATTAACTATCCGTTTTCTATAACGATTATTATATTATACTAATTATAAATAAAAGTCAAGAATTCATGAATGGTGAAGGTGGAGGGATAAATTAGTGATAATGATTTTCTCACCTTAAAAAGTGGAAAAATGAGGATGCAGGATGCTCAAAAAATGTAGAATATTTAAGTCTCAAGCGAAAGTCAAACGAGAGTCCGTTGTGTTAAACTAAAGGTATTGCGAATTATTGATGATGAACAATGATGGACCGTCATTGTTTGTCAGTACAGGAGAAATCTATTTTAAAGGGGGAAGAAGCGATTGATCAGCATCGATCCAAAGCTATTATCTGGTCGGGAAAATTATAAGTTTTTAACGGGCAGCATTATTCCGAGACCGATTGCTTTCATTACCACACAGTCGTTAGAGGGCGTATTAAATGCAGCTCCATTCAGCTATTTCAATATAGTTACAGATGAACCGCCAATGATTTCTGTTTCTGTGCAGCGGGCTAATGGATTGATGAAAGATACATCAAGGAATGCGATCGAAACAGGGGCGTTCGTTGTCCACATCTCGGATGAATCGACGATTGAAAAAATAAATCAAACGGCAAAACCCTTACCATCGAGTGAAAGTGAAGTGGATTACTCCGGACTTACCCCTGTCAGCAGCACAAAGGTCAGTGTCCAAGGTGTGAAAGAGGCAAAAATTAGGATGGAGTGCGTTCTTGAAAAGGCGATTCCACTGGGCGGAACTGAGAGTGCCCCTTCTTGCGATTTATTAATTGGACGTGTGGTGTATTACCATATTCGCAAAGATTTATATGCGAAAGGACGAATAGATTCTGCAGGACTAAAACCAGTCAGCAGATTGGCAGGGAATATCTATACGAAATTAGGCGAAACTTTTGAAATAATACGGCCAGTGTAATTTAAGAAAAATAGAACAGAATGAAAAATTATTTCTCGTTCGTTCCTAGGAATGAATGGGATCTTGGTACTTGTCTATCACGCGATATTCCTACTGAGCGATTCGATAGAAAATAAAGTTTTACTTGTCATCACTGGACAACCTCATTATAATCAAGAGGTTCAGGCTTGGCAGAGTTCGAAACCCTCCTCTGCCGTACCAAAAAAACTACGGGAGTGATTTAATAGTGAATACGAATCCATCGAAAGTGTCTATTCCTTTCAAAATTATTTTTCTGGCAATGGTGTTTGTCACCTGCCTGATTGCCGCAAATCTTGTGGCCTCCAAGCTTTTCTCCATTGGTCCATTCTCAATGACTTCAGGTATCATTATCTATCCCTTAACGTTTCTCGTGCTCGACAGCATCACGGAATGCTGGGGCAAACCGGTTGCCCAAAAGATTGTCTGGGTGGGACTCTTAGGCAATATTCTTTTTACGCTCCTACTCCAGGCTGCGGTACATCTGCCCGCGGCATCTTTCTGGAAGGGGCAGCAGGCCTTTGCTGAGGTGCTTGGTGCGATGCCGCGCGTCGTGTTGGCTTCCCTATGCGGATATACTGTCTCGCAAACGCTGGACATCACCATTTTCGCTGGGTTAAAAAAACGGACACGTGGCAAAATGCTATGGCTGCGTAGTCTAATGAGTACAGCAATCAGCCAACTTGCCGATTCGACGGTATTTATGTTTGTCGGGTTTGCCGGAGTGTTACCAATTACAGCTATTTTCACAACAATCGGTACGGAATATCTGCTGAAATTTTCCTACGCCATTATCGGTGTTCCGCTGATTTATCTGCTTGTTCATTGGATTCGTGGCGGTAAGAAGCCGCAAACAGTCATGATAAAGGGTGAGTTCGAATGACCGATCGAAAAAATGAAGGACTGACGCTGCTTGGCAATCAGGGCACACAATATATTTTTGATTATGATCCGAAATTGTTGGAGACATTTCAGAATGCCCATCCGGATCGCGATTATTTTGTTAAATTTAATTTTCCGGAATTCACGAGCCTTTGCCCGATCACGCATCAGCCTGATTTTGCGACGCTCCATATCAGTTATGTTCCCGCCGAGCGGATGGTTGAGAGCAAATCGCTCAAACTCTATCTGTTCAGCTTTCGCAATCACGGGGATTTTCATGAAGACTGTATAAATAAAATTGCCGATGATCTGATTGCATTGATGGATCCGAAATATTTGGAGGTCTGGGGCAAGTTTCTACCCAGAGGCGGTATCAGTATCGATCCGTATGTGAATTACGGGAAGACGGGTACGCGCTGGGATCAGGTTGCTTTTGAACGCCTCAGTCATCATGATCTTTATCCGGAGAAAATTGATAATCGATAAATTCAGTGAAAAATTAAAGAGAAAGGGGATAGAGCGATGGCTACCCCAAAAGCGGTTATTGTGCTCAGTGGCGGGCTAGATAGTACCACGTGCATGAGTTTGGCCAAAACTGAGGGTTTTGAACTTTTTCCAATCACTTTTCATTATGGTCAGCGGCATGCCCGTGAAGTGGAACAGGCGAAAAAAATCGCTGAATACTTTAACGTCAAGCAACATCAATTGATCAATCTTGATTTTTTCAGACAAATCGGCGGGAGCGCTTTGACGGATAGTTCGATTGATGTGCCTCGTGAGGGCGAAGAAGGGGGCATACCGGTCACGTATGTGCCAGCAAGAAATATGATTTTTCTGTCCCTAGCCAGTGCCTATGCCGAAGTCATCGGTGCGGACACGATTTTTACCGGTGTGTCTTCGGTGGATTACAGCGGCTATCCGGATTGCCGGCCAGAATTTATTGAAAGCATGAATCGTACGATTAACCTCGCGACAAAAACCGGGGTGACCGATCATTCCCTTGTCATCCGCACCCCTCTGATGCATCTGACCAAAGCGGAAACGGTGAAACTGGGAACAAAGCTCGGGGCACCCTATCAATTGACGACCTCTTGTTATAATGGCGGAGAAAAAGCCTGCGGTGTCTGTGACAGTTGCCGCCTGCGTATTAAAGGATTTCAAGAAGCCGGACTCGTCGATCCCATTCCGTACCAGATACCCATTGAATGGACGACCATTGCCAATTAATCTCAATAAATCGATAAATTGACCTCTGCTCACAGTGAGCGGAGGTCTTTACGTTTTTCTCTCTTTCTTGTGCCCTTATTTTCTTTTCTGAATTTTTCATTTGGGTTGTGCTAAAATTAAGATAATTAATCTTTGTGGAAGTTGGGTATATAAGAAGAGGAGTGAGAAAATGAAAATTGTTGTTATTGGTGCCGGAGCAATGGGTCTGCGTTATGGCCTCCTCCTTCAAGAGGCCGGGAACGCTGTTGATTTTGTCGAGCCTTGGGAACCGAGTTATCGGGCGATTAAGGAGCAGGGCGGTGTCTATGTTTCGCGCGATCATCAGAATCGGCATTTCGTAGCTGCATCGGTCTTTTTGCCTCAGGAATATGACAAAATCCCGGATCTGGTGATTGTTTTCGTCAAGCAGATGAAAACAGAGGAAGCAATGGCTGCCTGCCATCATTTTATCGGTCCGCGGACGTATGTGCTCACGAATCAGAACGGAATCGGGGCTGTAGATGTGATTGAAAGATATGTTCCGCAGCAGCAGATCATTGCCGGTATCGCTCTGATTGCCACCGTTCTAAATGCACCAGGTGATGTCGATTTCATGGGGGCTAAGGGCGCAGGTCACACGCAATTAGTGAATGTGACGGAAAAACCGGACGCATTCACTGATCAGGTTGTGGACGAATTTCAGAAGGCCGGAATGAATCCAACGTTACAGAGAAATTACATGGGGACGCTATGGGGCAAATTATTGATGAATTCGGTGATCAATACCTTATGCACCCTGATGGATTTGACGATGGGACAATATGTTTCTTATTCCGGCGCGGATCAATTGACCCGGAGATTGATTGATGAAGGCTGCAAGGCAGCGAAGGCGGATGGTGTTCAGCTGATGCAAACTCCGGAAGAGATGGCGCAGGTCATTTTTCATGAGAGTTCGCAGGTCAATCCCTTGCACCGGCCCTCGATGTATCAAGATGTCCTGCACGGAAGACCGACGGAAGTGGATTATATCAATGGCTATATTGTGAAGACCGCAAAGAAACATGATTTGCAGGCAGAGAGTCATGAATTGCTGGTTGACTTGCTACATATGGCGGAGCAGGTTCAATTTAATCAGACCGGAGTGTTAAGCGATAATTAATAAAAAAACACTCATTCCAGCCGTTTCCGGTAGGACAAGTGTTTTTTGCAGAATGAATCAGCCGATGGCGCTGAGCAGGGAACCTAGATTTTCCGCATTCTGATTGGAGAAAGCATCGCCTGAAGAGGAAGCGTTCGTTGATGACGAGGGATCGAGTGTATTCGACAAGAGGCTCCATAAGAGATCGTCTGACGAATTGCTTGATGAAACGCCGCCAAGACCATTGAGATTTGAGTTCGGATCTGACGTCGAAGCATCTTCGCTGTCGGTGTCATTGCTTAAGGAATTCAGCATTTGCGAGGAGGAATTGTTGATAAGGGTTGAGGCCAGAATTTGCGCGAAATCCGAAGAGGTCTTCTTAGGGTCTTCACTTTTCGAGGGGGTCCCGGCTTGCGCAGCCTGAGTTTGCGTGAGGAGCTTGAGCAAGGCACTATCGAGTGAAACGGGCATATTATTCACCTCTTTTCTGGTTGGAATCGCTGGAAACGGTTCGCCCATTCTTTCATTAAAAAGAGAACGGTCGTCTTTCCTCCTATAGTTATAGCCTTTTGCCGAAAAAAAAGACAGTTCTCCAATTCTAGAATAAGGAAGAAAGTTTAAGAAAAGATTAAAAAATAATGGAGAGCTGTATGGAGTAAAGGTGAGGCAATATTCACCGATAAAGGGTCCCTTTAATTAAAAGCTAACAGGGGCCGCAAAGGATTCAGTCTAAGTATAAATGCAGGGCATTAGAGATTTGAGATCAAGGAGGCAAATTCATGAGAAAAATTAGAAAAGCTGTTATACCAGCGGCCGGACTTGGTACCCGATTTCTTCCGGCAACAAAGGCGCTTCCCAAAGAAATGCTGCCGATTGTTAACAAACCGACCATTCAGTACATTGTAGAAGAGGCTGTCCAGGCTGGAATTGAAGATATTATCATCGTTACTGGGAAAGGGAAACGGGCGATTGAAGATCATTTTGACAGCGCCTATGAACTCGAACAGAATTTGATTCAAAAAAACAAATTGGATCTGCTGGAAAAAGTTCGTGAACCGTCCAGAATTGATATTCATTATATTCGGCAAAAATCGCCAAAAGGATTAGGACATGCTGTATGGTGTGCAAGAAAATTCATTGGCAACGAACCCTTTGCTGTTTTGCTTGGCGATGACATTGTTCAAGCGAAAAAACCATGTATCCAGCAGTTGGCTGAACAATATGAACGAACCGGATGTTCCGTAATCGGTGTGAAAGAGGTGCCTGAGAATCAGACCCACCGTTATGGAATCATTGCGCCGAAGTCGAATGAAGGGCGATTATATGAGGTCAGCAGTTTTGTCGAAAAGCCTACAGAAAATCCACCGTCCAATTTGGCGATCATCGGCCGTTACGTGCTCACACCGGAAATTTTTGACTTCCTCGAGAAAAAGGAAATTGGAGCAGGCGGAGAAATTCAATTAACAGATGCGATACAGAAATTGAATGAATTACAGGGTGTCTACGCCTATCAATTTGAGGGAAAACGTTATGATGTCGGGGAGACTCTCGGGTTTGTTCTGACTAATCTCGAGATGGCTCTGAAGCACGAGGATATGCGCGCTGATATTCTGGACGGTCTTGAACAAATTCTTCATGAGAATAAAACGATCCGTAAATAAATGATTTCCTTCATTAAGACTCTAAGCTCGCTTACTGCTCGGAAATTAAGTGAATGGGCTCTTGTCAAAGCGAAAATAAAGTATATAATGTAAGCGGTAGAACATCCGGACACTAGTCCGTAAGGAGCGATAAGGATGAATGCTGCTTTCCTAATTACCCCAAAAAGTACTGTACGTTTTGTCTATGATCATTGGACATTGAGACAGGCGTTGGAAAAAATGGAGCATTACCGTTACTCGGCGATTCCGATTTTGACCAAAGAAGGCCTGTATGCAGGGACCTTAACTGAAGGCGATGTGCTGTGGGAATTGAAGAATCACGACAATCTCAATTTTAAAGACACGCAGCATATTTTGCTTAAGAATGTTCCGAGGTATCGGGATATTAAGGCGATATCTATTGATGTAGAAATTAACGATATTCTGGATACTTCACTTTCGCAAAATTTTGTACCAATTGTTGATGACCTGGGTGTATTTATTGGTATCATCCGCCGCCGAGAAATACTTTCATATCTCTTGCAGATCCGCGAAAAAAGTCAAGAAAATGGCAATGAAGCATCTATACAGTCCGCTCAGCGATAATAAATTTTAAAACCGCCTGCCAGGCACATTCTGGTAGGCGGTTTTTCATGGCTTGGCGCGCTGTTCTGAATGAATTTTTCCGATTTAGAAAAACCGGGCAAAAAACACCCGGTTCTTTGACTTACAGGTACGCTCCGGAGACTCGCTTGCCGCGGGCAGTCTGAGAGCCTCCTCGGTCAGGCATGAATCTGCGGGGTCTCTCTTAGCCTGCTCTTCCCGCAGGCGTCTCATCCCCTGCGCTTCCCTGCTCTATTTTTTATACTTTCTTATCTTTCAAAAAAAATCCCCCGTATTGGGGGGACTTTTAAAATTACCACCAGCAGTTTGGCCTCGGCGGGCAATTGCACCACTGGCAGGCCTGATCATGGTCTGGGAGCCCAGGATCAACGACCTGATTTTGCTGCGACTGCTGAACGGAATGCTGCGGGACATTGACGATGTTCTGGCGATTAACATGAACCACCGGATGAATCACCGGAATGTAACGCGGGACATAGCTGTCATGAACAACGTATCGCGGATCACAAATGATTGGATTCACATTTGTATTAGCATTTGCATTAGGATTCGATCCGCCAAAATTATTTTTACCCATTAACTCACGTCCTTTCTATACCAGTAAATGCATGAGCGGAAAAAGTGTAAGGGCGTTTGCTGAGTTGTTTGTAATTTTTATTCAGAGAGGAAACGGGTTATAATTTTCATTTGCTGAAAACAGCTCAGGTATTGGCATAGAACGCAACGGAGTGAATCCCAGAGATTAACGCAGAGACCGTGCCAACGCAGAAAACGGTCAGAAAAGAGATCAGAATGCGCAGATCACCGAATAAGAAAACGGCAGTCAGGATGATGACAAAATCAAAGACCAGGATACTGATGCCTGGGTTCACATGAAAGTATTTAAGGATCAGCAGGGCAAGCAAATCGGTGGCACCGTGGCTGATATTTCGGCGAAGTAGCAGACCGACACCTGACCCAATGAATAGGCCTCCAATTGTTGCACTCAATGGCGCGGATAATTGCAGCATGCCGCGCAGCGGCTCCAATCCGTCGATGACCGTTGCCGTAATTAAAACACCCAACATTCCGTTCACAAAGTAATGCCGTTCATAAAAAAGCGTGTAGAGAAATAAAGGCAAGTTAATGAGAAGAATCATTAGACCGATTGGCAGACCGAAAGCGTAATTTAATAAAATGCTGATTCCAACCACTCCGCCATTCAGCAAGTGAAGAGGAATAATAAATCCATTGACCCCGATTCCGAGAAGTAGGCTGGCTCCGGTAATGTATAAGATTTTATTGAACATTAATTTTCCTCCGTAAAAAGATGAACTTGTACGATCCTATGCATAGGCATCGGCTTTTCATGCGGATTGAGGCAAATTGAATGGTTTTGTCCATGCTGACATTCAGTTATGTTACAATAATGAAGTTCTACTATTTTTCCCCAAAGTAGGTGGTCCAGGATGAGATTCAGAGATTTCCATAAAAATATTAAAATACGGATTATTGAAATTTTTACCAGTCATTTTGTCGGAAATATGATCTTTCCATTTATGACCATCTATTTTGCCAATCATTTTGGCGAGAGAAATACAGGACTTTTGCTTCTGATTAATGTCTTCATCGGCATTAGCATGGCGCTCCTTGGTGGCTACCTCTCTGATCAATTCGGTCGCAGACGAATGATGCTAATAGCTGAATTGAACCGGTTATTTGCTTTTATGGTGATGATGCTCTGTAATTCCCCATTTTTTGAATCCGCTGGCCTTACTTTTGCCATGACACTGCTGAACAGTATCTCCTGGGGATTGGCCGGCCCGGCGGGTGATGCGATGCTGATTGATGTCAGCACACCGGAACAGAGGAAGCTGATGTATTCCATTACCTATTGGGCAACCAATTTTTCCATCGCGGCAGGTGGAATTCTTGGTGCCCTGCTTTTCCAACATTATTTATTTGAATTATTTGCTGTCCTCTGCCTTGCCGAGATATTTGTTGTTTTGCTTGTTGCCTTTTTTATCAAAGAAACCAGCAAGCCTTTAAATGGAAGCATCCGTCCTGGGCAAGCCCGAAATCATGTCGTGCGGATTATGTCAGGTTACGCGCGAGTGATGAAAGACAGGCTGTTTGTCCTCTATGTTCTGGCGGGTATTTTAATTTTTTCAATGGAGCAGCAGTTGACCAATTATATCGGTATTCGATTAAGCGATAAAATGCCGATTCAACATCTCCTTTTTTGGCAGGTGAATGGGCTGACGATGCTTGGCACGCTGCGCAGCGAGAATACGATTCTTGTTGTGGTTCTCATGCTGCTGGTGACAAGAATGGGGAGACATTTAGACGATCAGTTCACATTAATTGCCAGTTGTTTTTTATTTTCCATCGGTTATGGTGCTCTGTCGTATTTCAATAATGTTTGGATTCTCCTATTTTTTATGCTTCTGCTAACTTTCGCAGAGGTGTTCCGTGTCCCGGTCGAACAATCCTACGCGGCTGCACTTCCTCCTCAAGAGGCAAGAAGTATTTATATGGCGTTTAATGGTCTGAAATTTAATGCCGCGATGCTGATCTCCTCATTGACGATTTATTTAAGCGCCTTTCTGACGAAATTGGAAACGTCACTGCTGATCACGGGAATCGGTCTTTGCGGGACATTCATTTATTATCTGCTAATTCCCGCACTTGATCGGCGAGTGGGGCAGGGAGCACCATCCACTGATTAATGCCTCTTGCCGCATATGGACGGACTGCTTGAATTTATTCTGAAATTTTCTAATGAAAAACTTGAAATCATATATATCCTAGTTGTATAATGTGAATTAACTTCTTCTGTGTCATCAGTTATTTTCCTGACTAACTCCGCTTCTGCGGAGCTTTTTTTGATCAGACGGAGTTTGTTACATGATTTCTCTAAGCAAATAAAAAGAGCGGGCCGCTATGCGCCCGTTCTTTAATCACCGCCAATTGAGAAAAAGATGCTGAATTTTTCGGATCCATGATGTTCTCTGCGGCAGACCAAGCTTTTCTCGCCGAAGTTTATCCTGCCTTTTCCATTCGGCATGGCTGGCAAGAGCGATCAGAATGCAGCCGCCAATAACGAGATAAAACCACCAGGGCAGTTCAATCCAGAGATGGCGGCGATTATATAAAAGACTCAGGATAAGCGCGACGGTGCTGATTGAGAAATAGGATTTGATTTTCAATAGAAATCCTGTACAGGTTCCGACTAAAGCAGCGATCGCATAGGCAAGCAGATTAATGCTGCCGCCAATTACAAAGGCATTGATCATCATATTGAGATAGGACAAACCAGCAAACAGCCATTCAATGGCCAAGAGATCCGGCCATTGTTTCCAGGTATGCCGCAAAAGATAGGAGGTAAGACAGAGAAAGATGAGAAGCCATACCAGCTGTTTTAAATAACCCGAGAGAGGGGTTTGAAAAAGAATGAGCAAGACTGGCCAAAGTATGAGCAGGAAAGCGGCAGTCCGCCATATTTTCTGTTCGAGCCATTTATTTGATTTAATGGAGAAGCTCAGACAATAAATGATCATCAGAAGAGTAATGATCAGTTTTCCAATAAAGTTTCCATGATTGGCGATGGTCAGATAACTGGCTAGCAGATAGACGAAGGCGCTGATCAGGAAGTAATCTGCTTGCGGCCAGGCTCCTTTTATCAGGATGAGGATCGGATCTTTTCTATACAAAGAGAGGATGACAAAGAAAAGCGACAGCAAGATGAAACAACCCGCCGGCACGAGATACGGCAATTGTGAAAAATTACCCTCAATGATCAAGAATAATAATAAGAGCGGAACCCCGATCCAGCGGTTCATTCGTTCATGATATAGGAAAAGGGTAAGCAGCAGGAGCGAGAACAGGCCAATGAAGGTTGTGATCAGGCTGGCCGGTGATTGATAGTGAATCGCGGATAGTCCGCAGAGCACAAGCGTTGAAAATAACAACCAGCGCAACATCCTCCGCCAAGCGGGCTTGCCGAACAGCCAGGTTAAGCTTTCGATCCATGCAGTGATCCCGAATGCAAGAGTCAGGGGATGGCCCGTGAAACGATAGAATGTTTCAATCTGGATGATCCAGAGGAAGACGAGAAAGAAGGAAAAATGACTCAGAATATATTTGAAAATCCGCTGCTCCGTTAATTGGGCAAATCGGGCAAAGCAGAGGATTGGTAAAAGCATCCAGACATAATGCTCGGTATAAGACGTGATGATCGATAAAGTGACGGGTATCAGTGTCGGCCAGAAGAAGATCTTTTTTCTTGATTTATCGAGCAGACTCCATATGAAAAAGGTAAGGAAGGCCGTCACTGAAAGACTATACCAAAAGCTAACATTTGGGTAGAATAACGCTGCTCGTAGATTTTCCAGAAATTGAAAGAGAAAGAAAATGCCCGCAGAGTAAAAACCCATTTGAAGAAGGTGAATTTTTCCGCGATAAGCCCCGTATCCATAGATAATTGACGGAAGAAGGGAGGCGATTGGGCTGACTGGAATTCGGCTGAAAGAGAACCCTACCAACAGTGCCGCGATCAGCATTAACACTTGTGCCAGCCAAAAGTAGGTTCTGTTAGATATAGCCGAATATCGCCTTTTCAGAAATAAGGGTATCACGACACTCGCAACAGACGAAATTTCTAATAAGAGAACGATTCCGGTCAGCGGTGTGCCTAGAAAATGGAGCAGATAAGCCAGATAGCCGATGGTTATGCCGCTCAGCAGACTCTGAACGATTTGCCAGATTAGTTTTTTACAGATTACCGCGAGTAAGATAGCAAAGCAGGCGATATAAGAGATCACGATTAATGGAATGATTGCTGGCGGATCAGACAGTTGGAGGCACCAGGCGGCTAATCCGCCCAGGCAGAACGTCATCGCCGCATAGAGGGACATTGGCCAAGCGACTGGCCATTTGATTCGTTGAAAGAGCCATTTTTCTAATAGAATAGCGGCATTTGCCAGTATTAAGATAAGTGCTGCCTCTTTAGCGAACGGGAGAAGGCGAATCACGATCAGGCCCAGTAAAAATGGCCGAATCCAGAGGGCAAGGCTTCGAGCTTTTCCGGCTTTGAATTGGCTGGTGCGAATGAGCAGAATCCAAATCATAATCGCCCAGAAAGCTTGCTCGAATGATGAAAAAAAGGTCAGTCCGTACAGAAAGCTGGCGGCAAAGACGACTGAACCGCTGATAAGAGAAGCCTGGGTATAGGAAGGAAGACGTTTCCTAATCGTTCGGGTGAGATAGAACCCAGAGAAATGAGTCAGGCTAAGGATCAATAAAAGGCGAATTTCGACTGCTGATGAAGCATTGAAAATTTGGCCCAGATTGTTGATCACCAGATAAAGATAGACGACGACCGCATAACTCATCGACTGGCTATTTTTCTTGACAAGCAGCAGCAGGAAAACGAAACCAGCCATTAAAAACAGCAGATTGAGCGTCGTTTCACTCCAATGACCGGTTCTAAACAACGTAAAGAGTTGTGAAAGGCAGAGAATCATCCCGATATTGACCCAATGATGCACGGTAATCCACACGGGGGATTCAAACTGATCGACCGTAAAGTGCTGCAGAAGGATGAAGAATGCGATCAATGCCGTGCAGCCAATGATCCAGGCGCTGTGACCTTGGATATGAAGGGTATATTGCAAAAAAGACAGTAGGTAAAAGGAAAAATAGCCAATGACATGAAAAGGGGAAAAATGGCGACTGAGACAATAGATAAAAGCACAGGCCGACAACAAGTAAACGAGTGTATAGACTAGGCTTCCAGATTGGAAGATCAGTGTCAGAAGCGCGTTCAGAATGACCATGATCTGACCGATTATCCGCTCATGCTTAACAACAAACTGGAGAAATTGGGCGGATGGTTTTTGTCGGTATCTTAGACACGCGAGGAATCCTGCAAGACTGGTTAGATTGAAAAGCAGCATCCAATACGCTGTATCTTGGGTCACATAGTAAGTAATAAAAGCTAAGGCAAGGTAAGTCAGAAAGACCGTAAATGCTTCAAACCAGACCGCACGATAGCGTCGGGCGATTTGGTGGTAAATGAAAGCAAGTAAAATGGATGCGGCAAAGCCGAGCAAAGTGATGCCAGGCCCCCGCAAGGAAAAATATTCTCCGATTAATTGGTAGTACGAGGCACAAAGGATGATAATCGGCAGAAATAATGCGGCTAAGGTCAGGAAAGCAAAGCTGGTCCTAGGTATATTCAGTTTTCTAGCAATCAGGCTCATGCCGGCGAAAACGAGGGAGATTGATAGAATCAGCAGTACTTTAAGTATGGCCGCGAAATTTCCCCAATGCGTCGTGGCCATGATTAACCCTCCCAGCAGCAGAAAGGCAACGCCAAGGATCAAGACGAGCGTCAGATTGCGTTCGCGGATTTGTTCCTTGGTTAGTGCCGGACGAATAGGCGGGGCAGGTCTGGTGACAGGCTTTGTTTGGACGGTTTGGCGCACAGCCTTTTTCTTTTGTTCGGGTATCGGGGGGGTCCGATTAATTGGGGAACGTTGCGCGAACACGTGCATTTGGTCGCTAAAATAGTGTTCATAGATTGAATGAATTTTACTTTCAACTTCAGGACTGAAATATCCTTTTTCACGGAGCTTTTTTAATTCTTGAAGAAAAATAACGCGTCGCTTCGAAAGATCCTCGCTCATATTAAATTCCTCCTCAGACAATGTGACGATCTTCATATTGAAAGTATACGAGTTGCCGAACAGAAAAGGGTTCAATTCACTCAAAAAAATAGATTTTTAGGGGCGGGACTTCGACTGTCTGAAGGCACCGTTCATGTTATGCTATACTTAATTTAATGTAAAATCAGGAAGGAATGGAAGTTACCCATGGATGAAAAGGTGATTGCGATTGTCGGCCCGACTGCTGTCGGCAAAAGCCGCATGGGCGTTTTTCTGGCTCGAACATTGGGAGGAGAAATAGTTAATGGTGATGCTTCGCAAATCTATCGAGGCATGGCCATTGGCACGGCCAAAATAACGTCTGAAGAAGCAGAAGGTGTACCGCATCATCTGCTTGATTTGCGGGAGCCCGATCAAGCCTATACTGCTGCTGACTACCAAAAGGATGCCCGGCAGGTCATTGGGCAACTGATCGATGAAAAAAAAATACCGATCCTGATCGGCGGGACCGGTTTCTATCTCAAAGCAGCGCTTTATGATTATCAATTCTCAGCAATCGAAGCAAATCCGCAGTTTAGGAAACAATTAGAAAAATGGGTTCGCGATCAAGGACACGCCATTCTCTATGAACGCCTGAAACAAGTCGATCCTGTCGCGGCTGAACGCATTCACCCGCATAATCAGGTACGCATCATTCGGGCACTGGAGGTCTGTCACGAGACCGGACGCCCGTTCAGTGAGCAGCAGCGGCGTGTACCGGAACGACCGCTTTATAACGCCATAGTCATTGGGTTGACGATGGATCGATCGCTGCTTTATCAACGGATCGATCGCCGAGTGGATCAGATGATGTCCCGCGGACTGCTTGAAGAAGTACGCGGCCTCTATGATCGCGGGCTTGCCGGCAGCCAGGCCTTACAAGCCATTGGCTACAAGGAGTTTTTCCCCTATTTCGAGGGCCGCGAGCCGCTAGAGGAAGCGGTCAGCCAGCTGAAAAAAAACTCCCGACATTATGCCAAACGGCAGTTCACCTGGTTTCGTGGACAAATGGCTGTTCATTGGGTGGACATGGGTTCAGGAGAAGAAGATTTTGCTAGCAAGGCTGAAGCTGTTCTCCGTTATGTCAGAGAACATCTGGCTGAATCAGCTGAAAACAAGTGATGGTGAGAAAAAGCAGACTCAATTGAACTTTTGTGTAAAAAAAGATAACATTTTCTGATCATTCTTTGCAAATGATGGAAAATTAAAATATAATCTAGATAAAGATCTTTCTGGCAGGACATTTTTTCCTTCTCAGAAAAAGGTCGGGGTAAGATTTTGATGCAGGATCATTCCTGCAGCGATGAAAATTTTTTACTAGAGAGAAAAGAGGAGGAATAAAATGAAACAGTCCATTAATATTCAGGATACTTTTCTGAATCAATTGCGCAAGGAAGGGACCTTCGTTACAGTTTTCCTGGTCAGTGGGTTTCAATTGAAGGGCAAAGTTAAGGCCTTTGATAATTTCACTGTTCTGCTGGACAGTGATGGAAAACAGCAATTAATTTTTAAACATGCCATTTCAACATTCACTCCGTCAAAACCCGTGAATTGGACAAGTCAAGAAGAGGCATAATAGATTGATGAGGGGCAGCGGTCAGCTGCCCTTCTTGTTATTCGTTCCGGCCTTTTTCTATCAAATCAACCGCGGATTCATAAAAGACGGCAGATTTGCTTTCTGTTTGTTCTATCCGGGTATTCCCTTCTGAAACAGCAGCCTGTGACATAAACTTTATCAGTACAGTTTTTTTCTGCAGATTACTGAGACGGACACTTTCGTGGGGCGAGGCGATCCCGTCCATTGGGAACGCTGTCCGGGAAGCGGCCTGAAAATCAGCGAGGTGAATGATACGGTGCCGGAGTCATATACCTATACACAAAAAAGCCAGATTAACGTTATTTTTAATCAAAAAAAAGAAAACAGTTCCAGTCTGCCTTTTAAGATAGAGGAGAAATTTAATCATGCGCCACTGGAAAAATTGGAAAACAAACTGAGCCGATTGGTTGGCATGGACGCTGTTAAACGAATGGTGAAGGAGCTGTATGCCTGGCTTTATGTATACCAGAAACGAGAAGAGGCCCAGCTGAAGGTGAGCCGGCAATCGCTTCACATGCTTTTCAAAGGAAATCCGGGAACTGGAAAGACAACGGTCGCTCGATTACTGAGTGAATTATTTGCGGATATGGGTATTCTATCAAAGGGGCATCTGATTGAAGCGGAGCGGGCCGATCTGGTTGGTGAATATATCGGCCAGACGGCCCAAAAGACGCGCGATCTGGTGAAAAAGGCAATGGGCGGTGTTCTTTTTGTCGACGAGGCCTATTCCCTCGCTCGCGGCGGGGAAAAAGATTTTGGCAAAGAAGCGATTGACACCCTTGTCAAACAGATGGAAGATCATAATAATGAATTCATTTTGATTCTAGCTGGCTACTCGGATGAGATGGAAGACTTTCTATCCATGAATCCCGGGTTGCCCTCGCGATTTCCGATGATACTCTCTTTTCCAGATTTCACAGGGAGCGAACTATTGAGCATTTCCTTGCAGATGATCAAAGATCGCGAATATTTGCTGACAACCGAGGCCGAAAAACGGCTATCCCGGCATTTACGTCATAAGGTTCTCGAACAAACCGAACACTTCAGTAACGGACGCTATGTTCGCAACTTGGTGGAGAAGATGATTCGTCAGCAAGCGGTTCGCTTGGTTCGGGAAACATCCTTCGATCGAGATGCCTTGCAAACCATCCGTGCTTGTGATCTGCTTTTTGAAGATGAGCGGCAGGTTTTTGATCTCAGCGAGGCACAGGAGCACTAAGAAAGAGGCTATTTTTATGGAAAATGTCATACTTGTAGGTTGTCAGTTGCCAAACCAGACGGATGAACATTTCAATTCCTCACTGGAGGAACTGGAAGCTCTAACAAAAACTGCTGGCGGTCAGGTGGTTTCTGTATTGACGCAGAAACGGCCGAAAATCGATCCGGCGAGTTATATCGGTAAGGGGAAATTGCAAGAACTGGCTGTATTAGAAGATCAACTGGATGCCGGAACGATTATTTTCAATGGCGAGCTTTCTCCAGGTCAGCAGGGAAGATTGCGGGAGGCCGTTCAGGCGAAGGTTTTAGATCGTACACAGCTGATTCTCGATATCTTTGCCATTCGTGCCCGATCACGTGAAGGCAAGCTTCAGGTCGAATTGGCGCAATTACAATATTTACTTCCACGACTCAGCGGGATTGGTACCAGCTTATCGCGACTCGGCGGCGGGATTGGTACACGTGGCCCCGGCGAAACCAAGCTGGAAACGGATCGCCGCTATATTCGCAATCGAATGAAGGATCTCGCCAGTCAATTGCAGACGGTTGTCGAGCATCGCCAAAGGTACCGAGAGCGGCGTGTGGATCGCAATCAATGCCAGATCGCTTTGGTCGGGTATACCAATGCTGGTAAGTCGACGCTGTTCAATCAGCTGACTTCGGCTGGAACTTTTGAGGAAGATCAGCTTTTTGCGACGCTTGATCCGTTGACCCGCAAGCTGCGTTTGACTGATGGCTTTACTTGCCTGCTGTCCGATACGGTTGGTTTCATTCAGGAACTGCCCACTCAGCTTGTTGCTGCATTCCGTTCGACACTGGAAGAGGTGACAGGTGCTCAGTTGATTGTGCATGTCATTGACGCCTCTGATCCCGATTTAATGGCTCACGAGAAAACGGTTCGCTTGCTTCTCGCAGAGCTTGGAGCCGATCAGATTCCGATACTGACCGTCTATAATAAAAAGGATTTATTAAAAACACCGTTTATAGTGCCACAGGGCGCGCTGTTGATTTCGGCAAGAAATGTTGCTGATCGTTCGCGAATATTAGAGAAAATTCAAAAGCGATTGCAAGCGCAGATGGTACCCTATCGTTGCAAAGTTTCAGCAGATGCCGGTGGGCTGTTACATGAGGTCCAGGTGCATTCGCTGCTCTTGCAGCGTTCTTTTATTGAAGAGACTCAGGATTACGAATTGGAAGGATATATCTTTCCGGATGCACCGCTTGCATCGCGCCTAATCCAAACTGATCATTTGTTTGATCGTAATAAAGATGGGGAGAAAGAATAAATAATGTATGATAGGTTAAAGAATGGCAAAAAATTAGAACAATTGGTCAGACTTGTCGAGAAAAAAATTCAATCGCAGACCGAACGAATCGATAAAATTGCACTTGAAAATCAATTTCGCGTACTGTCAAGTTTTCGTAAAAATAAAATCAGCGATGCGCACTTTAGCGGTACGACCGGTTACGGCTATGATGACTTTGGAAGAGAAGGCATCGAAGCGGTCTATGCCGATGCCTTTGGTGCTGAAGCAGGGCTTGTCCGGACGCAGATGATTTCCGGGACCCATGCGATCACAACTGCGTTATTCGGTATTTTGCGACCCGGTGACGAATTGATGTATATCACAGGCAAACCCTATGACACATTAGAAGGCGTCATTGGTTTGTCTGGAAAATCCAGCGGTTCACTGAAGGACTTCGGTGTCGGCTTCAGTAAAATTGAATTGAGAAAAGGCTGCATTGACATTGACGCCGTGAATGCGGCCATTACCTCTAAAACCAAAATGGTGGCTATCCAGCGTTCCTGCGGTTATGGAGATCGTCCGTCAATTCCTGTTCATCAAATTGGCGAGGCGATCGCGGCGATTAAAAAGGTGCATCCGCAAGTCATCATTTTTATTGACAATTGCTACGGAGAATTCACCGAGACGTTAGAGCCCTGTCATGTCGGCGCCGATCTGATGGCCGGTTCCTTAATAAAAAATCCAGGCGGTGGTCTGGTGAAATGCGGCGGATACATAGTTGGCAAAGAAAAGCTTGTTAATTGCTGTGCTCAGCGGTTAACCGTGCCCGGCCAGGGAAAAGAAGTCGGGCCGACGCTCGGTGAATTAAAAGATCAATACCAAGGCTTCTTTCTCGCGCCGCATAGTGTTGCTCAAGCGGTGAAGGGGGCTGTTTTTACTGCGGCCTTTATGGAAATCCTAGGCATGGAAACTTCGCCATCTTCTGAAAAAGTGCGTACCGATTTGATTCAGAGTGTCACCTTTCATGATCCCGAGCGAATGATTGCTTTTTGTCAGGCCGTGCAGATGGCCTCACCGATTAATGCACAGGTTCTCCCCGTCCCTAGCCCAATGCCTGGCTATAAAGACGAGGTAATCATGGCGGCTGGTACATTTGTTCAGGGCGCAAGTCTCGAATTAACCGCCGACGGACCGCTTCGGGAGCCCTATACACTCTATGTTCAAGGTGGGCTGACTTTTGAACATGTGAAAACCGCTCTGATTCTCGCAGTCAATCATCTAGCGGAAAAACAGTTGATTGATTTAAATTCACTGGATATGTGACAATTCTATAAATATTTGTATCACATAGTGTTAAGTTTACTTACACTGTTTGACAACTAATTTCTCCAAAGTTATAATGTGGGTAAGAAAGGGGCGTGAGGCGAAATGGATGATAATATACGCCGTTCAATGCCGCTATTTTCTATGGGTATTGTTCAGAAGCTGACCGGCCTTTCAGCGAGGCAGATTCGTTATTATGAGGAAAATGAATTGATCCATCCTGAACGGACTGAAGGTAATCGTCGAGTCTTTTCTTTTAATGATGTTGACAGATTACTGGATATTAAATCTCTTCTCGATGAAGGCGTCAACTTGGCTGGAATCCGGCGTGTGCTTAATGAGAAACCTGTTTCTGCCAATCGCCCGCCTGCGGAGAAGAAATCGCTCTCCGATGCTGAACTGATGAAATTCCTCAAAACAGAGCTGGTCAATGCTGGCAAGTATAGTAAGGCTTCGTTGATACAAGGAGAATTGTCGCGTTTTTTCAAGTGACTATTTTTCTGTATATATATAGTTAAACAAGAATTATAGAAACCTATTTTGGGGAGGATCACGATGGCAAAGTTTACGAAAGAAGACATCATTTCCAAGGTAAATGAAGCAAACGTCAAATTTATTCGTTTGCAGTTCACTGACCTGCTCGGCATTATTAAAAATGTTGAAATTCCAGTCAGTCAGCTGGGAAAAGCATTGGACAACAAGATTATGTTTGACGGCTCGTCAATCGAAGGGTTTGTTCGGATTGAAGAGTCGGACATGCTTCTGTATCCGGATTATGACACTTTTGTCGTATTCCCTTGGACTGCTGAAAAAGGCAAAGTTGCCCGAATGATTTGCGATATTCATATGCCGGACGGTACGCCGTTCCTTGGCGATCCGCGCAACATTCTTAAAGCTCAATTGGAAGAAATGAAGAAGCTTGGCTTTACAGCTTTCAATATCGGGCCTGAACCTGAATTCTTCTTATTCAAGGTAGATGAAGCAGGGAAACCGACACTGGAATTGAACGACAATGCCGGTTACTTCGATCTCGCACCGACAGACCTTGGCGAAAATTGCCGTCGTGATATTGTTCTCGAACTGGAAGATATGGGCTTTGAAATCGAAGCTTCCCACCATGAAGTGGCTCCTGGCCAGCATGAAATCGACTTCAAATATGCAGATGCTGTCAGAACCTGTGACAATATCCAGACATTCAAACTGGTTGTAAAGACCATTGCTCGTCAGCACAATCTGCATGCGACCTTCATGCCGAAACCGTTGTTCGGTGTGAACGGCTCAGGAATGCATTCCAATATGTCTCTATTCAAGGGCAAAGAAAATGCTTTCTACGATGAATCTGCAGAAGACGGTCTGAGCGCAACAGCCAAGGCATTTATTGCCGGCGTTCTAAAACATGCAGGGGCATTCACGGCGATTACCAACCCAACCGTTAACTCCTTCAAACGTTTGGTTCCGGGCTATGAAGCACCGAGCTATATCGCTTGGTCCTTAAGCAACCGAAGTGCTTTGATTCGTATTCCGGCTTCACGCGGTCTCAGCACACGTATCGAAGTGCGCAGCGTCGATCCTGCAACGAACCCATACCTCGGAATGACAGCGATGCTCGCAGCTGGTCTCGATGGTGTCAAGGAAAGCCTGACGCCTCAGGATCCGGTTGATCGCAGCATTTACGTCATGGACGACGAAGAACGTGAAAAACTCGGTATTCAAGAATTACCGGCTTCGCTCAATGATGCATTGAAAGTATTCAATGCGGATTCCGTCATCACCGGTGCGCTTGGCGAACATATTGTCTCCCGATTTAACGATGCTAAAGAAATCGAATGGGACATGTTCCGCACGCAGGTTCACCAGTGGGAACGCGACCAATACATGGAAGTTTATTAATTAAAACATATAAAGAAAATCCCCAGTCCGATAAGGATTATGGGGTTTTTTTTATGGCCTTTTTTAATGTGTCATAATCATACATTTTAAGTTTTGAAGGACTGGTGACACATTTATGACACACTAGAAAATATTTTGAACGCAGTTTTCTAATTTTGAAACCCAAATTGCAAAGAAATAGCGCAAAAAATATTTGTACAAGAGTTGTCAGATGCAGGATTCTTTGATCATGCACCTGAAGGCGATCTGTGGAGTGGTGCAGATTAATTTTGTCTGCACAGGATTGATTAAGATGAATGATGACATCTAACATAAAATGGCTATATGGCGCTCACAGAGCCTTATAGGGCAATTTACTTATACCAATATTGGAAATATAATGAATCTATGGAGTTGATAACATGGGATTCCGTTATAATCGTAGGATAAAAATAGCGCCTGGTATACATTTGAATTTAGGAAAGAGAGGGCATTCATGGAGTTTTGGCAAACGTGGTGCAGGATCGGTAAACTATAATCCAAGAACGAAAAAGGTTAGAAGTACTGTAGACACTGGTATAAAAGGATTATACTGGACGAAGCAATCATCAATAGTTAATAATGATGATAAATATACAGACGCAGAATATCAATCTGATGAACAATTGCCTGTTTGGTTAAAAATGCTGCAATTCATAGGAAATTTGCCACATTATGCTTGGATGACAGTTAAGCTTTTGTTTAGTTTATTTGTCATTTATTTAGTCATTAGACTATTAATTATCTTTTTACTATAAAGCACTAAACAGAATGGATATTGAGAAAGTGAGGATAATCGAATGAAGAAAATATTTATTACTCTATTTTCAATTCTGACTATTAGCTTTCTATTTGTAACTGTTGTTACACATGCAGCTTCTCTACATTTTATAAAGCACACTTATAATAATGATGCTAACGTGCAATATTACTCAATCACTGGGGAAAAATATGGCACAGTTAATCAACAAATGAAAAAGCAAGCAGCAAAAAATTATAAAAATGATCTACAGAATAAGAAGTTGCAAAAGCAATTAAAAGATCAGTATCCATACTATGACAAACTAAAGCCTAGTATAAACTACAATTCCCAAAAACGTGTTAGCATTTTTGCTGAGGAATATTGGTATGCAGGCGGTGAAGCAGATACAGTTTATCATGGATATAACTTGGTAAATGGAAAACAAATTTCTCTTAAAAAAGCTTTTAAATCAAATATAGCCATGAACAAGGCTAATAAACAGGTTGCTACAACTTTACGAAAGAAGTTGAAAAACGGAATAAACATTGACAAAAATGGAATAGACAAATATACACATAAAAAAGTTGTTGATGAAGTTGATGCTTTTTATTGGACTAAAAAGGGACTGTATGTGGGATTCAACACGGGACACATTGCAGATGTAGCATCAGGAGCGCCAATTGTGCATGTAAGTAATAAATATGCAAAATATTATTAAGAGCTAATTTAATACAGAAAGTTAGGAATAATAAATATTTGGAGGTTTATTGATGAGTGAACTGTCAAAAAAAGACGAACTAATCCTTGATGTTCTTCACATGACTGATGAACAAATTGATGAATTGTATCCAGAAGTTAAAAGCATCTTGATTCCATATGATGATTAACCATTGACTGATGAAGAAAAAGCGGCTATAGCTGAGACAGAACAGCAGATTAAAGATGGAACACCGATCAGCTTTAAAGATTTAATAAAGGAATTAAAAGATAAGGATAAATAATTGGTGAGGTCAAATTTATTTAGATAATTTACATAACAAGGGATATGGAGTCTATCATTTAATTGATGTTATCAAATACATTGAAGAAACAAAGAATGAATGAGGTCATTGGATATGGATAACAACAAAATCGTTCGCATTGGTATAAAACGGATAGACTAATATCTCTAACTTTTCAAAGGAATAAAAAACGTCATTATTCAATTGGCAAGCGTTTAATTATACGAACTCAAGAAGCAATTTTTATTGTAACTGATTACCGCCAATGGAATTTACCCGCATCGTCAACTTTTTTACCACTTAAAGTCAATGAGTTTACCGTGTGGGAGTCCAGCGAATCGTGTAAGAAAACAGAAAATGCTGATAAAATAGAGGTAGCAATGAATAGGAGCCCCTTTTGGAGATCGAGATATCAATCACGGATGACAAAAATGATTATGTTCCTACTGTTAAGAATAACATCGGAATCAAAGTCATTCAATTTAATGAGTAGGTGAAAAAATGCTTCCAATTGATTCGATGTCTCTGAAAATATTGAGATATCTATCCAAAAAAAGGAAAGACTTAATTATCAACCGCAGATATGCGGATGAGGATAACGAATATCCCGATGAATTTTATCTAACGTCAATCAATGATTTAAAGAAATTATTAACATTCTATTCAAAGAGTAGCGTGATATCAGGTCTCAGATATTTATTGAAAAATGGGTATATTGAACAGAATTATGGAGAGAACAGCGATTTAGAAACACTTCTGAGGAAACCTGATGAAAAGGTTTTAGAGATAACGAACATTGGACTTTCATCATTACGATCTATTTATTTTTTAATCATAGGTCTGATTTCACTTCTCTTTATTTTTCTCTGTTTATTTATTATCCTAATAATCATTATTTCGTTTTGACACAATAATTAGACATGAGCAGAACAGTGATGATCATTCCGGAGTAGTTTACTGCAAAAGAGATGATATGATCTGCTTGGTATGTTGGTGCAAATCGGATGACCATGGATAGAGTTAGGAACCGATTATTCAAAGAAAATCTCTTTTTCTGTTTTATTTTTAAAAGTTGTGCTATAATTTTAGCAATTTCATAGTATTATTATTCCTTCGGGGTCGGGTGAAATTCCCAACCGGCGGTGATTCGTTCCTGTGAACGTAAGCCCGCGACCCGGTTGCTTTCTTTTTAGCAAACGGTGGATTCAGTGAGAAGCTGGAGCCGACAGTACAGTCTGGATGGGAGAAGGATGAAATACGCGGATGTGAGAATTCATTGATTTTGTTGCGGCAAAATTTGTGCCTGTTTGCTGTAAATTCGGTGAAAATCAGCATGATGACGTTTTCATTGTTTTGCCATTCATTAGTTGTTAACTCGAACCCTTGGGGAGCTGTTCCTCAGGGGTTCGTTTTTTATTAAAAATTTTTGCCGGGAAGTGAGATTTTGCGCGACGAGGATTATATGGAACTGGCTATCCATCTGGCCCGGATGACGACTGGGCAAACAAGCCCGAATCCGGCGGTGGGCGCTGTCGTAGTCAGTCACGGCGACATCGTTGGTGTGGGTGCACATTTTAAGGCGGGCGAAGCGCATGCGGAAGTTCATGCCCTTCGCATGGCGGGGGATCGAGCAGAGGGAGGAGTGATTTACGTGACGCTTGAACCGTGTGCTCATTTCGGGCAGACACCGCCATGTGCTGACTTAATCATAAGAAAAAAATTGAAAAGAGTCGTGATTGCGTCACTCGACCCCAATCCGCTTGTCTCTGGGAAAGGAATAGAACGGATGAGGCGGGCGGGAATCGTTGTGGACACCGGCGTCATGCGAAAAGAAGCAGACGCAATCAATTCTTTCTTCTTTCACTACATCCGCTCGGGCCTACCCTTTGTCACATTGAAAATAGCAAGCAGCCTGGATGGTAAAACAGCCACATCGGCCGGAGAGAGCAAGTGGATCACAAATGATTTGTCCCGGCGTAACGGACATGTGCTTCGCGGACACTACGATGCGATTCTTGTCGGCATTGGGACAGTCATGGCAGATGACCCGCGGCTGACTGCCAGACTGCAGGCAGAGGATCGTCAGCCGATTCGTGTTGTGCTTGATACTCATCTGCGCATTCGTGAAGATGCCACTCTGTTGACTGACGGCATCGCTCCGACATGGATTATGACAGGGAGCGTAATCGATCAGAAAAAAGCGGAACGGATCCGCCGGAGACAGGTAGAAATTGTTCAGCTTCCGGATGAAAGGATCGATGTGATGAAGGTCCTCAGCTGTTTGGGTGAAAGAGGAGTCATGTCCCTGCTTGTCGAAGGAGGGGCAACCGTACATGGCAGTTTTTTAAAGGCCGGTGCATTTGACCGGTTAATCGCTTATGTAGCTCCAAAATTGATCGGGGGAGATGCGGCATTGCCGGCCATTGGAGGATCCGGAATCGACTATCTGGCCGACGCGGCGCAACTGTCTATCGAGAGCGTGGAAAACTTAAATGGGGATCTTAAAATTATTGCGAGCCGGAGGAGATGAGTCAGTCATGTTTACCGGACTAGTTGAAGAAATCGGGCATGTCTCTTCAATTGTCAGAAGGCCTAACGCTGTTCAATTGTCGATCCGGGCCGAGATTATTCTTAAAGATGCAAAAATAGGCGATAGCATTGCAGTTGACGGTGTCTGTGTGACAGTGGCCCGATTTTCCTCGACTGAATTTACTGCTGACGTCATGCCTGAGACAATAAAGGCGGCAACTCTCGGAGATTTGAGGCTAAACGCTCCGGTGAATCTTGAACGGGCGGTAAAGGCAGATGGGCGTTACGGGGGACATTTTATGACCGGTCATGTCGACGGTGTTGGCCGTATTACCCGCATTATAGCTAAAGGCAACGCCTGCTATCTTGACATCCAGATAGCAGCTGAACTTTTGGATCGTATGGAAATAAAAGGATCGGTTGCCGTTGATGGTACAAGTCTGACGGTATTCGGACTTGGATCGCGGCGATTAACTGTTTCATTGATTCAGCACACAGCGAATCATTCGGTTCTCGGTGACAAAAGAGTTGGAGACAGAGTCAATATTGAGTGCGACGTGCTCCAAAGATATATTCATAGCCATCTGCAAGCGAAGAAGAGGCAATCGATCGGCGGGACTTTGACATTTGAAACGCTTCAGGAAAACGGGTTCATTAATTAATCATGGAGGTGTGAGATATGTTTTCTTCTATTGATGAAGCAGTGCAGGATTTGAAAAATGGGAAAATAGTGATCGTCTGCGATGACGAAAATCGGGAAAATGAGGGCGATCTGGTTGCGCTGGCTGAGCATGCGGTACCTGAGGTTATTAACTTTATGGTCACAAATGGAAAGGGTCTGCTGTGTACGCCAATTGACTGGTCGCTGGCTCAATCCCTTGATTTTGTGCCGATGGTCGAAAAGAATACTGACAATCATGAAACGGCATTTACCGTCAGCGTCGATTATCGATCGGTAAAGACGGGGATCAGTGCTTTTGAACGAGCGGCAACGATCCAGGCAATCGTTTCGGATAACGCACGATCTTCAGATTTTCACCATCCTGGTCATGTTTTTCCGCTTATTGCCCGTAAAGGTGGGGTGATTGAGCGTAACGGTCATACAGAAGCGGCGATTGATCTTGCAAAACTTGCAGGCAGCAAACCGGCGGCTGTGATATGTGAAATTCTTCGTGAAGATGGCAGGATGGCCCGTCTTCCTGAACTTCAAACGATGGCCGAGAAATTCAATCTGAAAATGATCACTGTAAAGGATCTAATTATCTATCGAAAAAAGCACCAAGTTCGCCGCATTACTGAAGCCGATTTGCCCACGCTCTATGGCCATTTTCGGGCTGTCGGCTATAAAGGAACTCTCGATGGCGAAGAACATATCGCTATTATTAAAGGTCAGGTCGGCGGGAATGAGCCGACACTGGTTCGGGTACATTCGGAATGCCTGACGGGCGAAGTATTCGGTTCGCAACGCTGTGATTGCGGACCGCAGCTTCATGCCGCTTTGCGGATGATCGAGCAGCGCGGACGAGGTGTCGTGATTTACTTGCGCCAGGAGGGGCGGGGAATCGGTTTACTGAACAAGCTGAAAGCCTATAAATTGCAGGAGAATGGTGATGACACCGTCGAAGCGAATGAAAATCTCGGATTCCCTGCCGACATGCGTGATTACGGCTCGGCTGCAGGCATTCTGGTCGATCTGGGGATCACGAATATACAGCTTATGACAAATAATCCGCTTAAAGTTGAGGGGTTAAAGCAGTACGGAATCAGCCAGATTCAACGGGTACCGCTTGAAATTCCGGCCAATGAGATGAATAGGCGCTATTTGATCACGAAAGAAGAAAAAATGGGCCATTTCCTGCACGTTAAGAATTGAATAACCGTATTTCCGGATTTCTGAGCGTTGACAGCAGAATTGAAAATTTAATCAACGCAAAAAAAAGAAAAAGAGGTAAATAAAATGGGACAAATATTTGAAGGTCATTTGATTGGGAAAGGATTAAAAGTCGGTATAGTTGTCAGCCGTTTTAATGAATTCATTACAAATAGGCTTCTGTCAGGCGCACAGGATGCACTGAAACGTCATGGCATCAGTGAATCAGATGTTGATGTTGCCTGGGTTCCCGGCGCTTTTGAAATTCCGCTGATTGCTAAAAAAATGGCTGCTTCAGGACGCTACGACACGGTGCTTGCGATTGGAGCAGTCATTCGGGGAGCAACATCCCATTATGACTATGTCTGCAGTGAGGTTTCCAAAGGTATTTCCCGTGCCGGACTTGATACCGGAGTTCCGGTCATGTTTGGTGTTCTTACAACAGAAAACATTGAGCAGGCAGTTGAACGTGCGGGTACGAAAGCGGGTAATAAAGGGTGGGATGCAGCGGTCAGCGGCATAGAAATGGCAAATCTGAACCGCGTAGTCGAACAATGATAAGTGCTGATGACAATTTGAAGCCATATTCTGGACAGAATTGAAAGTTGAAGCGGTGATGTTGTTAAGCAAAAAGAAATAATCCGACTCGTATGCCATTTACGGGAAATGAGACGGATTACCGATTAAGTCATTCCATTCAATTAAGCGTTGCATCCGTTCATTGCGGATATTGTCCTCCCGTCAGTGTGTAAGCACTGGCGGATTTGTTTTTTCCATTATACTGAAGATACTGAAGCGTTCATTTTTTTCTCGTAAAGTTCATAGGACTGAGCAAGAATCTGTACGGGGTGCAGCACCTTTTTATCAGTCAATTGATCCAGCTGATTCTTGCACATTCCGCATTCTGTGAGGGTATAGTCCGGATTCAGTTTACTGACCGCCTCAGCCATTGTGCGTCCCATTTCCATGGAAACACCATATTTTTCTTTTTTGAATCCAAAGGTGCCGCATTGTCCACAGCAGCCTGCGCCGAGATCCTGCACATGATAACCTGGGATCAGCTCCAGCATATCCAGAGATGGGCTGCCCATTCCCTGCGCCCGCATGTGGCACGGTGCATGATAACCGGCGAGGACGTTCATCGCTGCCAAATTCGTGTTAAGTTCACCTTTTTCATATAGAATCCACAGATATTCTTCAGCATCATAGACATGCTGCGACAGTTCACGTGCTTCAGCAGTGCCGACAAAAGCAAGATACTCTTTCTTAAGTGCTAATCCGCAGCTTGTGCAGGTTGTGACAACATCGTAACCTTTTCGGACATAGGACAGTAGGCTACTGATGTTAAAGGCAGCATTTTTCATCGCCTGCTTCATCCGCCCGTTCGCCAGCATTGGAATACCACAACACTTTTGATCCGGTCTGACGACGTCAATCCCATTATAATGCATCAATTTAACAAAGCTTTCAGCCACGTCAGGCGCATTGTACATGGCGTAGCAGCCAACAAAGTAGGCGACTTTGTGTTTCGTTTCAGCAGTCTTTTTTTTTAATAGATGATTGAATTTTTTGAAATGGTAATCTGGAAATTGGCGTTCTGCTGGGATATCCATGATCTTTTCCATTATTTTCCTGACCGGATGGGTTTTCATGGCCAGGTTGGTGATCGGTGCAAAAACGGAAGCCATCTTGCCAACGAGTTCAGCGTTGCTCAGAACAAAGTCGCGAAAGGTTGAACCCTTTTTTTCCGTGTGTATCGCTTTAAGATAAGTTGTCAGGGTGGATACATGAACATTTTCCGGGCAGGACAGGTCACAGTTGCCACAGAGCGTGCAATATTCAATCCGCGAGTCATCAATGACCTGTTGATTGTCCATCAATCGTTTCAATTCCGGGCCCATATGTTTCGGACCACCAAACTGCAGTGTAATACCGGATACTGGACAGCTCGCCACGCACGCATTGCATTTCAGACATTTTTCATAACTGTCGTCCAACATTGTCATATCAAACATGCCCCATCCCTCCTGATACCGGATTTCTTAGCCTTTTTTCCGCTTTATCAAGTGCGTCCAGACTCGACCAGATGGTATAGACGCCGCCAACAACGGGGGAAGAAAAGGTTGACATGGCGCGAGCCGCACCAGCAGGATGTAAATTTTCCGGTGGCACCTCCAGCTTTCCATTCGGAATCATTGCCAGATGAAGTGCCGTTTCTCTGAAGCCTGATGCCGTCACACTCAGGCCTCCGCCGAGTACCCCGCCGGTCGCCAGGATGAACTCTCTCCCGGCCAGATCTATTATTCGCGATGCGTTACGTACGCGAATCGTCCTCAGATGTTTGCCGTCCACATGGCAGCCATCGACCGTCGTATCAACATAGAGTCTGACACCGAGACGAATAGCTTCTGTGCACAGAACGTCATTCAGGCGAATCGCTGTCGCATTCGGCGGCATTCCCGGCGCTTCAGTCACAGGACATCCAAGTTCACGTGAGAATTGCCTCACTATCTCGCGCCAGTGCCGCATTCCCAGAGAGGAAGGAAAAATGCAGATATCCGGCTGGGTGATCTGCTGTTGTGTCAGCTGTTTTTTAATTTGTTCAATGCAGCTTTTCCGGATCTCTTCCTGGTCAAGCAAATGCGCTGCGTCTAGCTGTGTCATTACCCGCTGCGAGCGATGGCCGAGACTGATCATGAATGCATCTGCATGAAGACCCGGCCGCTCCCGTCTCAGGTTTTCTTTGACAAAGGCAGGCTGAAAATCTACCAACTCATTAAATCCGACAATCAGCGCATGCCCCTGATCTAGGATAGGAACGAGGGTTTCCGGATAGAGTGCCGTTCTTTTCACCCAACCTGATCCAGTAACAATGGCGACCGGACGGTCCGGGTCGCCTTGATAGGGGTACCCAAGTTGTTCGGTCAGTTTTTTAAACGATGCCATGGCTCCCGATATGTCAATTGCTTGGTTATCGCTGCGGCTACCGAAATGGTCTGTAAAATTTTCAAAATTCGGGAACTGATCCATCACGCCTGTGGCCTGCATCAGCTTTCCCGTGCCTGAGGCGACAAGTGCTGTGGATAGGCCGTGGCTTTTTGCCCCGATGGCAGCAAGCAGCCCCGCCAGACCTTCGCCGATTACAATAATGTCATACATGTTCTTGCACCTCCTCTCGAATACCAAGGGATACTTGATAGATCGCCTGCATCAGACACAATTGCCTGGCCGTTTCCCCGGTTGCAACGACGGTCATTCCACTTTTTCGTTCATCTATTGCGCTCCTCAGTGCCTGATTAGCTTCGTCAATGGTCGCGCGGCCCTCCTCCACCGCCATTGCGGTTGCGCGGAAATTGCAGAATGTTCCCTGACATGGACCCATCCCGAGCCGGGTGCGCCGGCGGATGTCTCCAAGCTGGAAACCGTGGCAGTTTGCCAGAACGGATTCAGTTTCAGCCCAAGTGACCTGCTCACATTCGCAGATGACGAGGCGTTTTTCCCCTGCGCGGAGTGAGGACTCGATCTGTTCTCCGGCTGTCCCACTCCATTGAACGAGTTTGTGTTTCGCCGCCGGGGCAAGATCGATACCGTGAAACTTGCTCTGCGGTTCTCTACGCCAGACGGTCTCTTCCTTCGTCGTGCAGGCAACGTGCTTGCCCAGTTTTTCACAGACAAGATCGACTGTCCGCTCGGCCATTAGCCGGAACGTGGTCAGTTTTCCGCCAGTGATTGTGACCAGACCGCCGATTCCGTCACGAGTCCGATGGTCAATCAGTGCCATCCCACGTTTGACATTGCGTCCGCTTGATCCGCCGACTTCGCCACCTGCCTGGTACAGTGGACGGCTACCGCTATATGCACGGATGAGACGCATATCGTGTATGCCAGGAATCAACGCTTTGCCTTCTTCAAGCATGTCTTCCATTTCTTCTTGATTTAGCGACACATCTTCAGGATCATTGACATTGATTCCGGTGGTACCGAATATCGTCACGTCATGCGAAGGAACGAAGATATCTCCGTCGCCTGGTACGCGCAATCGATTGATGACTCTCTGACTGATTCGGTGGCTAAATACGACAAGCATGCCTTTGTTATTGACAAGATGCAGCGGTATACCAGCCATTTCCGCGATTTTTGTCCCCCACGGACCCGACGCATTAATGACAAGATCTGCTTCAATAGTTGTTTTTTCACCAGTCAGTGTATCGCGAATTCTGACTCCGGCTACGCGATCCCCGTCCATGAGTAGGCTTGTTGCCTCATGATAGGTCATCACTTTGGCGCCTCGGTTCTCGGCGTCCTCAGCAGCGTCATTCAGTAGGGTGAAGTCATCCACAGCACCGTCTGGGACGCGGTAAGCCGCCTGTATATCCCGGTTTACATAAGGCTCTTCGCGCAGAACCTGTTCGACCGGAATTTCTTCCGCTGGAATACGAAGCTTTCTGCATGCGGCAACCCATTTTTCAACATAGGAATCATCATCTCCGGGTACTTTAACAAACAATCCGTCAGTTGCTTCGATTGATCCGGGAAATGTTTTTTTGAGAATCCAATTTTCCTGACAGCTTTCAATCGCCGCTTTCGGATCGCGAACTGCGTAACGCCCGCCGGAGTGAAGTAAACCATGATTTCTGGTCGACGTCCCATGGCCAAGATCACCTTTTTCAATCAAAATTGCCTGAATACCACGTAGGGCAAGATCACGCAGAATGCCGACACCTGTTATTCCTCCACCGATCACTGCGACTTCCGTTTTGATTTTTTGTCCCATGATCTGCTCCCCCAATATTCGCATCCGACCATTCTCTGAAAGCGAGCGGTCGGGGAAAATGTGTAAATCGAAGTGTAAACGGATACATATTTGTATAATTTAAAAATCAACGCCTGTAGAAAGAAAAGAAGCCGAAATAAGTACATGGAACACACGCTCCATGCACTTGTTTCGGCTTCTCATCATCTCAAGCCACTACAGTAATTAATTTTTCTAATCAAAGTATACTCCAAAAATAGCGGTGACGCGCGGTTATAATCTGGGCAATTATGAACTTTTCGTATGATTTTACATTGAAAAATTAAATTGGCTGTGTAGACAGCGTTACATATAAAGCTATGATAAATCTGTAAATTTTTGTGCGATCGCAACATTTTTCCTGACTTGAAAAGGCTGATTTTCTTTCTGATGTCTAAATTAATGTATTGACATATGGTAAGTATGAAATATAATTTAAGTAATGGTGAGTATTGTATTTTTGCCGCTTTAAGTTTGACCAATTGAATATAAATAGCGATTCTTATCAAGAGAGGCGGAGGGACTGGCCCGATGAACCCCGACAACCAGCATGCAGCATGGTGTGTATGTATGGTGTCAATTCCAGCAGAGCGATTCTGAGAGATAAGAAAACGTCTGATCAGATGTTTTCTTAAATCACTTTAAGAGAACATTTTTTATTGTTGTAAATATTCAATTCTGATCGAATGAAGAGGGAGTATGGATGAATGAATATCTTTACTTCACTATCTATTCATTAACAAATGGCAAGATGTCAGCGGCGTTTCATGTGAATTAAGAAGGGAGATTTATTTATATGGCAAAAGTTGAAAGCTTTACACTGGATCACACAAAGGTCAAAGCGCCATACGTTCGTTTGATTGCGACGGAAAATGGAGCTAAAGGTGATCAGATTCAGAATTTTGATTTGCGTTTTGTACAGCCTAATGAAAATGCCATTCCCACAGCAGGCCTGCATACGATTGAACATATGCTTGCAGCCCTCTTGCGTGATCGCTTGGAGGGTGTGATCGATTGCTCTCCATTTGGCTGCCGCACCGGATTCCATCTGATTTTATGGGGAGAACATGACACGGTGGAGGTTGCCAAAGCTTTGAAGGGTTCACTGGAATTCATCGCTGGTCCTGCGACATGGGATGATGTGCAGGGAACGACAATTGAAAGCTGTGGTAATTACCGCGATCATTCACTTTTCTCGGCAAAAGAGTGGGCAAAAAAAATATTAGCGGATGGCATCAGTTCTGATCCGTTTGTGCGAAAAGTTGTGAAAGAGTCCCTGTAAAAGGGACTCTTTTTTCTGAACGGTAATTTGAAAGTAAAAAATGAGGGACGCAGGAGTGAACTGAAATGACGGATTATCGTGAGACCGATTTTATCACGCGGTGTATTCATGTCGGCAATGATATTGATAAAGAAACGGGTGCGATCAGACGGCCAATAACGATGGCCAACAGTTATCGTCTTCCGGAGGACGCTTCTACCCTTAACTGGAGTGATCCGAATAATTTGATTTATACCCGGACGACTTCGGCTAATCAAATTTATCTGCAGCAGCGTCTCGCCTCACTTGAAGGCGGAGAAGACTGCGTGGTATTAGCCAGCGGGGTTTCCGCTCTGTCCGCAGTGTTTTTCAGCTTCCTTGATAAGAATGCCCATGTCATTTGTTCAGATGTTTCGTATATTGCGGTTTACCGACTTCTGGAACAATACTTACCCGATAAATATGGGATTGAAACGTCACTTGTCGATACATCAAATCTTGAAGCTGTGCGGGAAGCCATTCGGCCGAACACGAAACTGATCCATGTCGAAACACCGGGAAACCCGACGACGCGCATCAGTGATATTGCTGAAATTGCTAAAATTGCCCACGAAGCTGGGGCTCTTCTTTCTGTTGACAGCACATTTGCTTCGCCTTATCTGCAGCAACCGTTGGCACTGGGTGCTGATCTGGTTGTTCAGAGCCTTACTAAATATATTAATGGTCATGGCGACGCGATGGGCGGCGCAGTGATCGGCAATAAACAATTAATCGATCAGATAAAAACAGAAGCAATGGTTAATATTGGCGGTTGTATCAGTCCATTTAATGCCTGGTTGATCATGCGCGGTGTGGTGACTTTGCCGCTACGTATGAAACAACATAGCGAAAGTGCACAAAAGATCGCCGACTTTCTGGAGGCCCATCCGGCCGTCAGTTTTGTGGCTTATCCAGGGCTGAAGAGCCATCCGCAGCATGAAATCGCCAAAAAACAAATGAGGCTTTATTCCGGAGTTCTATCCTTTGGAATAAAGGGTGATTCAGAAACGATCAATCAATTTGTCAATTCATTGAAAATTATCATTTCTGCAGTTTCATTAGGCCATGACGAGAGTCTGATCGTATTTATCGGGCCGGATGATGAGCGCATTCGTTTTTATCCTGAGGTATTCAGAAAACATGGTTTTCTTAGGTTCAGTGTCGGACTGGAGGGTGCGGGTGATTTGATTGCCGACCTTGAGCAAGCTTTTCATGCAGCCGGTTTATGATAAAATTTTTCTATTGAATCGATAGGTGTAGCGCATTCTGGTATGACAACAAAAGCTGTTTTTAATGAGGCAGGGGAGTAAACAGTGAAGATCATGAATAATTCATTGTTGACACATAGGAATAATAATGTTAAAACAGGATTATTCTCACTTGCCCGGCCGGACAGAATCCTTTCAAAAGACGACAATGCCATAATGTATTATTGATTCATGACACACACGATTGTCGGATCATGCATGTTTGCTTCTTATATTCAATGGTTTTTTAATAATTTCATAGAGAAAGATATTCTTATCAAGAGTGGCAGAGGGACTGACCCGATGAAGTCACGACAACCTGTATGCGGAAGCATATAAGGTGTCAATTTCAGTGGACATATTTGTCTTGAAGATAAGAAAAGTGACAATCCTTTTAGATCGCTTTTCATCTCAAGATGAAAGCGATCTTTATTTTTAGAAAGAAGAGAACAAATAGCGAGTATTTGATAATAACAGGGGGATTTTTTATCATGAAGAAATTGATAGCAGTCGTTGCTATTCTTATTCTGGTTCTATCACTAACAGCATGTGGGTCAGCCATTGGAGCGGCTAAGAATCATAAGATTGTGGTCGGGTCGTTGTCATCCGATTATCAGGTATGGAGCCACATTGCTAAATCTGAGGCTGCAAAAAAAGCACATTTAGATATTCAAGTCAAAGATATTGAAGACGGTGTCCAGCTGAATGACGCAACGAAAAATGGACAAGTAGACGTCAATGCATTTCAATCTTATTCTTATTTTCTGCAGTATAACAAGACCACTCATGCACATCTGGTGGCATTTGCGACAACCTATCTGGAACCCATGGCCATTTATTCCAAAAAGGTAGAGAAACTGGCAGAGCTCAAAAAAGGCGCGACGATTGCAATTCCGAATGATGCGGCAAACCGTGCTCGTGCATTACGCTTGCTAAGTGATGCCGGACTCATCAAACTTAAAAGTTCGTTTACGGCGTTTGGATCGCCTAATGATATAACAGCTAATCCGAAGAAATTTAAATTTACGGAAGTGAAGGCGGAAACCGAACCGCGTATTCTGCCCGATGTTGATGCGGCAGCTATCGGCAACAGTATTGCTCTTCAGGCGAAACTTAATTCTCTGAAGGATTCCATTTACCATGAACAGCTGAATCAGCACACGAAAGCGAATGTCAATATTCTGGTAACTACGCCAAAAAAGGCAAAGAATAAATATATTCTTGAGCTCGGAAAACTTTATCATGATAAGGATACCCAGAATTTTATCAAAAAAGAATTTGGCGGGACTAAGGTTCCGATTCAGAAGTCGATTGCTTCTTTGGCAGATTAAGTTTAAGGAGCAGTCAATCTGCCTCCGGATGCATTAATTGTGGAACGGTGAACCAGGAGGAACAACGATGATTGAATTTGAAAAGGTTTCAATGGTCTTTAAAGGAAAAAAGATTGGAAAGCAACCGGGAATTGCTGCTTTACAGGATATCGACTTGACTATTCAAGATGGCGATATCTTCGGCATTATTGGGTACAGTGGTGCAGGAAAGAGTACGTTAATTCGGACGATCAATGCATTACTGAAACCTTCATCCGGGCGAATACTTATTAACCGGGTGCCAATCGCTTCATACAGAGGGAAACAGCTTAGGCAGTTAAGAAAGAAAACCGGAATGATCTTTCAGCATTTTAATTTGCTCAATTCGAAAACAGTTTTTGCTAACGTCGCACTACCGCTCATTCTTGAAAAGAAGAATAGAAAAGAAATCAGTCAACGTGTGGAGGAGCTGCTTCAATTTGTTGGATTAATGGATAAGGCAAAAAGTTATCCAGATGAATTATCCGGCGGACAAAAACAGCGAGTAGGCATTGCTCGGGCCCTAGCGCTGAATCCGTCCGTATTATTATGTGATGAAGCGACCTCTGCCCTTGATCCTCAGACAACTGAGGCAGTTTTGCAATTGTTGAAACGAATTAACGAGCAGTATAAGATTACGATTGTTATAATTACGCATGAAATGAGTGTGATCCAGAGTATCTGCAATCGGGTAGCTGTTCTTGAGGGCGGGAAGATAATTGAAAAAGGCAGTGTCCTTGATGTTTTCGGCAATCCACAGCAACTAACAACACAACATTTCGTCCAAACAGTTATCCATGAAAAGCTTCCTGAAAATATCAGGAAATTCATACAGGAAAAGGCTGTTCCCGGTAAAATCAAACGACTGATCAAGCTGAGATTTACAGGTGAAAAAGCAATGGATCCGGTAATTGATCGACTTATCCGGTCGTACGATGTTCATGTCAATATTTTATTTGCGACAATGACGGAAATTCAACAGACGACACTGGGACATATGGTACTTAGTTTGTCCGGATCTGATCATCAACTCGGGGAAGCTGTTCATTTTCTGAAGGATCAGGGAATTTTTGTAAAGGAGATTAAGGAATCATAATGGGTATTTCACTGGCACAATTCATCCAGGCACTGCAAGAAACGCTCTATATGGTTGGTGTTTCATTGTTTGCTGGTGCATTAGTTGGTCTGCCTGTCGGTATTATACTGGTGGTGACCAGACCTGACGGTGTTCTTCCGAACAAACTGATCTATCAAATCGTTAATCCAATCATTAATATTGTCCGTTCATTGCCTTTTATCATTCTCTTGGTTGCCGTGCTTCCACTGACCCGGTTTATTGTTCATACAACGATTGGTACAACGGCTTCAATTGTCCCACTTGTTCTGTATGTCTCGCCGTACATTGCCCGATTAGTCGAGAATTCTCTTCTTGATGTCGATCCGGGAATTCTGGAAGCGGCAAAGGCCATGGGGGCTTCTCCCTACCAGATCATCTTTCATTTTTTACTTCCTGAGGCTTTTGGTTCGTTGATTCTGACATTTACCACGGCGGCGATCGGATTGATTGACGCAACGACTATGGCTGGTACAATTGGCGGTGGCGGCTTGGGTAACATGGCGATCACCTATGGTTATCAGGAATTTAACAATGCCGTTATTCTAGCGACGGTTGTTGTCTTGGTGATTCTTGTGCAAATCATCCAATCTCTAGGAAATCGATTGTCTAGAAAAATCAGGCGCAGTTAACCGGGTATGACTCAGATCCTCCGCCGATAATTATAGAGAATCAAAAAGGAGAGAACAAACATTGAAACGATGCTTGTTCTCCTTTTGATTACTGTCAAGGGTTCACCAACCAATCCTATTTCCCAGCCGTGTTAAAATAGTCTTAGACTAGTGAGGTATTGAAGGTGCAAAAATGAATTTGGAATTTATTATTCGCCTAGGGATCGCTGGTGTGCTCGGGGCTGTAATCGGAATTGACAGAGAAATTCGATCGAAGGATGCGGGAATTCGGACGCATTTCCTTGTCTCGCTGGGAAGCGCGTTAATCATGATTGTTTCGCAATACGGATTTCAGCAGATTATTAATGAAAAAAACGTAATTCTCGATCCCAGCCGTGTAGCGGCACAGGTGGTCAGCGGCATTGGTTTTATTGGTGCAGGAACGATAATTGTCCAGAAAAAATTTGTACATGGGTTAACAACGGCTGCCGGTGTCTGGACGACTTCCGGAATCGGTCTTGCGATTGGATCCGGAATGTATTGGGTCGGAATCGGGGCAACGATATTGACGCTGATTGGGCTGGAGCTGTCCAATATATTCTTCAAGTCGCTTAGAAACAGCAATATTTATTTTAAGTTCACATCAAAAGATATGGATGCGCTGAATCAAGTTTTGGCTCTTTTTGAGGAGGATGTCATCCTTAATTATTCCGTCCATGAGAAGATTGATGAGATTGACAGCAGCAATCTCTGCTATGAGGCTGTGCTGACCATCAAGACGAAAAATAAAAAAAGTGTTAAAAATACGAAAATCAGACAAATTCAGGCTATTGATACGGTGTTATTGGAGACGGTAGAATGAGAGATGTGTAAGCAGATTGTAACCTTTGTCTACGCCGTAATCCGCACGTCATCCTCGAATACTTCGGTGTGAAACGAACGAGGAGGAGTTGTGTTGAAAAAAATTGGTACAATTCTGGCAAGTCTCTTGATTGTGACCCTCTTAGCCGGATGCAGCTTGCACTATTCCAGTATGAACGGGATTTCAGAAAATAAGATGACAGCAAATGAGAAGATCGCCCTCAATTTTTCGAAGGGTTTTTACAATAAAAGCCGATCGAAGCAGCGTGCAGCCATCAATGAGTATTATGCGGCGAAAGACAGGAATGAACTGTTTAAACGGCTGGATACAGGAAAAGTGCAGACACGATACCATCAGATCAAAGTGATAATTAGTCTTCGGACAGCAGATAAAAATGGGTCCTATACTTTGGTTCTGCTGCATGTGAAAAATAGGAAGAATATCACCAAAAAGCGGATCGTCTTGGTTCGGAAGGAAAAAGTGGAACACCTCTATTCTTCAAAGAATAAGCATTTCAAAAAAGAATACAAAAAAATTAGGCAATATATGAAGGCGGCAGCCGTTTAATAGCGAGAAAAAAGCGTTTCGGAGGAAGACCGAAACGCTTTTGAATTAGTTTGTTCTGAGCATCTCCAGAAAATCACTTTCTGAAATGATCCGTATATCCTGCCCTTGCTCTGCAAGTAATTCTGCTTTCTTCATTTTTGAACTTTTTGTGTGGCCTCTCAGCAGCCGGAAATCCATATCACCAATCACGAGAAAATTCGTTTTCTTTGTCACATTATTGCCATTAATCCCGCCAAAATTAGCCACCTTCTGGCAGGCTTCTTTTCGGCTCATTGTCCGTAATTCACCGCTGAACACAAATACTCGCTGATAAAAGGGGTGATCCGGATTAAAATCCGCAGTCTGGGCAACAATCTCAGATGGTTTGAAGTCTGCCTGAGGGTAGCGCGCCGTCCTTTTTTTAGCAAAAGAGAGATAAGAATGCGGATAGAGTCTGCCCATCCGGTAGTGCAGTCCGTCGATCATTTCGTTAAGGCTCTGCACGTTAGCATCGCGGAACATATTAAGAACAATTTCAGCACATACCGTCGCATCGTCGGAAGCCCGGTGATGTCTGAAGTGAATTTGATAATTATCGGCAACCGCATTAAGCCGGTAAGAGGGCAATTGGAGCAGACTCCTCGAAAGGACCAGCGAACAGAAATAGGAAAGTTTCGGACAATCTAAATTGTACTTACTGAGGCTGCTTTGCAGCACCCGCATATCAAAACCGGCATTATGCGCAACAAGCGGCAGATCGCCGATAAACTGAAAGAGCGTTGTTGAAAGGTTGGCCATATTTGGTGCATTTTGGACATCCTCTTCTTGAATGCCATGTATCCTAATATTTGAACGATCAAAGGGCTCCTCTGGATTAATCAGCGAATAATAGGAATCTACAATCTGACTGTCCAGAACTTTGGTCAGTCCAACCGAACAGGCAGAGGAAGCATTCTGATTGGCTGTTTCAAAGTCAATGGCGACGAAAGATAAACTCATGGTGCAGACGAACCTCCTCAAATAATCACGCGGCGTGAACCCTTGTCCGTTCTACCGCGTTTTTATATTTCTTCTTTTATTCTATCGTATTTTCAGGTAATCTTAAATGAATAGAGAGAAACAAAGTTTTCAATGGAGAGTGCCTTAATTTTTATCCTAAAGGAATTTGTCCGCAGAAGAAGGGATCAGAAATGAAATTCGTGCTTATCTTCGGTCCACAGGCAGTGGGGAAAATGACGGTCGGAGAGGAACTGGCTAAAGAAACGGGACTCAAACTGTTTCACAATCACATGACGATTGATTTATTAGTTCCTTTTTTTGGCTTCACAGACGAAATGTGGCGCCTTTGTCATCATTTCCGTGAAGAGATCTTCCAATCCTATGCACAAACGGATCAAAAGGGTTTGATTTTCACTTTTATTTGGGCTTTTAATCTGCAGGAGGACTGGGAACGAATCCAACATATCCAAAAGATTTTTCAAGCGCAGGGAGCCGAAATGTATTTTATTGAATTGTTTGCTGATTTGGATGAGCGTTTGAAAAGAAATCGGACCCCGCACCGTTTGGCAGAGAAACCATCAAAAAGAGACATTGTCTTCTCTGAAAACAAACTTTTGCAGTCAATGAAAAAGCAGCGCATGAATTCGCTGCCTATGGAAATCAAAGAAGAAAATTATCTACGATTGGATAATACACACCTGACCCCGAAGCAAGCTGCAGAGCAAATCAAAAATTTTATCCATTAAAAATGCCCAGCGGGGAGCCGGGCTATGATATAGTGAAATTCAGTTATGTCGAGGATTCAAATGGAGACATGGCTGTTTATTCAATCATTCCTGACCCGATCAGTTTTGTCTTTTTTCATTAAATTATTCATTGAGAAGCAATTCAATATCACTTTTAATCGCTTCAGGCTTGATTTTTGACCCATAGTAACGATAAACGTGGCCAGAACGGTTCACCAGGAATTTATTGAAATTCCAGCTGATCTTCTTCTCATCGGCTTGTTGGAGTAATTCCTGAAAGAGCGGATTCATTTCTCTGCCTTTCATCTTGCTCATTTTGAAGAGGGGAAAAGTCACACCATAATTGACTTTGCAGAATTCAGCCGTTTTTTCACTTTCACTGAATTCCTGCTTGAGAAAGCTGTCACTGGGAAAGCCGAGAACAGTGAAGCCGCGTTCCTTATATTTTTCGTATAACGATTCAAGGCCCTCATATTGGGGGGTAAAGCCGCATTTACTCGCTGTATTAACGATCAATAGCACTTGATCCCGATACTTAGCAAGGTTTTCCACCTGCTCGCCAGTGAGTTTGGGGAAACTATGGTCATAGAGTGTCAAATTCATCCCTCCATTATTCGTATTTGTCTATTCAGTGTAATAATAGTCGGCAAAAGAAACAAATTTAATGCTCAATGGGTAAAACGGTGTGAATACACTTGTCTAATCGATGTACAGACGGTAAAATAAATTTAACTGGTTGAATTTATTTTACAAGAAGGGGATCCCTTTTGAAAGCGATACTTGTGATTAAAGATTTGAATCAATTAAAGACGTTGAGCGATCCATTCCGCACGAAATTAATGATGCTGCTGATCGAAAAGCCCTATACGGGCCAGCAGCTTGCTGAAAAACTGAATCTTTCCCGAGCAAGAGTACATTATCATCTGCACGAGCTAGAGAAAAATCGGCTGATTGAACAGGTCAGGACTGAAGAAATAAATGGGATCGTGCAAAAATTTTATCAATCAGTAGCGCAAAGCTTTCTTCCGGATGCCGCACTTCTGCCGCAGAAAAAGGCGGTCAGTGCGTCCTATCGGCAAATCGTGCTCAGTATGATTGATCGGACGCGTGCGCGTGCTTTGCAGGCACCCGATGAGGCTTTTTCCAAAACATTCACGGATACGTCTGATCGCCAGCAGCTAGAAGGATTAGCCACTTATTGGGAAATGAATTTCAATGAGGAGCTTTTTGCTGCATTTTATCAGGAATCCCGGGCATTATTTGAAAAATATTCACACTTAACAGAGCAACTAAAGGACGACCCAACGGCTAGACCTTATTTCCTTTCAGGCTTTGCTTTTCAGGTGGGGAAGAAAGAATTCGGGCAGCATTTAGACTGAGGCTGTCTATTATTTTTTGCGCCTCGGTAAAATAAAACTGACCGAGTAAATAAATGATAGAGGTGGGCATCTCAATGAAAAATTTAATGACTAATCGAAATTTTGTTCTGCTCCTGGCCGCACGTTTGATTACTAACATTGGGGACAGCCTTTATTATGTAGCGGCGATGTGGTTGGCCTACAAATTAGGCGGATCGGCCTTTTATTCAGGTCTTGCTGGCTTTCTGATCCTCTTGCCGCAAACCCTGCAGTTTCTGGTCGGACCCATTGTCGATCACTCCTCGACCAGGAGACTGCTGATTTTGACACAGTTGCTGCAGGCCATTCTTCTCTTGCTGATTCCAACGGTCTATTACTATCATCTGCTTACCGTTCATTTTCTTCTTATCCTTATGCCGATCCTTTCCATGCTGGATCAATTTTCATTTCCAGCAGAGAATTCACTGATCACCGTTCTTCTCAATAAAGAATCAAGAATTCAGGCCAATTCATTAATGGCTTTTGCCTATCAGGGAACGGATGTTGCTTTTAATGCGATCGGCGGTCTGCTTCTTCTCTCGATAGGAACCGTACCGCTATTTTCAGCCGACGTATTCACTTTCTTGATCGCTGCAGCGCTCTTTAAATTATTGGTTGTTCCCTCTGAAAATAAGAGATGCACACGGATCAGTTTGCGCCAACAGGTTTCTGCCTATCTGGGTGGACTAAAGATAGGCTTCTCTGTCATTTTTCATTCTTTATTTGCCAGAATACTGATTACAGGGCTGGTCGCTAATTTTGCACTAGGCGCGGAGACCGCTATTTTGCCGGCCTTTGCCGGCACGTTCGGAGGCTCCAAAAGTTATGGATTTATGCTATCTGCTGCCGCAGCGGGCACATTGATTGGCGCATTGATCGCTCCCTGTTTCAGAAAATTTGCCATCGGCAGGCTGCTCGCATTCAGTTATCTGGCCGGTGGTATGCTCTGGCTGTTTGCTGCTCTGCCCACAAGTTCACCGCTGCATGTTCTATTCTTTGGACTCAGCATGGTGCCCCTGGGTCTGAATAATATTCTAGGCTATACAGTGATGCAAAATCTGCTGCCACAGGAAATTCTGGCGACCGTATTATCGGTTATGACCAGTTTCGTCACCTGTATGATGCCGCTCGGATCGCTTGTCGGCGGAATTCTAAGCCGATATCTCGCGGCCCCGTCTCTCTTTGCGCTTGCCGCCGCTGGTTTTCTATTTATTGCTGTGTATGTACTTTCTACGGGCTGCTTGCGCCGGATTCCTGCAGCTGGCCAGCTTTGTCTATCGGATGCAGGCATCCGATCCGGCGATCACTCCTCTGACGTATAAATCATTGGTAAGCAGGTAAAGCTTCAATCACGAACCTTTGAGGAAGAAGGCGATGATTGACGATGAAAAAGAGTGAAGAAATGTTGCTTTTAAAACAGAGAAGAATCCCTATTCTCCATCTGCCTCGGCTTTTTTGGTCCATTTATCTCGCTAATCGCAAACGGAAATCGATTGCAGTTTCACTGAGAATTGCCAGACATAACTTGCGGATCATTCATCATGAACTTTGGAAAAGATCATAAAAAACATGAAAAACATTTTACATCTGGGCTTGATGGGATTGCCCAGATTTTTTTTGCCTTTTTTTAAGCGGATCGCTCAAATAACAGAGAATTGTGGCTAAAAGGAAAAGGATCACTGTCATTAGGGTAGGATAGAAAATAGCAATCAGCAGACAAGCAAAATACAGCAGGTAAATACCTTTAATTAACACAATAAATCGCTCCAATGAAATGCTCGGGATCACTCGGGCAGAATTTCGCGCCGCGAGGCTGATCACGCCTCAGGAATACGCTGCTCCTATTTTACCACAATTTTTTTTCATAGGAGGGTAAATGTGTCCTTACAGGTTGAACACTTCATCTCTTCTATTTTTCAAAGAAATACATTGCCGGATGGATTGTTTTTTTACAACGTTAATAAATATTTAAGAAAGAATGATTAAAATTTTGTTAACGGTTCGGATGAATGGACGGCCGATTGTCCGAAAAGCGGTTTATGATCGAGGGCAGGAGTGAAAAAACTGATTCGTTTGATAAATTACCCCATCCGTAATAGAAGAAGAACATTAATATTTCTAATTTTCTCTGCTTTATTGCTGGTGACGGCATGCCGGGCATCGACAACACGTGCTGTGCAGCCTCAGATACAGCTTGCACAAGTACCAACTGTCCGCTCTCTCGGTCAGGCGTTCCATCCACGAGAAAAGGTCAAAGTGCTGGATCAGAACGGCCATCAGCTGCCGCTATCAGGGCTTCGAGTAAATAATACAGTGGACAGCTCACGGACAGGAGTTTATACCGTTAGATATCGCTACCGGTCAGCCGATCAGGCTGAACAAAGTAAAAGCTTGAACATTCGTGTTATTTATCAGAAAAAGCTGCCTCTTCCTTACAAAACGAATATTCAGAAGGATGCTTCGATGCTGAAAGGGCATACGAAAATTCTTCAAAAGGGGCAGACAGGTATACAGATCGTCCGTTATGAAGCCAAACGATTGGGAGGGGAAATTAAACAAGGGAGGGAGCTTGCTTCTGAAAAAATCAAGAAATCGACTGCAGAAATTCGGATCATTGGCAGCAAGACTCCTGCCGACTGGAAGATGAATGTGCCGATTGTTCGTCAGCGACCGGAACTGCCAACAGGCTGCGAGATTACGGCAGTGACCATGATGCTTCGCTATAAAGGAATAGACATCAGCAAATTAACCCTTGCGAAGGAAATGCCGCGCTCTACCGATGGCGATCCGAATCAGGGCTTTGTTGGTAGTCCTTATCTTAAATCGGGTTCAACAATTTATCCGCCGGCTTTGATGAATTTGGTTCGCGGATATGCCGGTTCTGCTGTGAATTTGACGGGAGTGACAATCAATGAGCTGAAAGACCATCTGAGTGATAACAAGCCGATTGTGATTTGGGGCACTTTTGATGGTTTTAATTATCATGCGGTCACACTGACCGGTTATACAAAAGATGGATTTTATTATAACGATCCATGGACGGGGACCTCGCGAACATTTTCGACGTCGGAAATGCTCATGGGATGGGGAGCTCTTCAGAAGCGTGCGCTTTCTTATTGACTAGGGATCGCCTTTGATCGCCTGTGAAGTTTTCTCTTGCAAAGAAATGTTCCTAGACAGCTCTTTATGGTATGATTTAACCGATACAATAACTCACCCATGATAAGAGGAGCATACTATGGTCCAACAGATTCGGCATAATCATACCTATCATCTCGTTCTGCTCAGTATTTTGACGGCAATTATTCTCTTGCAAAATTTTGTTCCATTATTAGGAAATATTCCAATCGGTGCATTCAGTCTGACTCTGATTCATATCACGGTTATCATTGCTGCTATCGTTCTCGGGCCGTGGGATGGTGCGTTAATTGGGGGAATTTGGGGTATCAGTTCTTGCCTGAGGGCCTGGTTGTCCCCCTATAGTCCAATTGAAGCACTTATTTTTACGAATCCGCTAATTGCTGTCGTCCCACGCATTTTAGTGGGACTCATTGCTGGTTACGCTTATCAGTGGCTGAGGAAGCTGCGGTTTTTTGATGTGGCTTCAATGGCGATCGCCGGAGTGATTGGCGCAGTAACGAACACGGTGCTCGTTCTCGGATTGATCTATATTTTTTACAGAACGCCGTACGCCAATTATCTGCACATTAATTTTTCAGGCTTGCTGCCGGCGCTTCTGCTGATCGTCTTAACCAATGGGATTCCTGAGGCTATTGCGGCCGGGGTCATCGCGCCTGCTGTCTCCAAACCCTTGCTTCGGTTCAGGCCAGATCGCAAAAAAAACGAATAATCAGGGATTCCATCCAATAGTTGGATAAATTTCATTTGTTGAACAAAATCTTCGAGGGTTAAGCATAAGCTATTCCATAACTTCTTTTCATTTATCCTCTACGAGTCGCGGAGGAAGGGGTGGATTGTGATGCAGGATGTGCTTGTGCTGGCTACCGTATTGGCGCCTATTATTACGGGGCTTGTCCAATTATTGAAAATATCATTTCCAATTTTGAAAAAATGGATTCCGCTCAGTGCCGTACTGATTGGTATTCTGATTGGTTTTCTAGCGACGCCTTTTTCTGATCTGGATCCAGCGAGCCGTTTGTGGGCGGGGGGACTCGCCGGACTTTCGTCAACGGGATTGTTCGAGCTTGCCTTTAATTCCCATTCATCAACGGATCAAAGACATAACAAAAAATAGTTTGAGAAGGGCAAAAAGCTCCTGTAAGGGAGCTTTTTGCCTGCATATATCAGTAGAAAAACGGATAGGGCACAATAAATGGGAAGGCAAAGAGAGGGAAAGGAAATAAAAATCGATTGTAACGTCTGAAACGACGCGGCCCGTAAAATTGCCGATCAGTATCGTTTATGTCTTCAGGAATAAGCAGCACGACACCTTTATCGTTGACCTCATCGAGAATCCCTTCTTGCTGGGAACCATTGTTCAGATGAGCCAGAATGTGATAATTCATTAATTGATTGGCTATTTTCTTGATATCTGTCTCATTGTTCGTCGTCTGCTGTTCACGCATTTCATGAGGAATATAAAGCTCTTCCTCCAGGGGCTTTTGAAAATAATTATCCATAACACGCACCACTCCTTTTCAACTGCTATGATATTCAATCTCAAGGCTAGGCGTTCCACCAATTTCTCAATCGACTGAAAAAGCATGAATCTTCCCTTGACCCATAGAAAAACAAGGTTGAAGTACAGGTAATTGTCAGGCTGTCTTGTGACCATTATTCAAATAATAAAAAGCGGAGCTCTGCGCTAAAGGATACGGAGCTTCCCGCTTTTTTGATCTGTCTTATTGGAGGTATCGCTTACTGCTTTCCCGCTTCTTGTCTGCGATAACGATATTGGCTCCATTGATAATGGATAAAACAGCCGATACAGAAGCCTAAAATAGCGATAAAAGCTGCGCTGCCGACAAGGATGGCGGCAATCCAGGCAACAAGCCGCCAATCGGCCAGAAAACTCACGAAACTGACGAAAAGAAGAGAAACGGCAATCGTTTGATTGAATTTTTGCTGCGCCGGGTCCTCCGGGGGATATGCGCTGAGCGGTTTTCGCAAAAAAAGCCGGGTAACCTTCATTACTGGATTATAATGAAAAGCAATACCCGAAAGGCCGGCGATCAACGGAATAAGTAAGAGCCAATAAAGATGGGTCATTAGCGCCGCAGCGACACTCAGTACAATGATCCATTGGTTGCTTCGGACCAATGGACGAGGAATGAAAGCAGGTTTATTGATCATCATAATGTCCACCTTTCCTATGTGATTAAATATATATTAACGAAAAGAATGCAAAATGTGAACGCATTTGTCTTCAATTCGTAAAAAAGAATCACATTTGAATGATTTTCAGGAAGCATTCTTTTCATTGATTGAAAAAAGCCTTAAAATGATATCTATTGAATGAATCTTGAAAACGTGGTGAGCCGTGTGAAAGATTTGAGTAAGAGAGAGAATGGTGCGAGACAATTTGAAAATATCCAGTCCATTTTCCGATGCCCGCTCTGCGGGGAAGGGCTACATGTAACGGATGCAAAGAGTATACGTTGCTTGAATAATCATAACTTTGATTTTGCCAAACAAGGCTATATTAATTTTTTAGCGCGGCCAATACATAGTGACTATGACCGTGCGCTTTTTGACGCGAGACGAACAATTATGAACACCTATTCTTTTTTTCAACCTCTATTGCGAGCAATTGAAAATGAATTGATGAAAATGGATTCCTTTTCTAATGAAACGAGTGATTTATGGATGCTTGACGCGGGATGCGGTGAGGGAACCCATCTCAATGCGCTCAGCGAAAGTTTGGCAAAACGTTCGAAACGCGTTATTCATGGAATAGGAATTGATATTTCAAAAGATGGTATTTTGGCCGCTGCGAAGAGATATGCTGACCGAATTTGGATGGTCGCTGATTTGGTTCATCCGCCGCTTCGGGAAAAATCAATGGACCTCCTGCTTAATATTCTTTCCCCCTCGAATTACCGTTGTTTTCATCATCTGTTAAAACCAGGTGGAATGGTAATTAAGGTTGTACCTGGGAGCGCGTATCTTCAGGAAATACGCACTTTCTTTTATGACAGTGAGAAAAAAGGGACCTATTCTAATTCGGCCATAATCAGTCATTTTTATGATCATTTTTCGGAATTCCAGACTTTTCCAATCCATTATTCGAAAAAACTTGATCAAGAGGCAATGCAAGCGATAATAAGGATGACACCGCTCGCTTGGACAGCCGATGAAGCGAAGAAAAAGGCATGGTTGGATGTGAAAAAACGTTCAGTGACTATTGATCTTTCTGTATTAATTGGATTAGAGAAGGAAAAATGAAAAATTTTGTCGTATTTTGACGAATATAGTGATTGTTTTTGATGCAAAAAGATTGATTTTGAATGAAAGCGTGTTACAATATTAAAGGTGGAGGGCAGAAAGATGTTGGCTGAAGAACGACAACAGCGCATTATGCAGAAACTGGAAGAACAAAAGGTCGTCAAAGTGCAGGACTTAGTTCGATATCTGGATGCCTCAGAATCGACAATACGCCGTGATTTGCAGGATATGGAATCCCGCCATCTGCTTCGGCGTCTGCACGGAGGAGCTTCGCTGCTGCAGCTTCGAAGCGAAGAACTTGATATGGAAGCAAAAACTGCCAAAAACATTCAGGAAAAAAAGAAAATTGCTTATTTCGCTTATCAGCAAATAAAGCCTCATGAATGTATTTATCTCGACGCAGGGACAACGACATTAGAAATGATCCGTTATTTCAGAGATACAAATGTAACCGTTGTCACCAACAGCCCTGTCCATGCTGAAAAATTAACGACACAGGGCGTGGATTGTTATTTAATTGGCGGTTTCATGAAACGAACGACACAGGCTGTTGTCGGCAGTATGGCCTTAAGCAATATCAGTCAGTTTCGTTTTGATAGAGCTTTCATCGGTACAAATGGTATTGATGCCGCATTCGGCTACACAACACCTGATCCCGAGGAAGCCAGTATCAAAAGATCCGCCTGCGAGCTTGCTGCTCAAGCCTATATCGTTGCGGATAGCAGCAAGTTCAGCGAGATTGCATTCTGCAAAATGTTCGACCTGGCTCAAGCAGCAATTATAACGAATGAATCACTGGAATGTATTGCTCCCATTATTTGTGAAAAGACCAAAATCTATTCTGTCGACAGTGTCACTTATGATCAACCGTTAGATGGGTATAGTAAGAAATGACTGCTATTAGGTAATTATAAACACTATATGCTGAAACTTCGGGATTTAACTTTATGGCACGGCTCAGGGGAATAAAGAGGATTTTAATTTAGGCATCAAATTATTTCCTCGTGGATGAAACAAATTTGTGTTTCTATATTGAAGAATTGCAGGGAGTGAAAGGAATGAAAATCACAGATTTAATGATTGAACGCGCAATGGTTATGGACATGAAAGCCACGACCAAAGAAGCCGCGATTGACGAGTTAATTGAAAGTCTGGACTATAATGGTCGAATTAATGATCGCGTATTATTTAAAAAGATGATTCTGAAACGGGAAGCAGAATCAAGCACAGGTATCGGTGAAGGTATTGCGATGCCGCATGCTAAAACAAAAGCCGTAAATGAAGCGACAGTTGTCTTTGGTCGCAGTAAACAAGGGGTGGACTATGAGGCACTGGACGGCCAGCCGTCCCATCTGTTTTTCATGATTGCGGCTCCAGAGGGAGCAGCTAATGTCCATCTGCAGACACTCGCTGCCTTATCACGATTGCTCGTTGATCAGGATTTCGTTAATCAGATTAAAAGTGCAAAAACTGCGGATGAAGTTGTTAAATTATTTGATGACAAGCAGGCAGAAAAAGAAGCAAAGGAAAAGGCTGACAATGCAGCAGCGGCTAAACAGAGTGCTGCTGCGCCACAGGCTAATGAAAAATTTGTCGTTGCGGTAACCGCATGTCCGACTGGCATCGCCCATACGTATATGGCTGAAGATGCCTTGAAGAAAAAAGCAGAAGAAATGGGTGTCAAGATTCGTGTCGAAACGAACGGATCCGAAGGCGCAAAGAACGTGTTGACTCAGGATGAAATTAGCCGTGCGGCAGGGGTCATTGTTGCAGCCGATAAGAAGGTTGAAATGGCGCGCTTCAATGGCAAGCCTGTTCTGCAGAGACCAGTCAGCGACGGTATTCGTAAACCAGAGGAATTGATAAATAAGGCGTTGAAAGGTGATGCGCCGGTTTACCATGCTGAAGGCGGCGGCTCGGTAGAAGAAGACAGCGGAGCAGGCGGGTCGATATGGAGTCGGATTTATAAAGACTTGATGAATGGTATTTCGCATATGCTGCCTTTTGTTGTCGGCGGTGGTATTTTAATGGCGATCTCTTTCTTACTGGAACAGACCGTAGGCAATAAAAATCCGATATTCTTAATGCTTGGTGCAATTTCCGGCGGTGATACAGGGGCTTTTCACTTCCTGATTGCAATACTTGCCGGTTATATCGCATACAGCATTGGCGACAGACCAGCTCTGATGCCAGGTGTTGTCGGTGGATTTATGGCCTACTCGTCTAATGCCGGATTCCTCGGTGGTCTTGCAGCCGGATTTCTCGCAGGTTGGGTTATTGTTCTCTTAAAGAAATGCCTTAAAGGTATGCCGAAAACTTTGGATGGTTTGAAACCTATATTGCTCTACCCGGTATTAGGTTTGTTTGTTACCGGAGCGCTGATGTATTTCATTTTTGATCCTATTTTTAAATGGATTAATCTTGGATTGATTAATGGTCTGAATCATTTGGGGACTGGGAATGCAGTTCTTCTCGGGATCGTTCTTGGCGGCATGATGGCCATTGATATGGGCGGCCCATTCAATAAAGCAGCTTATACGTTCGCAATTGGCGTCTTCACAAGCGGCGCAGCAGATGGCGGTTTGATGATGGCGGCAGTTATGGCAGGCGGTATGGTTCCACCGCTGGCAATTGCTCTTGCGACTTCCTTATTTAAAAATAAATTCAATGACGAAGAACGCAAAGCGGGGATTACCAATTATGTCCTTGGTGCATCTTTTATTACTGAAGGTGCGATACCATTTGCGGCAGCTGATCCGTTGCGTGTCATTACTTCTTGTATTATCGGTTCAGCGATAGCCGGTGGTTTGACACAGCTCTGGCATATCAGCATTCCGGCACCTCATGGTGGGATCTTCGTTGTCCTGCTCAGTAATCATGCTATTCTGTTCTTGATAGCGATCATTATCGGTGCGATTATCTCCGGTTTGACATTAGGTATTTGGAAAAAGACATTGGCTGAAAAACAGGCAGCTTAAATAGATAGGTAAGAAGAAGAGACCAGCACATGACGTGTTGATCTCTTCTTTTTTTTGAAAAAAATTTCTGCTTTGGCATTCGCAATTTTTTCGGACAGGCACATTCAGAGAGTGGATGTACATAACATATATTGCTGACGTTTTAAAATTTACACATCTTTCATTCTGCAATTCGGGAGCTGTCCGTGATGGAGGAACAGATTCAAGAAGCCGTCTATGCCTTCATTAATGCTGCAGGTACAGTTACGGCTGCACTTGGTGCCTCACCTCTGGACGGATTGACTGATGAAAAGAAAAAGGATTTAGGCATTGTATGAAATGCCCTTCAAGCAGCGGGCAATGCTCTCGAAGCAAATAGTTCTGAAGGCGGGGACGCGATCGGTAACGGACTTCAGGCCGGCGGCAATACGCTGGTTATATACGGTTTGATCAGCCTTAGTGACGATGACTGGAATCAGCGGACAATTATCACTGGTAATTGGCTCCAAGCCTTGGGGGGAAGTTTATCTCTTCAGTCAACACTGGAAACGAAGGATTATAATTTAGGTCAAGCGTTAGCTGTTCTTGGTGACTTGCTGCAAATCATTGGCAATTCGCTGCAGGCTCTTTCTGGAGCTTATCAATTGAGAGAGGTCATGGATTCTGAAGAGACGGATACGATAAATTTTTCCGGAAGCTGGATTCAGGCAGTGGGTGCCGTCCTGTCTTTTCTGTCCGCACTTCCTCTTAACTCGAAAACGGAAACGGATTCTTAAGTCCGATACACGTCGACCCGATGAAAAAAGCCCGCTGCAATTGATCGTTACAGAGGACAGTGAGGAGATCTACCTTCCATTGATTTGAATTATCCATGAACCGATGCTGATAATTTTCTTGTGCGCATCGAGGCGAGTTGAATCAATAGCAAGACGAGACCAATAAGTGACAGAACCGGAGCAGTTAGAGCCAAATACTGAAGCGGAAGGAAAGAAACAGATAATCCGCCGATGAAAGCTCCGGTCGCGTTGCCGATATTCATCGCCGATTGGTTAAGGGTGCTGGAAAGAGTCGGCGAATTTTTCGCGAGCAGCATACTGCGGTATTGGAGTGTAGGCGACTGTGCAAAGGCGAGAATACCAAATAAAAAGATACCGATGACCATAAGAACGCCATTAAACTGGACAAAATAAATAATAACAAAGAATAGCAGGAGCATGATTAGCAGACCGATGAGGGATTTATTCACCTGCCAGTCGGCAAGGCGTCCGCCAATGAGATTGCCAATTGTCACGCCGATGCCGAAGACGACGAGTGTCAGGTCGACGCTCTGATCACCAAAACCGGTGACTTGCTGAAGAATGGGCGTAATATAGGTGAAAAAGGCAAAGACGCTGCCGAAGCTGAACAGTGAAATCAGCAGGGTCAGCCATAGCTGTCCGCTTTTCAAAATCGTTAGCTCGGTTAGCAGGGTGGATTGCTCAGTCTTTTTTTCCTTCGGGACAAGCAGCAGGATTCCGACTAGAGCAATGATTCCAATTCCTCCAATAATGGAAAAGCTGGCCCGCCAGCCTAATCTTTGACCAATTAATGTTCCAAAGGGTACGCCAATAATGTTGGCAACCGTTAGTCCGGAAAACATTAAAGCCATCGCTGTGGCTTGTTTATTTTTCGGCACTAGGCCGGCAGCCATAATGGCGCCAAGTCCAAAGAAAGAACCATGTGCGATGGCCGTAACTACCCTGCCCAGCATTAACCATCCATAGGAAGAGGAAAGGGCCGAGAAGAAATTGCCCGCACTGAAAATCAGCATTAGTAGCATTAAAACATTTTTTCGAGCCATGTGATATGTCGCAATGACAATCAGCGGACCGCCAATCGCTACACTAAGTGCATATCCGGTAATCAATTGTCCAGCAGCAGCGGTTGAGACATTAAGGTCACCCGCGACGTTCGGCAGCAGCCCCATGATCACGAATTCGGTCATACCAATGGCGAAGGATCCGACCACCAAGGTCCAGAGGGCGAGCGGATAGGTTTTCATTAGACAGTCATCCCAATCTCAGATTTGTTAAAAATTATCATTCAAAAAAATTTTAACAAACTATGAACGGCAAGTGAAATATACTGCCTGTGAAACATGAACACGTTTTGAAGCAGAGGGCGGTAAGCAAAATTGTTTTTGGACGGATCCAATAGAAATGAGGTAAACTAGAATATGAAGAAACAAATCGAAGAATCAGGTGGATATTTATGAAGATTGGACTAGTAGGTTTGGGAAAAATGGGTTATAATCTTGCGCTGAATATGTCGGAGCACGGATTTGAGGTTCATGCCTTTGACCGGGTTGCGGAGGCTGTTCAGCGAGCATCTGCCGCGGAAAATGTCCGTGGATTCTATTCCTTAGAAAAGTTGGCTGCAAGTCTCGAGAAACCGCGAGTCTTTTGGTTGATGGTTCCTGCAGGAGCGCCGACCGAAGAAATACTGGATGCTTTATTGGCGCTGACCGAGAAAGGGGATATTATTCTTGATGGCGGCAATTCGCGATACACGGATTCATTACGCCATTTTGATCAATGCAAAGACAAAGGTGTCTCATTTATGGATGTTGGTACGTCAGGAGGAATGAGCGGTGCGCGCAACGGGGCGTGTATCATGGTAGGCGGCGATAAGGCGACCTTTGATTATCTCGAACCTCTTTTTAAAGCAATGTCAGTCGATGAGGGCTATCTCTACACCGGGAAAGCAGGAAGCGGCCACTTTTTAAAAATGGTACATAACGGTGTGGAGTATGGGATGATGCAATCGATCGCTGAAGGGTTCGAGGTGCTGCAGAAGAGTGATTTCGATTATGATAATGAAGCGGTAGCTCGGGTATGGAATCACGGTTCAGTGATTCGCAGCTGGCTGATTGAACTGCTTCAGGATGCATTTTCTAAGGACGGAAATCTTGAAGACCTGACGGGGCTTATGGCCTCCTCGGGTGAGGGGAAATGGACGCTGGAGACAGCTCTTGACATGCAGGTGTCCACACCGGTTATTGCGCTCTCGCTGCTCATGCGTTATCGTTCGCTCGAAAGCGATGCGTTTTCAGGCAAGGTTGTTGCCGCTCTGCGCAATGAATTTGGCGGGCATGCCGTTGTCAAAAAATAAATAGAAGAAAGAGGCGGCATGTTCTCCCGCAACTGCTATGGAATTACAGTCTAGAGTTTAAAATATTTTTAGGAAAAACAGAGACTTAACTTATTCATAAAACCAGCTTAACAATTTCTTGATATGCTGAAACGGAACCGAAGCAATACCCCTGAATGCTTTTATTCACATCTTTTGCCCTATTGTAGGGCTTTTTTTATGGCCCGCTAAGGTGAGTCGCCAAAAAGCAACCAAAATCAGGAGAATAGACGTTAAAGGATTTGCTAAATATGCTGGAACCATAGGTATACGACCTGTTGAAAGCAGTAGATAAGGAAGTGGTGGGATATTATTAGGAATCATTTGGCCATTAAGCTGTACAAACTATACCTGTTCGGAGCGGGTGATATCAAATAAAAAAGTCCGTTCTCCTTCCAAATAATAAAAAAAGTGAGAAGCCGATCGCTTCTCACTTTTTTTATTATTCTGGATCATAGGGGCTCATAGATAATGTCTAACAACGTCTTTCATTGGTGGCATTTTTTCCATTCTATGATTTTCGAGAACGGACTTGGCTGCAAAAGCCGCATAGCCTTTCGCTTCATCTTTAACAATCTTACCTGGAAGCGGTGCAGCATTCTCATTCACAGCGATATCAAGAATGAAGGGAACATTCGATGCTTTTGCGGTTGCAAAGGCATTTTCAAGATCTTCGTATTTCTGAACGCGGAGACCCTTCCCGCCGCAGGCTTCCGCAAATTTTGCAAAATCAATATCTTGCAAATCAATTCCATAATTTAATTGACCAGCAGATTGTTGTTCGTATTTAATAAAGGACAATTGCTTGTTATTCAGGATCACGACGATAATAGGCCATTTATATTTAACCGCTGTGGCGAAGTCCTGCATAACCATTGAGAAGGCACCGTCCCCGCAGATTGCAAATACTTGGCGATCCGGGAAGGCTTGTTTTGCGGCGAGTGCTCCTGGAAGACCGCATCCCATCGTGCCCAACCATGCTGAAATGATAAAATCCTGGTTGGTAACATGCAAATAACGTGTCGACCAAACCGTTGCCGTTCCTACATCTGCAGAGAAGACCGCATTATCTTCGGCAATGTCCTGAATTGCCGACATGACTGCCTGCGGCGCGATTGGTGTTTTCGTATTCGATTGATCCTCGCTCATCCATTTCCACCATTTTGTCATTCTTTCCTGACAAGTATCGAGAAATGGGCGATTAGTAACCGGTGTCACATGCTGATTAAGGTAATTCAATGCCTGGGCAGCATCACCAACAATGCCGGTTGTTACGGAATATCTTTTACCAATATGAATCGGATCGATGTCGATCTGGACACATTTGGCACCTTCTGGCAGATAGGCGGCGTAAGGATAATCGGTTCCGATCATGATCAGAAGGTCGGCACTTTTCATTGCTTCATAAGCAGGTTTCGTACCGATCTTGCCAATATTGCCGATGAAGTTCGGGTGATCATCAGGAATGGCCCCCTTGCCTGGCAGGGTGACAGCAACCGGTGCAGAGATCCGTTCGGTGAAAGTTTTTAATTCTTTTTTTGCACCCTTTGATCCCACTCCGGCTAAGATGACCGGATTTTGAGCAGCATTGATAAGAGCAACTGCTTCACTCAGGTCATTTTCGACCAGTCCCGGGATCTTCTTTTCAAAAACGGTCGACAATTGTGCAGCTTGATCAGAGATTTCGCCGAGCGGAACATCATCAGGAATGGAAAGAACAGCAACACCACGTTCTTGATAAGCGGTGCGAATCGCCTGATTGACCACACCTGGGAAGCTTTCGGCGCTTGTAATTTCTTTATTAAATACGGCGACATCTTTGAACAATTCGACGGTATTCACTTCCTGGAAATAATCCGTTCCCGTCAATTTTGATGGGATATGGCCGACAAGGACGAGCATCGGCACATGATCCATTTTGGCGTCATACATGCCGTTAAGCAGGTGAATGGCACCAGGACCACCGATCGCCAGACAAACACCAATCTTCCCGGTCAATTTGCTATAAGCAGCCGCAGCAAGCGAGGCTACTTCTTCGTGTCTGACTTGATAAAATTTAATTTTGCTTTCCTTTTTACGTAGTGCTTCAACCATTGTGTCGATTGAATCGCCGGGGATTCCGTAAATATGATCAATCCCCCAGTTTTCAAATAATTGAACAACTGCTTCACTTGCCTTGATCTTTCCCATAGTAAAGATCCTCCTCCAAATTAAAAACTTTTTTGCTTGAAACTTCATTTCATGGAGTACCAAGCTTTATATCTGTCTGATTGTTACAATATAATGAACCTTACAAGTCTATTTTATGACTATTTGCGAAAAAAGGAAATGATTTTGCTTTAATAAGCCGCCTTTCCAATGAATCTTTATATTTTTGATTTTGATAATGAAAATATTTTTTCTGATTTTGTTAATGGAGACGGAAGGTCAATATTGCGTTATAATTGTTCAGTAATCGAATAAGAAGGCGAGGAAAGATGGATGAGTTATGTCAGTATAGTGGCTTCTACAGAATGGGCATCGATTCGTAGTGATTGTCGGCTCGTCGAGGTATCAGACTCAGGCAAACAAAAGATCTTGCCCGCAAATAAACCCAGCTTTTTCAAAATTTCCGAAAAACAATTGATTGCCTGTACCGGTTCGGCATCATTGCTTCGGCAATTAAAAAAAGATTATCGCTTTCAAAAAAGAGCTTACCCGATCACTCCCATTTTTTTGGATGACTTAAAAAAGAGAGCAATCGGTTATTCGAGTGAACTTCAGGATGTGGTGATCGCTTTTGTCAATGCTGCAGAAGGGGAATTAACTTGCCGAATGATCACAAATGAACAAGCATCCGATTGGAAATTTCTTGTACCGGATGCGAATCGGCTGGCGATGGTATTCATGGCAGGAAAGGAAATCGATAAGCAAGAAATGGCGTATATTACAAAACTTTTTAAAGAGTATTTGGAGGTCAAAGAGAAAATACCCACTGGGATTGCGGATGCTCAAAAAGAAATTATCCGCTATGTGGCGGGAGTGGATCCCCTAGTTAGCCCACAATCCGTCATTCAATTGATCAGGCGTTAAGAATTCACATGAATTTCCATTAACCCGTAGAAACCAGTCGATTAAAATTTGCCAGAACGAAAAATAGCTAACAGGACGAGCAGATACATAAAAATAATCACGGTTACGGCGATATCAAGAATTGGAATGTGGGTTAAAAAGGGGTGGGAGCCCAATGTTTCTCCGATAATCAGTCCGCCAAGAATGATGCTGAATGCCAGTAGAATGATACTGAATGCGATACGATTGGCCACACGGTCCAGTTTGGAAAGCAAAAGATCAAGCTGAGGCAGCTCCATTTCGACGTGAGTTTTGCCGGAGTAAAGGTGCTGGAGCGTTTTCTTGAGCAAGGTCGGAATCTGAACTGTATTATCAAGCGCATCGGTAAGCGATCGGAACCATTTTTTTGCCATCCGTTCTGGATTCAATCTGCCAAGAAGCAGCTTTCGTCCATAGGGCTCTGCAAGTTCTAGAATGCTAATCTGATTGTCCAGACTATTAATCATTCCTTCTAAAGTAATGAGGGCTTTGCCAAGCAACGTATAGTTTGTCGGAATTAAAATGTGGTGCTTTTTTGTCAGTTCGAAGACATCATGCATGACTTGACCGATATGCACGTCTTTAAATGGCAAATCGTAATAATGCTCCCGCAGGACGCCCAAATCCGCCTTGAACTGACGCTCATCCAGGCCTTCCGGAGTCGTCGACATTTCCAGAATCGTTCGCTGAAGCATGTCAATATCCCCACGCATCAAGCCTATGATCAAGCTGGAAAAATTGGCTTTCATTTCTTCAGAAAGTGTGCCAACCTGTCCAAAATCAATATAGGCTATTCGATTATCGGGAAAAAAGAAGAGATTACCTGGATGGGGATCTCCATGAAAGACGCCGACTACCAGTGCCTGATCCAGAAAAGAACGGACAATCCGTTCGGAAATGAGCTTTTTGTCAAGATCATTAGAATCACTCTGAATTAAATCATCCAGCTTCAGGCCTTGTACATATTCCAGTGTTAGTAGTTGATTGGTCGAATAATCCCAAAACACTTTAGGAATGGTGACATTTGGGTTATCGTCAAAGAATTTATGCAGTTTATCTGTACTTCGCCCTTCATGGAAATAATCCATTTCACTTTGAATGGCGGTCGAAAATTCCCCGACGATCTCTGTCAGCTGCAGATCGCGAGCCCATGCGTAGCGTTTTTCCACAAGAGAGGCCAAATCCCAGAGAATTTCAATATCATTGCTGACAATCGTATCAATATTGGGGCGACGAATTTTAACGACAATCTTTTCTCCACTTGTTAGGGTTGCGCGATGCACCTGAGCAATAGAAGCAGCTGCCAGACAATTCTCATCAAACTCGGCAAATAATTCTTCGACAGGAGCTCCTAACTGTTCATGAATGATCGTCTTGATCAAATTGGGATCAATCGGTGTGACTTCATCCTGAAGTTTTCTCAGTTCATCGGCAATTTGTTCCGGTATAATATCCGATCGAAGACTAAGCATTTGGCCTAATTTAATAAAGGTCGGGCCGAGTTCCTCTAGCATGGAGCGGATCTTACCAGCCAGTGGCTTGGCGGAATCATTATCAGAAGAAAAGTCGGAAACAATTTGCTTTGGCAAGGATAGGAGGTGAAACAGACCGACATCTCTGACGATATAACCGAACCCATATTTAACCAGAACGGTCACAATTTCGCGATACCGCTTGATATGTCTGATGTGTTTACCGATCATTTAGGTCACCTATCTGTTTTAACAGCCTTATCCTTCGTCTTTTTGTGAAGTCTCTGTTGATGATTGACTGGCCAGTTTGGCTTCGAGTGCTTCAACTTTTTCCTTTAATTCAAGATATTCTTCATCGGTAGTCAGTCCGACATCATGCAAAGCGTCTTTAATACCGTCTTTCATGTCAGTTTGCCAGTGATCTTTTTTTGATTGCCCTTTTTCAGTAAGCTTTTCAAAAAAAACTTTTGTTTCTTCAGCGGCAACACTGCCGCTTTTAGAGAGGTCGTTTAGAACCTGATCGGCCTTCTCCTTACTTGCCACCGTCGCACCCAGCCCAATTAAAAATATTTTTTTAAGTTGTTCATTCATTGCGATGCCCCCTCATCATTCATTCAGTTTCTTCTATTTTATCCAAGTCTGACAATAATGTACATCTAAATCATTAGTTGAAGTCAAAACGAATTGAGAAAAGACGAAGCAATTGCTTGCAATTTCTCTGTGAGCTGATTCTGAACAAAAAAGATCGGATGAACGGAAACTTCCTTTTCATTCGATCTTTCTCCCAGTTTTACTGAATCGTGCGAAAAACACCAATTACTTTTCCAAGTATCATGCAATTATCCAGCAAAATCGGATCCATCGACGGATTTTCCGGTTGTAGTCGGATATGATCTTTTTCTTTAAAGAAACGTTTGACGGTTGCCTCGTCCTCCTCTGTCATTGCGACAACAATTTCTCCATTTTCCGCCGTCCGTTGCTGACGGACGATCACCTTGTCTCCGTCTAAAATACCAGCATTTATCATGCTTTCTCCCTGAACATTGAGAATAAAGGCTTCAGCGTTCTCAACCATTGATTCAGGAACAGGAAAGTATTCTTCAATATTTTCAACTGCACTGATTGGCAAACCAGCAGTAACTTTGCCAATGACAGGTATCTGTATAGCCTTTTCCTGATAATGTTCGTCGTCATGATCCAATATTTCAATGGCTCTTGGCTTCGTAGGATCTCGGCGAATCAGGCCCTTTTTCTCAAGCCTTGCCAGATGACCATGAACGGTTGAGCTGGAAGCTAAACCAACGGCGTCACATATTTCACGCACAGAGGGCGGATATCCCTTAGTAGCCACTTCGTGTTTTATAAAATCCAATATGGATTGCTGTCGATTTGAGAGTCTCATTTGCTTGCTCCTTTGCATTTCTTAACCAAATTATAACATTTCATATCTTCGTATGCAAACATTCGTTCGAGTTCTTGACACAAACAGGTGTTCGTTTTATGATGAAAGAAACGAACAAACATTCGCGGGAACAAACGTACGCAGTTGATGGGGAGGAAAAAATGATGAACAGATCGTATACAGAAAAGACTCATACCAATAAGGGTTACTCTTATGTGATTATTTTTCTGATTTTGACAATTGTTATATTTTTCAGCTTGAGCAATACAGTTAACGCGGACAATAGCCAATATAAAACAATTACAGTGGAAAAAGGGGAAACACTGTGGAAGATTGCTCATGATTACCATGAAAAAGATCCAGGATCTTCAATTAAAAATTTTAATGAATGGGTAGAACGGACAAACGGGATTGATGGCGATCATATCGAGGCCGGACAGAAATTGATTATACCCATTCTTAAAGGACACCATGAACAATAAACATATTTGTACAATTTTTATTTTTTGCCGTCTCAGACTATACAAAACGGCTTTTTCTTGATATACTGTTATATAACAAAGGAATGTAAATACGATTGTAGTGATACAACGCTTGCGAAATTGTTTAAGATGAATGATTTGTTTAATCGCGTGTATTTCCATTCGAAATACCGATTAATATATGGAAATTCCCTAAGGTGATCACCTTGCCTTTCACCGATAGGTTGATTTTTCATCCTCCTTCAGAAGGAAGCTTTTTCTTGCTTAAAGAATAGAGCTTTCTCTTTTTTTAGTTTCTAATAGGACATTGATTGCAAAAGGAATAAAATAATTGAGATTTTTGCGGACATACCTGTTTATTCATGAATGATTATTTGATTAAAGGTGAAGAAGGTGCAAGAAAACGGTTTTGAATCTTATTTGGAGGTTGACCTTGATTTGATCGATAGTGTAAACTGAATGATGGATATTTGAAATAAGGAGGAAACAGTCATATGCTGTGGCTATACATACTAATTGGCGTCGTCTGCTTGGCAGTTGGCGTCGTTCTGGGCTTTTTTATTGCTCGAAAATATATGATGGACTACCTGAAAAAGAATCCGCCAATTAATGAACAAATGTTACGCGTGATGATGTCTCAAATGGGTCAGCACCCGTCGCAGAAGAAGCTTAATCAAATGATGAAAGCGATCAATAATCAAACGAAGTAAGGCTTTCGGAGCGAACAAAAGGTTGCAACCCATCTTACTCGATTGATTTGCATATTTTCATCTCATGTGAAAAGGATGTTTATCATTAATGACACCGATTTCTGTTAAATCAGCAGAAATCGGTGTCATTTTTATTATGAACTTTTTTCGGAGAATAGCTGAAGCACTGAATATCGATTAGATAGTTGATATCGGGAGGAGAAGTTACATATTAAGTTATTAACACTAGAGACATCATCAGCTTAAATACATCGGGTTTTGCTACCGATTCATTTTCTTCTCTTTTTTTCTATGGTTTTTCCGATACCATCTGATAAAGAATATGACTATCATCGTTAACGTTATCATTTATTTTTCTGCTTTCTTTTTAAGCCATATTTTTTCTCTGTAACCACGTTGCTGTATTTTTCCGATGTCACGGAATTGACGGACCTCTCAATAAAAGATCCCGGAAATTAATAATAGAAGCATTAACAGTATCCTGTTTTTTAATCTTTTTTTCAAGTAACCAGTTTTTTTGCAAAAGAAAATTCTTCAATAATCTAAGGAATCGAACGAAAGTGATTCCGATCATCAATTCTTCTCGTGGCAGTCAGAAAACAGCTTGTATCGGCATAAAATAGGAAGATAATTTGTTGGCAAAAAATCCATTGTCAGACTATAATGAAAGTATAGGAAATTGCTGCGTATAGCCCTCTTATGGACAGATTTCTGTTGTTACCTGTCCACTCCAGAATGTTTTTTATTTCGCTTCTATATGTTTTGAGTCATTTAAGTAATGAATGTTTTAGAAAGCGATGACTCCATTCTTTCCGGGTGTTCCGCAGAATAATTCTTGATTTAGCTGGAGAAACTAATCATAAAATCCAATCAAATGGGGGGATAATGATGTGGTTAAAAACAAAAGAAGAGATCGAGGAAATGATTGATGAACTGCTGAATCACTCTGAAAAGGCCCGTGAAGAGACAAAGCAGCCTGTCCCTGTGGAAGAGCAAGATCGCTAACCATTTTACAAAGTTGATCGCGGTTTTCTGAGAACAGGGTGGAAGATTGTTCATGATTTCTCCCAATGGTAATCGCTTACTTATCTGTTTTTTTCCTGTATAATGGAAGAGTGGGTGAGCAAGTACCCGGCAAAAAGCAAGAAGAAGGAGAAAGCAAGAGAGTTTGAAATTCTTGTTATCATCAGTCCAATGGGGTGGAGAAATCATGAAAATTGGTGTTATTGGGATCGGTTCAATCGCGCGCAAGGCTTATCTGCCGATCTATGCTGGGTTAGAAAATGCTGAACTCTTTTTTTGCACAAGAAATCCGAATACTTTGGAAGAATTGAAAAACCGCTATCACTTTACCCATCTCTACCGCGATATCGAACAGTGGTTAGAGGGGGGAATTGAGGCGGCTTTTGTTCATGCGGCTACAAAAGTGCATCCACAGATCATTGAAAAACTCCTTAATCATCACATTGCCGTCTATACGGATAAACCGATTGCAGATTCATATGCAGAAGCCAAGCGATTGGTTGCGTTGGCAGCAGAACGGGATACTCCGCTAATGACCGGTTTTAATCGCCGGTTTGCTCCATTTTATCAGGAGGCCGCAAAGATAACTGACAAATCTAAGGTTATTCTGCAGAAAAATAGGATTAATGATCCAGTTGATCTCCGGACATTTGTCTATGATGATTTTATTCATTTAATTGATACGCTGCGCTTTCAATTAAAGGGGAAGGTGGAGCTATCCGTTGTGCAGGCGACAAAAAACAACCAAGGTTTGTATACGGATTTGACCGTTTTGCTCAGATCAGGTGGAAAGACTGCGATTGCCTTAATGAACCGGGTTAGCGGTGCCAATGAAGAAATTTTGCAGGTCATGTCCTCATTAGGCGAATGCGCCGTCACGGATCTGGTACATATGACTAGAATTGAAGGGACGAAGCGGCAGGTGAGCACCTTTGGCGACTGGGAGACAACGCTTCACAAGAGGGGATTTGAGCAGATTGCACAGGCCTTTATTCATGCGATCGACGCCGGAGAAGCTCTGCCCATCAGCGGAGAAGATGCATTGGCCTCCCATCTTATCTGTGAACAGATTATTGATCAGCTGGAGTAAATAAAATCCAACCAAGACTTTAATTATTAATATATATAGTTGTCTAGACATCTATTCCAAAAAGCATTATACTAAAGAAAAAAGGGAGTGGGCAAAATGGCGGTCAAAATAACCGGTTGTGCCATTTATTCAGATAATGACTGGATTGAGGACGGAACGCTGACCTTCGAGGGTGAAAAAATAACAGGCATTGGCCATTCGATCAGTCATCCGGGAGATAGCGTCTTTCAATTTCCTAAAAGCTACCACTGTATTCCAGGGATGATTGACATGCATATCCATGGGGCAAACGGAGCGGACACGATGGACGCAACCCCTGGAGCGCTCAGTATAATTGCTACGGCTCTTCCAAAAGAAGCAACAACAGCGTTTTTGGCGACAACGATTACTCAGTCAACTGAGGCCATTGAAAAGGCACTGAAAAATGCTGCTGAGCAGATAGGCCATCAGAAAAAAGGTGAAGCTGAAATTCTTGGCATCCATCTGGAAGGCCCTTTTATTAGTCCGCAGCGAGCAGGCGCACAGCCCGCACAATATATTGTAAATGCCGATATTGAGCGCTTTGACCACTGGCAGGAAATTGCCGGTGGCCATATCAAGGAAGTGACGATCGCCCCGGAAATCGATGGAGGGCTCGATTTGATACGTCATCTCGCCGAACATGAGGTTGTTGCTTCGATTGGTCACAGCGATGGCAATGAACGAGATGTGCTGAAAGCGATTGTTGCCGGTGCGACACAGGTCACGCATATTTATGACGGGATGCGCGGACTGCATCACCGTGAACCAGGAATTGCTGGCGGTGCTTTGCTGCATCATGAATTGTATAATGAATTGATTTGTGACGGTCGCCATGTATGCAAGGAAATGGTGAATCTTGCTTATAAATTAAAAGGCAGTGACCGGATGATCTTGATTACAGATGCGATGCGGGCGAAATGTTTGAAGAATGGGACCTATGATCTAGGCGGCCAAGAAGTGCACGTAAAGGACGGGTTGGCTGTTCTCAGTTCCGGTACAATTGCCGGCAGCGTATTGAAGATGGATCAGGCTTTTCAAAACATTATGTCATTTACCGATGCGACCCTAGAGGATGTGATTCAGATGGGCGCGATCAACCCGGCACTTCAAACGGGAGTCGATGATCGGAAGGGTTCGTTAGATGTCGGAAAAGATGCTGATTTTATTATTTTGGACGATCAAAATAAATTGGTCATGACGGTCTGTCGTGGAACAGTAGCCTACGAGCGGAAGGAGAAAGAAGAAAAATGAAATTAATCGCGGTTAGAAACAATGAAGAAATGAGTGCAATTGCTGCACAAAAGATCATTGAAGCTGTTCAGGATAATCCAAAAGTAATCCTCGGACTGGCCACTGGTGGAACACCTGAAGGAACTTATCAAAAACTTGTGGAGGATTATAAGCAGAAAGGGACGAGCTATAGCCAGGTACGGACGATTAATCTGGATGAATATGTTGGACTTGCCGCAACAGATTCAAACAGTTATCGGTCTTATATGAAAAAACACTTCTTTGATCAAATCGATATCCCCGAGGAAAATACTTTTTTGCCTGATGGGAATACCCGTTTTCTGGACAGCGAGGGTGAACGGTATGATCAACTGGTTGATAAATTAGGCGGAATTGATTTACAGCTGCTGGGCATTGGCCGCAACGGTCATATTGGTTTTAATGAGCCAGGGACTCCTTTTGATGCAGGAACTCATGTCGTCGAACTGACGCGATCAACGCGGCAAGCGAATGCCCGTTATTTTAACAGCGTTGACGATGTGCCTGAGAAAGCGATAACGATGGGTATTGGTACGATTTTAAAAAGTAAAGCCATTCTACTGATTGTCTCAGGACAGGGGAAAGCGCAGGCACTGAGCCAATTGCTTGAAAGCCAGACACCCGATCCTTCGATCCCGGCTACAGCTTTAATCCAACATCCAAATGTGACGATTATTGCCGATAGTGATGCATTGTCGCTCGTTCACCGCAAAGTGGGACACGCTGAATGATTGATCGCCATTCTCCGGTCCCGGTCTATTATCAGATTGAGCAATATATTGAAGAATTGATCGATCGTCAGCAATTGAAAATCGGAGAGCGTATCCCGTCCGAGCGAGAACTGACAGAACAATTTCAGGTCTCCCGGATGACCGTCCGCCAAGCACTGGCCGATTTGGTGAATGCCGGTGCATTGTTACGTCTTAAGGGGAAAGGGACCTTCGTTGCCGACAGGAATAAACTGGAGAAGAAGCTTTCACAGATCGATGGATTCACCGAAGATATGCTACGGCGCGGCATGAAACCGGGCAGTCAATTGATTGCTTTTGAACAGATCAAAGCGAACCCTAAAATAGCTGAACGACTGGGTCTTATGCCTGAAGAAGCCGCTGTTTTTGTAATAAAACGAATCCGACTGGCGGATGCGCAGCCGATGGCGATTGAAACAACCTATATCCCTTGCCGATTGGTTTCTGGATTAACGGAAAAAATGTTATCCAATCGCTCGCTCTATGATTATCTGGAGCAGGATCAGGGCTTCACGATTGATCGTGCGGAGGAGTCATTAGAAGCGGCGATCGTCACTTCTGATGAAGCCAGACTTCTTGAAGTGAGTCCGAACTCACCGGTGCTTTTAATTGAACGGTTAACCTTTACAAAGGACGAGAAAAAAATTGAGTTTACAAAATCTTTGTACCGAGCTGATCGGTATAAATTCATGATTTCGCTTTCACATAAATAATGAAGGAATTCAAAAGATAGAGACCCTAGTCATCCGTGACGGGGTTTTTAATTTTACATCTTCCATTGTATCATTTAATATAAAATTAGGATTAGAACATAGAAAATCAAGGAGAGGGTGACAACATGGCGACAACGATAGATAAAAAAACTGCCAAGCAGAAGGATTTCTTTCATGCACGTCAGACTTTTACAAGTGGCAGGAAGGCCTACACCTATTATCAACTGGATGCCTTGAAACCATTTGGAGACATCGCGCGGCTGCCATATTCAATAAAAGTTCTTCTGGAAGCGGTTTTACGGCAATGCGATGGAACGGTTATTAAAAAAGAGCATGTGGAAAATCTGGCAAAGTGGGGAACCGCTGAATTAAATCATTCGATTGATGTTCCTTTTAACCCTGCACGTATTGTCCTGCAGGACTTTACAGGTGTTCCAGCGGTAGTGGATTTGGCATCGCTGCGCAAGGCGATGGCCGATCTCGGTGGTGATCCGGGAAAGATCAATCCGGAGAAACCAGTGGATTTGGTAGTCGATCACTCCGTACAGGTGGATCGCTTTGGAACAAATAACGCCTTGAAATTTAATATGGATCGCGAATTCGAACGGAACGGCGAGCGCTATAAATTCCTGAAATGGGCTCAAAAATCGTTTGAAAATTTCCATGCAGTGCCGCCAGCAACCGGTATTGTCCATCAGGTCAATTTGGAATACTTGGCCTCGGTTGTACTTAGTGGTAAGGAAGAAGACGGAACAACTGTTGCTTATCCTGACACACTGGTGGGAACGGACTCGCACACGACAATGATTAATGGTCTTGGCGTTCTCGGCTGGGGTGTCGGTGGGATTGAAGCCGAGGCAGGAATGCTCGGTCAACCTTCTTATTTTCCTGTTCCTGAAGTCATTGGTGTGCGTATAAAAGGTGAGCTTGCAGATGGGACAACAGCTACTGATCTTGCTTTACGCGTGACTCAGATTCTACGTGAAGAGAGCGTTGTTGGCAAATTTGTTGAATTCTTCGGCCCAAGTCTTTCTCATATGTCGCTGGCCGATCGAGCCACAATCTCTAATATGTCGCCGGAAAATGGCGCCACGGCTACATTTTTTCCGGTTGATCAGGTGACATTGAATTATCTTCGCCTGACGGGTCGCTCCGAAGAACAAATTCAGTTGGTCAAGGATTATTGCTTGACTAACGGTTTATATTATAGCCCTCAGGCAGAGGATCCGAATTTTACAAAGGTGATCGATCTGGATCTTTCTGATGTTCAATCTTCTGTTTCCGGACCGAAGCGCCCTCAGGATCGTATTCCTCTCAAAAATCTAAAACAGGAATTTGAAGCGTCTCTGACCCGTCCTGCCGGTAATCATGGTTTTGGTTTCGGGGCAGATGAAATCAATAAAGAATCAACGGTTAATCACGCCGATGGCAGGCAAGCCGTCCTGAAAACAGGCGCTGTGGTTATAGCTGCGATCACCAGCTGCACGAATACCAGTAATCCGAGTGTAATGATTGGTGCAGGCCTGGTTGCTAAGAAAGCCGTCGAAAAAGGGCTCGCTGTGCCGAGTTACGTGAAAACCAGTCTGGCTCCGGGATCAAAGGTCGTTACTGACTATCTTGAAAAAGCAGGTCTGACGCCTTACCTTGATCAACTCGGATTTAATCTGGTCGGTTATGGATGCACGACCTGTATCGGCAATTCAGGCCCGCTTCCGGAGGAGGTCGAAAAGGCAATCGTGGATCAAGATTTGACTGTCGCTGCCGTCCTCTCTGGAAACAGAAATTTTGAAGGGCGGATTCATCCGCTCGTTCGGGCCAATTACCTTGCTTCCCCGCCTCTCGTTGTCGCTTATGCGCTGGCAGGTTCTGTTGACTTCGACATGGATCGGGATTCCTTTGGCAAGGATAAAGAGGGAAATGATGTGTATTTCAAGGATCTGTGGCCGTCACGGGACGAGATAGACGAACTCATGAATCGCTCAGTGACCCCGGAGATGTTTAAAAAAGAATATGCACATGTATTTAGTGAGAACGACCGCTGGAATGCGATTCAAACCAGTGAAGGAGAACTCTATGACTGGGATCCGGATTCCACTTATATTCAGAATCCGCCTTTCTTTGAAGATCTCTCTCCTCATTTGATTGCGATTAAACCGCTGACAGATTTGCAGATCATCGGCAAATTCGGCGATTCTGTGACCACCGATCATATTTCTCCGGCTGGCGCCATCGCCCTGAAGAGTCCTGCCGGCCAATTCTTGATTGGAAAAAACGTGAAACGTTATGATTTTAACTCTTACGGCTCAAGGCGAGGCAATCATGAAGTGATGATGCGTGGTACCTTTGCCAATGTTCGTATTCGCAATCAGATAGCGCTGGGAACAGAAGGCGGATACACCACTTATTGGCCGACTGGCGAAGTGATGCCGATTTATGATGCGGCGATGAAGTACAAAGAAAATGGCATAGGCCTAGTGGTTCTTGGCGGCAAGGATTACGGCATGGGCAGTTCACGCGACTGGGCAGCGAAGGGAACTAACCTGCTCGGCATCAAAGCTGTCATTGTGGAGAGCTTCGAACGCATTCATCGCAGCAATTTGGTCATGATGGGAGTACTCCCACTCCAATTCGTCAAGGGCCAAAACGCTGATTCTCTTGGATTGACCGGAAAAGAAAAGATTACGATATCTTTGGATGAGGCCGTAACACCTGGACAGATTCTGCACGCGAAGGCCGTTTTTGACGATGGACAGGTGACACCGTTTGATCTGGTCGTCCGTTTTGACAGCGAAGTAGAGATCGACTACTATCGCAATGGCGGAATTCTGCAAACCATTCTGCGTCGCAAATTACATGAACCTTCATAAAATATTTCGCAACTAAAGGTATGCTTCCTCTTTGCAGGGGCATGATAATGAATGAAGGGGAACGAAGTGTTTCAACATTTGATAAGCCTTCGGAGGAGAGGATTCCATTGGAAAGGTCAACTTGCTCAATGCATCCCCATTTGTCTTTGTAAAAAGATTCTCTGAAAGAACACTTTTCGAAAAGCTTGAATCCATTTCAACTTCTTCACTTAAAGGGCTGTCCAATTGGGCAGTCCTTTTAAAATTAAAAAGCCTCCTGCCGGAGGCTTTTTAAGCTAGACACATTATTTGGTTTCAGGCAAATAATAAAGGAACGAAATAAGCGCCTGAAGCCCGCGGTCGAAATTGGCCAAGTGAAAATGTTCGTTGGGCGCGTGAAAATTTTCATTGTCGAGACCGAAACCCATTAACACAGGAGCAGTACCGAGTTTGTTAAGGAACGTATTAACGATAGGCACCGAGCCGCCCTGACGTGAAAAGATTGGCTTCGTATGGTAAGCCTCTTCCAGCGCGGCACTTGCTGCTTGGAGTGCCCGGTGGTCCAGCGGCATGGCAAACGGTTCAGCATGATCCATTAATCGAACGTCGAGTGTGACTCCTTGAGGTAGGTGTTTCTGAAGATGTCTTTTCATCAGCGCAGCAATAATCGACGGATCCTGATTCGGCACCAGACGACAGGTAATCTTGGCTGTAGCCGTTGATGGGATTACAGTTTTCAGACCTTCACCTTCAAAACCTCCGGAAAGACCGTTTAGTTCGACAGTCGGCCTTGCCCAAATGCGAGCCATTGTCGAGTAGCCCGGTTCACCGACAAGTGCAGGAACCGCGAGTTCTTTTTTGAGTTCCTGATCGTGAGATAATGCTGCACAAGTCTTTTTTTCTTCGTCGGTCAGTTCGGCAACATCCTCATAAAAATGTTCGACAGCAATCTTGCCGCTTTTCTCATGGAGAGACGCCATTAACTCAACCATGGCATGCAGCGTATTTTGGACAGCGCCGCCATAGACACCCGAATGCAGATCGCTTTTTGCACCCTGCAAATGAACTTCCAGACCGCAAATGCCGCGCAAACCATAGCAGACTGCAGGTTCATTGAGCCCAATCATTGTTGTATCTGAAACAAGGAGAACATCCGCTTTCAGCAAATCCATATGCTGATCGACAAAGGTATCCAGATGAGCGCTGCCAATTTCCTCCTCGCCTTCGAAGCAGAATTTAATATTGACTGGCAGTTTTCCTTTAATAGCAAGAATCGATTCGGCCATTTTTGCCAACATAAATACTTGGCCCTTATCATCGCTAGTGCCTCGTCCATAAATAATATTATCCTTAATTTCCGGGTGGAACGGGTTGGTTTCCCATTTTTCAATCGGATCGACCGGCTGGACGTCATAATGGCCGTAACAAAGCACTGTAGGACTGGACTCATCCTCCAAATAATCGGCATAGACGACCGGATGACCCTCAGTTTCCATGATTTCAACATGCCGGAGTCCGCCGTCTTTCAGATTGGCAGCCAGCCATTCAGCAGCCTGTCGAACATCGTTCTTATGCGTCGAATCCGAACTGATACTGGGAATTGATAGAAAGTCTATCAGTTGATTGAGAAAAAGCGAACGGTTTTTTCCTAAATAATCGTTTATTTGCTGATCCATCGAAAAACCTCCTGTCGGTCAGTAAGTACAGTCTATATTGTAGCAGATGCCCTAAGAATTTATAAGCGGACCTGAATCTCAGGCGAAAAAATGATAATTCTGCCCGTTCATCAAAAGAACAGGAGAAAAGGCTGCGTTTAAATTATCATATTTGGGGAAAAGTTAAAGATAATGAAAAATTCAAATATTTCCTGTCCATAAAAAAATAATCAGCATGGAAAGGAGCGATGATCGGTTGAAAAAAAGATATACATTTAAAGAACTTGTGTTGAAAAATAAGTCAGAGATAATGAAAAACGATGAAGTGCTGGAACGCATCGAAGAACGAATTGAAGAGCGACATGCGTTGAAAGATTAACTGACTCGGAGTATTTATAAAGGTGGCGATCGTCTGAAATGGACGATCACCACCTTTATTTTTGGACACTTTTTTTAGTTAGGTTTTTGTGAAAAAAGCATGCCGCGCACCTTGACCCTATGATAAACTAAGGAATGTACGAAATCTTGTATTGAAACTTGCCTGAACTCTGGAGATGTATCGCTATTGAACAAGCAGATTATTGTCGTTCCTTATCAAGAAGAATGGAGCAAGGATTACCAGTCAGAAGCAAAACGTCTGACACGGATTTTTCGTGAGTCCATCATGAACATTCATCATATTGGCAGTACATCTATTCCGCAAATGCAGGCCAAGCCGACCATCGATATATTAATAGAGGTTAGCGATTTGGATATTGCCGACCACGCAGCAGAAGAAATGATTGACGCAGGGTATCGGGCTCTCGGGGAGAATGGGATAAAGGGAAGACGCTATTTTTCAAAAGAGAATGACGCTGGCGATCATCTCTATCATGTTCATGTTTTTCAAGCGGAGTCGCCAGAAGTTATCCGGCATCTTGCTTTTCGGGATTATTTGCGAACGCATGAGGAAGACGCGGTATTTTATGCGGAAATCAAGCAGCAGCTGGCCCGTTCTTTCCCTGATGATCGGGACGGCTATACCACTGGAAAAAATGCTGTGATCCACCAAATTGAAGATCGGGCCCTTCAATGGTGGTATAACCAGTGATCAAGCAGATAGAGAGGTGCATGGATTATTAAGAAATTCAGTATTCTTGCCGCCGCGATAATGATCTTGCTGCTAGCGGCCGGCTATTTCTTCTTTCATTTTCAATCCGAGCCGAAGCAGCCGGCCGCAAAAAAGAATATCAACTATACGTACCATATTGTCGCGCTTGGCGACTCGCTGACTCAGGGGGTCGGCGATCCGAAAGATCAAGGCTATGTCGGGCTAACGGCAAAGGGTTTGAAAAAAGAAAAGCAGGTTCGGAGCGTCACCGTCGTGAATTATGGACATATGGGCGATACGACAGCGGACTTGCTGAATGTAGTCAGCAGAAAGAATGTGCAGCACTCACTGAGACAGTCCAATACAATCTTTTTGACGATCGGCGGGAACGATATTGTCGAAGTACTGCGCGCGCATTTCATGGACTTGCATGCCAGTGACTTTACACAGGAACAAAAGACCTATGCAGCTAATTTGTCACATATTTTGGCAAAGGTGCGGTCTCTAAATCCTCGGGCAACTATCTATTTTTTCGGACTTTATAATCCTTTTGAAGATTATTTTGGAAAAGCAAATAAAGATTTCACACCGGTATTGGATCGCTGGAATCTGCAAAGTAAACAGATTTCCAAGAAGTATCGTGTACAATTTATGCCGACTGCTGCCATTTTTAAAGGTAAAGGGGATTCACTTTTCTACACGGACCATTTTCATCCCAATAAAAATGGCTACGAGGACATGTCCGCGCTGCTGCTCCGAACGATTCAAGAGAACAGGTAACTCCACCAGTTGCCTGTTTTTTGTTCACTTGAATGCAGGTTGGGGAAGGGTTTGGAAAATAATCATTGTTTATTCGAAAATTAACGAATATACTAAAAATAGTGAATGAATAAAGATTCAGGAGGACTTAACGGTGACTTTTATTTTATATCAGGATCAGTTTCTGACGAGAGAAAAAGGGCTAGTGGATATGGAGGATCGCGGCTATCAGTTTGGTGATGGCATCTATGAGGCCATTCGTGTTTATAACGGTCGTTTATTTTTGCTTGACGGCCATATGACACGGCTGGTCAGAAGTGCAAGAGAATTGCAGATTATTCTGCCCTATTCGATCGAGCATCTGACAGAAAACCTGAAGAAATTAATTGAATTGAATCATATTGGCGATGGTCTGATTTATTTTCAAATCACACGGGGTGCGGCCCCGCGTCAGCATCATTTTCCGGAAGGAATTCCGGCTGTCCTGACCGGCTCGGTTCATCAAATGCCAAGAGATCCGGATCGCGCACGGGGTTTCGCCGTGAGCCTGGCGGAAGATATTCGCTGGCTGCGCTGCGACATTAAGACTTTAAATCTTTTAGGCAATGTTCTGGCAAAGCAAAAGGCGCATGAGGCGGGAACCGAAGAAGCGGTTCTTCATCGCGGAGAAATCGTGACGGAAGGCTCGTCCTGTAACATTTTTATCGTAAAGGACGGTTCGCTCGTGACCCATGCGGCCAATCATCTGATATTGAATGGCATCACACGGCTTTTTGTCCTTGATCTGGCCAATAAATTAGCTATTCCGGTGGTTGAACGGGATTTCACGGTCGCTGAGCTGCTCGATGCCGATGAAGTCTTTATCACAAGCACGGGCAAGGAGATCGGACCGGTTGTCCAGATTGATCGGCAACTGATCGGCAGCGGAGAAGCAGGCCCCATTACCAGACAGCTCATTCAGGCTTTTTCAGCTGAAGTGGAAAAACTTGAATCAGAGACTGCGGCGGAGTGAATCGTTCAATTCAACTCGATGGGGATAATGGGGAAGCCTTTTTTCCGGACTTTGAACATGTCCTATAAGAAAAAAGGTTTAGCAGTGAAATTCACTGCTAAACCTTTTTCATTATTCCATTTTTGTCAGCGGCCACCAGCAAAAACCGTCTGCTGCCAGCAATTGGTCAGAAGAGGATGGTCCCATCGTACCCGCTTCATAATAATCAAGGGGGACATGGCTCCATCCGGCAACAATCGAGTCAATCAGCGACCAAGAATAGGCAACTTCATCCCATCTCGTGAAATTCGTTGAATCTCCGCGCAAACAGTCGCCAATCAATCGCTCATAAGCATCTGGTGTATTTGTCAGATTGCCGTGATGATTGGAAAAATTCATTGAGATCGGGATCGTTGTTCCTTCTTCACCGAATTCCTTGACATTCAGTTTCAGTGATAGCCCCTCATCCGGCTGAATATGAATGACAAGCAGATTGGGCCCGGCCTTCGTTAATTCGGAAAAATAGGGATTCTGCGGAATATCTTTAAATTGGATCACAATTTCTGTCGATTTAGCGGATAATCGTTTGCCGGTACGAATGTAAAAAGGAATTCCAGACCAGCGGTAATTGTCTACAAAGAACCGAGCAGCAACAAATGTTTCCGTGTCTGACGTATCCGCAATATTATTTTCATCGTGATAGCCGGCGATCCGCGTACCATCTGGCATGACACCGGCAGTATATTGCGCGCGGACGACTTGGTTTGCGATATTTTTATGATCCATCGGCCGAATGGCTTTGAGTACCTTGACCTTCTCTTGGCGCACATCCTCCGTGTCAAAACGACTCGGCGGCTCCATCGCAGTCAGAATCAGTAATTGAAGGATATGATTCTGTACCATATCCAGCAGAGCGCCTGTCTGATCATAATAGCTGGCTCTCTCGCCGACACCAAGTGTCTCGCTCAGTGTAATTTGAACATTGGCGATCTGGCGATGGTTCCAGACCGATTCAAAAATAGGATTGGCGAAACGAAGAGCTTCAATATTCTGCACCATTTCTTTACCAAGATAGTGATCGATTCGGTAAATTTCAGATTCATTGAAAACATGGAGCAGTTCTTCATTCAAGATCTTTGCGGAGGCCAGATCGTGGCCAAAGGGTTTCTCAATTACTGCCCGGCGCCAACCGTTTGTTTCGATAATACCGGCCTTTTTAAGGTTCATTGCTGCCGGACCGAAAAAACGCGGGGCAAGCGAAAAGTAGAAAATACGATTGCCCTGCAAATGATAATGGGCATCAATCTGATCACTGATATTTTTTAATAGTGCGAAGTGGTTCGGATGATCAACATCTAATGGTTGATAATAGAAACGCTGAAGAAAATCTTTGCGCTTGCCAGACGTTTGATCCAAGGTACGGTCGATCATGCTGCGGTACGATTCATGTGTATGCTGACGCCTTGCTAGACCAATCACAGCGAATTCATGATTTTTTTTATAAAGCTCGAAAAGAGCCGGATAGAGTTTACGGCAAGCCAAATCGCCAGTCGCTCCGAACATGAAAATAAGAACCGGTTCTTTCTCGGTATCCACCATCATCAATGTCCCTCGTTCCTCATTTCTGTATATTTCTATGGTAACATAATTAAGATGCAAGATCTTAATATAAAGTTATCACACTTATAAGCCAATGTGACACACTTTAATATACCATTTATGAATGAACTGTGAAAGCCAATTTTTCAGACGAACAGGCAGCGTAAATGACACCCGAATTTATTTGCGTCATTGCAATTCCTCTCGGGGCATGGTATTGTTAAATTAATTGCTTAGGTATCTACGGATGGAAGAGGTTTACTTGTGGAAAACAAACACGACATTCACTCAATGTTCAGTAGGCATTTTCCGTCCACTCGCGGGGAATGCCTAAACATTTGATTTATAAAAAAATGAAGAATTCAAAGGAGACTTTATTAGTTAATGAAATTCTCAGAACTTAACGTAAGTGAAGAAATATTGAAAGCAACCGAAAAGATGGGTTTTACAGAAATGACTCCCATCCAGGAACAAGCCATTCCTGTTGCACAGACCGGTATTGATTTAATTGGGCAGGCACAAACCGGAACAGGAAAAACGACAGCTTTCGGTATTCCAATGATTGAAAACGCAGATCCTTCTATTCCAGAAATTCAGGGGATTGTGATTACGCCGACACGTGAACTTGCCATTCAGAATGCTCACGAACTGAATGCACTCGGCAGTTTTAAACGAGTAAAAACTGTAGCGATTTACGGCGGTCAAGACATACAAAAACAAATTCGTGATTTGAAAAGGCATCCGAGCATCATTTCAGCAACACCGGGACGTTTGCTTGACCATATTAAGCGCAGAACGATCCGTTTGAAGAACATCAAAGTAGTTGTTCTTGATGAAGCGGATGAAATGCTGAACATGGGATTTATTGACGATATCCACGAAATATTGGAAAATACCCCGCAAGAACGTCAAACACTCCTGTTTTCAGCGACCATGCCGGGACCTATCCAGCATCTTGCCGAAAAATTCATGAAGGAACCCAAAAAGATACAAATTAAAGCGAAGACACTGACCGTTTCATTAATTGAACAAAATTACGTGAAGGTTCGTGAATCCGAGAAATTTGACGCATTGACTCGCTTTCTTGATATTCAACTGCCGGAACGGGCTATCGTATTCGGACGTACAAAAAGACGTGTTGATGAATTGATGCGTGCTCTGCAAAAACGGGGTTATGAAGCGGAAGGTATCCATGGAGATCTGACACAGTCCAAACGTGATTTGGTTCTGCGGCGCTTCAAACAGAATGAAGTAAAATTGCTCATTGCTACTGATGTTGCGGCTCGTGGGTTGGATATAAGTAACGTCACGCATGTGTACAACTTCGACCTGCCTCAGGATCCGGAAAGCTATGTGCACCGGATCGGACGTACGGGACGTGCAGGGAAGACGGGCCTGGCACTGACCTTTATCACGCCAAGCGAATTCCCTCATCTGCGTCAGATTGAAAGACTGACGAAACAACCGATGAAGCAGGTACAGATGCCAAGCTATCAGGAAGCACTGGTTGGTCAGCAGAGGGTTGCCGTCGACACACTGAAGAGCTCGCTTGAAAAAGATAATTATCATGCCTATGAAGTACGGGCCGAAGAATTGCTGAATAGCAACGAGGCTCAGGATGTTGTTGCGGCAGCACTCAAAGTGCTGACGAAAGAACCGGATACAACTCCAGTACGTCTGACTCACGAGTCACCACTGAGTGTTAAGCGCGGTGGCGGTTCGGGTCGAGGCGGACGTTATCAACGTGGCGGCGGTTCAGGAAATAATCGTGGCGGACGAAATTCCTACACGCGCAATCATGAGGATCGTCACCAAGGCGGAAATTATCACGGTAAATCACGCCAAAAAACAAATAATTATTAATCATAAGATAGAAAAGGCGGGACCAATGGGTTCTCGCTTTTTTTTATGCTTAGAAAAAAATTAGTCAAAATGGTTGTAACTTTCAGAAAAGTAGTGTAGAATGATGAAAAGTGCAAAGGGGGCAATTAAGATGAACAACGATCACTCGTTCCAACAGAATACGAAGGCGCTTGTTCTCTACAAAGAACAACAAGCAAAGGTCTCAGTTGTCGAAATGTATGCCCAAATGATCCTTGACGAAATGGAATTCAAGCAGAAAATCAAACAATTAAAATCAGCCATTGATGAAAGTTTGGATTCTAGGGATGAAGCACGTTTTATGAAACTTACAGCCGAATACAATATCTTGCTCCGCTGAATGGATGGTGGAGGCAAGCATTATCTGAGACGGATGATCGTATGAATGCTCCCGAAAGACTTGAATTTACTTCATTCTTGTATCGTCCGAGACGCATACCTCGTCACTCAATACTTAATTTGAATGACTTAGCTACAAAAAAGGAGGCTCCAGCTGGAGTCTCTTTTTTTGTATTGTAGCGCGTATCCATTTTTTTCAAGGGGTACAGGAGTGCTACCTGCTTCTTTGCTTTGGCCGGAGCAGAAAACCTGGCGGAATTTCAGACAAAAGCATACCGACCAAAATCAATGCACAGCCCGCCAATTCAACTTTGCCCAATGTATCATGCTGAATGATTAAAGACGTCAATGCGGCGAAAACGGGTTCCATAATATAAATGAGTCCGACATGTGTTGCCGAAGTTTCTTTCTGCAGGATGGTTTGCAGCAGAAAGGCTGCGGCTGTGGCGACAATCGCCATGAAGAGCAGCACCGCAATAATCTTTGGCTGAAGCAAAACGTTCCAGTCGATCATCCTTCGACCTTCTCTCCATGCACCGAAAAGAAAGCTAAGTACAGCGACGGTAGTTAGCTGAGTAATTGTCAGCGAAAGACTGCTGAAGTGGTTGGTTACTTTTTCTGTAAAGACGATTTGCAGGGCAAAGGCAATTGCACAAAATAAAACAATAAAATCGCCGCGGTTCAAAGAAAATGAACCATTGGTGGTCAATAAAAAGAGACCGAGCGCGGCGAGCATAATGCCGGCAATGGCGAAGAAAGGCGGAGTCTTTTTAAGCAGCCATGCCGAAAATATAGGAACGAGTACGACACTTAGTCCGGTAATAAAAGCAGCATTGGCCGCTGATGTATAGAGCAATCCGATGGTCTGACAAATATAGCCAATAAATAGGAAAATGCCCAGAATAACGCCGATCCTTGTTAACCCCGCGGAACCTCGGCGGCTCTGCGAAACCCTTTTGGAACGGGTAAACCCTTGCCATATCGCCAAAAAAACGGAGGCTATCAGAAAACGCCAGGCATTAAATGTCAGTGGGGGAAGCATGGCCAGTGTATTCTGAACAATGATAAAGGTCGAACCCCAGACGAGGGTAATGCCGAGGAGTCCGCAATCCGCGATGATCATCCGCCTGTGTTTCATCACCGAGCCCCCTTGTTTCCCGGCTTCTTTGGCGAATTGCGGATAGCGAGCCTTGCCAAGTGATCAGCGTTTTTGTTTTTTTCATCGGGAATCCATTTGCAGAAAAAAAGATCGAATCGATCAATCAATTCCAAAGAGCGGGCAAGATAGTCGGCATAAATCGCCTTTTTAACAAAACGTTTGTCGATCGCCTGATTAACTAGTTGAGAATCTGTTCGAAAAGATACGGACAGATAGGAATGTTCTAGGCAATAATTCAGGGCAAGCAGAAGTGCAGCAAATTCTGCCTCGTGGTTATTTGAAAGCATCCCCAGGGAAAAAGATTTTCTTTCTTCTTTTCCATTGCCAAAATTAATATAGAGGCCAGCCCCTGCAGAACCAGGATTGCCTCCTGCTGCACCATCAAAGAAAACATCGATCAACTGCTTTTCACTCCGTTCAGACATAGAAGTCATCTCAGTAATAGGCATTCAATAAGCGGTCATTAAATTCTTAATGTCTACTTTCCGTTTGGGATCAATGTGTCCTTTAGGCTCTTTTAAAGTCAGAGTCGCACATCTTTCTCTCTATTGATTATAGCGTGTATGTTCGCTACTTGGCCATTTTATTGGAAAATTTTCTAATAAATAACGGCGAATCCAGAGACTGATTCATTTCAGCAAGGAATGAATGGTTCATTTTTCTCAGAATGATCTGCTAAAAAGTGAAATATTTTTCCTTTATTCTTTTTGACAGATGAAGCATTATGCTATGATAGAAAAAGAAATAGGCTCGCACTATACAACTGGATTGGGTGGTTTTAAAAAATGTCGGATATCTCGAAAACCGTTAGATCAGATATCGAAATTGCTCAGGATGCGATACTGGCACCAATCAGCCAGATTGCCGGACAACTCGGACTTGATGAAACAGAGTGGGAACCTTACGGCCGATATAAAGCCAAGGTTTCGGCAGATCTATTGGAGAAGCTGTCAACATGTGAAGATGGAAAAATTATTTTGGTGACCTCGATTAATCCGACGCCGGCAGGAGAAGGAAAATCGACAGTCACGGTCGGTCTTGGACAAGCGCTGAACCGAATCGGCAAAAAAGCAGTCATTGCCCTCCGTGAACCTTCGCTTGGCCCGACGATGGGATTAAAGGGCGGTGCGGCCGGAGGAGGCTATTCTCAAGTTGTACCAATGGAAGAGATCAACCTGCATTTTACCGGTGATTTCCATGCAATTACAACCGCCCATAATGCGCTCGCTGCGTTTATTGATAACCATATTCATCAAGGAAATGCCCTGAATATTGACCCCAGAAGGATCATCTGGAAACGTGTGCTAGACATGAATGATCGGGCGCTTCGTCATGTTATTATTGGTCTCGGAGGAAAGGCCAACGGTGTCCCTCGTGAAGATGGTTTTGATATCACCGTGGCTTCTGAGATTATGGCGATTCTCTGTCTCTCAATGAATCTGGAAGATTTAAAAGCACGGCTCAGCCGCATGCTGATCGCCTATTCCTACGATGGAGATCCCGTTTTTGTAAAGGATTTGCAGGTGGAAGGCGCATTAACGCTTCTCTTAAAAGAGGCAATTCATCCCAATCTCGTTCAGACTCTGGAAAATACGCCGGCCTTTGTTCATGGCGGCCCGTTCGCAAATATCGCCCATGGCTGCAATACGATTCTGGCTACTAAAATCGGGGCCAAGCTCGGAGACTATCTGATAACAGAAGCAGGTTTCGGTGCCGACCTTGGCGCAGAAAAATTTCTGGATATTACGGCCAGAGCCGGTCAGTTCAAGCCTAGCGCCGTAGTGATTGTGGCGACTATTCGCGCACTTAAAATGCATGGCGGATTGACCAAGGATCAACTCAAACAAGAGGATCTGGAGGCCCTTGCCCGCGGCATGGGGAACCTCGCCTCTCATATTGAGACGATTCAAGCTTTCGGTCTGCCTTATGTCGTTGCGCTGAACCATTTTAGCAGCGACACAGACCGTGAAGTCGCTTTTGTTGAAAGCTGGTGCGCAGAACACGGGCATCCGATTGCACTTTCTAAGGTTTGGGAAGATGGAGGGGCAGGCGGTGAAGTTCTCGCACGGGAACTTACTCAGGTGATTGCAACTTCTGAAAACCATTATAAGCCGCTCTATGAGCTGACAGACTCGATAGAGGAGAAAATCAAAACGATTGTTACGAAAGTGTATGGGGGTCAGGCGGTCGAGTTTTCAGCAAAGGCACGCCGGCAGCTTGCAGCATTCCGCAAGCATGGCTGGGATAAATTTCCGGTCTGCATGGCCAAAACCCAATATTCACTCTCGGATAATCCGAAACTTCTCGGACGTCCGGTCGATTTCACCATCCATGTTCGTGAATTGAAAATTTCTCTCGGCGCGGGCTTCATTGTTGCGATGACGGGCAATGTCATGACCATGCCTGGTCTTCCCCAACATCCGGCTGCGCTGGATATGGACGTCACCCCTGATGGAAAAGTGACTGGATTATTTTAAGTTAGAAAAAGCAAGCTTAAGCACAACGCGGAATTAAATTGCCGCGCTGTGCTTTTTTAGTTGAAAATAAGTTTAACGGTTGGCTTGCCTAAATGAGATTGAGAATCATTATTTATAATAAATATCATATAATAATTATTATTGAATAATAATTAAAAGAGAACTACAATTAAAAGTGAAAGATGACAGAGGAATCATTGAATTTTGCCAAAGGAAGAAGTATAAACTCAGAGGTGCTTATGATGAATCACGAAGCGAGACTCTTTTTGAAACTGAAACGGGAAAGTGTCCTTTTTCATTTTCTATGTGGTAAATGGAGCAGGGATCAGACATTGGCTCATAACCGCGAGATTTATGCCCGGCTCAGCCAGATCGAAAAACAGATCATTTCGCTGCTTGCCAAAGATGCTACTGGACATCAACCGGAATGGCGGCTGAAAATATATTTTTTTATGGGTTCGCTGCTTGGTTTTACTTTTGTCACGCAATGGCTGCTGAAGAGAAGAAAACGTCAGCTCTCTCGGCTGGGTAAGTCAGCGGATGCATTGGCCAGTGGCGTCATGCCGCGCATGCAAAAATTGCTGAATGATGAACACCAGATCATTGGCGAGCTCAGAGAACGGCGTCTGGATTTTGTCGGTGCGATAATCCTGGGGATGAATGATGCGTTAGTGGAATTAACCGGGAGTGTCGCTGGTTTCACCTTGTCGATGTCGAATACAAAATTAATTGCCATTGCGGGATTGATCACCGGTACAGCCGCATCGCTTTCGATGGCTGCTAGTGAATTTATGGCTGAACGCTCTGAGCGGCAGTTAAAAAAAGCCGTGACAGCAGCGCTGTACACTGGTGTATCCTATTTTGCGACCGTTATATTACTCGTCCTGCCCTTTCTGCTCTTACCGGCTCCCCAATATCTTCCGGCGCTTATCCTGACACTTGTGTTTGCAGCCTTGATTATTTTTGCCTTCAGCTATTATATGTCTGTAGCCAAAGAGATCAGCTTTAAAAAAAGATTTTTTGAAATGATCAGTGTCAGTTTTGGAGTGGCTCTGTTCTCATTCTTGATTGGCCTTTTTGTAAAATTGTATCTTGGACTGCAAATCTAAAATTCAGCGGGAAATTTTTTGAATTTGTTCCGCTGCTGCTTTTCCTGCGGCATGACCGGTAGTAAAAGCAGCGGTGATGTTGTATCCGCCGGTATAGCCGTGAATATCCAGAATTTCACCGCAAAAATAGAGACCCGGCATCCGTTTGGAAGCCATTGTTTTCGGATCGACTTCCTTTAACGAGACACCTCCGCCAGTGATAAATGCTTTTTCGATTGGCAGCGTGCCATTAACGCGAACCTCGAAACCTTTAAGCAGTTTGGCGAGGCTGCGGACCGATTCGCGGCGCAAATTATGGAAGGTCAGTTCATGGGAAAGCAGAAGACGGTCAAGCAGAAAAAGCAAATAACGTTCCGGAACAAGACCTTTCCAGATATTTTTGATTGATTTATTCGGGTCGCTAGCAGCCAATTTCAGCAGCTCATTACAAAGCGATTCCTCTGAACGATCAGGAGAGGTGTCAATTCGCAGGGTCACATCCGCCGTCCGGTATTTTTTCAATGCCTTAACAACAAACTGGCTGAGCCTGAGAATGGCTGGCCCGGAAAGGCCGAAATGGGTGAACAGCAGATCCCAGCGATGGGTCTGAATCGGCCGGCCGTTCGGTTTAACGAGGGTCACCGCGCAATCACGCAAAGCCAGGCCCTGAAGCACGCGCTCCTGGATAAACGGTTCAACGGAAGTCAGAGGCACTTCAGTGGGATAAAGGTCGGTAATGGTGTGGCCAGCAGTCTTAGCCCATGCATAGCCATCTCCGGTGCTCCCGGTTTTCGGAACACTTTTCCCACCGACCGCTACAATCACTTGACTGGCAGAAATCTTTTCTCCGGACGCCAGTTTGATGCCAGAGGTCAGGCCGCCGTTATAAAGCACCGCTGCGACAGGCGTATTGACTTTGATCAGCACATTTAATTGCCGCGCACGTTTCAGTAAGGCCTGAACAACGGATTGAGCGTCATTGCTTGCGGGGAACATTCGTCCGTGATCTTCTTCTTTTAAGGTGATCCCCAGATCCTTGAAAAAGGTGATAATGTCCTGATTGCTGAATGCGGATAGGGCACTGTATAGAAATTTTCCATGACCAGGAATGTGCCTGATCAGTTGATCAATTGGCATCGCGTTCGTTACGTTGCAACGGCCGCCTCCAGATATGGCCAGCTTTCGGCCCAGCTTATTTCCTTTGTCAATCAGCAGCACACGAGCGCCGTCTTCCGCAGCTGTAATCGCTGCCATCAGACCGGCGGGTCCGCCGCCGATGACCAATACATCCTCATTCATTGCTCATTCCTCCGTGTCCATTCTTCGTTCATTCTTTGTCCACTCTATCAGAAAAACAAAAAGATTTCATTCTTTTTCCGCTAATCGTCCGAATACCTGCCCTTAATAAATGTGACATTTGTCACATCAACCGTTTTTTGATAGGATAAGGACAGAATAAAAATGCAGCTGAGGCCATGGCACAGTCTGTATTGTGCTGACAGAGGTGGGAAAGTATGGTTGGAAAAATGCCTTATCAGGTACTGCTTTACTATAAATATGTGGCAATTAATGATCCGGAGATTTTTGCCCAGGAACATTTGGCTTTCTGCAGAAAACTAGGGCTTAAAGGGCGGATATTGGTCGCCAAAGAAGGGATCAATGGAACCGTTTCTGGACCTGTAGAAAAAACCCGACTTTATATGGATACTCTGCACGCGGATGCTCGTTTCGTGGCGATGCCGTTCAAAGTGGATGCGGCAAGCGGGCATGCCTTTAAAAAAATGCATGTTCGTCCGCGCAAAGAAATTGTTGCCTTGAAGCTGGATCAGGATATTGATCCGCGTCAAATGACTGGGAAACATCTGAAGCCGAAAGATTTTTATGAGGCGATGCAGGACGATCAGACCTTGGTGATTGATGCGCGAAATGACTATGAGACACAGATCGGTCATTTTAAAAAAGCGATCTTGCCGGCTATTAAAAATTTTCGTGATTTACCGAAGTGGATTGAGGAGAACCTGGCAGATCAAAAAGATAAAAAAGTTCTGACCTATTGCACCGGCGGCATTCGCTGCGAGAAGTTCAGCGGTTACCTGATTCAGGCCGGATTCCATGATGTCAGCCAGCTCGATGGCGGCATTGTGGAATATGGTAAAGATCCGGAGGTGCAAGGGCGTCTCTACGACGGAAAATGCTATGTCTTCGATCAACGGATTGCTGTCCCAGTCAACCGAACAGAAGAGAAGGTCATCGGTCATTGCCATCATTGCGGCAAGTCTTGCGATCGAATTGTCAACTGTGCCAATCCGGAATGCAATAAACAGTACATCTGCTGCGAGGATTGTGAAGAGAAGTATCATCGCTCGTGCAGCGATGCCTGTCGTCAGCATCCGCACAATCGCTGGGAACAGGAAGAACATGCCCATCTGGCGGAAATGCAGGTTGGTCAATAAAGCGACCTATTGTTCTCCCACATTTGTAACAAATTAAAAATTATTTTTTATATAAGCATCTTCATTTATTGGACTTAATTCAAATCTGATAAATGGGGGTGCTTATTTATTGTTATGAATGCTGATTTTTATATTGAGAATTATATGTATTTTTGCAAGGTCAAAGGGATGAATCAAAACACGCTCCGCGTCTATGAGCAGTCAATCAAATTATTTTTCATTTATTTAAAAAATGAATTTAATATCTCTGAAGTTGAAAAAGTTGAGAAGATTCATATTCAGAAATATGTTCAGTATTTAAAAGAACGGGGTAAATATTCTGCCGTTTCAAATCCGGAATCCGTAAAAATTAATCATCCTGAAAAAAGGCAGGACTATAAGAAGAAGTTGTCCGATAGAACAATTGCAAATTATGTAACTTACATCAAAATATTTTTTAAATATCTCTTTACTGAAGAAGAAGTGTTAACTAAAAATCCAGCAAAAAGGATACCAAGGATTAAATCAGTTAGAAAAGTTAAAAGATTAATCTCAGATGAAGATATAAAAAAGGTATTTAGTCAATTTGATGTGACAACATTTCATGGCTACCGGAATTGGATTATTAGCGAACTTTTATTTGATTCTGGAATAAGGATCGGTGAGGCCTTAAATATCAAAGTTGAAAATATTGATTTTCGCAATAAATCAATTCTGATTACAAATCCGAAAAATAAAAAACAACGGTATACCTTTTTTAGCTTCGATATGTCAAAAGATTTGAAACGATGGCTTCAATTCTGGGATCGGTATACAGATTCTGAGTTTATATTTCCAACTCGGAATGGGAAAAAACTAGAAATAAGAAACTTTGAATATGCACTGAAAAAGGCAGGAGAACGAGTTAATGTTCCCATTCATCCTCATCTTTTAAGAAACAATTTTGCAAAGCGCTATTTATTAGCAGGAGGAGATCTAGCAACATTATCAAGAATTTTGGGTCATAGCTCAGTAGACATTACAGAAAAAGCATATCTTGATTTTTCAAATGAGGAATTAGGGACTCGCTATCAGCAATTTTCACCTTTAAAAAAACTAAAAAATCCAAAACACTAAGGAAGCGACCATCAACATGTCAGCCAATGTATCAGCCATTAACCCATCAACCAACTTATATCAAGTTTTTGCGACTCTTTCTATTCCAGTTTGCTATTCAACTCATTCAGCCAATAAATTTGAGGCTATGGCAGATTTGCAATCTCCTGATATTGAGTCAATTTTAACACTGAAAAATATTCGTACTGGGAAAAAATTGAACGTCTCTTTGCAAGACGATCCAGAAGTTGAAATTGGTTCTGTCATGGATGCAGAGACAGAAGAAGAGTTAATATCCTTCGACTCCAATGGAAAAATGGATGATCCTGATCTGGAAGATGACATAAAGGCAGGATTACTTTTACCAATGCCGGATGATAACAAGCGAAAAGAACCGTCATTTGAAGTTAATTTGCCGCAGTCAATTATCAATAAATTGCAAGCTGAGCTAGACAAATTGTATGCTGACGCAGATAAAGAACCTCGTGATTATGGAGCAGAACGGAAGGTTCAAGGATTCGAAAAATGTCTTTCCATTCTCGGATTGACGCTCTCTTACAATAAATCAAAGGATGGTGAGCAAAAATGAGCATGGCGATTAATTTAAGCAATGGGGAGCGATTGGTTATTAATAGTGAGGTTCAGAAAAGTGGTAAATCTCTTGGAGTAGCCTATGCGTTTTGGTTTTTCCTTGGAACGTTAGGAGGTCACAGATTTTACTTAGGCAGAAAAGGGAGTGCAATCACTCAATTAATTTTATCTTGTGTAGTTATTGGCCTTATTGTATCTGTACCGTGGGCTATAATTGATGCTTTTCTTATTCCTGGTATGATTAGTGAGTTTAATCAAAAAGTGGAAAATAAAGCGGCTCAGCAAGTTGTGAGCAATCGGAGATAATAAAAAAGAAACCACCTATTGACAGTAGGCGATTTCCTGTACTTGAATATACGGTTACTTTTCCAGTAACTAAAGTCTAACATACGGAAAAAAATCCGTCAATGTTTAGGCTTATTCAAGTACACTCAAAATTTGATAATTTGAGGTGTACTATGTCCAGAACACGAACAATCATTCAACCGGATACTTTTAATCAGATTATTTCATATAAATCTGCGGTTCCTGATCAGAACAGCGAAGCACGTAACAAAATTAAAATGGGTATGCTCAATTCAGCAATTAGAGTAATTGGTTTCGACAAATGGACTCGTATGTCTGATAAGGTGAAGCATTCAATCGAAACAATGTGCTTTCTAGCCACAGAGAGAGGTTTTTCATGGTGTAGCGGCAGATACTTGTCTGAGTGTAATCTAATTAATGCAGCGACCGTTAGACGCTATCTGAAGCAATTAGAGGATGCTCAGGTGATTAGTCGGCTGTGGCGCTCAAGTAGTAAACATAATGGTCGAGGATGTTCTGTTGTGTTCTGGCACAATCATCCATATTTTGATAAATACTGGTCACATCAATTTTTTTTGGATGCTGAAACACTACCAAATGCACAATCAGAATCTATCAAAAATACCGATTCTATCAACGAAAATGAGAGTATTCCTGTTCCTACCATATATTCACCAGATTTAAAATCTAGTAACTTAAAAGATCGTAGCCAGGATGATTATTTAGATTATCTACCTGATTATATTCCTCATGCATTTGCTAAACTTTATGGCTGCTACTTTTCTTTGACTGATAACAAAGTAACTGAATTTTATCGTATGGCAAAAATGGCAGCTTGGAAGAACTGCCAGGAAGATAACGCCAATCTTGTCGATATTGCTACTCACGGATTTAAGCAACTTATAGGACAAATTAAGCTGTCACATCACAGAATTAAGAATCCGATTGCCTATTTTTATAAAATTTGTCTGAGTTTATTTCATGATGAATACATTCGCAATTTAGATGCTGCCGGATTCTTTGATCATGCACCAAAAGGCGATATTTGGGGTTATGATTAAAAATGAGAGTACAGCAATACGATATGAGCAAATTAAACACATTCAGGTACAATCTATCGGAAGTGATTAAAACGCTCATATAACGCTTATAGGCATTGATATGATAAAATGTACGTTTTGATACTTATAATAGGTTATTATTATAATTAACAAAAAGGAGATGGATTAAAATGGGATTTCGATATAACAGACGAATTAAAATAGCACCTGGCGTTCATCTAAACTTAGGTAAAAAGGGTCATTCATGGTCATTTGGTAAACGAGGGATGGGATCGGTAAATTATAATCCAAAGACAAAAAAGGTTAGAAAAACAGTAGATACAGGCATCAAGGGGCTGTATTGGACTGAGCAATCATCAACCAAAAAGAAAACAAAGGTCACGAATGAACCTGCATCAAAGGGTACAACCATATTCGGGTTAATTATTGGTGGAATAGTGTTTATTTTGATAATTGCATTCTTTAGCTGGATTATATCGATATTTTAAATTATTTCGCTTGAAAGCGAAATTGATGCAGGAATTACTCAAATTTTGTCTAATTGTAGAAGATAGAAAAATATGTTACATATGGGGGAGTTACAATTGGCTGAACATAAAGAGAAAAAGCATCATAAATGGCTATGGACTATTATCATTGTAGTTATTGTCCTATTAGTTGGCGGAAGTGGCACAGGTTATTATTTCTATCATCAACAACAAGTAGTAAAAGAGAAAGCGAGAACGGCATTAATAAAAAAAGAAAATAAATTTAAGCAAAATATAGAAACAACAATGTCAGATATTGATAGTGGTTATGGTGACGAGAAGGACATTGTCGAAAAATATTCGGACAGTTGGGATACATTAGTGGCTCAAGGGTTTTATGATGATCCTAATTATGATGACCCTACATATGGTTCCTTAATACAAGATCAATTTACCCTTTTCGATCAAATTAAAAAGGATTTAAAATCTGATGATACACTTAGTACACTTGAAAGTATTGATAGCAGTATTAAGGATGATATGACTACTTTAAATAATTCCCCCAAGAGGTTCAAAGATATTAGTAGTAGAATTAGTAATTTGTATGGAGATTACCAAACTTTTTATGATATGACAAGTGGGCCAAGCGATACTGATAATTTATCAAGATATAAGGATAAATACAATTCTATTTCTAATAAGATTGAAACTGAAATTAACGAAATTAACGCATCAATACCTAATGTTCCTAAAAAATAGCTAATTATTTACATTTCAGTTACCACCACTTTGGTAGGTACTATTTTTAATAAGAACAGCCCTCACCTTAATTGGCGGGGGCTGATTAACATATATCTCTAAATTTATTTATTCGCCATGTGGGACAAGTGATATGAGCTAGAATTAGTGTTTAATATAATTCAATGATGCTATTGTCTTACCTTCACTATTATCAGAAACCATTAACAAAGCGTCCTTATATTTTAACTCCCATGACGATGATAATTTACTGCTTCCATCATCTTGAACAAGTCCATAACCTTTTGTATGGATTTCATTTTTCTCTTTATTTCTTAAACCATAATATAATAATTTCTTTTGAGAATACGAGTAATAGTATTTATTTAAATTAAAAATGTAACTGATTTGTGTTAACTTATTATGTTTAAATTGATAATATAAATATGCATTATATCCAAATTTTTTAACTTTGTAGGTCAGAAATGATTTTGTTGAAGCATATATTTTTTTATGTTCAACTGTTTTCACTTGATTTTCTGTCATTCCCCAATATGTTCCTCTTGCAGCATAATTGTTGTGTGAGTTTGAATATGCCAAAGTAAACGGGACAAAAAGAGAATTAATAAAAACTATAGCAATTAATATAGCAAATATCCGTTTAACCATTTCATTCATCTCCATAATTTTACATTAGACTAATTATATCGCTTACGCACAGGAAATTATTATTTGTCGAATAATATTTAGTTAAAATAAAATAATTCAGACAATTATATGCCTATTTTTCACATTAGAATATAATGGGAAATTAACGTGAAATGAGCGTTTTAGCAATCCAATGTATAAATAGTCCAGAATACTATGCAAGTTGTCAATTCGAGTAAATTCGATGGAATAATCTAATGTGCGTGTCTTGTTTGTATGGTGAATTTGACCTTATTTGACCAATAGAAAAAATGCTGATACAATAGGCATACTGGCATGAAATAATTGTAGTTACTGTTATCTACTTAATAGTAACTACATAAAAGGAGAAGGTGGTTAATTGTACTGTGTGATTCAAAGAGTAAAGGGAAACAAGAAAGATACTCTATACGGTAATAGTAGGCGAGTAGAAGTATATACAACCGAATGGACATCAAACGGTAAGCACATAATTGAATATGGATATAGGCATAGTGATGAACGATTCACACGGCTATTAAAGCCATCTTATAAAATTAGCATACATAAGTCTTATCGAGATCATGGTAAGGTAAAAAAGAAACAATGGGTTATTTGTACAATGGGTTGGTATGATCTTGTGTCAGATTGCGAGTATACCGATCATACTCTGGGCAGGGAACTTGACGGAAAGTTAGTGGAGATGGGAATAGATGAAGATGAACTGAGAGACATGATATATGACAAGTTAGACTTGTTAATTGGTGACGCAGAAGCAGAATGGACGCAAACAGAAGAATATAAGGAAACTCAGAGACAGAATGAAATATTACGCAAATACCGCATACATAAGGAAAAATTTGAATCAGAATATGGTAACAATACATACGATCGATGTTACGATGTCTTCGGAAAGTTAAGGAATGAAGGATACATAGAAGAATTAAAAGAAGCGAAGAAACAACGAGAAGAATATGAAAGGCGCTCAAGAGAAGAGAGTAGGAAGACATACGAAGATTTCTTTAAGAATGGTGGATACTCCTCTTTTACTGGAGAAGAAGATACTCCATCAATAAAATCAGAAGATAAAGCTAAATTCAAGAAAATTTATCGAGTTTGTGCTGCCAAGTTTCATCCTGATGTTTATAATGATAATGGGGAAATGATGAAGTTTCTTAATCAGATGAAGGAAAAATGGGGGATATAATGTGGTTACTATGAAATGGTTTGCGGTAACTACACTTGAATCTTATGCAAAAGATTATACGTAGGTAGCTACTGTAAATTGCCATTCGGTAACTACATTCAGGTAAATTATTTGTTTTATACTCCGATATATATATTGAAGCAAAAGATATTTGAGGAGCACGTCATGATAACATTCTTATTGATTTTCGCATATGCCTATGTAATATTGTTAGCATTATGTACTTCAATCGCAATTTTTGGCGTTAAATTAGGAAATAAAGATAATACACTGGCTCAAAAATTGTATGAAGGTGATGGACTTTTAAATTTTTTGATTTTTAGATTTTTTATTCATGAAAAACCCCATAGTTTTAAGAAATGCTACTCTTCATTCATGTGGGAATTATCAGGTAAAATTATTCTTCCTGTAATTTTTATTACAGTTGATAATATGAAATCACCGTCTGTATTAAGAAGCGGCCTTACTGTTACTCTGTTTCTATTAGTTTATATTTTAATTTGCCATAAATGTATAAAAATGAAGAGCAAAGACTTTGCACTTATGATATTTCCGTTATTAGCAGTTGTAATGGCAATGATACAAAGTGTACTAGAAAATAAGGAAAATACGCCGCATACTTGGCTTATTCTTTGGATATCACTAACAATGCTTTTAATATTGACATGGAATATTATGTGTATTAATGGCGTTTTGAAATTTATGAAAAATCCATATGTAAAATTTGTACTTTTCATAATTGTAATTCTCGGTACATTAGTATTAATTAGTTGGACATTCGGAAGTTATTATGTGAGGTTCCCAGATTACTTCGTTTATGGAGATATGAAATCACCAGGTAAGTTAAATCAAACTGTTACTCCAATCCTATGGTTTTATTTAGGCATTAAGCCTTTTTTTGGTGACTTTAGTGTAAATTTGAAGCACGCTAATGATTATATTGCTTATCTTCCGGTGCTTGAAAAAGTGATGGGTTATATTTATCCGCCTATATTTATTGTATTCCTCATTAATGGGGGACTTATGGGGGAAGATAATGATGATACAAAGTATAATAAGCAAAATTAAAAGAGACCGGCATATAGTCGATCTCTTCTCTTAATCTATTATCATGTTCACAAATGTATCACAAATAAAAAGGTTGACATTAACTATCAATCTATTATATACTGAACACGACCCTATTTTATTCATTTTTAGGCAAACCAAAATAAGGAGGAGTTTCTCCATGCATCAACAATATCATATATTAGGAGGTGAGACAATAGGGAAATAGAAAAAAGTTGAATTAATTTTGTTGAGTATTGGAATAGACGGTGAAATATAAATTAAAGGATGGATGCTTATAATGTCAGAAATTGCAAAATTGAATAGGAAGAGAATTGAGAACAACGATCCTGATAAATATTTTAAAGGGAACCGATTTATTCCTAAAAGGCTTGGTAAAGAAATATGCAACACATATGAAAAAATCTTTTTTAATGGAACGAAATTATACATATATCGAAACGGAAAATACTTAGATAAAGGTGAGAGTTTTCTTAAAAAGCTAATTCAAGATTTATTGGATGAAGAATCAAATACTAATAGGATTAAGCAAACGATTGACTGGATAAAAAACGAAACTCAGATATTAGACGGTTCAAAGATAAATCCGGATGACGGAATAGTTAATGTTAAGAACGGACTATTAAATTATCGAACAGGACAACTTATACAGCATTCACCAAAACGGCTGTCAACTATTCAATTACCTGTTAAATATAATCCAGATGCGAACGATCCGAAGATGATGGCATTTATTAAATCAATTGTGCCTAATGATGCTATTCCTGTTTTGTTAGAGTTTTTAGGTTATTGCTTGATGCCAAATTGTACATATCAAAAAGCGCTTTTGTGTATTGGATCAGGTGCAAATGGGAAAAGCACCTTCATTAATCTTATTGAAAAAATTATAGGAAGAGAGAATATATCATCGGTTAGTCTTCAGGATCTGGATAATAACAGATTTAAAGTGGCTCAATTGTATGGAAAATTAATAAATATATTTGCGGATATTCCTAAAACTCCAATCAAGGAAGCAAGCAACTTTAAAACGATTGTCACAGGAGATTCAATTAATGCAGAATTTAAAAATATAAATGCATTTGATTTTAAACCATTTGCAAAGTTAATATTTTCTGCTAATGAGATTCCACCGACAAACGAAAAGAATGAAGGATTTTATAGACGTTGGATCATCATACCATTTCCAAATCAATTTAAAGATGAGGATTGTGATCCATTGATTGAAAAAAAACTATCAACAGATTCAGCATTATCAACATTATTCAATTTAGCAGTAAGGGGACTTAATCGGCTCGAACATAATGAAAACTTTACACAATCGGATTCAGTAGATGATGCTTTAAATACATATCAAGGAATTAAAAATAATATAGATCAATTTATTGAAGATGAATGTCTACTTAAAAATACATATAACATAGCAACAGCCGACTTACATAATGCTTATAAGAAATTTTGTGATGACTTACATATGGAACCATTAGGATTGATCAAGTTTGGAGAACATTTGAAGAAGAAGTATAATCTCACAAAAGGCCGCAGTCATGGAGAAAAATGTGAGCATTGGAAGGGGATCAAATTATTAAACTAATGCACGAAATGGCAAGGTTATGTACAACTTATGTACGGTGAAATGTTGATGTATCAAGGGTTCTGAGCGTTTTGTACATAAGTTCATGAGTTTTTCTCTACTCTTAGAATTATGAGGAAATATATAATTATTAAAATAATATCACAAAATTAGCCAAACTTATGTACGGATTCCTTCTGATCATAGGAAACATAAGGGATAAGGGCGTTAATAGCGTACATAAGTTGTACACGAGTTTAGTTTAGAAATATAAAAAAGTAAAATCGATCCACGACATTGGCTTACGCAACTTGTTGCGGAAACAATTCGTGAGCAAGTAACTTTTGCGTAGCAAAATTACGCGCAGGAACTTGAACTCACATTACATAGAAGAAAAATTAAAAATTAGAGGAGAAATACATATGGGAAATAAAGATAAAAATAGAGATAAAACGGAAAATTTAACAAGGCAGGAACAGATTTATTTATTAAGCGTGGACAGTTCAGCATTCTTTACAGATGAAGAGAAAAGATTATTTGATGAGCAGATGGAATGGAAACATTTTATGGATGAATATGGATATAAATTAATGGATAAAGATTCTGCAAATAATCTTAAAGATCTAAAAAATAATCTTGATAAAATTGATAAACCGACTAATGAAGATAAGAAAAAATTAAATGACGCTAGACAGCGGTATAATGATGAAAATGTTTTATATTTGAGAATGAGAAAATTTGCAAATGAAGAAGTTTCTTATCATAAAAAAGAACTGATCAAAAAATTGTCCGAGTTCTCTAATGTCCGTCAGCTCAATAATGATGTTGTATATGTTGATGACAAGCCAAAAGAAAATAAGGTTGTCGGACAATTCACCGGAATATTAACTAGACTTTTAGGGCTTCCAGATAATGATTTTACGGAAAAATTGATTATTGTTAAAAATTATTATCATGAAGTGATGAGTCAGATATTGGATGATGGTTTCGATTGGAAGAGTAAACATTATGTCTATCTCTCATCAGGCAGCGGACAAATTAAAGACCATAAGATGGTCTGCATAGAGCAAACAGCATTTGATGACATTAAGGATTCTTTAACTTGTGGTCTGACAATTGATGAGATTAATAAAAAAGGCGGAGTAAACCCAAACAAATATAATAGCTATCTAAGTTTAGCTGCTTCTGCATCTTATGAGTGGGAGGATTGTAAGCGTCAAATAATGAACACCTTCTCAATGATAGCCAAGCATGCGATAATTC
>JBDNRY010000001.1:0-335729 GCA_047718855.1 Sporolactobacillus sp. | reverse complement strand
GATAGAAGAAACAGGCATTTCTCAGTGATGAGCGGTGCCTGTTTCTTTTTTTATGTGAAGGAAGAATAATCTAAAATAATGAACGATCACGCCAGAGGCGGCAGTCTTCCATGCTGAAAGCCAGATATGGTCTGAAATTAAGAAGAAGCAGTTTGTTCTTTTTCAGTTCAAAATATTTTTTATGTTTTCGATATCGACAATTATTTACCATTTAATATTGATAATTGGAAATGCTACATATATTATTTGATAGTGTGAGAAGGTTAAGTATAGGGTTGGAGTGATTGGGGTGCCGATAGAACCTATTAAGCAAAAGAAAATTTACGAAAAGATAGCGGATGCGCTGATAGCTATGATTCATTCAGGTGAATTAAAACCAGGTGACAGAATGGAATCGGTTGGCGATCTGGCTGAACAATTTGGAGTGGGACGCTCTGCTGTGCGTGAGGCAATGAGCGCGTTACGCGCGATGGGCCTTGTAGAAATACGGCAGGGTGAAGGGACCTTCGTCCGCTCCTTTTCACCTGACCTACTTTCACGCTTTCTGTCTGCTGGGCTATTAATGGAGAAAAAGGATATGGAAGAATTGCTGGATATGCGTGAGTTATTGGAAATTGGTGCTGCGGGTTGGGCAGCCGAAAAACGAGATAATAAGGCTTTAATGAAAATAGAACAGGCCCTGTATTCGATGAAGGAGATCGGCGAGGATGGAGCGCTCGGCGAACAATCTGATCTGAATTTTCATATGAGTGTTGCCGATGCTGCGCAGAATAGGTTGCTTGCTCAATTGATGATTAGTGTTTCCGGAGCTATTGCTGAATTGATGAAAGAGACACGCAGGATTTGGATTTATTCACAAAATACGGCAATTATGCAGATTTATCAGGAACATCGAGTGATCTTTGATGCCATTGCTGCAAATGATGTGGAAAAAGCGAGACAAGCAATGGCCCTACACTTATCATCTGTGCGAAAAATTTTAATGACACCGAGAAAGCAGCAAAAATGAGTTGGGCAACGGGTCAGAGAGGACGAGTGCTGATCATAATTTCGTTTATTTTTTTAATTAAAATAAATGTACAATATGTGATGGAGAAGTGATAAAATTGTGACGTTGGGATAAAGATCTGATCACCTGATCAATCTCCTATTTTCTCTCATACGGAATGATCGTGAAAAGGAAAATGGAGCTTGATCAAGAAAAGGAAGAAGATGACTTTTTATGAAAGTATCCTTGTTCACAACCTGCTTGGGTGAGATGTTCTATGTCGATGTCTTAAAAGACACAACTGAGGTTCTGGAAAGACTGGGCTGTGAGGTTGATGTTCCAGAAGGTCAGACCTGTTGCGGGCAGCCGTCCTACAATAGCGGCTATGTGAAAGAGTCGCTCGGACCTGCCAAAAACATGATCCAAATTTTTGAGAATGCGGATTATATTGTCACCCCATCAGGTTCATGCGGTGCGATGTTTCGGGAATACGCCGAAATATTTGCTGATGATCCGGAATGGGCAGAACGAGCGAAGAAAGTCTCTGAGAAAACCTATGAATTTACTCAATTTATTGTTAATGTCCTTGGTGTAGAAGATGTCGGTGCAGAGTTTCATGCTCGGGTTACGCTCCACACCTCCTGTCACATGACCCGCCTTCTTGGGGAACAAAAGGCACATTATAAATTGCTCAGCCATGTCAAGGGTTTGGAGCTTGTCAAGCTGCCCAATAATTATGATTGCTGCGGTTTCGGTGGAACATTTTCGGTGAAGATGAGTCCAATATCTGAGCAAATGGTTGATGAGAAGATTCACCATGTTGATGAAACGAAGGCGGAAGTACTTGTCGGGGCGGATGCCAGCTGCCTAATGAATATCAGCGGCCGAGCGAGACGGCTTGGAAAGACCTTTAAAGTGATGCATATTGCCCAGGTTCTGAATAGTCATCAGCGAGGGGAGGTCAATCATTATGCCCATGAAAGTCGGAACTCAACCGTTCTTTGAGAGAGTAGACGAGGCGATACAGGATACCTACATGGTTCATGCGGTTTCCGCTGCTCAGGATGGACTCCGTGACAAGAAGCTGAAAGCAACAGTTGGCGATGAAACCTTGGGCAATTGGGAGGATTGGCGCCATGCCGGGGAAGAAATTCGTGCCTTCACACTCAACCATTTGGATTTCTATCTGAAACAGTTAAGTGACAATTTTGCGGCCAGAGGCGGGCATGTTTATTTCGCGCAAACGGCCGAAGAAGCTCAGAATTATATTAAAAAAGTGATCCGTGAGAAAAAAGCAAAGAACATTGTTAAAGCAAAATCCATGGTTACCGAAGAAATTAGTCTGAACGAAGTTTTGGAAAAAGAAGGATGCCATGTTCTTGAAACGGATTTGGCCGAATTCATTTTACAGGTGGATGGGGATAAGCCGTCGCATATCGTTGTTCCTTCTGTTCATAAAGATCGCCGTGAAATTCGCAAATCTTTTCAAAAGCTTGGTTATACCGGAAGCGATGATCCAAAGGAAATGGCCGGTTTTGCCCGTAAGACGCTGCGCGAAAAATTTCTTCACGCTGACGTCGGGATTACGGGTTGTAATTTTGCGGTTGCCGATACGGGAAGTATTTGTCTTGTGACCAATGAAGGAAATGCGAACATGGTTACTACTTTCCCGGAAACGCAGATTACAGTGATGGGTATGGAAAGGCTGGTTCCTTCACGGAAGGAGCTGGACGTACTGGTCACTCTCCTCTGCCGCAGCTCCGTCGGTCAGCGCCTGACGACTTATGTCACAGATATTACGCCGGCGGCTCAAACGGAGACCGTGGATAGTCCAAAAGATTTCCATTTGGTGATTGTTGATGCAGGACGTTCGAATGCTCTCGGAACGGAATTCCAGCCGGCACTGCATTGTATCCGCTGTGCGGCTTGTATTAATGTATGTCCGGTCTACCGTCATATTGGCGGCCACGCCTATGGTTCCATTTATCCGGGACCGATCGGCGCGGTGCTTTCACCGATTCTCGGCGGCTATAAAGAGTATGGAAAGCTTCCTTATGCGTCAAGCCTTTGCGCGGCGTGTACAGAGGCATGTCCGGTGCGAATACCGCTTCATGAATTACTAATCAAGCATCGCCAAAAATATGTAGCTGGTGGCGGGACTCCTCCGGTGGGAGAAAAAGTAGCGATGAAGGCCTTTGGAATTGGCGCGAAATCTCCCTTTCTTTTCAAAGTCGGCATGAAAATGGCACCGATTATCCTCAAACCACTGGTTCACGACGGCGCGATCAGTAAAGGCCCGGGTCCGATAAAACCATGGACACATGGCCGGGATTTACCGGAACCCAGCCAGGAAAATTTCAGAGCATGGTTCAAAAAACATAAGCAACAGATTCAGAAAGTAAATACCGAAGAAGCAGAGAGAAAAGCGGGTGATTCGCTGTGAGTGGAACGATTGAAAACCGGGATAAATTTCTTGAAAATATCGCCCAGAAATTAAATCACAAGCCTGGAGAATACGTCCAGAACAGTGAATGGCAGAATCAGCCGCAGCTGCGCGTTTATCGGGATTATTCTCAGGATCAGCTGATCGATGTGATCAAACAGGTCAGTGAATCGATTCATACCCAGGTCGTAGAGACGGATTCAAGTCATCTCTCTGAATCACTTAATCATTTGATTCAGACCTATGGTGGCGGCCCAGTCGTGGCAACGCGGGATGCGCGGTTCAAAACCCTCGGGCTGGCGTCCCTCATGCAAGATAACAAGGTTTATGTCTGGGACACGGCAAAGGGTCATTCTAATATTGAAGCAGCAGCCAAAGCCAATATTGGTTTGTCGATTTGCGATGTGATGCTGGCCGAATCGGCAACAGCCGGCTTCTTTAATGATAAAGACAAGGCAAGGAGTGTCAGCCTGCTTCCGGTGGCTTCGCTTGTTATTGTGCCCAAAAGTACAATTGTGCCGCGTTTGACGCAGGCGATGGCTCGGGTTCAGAAATCAGTTGATGCCGGCGAAGATCCAGCACCCTATATTAATTTCATCTCCGGACCAAGCAATAGTGCGGATATTGAGATGCGTCTTGTCGTTGGCGTTCACGGGCCAGTGAAGGTTGCCTATCTGATTGTTAGTGACCAGTAAGTCCTGCAAATTATTCTTGAATAGAGGAGCCCTGCCAATCTTCTCACCATTGGCAGGGCTGTTTTTTATCTATTCATGATCCAATTTCAAGCAAGAAGAAGACTTTTATTCACGGATCTGACCGGACCCTTCCACAAGGTATTTGATCGTTGTCAGGGCGTTTAGACCCATTGGACCGCGTGCGTGCAATTTTTGCGTGCTGATGCCAATCTCTGCACCGAAACCGAAAGCTTCACCGTCCGTGAAACGTGTCGAGGCGTTATGATAAACGGTGGAGGCGTCGATAAATTGAAAAAATTTCTTGACGTTGGCAGCTGTTTCAGAAATGATCGATTCGGAATGCCGCGTCCCGTAACGATTGATATGCTGAATGGCCTCATCGACATCACGGACAATTTTTATGGCGACAATCTTATCCAGATACTCGGTTGCCCAATCTTTTTCCGTGGCAATAGGCAGTTCAGGGAAAAGCGAAGCCGCACTCGGATCGATTCGGCATTCGACGCCGGCTTCTTCGAGGGCCACCAAAAAAGAGCTGCCATGCTCAATCAACCAATCCTGCTGCAAGAGAATTGTTTCAATAGTATTGCAGACCGAGGGCCTTTGCGTTTTGGCGTTCAGGGCGATAGAAAGAGCCATATCGGGCTTCGCTGAACGGTCAATATAGAGATGGCAGTTTCCGGCTCCAGTCTCCAGAACGGGAACACTTGATTTTTCGATAACCGTTTGAATCAGTTTCCGGCTTCCACGCGGGATTAGAACATCAAGATACGCATTAAGCTGGAAAAAGCGATCGGCCGTTTCGTGGCGGATATCTTCAAGAAGTTGAACACTGTCTTCAGGAAGATTGGCCTGGCGTAATGCTTCGTGTATCAGGGAGACTAGGAATTTGTTTGATTCTAGAGCTGAAGCGCTGCCGCGAAGATAGACGGCATTTCCGGTCTTTAAGCAGAGGCTGGCCGCATCGATTGTCACATTCGGACGTGCTTCGTAAACCATGCCGACAACGCCAAGAGGTACGCGCTTTTTTTGAATTTGAAGTCCGTTCGGGCGTTTCCAATTTTCCAGACAGTCGCCGATTGGATCATGCAGTCCAGCTAGCTGCACGAGTGCGAGCCGCATGGCATGAATTCGTTCAGGAGTCAGAAGCAGGCGATCCAGTAATGATGCATTCATGCCTTTGTTCTTTGCTTTCTCCATATCCTTTTGGTTTGCTGTCAGAATTTCGCTGACCCGTTCGTCTAATTTTTCCGCCAACAGGAGCAGTGCCTGATTTTTTTGATCGGTGGAAAGAGCACCCAACGTGGTCGATGCTTTTTTTGCCTTCTTTGCTTTGTTAATCAATCCATTTTCTTCAATTAGCTGTTTCAAGTCATAGCCCTCCTTTTCGATGAATCGGTCGGATAAATGTTGTCCAGGGAACCCAATTGTCGCGATGAACGACCTCTGGATGCCCGCCTTTAATTTGATTCATGGCCTGTACACTTGGAAGCTGCTTGATTTTATCCAGTTGAACTGCTGAATAATTGACCTGGCCTTTGCCCAGTACCTGCTGATTTTTGTCAATAATCTGGATGACTTCGCCCGCTGAGAATCGTCCGCTGATTTTGCGGATTCCTGCTGGAAGCAGGCTTTTCCCTTCTCGCATTAGGGCATTGACTGCTCCGTCATCGATTTCGATTTTTCCGCTCACGGGTGAATGCAACGCGATCCATTGCTTTGACACCTTGAGCAGGGGCCTGACACCATCCTTGCCAATATAAGTACCGTCACCGCTGCCATTGATGATCCGAATTAATTTGTCCGGTCCTGTCCCCTTGCCGATAAAGGTGCGTACGCCCAGAGATAAGGCTGTACTTGCGGCAAGCACCTTCGATTTCATTCCGCCTGTTCCAACTTTTGAACCGGTCGTATCACTCGTATCTTCAATTAAGGATGCAGGGAGGTTACTCAAATAGTCGTAGCGCCGGGCATCCGGATAGAGTTGCGGATTCTTGTCATAGAGTCCGTTCACATCTGTAAGAATCATCAGAAAGTCCGCATGAATCAAGCCGCTGACCAGAGCAGAAAGCATATCATTGTCGCCGAAGGTCAGTTCTTCAAGCGACACCGAATCATTTTCATTAATAATCGGAACGACCGAACGTCGAAGTAATTCAGACAATGCAGAATAGGCATGACTCATTTGCTCTCGGCGTTCGAAGTCCTGTCTGGCAAGCAAAAGTTGAGCAATCGTCAAACCATAGCGGCGAAACGAGCGCGCATAATTATTTAGGAGCAAGACCTGGCCGACCGCCGCTGCTGCCTGTTTCCCGGCAAGCGTCACAGGGCGTGAGGGATAACCGAGTCCACTGTAACCGGCGGCAATTGCGCCTGAGGAAACGAGCACCACTTCATGGCCAGTTGCTTTCAGCCGGGCAATAGCCTCGACATGTTCATTTAATTTATTGGTATCTAATTTTCCATGAAGATCAGTCAGAGAGCTGCTGCCGATTTTTACCACGATGCGCTTGGATTCCATTATCATCTAAATTCCTCTCGGTGAAAAGTCAGAGTTGTAACGTAAAAAATATAAGCCAAAAAACTCCCCATCCTCTAAAGGACGGAGAGTTTTCTGACCCGCGGTGCCACCTTTGTTAGCGCAGCCGAAACCACGCTCACTCAACGCTTCGTAACGTGAAGCTGCGGTCCGGTTTTCCGGACAGCTCAAGGGCAGGTTCAATAAAGGAATTGCGACGGCATCTCGCAGCCTGTGAATGCCGATCTCTTTCGTTCACCCTTATTTACTAATCCCTTATCAACGCACTGTTTATAATTAATTCTATTATAGTGAATAACTGAAAATTCGTCAACTTAAAGCCAATTTTTTTGCCACGTGATTAAATCATGATACACTGATACTGAAGATAATAAAAGGAGGCATCACATCTTGGCATTTACTTTGCAACTTGGTGAGAAGGCACCTGATTTTAATCTGCCGGCAACAGATGGCAGGAGTTATTCTTTAGCAGATTTTGCAGACGCGAAGACACTTGTTGTCTTTTTTACCTGTAATCATTGCCCATTTGTGCTTGGATCGAACGCAACCACACGACGGATGGCGGAAAAGTATAAGGATCAAGGCGTACAATTTGTTGCTATAAATTCCAATAGCGAAACGACACACCCTGCGGATTCCTTTGATAAAATGGTCGAACAAATGAATACAGAGCATTTTCCGTGGCCGTATTTGCGGGATCAAGCTCAGCAGACTGCGCGCTTATTTGGTGCACTGCGGACGCCGCATTTCTTTGTTTTTGACGAGCAAAGAAAACTTGTCTATACGGGGCGCGAACTGGATAATCCCAGATTGCCAGAAAAGGCAACCGTTAACGATCTGGATCGGGCACTTTCTGAAATAACGAACAATCAGCCTGTTTCACAGCCCTTAACAAATCCTATTGGCTGCAATGTCAAGTGGGATGGTCAGGACAAACACTGGATGCCTGCGGAAGCCTGTGACCTCGTTTAATTTTTCGATAAAGGTATTGATGCAAATAGGATCGAAAGCAAAAGCACTGAATCGCTCCGGGCGAGAGTGCTTTTGTTCATGTAAAGAATCTTTTAGCGAAAATGGACTATACAAATAATTTCTAATACGAGATGATAGAGTTGGGATCGGCTAAAACGCCGACGAGGCAAGCAAGGCAGGGGGCGGAATCTTGAAAGAGTCGGAAATATTTCAGCAGATAATGGATCGCCGGGGAACAGCTTCTGTTAAATGGGATGAGGCGGATCAACTGTTCGGTGGAAAAGATCTGCTGCCGATGTGGGTAGCTGACATGGTTTTTCCTGCACCGGTACAGGTCACCGAGGCATTGAGAAAAAGAGTAGAGCACGCTATTTACGGATATACCTTTCGTTCGGACAATTATCTTAAATCGGTACAGCGCTGGATGCAGAGCAGACAGAACTGGTCGATTGAAACGGAATGGATCTGTCACAGTCCGGGTGTGGTGACGGCTCTAAATTTGATCGTCGATGGTTTCACTGAGCCAGACGACAAGATTCTGATTCAGCCACCGGTCTATCCGCCATTCAGAAAATCCGCGGAAAATCAGAATCGTGATTTGGTCACAAGTCCCTTAATTTACGAACAGGGGACCTATCGAATGGATTTCAAAGATTTGGATCGAAAACTTGCCGATCCCAGAGTGCGGCTGATGATCTTATGTTCGCCGCATAATCCGGCAGGTAGAGTCTGGACGGAAGAAGAGCTGCGAACGCTGGCCGAGCTGACACAGCGGCATGATGTTCTGGTTGTTTCTGATGAAATTCATGGCGATTTGATACTTGATCATCGACGTCATCTGCCATTCGCCAGCCTTTCAGCGGATGCGGCGGCTCGTTCAATCGTCTGCACGGCGCCCAGTAAAACCTTTAACCTTGCCGGCCTGCAGATGTCCAATATCATTATCGCCAATGAAAAGTTGAGGAAGACTTATCTTCACCAGCTCCGCCGGTTCAGCCTCAACGAACCGACATCACTTGGCGTAGTCGCTGCCGAGGCTGCTTATACTTATGGGGCGGAATGGCTGGATCAATGCATAGCTTATATCCAGGGGAATAGAGATTTTGTCAGACGTTATTTGGAAACTCAGATTCCTCAGTTGGTTTTAACGCCACTGGAAGGAACCTATCTCGGCTGGATTGATTGCCGGGCACTTGAGATGACGAATACCGCATTGCAGGATCTGATGGTTCACCAGGCACATCTGGCCGTCAATCCAGGCCATACTTTTGGTAAAGAGGGCAGCGGATTTATCCGTATCAATATTGCCTGTTCCAGAGAGCTTGTGAAAAAGGCAATGGACAGACTCTTTCAGGCAATGACCTCGATTGAAAAACTATAAGTTCAGGCATGAAAGAACAGAAAACGGGAACTTTTTACGAAAAATTACGTATGAAAGACTATCGATCGAAGTCAGAATTGGCGCTTGAATAGGACACGGGAATGAGAAACAGGAGGATAACTGAATGTTTAAAAAATTAATGGCTACTTTTCTTGCACTTGCTCTCATCCTGACTCCGGCCGGCGATTTCGTTTTCTCGGCACAGGATCATTCGGCCAGTGCCAGAGGTTATCGGACAGGAGTGCGTACGTTCCATTCGACACCGGGGAACGGCTCCCGTTCGTTCTTTAAAAATAAAACGCAGCAAAGATCAGAGAGAAGTAATACGCGTATGGCGACACCCGGACGTTCATTCACGGGTGGAAGCTTTATGCGCGGCATGATCTTCGGTGGGCTTTCTGGTTTTCTATTTGGCAGCATGCTCTCTCATTTTGGCGGCTTTGGGATGATGGCTGGTTTCCTGATTAATATTCTAGCGGTTGTCGTGATCCTTGCGCTTATTCGTTATTTATTTGTCAGTTTCACGAATCGAAAAAGGCGCTCTGAGGATTCTGATCCATGGAAGAGATAATCATTTCTGAACAAGAGATCATCAATGCGTTGTGCCTATTTCTGGCGAAGCGCAAAGAAGTGAGTCCGAATGATGTCAAAGTTGAATTAGTCTATGATGATGATTATGGGTTCTCAGCCGAGACCTATGCTCGGGGACGGAAACAAATCCTTGTCGAGGCGACGATTATAGAGGCAGTGCGTTATTGGCTGGAGACGGAAATGCAAGCCGATCCGGTTGCTGCTTCGCTCCGATTGGAATTAGACGATGAACAGGGAATCATTATTCATTATCAGACATGAATAGTGAATTCTATGTAATAGGCACACCGTTTCGGACAAGTTCACCCGAATACCGTGTGCCTTTTTATTTTTCAGAATTTTTATGGAAGGGACTGTTTGGGAGTATCGGAGACTGGCTGGGTTATGGCAGGGAGAGTCAGCGTGATTAGTGTTCCGGATTTCGGCAGCGGGCGGATAGTCATATATCCGTGGTGAAATTGCAGGATCTGACGACAAATGGCAAGTCCGAGACCCGTTCCTCTTTCCTTGGTTGTAAAAAAGGGGGTGCCGATCTGCTCCAGTGTTTCCTGAGAAATTCCAGTTCCCGTATCTCTGATGCTGACCTCTTCTTTTCCCTTTTTTTGGCTAAATGTGAGTGTGATTTTGCCACTTTCGGGGATGGCTTCGATCGCATTTTTAATCAAGTTAATGAAGACCTGCTTTAATTGAGCGGGATTGCCTAAAATTCGATGAGACAGATCGTCAGTACTTAATTCTAATCTGATTTTTCTCTTCTTTGCTTTTTCCTCAAAGAGCAGCAACGATTTCTGAGCAATTTCTGGTAGATCTAAAGCTGAAAAAGATTCTTGCTGCGGTTTGGCGAGTGAAAGAAGATCGGATGTGATTTCTTCCATATAGTTAATCTCGTTCAGGATAATCGGAAGATAGTCATCGATTGCTGAAGGATTACGCTGCATGAATTGGACGAAGCCTTTGATCGCAGTCAGCGGATTGCGGACTTCATGAAGAATTTGTGCGGACAGCTGGCCGAGCTGTATAAGTCTTGCTTGAGATTCTGTAGTTTTTGTTTCCGTTTTTTTTATTCTTCTGAGCGTAAGTAGGAGTAAGAGCTGTTCATTATATTTTTGTTGCTGAATGACGACAGAAACCGGAATTCTCCCTTGATCTTTAGAAATCAGGTGAATGTTTATCGGTTTCAGATCAAAGGATTCCGAAAAAGGGTGCTGAATGTTGGTAAACAGTTTCCGGAGATCGTTCTGATCAATGAACAGAGATAAATACATATTTTTAAGTGGGTGACGCTCATTGCCTGTCAGTAATTGACAGGCAGAGGAATTGGCGAGAATGATCTTCTCTCCCTGAATCATTATCAGGGCAGCCTTTTCCCTGTTAAAATCCATTTCATTAAATGGCAGATTAAACTGTTCATTTTTCAAATGATTGCTACTTATCATTTTAATAACCTCCAGAGAGATATCGTCATAGCTGATATTAGATTTATATGTGACAGAAGGAACAAATATTTCGATTGCCTGCATTTGATAGATTAAATGATTAGGACGTAATCGGGCGCTGTTGATTGTTTTTCGAAGGGGTGTTGTCAGATCGTCTTGAGTACGATAAGATCGATTTGACAACTTATCCCAGAATCGAAAGAAAGAGGAGGCGTGGCTACTTGGACGTCTATAAAAGGAGTGCGCAGGAACTGCTGAACGCCTATCGGGCAAAGCGCCTTTCTCCGGTGACTGTTCTCGATCAGCTCTGGCAGCGCGTGGATCGGCTCAATCCGACAATCAATGCGCTGGTGACTTGCAGTAGAGAAACGTCGTACAGGAGAGCGAAGCAGTCTGAGAAACGAATCAACGCAGGCAGAATGAGATCTCTTGAAGGTGTTCCTGTAGCGATAAAGGATCTGACGAATACGAAGGGCCTTCGAACGACCTATGGGAGTTTAGTCTATAAGGAAAATATTCCGGATCATGATGCGACGATCGTCAGGCGTCTGAAGGAAGCTGGCGCGATTGTTATCGGCAAGACCAATACACCGGAATTTGGACATAAGGGAACGACGAATAATCGTATTTTTGGCGCGACACGAAATCCTTGGAAACTGAGTAATGGGACGGGCGGCTCAAGTGGAGGCTCCGCAGCAGCTGTTGCTGCCGGGTTCTGCCCGCTCGCGGAAGGCAGTGACGGCGGAGGGTCGATACGAATCCCATCCAGTCTATGCGGTGTTTTCGGATTCAAACCCAGCTTTGGCCGTATTCCTTCGGACAATCATCCTGAGAATGTTTTTTCATCATCAGTCCCTTTTATCAATTATGGAACGATCACGCGATCGGTTGCTGATGCGGCCCTAATGTTTGATGCTGTTCAAGGTCCCTCAACAGATGATCCATTTTCGCTGGATCTCCTTTGCCCACCTGTTATGAAAACGCTAACTGATAGGCCAAAACAGTGGCGAATTGGTTATACAGCTGATTTTGGTATGTATTCTGTTGATGATGAAATCAAAGCGTTATTTTTCCGGACGCTGGATGAATTTCGAGAGCAAGGCGCAAGCGTCGTGCCGGCTCCGCTTGATTTTGGAAAGAATCTGCGTGAATATGTTGCTTATTTTAATCGATTGTGGATGATTGGGCTCGCTGAAAGTTCGGTGAATCTGGTCAAGGCGCATAAGAGTGAATTATCCGAAACCCTGCTTTCGATGATCGAAAGAGGGAAAAAGGCTACAGCAGGTGAGTATCTGGCGATGAACCACTATCGAACAGTAGTTTGGCGCATGTTCCAGCAGCAATTTAATCATTTTGACGTGCTGGTCTCGCCGACGCTTTCAGCGGTATCTTATGATTATCGAAAAGAAGGACCGGAACAGATAAACGGTATCCCGATTAACAGTGAATCGGATTGGATGATGACAAGTCCGATAAACCTGACGGGTGAACCGGCCTTTTCGCTGCCCATTGGCCGTACTGCGGCGGGTTTACCAGTTGGTATGCAGGGGATTGCCCGTAAGCTGAATGATCGCGGACTCCTTCAATTTGCTGCTTGGGCAGAGAGAGTGGTGAATTTTCCAGTTACTGAAGCACCTTGCCAAAGTGAATAATGCGCGGATTCTTTGAATGATAGCCTTTACATTTTATAAGAAAGGGTTTACAATAGCTTTGTTATCAGTTGTTAGTATGCTCATCATAATACTTTGCACCTAGCAATGTTACCCAACTTTGCACATGCGTTAGCAGGCGGGGAGGCCTCACTGCCCATGATGGCTAACCTGACTTTTCTGATTACAGGGTTTTCTGCAATCAGGTTAGAGTATGTGATTGGTCTCCTGCTTTGGCAGGGGATTTTTTTAAAAGATAAGAAAGTATAAAAAATAGAGCAGGGAAGCGAAGAAACGAGACGCCTGCGGGAAGAGCAGGCTAAGAGAGACCCCGCAGACTCGTGTCTGTCCGAGGAGGCTCTCAGACTGCCCGCGGCAAGCGAGTTCCTGGAGCGTACCTGCAAGTCAAAGGACCGGGCGTTTTTTGCCCGGTTTTTCTTATGCGATAAAAATTTATCTTCACAATAAAAAAACACTTCCGCCGAAGCAGAAATGTTTTTGAAGGAGATACCGCTTATTTGCTTTCTGTTGAAGGAAGAACTTCCTTATCCAGCGGGCCTTCTGCACCGAGGTAATAACGATTGAGAGGTTTGAGATCCTCATCCAATTCGTAAACCAACGGAGTACCTGTCGGAATATTCAAACCAACGATAACGTCTGCAGGAACGTTGTCCAGATGCTTGACAAGCGCACGAAGTGAGTTGCCGTGAGCAGCGATAATCACTTTTTTGCCTGCCTTGAGTTGAGGAACGATTTCTTTATTCCAGTAAACGAGTACACGATCAACTGTATCGAGAAGATCTTCGGTTAATGGCTGTTCTGCTTCAGACAGATTAGCATAACGCGGATCGTTTAACTGGGCAGTATAGCGTTCGTCCGTCTTTTCCAGAGCCGGTGGCTGCACATCAGCGGAACGCCTCCAGATATGTACTTGTTCAGCACCATATTTTTCGGCGGTTTTAGCTTTATTCAATCCCTGCAAGGCTCCGTAATGACGTTCATTCAGACGCCATGAATGCTCAACCGGAATCCAGGTCAGGTCTAATGCATGCAGCACATTCCAAAGCGTATGATTGGCACGTGTCAGTACAGAAGTATAGGCCTGGTCGAAAGTATAACCGTTTTTCTTTAGAATTTCTCCAGCTTCTGTTGCTTCCTGTTCGCCTTTTTCAGTTAAATCAACATCGGTCCAACCGGTAAAACGATTTTCCAGATTCCACGCACTTTGCCCGTGACGAATTAATACAAGTTTGACCATCGGGTTTGAACACTCCTCTCAAATTTAAAAACCGATCGCTTCCGCTTGCAAAGAGTACAAATCAACGCCTGAGAAAGGAGGCAGAACTTGTCTTTTTGCAGGCATTAAAAGTATCGGCTGCAGATTGCAATTTTACTCAAAATCACTGCGTCAAGCGGCATAGAATGACGAAACGTGATTTTCACATCAATTAATTATACCATGATTTTTACATATCCGCATTTTGATCTTTTTAAAAGAGTGTGAAAGTATTGTTATTCGCCAGTTGCCATATTATAATGAGCTTACAAAAAAGATCATAAAGAGAGAGAAGACCGTAAATGAATGGTTTCCAGAGGAAGATCGGCGGAGAAGGTAAACAGGAGTCCATCGTTCATGAAGTGGCGGCAATCTGCGTGCTGGCCGGCAAAATTCTGCTACAGAATGGTGCGGAGACGTTCCGCGTTGAAGATACGATGAACCGTATTGCCCGTAATTTTTCCGTGAATGAAGCACAGAGTTTCGTAACACCAACAGGTATTATTTTTTCCATTGAAGATACAGATATTACTCAACTGGTGCGGATTACTGCTCGTGGAACGGATCTACGCAAGGTCACGCTGGTGAATAGTCTGTCACGGCAGATCGCGGAAGGTGAGCTCGGGATCAAAGAAGTCCACCAAAAATTGAAAGAAATCGATCAATCACATGTCAGCTTTCCTGGCTGGATGCAAATTCTGGCTGCGGCAATCGCCAGTAGCTGCTTTCTTTTGATGTTTCTCGGCCAGTGGCAGGATATGCTGCCGGCCTTTATTGCCGGTGGTGCCGGTCAGGCAGGTACGATTTACTTTCATCGGCTGACAAGGGTGAAGTTCTTTTCTGAATTTATATCTTCTATTTTTATCGGTATCATTGCATTAATGACTGTTAAAATGGGTTGGGGACTGGACTTGAATAAAATTATTTTTGGAGCGGTGATGCCGCTTGTTCCCGGCGTTCCAATTACAAATGCTGTTCGCGATCTAATGGCCGGTGATTTAATGTCCGGATTATCCAAATTTGCTGAATCGGCTCTGACTGCCTTTGCGATTGGCATTGGTATCTCATTTGCGATGACGCTGGGATAAGGTGATCAAATGACCTGGTATCTTATGCTGCTCGTTCAATCGATCACCAGTTTTCTCGCGACCTGTGCATTTGGGATCATCTATAATATTCCTAAGAAGCCGCTGATTCACGGGGGATTAATCGGCATGATTGCTTGGCTAATCTACTTCTTTATCTTCCGTGCGAACCGGAATGACTTTGCCGCAACGTTTGCCGCCGCCTTTGTCATTGCCGTTTTAAGCCATATTTTTGCCCGTCTCCGTAAAAATCCAGTGATTATTTATAGTGTCTGCGGGATTATTCCGCTGGTACCCGGCGGCCTGACCTATACTGTCATGAACCAGGCAGTGGGGGATAAATATAATCTGGCGCTTCACCTTGGCGAGAAAGCCTTTGTTCTTTCCGGGGCAATCGCCATGGGACTAATTTTTGCAGAAGTCCTCTACCCGCTAACGAAGAAAGTCTTTCCAATGAAGAGAAAGAAAATTCACCGTCGTACAACTATTCTTCAAAAATAATTTATTCTGACCCGTGAGACCTGTTCAATGTTTGCTATCTCTGTTAGGATAGAACTAAGCAAATTTCAAAACACAGGGAAAGTTACGGGAGATGATCAGTTGAAAATCATCTGTTTTGGAGATAGTGTTACTCGGGGAATCACCTTCATTCATGGACGTTTTAAAATTGTCCGCAACAATTATCCGGCGTTGCTTCAGAAAAAGCTTGGCGATCAGGATAAAGTCATAAATAAAGGTGTATTTAATGACAATTCTGATTTATTAATCAAAAGGCTTGAAAAGGATGTTCTTCAGCTGAATCCCGATTTGGTTTTGATACATATCGGCGGAAATGATTGTAATTTCCGCTGGGATCAGGTGGCCTTGCTTCCAGAGGAAGAACATGTTCCGGTTGTCCCTCTAGCACGTTATTTGGATAATGTAAAGATGATTGTTGATCGGATTAAATCCAGCGGGGCGATGCCTGTCCTGCTGAGCTTGCTTCCACTGGATCCGGTGCGCTATTATCGTTCTTTGATGGAACACTATAGTCAGAGCATCGGCCATTGGATTAGTTATTGTGGCGGCATTGAGCATTGGCACGGCATGTATAATCGATCACTTAAGGAGTTGGCAGAAAAATTTCGACTGCCGCTTATTGACCTTCGCAGTGCGTTCAAGACAAAAGGAGATTTTTCGAAGCTGATAAATGAGGATGGACTTCACCCGACGGCAGCCGGATATGAAGCAATGGCGGATATTCTTCATTCCGCTATCCCCGAATTAAGAGCTAAGGTTGAACACATACATGCTTGAAGAGAGTAAGAAAAGCAATCCACCCTTTACATCAAACATAAAAGGGTGGGTTGCTTTAAGATTGTAAGTCTTTACTATAGGCCAGCGTCTAAAGACGCTGGCTTTAACTTTGTTCAAGTGAGATGGCTTCTCCCTCCTTGCGCCTACCGCTATTGATAAATCATCTACTGCGTGAGAAGGTTTCACGTTTTATTTCTTTTTCTGATTCATGGCTGATTTGAGCAAGTCGGCCATGCTATTGCCGAATGGTTGATCGTCATTTATTTTGTTCATTAATTTTCTTGTTTCGTGCTTTGTTGCACGTTTGGCCGAATGATCCGCTTTTTCGACGATGCCGCAAGTCCTGCACTGGAAATAAGCACCCGATTTTCCCTGATGAATCTCCATTTTTTTATGACAATGAGGGCAACGGTGATTGGATAATTTCGGATCTTTGCGTCGTCTATAGCCGCAGGAACGATTAATGCAGACGAGAATTCTGCTCCCTTCACGATCCCTTGTTTCCTTTAAGCGGGATCCGCATTCTGGGCAAACGGACTGAGTCAGATTCTGAATTTTGTACTCCTGATCATTTGTACGAATTTCTTCAACAAGTGTGGCTGCCTTCTGGCGGATTTGCTCGATAAAACGCCGCGGATTGCCTTTGCCGATCGCGATTTGTTCGAGTTCGGCTTCCCATGAGGCAGTCAATTCCGGTGATTTTAATTCCGGACGCACCAGATGAATTAATTGTTCGCCCTTTCCAGTTGCCCGGAGGCGTCCGCCGGCAACCCGTTCCATCAATTCAGATTGGAGCAGTTTTTCGATGATATCGGCGCGGGTTGCCGGAGTCCCTAGTCCGTAATGCTCCATTCGGGAAAGCAGATCGGCCTCGGAATAAAGTGCCGGCGGTTCGGTCATTTTTTGGTTAAGAGAAACGTGATCAAGGATTTGTTTCTGGCCTTGAGTCAGCGGCCTTTGCACAGCCTCTTCCGCTGCTTCGGGATTTAAAAGTCGTCTGAAACCTGGATCAATTGTCAGCGTTTGATGCACGATCAAGGTTTCACCTGCAGCATGAAGCTCAGCATGCAGGCTGTCATAACGGTACTCTGGATAGAAAAGGCAGAGAAAACGTTTTACGATCATTTCATACAGATTGCGCTCGTCGGAAGAAAGATCGCGCAAATGAGCGGGTTCTTCAGTCGGGATCAGTGCATGGTGATCGCTGACCTTCTGATCGTTGAAGACCTGCTTGGCCAGTACCCGGCCTTTTTGCCGGTGCAGAATGGGGCGGACTTCCTCACCGAAGACAGACTCAATCGCTTGCAGCCGTTCCGTCATCGTTTCGGCAATATCACGGGTCAGATAACGGGAATCGGTCCGCGGGTAGGTGACGATTTTATAACGTTCATAGAGAGTTTGCAGAGTGTTTAATGTTTTCTTTGCCGAAAAACCGAGTTTACGGTTGGCTTCTCTCTGCAATTCAGTCAGATCGAAGGGAAGCGGCTGCGGTTCTTTTTTATGTTTGACGGTCACGTCCGTAACCTCAGCTGTTTGGCCATGCAGGCGAGCAACAATGGCTTCCGCCTTCTGCTGGTCATTGAGGCGGGATTGATTATCATGGGTCCAGTTCATTTTCCAGTGACCGGCTTCGGCTTCGATTGTCCAATAGGGCTGGGGTTTGAAAGCAGCGATCTGCTGCCCGCGTTCCAGAATCATGGCCAGTGTCGGTGTCTGCACACGTCCGGCTGACAGAGAATCGTTGTATTTGGTTGTGAGTGCGCGCGAGATATTCAATCCGATCAGCCAATCCGCTTCGGAGCGGCAAACTGCTGAACGATAGAGTTTATCGAAGTCTGCCGCATTTTTCAAATGAGCAAAGCCTTGGCGAATTGCCCGATCTGTCACGGAAGAAATCCATAAACGTTTAATCGGTTTTTTCCAGCTGATATGCTTGATAATCCAGCGGGCGACGAGTTCGCCTTCACGGCCGGCATCTGTTGCGATGATCAACTCGGCAAGATCGGCTCTTTTAGTCAGCTGGCGAATCGCTTGAAACTGCGAACGCGTTTGCTTGATCGGTTTTGTTTCCAGAACATCCGGAAGAATCGGCAGATCTTCCATTCGCCATGTTTTTAGATTCTGATCATAATCTTCCGGCATTTTTAATTCAATAAGATGGCCGAGAGCCCAGGTGACCACGTAATGATCGCCTTCAAGATAGCCGTGCCTAGTCTGGTTACAGCCAAGTATACGGGCAATATCACGTGCCACGCTCGGTTTTTCTGCTAAAACCAATGCTTTTTTCATGATTGCAAAACTCCTTTGTCCAAGGATTGCCTGAGATTTCTATCTCTGCAATCTTCAATCGTCATTATACAGGAATAGGCAGCCGCTGGAAAATTAATCGACAGATTAGTGGGGATAAAAGGTCAAATATTGTTTGACCTTTGTTGACCTTTGATCTATACTAAGAATGTAAGAAGAAAGGGCAACAAAAGAAAAACGAATGACCCTGACTTATTCAAGGAGGAGTTTAATGATGGCAAATCTGTATCCAACCAAAAAAGATCGTGACGGGTTCTTTGATTTCCTGCCTTCCTGGTTTGATGAATGGGGACACAATTTTATGGGGAACAGCGGTATTCGGCCTTTTGCAGCGGATGTCGAAGAAAAGGACAACGAATACCTGGTCAAAGCTGATTTACCGGGTTTCGAAAAAGAAAATATTCATCTGGATTATGATCAAGGTGTGCTGACAATTAATGCTTCACGCAATCAGGAATCCAGTGAAAAGGCGGAGAGTGGCAGCTACATTCGTAAAGAACGTTCCTCAGGATCTTTCACGCGGCGCTTCATGCTCGACGATGTGAATGAGAACGCCATTCGCGCTCAGTTTAAAGAAGGCGTGCTGAATATCCAGCTGCCGAAAAATGAGAAAAAAGCACACAAACAAAATATTATTTCTATAGATTAAGTTATTAAAAGATCACTTCTTAAAGGAGTGATCTTTTTGTTTACTTCATCACGATAATTCTATATAATGATAGTATTCGATTATTAGCAGAGGAAGGTGAGCGTCATGAGAACAGGAAATGTGTATCAAATTTTGGATCCCAAATTCCTGCTTTTCGTGCAAAAAATTTTGCGGCGCTTACCTTTTCTATCGGCTTAGCTAATTTATTTCAAACCTTATTAAGGATTTGATTGATTATTAGCGTTTATTCAGCCACAGGAGAAGGGGCGACCCTCTTCTCCTGTGGCTTTTTATTTTTTTTTAAGGTATGGGTTGTTTTTAGTGAAGGAGGGCTTCGGCTTTGCGTATTTTCTATGATCTCGGTTGGTTTTTTAAACAGGAGCGATACCGCTACATACTCGGTGTTGTCTTCCTGATGATTTCCAGTTTTCTTTCCTTAATTCCTCCCTATGTTGTCGGCGTAATGGTCGATGCCATACGTCTGCGATCACTGAATCCACAGCATCTGGCTGAATGGATTGGTTTTCTTGTGCTTGTTGGCCTTATTTATTATTTTACAGGCTATATTTGGCGCCAATATATTTTTGGGACATCCGTCCTTTTGGGGAAACAATTGCGTAATGCTCTTTATCGTCATTTTACGAAATTATCTCCGGATTTCTATCAGAAACACCGGATAGGCGATTTGATGGCTCATGCAACAAATGATATCAATGCTGTTCAGGCAGCTGCAGGTGATGGCATTCTGACTCTTGTCGATTCTGTAACCATGGGTGCGATGGTCATCATCACGATGGTGGCGATGATTAGCTGGAAACTGACAATCATCGCACTCTTACCGATGCCGTTGATGGCTGTCCTAACGATGCATTATGGAAATCTGCTGCATCGACGCTTCGGCATCGCGCAGGCGGCTTTCTCCGATTTAAATGACAAGGTACAGGAGAATGTGTCCGGTGTCCGGGTGATAAAAGCTTTTGGTGAAGAAAAAGCACAAGTTGAAATATTCCGCACAGCTTCTAAGGACGTTGTGAATAAAAATATGGCTGTTGCAAAAGTGGACGCCTTGTTTGATCCGACGATCACTCTGATAGTCGCCATCTGTTTTTTCCTAGCCTTGATTTTTGGCTCCCGTTACGTTATCCAAGGCTCTTTGTCCCTCGGTCAATTAACGAGTTTTACCCTTTATTTGGGTCAGCTCGTCTGGCCGATGCTGGCTTTCGGCTTTTTATTCAATACGGTTGAGCGCGGCAGCGCCTCCTATGATCGCATTCGTCACCTCCTGGCGGTTCGTCCAATCATTATCAATAAGGACAAGGCTTCAAACGCCGTACCAAGCGGCGATTTGCATTATGCGATTCCGGCTTTTCATTACCCGGATGATCAAAGGCCCGTGCTGACTGATATCGCGTTTACCCTTCATCAAGGCGAAACGCTTGGCATTGTTGGCAAGACAGGCTCCGGCAAAACAACGATGCTCCGGCTATTGCTGCGGGAATTCGATCTTCAGGAGGGGAAGATTACCATTGGCGGGACAAAGATTAATGATGTGACTCTTGAAGCTTTGCGCCGGACGATCGGTTACGTTCCTCAGGAGCATATCTTGTTTTCAGCGACCCTTGCCGAGAACATTGCTTTTGCTAAACCGGAGGCCACTCAGGAAGAAATCGAACGCGCTGCGCAATTGGCGAATATTCATGAAGATATTCTTCGATTTCCGGAGGGCTATGCAACAATTGTTGGCGAGCGAGGTGTGACCTTGTCCGGAGGCCAGAAACAGCGAATTTCCATTGCTCGTGCTCTCTTAGCCGATCCGGAAATCTTGATCTTTGATGATTCTCTATCGGCAGTTGATGCGCGAACGGAAGTGGCTATTTTACATGCCTTGAAAGAAGAAAGGCAGAATAAGACCACGTTGATTTCTGCTCACCGGCTCAGTGCGGTTGAACATTCGGATCTGATTTTAGTTTTTGAGAATGGTAAGATCGCTGAAAGAGGTACGCATCAGCAACTTTTGATGAATCATGGCTGGTATGCGGAAATGTACGCGCATCAGCAGCTGGAATCGCTGGTGTCGGAAGGAGGGCGTTTGCATGAATGAACGCGTGAATGACCAAGAAAGCAGAGCCAACCAGCATGTCATCCGCCGATTGATGGCTTATCTTAAAATCGATAAAAAGGCGCTGACATTTGCACTTATTTTTCTGGTTATCGCGACAGGCGCCGATGTGCTCGGACCAATTATTATGAAGGTATTCATTGATTCGTATCTGACTCCGCGGCAATTCCCAACCTTGCCGCTACTGGTGCTGTCGGTCTCATTTCTTTTATCTTATGGAATATCTGCTCTTTTACATTATTATCAGATGATTCTTTTTCAAAAAATCGCATTGAATATTATTCAGAAAATGCGTGTCGAGGTGTTCAGCAAGGTGCAATACCTGGGTCTGACTTTCTTTGACCAGACACCAGGCGGCAGTCTCGTGTCGCGAATCACGAATGATACAGAAACGATTAAAGATTTATTTGTCAGTGTCCTGTCCGCCTTTGTCAGCAGCGGGGTCATGATGATAGGTATTTTTGCCGGCATGTTCTTTCTGGATGTGCGTCTCGCCTTCATTTGTCTGGTTTTGATGCCCTTTATTGTTGGATTAATGTGGGGGTACGGCAAGCTGAGCTCAGCTGTCTATCGCGTCACTCGTATAAAATTAAGCCAGCTCAATGCGAAATTAAATGAATCTCTTCAAGGAATGGCCATTATTCAAGCGATGCGTCAAGAGAAACGCTTGCGCGCCGAATTTGGCCAAATTAATGAAGAACATAAAGCTTCAAGACTTAAGAGTGTTAAGCTGAATGCGTTGATGCTGCGTTCTGCCGTTTATTCCGTCTATCTCTTCGGTTTGATTTTGATTCTGAGCTATTTCGGGATTCAGTCGTTGGGAGGTGTGGTTTCCATCGGTGTTCTTTATGCTTTTGTCAATTATCTGGATCGGTTCTTTGATCCGGTGAACCAGATCATGCAGCAATTGACGATCTATCAGGAAGCCATGGTCTCGGCGGAACGAGTTTTTGGTTTGCTCGATGATCCGCGGATGGCACCGGTTCAACAGGGAACAAATTCTCCCAAAATCGGTAACGGCAAAGTGGAATTTCGGAATGTCTCCTTTTCGTATGATGGGAAAACGGACGTATTGAAAAATATATCCTTCTCAGCTAATCCCGGTGAAACAGTCGCCCTAGTCGGCCATACCGGAAGCGGAAAAAGCTCCATTATTAATCTTCTGATGCGTTTTTACCTGGTGAAACGGGGAGAAATACGGATTGACGGTCAGCCGCTCGCCGCTTTTTCAGATGAGGAACTGCGCAGGAATCTGGGCCTTGTACTTCAGGATTCGTTCTTATTTGTCGGCGACGTTGCCGACAATATTCGGCTCAGTCACCCGGTCAGTGACGAGGCAGTGCGCGAGGCGGCAGAATTTGTTCAGGCCGATCAGTTTATTGAAAAACTGCCGAATAACTATCATCAGCCTGTTGGTGAACGCGGAGCCACTTTTTCAAGCGGGCAACGTCAACTCCTTTCTTTTGCCAGGACAATGACTCTGAAACCGAAGATACTCGTCTTGGATGAAGCGACTGCCAGTGTCGATACAGAGACTGAGGAAGCTATTCAGCTCGCCTTGTCGAAGATGCGCAAAGGGCGGACAACGATCGCAATTGCCCACCGTTTGTCGACAATTCAGGATGCAGATCAGATACTTGTTCTGCACCGCGGGGAGATTGTCGAGCGCGGGACCCACCAATCGCTTCTCGCGCAGCACGGGTTATATTATAAAATGTATCAATTGCAGCATGGAGAGACAGAAGACAGCCGAACCATTGCCCACTAATTATTCAGAATACCATTCTTTGCAGCTGCCGATCATCGATCGTTCAAGGCCCGTGCATCTTATCGCTTTATCAACTACAAAAAGATGTCATATAATAGGACTTGGAAGGGATCGAAAAGCAGGAGGGAAATTCAGTAAGAAGGTGATTTTGCACGATGGCAAAAGAGATAGCGTCGATAAAAATGCCGATGTACTCCATGAACGGACCTAACCTCAGACGGACACTTCGCTTTTATGAAATGATAAAAAAAAGTCATTGTACAGCCTATTTTTCGATTGATGGCAAGACCTATTCAGTTAAAGAATTGCCTAAGGCCTTGACTCTACTCTCTTCTTTGAAGAAAAAAGAAATTCTTGTGGTGATCGAAGGCGAAGGTGCAGAACGTTTGCATCAGCAGCTGCTGACCGCTCTGCGGGTGGTAGAAGAGAATGCCCGTGAGAATCCTGGACTTTACAGACAATCGTGAAAGAAAGAGCATTTGCGGAATTTCTATCCGTTTGATGCTCTTTTTAATTTGCGAAAAAAGCGAAGAGACGGCATTCCCTTCCTTGCCAGGGATTCAATCGGTCATGTTCGCCGCAATCTGCGCATATGATGAAGGAGCTTAAATTTGAGGGAAAACGACAATCCTGGGCTTAAAAAGTGGCCAGGCTGCACGAGGGGGAAAAAGGATGCACTTAGGAAAAACGGCTCAGATCATTTTCTGTATTGGCCTTTCGCTCAGTTTCTTTCAATTAATATTTGGTGTGTTTTCCTTGCTTTTTACTCAGATTCACGGCACCGAAAGCTTCCTCTTTACCCATGCCGACCGGCTGACGTCCAGCGGGGCGGCGAATAGTCTGCAGTTGTTTAGCACGTCTGCTATTTTTGCCTCTGCAATTTCCCTTGCGCTGGTCTCTTGTGCCTGGCTGCTTCATGCTTATCGCAACAGCGCGGTTCTTGCCGGTTTGATGTTGATCTTTGCCGGTGCCGCAAATAGCGTCATTCTTTATTTTGCGGGCCTTCCAGCCGGAGTCCTGCTGATGGTTTCAGGAATGCTTTTTTTGGCTAAGCATCGGCACCTTATCAGCAAGTCTGGTGGTCGTTAAAAAGGGGTGGGCCAATGCATGATTGTTTAATTATCGCGTGATCGGCTGTGAATCTGTTTTTCGAGGTCATCATTCGCCGGCTGTTCTTTTTTAGCCGTCAGCTCAATTTTCTCTTTTATCGGTTCTTTGGATTGAAAATCGAGAGGAAGCTTCGATGAGGCCAGCTCCACGCCTTCTTTGGCCAAAATATCGATGAGGGAGATATTGAATGTTTCTTTGATCTTCGTCCATTCATTGAAATCAATCGTTTTCGTGTAAAATTGAACGGTCAAATCGATACTGGTTGGTGATATTTTGTCCAGGTAGACCATCTGTCCGTCTTCATAGAGCGCATCATTATCACTCAGAAGCTGGCGAATTTGTTTCAGACAGCTTTGCAATTGCTGGGTTGTGGTACCGATATCGAGCGGAGCACTGAAGGCTACACGCCGTTTGCCGATTCGTGACATATTCGTAATCGGTTGATTGGCAAGTGTCGAATTCGGCACGGTAACGAGGGCCTGATCGGCTGTCCGTATCCTTGTCGAGCGAAAATTAATGTCTTCAACGACGCCTTCAATGGTACCGGATTGGATCGATTCACCAATTGTAAAAGGCGCATCGGTGATAATCACAATTCCGCCGAAAAAATTGCTTAGCGTATCCTTAGCAGCCATCGCGATGGCGAGTCCGCCGATGCCAAGGCCGGTGATTAATCCGGTCACATGATAGTTCCATTGATCGAGGATACCAACCAGTGTAAAGATGACGACGAGAAATTTGGCAATTTTTGAGAGAAATGGAATGATAATGTTATTGAACTGCAAATCGAAACGATCACCCATTCGGCCGAAAAAAGCGCCGATGGCGTTGGAGAATAAATAAAAGCCCCAGCCAATCGATAAAGTCGCGAACGATGAATAGAAGAGTCGAATGATTTTAACACTGCTTCTGGGTATGGGCAGATAGGAAAGCGCAAGATAGACTCCGGTGACCATCAGAATTAAGGCGATTGGTTTTCGAAAACTAATAATCAAAGCATCGTCGATCTGATTTTTGCTGAATCTGGTCAATTTCGCGAGTATTCGCGGAAGGTATCGGGAAAAGACTAGGGCTGCTAAATAAAAAGCAAGCAAAATTGCCAAGGCAATCAATCCATCTGACCAGGAAATCTGAGTCATCCAGTTTAACTTTTCTATTAATCGTTCCATGATCCATTCACTCCAAAAAAATAACATTAGGATTATGATAGCATGAACGATGCTTTTCATAAAGAAACCACTTGCTTTTATTTTTAAAGAGAAGTAAAATCCGGGAACAGCCGATCGATTGGTTGCTCTGAAAACGCTTTTTCTATTGGACGGGCTGTGGTAAAATGAGAAGAAGCGGGGGAAGGGCCAACCCGCAGCAAGCGTTGCGAGGACTTCGAGCAGCCATATGGAACGGACTCCGTTAGCCTTGGCCAACCGGGCAGCTTTTTGTCAGAAGAAATATTGTGCATTCAGGGAAACAAGGGTACAATGATGCTGGAAAGAACAGACCGCTTGCGTCCGGCAGGTCTTACCTTATAAATAAATGATCATCTGAGAAAGTTGAATGGTTTTTTACTGAAACTTTTCGAATACTCGTCACGTAAAAATGATTGTTAACAAGAGGAGTGACTTTTTTTATGGCCAAAAATTATGACCTGGTACTATTAGGAGGTGGCACGGGCGGATATGTCGCTGCTATCCGCGCCAGCCAGTTGGGTTTGAAAACTGCTATTGTTGAAAAAGAGCGACTTGGCGGCACCTGTCTCCATAAAGGCTGTATTCCGACGAAGACGTTCCTAAGAAGTGCGGAAGTCCTTTCAACGATTAAACAAAGCCGCTCGTTTGGTATCGAGGTGAAACAGGCTGTCCTTAATTTTTCCAAGATACAGGAAAGAAAACAGCAGATTGTTGAAAAACTGCACCAAGGGATTAAACATTTGATGGAAAAGGGAAAAATTGATATTTATCAAGGGTACGGCCGGATGCTTGGCCCTTCCATTTTTTCCCCTCTTCCCGGAACGATTTCGCTGGAATATGCCGATGATCGTGAGAACAGCACTCTGACAGCAAAAAACGTCATCGTGGCGACGGGTTCGCGCCCGCGGTCGCTCAAAGGACTATCTATTGACGGAGAATTTGTCCTCACTTCAGATGAAGCACTTTGCTTGGAGTCTTGTCCGAATTCGTTAATTATTGTTGGCGGTGGTGTCATCGGCGCTGAGTGGGCATCCATGATGGCAGATTTTGGGGCCAATGTGACGATTCTGGAATATAGTTCCCGCCTGATTCCAACGGAGGACGCCGATCTTTCGAAGGCCCTTGCGTTAAACTTCAAAAAACGGGGCATTCAGTTTTTTCTGAATGCGGAAGTATTGCCTGAAACACTGCTTAAAAATAATGGCGTCACGATTGAAGCACAAATAAATGGAAAACGGCAGCGTTTTTCAGCCGAAAAATTACTTCTTTCAGTGGGCCGCCTGCCCAATACGGAAGATATCGGGCTGCAAAATACGACGATCGAAGTCGAAAAAGGCTTCATCAAGGTCAATTCATTCGGACAAACAAAAGAATCGCATATCTATGCTATCGGCGATGTGATCGGCGGCTTGCAGCTGGCTCATGTAGCCGCTCATGAAGGGATCCAGGCGGTGGAACATCTCGCCGGGCTGGAAGTTCAGCCTTTTGATTCCTCCTTTGTGCCGCGCTGCATTTACACACGACCGGAAATTGCCTCCGTTGGCCTAAGTGAGGAGGCCGCAAAAGAGGAGCATGAGGTAAAAGTGGGAAAAATCCCTTTTGCAGCAATCGGAAAGGCTTTGGTTCAAGGAGACAGCAGTGGATTTGCTAAAATTATTGCCGATAAAAAATCAAGTGATATTCTCGGAATTGAAATCATCGGTCCGCATGCCACGGATTTGATTGGCGAAGCCGCTTTAGCAAGGCTGCTGGACGCCACACCTTGGGAACTGGCCCAGGTCATTCATCCGCATCCGTCACTGAATGAAATCATCGGCGAAACGGCACTGGCCGTGGATGGGCTGGCGATTAATCTATGATTAATGAAACTGGGGAGGAAACGAAAATGAATAATCGTCATCACGCATTAGGCTTTTCTGATCAGGATGTTCTGAAAATGTATCGGGTCATACTGGCAACCAGAAGAATGGATGAAAGGCTCTGGTTGCTCAATCGTGCTGGAAAGATACCCTTTGTCGTTTCCGGGCAGGGACAGGAAACTGCGCAGGTCGGTGCTGCCTTTGCATTGAATCGAGAAAAAGATTATGTGGCTCCTTACTATAGGGATTACGGATTTGTTCTTGCTTGGGGGATGACGATAAAAGAAATGATGCTGAACAACTTTGCTAAGGCGGAGGATCCCAACTCAGCAGGTCGGCAAATGCCCGGTCATTTTGGTTACAGAAAGCTGAATATGCTGACGCATTCCTCACCGGTAACCACGCAGAATCCGCATGCAGTCGGTGTGGCACTTGCGGCCAAACTTCGTGGTGACGATATTGTCAGCTTTGTGACCTTTGGCGAAGGCTCCTCAAACCAGGGTGATTTTCATGAGGCAGCAAACTTTGCCAGTGTTCACAAGCTGCCGGTCATTTTTCTTTGCGAAAACAATCATTATGCGATCTCGGTGGGACTGGAGCATCAGCTCGCCTGCGAACATGTTTCCGATCGAGCTGCCGGCTATGGCATGTTCGGTAAAACATTTGACGGCAACGATCCGCTTGCAGCTTATGCAGCTGTAAAAGAGGCTGCTGATCGCGCCCGCCGCGGCGAAGGCCCCTCCTTGCTGGAAGCCGATTGCTATCGGCTGACTCCGCATACCAGCGACGATAACGATATGACTTACCGGACAAAAGCGGAGGTTGATGAAGCGAAGAAACATGACGGCGTAAAGACCTTTGCTTCCTATCTCCGGGCTCTGGACATACTGACCGTGGAAAAAGAGAAAGAGATGGAAGCAGAGATTCTCCGTGAAATCGATGAAGCCACCGAATATGCGGAAAAAGCACCGTTCGCTGACCCGGAATCGATATATCGGTATGTTTATGAAGAGAAAGATTGAGGAGGAGAAAAAATGGCAGTCATTTCTTATATAGAGGCAATCAACCAGGCACTGAAAGAAGAAATGGAAAAGGATGATCAGGTCTTCATCTTGGGGGAAGACGTCGGGAAGCGCGGCGGAGTCTTTCAGGCGACGAAGGGTCTCTATGAAGAATTCGGTGCTAACCGGGTGATTGATACCCCTCTTGCCGAATCAGCAATTGTTGGCGTTGGCATTGGAGCAGCGATGTATGGCATGCGCCCCGTGGCCGAAATGCAGTTTTCCGATTTTATGCTTCCCGCAGCCAATCAAATTATATCCGAAGCCGCAAAAACGCGTTATCGGTCGAATAATGACTGGAGCGTGCCGCTGACGATCCGCGCTCCCTACGGCGGCGGTGTACACGGTGGACTTTACCATTCGCAGTCGATGGAAGCGATCTTTGCCAATGTTCCGGGGCTGAAGATCGTCATGCCATCGACCCCTTACGATGTGAAAGGCTTGTTAAAGGCCTCCATTCGCGATAATGATCCGGTGATTTTTTTCGAACACAAACGCGCATATCGACTGATTAAGGGAGATGTACCGGCCGGGGATTACGTTCTGCCCATTGGAAAAGCGGATGTGAAACGTGCGGGGACCGATGTGACGGTAATTACCTATGGATTGATGGTTCATTATGCACTGGAAGCCGCAGAACATCTGCAGTCAGAAGGGGTATCTGTGCATGTTCTTGATCTCCGCACCGTCTACCCTCTTGATAAAGCGGCAATTATAGAAGCAGCAGAAAAAACAGGAAAGGTATTGCTGATCTCGGAAGATACGAAGGAAGGCAGTGTCATTAGTGAGGCTGCGGCAATCATCGCGGAAAATTGTCTCTTTGATTTGGATGCGCCGATCAAACGGCTCGCCTCACCGGATTTACCGGCGATGCCGTATGCGGCTCCGCTTGAGCAAGCCTTTATGCTTCAGAAGGAGCAGATTGAACAGGCCATTCGGGATCTTGCAGAGTTTTGAAGGGGGAAACAGGCAAATGAGTGAAGAAAAGATGAGAATGCCCCAATTGGGGGAAAGCGTGACAGAAGGAACGATTAGTCAATGGCTGATAGCTGCAGGCGATACCGTAAATAAATATGATCCCATTGCGGAAGTCACAACAGATAAAGTGAATGCGGAGGTTCCTTCAAGTTTTACGGGAACCATTACGCATTTGCTGGCGGAGGAAGGAGAGACGCTTCCTGTCGGTGAACCGATTTGTGCGATAGAAGTTGCCTCTACGATAAACGATTTGGAATCTGTGCCGGCAACCGAGAAAAAGCTGCCGGAAGAGACTGTGCCCGCTGAAGATTCTGCAGAAAAAACGGTCTCGTCTAAGCTTCGTTATTCACCTGCAGTTCTGCGTTTGGCCGAGCAGCATCAGGTCGATCTGAAAGCGATCAGCGGGACGGGAAGAGGCGGAAGAATTACACGCAAGGATGTTGAAAAATGGATTGCGTCTGCCGATACCGCGCGGCCGGATAACCGCAACGAGCGGTCAGAAGAGATATTTGCCTCTTCTGAATCCGCAGCGATTTCATCCGCACCGGTGAACGATGGCGCAGGCAATAAACGGGCTTCGACAATTGGCGCGTCTACCGGCCCGAATGATCACATCGTTCCTTTGACTGGTGTCCGCCGTGCAATCGCTAATAATATGGTGCGCAGTAAGCATGAAATTCCGCATGCCTGGATGATGATCGAAGTCGATGTCACTAATCTGGTCAATTACCGAAATCAAATCAAAGGCGCTTTTCAAAAGAAGGAAGGAAGTAAACTGACCTATTTGCCTTTCTTTATGAAAGCGATTGTTGCGGCACTCAAAGAATATCCAAGAGTCAATAGCACTTGGGCCGGAGATAAGATTATTGAAAAAAAAGCGGTCAATATTTCGCTTGCGGTAGCATCGGAGGACGCGCTTTACGTTCCGGTGATTCGCGATGCCGATGAAAAAAGCATTAAGGGTCTTGCTTTTTCGATCAATGAATTAGCGGCGAAAGTCCGGGAAAATCGCCTGTCCCCGGTTGATATGAAAGGCGGGACATTCACTGTGAACAATACGGGTTCTTTCGGATCGATTCAATCCCAGCCGATCATCAATTATCCTCAGGCCGCGATTCTCTCGATCGAATCGATCGTCAAACGCCCAATCGTTGTCAATAATATGATCGCGATTCGCGATATGGTGAATTTATGCATCTCGATCGACCATCGCGTACTAGATGGGTTAATTACCGGGCATTTTATGGCGCGAATTAAAGAATTACTTGAAAATATTTCTGCCGACAATACACCGCTTTACTGATGAATGACAAAGCCGGTTCTCTTGGGGTTTAGAGAACCGGTTTTGTGACTCGCAACTGATTCATGTACTGTTCACAATAAGAGGGTACGCTATAAGGGTCAAATAACCTGACAAGAAAAGAGCAAGGGGTTGAATTTGATGAGTAGTATCCTTGTCGTAGATGACGATCCAAATATTCGCGAATTGATAAATGTTTTTATGGAAAATGAGGGATTTTCATGCATTGATGCGGAAAATGGCGCACAGGCATTAGAAAAGCTGGATTCTGGCCAGATAGGGCTTGTTATTCTCGACATTATGATGCCGGAGATGGATGGCTGGACCTTTTGCAAGATCGCCCGAGAGAATAACCCGCAGCTGCCCATTTTAATGCTGACTGCAAAAGGAGAAACGATGCAGAAGGTCAAAGGTTTCAAACTTGGTGCCGATGATTATCTCGTCAAACCCTTTGAACCGATTGAACTGGTCATGCGTGTCAAGGCTTTAATGAAGAGGTACCAGGTTTCAGCCTCTCAAACTGTCCACGTCGGCAATATTACGATTGATCGCAAGACGCATGAAATTCATGAGAGAGCACGCAGCTATACAATCCCAATGAAAGAATTCGAATTATTATTTATGCTGGCTGCTTTTCCAGGAAGAACTTATGCGCGAGATGATCTGATTGAACACATCTGGGGTTATGATTACGAGGGTGATGAACGTACAGTCGATGTTCATATTAAGCGGATTCGCGAGCGTTTTGAAGAAACTTCCTGCGGTTTCGTGATAAAGACTGTTCGCGGACTGGGTTACCGATTGGAAGAAATTAAATGAAAAATCGTCTCAAATGGTTTCTATGGATGAGTATCATCATAGGCATGGTCAACCTGCTCTGGATCGGATTCTACGGTCTTCTCTGGGGGATGGACCAAGTGGGGCAGCCCCATCGGTATCCGTTTGCCCGCTATCTAATCGGTGCCAATCTAGGCATGCTGTGTCTGACCTTTATTTTTTCTTGTGTCGGCAAATATCATAAACCGAGGAGAATGAATTATTTCCAAGCCATTATTCAGGCTATCCGGGAAATGGCCAAGGGAAATTTCAATATTGATCTGGAATTGCCTATTGCACCTGGACCGGCGAAAAACGATCCTTTTCGCCAGTTAAGTGACAGTCTGCACTATATGGCAAAAGAATTAGGTCAGATCGAACATATGCGCCAGGAGTTCATCTCCAATGTCTCGCATGAAATCCAGTCGCCGCTAACATCGATCAAGGGTTTTGCCAGAGCGCTTGAAAATAGCAAAATACCCGAGGACAAGCGGCTTCACTATCTGCAGATTATCCAGACAGAAACGGAACGGTTGTCGAACCTCAGTGATCATCTGCTGAAACTGACTTCACTGGAAAATGATCGTCACCCGCTCGTTCTGAGCGATTATCGCGCGGATCGGCAAATCCGGCAAATCATCCTGCTGAATGAACCGCGCTGGCAGGAGAAAAATTTGCAAATGGATATTCATATGAACCCCGTCCTGCTTCACGCAGATGCGGATTTGATGAATCAAGTCTGGAGTAATCTGATCCAGAACAGTATTAAATTCACACCGTGCGGAGGAAAGGTCTCGATAAAGCTCCTGGAAAAAAAGGACGCTCTTCTTTTTGAAATCAGCGATAGCGGTCCTGGCATACGTCCTGAGGATCAAATTCATCTCTTTGAACGTTTCTATAAGGCTGATCGTTCACGCAACCGGTCTCAAGGAGGAAATGGTCTTGGACTTTCCATTGTGGAAAAGATTGTTAAACTTCACGGGGGGAAGATAACAGTTTCCAGTGATTTGGGGAAAGGCACGGTATTTACGATCACTCTGAGTAAAAAGAAAAACAAGCCAGAGCATTCTCAGACAAATCAGCCCACATGAATTTGACTTTGGTCGACTTTTTATGAGGCTTGTACTATGATAAAAAAAGACAATCCATAAGGCGTATTGTCTTCATACGGGCTTATTTCTGTTGAAGATTGCGAGGATGATGATAAAATTAACGGCCGGCCTTCTACACAAATGATTCAGAGCAGTTGGGTCTGGTTTTATGATTATTGGCCTTCCAATAAGGAAATCGTCTTTTTCCGCGCCTCTTGCTGCACACTCAGCCTCTTAACCTAAGCTTCCTGCAATAGCGGCGATCAATCCACCGATTGTCGAAAGGACAAGGGCAAAAATCATCACATAAATAACGAGCTTGAATATTTTTTTTTGCAATTGGCGAACCTTCTTCCAAACGAATTTGCGATCAGTGGCATGTCCCTATTATAGCCGGGGAGCCGTTGACTTTTCAATCGAAAGAGGGAAAAGATTAGTGGGTTAATTATGGTAGAATAAAATAAAAGCGATTTTGATGCGTGGGCATTGAGCTGATGCGATCGATAAGGGGGCGGAAAAGATGGCAAGAATAGATGAGGAACGGCTGGTTAAACAGTTCACGGATCTTGTGACTGTCGACTCTGAAACGGGCAAAGAAGCAGCGATCGCTTCCGTTTTAAAAAAAATCTTTTCTGATCTCAATCTTGAGGTGACTGAGGATCAGGCGAAAGAAATGACTGGTCATGGTGCAAATAACCTGATTTGCACATTCTCCGGCAATCGGCCTGGAAAAACAATTTTGTTTGGCGTACATATGGATACGGTGACACCGGGGCAATCCGTCAAGCCTTCCGTTAAGGACGGCTATCTGGTTTCTGATGGAACGACCATATTGGGATCTGATGATAAGGCAGGTATCTCAGCCCTTATCGAGGCTATTCAGGTTATCCAGGAAAATCAATTACCGCATGCAACTATCCAATTTGTAATCACAGTCGGCGAAGAATCAGGACTCGTCGGAGCGAAGGCGCTGGATACAAAATTAATTCAAGCGGACTATGGATTTGAGCTGGATAGTGACGGCCCTGTTGGCGATATCATCATCGCAGCACCGAATCAGGCGAAAATAACGGCTGAACTCTTTGGAAAAACAGCGCATGCCGGTATTTCACCCGAAAAAGGGGTATCGGCCATTACACTGGCAGCCAAGGCCATTGCTAAAATGCCGCTTGGACGGATTGATGAAGAGACAACAGCCAATATCGGCCGTTTTGAAGGCGGTCAGGCAACCAATATCGTCTGTGATTATGTACGTATTTTGGCGGAAGCACGCTCGCTCAACCGCTCAAAAATGGATCAGCAGATTAAGCTGATGCAAGATGCTTTTGAGACAATGGCAAGGAAGATGGGTGGCAGAGCCCTTGTCAATACGCAGATTATGTACACAGGTTACCGATTCGCGCCTGAAGATCCTTTCGTTCAATTGACTGCGGATGCCATTCAGACCATTGGCTGCAAGCCGAGATTGCTCACCACGGGTGGCGGCAGCGATGCCAATGTTTTTTGTGGGAAGGGTATACCGGTGCTGAATTTGGGCGTTGGTTATGAAAATATTCATACGACAAAGGAAAGAATGCCGATTTCTGAGCTCGTCAAGGTCAGTGAACTGGTACTGGCATTCGTTGAGCAGGCGATTCGCTGACGGATAAAAACGGAGGGACTTCAATTGTCGGAGCAAAAAAGTCTACGTATCATTTTTCATATTGATATGAATAGCTTCTATGCGTCCGTCGAGCTGGCTCATCATCCCGAATGGCGCGGCAAGCCGCTGGCCATTGCTGGGAAACAAGAAGAACGTCACGGAATTGTCGTGACAAGCAGCTACGAGGCTCGTCAAATGGGCGTGCGTACAACGATGACGGTGAACGAAGCCCGCCAGAAATGCCCGCAGCTTATCGTCAAACATCCTGATTTCCTTCTCTATCGGCAGACTTCCGAGCAGCTCTTTCAAATGTTGAAGAACTACACGACCCTTGTGGAAAAAGCATCGATTGATGAGGGTTATATGGATGTTAGTTCTTTGCGGAACGAATGGCATCCGCTGAAGCTAGCGCAAGAGCTACAGCAGCGGATTCTGAAACAGCTGCAATTGCCTTGCAGTATTGGCATTGCCCCCAATAAATTTCTTGCCAAAATGGCTTCGAATATGAAGAAACCTCTGGGTTTGACTGTTCTTCGAAAAAGAGAATTAGGGACAATGCTTTGGCCGTTGCCCATTGGTCAAATGCATGGAATCGGCCCAAAAACCGAAGAGAAATTGAAAAAGACCGGTATTCTGACAATTGGCGCGTTGGCCCACAGTGATCCGCTTGAAATCAGCAGCCGCTATGGGCAAATGGGGCGAAAGATGTGGGAACATGCAAATGGAATTGATTCGCGTGTCGTCGATCCAGAAGCATGGGATCGTTATAAGAGTATCGGGCATTCTTCGACTCTGCCTCATGATACCACGTCTTCTGAAGAAATCGGCAAATTATTGGCTGATTTATCTGCTAAGCTGGCCGGTAAAATTAAAAGAGAACATGTCGTGAGTTATGAATTGATGATCACGCTTCGCTACGCGGATTGGAAAACGACAACAAAGCATTTGTCCGTCTCTCAACCGCTTTATACAAAAGAGGAAATTCTCGATCAAGCATGGACACTTTTCAGATTAATCTGGACGGGTGCATCCATTCGTCTACTTGGTGTGACGCTGACAGATTTTCATCCGTACGCTTCCTCGACAAAACAATTAGATCTGTTTTCATATACACATGATCTTAAAGACGAGTCCTTGCAGCGGTTAATTGAACAGGTCAACGAGCAGTTTGGCAGCGGTGCGATTCGCCCGGCGGCAGCTTTGGTGAATTCCCAGAAGAAAAAGGGCAGACAATCGAGGGATTAAGGATCTTCCTCACACGAATCAAGGATTTAATAAAGAAAGAATGGCGGTCTCTGTGCTGCCGACAAATTTTGGCTTTAAAGGGTGGATGGTATGGAATTTACTTTTCTTGGAACAGGGGCGGGTATGCCGGCAAAGGAGCGGAATGTCACGTCACTTGCGCTCAGCTTTCCGGAATACAATGGCGAGTTATGGCTTTTTGACTGCGGCGAAGGAACGCAGAGACAAATTCTCTACTCACCGGTGCGTCTGCCAAAGTTAACCGTTATTTTTATCACCCACTTGCATGGCGATCATCTTTATGGCCTTCCAGGTATTTTGGGCAGCCGGTCTTTTCAAGGTGCTGAAAAGGAACTTTGTCTTATCGGACCCCCTGGCCTGAAGAAATTCGTGGAGACAACACTTGAACTCTCAAAAACACATCTGCATTATCCCATACGTTTTCATGAAATTGACCGGTCTGGTCTGGTTTATGAAAATGAGCATTTCAAGGTGGAAACTTTAGCCTTGGATCATGGCATCACGTGTTACGGCTATCGACTGATTGAAAAGAATCAGCCAGGCGAGTTGCTTGTCGACCAGCTCAAAAAATTAGGAGTCGAGGCCGGACCCATCTATCAGCAATTCAAGATGAATGACGAGGTTAAGCTGCCGGATGGACGGATCGTGTCGACTGCTCCGTTTTTGGGCCCAGAAAAACAGGGACGGCGTATCGCAGTGATTGGTGACACGCGGCCTTGTCCTGCGGTTCTGCAATTGGCAGAGGATGCGGATTTGATGATTCATGAAGCGACCTTCCGTGCGGAGGAGTCGCGTCTTGCTCATGATTATCATCATTCGACCTCGGTGCAGGCGGCAGAGCAGGCCAAAGATGCGCATGTTTCTGCCTTGATTTTGACTCACCTCAGTTCGAGGTACCAGAAATCCGGGCAGAGGGTTTTGCTGGATGAAGCAAAAGCTGTCTTCAGACAGACGCTGCTGGCCAGCGATTTGTGGAATTACTCTTTGAAACGCCAGCATCGCTGATAAAGTGCACACAAAAAAACTTCCTACCGATGAAAGGTAGGAAGTTTTTTGATTTAGTATTATTTTGCTTGAATTTCTGGATCGGTTTCACCGTAGCCATAAGCGCCGTGTTCACTGATATCAAGACCAGCAATTTCAGCTTCTTTAGAAACACGCAGACCCATTGTTGCTTTCATAATCCCAAGAATAACCAAGGAAAGAACAGCAACAAATGCGAATGCGGTCACGACGCCAAGGGCCTGAACACCTAACTGGTGGAAACCACCGCCATAGAAAAGTCCAGGTCTGCCGACACCGGCAATGCTGACAAGCTTAGGTGCAGCAAGGAGTCCAGTGGAAAGTGTTCCAATAACACCGGAAATACCATGTACGGAGAATGCATAAATCGGATCATCGAGTCCCTTTGATTCGAAAAAGATTGATGTCCAGTATGTGAATGCGCCAGCGAATGCGCCGATAACAATTGCTGCCCATGGTTCAACAAAAGCGCAGGCAGCCGTAATCGCAACGAGAGCTGCAAGGACGCCATTGCACATCGCGCCGATATCCGCTTTTTTGGAAAGGATCATCGCTGTAAACAGAGCACCGAGCGCACCACCGGCGGCTGCCAGGTTCGTTGTCAGAGCAACATAACCGAAGAACTGGCCATATCCTTCTTTAACAACACCTGCAGAAGCTGTACTTCCGGCATTGAATCCGAACCAACCGAGCCAAAGGATGAAGGTACCAAGAAAAACAAAAGGAATACTATGTGCAGGAATCGTCATTGGTTTTCCGTCCTTGAATTTGCCGATTCGTTTACCGAGAAGAAGTGTTCCGATAAGAGCGGCAGTCGCACCTTGGAGATGGACAACCGTAGATCCTGCAAAGTCTTGCATGCCCAGTTTGAACAGCCAGCCATCTGGACTCCAGATCCAGTGACCAACAACTGGATAAATAATAATGACGAATAAAGTTCCAAAAATGAAGTAGACGGAAAGCTTCGCACGTTCAGCAAAACCGCCCCAGGCAATCGCCAGCGATACAGCGGCGAAAGCAAGTTGAAACAAGAAGAAAACTGCGTCATGACCGTTTGGAATACCGCTCAGGAAGAAGGATGAAGTTCCGATAAAGCCGTTCCCGCTTCCAAAAGCGATACCATAACCAAAAGCCCAAAAGGCAATTGATGAAATGGCTAATGTAATAATTTGCTTGCCGGTAATATGACCAGCATTTTTACTGCGTAGGGAACCCGCTTCAAGAAAAGCAAATCCAGCTTGCATGAAAAGAACTAAAATTGCTGCAATCATAAGCCACAAAGTATCTAAGCTCAAAGTGACAGGTGTACTAGCTAGTGTCATTAATTAAATGCTCCCCTCGTCTATGATGGACTTATTATAACATAAGATGTCAGCAGATTTAACAACTAAATATTAAAAATATTCATTTATTTATGAAAGCCCTTCCAATAATTCCTTTTTATTCAAAAGATTGTCGCTGATACATCACTGATTTTTCTAAAGCCTATTCTCTAACCCTATTAAAATTATTTTGACTGTCGTAAAAATTGGAATCTCTTTTTAAAAATGAAAAGCGAAACGGTGGACAACAATTTTTTTTTACTCGTCTTTTACTGAGAGGATCCTCTATACTAGTAATGAAAACTATTAAAATGAAACGGAGAAGAAATATGTGGAGTGGGAAGCTTATCGTGATTACCGGTGCATCCAGCGGAGTGGGTTATGCGGCTGCGCATCTCTTTGCTGAAAGAGGATCACGTGTTATTTTGCTTGCTCGCAATGCGAGCAGACTGGCGGATCTTGAGCGTGAAATTCGCCGAAAACGGCAACAGGCCGCTTCATTTGTTCTGGATGTGACCGACGGCGCAGCGGTCAGCCGGATATTTTCGCAAATCATGAGGGAGTTCGGAATACCGGACTTATTAATTAACTGTGCAGGCATAGGGATCTTTCAGTCCTTTGATGAAATGGACAGGCAGGTCATGGACAAAATGGTCGCAGTTAATTTTGTCGGCCTTATGGCCTGCACGCGTGCCGTTCTGCCAGCGATGTTAGCACGCGGCCGGGGTCATCTTGTTAACATTGCTTCCATTGCTGGAAAATTAGCAACTCCTAAGGCGGCTGTTTATGCCGCGACGAAGCATGCTGTGATGGGCTTTTCCGATGGCCTGCGTCTTGAAATTGCCGATCAAGGTGTTCGTGTGACCGTCATCAATCCCGGACCGATTCGTACACCATTTATGAAACGGGCTGATCCGGAAGGCGATTATGCCAAGCATGCCGGCCGCTATATGTTAAGTGCGGAGAAGGTGGCGGCGGCAATTGTCAGAGCGGTCGAGAAAAACAAACGAGAAGTGAATATGCCGTGGTATATGGGGCTTGGTGCCTGGCTTCACCAGCTGGCGCCTCGATTATTTGAAAGGATTGCCGGGAACTTGTTGAAAATGAAGTGATTACAGCCGTTAAGGCGATTCAAGTGGAAAACAAAACATGTCCATCCTTAAAAAATGTTCTGAGGCCTGAATCCGGAGAACATTTTTTTAGCAATCATGAGTTGAAAGAAAGTGCAATTCTTTGCAGAAAGGCAGGTGAAGGTTTAGAATATAAATGAATGAAACCGCTTACATTTATGTGCGAGACGGTAAACGACGGGAGGAGTCGGAATGCAAACTGGAACAGAAACTTCTTACAAAAGCATGACTGCTGAAAAAGCCAAGTGGATGTATCAGAAGATGCAGGAAATCCGCCAGTTCGAAAATGCGGTTCACGGTATCTTTGAGAAGGGCGAGATTCCGGGGTTTGTTCATCTCTATGCCGGTGAGGAAGCCGTTGCGGTGGGTGTTTGTGCACATCTGTCAGATGATGACAGCATTACAAGTACGCATCGCGGGCACGGACATTGTATCGCTAAAGGCTGTGACCTGAATGGCATGATGGCAGAAATTTTCGGACGCGCGACCGGATTATGCAAAGGAAAGGGCGGTTCGATGCATATTGCCGATGTTTCAAAAGGAATGCTCGGAGCGAACGGGATCGTCGGTGCTGGGTTTCCGCTTGCGATTGGTGCTGGATTATCGGCTAAAGTGAAGAAGAATGATAACGTTGCCGTCTGCTTTTTCGGTGATGGAGCCAGTAATCATGGAACCTTTCATGAATCCGTTAATATGGCGGCTATTTGGAAACTTCCTGTCGTTTTTGTCTGTGAAAATAACGGTTTTGGTGAAGCCTCGACCTTTGATTATGCAGCGGCCGCCGATCGAATATCGGATTTTGCCAAGGTGTATAAAATTGCCGGAGAAACGATTGACGGCCGCGACGCAGCGGCTGTCTATGCAGCGGCAGGCAAAGCGGTTGCGCGGGCCCGCGCCGGCGAGGGACCAACGATTCTAGAATGCCTGACTTATCGCGATTATGGTCATTTTGAAGGCGATACACAGACTTATAAAGATAAAGAAATTCAAGAACGAGCCCTGCATGAAGAAGATGCGATTTTCCGTTTTCAGAACTATACCAAAGAAAAGCAGTTAATCTCTGAAGCGGAGCTCAAAAATATAGATGAACAGGTTCAGAAAGAGATTGAACAGGCCATTCATTTTAGCGAGGACAGTCCTTTCCCGGATAGCTCAGAGCTCACAACGGATGTCTATGTTTCTTACTAATTCAGATAGATAACTTTTGGAGGTGAATCTGATGACAGTTAAAATGACTTATTCAGAAGCCATTAATGATGCGGTTCGGCAAGCCATGCGCAAGGACGGAGATGTCATTCTCATGGGCGAGGACGTCGCTGGCGGTGCAGAAGTGGATCATCTGCAGGATGAGGGCGCCTGGGGCGGCGTTTTTGGTGTCACGAAGGGTATTGTTGAAGAATTCGGCAGAGAACGTGTGATTGATACACCGATTGCCGAGGCTGGTTATATGGGCGCGGCTGTCTCCGCTGCGGCGACCGGGCTGCGGCCGATTGCCGAATTAATGTTCAATGACTTTATCGGCAGCTGTCTCGATGAGGTCATGAATCAGGCCGCTAAATTTCATTATATGTTCGGCGGCAAAGCGAAGGTGCCCTTAACGATTCGGACAATTGACGGTGCCGGCTTTAATGCGGCCGCTCAGCATTCCCAAAGTCTTTATGCTTTATTTACCCATATTCCTGGATTGAAGGTTATTGTTCCGAGCAATCCTTATGATATGAAGGGACTCTTGCTTCAGGCTATTTTTGATGATGACCCGGTTATCATTTTTGAAGATAAAACGCTCTATTCAATGAAGGGAGAAGTGGATGAGGGATTTTATACGATTCCTTTTGGAAAAGCAGAGATCAAGCGTAAAGGCTCTGATCTGACCATTGTCGGCATTGGTAAGCAGGTCCATACCGCACTTAAGGCGGCCGATCTGCTGGCTGAAAAAGGATTCAGTACGGAAGTCATTGATCCGCGTACACTCTCTCCTTTAGATGAAGACACGATCATTGACTCTGTTAAAAAAACGGGTCGCTTAATTATCGTTGATGAAGCCTATCCGCGTTGCAGCGCGGCCACGGATATTGCGGCGATTGTTGGTGATAAAGCCTTCGATTATCTGGATGCACCGATCAAACGTGTGACGGCTCCGCATAGCCCGGTACCTTTTTCACCTGCCTTGGAAAAAATCTATTTGCCGTCACCGGAAAAAATTCTTGCCGCGTTTAAAGCAATGGTCGGCGATCAAGTTTTCACGACGGTCTAAGTGCTGAATCGGGAAATGGGACATCGGTTGTCATTGAAAGGAGTGATGGATCATGGCAACGGAAATCATCATGCCCAAAATGGGAATGGGTATGGAAGAGGGCACAGTTGTTGAGTGGTTGAAGCATACAGGCGATCCGGTTAAGAAGGGAGAGTCGGTCGTTTCAATCAGTTCCGACAAGATTGAAAAAGAACTGGAAGCGCCTGAAGACGGCATCTTACTGAATATCGAGGCTGAGGAGGACTCCGTTGTTGAAATCGGCAAAGCTCTCGGTTATATTGGTCAATCCGGCGAAAAAATTGAAAAGGAAAGTTCCAACAATCAGAGATCGGTAAATACTCTGGAAGAAAGCTCAGATGCGGGTCGGGAAACAAGAACTACCGGAAGCCTGCCCTCAGAAATCAAATCGGACAGTGCACCCCGTCTGCGTGTCTCTCCGGCCGCAAGAAGACTCGCTAAAGCAGAGTCAATCGATTTAAAACAAATAGAGGGTACTGGTCCGCTTGGAAGAATTACCAAGGCAGATGTTGCAGGGGTTGCCGAAAAAAAGGAAGAAGAGGAGAAAAAGCAGCAGGCGGTGCTTTCTCAGCCCGAGACTTCTGCCGCTGAAAACCGTCCCATCGCTCCATTGACCGGCAGTGGAAAGGTGAAGAAGATTAGCGGCATGCGCAAGGTCATTGCAGACAGGATGTTTAACAGTCTGAAAAGCACTGCACAGTTGACCTTGCAGACAACTGCTGACGTCACGCAATTGCTTGCCTTCCAAAAACAGGTAAGAGCTGCGTATCCGGCAGATGATGAAGTGCGTCTGACGATTACGGACTTCATCGCCAAGGCGACAGTACATGCCTTGCTGAATCATCCGGCGATGAACACGCTCCTGCAAGGCGACACGCTGACGAGATACACGGAAGTTCATTTGGGCGTTGCTGTTGCCCTAGATGAAGGCTTGGTCGTTCCGGTGATTAAGGATGCCGATAAGAAATCGTTGAGTGCGATTTCGCGGGAAATCCACCAGGCAAGCCAGATGGCACGCTCTGGACAGCTGGAGAATTTAGTACTCAGCGGATCGACATTTACCGTGACCTCTCTGGGGGCTTATGGCATCGGCTTCTTTACACCGGTGCTTAATCCTCCGGAAATCGGTATTCTCGGGGTCGGAACGATTAATGATCAACCCGTATACTCCGGGGATCAGCTTGAACGACGAAGCTTGCTGCCGCTCAGCCTGACCTTCGACCACCGGGCGATTGATGGAGCTCAAGCGGCTGCGTTTCTAACAGCGGTTAAGAGCGTCCTTGAGACTCCTTTTAAACTTGTTCTCTGACATCCAATTAGAAAAAATAAAGCGGGAAAGGGACAGCCTCATAAGGCTGTCCCTTTCCTAAATAAATGATCAATTTAGCAAAAAACATACAGGGATAAGCAGGATAGATCATCGAAGTTATTATTAAAGATTCAGTAAAATGTTGGATTAATGGAATGAGAATAGGTTACAATGAGAGTATTCATGTTCAAACAGACCTTATTCATATCTATGAAGGTTAGGAGAAAAGAAATGCCGAAGTCCAAATACTTCCAAATGGCTGTCTGGTTGCTCATCACTCTAGTAATCTTGCTCGTCGCATCAAAATTGACCTTTATTCTCGGACCCATCAGCGTTGTTCTGACCTCACTCGCGGCTCCACTCATTATTTCTGTACTCATTTACTATCTCTTGCGCCCGCTCGTACGCGGTCTATGCAAGCTCAGAGTGCCTAAAGTCATTGCCATTCTGCTCATTTATTTTGTGCTAATTGGTCTAATAATCACCATTGGGATCTGGTTCGGTCCTCAGCTTTATTCTCAATTTCTGTCGCTCGTGACGAGTATGCCGCATCTGATTAAGCAGCTCGGCGAACAATTAAACAATTTTCAGCATAGTGAAATGTTTACCAAAATGCATCTTGATGAAATTTCTTATACAGATGTCACGAATCGTTTCTCGAAATCGCTGTCGCACATGACGACGACAATCGGCAATAATATTCTATCGATCATTCAGTCGATTACCGGCACTGTTCTGATCGTCGTGACTGTACCATTTATTCTTTTTTATCTCTTAAAAGACGGCGAAAGAATGGCCAATGGTGCCTTGAAATTTATTCCCGAGTATCACCGGGAAAAAGCGAAGGAAATTCTGACGGATATGGATCAGGCGCTGAGCGGATATATTCAGGGACAGATGATTGTGCTTCTTTTTGATTTTGTGGTTATTCTGATTTGGTATTCTGTGATTCACCTGAACTATTCGCTCGTTCTCGCCCTTGTTATACTGTTCACGAATGTTATTCCATTCATCGGTTCATTCATTGCAACGATACCCGCCGTCATCGTGGCTTTTATTCAAGATCCAATTCTTGCGGTCTATGTCATCATTGGTGTGATTGTCGTTCAGCAAATCGAAGGCAATGTCGTCTCACCACTGGTTATGGGACGAAAGCTGGATATTCATCCACTGACGATTATTTGTATTTTGCTCGTAGCCGGCAATCTGGCCGGCATCATCGGCATGTTGTTGGCTATTCCTTTTTATGCCGTTTGTAAAGTCGTCATCACCCGCCTCTATCAGTTATTTCAACTACGAAAGCACAATTAGTTTTTAGAGAAGGGATGATTGAGGATGGGCTATATTGAGGAATTGCGATCACTGCTCGGGCATCGACCGCTGCTGTTACCCGGTGCGGTAGTTATCTTAATCGATAAAAATGGAAATATTCTCCTGCAGAAAAGGAAATTTCCGAAAGAGACATGGGGGCTTCCGGGCGGATTAATGGAGCTTGGCGAATCTGTCGAAGAAACGGCAAAGAGGGAAGTACTTGAAGAAACCGGTTTGATCGTTCAAAAAATGAAACTCTTTAATGTCTTTTCAGGAAAAGATACCTTGGCGACCGCAGCAAACGGAGACCAATATTATCCGGTGACGGTTGTTTTTACGGCGCATCAATATCAAGGCAAGCTCGTCGTCGATCCGCTGGAATCTGAAGATTATTCTTTTATCGATCTGGACCGTACTACGGTTAAATTGCTGAAAAATCATGAACGAATCCTGAAGGAATGGCAGCTTTCGAGGCAAGGCAACTGAATGATCGAAGACCCTCCGGAATCTATTTTTCCGAAGGGTCTTTTACTGCTTTTCTTTATTTTTTTGCAGCGGCAGAAAGTGCGATTTGGATCATCTGATCAAATGTTTTTTCACGTTCTCCTGCACTCGTGTCCTCTTCATCATTGAAGACATGATCGCTAACGGTCAGCACCGTCAATGCATGAGCCCCGTATTTTGCAGCTAATGTATAAAGCGCAGTTGTCTCCATTTCAACAGCCAAGACGCCGTAATCTGCCAGTTTTTTCAGAATGTCCATACTGTCGCGATAGAAAACGTCAGCCGAAAGAATGCTGCCGACGTGTACGCGTGCCCCGACTTTTTTTGCCGCCTGGTAGGCTTGGTGCAATAAGTTAAAATCGGCCGTCGGTGCGAAATCAATTTGCGGAAAAGTCGAATGATTGACTGCCGAATCCGTTGTCGCCGACATCGCCAGGATGACTTCGCGAACATGAACATCCTTCTGAAGGCCCCCGCAAGTTCCGACACGAATTAAATTCTTAACCCCATAATCTCGAATGAGCTCGTTCACATAGATCGAGATCGACGGGATGCCCATCCCTGTTCCCTGAACGGAAAGGCGTTCTCCATGGTAAAAGCCTGTATACCCTAACATTCCCCGGACATGATTATATTGAACCGGATTTTCAAGATAAGTTTCAGCTATGTATTTTGCTCGCAGCGGATCACCAGGCAAGAGAATCGTATCGGCGATTTCTCCCTGCTGGGCTTCAATGTGTACACTCAAAGTAACATGGCTCCCTTCAAATCAATGAAATGATCTACAAGCAGTTTAGCATGAATAAAAGATAAAAACGAGAGAAATCCGCTTTTATCCTTCATAGAGTTCAAGTGGAAGACCATCCGGATCCTGAAAAAAAGTAAATAATTTGCCTGTATAGGCATCTTTGCGCAGCGGCTCAACGGCAATTCCCTTATTTTCGAGTTCTGCTGCCGTTTCCTGAACATTGTTCACCGCGAACGCAAGATGGCGCAATCCGCAGGCCTCCGGTTCAGTCGGCCGTTTCGGCGGGTTGGGAAATGAAAAGAGTTCAATCTGGGTGGCGGTATCTCCCGGTAATTTTAAATCCAGTTTGTAGGATTTCCGGGATTCTCGGTAAGCCTCATGAATGACCGTACATCCCAGTAGATTGACATAGAAATCCTTGGATTGTGCATAATTAGAACAGATAATGGCATTGTGATGAACAGCTAGAATCTTCATAAGCGCCTCCGACGGATAGTTTGCACAGTTCAATGGAATCAAGCACATATTAAGAGTATAGCAAAGCTGCATGAAATTATCGATAGAATGCGCGGTTAATCGGTATTCAATGAACGATGGCTCGGAAACTGGAAGAAGAATTGAAGGGGGCCTTGACAAGGAGGGTTAAAGAGAGCATATTAAACATATGAATAGACGTTCATATGTAAAAAGAATATTTCAACAAAAAAGCGGGTGAGATGATGAACAGTTCTTTTGAGAAGACGCAGCAGCAGGAGCTTGTGAACAGTCATGCTGAGCCGCGTACTCCTCACCATCATCACGGCGAGAATACAAATCGTAAGGCTCTTTTAGTAAGCTTTATTTTAATTTCATTATTCATGCTGGTTGAGGGAGCCGGGGGAATGCTGGCCCATAGCTTGACCCTTTTATCGGATGCGGGTCATATGCTCAGTGATTCGATTTCTCTCGGATTAAGTCTAACCGCGCTGATCGTCGGCGCTAAAATTCCCGCCAACAATTCGAAAACATTTGGTTATCGCCGGTTCGAAATATTAGCTGCTCTGTTTAACGGTGTCCTGCTGCTGGTCATTTCGATCTGGATTATTATTGAAGCCATTAGCCGCTTCAGCCATCCGGCGGGCGTCGCAAGTCTTGAAATGCTAGGTATTGCGATTATTGGGCTGCTGGTGAATGTGAGCGTAGCAGCGATACTGATGCGCGGTGAATCAGCGGACAATCTGAACGTGAAGAGTGCCTTAATCCATGTCCTCGGTGATCTGCTCGGCTCGATTGGTGCCATTGTTGCCGCGCTGCTGATTTATTTCTTCGGTTGGCAGCTTGCCGATCCTGCCGCAAGTATTCTGGTTTCGCTCGTTATCCTGCACAGCGGTTGGCAGGTCACTCGAGAATCGATTGATATTCTAATGGAAAGCCGTCCGGGTGAATTGGACTTGGAAGAGGTTCGTTCCAAGTTAAGTCAGATTGACGGAGTCCTCAGTCTGCATGATCTGCATATTTGGACGATTACTTCAGGATTTCTTTCACTTAGCTGCCACATGACCGTGAATGAGCAAGTGAACCGTGATCAAATTCTCCACGCCGCGGAGTCGGTCCTCGCTGGCTATCATTTGGAGCATTCGACGATTCAACTGGAAGGCAGGAATTTCGAAGGTTGTCATGCCGATTGTGCTCATCAGCATCAGGCATAAAAAAGCTGCGTCTACGCCCATGGCGTCAGAAGCAGCTTTTTTTGTACATTCAGGATCTCGGGATTGATAATTGTTCATTCTTTTAAGCATCCAGTGCTTTAAGATAAGCACGAATTTCATCGGGCGCTTTATCATCTGCCCGAAGATGGTCCGTTTTCTTGCCGTTTTTGAAAGCAAGCAAACTGGGAATGCCGAGGACATCATATTTTTCTCCGAGTTGTGGAAATTGATCACGATCACAGGAAAACCATTCAAAGGTGAATTCCTGAACAAGTTCATCTACATACATATTCAGTCGTTTGCAGTCTGGGCACCAGCTGGTCTCGAATTTGATGATCACGGTTTTAGGACTATCGATGATTTGTTGGAATTCTTCTGTAGTTGAGATTGCTTTCATGGCAAGTATCCTCTCTTAAGATGTAGCTAATCTTCTTTTATTTTACCAAATTATTGAGGCGGTGCAACTGATCGGATTGGTAAGGGCTCAATTTCATCATCTGGTCAGAAAAAGGAGAATTGTCGAAAAAACCACTGAAAAAGGCCTGAAAATTTATAAGAGCATCGTTTCTCACGTAAAGTGATCTTGGAATTTCTGGTACATTATTTGACACAATTCATGGAAATTATAAAATGACTTGATAATAATTAAGAAAAAAGTCAAATTTTTTCTACCTCACGCATTAAGAGCTTTGGGGATTTTTTTTATAAAAATCCCCATGCCGAAGCGTAGTGCAGTGTAGCTAAGATTTTAATAATGATTGTCATAATTTTCCTTTTTTGATAGAATCAATTTAAAAAGGTGAAAGTGATGCGCCCCATAAAATACATTAAAGATTTTCTTGCAGCTGGATTTTTCCAAATCATCAATTTGTGTTTCCAGATGTTGCGCGGTTGTGCTGTGACGGCGTATCCATCATTCATCAAATTCTCCTTTATTTATAACCCTAAGCTGTGATTACACTTGATGCCGCAATTTTTCTGGGTTTTATTTTCGTTGAGATACTGCCATTTTTTCTACCAAAAACCTCCTCTCACTATTAATCATCCCTTTGGAACCTTCGTCTATTTTCTATGTCAAATGGAATCTAGTTCATTCAGCAGGGGGTATTTTGTCAGAAAAAGTCGAATAGGTCTGAATTGGCACTTTTATCTGTGCAATCTGGTTATTTTGCCGCATTTTTCCATACGGGAATTTTAATATAATAGACACAAATGACGGGACCGGTTTTGTGAAAAGGGTGGTGTTGATATGGAATGTTCCAAAGTATTGTGTCCTGTTTTTAACTCAATTTTCGGCAAATCAGCGGCGGTTGAAGAGAAGATCACTCAACGGCGGCTTCAGGACGAGGTGATCCGATGAGGGCGGTCATGGGCAGCTCTGGAACGGCGGCAAATACGATCTGCTATGAAGCAAAGTCGTTAATTCGGGCAGCGGAAGCTCGCGCCCAGCAGTATCAGACACTTGGCGAAGAGATGCGGCAGTTGAAGCAGAGTTTTGCGCAGATTACTGCGCTTGGGCCTTCTTTCAAAGGGCGCGGCGCGGAAAAAATAATGGCCTTTTACCAGGCGCAGGAAACAGTGGTGAACGCCTGGCTGCGACTGATTGAGAAACAAGTCGCCTTCCTGAACGGAATTGCCGGTGAGATTGACGACCGGAATCTGGGCGGGGCTACGCAGGTACAGATTCCTTTCTTGGAGAGCGATTTATCGATCGCTTACTGGCGCTCGCGCGATGTCGTCAATGATCAGAAGGAGTCGATCAATAAGGTTCTCAATAGTATTTCTGATCTGATTCCAGTCGGAAAGTTAAACACAGAGGATGTCGACCACCAACTGGATCAAGCGAACAGAGTACAGACAAAAATGAGTGAGGATGTCCGCGATCTGGATCGGACGCTGCTGAACGAATACCAGCAGGTGATTAGTGACGTGCCGCAAATTGTCTCGCTTTATTCGGCACTGGAAAACGCGACGCGGCAGGGGGCTGATGTCGAACCGCTCCATTTTAATGCTGAAATCTTCTATCATAGCGACGCTTACAAAATCCAGGGCGATCTTGAGAAACAAACGACTGCCTATCTGAGTTTCAAGAAGCAGCAGGAACAAGCGCGTCAGGTGTCGAAAAAGGAAGAAGAGGCTGTCAATCGGCCATGGTACGAGAAAGCAGAACTCAAGAAAGCAAATCATATTTATGGTCAGGTGTATGCTGGTATTTACATGGGCCTCTATGATACGGTTAAGGATACCGTGGTGGGTCTGTGGCAAATGATCACCTCGCCCCCCGAGCAAGTTGCTGGTGACTTGGCGCGTGCAGTTATCCATCCCCAACAGACTTATGCCATTATTAAGAATGCGATTGTTCAATCCTATGATAAAAAAATGGTGCAGGGAAATGTCTACACGCGCAGCCAATGGATCACCTATGCCGTTGCTATGATTGCCCTTTCTTTCCTAGGGACGAAGGGCATTGACAAAGTGGGGAAGGCAGTAGACGTTGGGAAATTAGCAGAAAAAGCAAATCAAGCGGGAACATTCACAAAAAACTTGTTTACTGACAAAATAAACAACTTTCAGGGTCCTTTGGCTCCTAAATTCCAGTTTACCGGTGGAAATGTGCCGTACAATACTTTTGATGCTAAGGGATTAAAAGCTAAACTGCTGAGCATAGCGGATAGCACTTCTGACTCCAGTCAAATCAAACAACTCAGAAGTTCTATTCAGCAAACATCGATGTCGACGAAAAAAATCTATGGATTAAGTGAACAGAAGGGGATTGGTTTTGAGAAAGTCAGTGGGGCTGAAAGATTTATCAATTCAATAAGTGACTTGAAGCATACTAATAATTTTAGAACAGGAGCACTGGAACATATTCTGGAAGGAGAACTGAATGCAAGAGGTAAAGCAGTGGGGTATCATTCAGAATCAATAGATGGGAGTATTGGACATATAATTAAAGGGACAGAGTCACACGCAAATAAATTTGGAGTTTATAAAGCTAAAGTCGAAGTAAATGGAATTCCTAAAATTTCTAATGGAGGAAAGTCAAACCTTTTTCCTAAAAATTGGGATGCTCAAAAAGTGACAAATTCGATAAATGAGGCATTTGAAAACAAAGTGTTAATAAAAGGGAATACCTATAGTGGAAAGTTAAAAAATGGAATGGAAATTAATATGTACATTGATAAAAGTGGAAAAATAATTTCAGCATTTCCTGTCTATTAATTTAAATGAGGGGTCGTAAACTAATGAAAATCAGCTATAGAATCTTTGATTCACCGGGCTATAAAAAATGTCCTATAATACAGTTTATCGATAAAAAATATATAGGCTTAGAAGAATTATTGAATACTGATGACTCGGAGATTAGCCTGGAAGAAATCTTAGAAAAACTAGTTTTGGTAGAAAATGGGCATAGTCAATTTGAAGAAATTGGTAACGAAAGAAGTATGCTTGAAATTCGTAAAGAAAATTGTACAATTTACGATTCATTTGAAGGAATTATTGATGATGAGGATTTAAATCCAACAATAAATATTTCGTTGGAACAATTGAAAAAAATTATTTTGAATTGGAAAGTAGAAAAAGAAAGGCTGTTCAAAATGCTTTAATTAATACAGTATAACAAGAACAGTGTCATTGGTTATTTTGATCATTCTGCATCCATTTATCCAAGTGGTAAATTGGAAAAATGTATATATTGGAAATTAGCCGGAAAAGCAAACAAAGCCGGAACGGTCACAAAAAAATATTCTTGCTTAACAAACTAGCGCTACTGCTGAAGAAGTGAACAGAGGGGAACCGATTATGTTATCGAAATTAATAATGGAGCTTGAAAAACTACAATCTAATTTGGATTATTCGCTCGCCGCTCCTGCTAACATAGAAAACATCTCACTCGTAAAGAAATGGATTTCTGATAATGTAACTTCTGATTTGTGGTTTTCCGAATATGAAAATTTCTTAAGCGAAGAGATGGATTGGTATTTGATGGGTTAGTAATTTTTAATTCAGAACCTAACGATGGCGCAAAAGGTTTTATTATTGCAAATGAAATTTGGAGGTCAGGCCCCAATTATTCTTGGTAAAAAACATGGCGTTAGTGGTACACTTAATTGGATGGATAAGTTGATATTTACTATACTCTAAAACACGGAGATTAGTTGAATATGGCCGAAATTGGATCCAGCTGTCTTTAAAGTCGTGTAGCCCACTTTAATTGTTGCTCCTGGTGCATGGGTTTTATTGGATGTATTGCATGATGTTATAGTCAATAAGCTCGCTCCGGCAAGGACTGAAACCATGAATGATTATATCAATGAGTTTACATCTACCCCATACTTTGCCTCATTATAACATAACGCATAAACCAAACGCCTTTGCGATTTTCCTTTCAAGCTATACGGTGTTGCTGTTCAAGGAGGCGTCTTAAACGAATCAAGTAGTAATGAAGTTTAAACTGAAGGGATTCAGTTATAGGGGGATGACGTTTAATTAAATGTATCTCTGCATAGCGATAATTCTGAATTGATTTTCACAGTATCAAAAGTGATTTTAATCAACTTTCATAAAATTGTAAATGAAGAGGCGATGACTAAAGATGGACTTTAGTCCGTTGAGCACGCGTAGCGTGCGAAACATAAAACCCCCGCATTTGGGGTTCACATCATTGAAGGGTGGCTTTGATTAGAGACGACCTATGGAGCAACCTCTTTTTTATTTGATCGTTGATAGTACATAAATGACGCGTTAGAGCGATCAATTATCAATAATTCCTTGATTGCCTTCAATTTCACTGTAAGAATTAACGTATTGGGCACTTACCCAACCTGAAGGTACTGAGATATATTGAGATCTTTTATTAATCCGAACTCCTGACGGAGTACGAAAGGGGAAATCTGGAGGTACTGGACTATTTTGAGGTTCAAGGTAGTAGTAAATATCTTGTTCCCGAGTCCGTTTTTCAGCTTTAGTGACTTTAAATTTAGCCAGGCTTGGAATTGTCCAGTTTACTTTACCTAATCTTTTAGTCTTATATTGAGTATAAGGAACATGATTCCAAACAGTACCTGGAATGACAACCCCGACGTAATCCTTTAAGTTATCAGGAATTGTTGTTGCTTGGGTAGTCATTGCTTTTTTAACTCCGCCGGCAAATAAACCGACTTTTTTACCCCCATAGACGTAACCCCGATAGTAACCATTCATCGTCACGACACGATAATAAACGGAACCGGTGTGGGTGATTTTATAACCGTAGGCACGGAAATAATAAGTGGAACCCTTATAAGCGTGGTTCCTATTATTCCAGTAGTAATAACGAGCATCTGCATGAGTATAAGAAGCAAATTTTGCCATTTGGCTCTTGGAAGCCACGAGTTTAGCCCATCTTACCGTGCCGGGTTTCGTATAAAGGGCGTATTTACCTGTAGCGACTATGTTACGGGTTGATCCGGCTGTCTTTAAAGGCGTGTAGCCTACTTTAATTGTTTCTGTATTGAAAATATTGTATGATTTTATAGTCAATAAGCTTGCTACGGCAAGGACTGAAACCATGAATAATTTAGTCCATTTGTTCATAGCTAAATCCCCCTCTATCTTGTCTCATTATAACTCAACAAGTTAATAATAAGGGGGAGCCAACCTCAATCTCTTTTTTATTTGATCGTTTATAGTACATGAATGACGCGTTAGAGCGATCAATTATCAATAATTCCTTGATTGTTTTCAATTTCACTGTAAGAAATAACGTATTGAGCACTTACCCAACCTGAAGGTACTGGGATATATTGAGATCTTTTATTAATCCGAACTCCTGACGGAGTACGGAAGGGAAAATCTGGAGGTGCTGGGTTATTTTGAGGTTCAAGGTAGTAGTAAATATCTTGTTCCCGAGTCCGTTTTACAGCATTAATGACTTTAAATTTAGCCAGACTTGGAATTGTCCAGTTTACTTTACCCAATCGTTTAGTCTTGTATTGAGTGTAGGGAGGATAATTCCAAACAGTACCTGGAATGACAATCCCGACGTAATCCTTAAAGTTAGCAGGAATTGTCGTGGCTTGGGTAGTCGCTGCTTTTTTAACCCCGCCAGCAAATGAACCGACTTTTTTGCCCCCATAGACGTAACCCCGATAGTAACCATTCATCGTCACGACACGATAATAAACGGAACCGGTGTGGGTGATTTTATAACCGTAGGCACGGAAATAATAAGTGGAACCCTTATAAGCGTGGTTCATCCGATTAAAATAGTAATATTTAGCATCTGCACCAGTATAAGAAGCAAATTTTGCCATCTTACTCTTGGAAGCCACTCGTTTAGCCCCTTTTACCGTGCCGGGTTTTGTATAAAGGGCATTTTTACCCGTAGCAGCCACGTTACGAGTGGAGCCAGCTGTCTTTAAAGGCGTGTAGCCCACTTTAATTGTTTCTGCTGGTTTATTGGGCTTATTGGGTTTATTGGATGTACTGCATGATGTTACAGTCAGTAAGCTCGCTACAGCAAGGACTGAAACCATGAATAATTTAGTCCATTTGTTCATATCTAGCTCTCCCTCGTCTAATTAGTTTTCAACTTAATCGTAACGCCCTGTTCAGTTCGGGGACTGCGTGAGGCTCCTCTTATTTTGCTTCATTTCGGTAGAATATAGATGTTCAGACTATATTGTTGTTCAAGAAAAGAAGGACTGGAAATGGCTAATCAAGCGAACAGTCTAGCCCATACCAAATGGTTATGCAACTATCATCTTGTATTCTCCCCAAAGTATAGACGGAAGATGATCTACAATCAATATGGAAGGGCTTGCAGGAAATCATCAAGCAGCCTGTCGGTATAAAGGTGCAGAGATTTTGGAGGACTCTATGATGTCCGATCATAGGCTCTGGCTCATTTTTGATGGGGAAATCAAGGGGAGCGGGAATGATGTTCGCTTCTTGCATTCCTTTTTATTTGATTCTGTTCTACGTGGTTGCTGATTTTCACTTCAGACGCTCGTTTTCCGTAGGCGATCCGTGAGCGTTTTCGCCCGTTGTGCTTAAATCCACACAGCCAATAGGCAATACAACGTTAACATCGTCTTTTATTCAAACCTATCGCTGAGTATTTTTTTTAAAATTAATCATTCATTCCGCAAATATGAGATAATTATATAAACTAAGATCAAATTTGCACGAGGAGGGATGAATCATGTCGAGAGAGGCCTTACTCGTCATCGATATGAGCAATGACTTTGTTGATGATAAAGGGGGACTAACTGCCGGAAAGCCTGCTCAGGAGATTGTCCCTTATATTACCGCACTTGCTTCCCGGTTCCACCATGAAGAGAAACCGGTTATTTTCTGCATGGACGCCCATGAGCCGGATGATCCGCATTTTGAACTTTGGCCAGTCCATAATGTGAAAGGGAGCTGGGGAGCCAAACTCTGGGGACCGCTTGGCGAATGGTATCAGGCCCATATGCAGGAGGCGGGCGTTATTTTTCTGCCTAAGCCGGAATATGATGCTTTTATCGCGACTAACCTTGACCAAATTCTGAAAGCCTATCCTATTGATTGCGTGCATCTGACAGGCGTCTGTACCGATATTTGCGACTATCTGACCGCTTATGGGGCGTATTCGCGCGGCTATCAGACCGTGGCCCACAGTAAAGGAATGGCGACATTCACCGGTCAGCATGAACTTTTCCTGCATCAGATGGAGGCTGTTTTTAAAACAAGGATAGTGAATGATTTAGGGGAGGTTGGAAATGGCTGACTTAAGTGGAGCGCAGGGCGATGGACGGGAACGCTGCGCTTGGCCAACGAGCGATCCAGTTTACCTCGCGTATCATGATCAGGAATGGGGAAGACCCCTGCATGATCCGCAAAAGCTGTTTGAACTCCTTTGTCTTGAGGGCATGCAGGCCGGGCTGAGTTGGATTACGGTGCTTAAACGGCGGGAGAATTACAGACGGAATTTTAACGGATTTGATCCGCGGGAAATTGCTGATTTTACGCCTGAAAAGGTGAACGAGCTGATGGAAGATCGCGGAATCATCCGTAATCGGCGCAAAATTGAAGCAATTATTAACAACGCGCGCTGCCTGCTGGCTATGGCTGAGGAGCAGTCGTTCAGCGACTATCTCTGGTCTTTTACAGGCGGACGGGCCATTCAGCATCATTATACGGAGCTTAGCGAGATTCCCGCGTCTACAGAGGAATCGCGGAAGATGAGTAAAGATTTGAAAAAACGCGGTTTTAAATTCGTCGGCGAAACGATCTGCTATGCTTTTATGCAGTCTGCCGGTATGGTGAATGACCATCAAACGCGGTGTTTCTGCTATCAGCAGATCGCGCGCGGTGAGACGGATAATTCAGTGAAAAATTCTTAATAGGGGATTAGCCCTGATGATTCTTAGCCGCAGATTCGCCATGTTAAAATAAGAGAAGCAAAGCTAGGACTATAAAATATCAGAGAAGGATGTGCACGTGCAATGGAGGACTTCACCGAAAAAAGGCTTGAATCAGAGGAAATATTTAAAGGAAGAGTGGTTCATCTTTTTCGAGATAAAGTCCAACTTCCGAACGGTCAGCAATCCACGCGAGAAGTCGTCAGGCATCCGGGTGCCGTGGCCGTTATTGCGGTAAACAGTGAAGAAAAATTGCTGCTCGTCCGCCAATATCGCTATCCGCTGGACAAGACCATCTATGAAATTCCCGCGGGTAAACTGGAGCTTGGTGAGAATCCGGATGATGCCGCAGCACGCGAGCTGGAGGAGGAAACCGGTTATCGCTGCACGCAAATGAAACGAGTCGCCTCCTTCTATTCCTCGCCAGGATTTTCAGATGAACTCATCCATATGTATTTTGCCGATGCGCTGACAGCGGGAACCCAGCATCTGGATCCGGATGAGTTTCTTGAGAACGCTGCCGTCAGTTTAACCGAAGCTGTGGAAATGATTGGTGATGGGCGGATTGCCGACGCAAAATCAATACTCGGTGTACAGTTTTTACAGGTGCATAGCCACTGATTCGACCTTTTTCAGTTGCCGGTTGAATTTGCAGGATTCAGGCAATCACAAATAGCGATCTGTTTTTCGATGGGGCAGACTGCCTGTCATAGTTTGCGTGATAAATCATAGACTATTTAATAGATTTATTGCGAGAAGAACAGGCAGGGGGTCTTGCAAAGATGATCGGACAAAGGCTGAAGCAGCTCATCGGACAACATTTCAAAGACTATCGTTCCTTATACACATTCATCACTGCACTTTTTTTGATGGGGATCATTTTTGGCGCCGTTGTTGTTAATAGTTTATCCTATGAAGTCAGAAACGATCTCCTTCAATATATGCAAAACTTTTTCGGCGAACTGTCGAACGGTAAAATTGCTGACCCGCATTTGCTATTCAAGGAAAGCTTCGGTACTGATTTTCAGAACCTCAGTTTGATCTGGATTCTCGGGCTTTCCGTGATTGGGCTGCCTGTTCTATTCATTCTGATTTTTGTCAAAGGCATGTTTCTCGGATTCACGGTCGGTTTTTTAGTCAGTCAGATGGGTTTCAAAGGCTTTTGGGTGGCAATGGTCAGTGTGTTTCCACAGAACCTGTTGATCATTCCCAATGATATTTTCCTAACTGTCGTTGCCGTTGCCTGTTCGCTGAAAATTATTCGCCATTTACTGATGAAAGTGCGACGGGAGCCTCTCATGCCGCAGTTCATCGGTTATCTGATCGTGTTATTGATCTCAAGCGGAGTGCTTGCGATTGCCTGTGCTTTCGAAACCTATGTTTCGCCGCAACTGATTCGGATGCTTGCTTCTTAACCGGGGATTACGCTCTAATTGAAAAAGATGAACACTTGGATTGCCAGCACACTTTGATTTGTCTTTCTCAAAATATAATAATTATAAAATAAAAATCATTTTATTTTATTGACACCCCTTTCGATAAGGATTATAATTTTGATGATTAAATAGGAATCAGACGGGAACGCAGGCTGAAAATCCGCTTATCTCTCGCAGTGCGTTCGCGTTGATATAGCGATGAATTTTTACTGTCCAGTTCCATTGTTCAATTAGTCTGGATGATTCATCCTTGTCCGTTATCAGGGGGGATTTTTGTGGAGGAAGGCCGAATTAACCGTATTAAGAAGCAATTGCATTCGCAGAAGTATAAATTGACACCGCAGCGTGAAGCAACCGTTCGTGTCCTACTTGAGAATGAGCAGGATCACCTCAGTGCGGAAGACGTTTATCTGCTGGTCAAAGAAAAGGCACCTGAGATCGGACTCGCAACCGTTTACCGGACGCTTGAATTGCTCTCCGAGTTAAAGGTGGTCGATAAAATAAACTTTGGTGACGGGGTCTCGCGCTACGATCTGCGCCGGGAAGGTGCCAATCACTTTCACCATCACCTAGTCTGTATCGAATGCGGTGCGGTCGATGAGATTCAGGAAGATTTACTCGGCGAAGTGGAAAAGGTCGTGGAACGCAGATGGCATTTCAAAGTCAAGGATCATCGGCTTACTTTTCATGGAATTTGCCATCGCTGTTTGGAAAAGCACAAGGAAGAACAAGACGAATCGAAAACGGATCCGGAGACGGGGACCCACGAAGTGGAAAAAGTATAAGGACGGCGGGTTAATCCGGCAAGGGTATTCCATCTTTCCAAATTCAATCTGCAAAGTCGAAGGCAGTCTGTTTCATCAAAACAGGGCTGCTTTTTCTTGAAAAGGTATGAACCGTTTCTTTTTGTGAACCTTCTTCTTAAGAGAAATACCGTTAAAAACGCTTGAGACACTCTTTTTTGCGCAGCTGCTGCATATGCTGTAAAAAGCATGTACACGAGGAGGCAGGGGTGAGGACTGGTGAAACACTTCATCTGGCAAGCGTCAGCGCTACTTAAAATTTTTTTCTTATTCGGTTTGCTCACTGCGGCTTTTTATTTTGGCCTGAACTGGGTAGATTACCATGAGCAACATGTACATCGCTATGATCAGCCTGGAGCGGATGCGGTCAAGGTGGGTCGCTTCTCTCTTGATCCTACCGGCTATTGGCAAAATTCAGGAAGGCCGCAGCGCTATCAGAGGCTGATTGAATTTCTGAGAGATGGGGAATAGAAATGGAGAAATTCAGTGAGGATATTTCATTTTTCCTTGAAGATCTGTCTGGCAGAAAGCATCTCTCAGCGAATACAATTGATGCGTATCGCCGCGATCTGCATCAATACCGTGAATTTCTGGATCAGCAAGGCTGCTCCACCTGGATGCAGGTTAATGAGGTCATCGTTAAAAAGTTCCTTTACTGGATCAAAGATCAGGGGAATGCACAGGCCACGGTGGCGAGGAAGGCAACGGCTGTTCGGCGCCTGCACCGCTTTCTTATGGTCCAGAAGCTGCAAACTGTCGATCCAACCTATATGATCAATGTCCCCAAAGTTGAATCCCATCGCTCCGAACGACTGAGTTATCCGGAGGTTGAACAGCTCCTCGCTGCCGCGGACACGCGAACGGCAGGCGGACGGCGGGATCGGGCAATGATGGAAGTGCTTTACGCCACCGGAATGCATGTGAGTGAATTAATACAATTGGATTGCCGCGATCTGAATCTCATGATCGGAATTATTCATTGTCATGGAGAAAAGGGAGGCGAACGGATTCTTCCGCTCGGCAAATATGCCGAACAGGCCGTCCGCGAGTACATAGAACAAAGGGAAAAAGAAGGCGAACCGCTGTTCATCAATCACAGGGGGCAACGTCTGACACGTCAGGGAGTTTGGAAAATTCTGAAACGCTATGCAGAGATTGCTGGAATCAGGCGCTCCTTGTCTCCGGAGACGCTCAGACAAACACTTGCCGCTCATTTGCTGGAGAATGGCGCCGATCTGCAATCTGTTGAAACCCTATTAGGGCGGACGAGTCTGCTGACTGCTGAGCATCTCCCCGCAGCTGCCAAACCGTTGTTGAAAGATTTTTACCGCCAATATCATCCGCGCGCCTGATTGCGCGAGAAACTAGTGAGAAGACAGGGGGACAACCTTCCAATGAACGAAATCACAGAAGTATTGACTGCGATTCAGAAAACATGCCGACAGGAACCGACAATTGGTCTGATTCTTGGTTCTGGGCTCGGGGATATAGCCGACCAAATAGAGAATGCCGATAGAATTCCTTATCACTCTCTCCCTTATTTTCCGGAACCAACTGTTCAGGGCCATAAGGGTCAATTTGTAATTGGAACGCTTGAAGGGAAAAAGGTCGTGGCGATGCAGGGACGTTATCATCACTACGAAGGTTATTCGCTAGAGCAGGTGGCATTCCCGGTGCGCGTGATGAGAGCGCTGGGGATTCAGACGCTTCTCGTGACCAATGCCTGCGGCGGGATCAACACCTCCTTCAATCCTGGCGATTTAATGCTGATTAAGGATCATATTAATTTGCTCGGCTCAAGTCCGCTGATCGGACCCAATGATGAAGCCATTGGTCCGCGCTTTCCAGACATGTCGCAGGCCTATGATCGCAGCCTAATTCAACTTGCCCATCAGCAAGCGGGCAAATTGGGGATCAAGGTTCGTGAGGGTGTCTATCTGGCGACACATGGGCCGCAATATGAGACTCCTGCCGAAATTCGAATGATGCGGACCATGGGAGCAGATGCTGTCGGGATGTCCACAGTTCCGGAGGTCATTACTGCCGTACATGCCGGACTGCGTGTGCTGGGTATATCATGCATTACCAATATGGCTTGCGGGATTCTCGATCAGCCGCTGTCACATCAAGAGGTCATCGAAACGGCAGACCGGGTAAAAGATCATTTTACCTCACTCGTTCGGAACATTCTCGCCTCGCTTGATATCAAAAAATGAATAATTTCTGATAAAACAAGGGTAATTATGAAACACTCGAACGGGTTTGTCACGGGTTCGAGTGTTTTTTTATTCGGTCACAGCAATTGCCCGATCAATTATCGCCTTCTCAAAAGCTGACAGACAGCGAATCTCTCGCTCTTTTCTTCCTTTTTATCCGTATAAAACATCGGATTGTGGAGACAATGCTAAAGATTATAGTCAGTGGGAGGTAGATTCATGAAGTCATTTTTTGCTTGTTTGATTGGTCTGTCCTTGCTTTTTGGCCTAGTGAGCCCAGCGTCGAATGCGTTTGCCGAGACTCATCGCCCGTCTTCAGGAGAAAAGGAAGGGGCAAAGTCAGCAATTGTCATCGAAGAGGAAACCGGGAAAATTCTTTATCAAAAGAACGCGAATAAAGAATTACCGCCTGCCAGTATGACAAAAATTATGACGCTGCTATTAATCTTCAAAGCACTGAGCCATCATCAGATTTCGCTAAAAGATAAGGTCAGTGTCAGCGAATATGCAGCATCTATGGGCGGTTCACAGGTCTTTCTGGAGCCGGGCGAAACAATGACTGTCGATGAAATGTTGCGCGCGATTGCGATCGCTTCTGGTAATGATGCCTCCGTAGCGATGGCCGAATACGTTAGCGGATCGAGCAAAGCATTCGTGCGCCAAATGAATGAGGAGGCAAAAGCGCTCGGACTGACCCACACTCATTTTGAAAATCCGACCGGTCTTCCCGTCAAAAATCATTATACCACGGCTCATGATATGGCCGTCATGGCACAAGCACTCGCTCGTTACCAGCGTGTTTTTAACTATACGTCGAAGTATGAGGACTATCTGCGCGAGAATACGGATAAGAAGTTCTGGCTGGTCAATACGAATAAGTTAATAAAGACCTATCCCGGTGCAGATGGTATGAAAACCGGCTTTACAAATGAAGCCAAATATTGCCTGACGGGGACGGCAAAAAGGAACGGTATGCGTGTGATTGCCGTTGTCATGGGAGCCCCGACACCGAAAGAACGTAATAAAGAGGTGGCTTCACTTATGGATCAGGCCTTTGCCAGCTACACGACTAAAGAATTGGCTAAGAAAGACAAGCTGATGGTTAGTGAGAAAGTTGAAAAAGGGGACGTGAGCCATGTTCCTCTTGTGACCGGGCGCCCAGTAGTCCTGCTCCTGAAAAAAGGAGAAAATGCCAATGGAATGAAGAAAACGATTGAAATGAAAGGTCAGTTGAAAGCGCCGATTAAAGCGGGGACAACTGCTGGTTATCTGATTATTAAGAAAAAGGGAAAAATGCTTTCAAAAACACCGCTGATTGTCAAACAAAGAGTCGATCGAGCCTCATGGTGGCAGTTGCTTAAACGAAGTGCAGGAACGATCTTGACCCATTAATCAGGGGTTGAAATGATGTCGTCGCGGAAAAATTCCGTCATCTCTTCTGTGAAAAAACACTATTTTTGTTGAATCGGCACTAGTTCTGTCTCTGAGAAGGAATTCGATTCATAGATAAAGAATCTTGTTTTATAGAACCTGAAAAACGAGAGGGTCTTGCATGAGCAAGCTTTCCGATTCAGGGAAAGCTTGTGGAGAAATTATGGGAGGGGAGCATGCAATGAGTCTGAAAATGGATTTGGAAGTCAAGTACGGCGTACTTTGTATCCGTCTTGAAGGAGAATTGGATCATCATACGGCCGATCTCCTTCGAGAACGTGTCAATGCGGTGATGGAGGAAGAAATCGTCCAGCATATTCTCTTAAATCTCGGCGATCTCTCTTTTATGGACAGTTCCGGACTCGGTGTTATTCTCGGCCGCTATAAAAAAATTTCCGGACTGGGCGGCGAAATGGTGGTTTGTTCGATATCGCCTACTGTACGGCGCTTGTTTGAACTCAGCGGGATGTTTAAAATCATCCGTCTTGAAACGAATGAAGATTATGCGCTTCATACGCTGGGGGTGGCTTGATGAAAAATGAGATGACACTCGACTTTCTCGCGATCAGCGCCAATGAATCCTTTGCCCGGGTCACTGTCGCCGCTTTTGTTGCCCAGCTTGATCCAACGCTGGAAGAGCTGACCGAGATAAAAACAGTCGTTTCAGAAGCCGTGACGAATTGCATTATCCATGGATATGAGAATAGCGGCAAAGGGATGGTCCGAATTTGGGCACAGATGGAAGAAGGCGTGCTCAGTCTGAGTATTCACGATGACGGGATCGGCATTGCTGATGTGGAACGGGCCAAAGAGCCCTTGTTCACAACCAAGCCTGAACTGGAACGCTCCGGGATGGGATTCACGATCATGGAAAACTTCATGGATCACGTAATGGTTGAAACGGAGGTTGGCAAGGGAACGACGATCTTCATGACTAAGGAAGTTACCCACAACCGCGCGGTATGCAAGTAGGGAGACATGCAAATGGAGCTTGATCGGAAAATTGGCGCCAAGGAACCTTTGCTTGATGATAATGAAGTGAAAAAACTGATCAAACGCAGTCAATCGGGTGATCACGAGGCCCGCGATCGGCTGGTTTCCAAAAATATGCGACTGGTCTGGTCAGTTGTTCAACGTTTTATTAATCGAGGCTATGAACCCGACGATTTGTTTCAAATCGGCTGCATCGGCCTTTTGAAATCTGTGGATAAATTCGATTTGACTTATGATGTCAAATTTTCGACCTATGCGGTACCGATGATTATCGGAGAAATTCAACGATTTATTCGCGATGATGGTGCAGTGAAGGTCAGCCGCTCGCTCAAAGAGATGGGAATTCGTGTCCGCAAAAAAAAGGATGAGATGTCTAAAAAGTTAGGCAGGAATCCGACAATCAGCGAACTTGCGGAGGCGCTTGAGCTTTCTGCTGAAGACATTGTCCTTTCTCAGGAAGCGATTCGGGCGCCCTCATCCATTCATGAAACGGTATTCGAGAATGACGGCGATCCGATAACCATCCTTGATCAGATCTCTGATGGAGAGAGCGGCAAATGGTTCGATAGAATGGTGGTTCGTGAAGCGGTCGAACGGTTAAATGATCGGGAAAAGCTGATTGTCTATCTTCGCTACTTCAAGGATCAGACACAGACAGAGGTTGCAGCACGTCTGGGTATTTCGCAGGTTCAGGTTTCCCGTCTTGAGAAAAAAATATTGGAAGAGATTAAGAGTCAGATGGCTGAGTAGCCATTCGGCTCTTTTTTTTCGCGTTGTTCTGAATCTCAAAAAAATCAAGGATAATTTTCCGATGGCAACAAATACTATTGACATCGTTACAGTGACGGAAGGGAGAAGTATGGAATGCTTAACGATCCGAAAAATTATAGTGAAAATATCAAACCTTTTCTGCCGAAGATCCCTTATTTTGGGAATTGTTTGAAGGCTTTTCTTTCTGGAGGCATGATCTGTCTCATCGGTCAGTGCATGCAAACCTTCTATATTCATTTCTTTCAATTTACCAAAGAAACGGCGGGGAACCCGACTTCGGCAACGCTGATCCTGATTGCGGCTTTAATGACCGGTTTCGGCTGGTACGATAAAATGGCTCGTTTTGCAGGTGCGGGTTCAATTGTTCCGGTGACTGGATTCGCCAATTCGATTACCAGTGCCGCTCTCGAACATAAAAATGAGGGAATCGTGCTAGGCATAGCCACCAATCTGTTTTCACTCGCCGGATCCGTGATCGTTTTCGGTGTGGTCTCAGCAGCTGTTCTGGGCATCATCCGTTTATTCATTGAACAGATTTTTTGAAAGGAGCGAGAGTCTGTGAGTAAGGTTCGACAACAAACATGGCGCTATGATCTTCCGGTTTATTTGGCCTCCACCGGTACGACGGTTGGGCCGCTTGAAGCCCAAGGGCCTCTGGCCGGTAATTTCGATAAAGAATTCTCAACCCTCGATTGTGGTGAAAAAGATTGGGTAGAGGCAGAGCGCAGTCTGATGCGCCGGGCGATTGCTTTCTGTCTGGCTAAAGCCGGAAAAAAGGAAGGAGATATTGATCTTTTTCTAGCGGGCGATCTCATGGATCAGACGGTCACCTCAAATTTCATTGCCTGCGAGATGCGTATCCCTTATTTCGGGATGTTCGGTGCCTGCTCCACCTCGATGGAAACCTTGGCGCAGGCTGCCCAGCTCGTTGACAGCGGCTACGCCGATCGGGTACTTTGCGCAGTCAGCAGTCATAATGCGTCAGCGGAGCGCCAATTCCGCTATCCGACTGAATATGGAGGGCCGATGAACCTGACACAGACCTTCACCGTGACTGGTGCAGGAGCGGCGCTGGTCACCAAGGAGCCGGGTAAAGTTCGGTTGAGCGAAGCCACGATCGGGCGCGTCATTGACTGGGGGATCGGGGATCCGAACAATATGGGGGCGGCGATGGCCCCAGCGGCTGCGGATACGATCTGGCAGCACTTTCAGGACACTGGCCGCAGTCCCGAAGATTACGATTTGATAGTCACCGGTGATTTATCCAGTGTCGGCTCACCGATTTTGAAAGAATTATTATTGGAAAAAGGGTTGGATATTACGAAAGTGCATCAGGATTGCGGATTGATGATTTATAGTCCGGATCAGCCGGTCAATGCCGGCGGGAGCGGTTGTGCCTGTTCGGCCGTTGTGACCTACGGCTATCTCTATAAACGGCTCGCTGAAGGTTCGTTAAAACGTGTTCTCGTTGTGGCAACCGGTGCGCTTTTAAACAATGCGACAACGAAGCAGAAGGATACGATTCCATGCATTGCCCAGGCTGTGGTTCTGGAATCGGCAAAGGAGGCGTTGTCATGATTTTCGTCTACGCCTTTCTGGTGGGCGGTACGATCTGTGTCATTGGTCAATTGCTAATCGACATTTTTAAGTTGACCCCTGCGCATGTCGTTGCCTCATTTGTCGTTCTCGGAGCGGTTCTGGATACTTTCGGGCTCTATGATCATTTAATCCAGTTTGCCGGAGCCGGAGCTACCGTTCCGATTACGAGCTTTGGCCATTCCTTGCTGCATGGCGCCATGTCTGAGGGGCATCAGCATGGCTATCTCGGCATTGCCATCGGGATCTTTAAGCTGACCTCAGCAGGAATTACGTCGGCTATTCTTTTTGGATTTATCGTTGCCCTCATTTTTAAACCTAAAGGTTAATTCGTTACATCAATCATAAGGAGGATTAACAACGATGCCGATGCTGGCAGAAAAAACACCGATCAGCAAGCAGCTTAAAGAAAATGAAGAATTGCTTCAGAAAGTTCTGGAGATTGGACCGCAAAATTTTGATCTCGGCGTACGTGATATACAAATTCTCGGCAGGGACTGCAGAATCTATTACACAAACAGTTTGTCTGATGGCATGATTGTTTCCATACTCATGAGTGAATTGATGCGTTTGGTGAACGAGCATGTTCCTAATGATGAGAGCTTTCTGGTGATTAAACAGCACCTCGTCCACTATCAGGTCGAAGAAGCCGATCAGTTAAATATCGTCGTTGATAAAATGCTGACCGGTAGGATTGCGCTGCTCATCGATGGTGAAGAAAAAGCCTTAATCATCGATCTTCGCCATTATCCGGGGCGGCAGCCGCAGGAACCGGATGTTGAAAAGGTCGTTCGTGGCGCAAAAGACGGTTTTACTGAAAATATTATTGAAAGCTCAGGATTAATACGTCGGCGGATTCGTGATCCGAGGCTCCGTTGTGAATTAATGCAAATCGGCGAACGCTCCAAAACGGATGTTTGTCTCTGTTATTTAAAGGATGTCGCCAATCCGGGGTTATTGAAAACGCTGAGAAAAGAGCTTAAGCAGATCAATGTGGACGGCATTCCGATGGCGGACAATGCTCTCGAGGAGTTTATTTTAAAACAGGGCTGGAATCCTTATCCGCTCGTTCGTTTCACGGGGCGTCCGGATGTTGCCGCTTCGCACCTTCTGGAAGGGCATGTCATTTTAATCACGGATACTTCGCCCAGTATCATGATACTGCCGACGACCCTTTTCCATCACTTGCAGCATGTCGAGGAATATCGTCAGGTGACCGCTGCAGGCGGGATGCTGCGCTGGACACGTTTTCTCGCTGTACTGGCCTCTGTATTCCTCGTCCCGCTTTGGCTGCTGCTGGTGACTCATCACTTATTGCCAAGTGGGCTTGATTTCATTGGACCCAATGCCACGCATTATCATCTGCCTCTACTGATACAGATCTTAATTGCTGAAGCAGGCATTGAAACATTGCGTATGGCGGCGATCCATACGCCGACTGCGCTATCTACGGCGCTGGGTTTGATAGCCGCCGTACTAATTGGCCAAATTGCGATACAGGTCGGTGTTTTTGTTCCAGAAGTGATCTTATACACCTCTGTATCGGCTATCGGCGGGTTTGCCACCCCCAGTTATGAATTGCAGCTGGCTAATAAAATCACACGACTCATTCTGATCCTTGCTGCAGGACTGTTGGGCGTGCCCGGTTTCATGATTGCTACCACTTTCTTTATCGTCTATCTCTCTCACGTTACCAATCTGAATACACCGTATCTGTGGCCATTCATCCCCTTCAATCCGACCGGTCTTTATAATGTGCTCATTAGACGCGCACTTCCGACTTCCGTGCTGCGCCCCAGCATTGTCCGGCCGATTGATAAATACAGGCAGCCTAAGGCAAAGTAGACCTTGTCATTGCCTGCCAATCGTGATACACTAAATTAAATTTAAATGACATCCTTTGAGCAGATTAGAGGAGCGGGACGAATGAGTAAGAAACGGGAGTCTGGAAGACGAGGATCGTTTCAGAAGGGTCAACCCGCCGAAGCAGCTGTTTTCCACGGACAGCTTGCTGGTTTACAGTTGAAAAAGCTGCAGACTGTCACTGTGCGTCTCGCGCAGTGGAGCACTTTTCGGGCGCATGGTGTACGTAAAACCTGTGTTCTGGAGACACAGGTTTTTTTTGCCCACTAAAGCGCTTTGGATGATACGGTGTTTCCGGGAGAAGGGGAAGGAGAGGTTTTTTTGCTAGGCACTCAGGCGATAAATGCAGAAGGTCATTTAACGATAGGCGGCTGTGATACGGTCGCCTTGGCAAAGGAATATGGAACACCGCTTTATGTCTATGATACGGCATTAATCAAACAAAAAATCAACGAATTTAAGGATGCTTTTTCTCAGTATAAGCAGCTTGACTGGCAAGTGGCCTACGCGAGTAAGGCTTTTTCGACAATCGCGATGATTCAGTTAATCAGAGAATCCAATCTCGCTCTTGATGTTGTATCCGGCGGGGAATTATTTACGGCTCTAAAAGCCGGAATGCCTGCTGAACGGATTCATTTTCACGGCAATAATAAATCGGATAGCGAGTTGGCTCTTGCCCTCGATGCACATATTGGTACAATTGTCGTCGATAATTTCTATGAACTTAATCGCTTGGAAAAAATGTGCGCCGAACGGAATCAGACGATGAATATTTTGCTGCGTGTGACGCCGGGAGTGGAGGCACATACGCATGAATTTATCATGACCGGCCACGATGATACAAAATTCGGCTTCAACTTGGACAATGGGATGGCTGAACGTGCGGTGAAACAGGCGCTGGGCTCGAATTACCTGGATCTGATCGGACTTCATTGCCATATCGGCTCGCAAATCTTTGAAACTGAAGGATTTATTCAAGCGATTCGCAAGATTTTCAGTTACGCGCAGAGCTGGGTATCTACGCATGGATTTGTGATGCGCGTGCTCAATGTCGGCGGCGGTTTTGGTATTCACTATACGGATGCCGATCATCCGCTGCCCATAAGGAGCTATATCGATAAAATTGTGGCAGCAATTGAGACGGAATGCGAACGGTATCGCTTGCCTATTCCTTGTATCTGTGTTGAACCTGGCCGTTCACTCGTCGGTGAAGCCGGGACAACCTTGTATTCGGTCGGCGGCTTCAAGGAGATTCCCGGCGTTAGAACGTATCTGTCTGTTGATGGAGGGATGACGGATAATATCCGTCCGGCTCTCTATCAGGCGAAATATCAGGCGCTTTGTGCCAGCCAGGCATCCGAACCGCATACCTCTGTTTTCGCTGTCGCCGGAAAATGCTGTGAAACGGGTGATGTACTGATAAAAGAGGCCTCGCTGCCGGCATCCTGCCAAAGCGGGGATATTCTGGCTATTCTCAGCACAGGTGCTTATGGCTATTCGATGGCGAGTCACTATAATCGGTTGACCAATCCGGCAATCGTCTTTGCTGAAGACGGCGAGACATCGCTCGTTGTTCGCCGGGAAACCTATGAGGATCTAATCCAACATGACGTACCGCTCAAAGTCTTTGCACCTCATAAAGCCTAAATGTGCACAAATTATTTCTTTTGGTTATAATATAGATGTATCTGTAAGAATGATAAGGAGATATCGCTGAAATCCACCGGCATCCTATATTCGGGCAGGCAACGGAGCTGTCCGGTGATTATTTGCGGCTGAAAACGTATTTTCCTTTAACTGATGTTATCTCCTGCAATGAGGGGTATAAAATGCTGATTCGTTATAAAAAAAGCTATGAAAAGATAGCGATGGGCTTGCTTTCTTTTGTTCCTTCCGAGAAAGAGATCAAAGCCTTGCTTCATACGGTTCACTGTTACGAAGATGAAGAAGAGTGGCAATTATTCTTGTGGAAAGCCGAAGAAGATATAATTGGTGTGATTGGTGTTCACTTCATTCAGCCGAAGGAAGCAGTAATCACTCACTTGAGTGTCAATCCTTCTTATCGCGATGAAGGAATCGGGAAGAAAATGATTATTGCCTTGCAAAAAATGCTGACGGACGAGATGCACTTGGTTCCTTCAGAGGAAATCAAAGCTTACTTCAACCATTGCTTCATCGATAAAGAAAAAGAAGAAACAGGCAAATAGAAGCCTGCTTTTTTTGTACGTTCAGAAAGTATATAAAATTGAAGAGGAATTAAGTATAAGAAAAACTAAGGCGCAGCCGGCATTCAAAGAACTTGGCTACGCCAAGTTTTTCTAACAAGTAAAGAAAGTAAAAAAATAGAGCAGGGAAGCACAGGGGATGAGACGCCTGCGGGAAGAGCAGGCTAAGAGAGACCCCGCAGATTCATGCCTGACCGAGGAGGCTCTCAGACTGCCCGCGGCAAGCGAGTCACCGGAGCGCACCTGCAAAAGTCAAAGAACTCGGCTACGCCAAGTTTTTCTAAACTGCAAATCTGAAATTGCGGTTTTGGGTGAATGGGCGCAGCATCCGGCAGACTTTGCCCGGGATACTCTATATCAAACAGCTGTTCTATGCTATGATTACTTTACATCGTTTGGTGATCAGAGGGGGGGGGAAACTTTGGAATACAAAGTAAAAATCGATGCGTTTGAAGGCCCTCTGGATCTACTCTTGCACTTAATAAAGCAATTTGAGATTGATATTTATGACATTCCGGTAGCTGAGATTACAAATCAATACTTGGATTTCATTCATCATATGCAGAAACTGGAATTGAATATTGCCAGTGAGTATCTGGTTATGGCAGCGACCTTGATCGCCATGAAGAGTCGGATGCTGCTTCCGAAACCGGAATTGATTGATGAACTCGCGGAGGAGCCCTATGAGGATCCGGAGGACTCTCGTCAAGCCTTGATCCAGCAGTTGATCGATTACAGACAGTATAAGAATGCCGCTGAGGTGCTGCGCCACGAAGAAAGCGGTCGTCTGCTGCTCTTTTCAAAACCGGCCGATGATTTACAAGATTATGGGAAAGAAGATTGGTCACAGATCCCTGCCGAGAACCGGGCAACGGTTCATGACATGCTGCGCGCTTTTCAGCGCATGCTTGACCGTAAGAAACTGGAAAAGCCGCTTAGCACAAAGATTGATAAGCAGGTGTTACCGATTGGCCGGCAGATGAATGTTCTGATGCATCTTCTGCGTCTTGCTGACCATCCGCTGACCTTTGAGGCTTTGTTCGTCGAGCAGGATCGGGAACATTTGGTCGTGACCTTTCTGGCGATGCTGGAACTGATGAAGAAGAAAGCGATTGTTTGTGCTCAGAAGGAAAACTTTTCGGAAATACGGATAGAACTTGGAGAGGGGGCGGATCGTTTTGACAGCGGCGAAGAAGCGTTCGATTATTGAAGGGCTGCTTTATCTGAATGGAGAGGAGGGCCTTCAGATTAGCCAGATTGAAAAAATGTTTCCTGATTGCTCATCGAAGGAAATCCATCATATCATTGAGCACATGAAGAAAGATTACATAGAAAATCCGTCATGCGCGCTGATGATCAGCGATATTCCGTTCGGCTGGCGGCTGACTACCAAACCGGAATTGGCACCTTATATTGAAAAATTTGCGACCATTCCGAAAGCGACTCCGCTTTCTCAAGCCGCACTTGAAACCGTGGCCATTATTGCCTATAAACAACCCGTTTCGCGGATGACGATTGATGAAATTCGCGGGGTAAAGTCGGAACGAGCTCTGCATACTTTATTATTAAAGGGACTGATCAAGGAGGTTGGACGAGCGGAAGGTGCAGGCAGAGCGATACTTTATGGAGTCACTTCGGCATTCCTTGATTATTTCGGCCTGCATTCCATTGAGGAAATGCCGCCGCTGCTGAAGGCTGTCAGCCAGCCTAATGAACAATTGGACGCCTATGATCTTTTTTATGATCAGTATAAGGAGACATTAGACAACTTGGGCACTGCAAAAGAGCAAGCTGCCGAATATGCCCCCGAATAAACAGGACTATTTTTTTGCACAATAAGCGTTTGCGATTGCCTTTTTCAGATACTACTCATAAACCGCTGCTTCTGACATAAGCTTGTATTATCATCAGGACAGGGGATGAACGTGATGTGGTTCATGCTGAGAAAAGCGCTGCTCACGCTTTTTTGTTTTATACTTTTTGCAATGCTCTATCCAGGACAGGCTGATGGGAAAACTCCTGGTGTTTCCGCACAATCCGCCGCATTGATTGACCAATCCTCAGGACGTCTGCTCTACGGGAAAAACAGTCATGAAAAGCTGCCGATTGCCAGTATTACAAAAGTGATGACCGCCATTTTGGCGATTGAATCGGGTAAGATGAATAAACGAACCACGGTAAGTGCCGAGGCGATTCGTACGGAAGGATCATCGATTTATTTAAAAGCGGGTGAAAAGATCAAGCTTCGCGATCTGGTGTACGGATTGATGCTTCGATCAGGGAATGACGCGTCTCGGGCGATTGCTGAGGCCGTTGGACAGAGCGAGCAGGGCTTTGTCTTTATGATGAATGAGAAGGCAAAAGAGATTGGAATGACGGATACACACTTCACCAACCCTAATGGCCTGGAGAATCCGGATCATTATTCTTCGGCCTACGATATGGCTCTGCTGACCCGCTATGCTATGCAGCATCCGCTTTTTCGGAAAATTGTCGGGACAAGAATTTATCGGGCGGCACCGGACAATAAATCAGAAGCGCGCGTCTGGGGCAATAAAAATAAAATGCTGAAGCAGTATAAATATGCGACAGGCGGGAAAACCGGATTTACCAAAGCTGCCGGAAGAACATTGATTTCGACCGCTACGAAAGGAAAGATGGACTTAATTGCCGTGACCTTGAATGATGGGGATGATTGGCTTGATCATCGAAATCTGTTTGAATGGGGCTTCCAGACCTTTAAGAATATTCAGGTTGTCCGGAAAGGAAGGCTTCACGCCGACGTTTCTAAATTCTATAAGAATAAAATCTTTGTCAAAAGATCCATGCAGCTGCCGCTGACGACAGACGAGAAACGCAGTTTTACCAAAAAACTGATTTTGCTGGCGCCTTCAAAAAGCAAGAAAGGATGGACCGCTCCAGAACCCACTGGCCGAATTCTAATCACCGTACACGGTGAAAAGCTGGGTTCCCTGCCTGTCTATTATCAGCAGGGAAAACCGACGAATAAAGGTTTCTGGTCGGCTGTACGCGGATTCTTCGGCGCAATCATCAGCGGAGAGGGAGCAGATAATCCGTGATTAATATCATTTGGGTTGTGCTATTCCTTGTTGGCCTGCTCTACGCTGCTTTTAATGGCACAATGGATGCGGTGAATAAATCTCTCTTTGACTCCGCTTCTTATGCGGTGACCATCTGCATCGGATTAATTAGTATCTTGATCTTTTGGCTTGGCCTGATGAAAGTGGCTGAGCGATCCGGACTCCTTGATAAACTTGCTCATTTCTTTAAGCCATTGATCCGTCATATCTTTCCGGAGGTTCCGCCGGATCATCCGGCGATGGGTTATATTCTCTCCAATATGATCGCCAATCTGTTTGGACTGGGCAATGCAGCGACACCGATGGGGATTAAGGCCATGGAGGAACTCAAGAAGCTCAATGGCGGAAAAAATAGACCGAGCCGATCGATGATTACGCTGCTGGCGCTGAATACATCCGGCCTGACGCTGATTCCGACAACCGTGATTGCTATCCGAATGCAGAACAAATCCCTTGCACCGACGGATATCGTTGGCCCCACCTTGCTGGCGACATTATGCACAACGATTGCTGCGCTCCTGATTGACCGGCTTTTCTATTATCACCGGAAAAGAAAGGAGCACAAGTCCAAATGACAGTGATCACAACTCTATCCATCTGGATTGTCCCCGTACTGATAGCAATTATTTTGCTCTATGCCTCTTATAAAAGAACGGCATCCTATGAAGCCTTTGTCGAAGGTGGCAAAGACGGCATCAAACTAGCTTTTTCCATTATGCCGTTTCTTGTCGGTATGCTGACAGCGATTGGCGTTTTTCGAGCATCAGGAGCGATGTATGCGCTAACGGAATTGCTCCGGCCGCTCTTTTCCCTGATCGGTATCCCGGCTGAAGTCGTGCCGCTGGCTCTGCTTCGGCCGATTTCTGGAAATGGTGCACTCGGGCTGATGACTGAACTTGTGAGAACCTATGGGCCGGATAGCTATATCGGCCGGCTGGCATCAGTCATGCAAGGGAGCACAGATACAACTTTTTACGTAGTCACGGTCTATTTCGGTGCAGTCGGTATTCGCAAAATAGGCGATGCACTGAAGGTCGGTCTGCTCGCGGATGCTGTTGGCGTTTGCTGCGCGGTCTGGATTGTCACTTTGGTATTTGGCAAATAATAGAGAAAAGCTTCTGCAACTTTACGATAGCAGAGCTTTTTTTGCGGAAAATTCTTCCATAAGGAGTAAGAAATTTTTCCTTCAATTCAGGAATTTTCCCGAGACGCGTTGAACGGATGCTTGTTAAATAGAGCTTTGCAGGTTATGATAACGTTGAGGTGAAGTCATGGAACGTTTGCAAAAAGTGATTGCCCGGGCGGGAGTTGCATCCAGAAGAAAAGCGGAACAGTTGATTCTGGACGGCCGGGTCCGAGTCAATGGCACAGAAGTAAAAGAACTGGGAACGAAGGTATCAGCGGAGGACACGGTAACCGTCGATGGCGTACCTCTGGATAAGGAGATCTTCGTCTATTATCTGCTCTATAAACCCGTGGGAGTCATTTCATCCGTATCAGATAATCGGGGACGGACAACTGTGCTTGATTTTTTTCAGCAGGTCTCTGAACGTATCTTTCCGGTCGGACGATTGGATTATGATACGTCCGGTGTGCTTCTCCTGACGAATGACGGCGAGCTCGCCCATCGACTGATGCATCCGAGCTTTGAAATCGATAAAACATACATAGCAAGAATCAATCCAATACCCACTGCTGATCAGCTGCGTCAGCTAGCTACTGGAATCAAACTGGACGATGGGATGACCGCTCAGGCGAAAGTCCGGATGATTGCCAGTGACAAGGAAAAAGGCAGCGCCTCCGTTCAGTTAACCATTCATGAAGGCCGAAACAGGCAGATCCGCCGCATGTTTTCAGCGCTTCATCTGCATGTCCGTAAGCTGAAACGTGAACGGTATGGTTTTCTCAGCCTGAATGGATTGCATCCGGGGGATAGCAGACGGCTGAAACCGCACGAAGTGAAGACACTCTATCATCTCGTCGGCAATGAAAAATAATTGAGGACAAAAAAGGCGTATCATGGGCATATCTATGATCTTTTTGTCTAAATTGAAGTATTCAATGCTGTTTTTTTTCTTGAAATTGTTTAAAATAAGACATAGTATTGACACATTGAACCCGGATTGTTCTTATCTGTGCATCCATTGTTTGCCAGAAAGTTTTAAGCTCTCTTTTAACATCGATTAAGCTGCAGCCGTCAAAAGATAAAGAGAGTGATAAGAACGGGTCAGGTTGAAGGGATGGATCGGGAATGGAAGAGAAAACGACGATCTTAGTAGTGGATGACGAAGAACGGATCCGCAAACTACTGAGAATGTATCTTGAAAGGGAAAACTATCAGATTGATGAGGCTGAGGACGGTGATCTTGCGCTTCAGCTGGCTCTAGATAAAGATTACGATTTGATTCTGCTCGATCTGATGCTTCCGGGTATGGATGGGGTCGAGGTCTGCGAGAAACTGAGAGAATCGAAGGCGACACCGGTGATCATGCTGACTGCAAAGGGCGAAGAAGCGAATCGTGTGCAGGGATTTGAGTCCGGGACGGATGACTATATCGTCAAGCCGTTTAGTCCGCGCGAGGTTGTTTTACGGGTCAAAGCATTATTGCGCCGTTCATCGAAGACGAAATTTTTGGAAACCGAAACGTCAGCTAAAAATGTTATTGTTTTTCCACATTTGGTCATCGATCACGATGCTCACCGCGTCAAGGTTGATGATCAGGAAGTCAGCCTGACCCCGAAAGAATACGAGCTGCTCTATTACTTGTCGCAGAATCCGGATAAAGTGTTTTCTCGCGAACAGCTGCTCAAGGATGTCTGGAATTATGAATTCTTCGGTGATTTAAGAACCGTTGACACGCATGTCAAACGGCTACGCGAAAAGCTGAACCGCGTCTCTGAAGAAGCAGCGGAAATGATTGTTACCGTCTGGGGAGTCGGCTATAAAATTGAAGTAGAGACGCAGGCATGATTCTTAGAAGTGTTGTCACGAAGCTATGGGCAACTATCATCGCTCTGGTAACACTGGTCCTGTTTTTTCTCACTTTTCTGCTGCTTCAGTTTTTTGAAAACAGCAATTTGCAACAAACTGAAGTGCAATTAGAAAAAATCGGACAAAAAGCGGTACAGCTGATTCAGAGCGAAGATCACCGTACGGCATTGAATTCGATTTCAGACATTACTGACGTTTATCATGCCGGTAGTTCTGTTTTTATCGGCAGTCAGTATCAGCAGAAAGGCGGAAAAGGAATACCGCGGTTGAGTTCCCAATTTTTTAAAAATGATCCGCAGCTCAAAAAGGCTTTGAACGGAACGCACCGCGTTGAAAAGAACGGTGTGTTCCAGCTTGCTTCGCGATCCGGCCGTCAGGCGCAGCTGATGGTTGTGGGCATCCCGATGCGCCTGAGTGATGGCCGTCATGGGACCGTTTATGTCTATCAATCGCTTCAAATTGCTCAGAATGCGATGGACCGTTCAAAAAAGCTGATATACATCAGCACAGGTATTGCGATCATCCTGACCACGTTTTTTGCCTTCTTCCTATCGACACGGATCGGCTTACCGCTGCGAAAAATGCGCAGTGCTGCGCTGCAGGTTGCCCGCGGAAATTTTGATATGAGCGTGCCGGTGATTACTACGGATGAAGTCGGCGAATTGGCTGTTGCTTTTAATAAAATGAGAATAGAGCTTAAAGCGAATGTGACCGCCTCGGAGCAGGAGAAGGAGCAATTAGCCGGTATTATCGATAATATGGCAGATGGAGTTCTGCTGCTCGGTGAAAAAGGGGAATGGATAGCCAGCAATCCTCCGGCCAACCATTTTTTAAAGGCCAGCAATTTTGAAAATCATGAAAATCGTGAGAATTGGAGAGTGACCCCGGAGATCATTACGGAATGGCTGAGCGGCGAAAATCTGCAGAAAAAACAGATCGTACATGAGCTTTCTGTACAGGGCCGTTTCTGGGTGATCATCCTGACCCCGCTGCGCGACAAGCAGAAACTGCGGGGAGCGGTGGCGGTCCTGCGTGATATGACGGAGGAGCGGCAGCTGGATCAGATGAAACGAGGTTTCGTCGCTAATGTCAGTCATGAATTGCGGACACCGATTGCCATGATTCAGGGCTATAGCGAAGCCATCATTGACGATATTGCCGAGACTGAACAGGATAAGAAGGAAATGGCGAAAATCGTTCTTGACGAGTCGAAGCGGCTCGGCAGACTGGTTAGTGAATTGCTTGATCTTGCTAAGCTGGAGGCCGGTCATTTCCAGCTAAATAAGAGAAGTACGCGATTGACCACCTTTTTTGATCACGCGGTTGGAAAATTTCAGAATTTGGCGCAAAGAGAGGGCATTGCTCTCTCACTCCAATGCGATTTGCCGGAGGATGAAAAATTTGTGATCGATCCCGATCGTATTGAACAAGTTCTGACGAATCTCATTGACAACGCGATTCGACATACGCCCGAAGGATGCTCTGTGGCTGTTCATGTCCGAATGTTACCGGATGCTCTTCGCGTTCGTGTCCGCGATACGGGGACAGGGATTGCCAAGGAGGACTTGCCCTTTGTTTTTGAACGTTTTTACAAAGCGGATAAGTCTCGAAAAAGGGGCAAGGCAGGAACCGGACTTGGCTTGTCCATTGCAAAGCATATTATTGATGCTCATGGGGGAGATATTACGGTTCATAGCAAAAAAGGCGAGGGAACGATGTTCGAATTTTTACTGCCTAAAATCGTGGAGAAAGATTGGGATAATCCGGACGGCACTTCATGAAAAAACTTTAGAAAAACTTGGCGTAGCCAAGTCCTTTGAATGCCGGCTGCGCCTTAGTTTTTCTTATACTTAATTCCTCTTCAATTTTATATACTTAACGCAGAAAAAAAGAGCCTGATGGAGGCGCTGCTCTCCTGTCAGACTCTTTCATTTTTCAATCACAGTTTATCGCTCTGCCCCGTTTTCAGCAGGCTGCTTAAAGGGGTGATCGCCGATCTGAATGGATTCAGTCGGGCAGCCATCATAAGCGTCCATTAGGTCTTCCATCAGCTCATCAGGCACTTTAGTGATGCCTTGATTCTGATCCAGCAGTGAAAAGGCAATCCCCTCTTCGTTATAATCATAAAGATCAGGAGCCGATGCCGCGCAGGCACCGCAAGCAATACAGGTCTCCTGATCGACATAGGTATATTGAGACATGCTATCCTTCCCTTCTATCACTCAAACGGTCACGTCAAAGAACGGTGCGGAGCCGAGCCGTCTTGGCGATTCACCCTTCGCGAGGTACACTCTCATTTTAGGAAAAAAGCAGCGATTTTTCAATGACTATTCTGTTAAAATGAAAAGGAAGCTGGACGAGTGTAAAAAATGGACTGCTGGAGATGAAAGAGATGGCCTGTGACGAATGGATGATTCTTCACCTGATTTCTCGAATGAATGGCGAACGGACCTTGTCCGGTATCTTTCATTTGCTGCGAGGGAAACGCTCCTCGCAGTCGATACAGGACAGTTACCTTTTCCATCTTCGTCCTTTTTTTCATCTGCTTGATGGTTTAAGCAGAGAAGAATTTGATCGCTGGATCGATAGAGTGATGGCCAGCAAATGGATTGAAAAGTCTTCGACAGACGAGGAAAAATATAAATTGAGCATGAGCGGCTCCGCTTATTATCGCAGTCTTCAGGCAGAAACAAGCCTGCCTGCCGGACTCGCGTTTACGGAATGGATAAACGATGAGCGTTTATTTTGGCTAAAGCTTCAGCTCCTTGTGCAGACCGTCTCTGAATTAGGAAAGGAAAACCGTGCTTTTGTTCCGGTCACACGCGCACCTCAGGCAACAGAAGCCGTGCGCACTTTCCTGACAGCGGTCCCTCCAGACGACGCGTCATTATCAAAGCGATTAAAAGGGCAAATTTGCTGGGTGTTCAGCCGAATGGAAACAGAGGAAGCAAATCTTCTGGCAGGACAATTCAGTGGTCACCTCCTTCCGGGTCTGACGCTGGATCAAATGGCGGATGTACTGCACAAGGAGAAGATGCAGACACAGCTGCTTTTTAAAGCTGCCCTGCGCACCTTTATGCATCTCGCGAAGGAAGGACAATCGGCAGTGCCTGATTTGGTTTTGTTTTTCGGTGCGCCGGAGAATGGTCTTTCCCAATCGGCCGCAAAGACTTACTCCCTGCTGCAGGGAGTAACGATCGGCGAATTAGCCGAAAGAAGAGGACTTGCTCGTGGAACGATTGAGGATCATCTGATCGAAATTACGCTTAAAATCGCTGATTTTAACTGGTCTTCTTATCTTTCAGAGCCGGTGCGGCACCGCATTCTGGAGATTGCCGGGCAGCTGAAAACCAAACAGCTGAAACCGATTAAGGCAGCAGCTGGCGAGCAGATTTCTTTCTTTCAAATTCGTTTGGCCTTGGCCAGTGAATCTGTGAAAATGAAAAACCGGGAAGGCGGGCGATCGCGTGAAAACAAGTGAAAATGGATCGCCGAATCCGGCCTTTTCTCAGCGAATACGAAGGGTTTTGCAGGAGCGTTTCGGCTATTCGGATTTTCGTCCGGGTCAAGAAGAAATTATCGAAGCCGTCTGCCAGCGAGCAGATGTTTTTGCGATGATGGCTACAGGAAGCGGGAAGTCGCTCTGCTATCAGATACCCGGTTATTTGTTGCCGGGAACTGTACTGGTTGTTTCGCCTTTACTTTCTCTGATGGAGGATCAGGTCCATTCGCTCAGGGCACACGGCGAAAATAAGGTTCGCGCGCTGAATGGTTTGATCCATCCGAAGGAACGACAGCGAATTCTGCGAACGCTTGACCGCTATAAGTTTCTATTTATTTCTCCGGAGATGCTTAGAAAGACGGACGTACTTGCCGCCCTGTCAGCTATTCGAATTGCTCTGTTCGTCGTTGACGAGGCGCATTGTATTTCTCAATGGGGACACGATTTCCGCCCGGACTATCTGCATTTGCTGGCGATTCGTCAGAGGCTGCACCACCCAGCCTGTCTCGCCTTGACAGCAACAGCAGGCCAAAGGGTCCGGACGGATATCATTGAGCACCTGGGCCTAGAACAGGCGAGAATATTTGTTAACAGTGCTGACCGTCCGAATATTGCTCTTTCGGTCCGTGAAAAGACGACAAATGAACAAAAGATTGAGGAAATCCTCGACTTGCTCGATCAAGTTGAACTGCCTGCGATCATTTATTGTTCAAGCAGAGACTGGAGCGAGCGTCTGGCGGAAATTATCCGGGAGAAGCTCGCTCTGCGGACCGCTTATTATCACGGGGGAATGACCGCGGAAGATCGGACCAAAATTCAGAATCAATTCCTTGAACAGCAATTAATGGTCTTATGCTGTACGAATGCTTTCGGTATGGGCGTCAACATGTCCCACGTGCGCCTTGTCATTCATTTCCAATATCCGGGTAATCTTAACGCCTATCTTCAAGAAATCGGACGTGCAGGCCGAGATGGGGCTCAAAGTCTGGCCGTTCTCTACCATGCACCGGCGGATGATCGTCTACCTGAGGCATTTATTGATGCCAATTATCCTGAGGATGCTCAGTTAATGCGTACGCTGACCGCGCTTGATCAAGGAAAATGGGATCTGAATCATCCGGACGCTTTGGAAGCGGGACTGCTTGAAGAAGGGATGAGCCAGACGGCTGCACGGTTTATCCTCGATCAACTGCAAATGAAAACCGAGGGGCACCCGTTCCGTTCCTTGTTTGAACCGTGCAAGAAGGAAAGAGAGGCGCGCAAGAAGCATAAGAGACGGGAGCTGGAGGAGATGCGGCAATGGCTAAATGAACCAGGCTGCAGGCGTGCGGCCTATCTTCGCACCTTCGATGAGACGCTTCTGAAGCGTCCGCAATTGTGCTGCGATCATTGCGGCCTGGATTTCAGTGCTTTTAAGCGTTCGAAAAAACAGCTAAGTAGTGACATTAACATCGATTGGCGCGGGCGCATGGACCAGCTTTTTTGTTCACCAGCGATTGCAGCTGAATCGGAATCCGGGCCGTTGCACCAAAACGGATTGTCCTAAAAAGCGCCTCCTTGGCATAAATTAGGCCTTGAGGGGGATGATCGCTTGACACTGGATGATTTGCGAGAAACAGAGACGATTACTTCCATCGGATTCGTGCTTTTTAAAGAATTGATTGAACGGAAAAAGGAAGAAGATAAGCTAAAAAAGAGAGAGGCGTACACCGGTTACTCTCTGCTTGTCATTTGTTCCGCGCTTGTTGTCGATCTTTTTTTCCTTCAGACTCAGCAGTTGACCTCTCTGCATGAATTGAACCGGCTGTTCAGCGATCCGATCGTTTGGCTGCTGCTGCTGCTCGCCTTTGTTATTCTGCTCTTTTTTCAGCATTACCGAAAAGAGGCTGATGATGCAGAGGACGATTATGACGATCTCCGCGAGGAAGCGATCGATCGGTCATGGGAAATCTGGCCGAGAGATCTGAGCCAAGCTTCCAGAGAACGCGCCATGCGTTATTTGCTTGATATTGAACATATCAATTTATACTATAAATGAGGCTTCCTAATAAAAAGTGCCACAACTGTGGCACTTGAAAAAGCATTTTACCAGGGAGGTAAGGATTGAAAGAGTCCGGCTCAAAAGACCTTCTTGGTATCCTGATCTTCCTTGATAAGATCGACGGCCTCGCGAAAACGTTGAGAATGAATGATCTCGCGTTCACGCAAGTAGCCGAGAGAATCATTAATCAGCGGGTCATCCGAAAGGTTAATAATCCACTGATAGCTGGATCGCGCTTTTTCTTCGGCAGCAATATCTTCATACAAATCGGCGATCGGATCTCCTTTTGATTGGATGCCCATTGTAAAGGTTTCACCGCTGGCATTTTCATAATAGAGGCTTTTCCCATGATTCACGTAATGCCCACCGAGCCCTGCTTCATCTAACTGCTCGGGGGTGGCATCTTTCGTCAGTTTGTAGACCATCGTCGCAATCATTTCAAGATGGGCAAATTCCTCGGTACCGATATCATTGAGCAGGCCGATCACCCGCTCGGGAATGGTATATCTTTGATTCAAATAGCGCAGGGCAGCTGCCAGTTCTCCATCTGCTCCTCCGTATTGCTCCATGAGCAACTTGGCAATTCGTGGATTGCAGGTTCCGACGCGTACCGGATATTGCAGCTTTTTATCGTAATACCACATGCAGGGGGCCTCCTTTGCCTGCTTCATTGGATTTATTCACTGGATAAGAGGCTTCTAGACTTGCCATGGCCAAGGAGCTTTGCTCCATTGAAACGGAAATGTGGAGTAGCTGTGTCCGAAACCACGCAGCGGTCCGTATTTTTTTTCGAATTGATCACGTAATTCTTCACTTTTCTGGGCAGTTGTGTTAAATTGTTTCAAAGCTTCTAGATCATCCGGATGGGTATCCAGATAGAGATTCAATTCGACGAGCGTAAAATCGATCGCTTGCAGAATATGCAAATCCTCGTAATAGCTCTCCGGCACCTGCTTGTTATCGGCCATCCAAGATCAACCCCCTCTCTTATCAAGATAGGGATTGGTATAGGCCGTATAGAGTCGCGGCCAAAGAGTACCGTGCTGAAGCGCCTGAGCGGGAGAAAACTGTTCCATTCCCGGCGGTTGGAATCCCAGATATAATTGTGCCGGGGTTTCATAGGAGACAGATCGTAAGGGCGGACAGGGGTCGTAAGGGCTGACATAGGGTGATATCCACTTTCTGCTTGAGGGCAATTGAACAGCCTCCTTCTTCTTGACTTTGCTGGTTCCTTTTTCATATATGCGCAGCTAGCTTGTCAATAGACCGTTTTATTGTTCCGGTTTGAGGAAAATTGGGAGAGACCGTCAGTCTAGAACAGACGACTTAGAATGATTATGAAGCATGCTGGGAATCCGTAAAATATCGATCCCGCATACCATGTAAAGACCTTTGTAATGCAAATTGATCGGCTGGAGTGAGAGGCTTTATGATTCTGTTCATTATTCTTTTGGCTGTCCTGCTGGCTGCCATTCTCTTATTTGTTTATATGTATCGCGAAGCGTTTCTGGATCGGATGGTACCAATGGATCTTTCTGTACAGTTGCTGGCAGATACTTTCGATGGGATGAAACTCTTCTTTATATCGGATATTCACAGGCGGAAGGTTTCACCGCGTCTGCTGGAGAAGCTGCCAAGTTCGCCTGACTATGTGATCATTGGCGGCGATTTGACTGAACGCGGCGTTCCTTTGCTTCGTGTTCGCGAAAATCTGAGAAGGCTGACTCGATTGGCTCCGGTTTATTTTGTCTGGGGAAATCACGACTGGGAGGCTGGCAAAGAGCAGGTTCAAGCACTGCTCCTTGACTGCGGAGTTCATATCCTGGATAATGAGACGGTTGTCTTGCGAAGAGAAGGTCAGGCTCTTAATTTAACAGGCGTTAATGATGCGACTCGCGATCATGACAATATTAAGAAGGCGCTTGCTGAGCGGGAAGTCAATGCGCCGACCCTTCTTTTCAGTCATAATCCGAAGATAAAAAGGAAGCTGCTGCCGCAGATGAAGATTGCTTATGCCATCTGCGGACATACACATGGCGGACAGGTCAATCTCCTCGGTTATACGGTAAAAGAAAAAGGAGGCGTAAAAGTGCACGCTTTTGGCACACTAATCATAAGTAACGGTTATGGGACGACCAAACTACCCATCCGGCTGGCAGCCAAACCGGATGCCCTCTTTTTGACACTCAGGAAGAAATGACGAGGACAAAACATGTACATTTTTCTGCTCGCGTTGTATACTACACTCAAGTAAATCAATCCTTTTTCGTTGATCAGACTCTAAGGACTTCCCTACTTCCGGGTAGCACCGAAAAAGCAACTAAACATATAGTAAAGAAAAGGGTCTGCAAGCGCAGCATTAAGTGATCAGGCTGGATGGCAAGGAGGCGTTTGAGGATGAGATTGGAACGACTTAATGGAGACAGAATAAAAATATTTCTGACTTTTGACGATCTCAATGAACGTGGTATTTCAAAAGAAGATATGTGGCATGACTTGCCGAGAGTCGAACAACTTTTTCGCGATATGATGCTTGAGGCAGGAGACGAGCTCGGTTTTGAGGCAAATGGCCCGATTGATGTCGAGGTCTTTTCGCTTCCTGCTCAGGGAATGGTCGTGATTGTTTCTAAAGGGCGATCAGTGGATGATGCCGATGACGATCCGGAAGATTTTGAGGATGACGATTTTATCCAGATGCAAGTTACCCTGGATGAGAGTCAGGATGTTCTTTATCAGTTCGAACAATTCGAAGATCTGATTTCCCTGTCACAGGCGCTGCATCAGCTGGGCATCGATGGCGGCAGTCTCTATCTGTTCGAGAAGAAATATTATCTTCACTTTGCTGAATCAGATTTGGAAGAAGGCATGGATTTAGAAACTCTGATTGCCTTGCTTGCCGAATTTGGGAACACATCGACGATTACCATCTACAGATTGGCTGAGTATGGTAAACAGCTTATGAAAGATCGAGCGGTTTCCGACATCTATAAATATTTTATCGAGACTCCGCATGTATAAAAAGCAAGCGGAGTTTTGCTTTCTCAGCTCTTAATTTATGCTTATGCAGGAGAGGCGGCTGTCATCACTCCTCGCTGCTTTTCTCAAACAAAATTTTTCAAGCTGCTCAATCCAATCACTTTTTTTCATATTGATAGTTTCTGGAAAAACTCAAGGAGCCCGAGACGTGCTCTGCTGGATATTATTACAGCAGAGCGCGTCTTTTTTGTTTTTCTGCAGGATTCAATCGGGCAATTTTCGACGTTATGCGGCGCTCATTCAGAGGCCGTATGCCCGCTGATTGCATAATTTAGTTTTTTCTTGGAAACATAATCTTGATTTCAAGAAGATTGGCAATGACCAAAGAAGGTTGTTATGTTCTTAAGTCACAAGGAGGAAAAGGTTTGTGAGAAAACTTCAAAAATGGGCAGCGCTGCTGATTCTGTGCTTGTTTTTCCTTTATACAGATCAAGCACTGGCTTTCTCAAACCAAGTGATAACTCAAGGAGAAACCGGTGATGATGTCATCGAATTACAGGCGCGGCTGCAATATCTTGGTTTTTATAAGGGAAAAATTGACGGCAATTTCGGCTATAGTACGTATTGGTCGTTGCGTAATTTTGAACAGAAATATGGAATGAAGGTGGATGGTCAGGCAGGAAATGCCGTTAAAACGAAGCTGGCCAAAGCCTCCCAATTTAATAAAGATTATATTTACCGCAATCTAAATGCGGGCAATACTTTTACTTATTATGGCGGAGTTCCTCTTGATCAGCAGGTCAAAAGCAAAAGCGGTCCATCCACAGCGGGCAGCTCTGGCGCTAGCAAACCGGCGGCGAATCAGAGCGGCAGCTCCAAATCGCAGCAAAATCAAAACAATGCCTCGCAAGGCAAATATACGATCGATAATCTGCCTCAGGGGTATTCAAAGGCAGATGTGAATCTGATGGCGAACGCGGTATTTGGTGAATCACGCGGTGAACCGTATATCGGACAGGTCGCTGTCTCAGCAGTCATTATTAATCGTGTTTCCGATCCGCGCTTTCCTAACAATATCTCAGATGTCATTTTTCAACCCGGAGCCTTTACTGCCGTATCGGATGGACAGATTTGGCTGACACCGAATGATACGGCCAAGAAAGCCGTCATGGATGCGATTAATGGCTGGGATCCGACAAATGGTGCCCTGTATTATTTTAATCCGGATACCGCAACATCCGCTTGGATATGGTCGCGCCCGCAGATTGGCAAGATAGGCAAACATATATTTTGCAAATAGCTTAAAACTTCGAATATGAGGAGGGATTGTCATGAGGCATCGGTTTTGGCTCTGGACAGGCAGCATTCTTGCCGCTCTGCTGATGATTACATTAAGCGTCTGGGGCTATCGCGAAAATCAGATGAGAAAGGAAGTGACTATCCATGCGGAAAATCACTATCAGCAGTCTTATCATGAACTCACCTACTACGTCGATTCACTGGAGGAATCGCTGGGCACGGCTCTGGCAATGCACACAAGAGAAGCCATGCGGCCGCAGCTGGTTGAAACTTGGCGATTAAGCACGCTTGCCCATGCTTCCGCGAATGAACTTCCGCTAACCTTAATGCCATTTAACCGGACCAACGAATTTCTCTCACATGTTGGTGATTTTACGTACAATACCGGAGTCAAAACGGTCAATGATCGAAATTTGTCCGCGGGTGATTATAAGACCTTGCAGAAACTCTATAAAGAGTCGATGACAATCAGCGAGGGCCTGCGTGCGCTTCAGGAAAAAGTGATGGGTAATCATCTGCGTTGGATGGACGTCGAATGGGCACTGAAGTCTAAGAAGCAGAATCAGGATAATCAAGTCATTGACGGATTGAAACAGGTCGATGGTCAGGCGATGGACTACACGCAAAGTTTTAGCCCGGAAAATCCGCAAAATCTTATTTTCCAGAAAAAAAATTATCGAACGCTGAAGGGTACAAAGCTGAATAAGGAACAGGCCATAGAGGCTCTGAAAAGGTGGCTGGTTCTTCAGAATGCGACTGTCCGGACCGCCGGCAGAACTGGAAAGGGATCGAATATACCCGCCTACACGATAACGCTTCTTGGGAATAAGGGAAAGGGTCCAGCTTATTCCGCGGCTATCAGTGAGAAGGGGGGATATGTCCTCTGGTTTATCGTTGATCGAAAGATAGCTGAAAAAAAGATCGGCATGTATACCGCACAGAAAAAATCGGCTGACTTTCTGAAAAAACACAATTTTAGGCAATTGGAACTGACAAAGCGCGATCAATATAATCGCGTGGCAGTCTTTACCTATGTCCTTAAGAAAAAACAAGTCCGCTGTTATCCCGCTTCCATTAAAGTGAAGGTAGCTCTAGACACCAATGAAGTGATTGCCTTTGACCAAAGTGATTATCTTGCCAATAAATGCGAGGTGCCGCTTCGACCGAAACTCACCCAGGCGGCTGTCCGCAAACAGCTGAATCCGGATTTACATATCGAGGAGGTCAATCTCGCTGTATTTCAGAATACCGCTTTAAAAAATGTGCTCTGCTACGAATTTTTTGCGACAAAAGGGCAGAATACTTATCGGATCTTTCTGAATGCGGCAAACGGTGATCAGGAGAAAGTTGAATTAGTGCGTGATTAAGCAGCTTGCCGCTTTTTTTCCTGCCTCCTTTTAATGTATAATAAGTAGTGACAGAGCTTGAGCGGAGCAACGTTCTGAGCTGCAAAGAAAGACGAGAGTCCAAAAGGGGTGCGGGTATGGTATTTCATGTCGGAGCAACATTACTCCTGAAAACCAGAGAGACGAGCGGAATCCAGCATACGTATCGCTGTAAATTGGCCGAAGTCCGTGAAAATGAATTGCTCATTGATTATCCTATCGATGAACAGAGCGGAAAAACGGCCGTACTGATGAATCAAACAGCACTTGAAGTTAACTATGTCTATGGCAATCACGTCTATCGTTTTTACACAGTCGTGATCAGCAGAGTTCCTGGCACAATCCCCCTGATGCTGCTCAGCTACGGCGGTGCAGAGAGTTTGCAGAAAGTTCAGCGCAGAAATTTTGTCCGGGTCGAGACAAACCAGGACGTTGCGATTCATTCGGTGGACGGAGCATTCAAGCCGTTCACGACGTTGACCGATGATATTGGTGGAGGCGGCATACTGATTGCTCTCGATGAGCCTGATCTGCTGCGTGAAAACGATCAGGTGGAAATTTGGCTCTGTTTAGTTTCTTCAGCGGTAAAGAATCGTTATTTGAAAGCTCGGGGGACGGTGACGCGGATCTTTACGGACCGGTTGACAAATCGCTTGAAAGCATCGCTTAATTTTCTGTTTGCGAGCGAGCGGGACAGGCAGCCCATTATTCGTTTTTGTTTTGAAAAGCAATTGGAGAGCCGCAAGAAAATGCTCAGCCTTGGACAGACAAGGAGTCACCGCAAGTAAAAAAATCAAAGTTTATGGAAACGGGTATCTGAAGATCGGAACAGAGAAGAGAAGATAGGGGTTAACAGGGTTATGGAGAAACATTTTCAAATTGCTATTGATGGTCCTGCGGCAGCGGGGAAAAGTACCGTTGCGAAAATCGTGGCTAAAAAGCTTGGCTTTGTCTATATCGATACGGGGGCAATGTATCGATCATTGACTTATAAAGCGCTGAAGACAGGCGCACCGTTAAATAACGGCGAAGGTTTAAAAACATTGCTCGACCAGACCGAGATTGTTCTGCGCCAGACTGCGGACGGTCAGAAGGTCATTGTTGACGGACAGGACGTTTCCGAACAAATCCGCCATCCTGACGTTTCCGCGCAAGTTTCCTTGGTTTCTTCCTTTAAGGAGGTTCGCAGTGAGATGGTCAGTCGGCAGAGGGAACTCGCTGCCTGTTGCTCGGTTGTTATGGATGGCCGTGATATTGGCACACATGTGCTTCCGAAAGCGCAGGTTAAAATTTTTCTGAAGGCTTCGGTGGAAGAACGAGCCATCCGCCGTTATAAAGAAGAAGAAGCGCAAGGCCGACACCCATCCATTGATTATCTCAAAGAGGCCATTGCGCTGCGGGATAAAAAAGATTCTGAGCGGCTCATTTCGCCGCTTGTCAAAGCTGCTGATGCAGTTGAACTGGATACAACCTCGCTTTCGATTGATCAGGTTGTCGCGAAAATTCTGACAATTGCGAATGAGGGGTATTCCTTGTGAGCCTGTATTCCATCGGTAAACCGATTGTCTCTGCCTTTTATCATTTTTATTTTCGGATTCATGTGAAAGGACGCGAGAATATTCCGGAAGAAGGCCCCGTATTAATTTGCTGCAATCATTTATCTAATTATGATCCGCCGCTGGTGGGGATATCCATTAAGCGTTCCCTGAGTTTTGTCGCGAAAGAAGAATTGTTTGAGAAACCGTTGATGGGCTGGGTGTACCGCCATGTGCATGCGTTTCCGATTAAGCGGGGAACCGGAGATCGTGGAGCGATTCGCGCCGCACTTCATTTGCTCAGGCAAGGAAATGCGCTATTGATTTTTCCAGAGGGAACGCGCAACCATAGTGGCAGTTTGAACAAGGGATTGTCCGGTGCTGGTTTTTTTGCACTTAAAACAGATGCAAAAGTGATACCTTGTGCGATAATAGGGAACTATAAATTCAGAGCGAGAATAACGGTTGCTTTTGGCAAACCAATGGCTTTCGAAGCACTGAAGCAACGAAAGGTTAAGCCGTCCGAAGCTTCAGCGAAAATTATGGAAAAGATACAGGGTCTTCTCGATCAAAATAAGGTGAATGTTTGACAGGAAGGCCATCTGCTTGACAAAAGGGCATAATTGTAAGAAGTTTAATGTAGGGTTATTCGTGTTTTGTCTATTAAAGGAGGTCCCGGAGAATGGTCGAAGAAGTGAATCATGATATGGCATCATTTGATGCTATGCAAGTCGGTGATGTGGTAACTGGCAAGGTGACAAAAGTTGAAGAAAAACATGCATTAGTTGATGTTGGATATAAAGTAGACGGTATCTTGCCAATTAGCGAGCTCTCTAGCTTGCACGTGGAAAAAGTCGAAGATTTGCTCAAAGAGGGCGACGAGGTCAAGGTCAAGGTGACCAAGCTGGAAGATGATGAGCTGGTCTTGTCTAAGCGTGAGGTTGATGCGGATCTGGCGTGGGATGATTTGGAAGATAAGTATTCCAATAAAACAACTTTTTCCGTCGAAATCGCCGATGTGGTTAAAGGCGGTTTGGTTGTTGACTTAGGCGTGCGCGGCTTTATTCCGGCATCACTGGTTGAAAGGCATTTTGTTGAGGATTTTAGTGATTATAAAGGAAAACCGCTGGATGTCAAGATTGTTGAGCTGGATCGCGAGAAAAGGAAAGTCATTCTGTCGCACCGGGCGGTTCTTGATGAAGAAGCCGATCTGAAGAAGGAAGAAACGCTGAAACAGATTCAGGAAGGCGATGTACTGGAAGGAACTGTCCAGCGCTTGACGGACTTTGGTGCCTTTGTTGATATCGGCGGAGTGGATGGTTTGGTTCATATTTCACAATTGGCGCATTATCATGTTGAAACGCCTTCTGAAGTTGTCAAAGAAGGAGACAAGGTCAAGGTTAAAGTCCTGTCCGTCGATCCGGAGAACGAGCGGATCTCCCTTTCGATTAAGGCGACACAGCCGGGACCTTGGGAAACAGCAAAGGGCAAGATTCATCCGGATGATGTACTTGAAGGTACAGTGAAACGGCTGGTTCCGTTTGGCGCTTTTGTTGAATTGCTGCCAGGAGTTGAAGGCTTGGTGCATGTATCTGAAATTTCCCATCAGCATATTGGGACACCAGAAGAAGTCTTGTCTGAGGGGCAAGTCATTAAAGTCAAGGTTCTGGATGTCAATTTTGACGACCAACGGGTTTCGCTCAGTATTAAAGCGTTAGAAGACGAAGCACCCGAAAGAAAGCAGACACCGCAACAGACTTCTTCTTTGGATGATGACGAAGAGACTTCATCCGGCTTTTCGCTGGGCGACATGATTGGCGATCAGTTGAAGAAGTATAAATGATTTTTAGTTTTTAATAAAATAGAGAGCGGAAATTAGGGAACTGTTTCTGTTTCCTTTTTTTCGCTTTTTTTAATGTCCAAATTTCAGATCGTTGTCGGCAATTGATCCCTGTCCATTGAGTCCGGGGGCTATTTTTGTTACTATTAGAAAGCGGAATCTTACCTGTGCCGTTTAGAAATCGACACAGGCGTATTTCATGTATTTTTATGCATCCATCGATAAGAAAATCATCGAGGACTTGGTCTGGATTGCAGCAAACGGCTGCATTTATTTAGGAGGAACCTTATGTCAAAACCAACACTGGCAATTGTCGGCAGACCGAATGTCGGTAAATCAACAATTTTTAACCGGATAGTCGGCACGCGCTCGGCAATTGTGGAAGACATGCCTGGTGTTACCCGTGACCGTCTTTACGGAAACGGTACCTGGCTGGATAATGAATTTCATGTCATCGATACGGGCGGCATTGAGATCAGCGATGAACCGCTGTTGATTGAGATGCGGGCACAAGCGCAAATTGCGATTGATGAATCGGACGTGATCCTTTTTATCGTTGATGGAAAGGATGGCTTGACTGAAGCCGACGAGCAGGTAGCCGATTTATTGAGACGCTCAAAAAAACCCGTCGTACTCGCTGTTAATAAATTGGACAATACCGAGATGCGTAATTTGAAGTACGAATTTTACTCGCTTGGTCTTGGGGACCCGCAGGCCATTTCGGGAGCGCATGGTCTGGGTATCGGCGATCTGCTGGAGCAGATAGTCGAAAAATTTCCCACTGGTGAGAGCCAGGAAGAGGACGAGGGAGCGATTCGTTTTGCTCTGATTGGCCGACCCAATGTCGGAAAATCTTCGCTTGTTAATAAAATATTGGGAAAAGAGCGTGTCATTGTCAGTGATATCGCCGGAACGACGCGTGACGCGATTGATACTCCGTTTACCCGCGATGGTCAGGACTATGTCATTGTCGATACGGCAGGCATCAGGAGACGCGGCAGGGTGTACGAGAAGACGGAAAAATACAGTGTTCTGCGCGCTCAGCGTTCGATCGAAGAAGCGGATGTCATTCTTTTTCTGATCGACGGGGAAGAGGGCATTGTCGAACAAGATAAAAGGATTGTCGGCTACGCACATGAGGCAGGACGAGCGATTGTCATCGTCGTCAATAAATGGGATGCGGTGAAAAAAGATACACGGACGATGGATCAGTTTAAAAAGAAAATTCGCGATCAGTTTCTGTTCATCAGCTATGCACCGATTGTCTTTCTTTCCGCACTTTCGGGTTCCCGTGTCGATCAGCTTCTGCCTGTCATTCAGCAGGTTGCGGAAAATCATAGCTTGCGCGTGCAAACCAGCTTGCTGAATGACTGTATGATGGACACCGTCGCGATGACACCTCCGCCTTCCGATAAAGGGAAGCGGCTTAAGATTTATTACGCAACAGAGGTCGCAGTCCGTCCGCCGGTCTTTGTTCTCTTTGTGAACGATCCCGAATTGCTCCATTTTTCCTATGTTCGTCATTTGGAGAATCGAATTCGCGAGACCTTTGGCTTTGTCGGAACACCGATAAGGATTATATCCAGAAAGAAAAATAAGGATCAATAAAAGGGGGCTGTATCCGTGTTCATTGCGTTGGCCATTATCCTATCCTATCTTATTGGGGCGATCAGTTTTAGCTATCTGATCACGAAAAAGGTGAAAAAAATAGATATCCGCAAAACCGGCAGCGGGAATGCCGGAGCAACCAACGCGCAGCGAGTGCTCGGCACAGGGCCGGCGATTGGTGTGCTTCTGCTGGATATTCTCAAAGGAATCGTTTGTGTGCTCTTGGCACGGGGGCTTGGTCTTGCCGACTGGGCAGTTGTGCTCTCCGGGTTTGCGTCAGTGATTGGCCATGATTTTCCTATCTATTACGGATTCAAAGGCGGCAAGGGCGTTGCAACGACCATTGGTGTCTTTTTCATGATCATGCCTGTCGAAGCGCTCATTGCCGGCATTCTTGCCGTTGGCATCATTGCCCTCACTCGTTTTGTTTCGGTGGGTTCGTTATTCTTTCTCATACTGACGCCGATTCTCGGATTGTTTTTAGCACATTATTCCGCGGGTGTGGAAACGGTGATGTTCCTGATCGCCTTGCTTGCTTTTTTTCAGCACCGAGCAAATATTATTCGTTTGCTGCAGGGTAAAGAAAATAAGATAGGCCATAAAAAAATTCAAGTCTGAGTAATACGCAATTCTTCTTAAGGAGGAAAATGTGTGATGAAAAAAATTGCCGTATTAGGCGCAGGCAGCTGGGGCACCGCGCTTTCAATGGTGCTCGCGGATAATCATTATTCGGTAGGACTCTGGAGTCACCGCGAGGCGCAGGCTGAAGAGATTAGCCAAAAGCATACCAATGAACGGTATCTTCCGGGAATCCCTTTGCCTGAAACAATCCTTGGTACGGCGGATTTGGAGCAGGCACTGGATGACGTGACCTGCGTGATCCTTGTTGTACCGGCGAAAGCGATGCGGGAGGTCCTGCGGCGGATTGCTGCGGTCTTAAAGCATCCGGTTCTTTTCGTTCATGGCGTGAAAGGGATTGAACCGGGTACTTTTAAACGGATGTCAGAAGTGATCGAAGAAGAAATTCCGCAAAATTTGCGCCGTGCGGTTGTCGTTTTATCCGGACCGAGTCATGCTGAGGAAGTTTCTCAACGACATCCGACGACGGTAGCTGTCGCTTCCAAGGATAATCAGGCGGCAAAAACCGTGCAAGATCTGTTCTTTAATCATTATTTCCGTGTTTATACAAATGAAGATATTATCGGCGTCGAAATTGGCGGCGCGCTGAAGAATATTATTGCGCTCGGTGCAGGCATTTCCGACGGCCTTGGCTATGGCGACAATGCTAAGGCTGCGCTGATTACACGTGGATTATCGGAAATTTCTCGATTGGGCACAAAAATGGGTGCTCATCCACTGACCTTTATCGGTTTAACGGGTATGGGCGATCTGATCGTGACCTGCACGAGTGTGCACAGCCGTAATTGGCGCGCCGGGCACATGCTGGGCAAAGGGAGAAGCCTGAATGAGGTGCTCGACTCGATGGGGATGGTTGTCGAGGGTGTCCGTACAGCCGAAGCTGCCTATGCACTGGCGAAAAAGGAAAAAGTGGAGATGCCGATTACTTCGGCAATCTATCAGGTGCTTTTCGAAGGGAAAAAAGCGAAGAAAGCTGTCGATGAACTGATGGGACGCGATAAGAAGGATGAGATTGCCGCATTGTCGAATACTCTGGCAGAAAAAATAGCGAAGGAGTCCTGAGCACCTTGTCACCTCTTCTTTTCCGCGGCATACCATGTAAGGAATGCAGGGGAAAAGGAGGACGTTCATTGAATTCGAAAAATCCTTTTTTTGATAACATCGAAAAGAAATCACACGTGAAGAAAGAGGATATCTACAGTATTGCAGACTCGGTTTCGGGCGCCGATTTCAGCAACCCTGAGGTGGTCAGACAGTTGATTGCGCAGGTTGGCGCAACTGCAGGTGTCGACGTACCGAAAGAGAAGGAAGAGGCACTCGTGAAGGCGATTACTTCGGGCAATTTGCCTGGTAATATTTCTTCTCTTTCAAAAATGTTCGGCCAAAATAAGTAACGACTGGGCTGACGTCAGCGGCAAAACCTGTAGAAGAAGCATACCGTATAGCGTGCGTCATATTCTGCAAGTGCTGGCAGGCGTGGAAGGATTTAGTCAGGCAGGAGGAAAGCAATTTTGCTTTCTTCCTCTTTTTTTATTTCCGGTAGTCATAAAAATTATTTTTGGACAATACCTTAATATGGACAGATGGCTGTTTCTAAGCAAATCCACAAATCCAATAGAGTAACGCATCGGAGATATCAATTTTATGGAATATTCAATGGACAAAGTCATATGCATAGAATTATATCACGGTGCGTCATTGATAGAAGGAGGAGCGGGAGGGTGCAAACTTTGGAAAAACTAGAGCGAGTGGATGTTTTTAAAGACATTGCCGAACGAACTGGCGGAGATATTTATCTGGGTGTTGTCGGAGCTGTGCGCACCGGGAAATCAACGTTCATTAAGAAATTCATGGAACTGGTTGTTCTGCCGAATATTGAAAACGAGGCTGACCGGAACCGGGCACAGGACGAATTGCCGCAAAGCGCGGCAGGTAAGCAAATCATGACAACTGAGCCTAAATTTGTGCCGAATCATGCGGTTTCGGTCAAAGTTGAGGACGGCCTGGAGGTCAATATTCGTCTGGTTGATTGTGTGGGCTACGCTGTAAAGGGAGCCAAGGGCTTTGAAGATGAAAATGGTCCGCGCATGGTTCATACGCCATGGTATGATGAACCGATTCCTTTTCAGGAAGCAGCAGAAATTGGTACACGAAAGGTCATTCAAGAGCATTCAACACTGGGTATTGTGGTAACGACAGACGGTTCAATCGGTGAAATCGGCCGCGAGGATTATGTCGAGGCCGAGGAGAGAATTATTGATGAATTGAAAGAAGTCGGCAAACCGTTCATTCTGATCATCAATTCCTCGCATCCCTATCATCCTGAAACGGAAGGGCTGCGCAAGGATTTGGCCGAGAAATATGACATTCCGGTTCTGGCGCAGAGTGTAGAGAATCTGACCGAACATGATATCAATAATGTGCTCCGCGAAACGCTGTTTGAATTTCCTGTGCTTGAAGTGAATGTGAATCTGCCAAGCTGGGTAATGGTTCTGAAAGAGGATCATTGGCTGCGTAAAAGCTATGAGGGCGCGGTCAAAGACACGGTAAAAGACATTAAGCGGTTGCGGGATGTCGATCGCGTGGTCGGGACTTTCGGTGAATACGATTTTATTGAATCCGCCCAATTATCCGGAATTGAGATGGGGAAAGGGACAGCGGAAATTGATCTTTTCGCGCCGGATAATCTTTATGACCAAGTCCTGAAAGAAGTGGTTGGCGTCGAGATTCGGGGTAAAGACCACCTCTTGCAGCTGATGCAGGATTTTGCTTTTGCCAAACGCGAATATGATCAGGTGGCCGACGCCCTCAAAATGGTCAAACAGACCGGATACGGCATTGCTGCACCTTCCATTAACGATATGAGCCTTGATGAGCCGGAAATTATCAAACAAGGCTCACGGTTCGGTGTTCGGCTCAAAGCTGTTGCACCGTCGATTCACATGATTAAGGTCGATGTGGAGTCGGAATTTGCGCCAATCATTGGAACGGAGAAACAAAGCGAAGAGCTTGTCCGCTATCTGATGCAGGATTTTGAGGACGATCCGCTCTCCATTTGGAATTCAGATATTTTCGGGCGCTCGTTGAATTCGATTGTTCGAGAAGGCATTTCGTCCAAACTCGCGCTAATGCCGGAGAACGCCCGTTACAAACTCAAGGAAACGCTGGAAAGAATTATTAACGAAGGGTCCGGCGGCCTGATCGCTATTATTCTATAAAACTACCCGGTCTTTTTAACCGGGAACAGAGACTCCGATAATAGGAGCCTTTTTTTCGTACGTTAAGAAAGTCTATAAAATTGAAGAGGAATTAAGTATAAGAAAAACTAAGGCGCAGCCGGCATTCAAAGGACTTGGCTACGCCAAGTTTTTCTAATATCTGTATTTTTTGTCAGCTATCTGCTGAAAGCATTGGAATTTTCTGGATGTCCATCCAGTTTTGTAAAGCATGCTTTTTGATGAATCGACTTCCAGAAGCCGCAATAAGCGCTGGTACTGGAAAGAAAGCCTTTTCTAAAAAAAGTAAATTTTTAAAGGTGACAGGTTTAAAAAGCTAGAATTTGGCAATATTTTTATAAAAAGCTGTTGAATTCTTCCATCAACTCGTATATTATAAGCGTTGTTGATGTTTCTTCCAGCGCAAAAGGGAAGGCATTCCTTCTCAAGGAGGTGAAAATGTTGAATAAGACTGAATTAATCACAGCGGTAGCTGAAGACACTGAACTGTCGAAAAAAGATGCTACAAAAGCAGTAGATTCTGTCCTGTCAACGATTGAAAACGCATTGAAGAGTGGAAGTAAAGTTCAATTAATCGGCTTTGGAAATTTCGAAGTCCGTGAACGTTCCGCACGAAAAGGGCGCAATCCGCAGACAGGCGAAGAAATCGAAATCAAAGCAAGCAAGACTCCTGCTTTCAAGCCAGGCAAAGCATTAAAAGACGCCGTCCAATGATCGTTTGGATACATAGGACGCATGAGTTTGCAAAAGAGTCATCCCTGTGGTGGCTCTTTTTTAATAGAGCCGGTATCACGCAATTGGACTGCAGGGATGATTTCAGGCATATTCTTTACTTTTACACTTTTTTTATGATAAAATTTTTATAATTGCACGATAGATAATTGAACCCTGTAGGTCCTAGGGGTTGAGGGCATGGTTGGCCTCAACCCGGGCATTTATACATAGTATTGGATCATATATGACGCAGAGATTTACTGGAGGCACACACTTGAACGTCGATCACAAAAAGATAGAACAAGCGGTTCGATTGATTCTAGAGGCAATTGGTGAGGATCCTAATCGAGCAGGCTTAATCGAAACACCGCAGAGAGTAGCCCGGATGTATGAGGAGATTTTTCAGGGAATGGGTCAGGATCCGCGGGAGTTTTTAGCAAAAACCTTTGATGAAGCACATGAGGAGCTCGTCCTCGTTAAAGATATTTCTTTTTATTCGATGTGCGAGCATCACCTTGTTCCGTTTTTCGGTAAAGCACATGTCGGTTATATCCCGCGCGGCGGCAGAGTGACAGGCCTGAGCAAACTGGCACGGGCAGTGGAGGCCGTTGCCAGACGGCCGCAGCTTCAGGAACGGCTGACGACCACAGTGGCAAACAGCATCATGGAAACGCTGAGGCCTTACGGGGTGATTGTCGTGGTCGAAGCAGAACATATGTGCATGACGATGCGAGGCATTAAGAAACCTGGCGCAAAGACAATCACCTCGGCTGTGCGGGGCATTTTCCAAACCGATCGTGCCGCGCGGGCTGAAGCTTTATCATTAATCAATCATTCATAAATTATTTGAGAAGGAAAGCGGGTGCACCAATGGAACCGAAAAATGAAGAAGTACTCGGTGAATATTTCGTCATTAAAGCTGAAGAAGACGGAGTTAATGTAATTGGTCTGACACGCGGTGCGGAAACTCGGTTTTTTCATACCGAGAAGCTGGATCAGGGTGAAGTTCTGATTGCCCAGTTCACCGAGCACACTTCTGCGATTAAAATACATGGAAAAGCAACCATTCAAACCAAGCATGGCGTGATTAAATCAGAATAAAGGCGGGCCTTGGACGAGGAGCTTTTACCGGAATCAACAGGGGTATCATTATGTCTGTAACGGAAGAAACTGAAAAAATTTATAACCGGCTGAAAAAAAGGATCAATCATCCTTATGTCGAGACCGTTCTTCAGGAACCGTTCGTTGATCGCGACAAATTGACGGTTTATTATTTACTGTTCCAGATGCAGCGGGATCGCTCGCAAGCTGCGGAGCTGGCGATGGATCTGATGGCGGCTGAGATCGGACTATTTACTCATGAGAAGATGACGAATGAGGTTCGAGAAAATAAGGAACAAATAAAGCACAGACAGCTTGTCGTTTTATCCGGCGATTATTATAGCTCGCTTTATTATTATTCCTTGGCGCAGCATCAGGAGCTTAAAATGGTACGCTGGGTTTCTGAAGCCATTCAGCGCTACAATGTCTCAAAGTGTGCTCTGTTCTATTCGGCTGATCCACCGGAATGGCCGCTGGCGCTTGGTCATTTGCTGGATCTTGAAAGTGCGTTAATCAGCTATATCGCTACGCAGCTTGGTTTGGATAACTGGGCTTCTTTACTGAAAGAGTTGTTTTTTGCGAGGAGACTTCATCTTGAGTCTGCTGAAACAAGTTCACAACCCACATCATTAGGTATTCTTTTTATGAACCGTTTTTCTTATAGCCTTCCGGATTTGAGGGGAAAATTTAAGCTGGAGTTAGAGAAAGTAAAAAATCGATTTAATCAATTGATCGAAAAAAAAGAATGGGAGTCCACTGAAACAAGCACAGTGTTCTTGTCTTTTCTAACGCAGCAGATGCGGCGTTACAGCCTGAGCTGAGTGGGGAAGTGTTTAAAGCGATGAATGAACAAGAGGAAAAGCACGAGAAAGTGCATCAGGTCTTTCAAACCATTTATAAAAAGTATGATGCGATGAATTCTTTGATCAGTTTTAATCGTCATATCGCCTGGCGACGAAAGGCGGATGCGTGCATTGCGGCTGAACCGGGTCAGCGAGCTATCGATGTGTGCTGCGGAACCGGGGATTGGACGTTGTCTCTCGCCCAGATGGTCGGCGGAGACGGACAGGTTGTTGGACTCGATTTTAGCACGAACATGCTGAAGGTTGCCCAGAGCAAGGTGCAAGCGGCAGGACTCAAGAATATTGAATTGGTGACGGGTGATGCGATGAAAATACCATTCGCTGATTCGTCTTTTGACCGGGCGACGATCGGCTTTGGATTGCGCAATGTTCCGGACTACCTCACTGTTCTGAAAGAAATTTACCGGGTGCTCAAGCCCGGAGGACGGCTGGTTTGTCTGGAAACCTCTCAACCCAAAATACCGGTGTACCGGCAAGTCTATTTTTTCTACTTTCGAGTTATCATGCCTATTCTTGGCAAGCTGTTTGCCGGCAGCTACAAAGAATATGCTTGGCTGAATGAATCGACAGAAAAATTTCCAGATAGAGAAACGCTGGCGGCTCTTTTTAAAGAGGCTGGATTCACAGATATACGTGTTCTCTCACTAATGGGCGGGATCGCGGCGATCCATCAGGCGGATAAATAATTTGGCGAATGGTTTTCTCTCGGCCGGGCAGGAGCCTTATGGGACAACGTCAATCCGCAGGAAACTGGAAGCGGAATGATCTCTCGCGGATGAAAGGTGAAGGATATGACACTGGCGCACATTTATTTACAACAGAAAAAAAGTTTAACACGAATCGAACGCGAGCTTGAGCGATCCGTGACGGCTGATCATCCGCTGATTGAAACGGCGGCAAGGGATTTGCTTCAAGCGGGAGGAAAGCGTATTCGTCCGATACTGACCCTATTATCCGCACAGTATGGCGATTCGCGGCGTCAGGAGGTGATTGATGCAGCGGTGACACTGGAATTGATTCATATGGCTTCGCTTGTGCACGATGATGTCGTCGATGACTCGGATCTGAGGCGCGGGAGAGCGACAGTCAAGGCAAAATGGGATAACCGTCTGGCCATGTTCACCGGAGATTTTATCTTTGCACGTGCGATTGAGCGGATCACCCGTTTTGACGATCCGAAAGCACACCTCCTTATTTCACGGGTGATTCGCGATCTAAGTTTGGGAGAAATCGATCAGATTAAGCAGCTTTATCATCTCGATCAGAATCTGCGCTGCTATTTGCGTCGTATTAAACGAAAGACGGCGTTGTTAATGGCCTTGAGCTGCCAGCTTGGGGCTCTTACCGCAGGCTGCGCGTCGCGGCTTTCACGCCGGCTCTATTATTTCGGCTACTTTCTTGGGATGAGTTATCAGATTACGGATGATTTGCTTGATTTTACAGGAAATGAGAGAAAAATCGGCAAACCGGCAGGCAGCGATCTGCGGAATGGCAATATTACATTGCCTACCCTTTACGCTTTATCCCTCGATCCCGGCATCAGGGATCTGACGAGGGCTGCTTTGGCGGCGTCAAGTGACGAGGAGGCAAACTGGCCGCCGATCATCGAACAAATCAAACGATCCGGTGCTCTGGAAAAATCAGAGCAACTGAGCGATTGGTATCTAAAAAAAGCCCTTGCCATTCTTGATGATCTTCCCGAAGTACGGACGACACGATCGCTCAAAGAAATAGCAGAATACATAGGAACCAGAGAAAAGTAGGCTGGCACTTGTTGAAGGTCTGTGATTCCGCAGGATGGAGACGTTTACTTTTTTGGCTGACGGAGAAACTGAAATCAGAACTTCAATTTTGTCGAAGAAGTTCGCATTTGAGGAGGGGAATTCAATGATCCAAAAGACATTTTTAATGGTGAAACCAGACGCAGTGAGGCGCGGGCTCATCGGACAAGTTGTTGCCCGATTCGAATCCAAGGGATTTAAGCTGATTGCCGGGAAATTCATGATTCTATCGCACGAGAAGGTTGCTGAACATTATCATGAACACAAAGGCAAACCTTTTTATGAGGATTTAACCACCTTCATGACTTCAGGCCCAGTCTTTGCAATGGTCTGGGAAGGCGAAGATATTATTGATCTGGCACGGCTGATGATGGGCCCAACGGATCCGAAAAAGGCGCTGCCGGGGACGATTCGCGGCGACTTTGCCACCAAAATGAATCGCAACGTCATTCACGGATCAGATTCCGAGGAGAGTGCCGAACGGGAAATTCGTTTGTTTTTTAATGAACAGGAACTTATTTCCTGGTAAAAGCTGAAGCAGCATCAGATGTTCAAGTCTCATTTGATTGACAATGCTGTTCACTGAATGGGTGATTTGGGGATGGATCTGGAAAATCAGCAAGACTATGAAAAGTTTAAGGGACTCTTTTTCCGCCTGACAGGGATTAACTTGTCCCTTTATAAAGAAGAGCAGATGAAGAGACGGCTGAATACTTTTCGCTTAAAAAAGGACATGCCGACTTTTGTCGATTTCTATCAAGCCATGAAGCTATCGGATCAATTGCTGGGAGAGTTTCTGAGCCGGATGACGATAAATGTGACCGAATTTTTTCGGAATCCGTCTCGCTGGGAGGTTCTGGACAGGAAAATGGCTATACTTGCGCAGAAGAAACGCAAGATTTCGGTCTGGAGCGCCGCCTGTTCGACCGGCGAAGAAGCCTATTCGCTGGCCATCCTGCTCCAAAGGCATTTTTCGGTGGAGAATCTGTCGATCACGGCGACGGATATTGATCAGGAGGTTCTCAGAAAGGCAGAAGAAGGCCGCTATCTGGAGACAGTGGTCGCCTCTGTGCCCGCCGTCGAGCGGCAACGCTTCTTTACAAAAAAAGGTTTGTTCTATACGATAGATCCGCTTTTGAAGAGGAGTATCCGCTTTCTGCATCAGGATCTGCTACACGACCCTGCGCCTGGTTTTTTTGATTTAGTCGTTTGCAGAAATGTTTTAATCTATTTTACTGAAGAGGGCAAGAACCTTATCTATCGTAAAATCAGCGATTCACTCAATCCGGGCGGTCTTCTGTTTGTTGGAAGTACGGAGCAGATTTTTCATCCTGAAGTGCTTAACCTGGAACCTTCAGATACCTTTTTTTATAAAAAACTTGGATCAGATGCAGCTCGGTAAATCTGAGCGTCAGTCTCAAAACTTGGAAAATAGGCAGTGGCAAGGGGGGACAGTTTTATGAGATTTTTGACAGCCGGTGAGTCGCACGGACCGCAATTGACGGCAATTATCGAAGGACTGCCTTCCGGTCTTACCATCGATCGAACGGAAATCAACGCCGAATTGAAGCGCAGGCAAAAGGGTTATGGCCGTGGTCGGCGAATGGCGATTGAATCTGATCAGATTCATATTTTATCTGGAGTGCGCCATGGCCATACAACTGGTGCACCGATCACCCTGGCGGTGGAAAATCGCGACTGGGTGCACTGGCAGAAGATCATGGATTCAGATGAAACGGATGATCCTGAGGCCTTTATTAAGCAGGTGACACGCCCCAGACCCGGTCATGCGGATTTAAACGGTGGAATAAAATATAATCTGCAGGATCTGCGCGACGTCCTGGAGCGTTCCTCCGCCCGCGAAACAGCGATCCGCGTGGCGATTGGCGCAGTGGCAAAACAATTACTGCGGGCATTCGGAATTCAGATTGCCGGCAGGGTGCTCGAAATAGGCGGCGTGGTTGATCCAACGCCGCTGCCAGCGGATCCGGCTGAAATTCGTTCAAAAACTGAAACTTCGCCAGTGCGGGTTCTTAATTCTGAAACGGAAAGGCAAATGATCGAAGCCATTGATGCTGCTAAGGCCAATGGAGATTCGCTCGGAGGCCGTGTGGAAGCTGTGGCAACGGGTGTACCTATCGGTCTTGGCAGTCACGTTCACTATGATCGAAAATTGGATGCACGGATTGCCGCTGCCGTGCTGAGTATTAACGCTTTCAAGGGCGTCGAATTCGGTCTGGGATTCGAGATGGCCCATCTGCCAGGCAGTCAGGTTCAGGATGAAATTCTTTGGTCTGCGGATTCCGGTTATACACGACGCACCAACCGGCTCGGCGGATTCGAAGGCGGAATGACTACCGGTATGCCCGTGCTTGTCCGTGCGGTCATGAAGCCGATTCCGACGCTTTACAAGCCGCTGCAGAGCGTGGATATCAGGAATCATCAGTCCTTTCTGGCCAGTATCGAGCGTTCTGATAATTGTGCGGTTCCCGCGGCGAGTGTTGTCTGCGAGGCCGTCCTTGCTTGGGAGATGGCTCAGGCAGTTTCAGAGAAATTCGCTGGTGATTATCTGGGCGATATGCTGGCTAATTATGAAAATTATCGTCGACGTATACAAAACTATTCGATCCAGTCTGCGAATCATCGGTCGCCCGGCGAGGATTGATTTGCCGGGATTTGCCTGTCTGGGGAAAATGAAATTGAAGGGCTTTAGTATAGAAATTGGTACGGTGTGATTGGCAGCAGAGAGAAAGGAAGACAGATGCAGATGAAATCAATCGAGACAGCTCATGCGTTGATGGCGGCCGGGCAAACGGAAAAAGGATTGGATATGTTGAGCAAGCTGGTTTCCGATCCGGATGATTCCGTCATCTTTCAAGCGGCATCCGTTTATCAGTCTTACGGGTTTTTGGATGAAGCCGAGCAAGCCTATAAAAAATTACTCAAGCGTTATCCGGATGACAGTGAACTTTTACTGGCACTTTCTGAATTATTGATCGATAAAGATCAGGAGGACCAAGCCATTGATTATTTGCTTCATATACCGGAGGAGGATGAAAATTATCTGAGCGCCCAGGTGATGCTCGCTGATCTTTACCAGATGGAAGGACTGGATGAGGTTGCTGAGAACAAGCTGCTCGGTGCGTTAGCCAGTCATCCTGATGAGCCTATTCTGCTACAGGCGCTTGGCGAAGTTTACTTATCTGAAGGCAAGGCCATCAAAGCGGCGGAATGCTTTGAAACGGTTCGCGGCAATCCGGAGCTTGCCGATCAGAATATTGAATTGAAACTGGCTGAAGCGTACAGCCTGAGTGGTGAATTTGAAAGAGCGGTCGGTGCCTTCAGGCACGGTCTGAAAAAAGAGAAAACGCTGGATGGCTTATTTGGCTACGCGATTACCGCCGCTCGTATTGGTAAGTACAAAACAACAATTCATGCCTTAGAAGAACTCAGACAAATGGATCCAAGCTATAGCACGCTCTACCCATTGCTGGCAGATGCTTACTCGCATGAGGGAGATCCGGAAAAGGCACTGAAAACAATTGAAGCGGGACTTGAAGAAGACGATTATAATGAACGTCTTTATAAAGAAGCTGCAGAATTGTCGCTAAAAACGCATCAAAAGGAAAAAGCCGCATATTATTTTCAAAAGTGGCTGGATCAAGATCCGGACAGTCTTGAGGCATTGACGCGGCTCATTGAGCTGCTCGCTCAAGATCAGGATTATGAAGCTATTATTGAGCATCTTGAAAAAAAAGATATCGCTGACCCGATGCTTCAGTGGTTTCTCGCTACTGCCTATAATGAAACCGATCAATTACCTGAGGCTAGGCGTTATTATGAGCTCTGCGCTCCTGCGTTTGCCGATAATCCGGAGTTTTTGCAGGAGTACGGTACATTTAAAAGGGATCTGGGAGAGGCAGCTGAAGGACTAGAGCTGCTTGAAGCCGCGTTGAAATTAAATCCTGAAAATGATGATTTAGCGGAATTTATTAAAAGAATTAAGCAGGATCATTTCGATTAAGCCGAGAATAGTATAGAATAGATATTAAGGAATCGTCATTTCAGGAATTCCGGAGAGGGGATGACAGAAATGGAACAAATGGTCTCGAGTTTGCAGAAGAAAACGTTTATCAAATGGTTGATTGAGCAGCAGGTTCTTGAAAATCGGGAGACGGTATGGCTGTTAAACTATCTGAGGAGCAATGAGCGTTTGCTGAATATGATTCATTTTGTAGATACGACCCTGAATCATTCGCGGGTGATCACTATTTCATGCAGCACTCAAAGAGAATGTGATTTTGAATATGTGAAAGAATCCGTCAGCACGACTGATCCTGAAAAAGCGTTTCATGATCTTCGCTTGAATCAGGAGGAACCGGTTTATGTCAAGATCAATCTTGATCGCGTGCTGCAGAGCCCTGAATACTTTGCTGTACTGGAGGACGGACAGGACACCTCATCTGTTGCTTCAGTCCATGAGACTTATGGAGAAGCCGTGGATTTGGTATTAGAGGCGGCTGAGCGTCTTTATGCCGAAGCCATTCTCTATGAGAAAATCAATCAGGCACTGGATTGCCGGGATCGCAGAAGATTTGTGGCCTTGACGGGGCAGTGGAATGCGCTAAAAAAGGATCTCCAGTAGTTTTTCATTCGAAGAAATGTAAGCGCAAACAAAAAAATAAAAATTGCTTATCTGAAATGACCGGCATGGATAAAGTGCCGGTCTACTCTTGTCTCTCTTTGCATAGGAATAGGGAGAAGGAGGAGGACAAGCGATGAGAACTGGATATATTACCGCTTTACTCTGTCTTATTTTGCTGATTATCTTGCCTCACGCAGCGAACGCAAACACCAGAGATTGGGGGAGCGCAAGCGAACAAGGACAGTCATTGACGGCGCTCTCTGACCGGATTTTTCAATATACGAATGCGAATCAACGCGAGGCTGCTGCGAGTCTGCTTGCTGAATTCAACAAAAAATGGAAGACTGAAGAGAATAACTATCCGCAGCAGGATCAGGCGATTATTCAAACTGCATCCGACCAAATGAAACTTATGCTGCGTTCCAACGTAAATAATAATCAAGCGAGTGATGCGGCGATCACCCTGCGTCTCTCCGTTGATGCGCTAACGCCTGCTGAAGCGCCGCTGTGGAAGGAACTGCAGCCGCAAGTGATGCAGCCGATCAGTAAAATGAAAAAGGCGATCGCTAGCAATCAGCAGGACGTGTATCAGACAGAATTAAATCATTTTCTTGACAGTTATTCACTCGTCTACCCGTCAATGGTGATTGACGGACGGACAGACATGATCCAGGCGGTGGATCAAAAGGTTTCTCAACTGGATGCGGAACGGTCGTTGCCCGTGAATAAAAAATCGCGTATTCGGCAGTTGAATGTCCTTGATTCCGAAATGAAGCAAGCCTTTGAGCAGGGGAGGATTCAAAATAGTCACAACTTTGTTCTGATGGCCGTTTCTTTAGCAGGATTTGTTCTACTCATCCTGGGGTATAGTTCATGGAGAAGATATAAAGGGAGCCTTTAACCCCCCCTGGCAAGTCAATTTTGACAAAAGTGAAAAGTTTGACTAAAATTGACTTAAAGAAAATTTGGAGGAGTTGGAATGGTACAATACTTGATTTACATGGCCGTGCTGATGCTTATTCCTCTTTGGGCGCAAAGACGCGTGATGTCAACCTATGCTCGCTATTCCGAAATTCAGAATTCGACCGGTATGACTGGAGCACAGACGGCGCGCAAAATTCTTGATGAAAACGGATTGTATGATGTCAGTATCCACGAGGTCAGCGGTTCGCTAAGCGATCACTATGATCCGCGGGATAAGACGGTGAACTTATCAACGGATATTTATCATGGTGCCTCGATTGCCGGAACGGCCGTTGCGGCTCACGAGGTCGGGCACGCCATTCAGGATGCCAATAATTACACGTTTATGCGTGTGCGGAGTTCACTCGTTCCGGTGGCAAACCTCGGTTCAAATTTATCGTATATTTTGATCATTGCCGGCTTCATTCTGGGCGCCATGCAGCTCGCCTTTGTCGGTGTTCTTTTCTTTGCGGCCGCGGTTCTTTTTCAGCTCGTCACTTTGCCAGTTGAATTTGATGCATCCGGCCGCGCGTTGAAACAGATTGTATCGCTCGGTATCGTCCGTGAAGACGAACGTCAGCCGGCGAAAAAAGTACTTTCTGCAGCAGCAATGACTTATGTCGCCGCCGCACTCGTCTCCGTATTGGAATTGATTCGGTTTATACTGATGATTACGATGTCCAATAATCGTGAGGATTGAGTAGTGGTCGGCCTGGGAAAATAGATTAATCGAAAGAATATCGCCTGCCTGATTAGGTTGGCGATATTCTTTTTTTTCATTTTTTTGAAAGCGAAGCGGCAATCCTTCTCAAAGGGATAAAGGACACCCTGAGTAGGGTGTCCTTTATTGGAGGTCCGATGATCGGGCGAATTCAAACTGATTTTATAATCAGTAGCAATATGAAGCACCGATAATGATTAACAAAATGAACAAAACTACGAGCAGCGCGAAACCATTGCCTAAACCGACTCCGCCGCCGCAACCGCCAGAAACTGGAGCACCCATCAACAAACACCTCCTCATCAGGTGATAGTACAGTATATGAAAATCAGGAGAAGTGTGCATGGGCGCTTCAAACGTGCGAAGCCTGTCTAAGAACCTTTTGACCTAGACACCTTGACAGACTATCCTTGCTGAGATAAGTTAATAAGGTTTGGCAGGCAAAGACGTGGTTCGAAACCATCCCACGTTTATCAAAAAACTAGGGAGGAGTTTTTCAAATGAAAAAACTCAAATTGATATTGCTTAACGCTTTTATTGCGGCCGTGTACATTGTTTTGACGTATATTAGCCAACCGGTTGCTTTTTATGCGATTCAGTTCCGAATATCCGAGATACTGAATCATTTGGTCGTTTTTGATAAACGTTATTTTTTCGGTATTATTGGCGGCGTTTTTCTCGCCAACCTCTTTTTTTCGCCGATGCTGCCCTTTGACTTGACCTTCGGCCTTGGGCAATCGATTCTATCACTGGCAATCACGCTGATCCTGATCCGATATGTGAAGAACGTTTGGGCAAGAATGCTGATTAACACCTTCGTCTTTACGGTATCGATGGCGATTATTTCCTGGGAACTGAGCGCAGCAGGAGTAGCCGGACATGTTCCCTTCTGGATGAACTGGCTGACGATTGCTGCTGGCGAGTTTACTGTCATGATCATCGGGATGCCAATCATTTATGCGGTCCAGAAAAGGGTACATTTTGACAAACAATTCTGACCCCGATCATCATCAAATAAAAATGCCCCTTTTTAAGGGGCATTTTTATTTCTGGGGTTTTTGCTGCCAGAGAAATTTTGCGATCAGCCGGTTAACGGCCGGATTTTCATGAAGCTTGCTATGCTGAGCTTTCGGACCATGGATGATCTGTTCAGAGTATTTAGCCGGATTAAAAAGATACTGGCCGAAAAAGGCGCTCTGGAGGCCGACCCTACCGTCACCCTGACGGGCATCGCGCATGACGCCCGCGATTGCCAGTACTTTTAATTGGCTGGGAATTTGCGCCCGCTTTTGATAAAGAATGCTCCGCTGTTTAAGCTGCGCTAAGGTATATTCCGTATCGTCCTGCGGTCCATTTGCCCAGTCAAAGGGGGCAGCGATCGCAACGTATTTTTCAGTCAGCGGATAGTCTTTTGGAGAAGCAATGGTCTCCAGATAGTAGGTAAAGGATTGACCGCCCATTGAATGCGAGACCACATTCATCCGGTCAATGCCGTCTTTAACTTTTAATACATGGAAAGCTTGTTTCAGCCAAGCTGCCTGCTGCTCGATTGTTCCGCGATTATTGTCAAAGATGATCTGAATCAGCGGAAGCAGCTGTTTGCCTAGCTTTCCGGATTGAGTCACGGTTCCGTCAGGACGGACATGGACAATCAAAGCGAGCTGCGGGCCCTTGTAATCGGCAGTGAAATTATCGATCATTGCCTGAAAGGTGTGCTGAGTTCCTGTCCAGCCATGAATGAAGACCGTTGGGATTCCTTGCGTCTTTTGTTTCTTAATCACAGCATGCTTTTTTTCAGCCAATGCCTGCTGGGTCTTTGGAGACTTAAAATGACTGAGCAGATGGTTGGCAAGAGGCCAAGAAACGGTAAGACTAATCACAATCGCCAGAAAGATAATCCCATTTAATTTGTTCATCGCTTCTCACTCACAATCTTTCTCCTCATTAGAGTATTCAGGACGGCTTGGTTTTTCGGCCTAAATAATAGTTTACCCCATAAAGAAGCGGACTTCCAAGGAGATTAGAAAAAAATTTTCAATTTCTGCGCTCATGTTATAATAATGCTAGAGACAGATAGAAATGAGGGAATCCATTGGAACGTTCCAAATTGTTACTGGTTGATGGTATGGCTCTTCTTTTCCGGGCATTTTACGCGACCGCTCCGTCCGGTCAGTTCATGATAAATAGCAAGGGAATGCCGACAAACGGTGTGCAGGGATTCCTGCGTCATCTGCTGCTCGCGATTAACGAAGTTGCGCCGACTCATCTCGCGGTCTGCTGGGACATGGGTCAGAAAACATTCCGACACCAATTATTCGATGGCTACAAGGCCAACCGGTCGGCGCCCCCAATCGAGATGATTCCGCAATTTGATCTGGCGAAATCGATGACGGAGTCCTTCGGGATCCCAAACATTGGCCTTGCCGGTTATGAGGCGGATGATTGCATCGGCACGCTCTCAAGGCAGCTGCGTCCGCAAATGGACATCCGGATATTAACAGGTGATCGCGACCTGCTTCAGCTCTTGGATCGCCATGTTCATGTCCGCATTCTGCAAAAGGGTTTTGGCCATTACGCGCGCTATACAGAAAATCGATTCGTTGAATTACACGGAATTACGCCGCGGCAATTCATTGATGTTAAAGCTTTGATGGGAGACGCGAGCGACGGTTATCCAGGCGTGCGCGGGATTGGTGAAAAAACAGCAATAAAATTAATCAAACAATTCGGCAGCCTGAAGATGCTGCTCGATCAGTTGGATTCGCTTCCTTCCGGTCAGCAAACTAAAATCCGTACGGATCTTGAGATGTTGAAACTCTCCAGACAATTAGCTGAAATTCATTGTGACGCGCCGATTGCATTCGATCCAGCAGCGGCTGGTTATACAGGTTTGCCCGATACTTTTATTCAGCGTGTGCGTGATGAAGAGATGAAGCTGGTCAGTTACGCGATCATTCAATCCCGCCATGCCGAAAACAGTGATCAAAAACAAATCTTTCCCTTCTGAACGCACTCTTTCAGAACTCCCATAGCGAATCATCCGGACAGCAGGCCGCAGCGTCTGCTGTTTTATAATGGGTTCAACGGAGATGAAAATATTTAATCTGAAATTTTAAATATTTATTGAAACAATTAATGAAAACGGTTACAATAAAAATGAAAGATATTTTAATTAACTTTAATTTTGATGGAAAAAAATAATATTTGACAGCATTAGGGCCGGTTCAAAATATCTTGCATAAAAAAATTATAATTGTCAAAAAAAACGATTTTTTTAAAGGAAAAAGAAAAGTTATGGCGAAATCTTTAAGTAATTAATTAAGTGACAAGGGCGTGAAATTATGCTGACGATGGAAGATATCCCACAGATGTATCCCAGTGATTTTGATCTTTATCTTTTTCATGAAGGGACCCTGCATGAAGGCTATAAATTGTTTGGCGCACACTATGTGTCGCAAGAAGGAATTAGCGGCTTTCGTTTTACCGTATGGGCTCCGCATGCCCAGACGGTGTCTGTTGTCGGCGATTTTAATGAATGGGAACCCGGGAAAAATAGTCTGGAAATGGTTCAGAGTTCTGGGGTATGGACGGGTTGGGTTCAGAATCTTGGCGAAGGGGAACGCTATAAATATGCAATTGAGACACCTGATGGAACGACTGTGCTGAAGGCAGATCCGTTCGCCTTTTATGCAGAGGTTCGTCCCGACACTGCTTCTCTGACTTGCCGGCTTGATCGCTATAAATGGCAGGATCATAAATGGTTGAGACAGCGGGACAAAACGGATACGTACCATCGGCCAATGACAATCTATGAATGCCATCTCGGTTCCTGGAAAAAGAAGGATAATGGAGAGCTGCTGACTTACCGGGAACTGGCTGAACAATTGCCCGACTATGCCCTCCGCCATGGATTTACGCATATTGAATTAATGCCGATTATGGAGCATCCTTTTGACCGCTCTTGGGGTTATCAAGTGACTGGCTTCTACGCACCGACCAGCCGCTTTGGAAGTCCGGAAGATTTCATGTATTTTATTGATGCCTGCCACGCACGCGGAATCGGTGTGATTCTTGACTGGGCGCCTGCTCATTTTTGCCGAGACACACATGGCCTTGGACGTTTTGATGGCACCCCATTATTTGAGCCGATTGATCCGAAGCTGGCTGATCGGCCGCAGTGGGGGACCTATAATTTTGACTTTTCTAAAAATGAAGTAATCAGCTTTCTGATCTCCGATGCTCGTTTTTGGATGGACATGTACCACGTTGAAGGATTCAGAATTGATGCGGTTTCTTCCATGGTTTACTTAAATCATAATGATGATCTGCCCTATCGCTTAAAAAATAAATTCGGCGGTGAGGAGAACCTTGAAGGCATTGAATTTTTAAAAAAGCTCAATCAATCCATATTTATCAAATTTCCATCGGCACTGATGATTGCGGAAGAAGCGACGGACTATCCGCTGGTGACTTCTTCAGTTGATAAGGGCGGCCTGGGTTTCAATTACAAATGGAATATGGGCTGGGTGCATGACATCCTGCGTTATATGGAATATTCACCGTCTGAACGGCGCAGTCATCATCAATTGATTACTTTTTCAATGCTCTATGCTTACTCAGAAAATTTTATTCTATCCTTCTCCCATGATGAAATGGTTTACGGGAAGCGATCACTGCTGAATAAGATGCCGGGAGATATGTGGCAGAAATTTGCCAATCTGAGATCGCTTTATGGCTATTTCATGACGCATCCCGGAAAGAAATTATTGTTTATGGGCAGTGAATTCGCTCAATTTGATGAATGGAAGGACGTCAGTCAGCTTGATTGGCAGCTGGTAGAAGAGTATGAGACTCATCGATCTTTCCTGAACTATTCATCTGCGCTCAATGAATTCTACCAAAAACACTCCTGCCTATGGAGGCTTGATCACGAAGGGGAGGGATTTGAATGGATTGATGCCGACAATGCGTCGCAGAGCATTATCAGTTTTATGAGAAACGGGAAACGAAAAGGCGATTATTGTGTTGTGGTCTGCAATTTCACGCCGGAGACCTACCATGGGTATAAGCTGGGTGTGCCGTCCGCCGGGAAATATCTGGAGATGTTTAACAGCGATGCCGAAAACTTCGGAGGGTCTGGGCAAGTCAATCGTGAACCTGTTGAAACCATAGAAGCTGCCTGCCATAATCAGCCCTGCACCGTTGAGGTAACCATTCCGCCGCTCGGTCTCGTGATCTTTATGAAACAGACAAAGAAGAGGTTACAAGAATTACCCTATGACCAAAGGATCTAAACTTCATGAGTTGTAGATGAGCGAGAGGAGACAGAGAGATGAACGTCCTGTTTGCGGCTTCAGAATGCGTGCCATTTATAAAAACAGGTGGATTGGGTGACGTTGTCGGTGCTTTGCCAAAGGCACTGGGGCACCGAAAAGCTGAAGTCAGCATTATTTTACCTAAATATGAGGACATTCCCTCCATCAAGACAAAACAGATGACTTTTTTGAAAAGCCTTGTTGTCCCCGTCGGTTGGCGCAAACAATATTGCGGTATCTATTATCTGAAAGAAGATGGCGTTACCTATTATTTTCTTGATAATGAATACTATTTTAAGAGACGGGGCTGCTATGGCTATTATGATGACGGGGAACGCTTTGCCTTCTTTTCACGCGCCGTACTCGAAGCTCTTCCGCACTTCTCAGTGAGGCCGCCGGACATTATCCATTGCCATGATTGGCAGACGGGTCCGATTTGTGCCTTGTTGAAAAGTCGCTATTTCCAAAATCAATCCTTCTATCAAAGCATTCATACCGTATTTACCATTCATAATTTGCAGTATCAAGGAGTTTTTCCGCGATCGGTACTCCATGATCTGCTCGATTTGGATGAATGGTTTTTTCAGGAAAACGGTCTGGAGTTTTACGGAAATGTGAGCTATATGAAGGCCGGGCTGGCATTCGCCGATCGTTTGACCACAGTCAGCCGAGCATACGCGGAAGAGATTCAAATGCCTTATTATGGAGAAAAACTCGATGGCTTTCTCCGCTGGCGCAGCCACGATTTGCACGGTATTGTCAATGGGATCGATCAGGCCAGCTATGATCCGCTGACAGATACGGCACTCGCCGTTCCGATTCTCGATGATCGCGGTAAGAAGAAGAATAAGCTTAACCTGCAAAAACAGCTGGGACTGACACCCGATGAAAGCGTTCCAATGATTGGCATGATCACGCGTCTTGCCACTCAAAAAGGAATCGATTTGGTACTTAGGGTCTTCCATGAAATCGCTGAGCAGGACGCGCAATTTGTGCTTCTAGGGACCGGTGATCGAGAGTATGAGCAGAAATTTAACCAGCTCGCGGCTCGCTATCCGAAGAAGGTTTCATGCAATCTCTTTTTTGACGAAGCTCTGGCGCGAAAAATTTACGCGGCTTCTGATCTCTTTCTGATGCCGTCAAAATTTGAGCCTTGCGGAATTGGTCAATTGTTGGCTCTACGCTATGGCAGTCTGCCGATTGTCAGAGAGACAGGTGGACTTAAGGATACGGTTATCCCTTACAACGAATATACAGATCAAGGCTATGGTTTCACCTTTACCAATTATAATGCGCACGATATGCTCTACACGATTAAACGGGCACTGAATTTTTACCGCGAGGATCAAGCCCGCTGGAAAGATCTGGTTGATCGCGCGCTCCGTCTCGATTTTGGCTGGGATGCGTCAGCCAAGGCCTACAATGATCTCTATCAGTCGCTGATTGAGGAAGAGTGAACAGATATGACGTCTTCCGATTCAGATGGTTGTTTCATTTATTTTATCTTCAAATCCGCACAGGCGGGCGTCATGCTTTGCGTTCTCGCTCATAAGATTGTAAAAAGGTTCCAATCTGCAAAGGAGGTGGAAGGAAAGAGAGGGTACCTGATTCTTTTTCCGAATAAAATGAAAAATGAAATGATTGCGATGATTCTGGCGGGAGGACAAGGATCGAGATTAGGCAAACTGACCCGTACGATTGCGAAACCGGCCGTTCCCTTCGGTGGAAAATACCGAATTATTGATTTCTCGCTCAGTAATTGTTCAAATTCAGGAATTCGGACGGTAGGGGTCATCACCCAATATCAACCTCTGGAGCTGAATAGCCATATCGGCAATGGATCCTATTGGGGACTGGATTACCGGGACGGCGGAGTAACCATTCTGCAGCCTCATTCCAGTCTCGATGGTGAAAAATGGTTTGAAGGAACCGCTCATGCGATCTATCAAAATATCGGTTTCATCGACAGTCACCATCCAACCTATCTGTTAATTCTCTCAGGTGATCATATCTACAAAATGGATTACGAACATATGCTTAATTTTCATAAGTCAAAAAAAGCGACGGCAACGGTAGGAGTCATTCATGTATCACTGGCTGAGGCTTCCCGCTTTGGGATCATGAATACAGATAATACGGATCGAATCATCGATTTTGATGAAAAACCTGCTCATCCTAAGAGCAATCTCGCCTCGATGGGTATCTATATTTTTAATTGGGACACCCTGCGGCGCTATTTGACCGAAAGCCATGCAACGGGTCAGAATATGGATGACTTTGGTAAAAATGTGATTCCTTCTTTTTTGGCAAACGGTGAGAATGTTTTTGCTTATTCTTTCGATGGTTATTGGAAGGATGTCGGAACAATCGAAAGTCTTTGGGAAGCCAATATGGCATTCATTGATCCGGATCATGAACTTAGCATTCGCGATCGATCTTGGCGAATTTATTCGAAAAATCCGGTCGCTCCTCCGCACTATGTGGCGAGTGAAGCCATTGTGCGTGAATCATTAATTGTTGATGGCTGTTACGTGGCTGGCGAGGTTGATCATTCGATCATTTCGCAGAATGTAAAAATTGGGGCAAACAGTAAAATAAAAGATTCCGTTGTGATGGCAAATACGGTGATTGGAAAAAATGTGACGATTGATCACGCGATAGTCGGCGAACATGCCATTTTTGCGGATAATGCACAAGTGATTGGCAATCAGGAAATTGAGGTTGTCGGTTATAACGAAATTGTGGGAGGGCTCAGTGATGAGGAAGAATAAACTATGCGGAATTCTGAATCTGACAGAATCGAGAAAAGCAACTTATCCATTGACCCGTGTCCGTCCACTGGCTGCTCTACCTTTCTGCTGCCGTTATCGGATGATTGATTTACCGCTGACTAATATGACAACAGCGGGCATTGATACGATTGGTATTTTCTGTAAAGGGAGCCTCCGTTCCATCTATGATCACATTCATAGCGGCAGTGAGTGGGGATTAGACAGTGTTCATGGCGGATTGTTCTTCTTTTCTAGCGGCACCGAGGAACCCCAGCCTGCACACTTCTTTGCCGAGCATGACGGTGATATTTACAATTACTATCAGAATCTTGAATTCATAGAAAAATCAGAAGCGGAATACGTGGTCATCATGGGCACATGCACACTTTGCAATGTCGATATCCAGTCGATTCTGCGCAGTCATATCGAACAAGGTGCGGAAATGACAGTCGTTTATAAATCTGTTGATGAGCTGACGGAGGATGACCAGCAAATGTCCTGCATGACAATTGATGAGGATGGCATTGTGCGTGGGCTGCGTTCCGGCATTACACAACCGCAGGGCGAGAAATCGTTTATTAATATGGAGATTTATCTAATCAAGAGCTCTCTTTTCACAAAACTTGTCCGTAATGTGGTAGCTGAAAATGAACATTGCAATTTGAATGATGTACTGCATCAAGCAATTGTCAAATTGAAAACAAATGGATTTGAATATACAGGGTACTCGAAAAATATAAATTCTATTCCAGCTTATTATAATGCCAATATGGATATGCTTCAGGATGCTAATCTGACAGCCTTGCTTAAGGGGAGCCAGAGTATTCATACAAAGGTGAAAAACGAGGTACCCACCTATTATTCACGAACTTCGAATGTCAGCGATTCACTCGTAGCGAATGGCTGTTTGCTGAAAGGAGAGATTGTCCATTCCATTGTTTTCCGTAATGTAACCATTGAAAAAAACGCGATAATAAATAGTTCGGTGATTATGCAGGGCAGCTATGTGGGAACAGGTGCAGAACTTCACTATGTCATTCTTGATAAGCAGGTGCGTATTGAACCAAATACGAAATTAATCGGGACCAAGGAGAAACCGATTGTAATCGAGAAAAATTCAGTGATCAGCCGAATTATTGAAGGAAATACTATCGAGCGAGCGTCTTCTCCAGATTTGCCGGCACCTTTGAAGAGTGGGACATCGATCTATTCGGATAAAAGATCCGCCGATTTTTCCTCTAAATAATGACAAGCGAGCATTCGCTTATAAAATACCACTCATCTGGGAATGATCGTTTTATAGAATGAGAAGTTAAGAGGATAGAATGCGTACTTTCTGAAAGAATTGCTGAAAGTCATTATTCGGGGGAAAAGCTAAGAGTCTCACAGATAATGCTCCGTAAGTGAAGGATGGTAGTGTTAATGGACTTGTCGAAAAGAAGATTCAAAGAAGATTTCAAGAGGATGCTGACTGAGCTCTATTCGATGGATATTTCTCAGTCCGAACCGACTGAGCAGTATTTTGCGCTGGGCAATCTCGTGCGCTCTTATTGTGCGAAGAACTGGAGTCAGACCAATCATCGCTATATGGAAAAAAGGAAAAAGCAGGCCTATTATTTCTCGATGGAATTTCTGCTCGGGCGCATGTTGAAAAGTAATTTGCTGAATCTGGACATTTTGGACACGGTACGCAACGGTCTTCATGAACTTGGGATTGATCTGGAAACCATTGAGCAAATCGAAGCCGATCCGGGACTCGGAAATGGCGGCTTGGGCAGACTCGCCGCTTGCTTTATTGATTCAATGGCAACCTGTGAGATCCCTGGACATGGTAACGGCATTCGTTTTAAATATGGCCTTTTCAAGCAGAAATTTGTCAATGGCTATCAGGTCGAATTGCCTGAAAACTGGCTACAGAACGGTAATGTTTGGGAAACCCGGCGGCTGAATATGGCAGTCGTTGTACACTTCTACGGCAGAGTGTGGATGGAGGAGACGGTAACCGGTTATTTACTGCCTCATTATGAAGATACAGAACAGGTGCTGGCCGTTCCTTATGATACGCCGATTATCGGTTGTCAGAACGAGGTCGTCAATACCTTGAGACTCTGGTCAGCAGAAATGCCGGCTCAAGATGAATCAATGGACTACTGGTCCTATATTCAGAAAAGAAACCGGATTGAGAGTATTTCTGAAGTCTTATATCCGGACGATTCCAATTATGAAGGCCGTCTGCTGCGCCTGAAACAGGAATATTTTTTTGTATCAGCCGGCGTACAAAGCATTGTCCGGCACTATAAAAAAATGAGTATCAGCATGAATCATCTTGCGGAAAAAGTCGCCATTCATGTTAACGATACCCATCCAGCACTCTGTGTGCCTGAATTAATGCGCATCCTCCTTGATGAGGAACATATGGACTGGGAACATGCTTGGAATGTGACGGTTAACGTGATGAGCTACACGAATCACACGATCATGTCCGAAGCACTGGAGAAGTGGCCGATCGAGATGATTAGCTCGCTGCTGCCACGAATTTATCAGATTATCTGCGAAATTGACCGGCGTTATGTCGAAGAAAAAAGTGCGCTCTATGATTCAGGCCGGATGTTGCGGACACGGATCATCGAAGGCGGTCACGTCAAGATGGCGCATTTGGCAATTATCGGCAGCCATAGTATTAACGGCGTTGCTAAGCTGCACACGGCCATATTGAAAGAAAAAGCGCTGCATGATTTCTACTTGATTTATCCCTCCCGTTTCAATAATAAAACGAATGGGATTACCCAGAGACGCTGGTTGATGCTTTCTAATGAACCGTTGCGGCGGTTGATTGATGAGAAAATCGGCGACGATTGGGAAAAGACACCGACTGAACTGAAGATGTTAAAAGCCTTTCGTAACGACGAAGCTACCTTGAAAGAGCTGGCAATGATCAAAAGACTAAACAAGGATCGTTTTGCCGCTTTCATAAAGAGCACAATGAATTTGGAGATTCGTCCCGATGCTATTTTTGATGTGCAGATCAAACGTCTTCATGCTTATAAGCGGCAGCTGCTCAATCTGCTCCATATCATTAAGCTCTATCTGGATCTCAAGGATAATCCAGAGGCCGATATCTATCCGCGCGTGTTCATATTTGGTGCCAAGGCAGCGCCCAGTTATACGTATGCCAAGGAAATTATCAAATTGCTGAACACCGTTGCCGATTTGGTTAACCATGATCCGGAAATACAAGAAAAATTAAAAATCGTCTTTGTCGAAAACTACGGCGTGTCTCTTGCCGAACGGATCATTCCGGCTGCAGATGTCAGCGAGCAGATCTCTCTTGCCTCTAAAGAAGCCTCGGGAACGAGCAATATGAAATTAATGCTCAACGGTGCGGTGACCTTGGCGACTCTTGATGGGGCCAACGTCGAAATTCGCGATCGTGTCGGGTCTGAGAATATAATGATTTTCGGCCTGACAGATAAAGAGGTCTATCAGTATTATCATGATGGATCCTATCATTCAAAGACTTATTATGAGACGAATCCTATTTTAAAAAGAGTCCTCGATGCGTTCATCGATGGATCGATTCCTGGAGCAGACGGCGAAGGACACGATATTTTTGACTCGCTGGTCAATTATGGAGATGAATATTTCGTGCTGCGCGATTTCGATGACTATGTCAAGGCTCAGAAAAAAATTGAAACGCTCTACCGTGATCCTTTGAAATGGCAGCGGACAGCCTTGATTAATATTGCAGGAGCAGGTGTCTTTTCGTCCGATTATACAGTGCTCCAATACGCCAATGACATTTGGGATGTCGGCTATCGCCCCAATGCGACCGATGTGCCGAATTGATGCCTTCCATCGGCCGGTGAAGCTTGGATACCCCCATTGGGCAGTGGGGCGATCGGGGAGAGGGAAATGAATGATGTCAGATGATCCGATTTATTATAATTCCTGGTCAGAAAACTACCGGAGGCCTGTCGGTTCGATCCCGATCGGCAGAAGCGTATTCTTTGCGATTCATGTCCCGATCGAGAATGTGCAGCGGGTGGAGCTTGCCGTGCAGAAAGACGGGGCAGACTCGCAATATCTCGAAATGCATCCGGGGAATGACGATCAACAGATTTATAAGACCCAGTTTGTCACGTCAGGATCGAGCGGATTATTCTTTTACCATTTTCGAATTTCTTATCATGAAGGAAATCAGGCGAAAATGCTCTATTACGGCAAAGCGGCCGACGATTTTGGCGGAGAAGGGATGATTTACGAGAGCGCCGCGTCCATTCGCCAATATCAATTGACGGCTTATGATCATCCGGATCCCGCTCCTGATTGGTACCGGAACGGGATTATCTATCATATTTTTGTCGACCGTTTTAATAATGGCAATCCGCATCATCTGATTGAACATCCGAAGCCCAACTCATTTATCTATGCGACAGAGGCAGATGACCCGTACTATATTCGCGACGCAAAAGGAAATATAGTACGCTGGGATTTTTATGGCGGAAATTTAAAAGGAATAATTGACAAGCTTCATGACCTGCAGCGATTTGGGGTAAGCATTCTTTACCTGAGCCCCATTTTTGAGGCAAGCAGCAACCATAAATATAATACGGCGGATTATACAAAGATTGATCCGATGTTTGGTGATCAGCGCCTTTTTGAGAAATTGATTAAGAAGGCTAAAAAATTAAATATGCATATCATCCTGGATGGTGTCTTTAACCACGTTGGTGTGGACAGCATTTATTTTAACCGCTTTGGAAATTATGGAGAGGGGGGAGCCTATCAAGATCCGAGCTCTCCCTATTACTCTTGGTTTAATTTTCACTCGTATCCGGCGAGCTATGACAGCTGGTGGTCAATCGATGATCTGCCGACGGTGAATAAAGATCTCCCGGAATTCCGGAAATTTATCTATGATTCGGCAGGATCGATTATTGATCGATGGACGAAATTGGGAATTGGTGGATGGCGTCTGGATGTTGCCGATGAGCTACCGGATGATTTCATCGCCGGAATTCGCCGGGCAGTCGACGAACACGCTGCGGAAAAAGATGAAAAAGTATTGATCGGCGAAGTTTGGGAGGACGCCTCGCATAAAATTGCCTATGGCAAACGGCGCCATTATCTGGAAGGCGGCATGCTCCATAGTGTGATGAATTATCCGCTGCGATCGCTGATCATCGATTTTGTCGAGCAGCGATTGTCTGCGCGCAGTGCGGCCCGCCTTTTATTGACCCTTAAATCCAATTACCCGCCGGATGCTTTTCAGGCGACCATGAATAATATTGGGACCCATGATACCGAACGTATCTTTACGGTTCTGGGAAAAGACAGGAAAAAGCTGCGGCTTGCGGTCTGGCTGCTGATGACTTTACCAGGCGTGCCATGCATTTATTATGGCGATGAAGCCGGCTTGACCGGAGGAAAAGATCCGGAAAACCGGCGTTTCTACCCTTGGGGAAGGGAAGATCTATCGATTAAAGAAATTTATCAGCAAGCGATTCAGGCCCGTCGATCCGATCAAAATCTGGTTTCAGGAGATTTTCTTCCTTTTTCAATTGGAAAATTACTGGCCTTTTTCCGCTATCAATCAGATGGCCTATCGACGCTGGTTTTATTGAATCCAACTGATCACGAAGCCGTCGTGAAATGGGGTGAGATAACGGACGAAACAGGTGGGGGACGCATCCTATCATGGGTGAAGGAGCATCTGAACGAGGGACAGACGATGGCGCCGTTCAGCTTCCAGTTGACAAAAAGCCATGGTTCTCTGTAAAAATGAATGAAGGAAGCAATCTTTTCTTCTCAATCGTGAAATTTAAGCGAACAATTGAAAAAATATCATTCTTTTGAAAATTGAACAGTTAATTTGTGTTATGATAGCTAGTATAAAAATAAAGGCAATTGTTGCTGTAGTCTCTAGAGGATGTACATAACAGAGAAAGATCGGGATCTGCAGCCGGCTGTTGTTGATATCAAGGAGGAGTTTACATGTCAGAGTCTTACGTATTTTATCAAGGAGAAATCATCAAAGAGGACGATGTCAAAATCAGTGTCCGCAGCAAAGCTTTTAATTACGGACTGGGTGTTTTTGAAGGCATCCGTGCCTACTGGGATGATCAGTCGGAACAGCTTTACGGTTTTAAACTGAAAGAACACTATGAGAGGCTGAAACAATCAGCCAAAACGGTTAATCTCAATTTCGATTTGACGGTTGATCAGCTGGTCCAGGGCACCCTCGACCTATTGAAGAAAAATAATTGCAGGCAAACAACTTATGTTCGTCCAATTGTCTACAATGATTCGGTGGATATCGGTCCGACCCTCGATAACGCAGATGTCAAGATTGTTATCTATACACAACCGCTGAATAAATATGCCGGGAAGCCGGAATTGAGTGTTGGCGTGACTTCGTGGCGCAGACTCTCAGATAACCAACTGCCCCCGCGCACGAAAGCAACGGCTGCTTATCTGAATTCGGCACTGGCTGCCCTTGAAACGAAGCGAGCCGGCTTTGATGAAGCGATTTTCTTAACGGATGGCAATCATGTCTGTGAGGGATCGGGAGAAAATATCTTCCTGTTTAAAAAGGGAAAGCTGGTCACCCCGTCACCGGCGGATAATATTCTAGAGGGAATCACACGTGAACTGGTGATCAAACTCGCCAGAGAGGAAATGGGTCTTGAGGTTGTCGAACGGAGTGTTTCAAGAACTGAACTCTATGCTGCCGATGAAGTCTTTTTCAGCGGAACGGCGATGGAAGTTACTCCCGTTGTTGAAGTGGATCATCGGACGGTCGGCACCGGTCACGAAGGGGAAGTCTGCAAGCGGCTCAAGGAATTATTCTTCGGTCTGACGCTCGCTCAGAATCCAAAATATGCGGAATCCTGTACACCCGTTTACGATAAATAAAATAACAGCAACAAAAAAAGGAGCAGGAATTGCGCTCCTTATTGTTGCTGATCAGAAGACAGTGCGTTTTTTTTGCGCCTGTCTTTTTTTTAAAGATAAGAAAGTATAAAAAATAGAGCAGGGAAGCGAAGAAACGAGACGCCTGCGGGAAGAGCAGGCTAAGAGAGACCCCGCAGACTCGTGTCTATCCGAGGAGGCTCTCAGACTGCCCGCGGCAAGCGAGTTCCTGAAGCGTACCTGCAAGTCAAAGGATCGGGCGTTTTTTGCCCGGTTTTTCTTATTGATTATTTTTTAAGGCATCCAGCCGTTCCTTTAAAATGATAAAGAAAAGAATCAGCCCGGCAGTGAGGATGATATGGCCCATTCCCGCTAAGCCGGAGATGGCTGGCCCGACAGAAGCACCGATAACGGTCATTGTTCCATGGATGGCCATAAAAAGGATGGTCCAGATGACGCCGACATTATAGATCCAGTAAAAGGTGCTAAATAATTTGTTGCCTGTCAGCTGCAACGATTTCTCCATGACAATCAAAAGAAGAAAGAAGAACATGCCGAGCATCAGCAAATGCGTATGCAGGATTCCGAGCATGCTGTTGCCATTAAAATGCATTGCTTTTGTGAGCTCTCGCTCGTAAATGCCTGAAAGTAATCCGGCAATCATATAAATGAGAGCTGCGCGGTAAATTTTTTTCATTCCGTATTCCCCCAGTATGTAGTTAATCCCTTGTCTATTATAGCTGTGACTTCCGATTGAGAAGAGTAAAATTTCAAAAAAAGATTTAAATTACTTTGACAGGTAGAGTAATAAGAGCTATGATTACTATATCAGATAGAGCAATTAATTTGATTTACAGCTCGTGAAAATTCTACGGATTGATCAATCGGAGGGAGTATTATACGCAGCGACATATTAAGAGGACACCTGGATTCAATCATTTTAAGACTCCTGATTGAAAATGATTCATACGGTTATGAACTCTCGAAAACGATCAGTGCCCGTTCTTCGGGAAAATTTGAAATTAAAGAAGCAACGCTCTATGCTGTTTTTCAGCGACTGGAAAGAAAACAATTGATCGATTCTTATTTCGGTGAGCGCACGCATGGAGGAAAAAGAAAATATTATACGATCACACCACTTGGACGGGCATATTTCCATGAAATGGTGAACGAATGGCATGAGGTTAAAGAAATTGTTGACCTATTTTTGGAGGGACTGAGTTAATGAAGCAGATCAGATTATACATTGACCGGGCATTTGACGGTGTCCCAGCGAGCGAGCAGGCCGATCAGCTGAAAGAAGAAATCATTCGCGATCTGGAAGAAAAGGCCGCCGATTTGATTCAAGGGGGGAAGACGGAAGAAGATGCGGTAAATAAAGTTTTGGTGCAATTCGGTGACATCGAAGAATTAAAACAGGAGCTTGACCTTCCGCCGGAATCCGCGAATAAAAGAAAAGAACTGGCGCGCGTGAATCTCAACTTCTCCATCTGGGGCAGTTTGCTCATTCTGGCACTCGTCGTCTTTATTAATTTCTATTATACGCCGCATATCATCTGGTTTATCTATCCAGCCTTTGCAGTCGCCTGGTGGCCACTCACGATGTTTTACGCCTGGTACCGGATTAAGAGTGGTGAATAAAACATGAGAAGGGATTGGCGTGGCTTTATAGCGTCAGCATCGATTCTGACCGGCATCTTTTTAATAGCCGTAAATCTGCTCACTCATGGACCCGCACTTTGGATTAATGACGCGATTATTCTTTTCTTACTTTCATTAATTGGCTGGTATCGAGGGACCGCGCAAAAAATTTACAGCCTATTTATCAGCCTTGTGTTTATCGCGGCCTGTCTGATTAACAATTGGATAGAATCATCTGATGTTTTATGGACGCTCTATGTTTTGCCGGCTGCACTGATGATCCCGGTCTCCGTATTTTTAAAGAAGCGTCTCGGGCAGCGCCTTATTTCACTTCTCGGCGCGAGTATGCTAATTGGCTATTACATTATGATCAACGTCTGGTATTCTCCTGTTTTTCCATGGAGCTTGTTAACGACTTTTGCCATTCTCTGGTGGCCGTTCGCTTGTTGGTTTGGCAAGCGAATACGTCTATTCGCCGTTCTGTCTGCTGTCATGATTACATTGACTGTAAGTTTGGTCAATTATCTTGTGACCCCACAAACAATCTGGGCGGTCTACCCCATTTTTGTCATCCTTTGGTGGCCGTTATCCGTCTATGACTTTGGTTCTCTGATGCAAAAAAGCGATAAAAAGAAGAGAAAATTTACTTTGACCAAGAATTAGTGAAACATTATTTGGACAGAAGACGTATTAAGTGTTAAAGTAATGAATCGAGGCTTGAAGCGTACGATTTATTGTAGATAAAAGATTGGATAACAGATGAAAATTGTGTTTTTGAAATGATCGAATGCATTTGAATAAAGAAGAAAATCTGTAGTGTTCGGATAAAAAGGAGAGAACCAAAATGAAATTAGCAGTTGACGCAATGGGCGGGGATCATGCTCCTGAAGCGATTGTTGAAGGTGTTCTGCGGGCGGCAAAAGAATTCAGCGATTTATCTTTTGTCCTTGTCGGTGACAAGGATAAAATCGCGCCGATGATCAGCGGACAGGAACGGATTGAAATTCTTCATACGACGGAGAAGATTGAGGGAACAGACGCTCCGGTTCAGGCTGTTCGCCGCAAAAAACAGGCATCCATGGTCTTAGCTGTTCAGGAAGTCAGGGAAAAGCGCTGTGCAGCTGCTATTTCTGCCGGTAATACCGGAGCGCTGATGGCTTCCGGATTGTTTGGCGTCGGTCGAATCAAAGGCATTGATCGTCCGGCACTGGCTCCGACATTGCCAACAATCCATGAGAATCGCGGTTTCTTATTTCTTGACGTTGGAGCGAACGCAGAATGTCGTCCGGAAAATCTGTTGCAGTATGCGATGATGGGTTCTATTTATGCCGAAAAGGTCTGGCATCGGACGAATCCAAAGATCGGATTACTGAATATTGGCACGGAACCGGGAAAAGGCAATGATCTGACGAAGAAGGCTTATCAGCTTTTGAGCGAAGCGCCTTTCAATTTTGTTGGCAATGTCGAGTCTCGTGAATTGCTTCAGGGGGCGGCCGATATCGTTGTTGCCGATGGATTCTCAGGGAATCTTGTGTTGAAAAGTATTGAAGGAACCGCGATGTCGCTCATGTCGCTGCTGAAGGAGACGCTTGGCGGCTCCATTTATACAAAGGTCCTGACTGGCTTGATGTATGGAAAATTTAAATCGGTGAAGACACGGATGGATTATTCTCTATACGGCGGAGCTTTGCTTTTCGGATTATCCGCGCCGATCATCAAGGTGCACGGTGCCGCAAGAAGCGCCGCTGTATTTACAGCAATCAAACAGGCGAAAGATCTGGTTGAGGCGGATGTGGTTGGAACGATAGAATCCACGGTACTCGACAAAGACCACGCCTGGCTGCACAATGATGCCAAATGATTGAACCGATTTTTTAAAAGATAAGAAAGTATAAAAAATAGAGCAGGGAAGCGAAGAAACGAGACGCCTGCGGGAAGAGCAGGCTAAGAGAGACCCCGCAGACTCGTGTCTGTCCGAGGAGGCTCTCAGACTGCCCGCGGCAAGCGAGTTCCTGGAGCGTACCTGCAAGTCAAAAGGCCGCGCGTTTTTTGCCCGGTTTTTCTTATTAAATTTAAAGAGGCTGTTTCATCTGCCGTTCTCGGCGATGAAGCAACCTCTTTTTGCAGTGCGCCTGGAAAGGGGGTTTATTCCCATTGATAGGGCGTCTCCTGATAGACATAATAGTTCAGCCAGTTGGAGAACAAGAGATGGGCATGGGAACGCCATCTGTTCGCCGGATGCAGCGCAGGATCGTCTCCTGGATAATAATGCTCCGGCAGATGAGGATGAATGCCCTTTTCCTGATCCCGCTGATATTCTACACCAAGTGTGCTTGTGTCATACTCCAGGTGACCGGTCACCATGACCTGATTGGCGCCGATTAAGACGAGAGGTCCCGCTTCATCAGAGGCCGCAAGCACATGGACTTCAGGGTGGCTGGCGAGTGCTCGGCGATCGATGCCGGTATAGCGGGAATGCGGGGCTGCAAAGCTGTCATCAAAGCCGCGCATTAATTTTTCTCGGGGTTCCAGAACGGTATGTGAATAGACGCCGGAGAGTTTTCTGGGCAGCATCACTTTATCGATACCGAAATGATAATATAAGGCGGCCTGAGCGCCCCAGCAGATATTGAGCGTGGAGGTTACTGAAGTTTTTGACCATTCCATGATCTGTTTCAGTTCCTCCCAGTAATCCACTTGACTGAAAGAATATTTCTCGACCGGTGCTCCCGTGATGATTAAACCATCGAATTTTCGACCGCGTATTTGATCAAATACTGTATAAAATTGGTCGAGATGAAGGTGGCTCGTATGTTTGGCCACGTGTGTTGCCGTGCGCAGGAAAGAAATATTGACCTGCAGCGGCGTATTGCCAAGCAGACGAAGCAATTGGGCTTCTTCGCGCTGCTTTTCCGGCATCAAGTTTAAAATAAGAATGTTCAGCGGCCGAATGTCCTGAGTGGTCGCCCGTTGATCATCCATGACAAAGATATTTTCATTCTCTAAGATTTCCTTAGCAGGAAGAAGTTTGGGTATTTTTATTGGCACAGCGCAATTCTCCTCATTGTTCACTTCTTTGTGTACTTATTATACAATACCACGTGCAACTTCTCTTTTTAAAAGAAAAATTCTATCAATCGATAAACGGGGCTAAGGTCATGAGTAAAAAATATCAGATAAATTCGAGAAGTAATATAATTTCTCCCCTATTTCCATTATAATGAAAATAATATCACTGAGATTTTAAAAAATAAGAAAACGATAGGGGGAAATAGTATTGCCAGCTCTTTCACTCAAGCATGCATGGAATAAACAATTGGCCAGTAAATCGGAAAAGGTATTTGAAGGCATCTCCAACGGTCGGAAGGCCGCGCTTGAAAATTGGTTTCAAGATCGCTGGGCAGAGCTGGAGAATATGAATCACATTGCCTACAGTTATGACGAAACGGGAACAGACATTCAGAAAATCTTGCAGAAAAATCTATTGAATAGTGATTTTATTGAATTTTTGTTGCTTGATGAGCAAGGCAGAGCGATCGTTTCTACATATCCGAAGCATGTTGGCAATCTTTTTTCAAATTTACCGAACTTCCGGGAGGCAATGAACGGGAAGCCGTTGATGTATGGACCCTATCTCGATTCACGGACGCTCGACCTCGATATCAGTCACGAAAAATTTTCCGATGAGGTCACCTTGATGTTTTCACTTGCTGCTGTTAACGGCACGGGGACTAAACGCGTATTCATGGGGCGCGTGCTTAACGACACGATGAGCAATGTGATTCAGGATGAGGACACACATGTTTATAAGGACTCCGGGGATAATTATTTGTTCATGGTGCAGACGGAGCGCCAGATCCCACAAGGGACGGCGATTTCCAGAAGCCGATTTGAGGATAATACCTTCACGATGGGCGACAATCTCAAGGAAGGTGTGCGGACGAAACATTGGGGTATGGTCAAAATCGAGAAACATACAGAATTCGAGATTTGTTTTACGGATCCCGCAACCGGAAACCTGCATCAAGGAATCGAGAATACGATTGCCAAGGGAGAAAATCTCGACGTTTGGCCAGGCTATCCCGATTATCGGCACATCAGAGTCGGCGGAAAGGGGATTCTGATCCGGCCGCCGCACAGCACTGAGGTTTGGGGAATGATGTGTGAAGGTGATATTGATGAAATCTATCATTTTAACAGCCTCAGGGTCCATCTTCCTTTGTATTTGTCGCTGTGGGCCGCAGCCGCTGCGGTAATTAATGGTCTGGCCTTTGCCGCCTCGCTGCGGGCAGGAGTGATTGCTTCACTCTTAACATGGGTGATGATCGTCATCACGAGTATTGTTTTTACGAGCCGTCTTGTGGTTCATCCGATTAACCGTACGGTGGATGTTCTGCACCAAATTGCCGAGGGTGAAGGGGACTTGACAACCCGTGTCGAAAAAAAGGGTTATGACGAAATTGGCGAATTATCCCGCTGGTTTAATAAATTTGTCAATAATCAGATGACGATGATCAAACGTGTTGGTTCTTCGGCAAAGGCGTCCAAAGGTGTGGTCGGAACCGTTTCGGAAATGACCGAGCATATCTCTGCGAACATGAGAACCGTAGCCGGGACTGTCGATCACTTGCTTGTGAATTCGAAGCAGCAAAATCAAGCCTATCAGGAGACGCGGGATCATTTTAACCATTTATCCGCGGGAATTCAGGAAATGGATGCGTTAATTAATCAAGTAACAGAGAAAACCGAATCGGCAAATAAACGAGCGATTGCCGCCAATCAGTACTCATCAGATGCCCTGCATTCGATCAATGCGTTTGAACAGAGAACTCATGAATCCTTGGAGCATATCACTGCCTTGAATGAGCGTTCAGAGGAAATTTCCAAGGTTGTGACAACGATCTCCGAGATCAGCGGACAAACTCAGCTTCTGTCTCTGAATGCGACGATAGAAGCTGCCCGGGCCGGGGAGGCAGGAAGGGGATTTGTCGTCGTTGCCAAAGAAATCTCGAAACTTGCCGAAGAGACTGATCAAGCAACGACATCTGTCCGCGAACTTGTTGAGAATATTCAGCGCGAGGCGCACAAAACACTCGATAAAATTCAAGTGACTGAATCAACCGCACAGAATTCTGCTGCAAAAATAAAGGAGACTATTGAAACTTTTAAATACATATCCGATTCGATCATGGATATTGCCACGAAGATGACGGCTCTGCTGTCCATTACAAATGCGCAGGGCAAGGATATCGATCAAGTGGTTGTCAGCATCAATCAATCCGCCGATGAGATCAATGCCCACACGGAGCAGGAAGCAAGCAGCGGAGAAAATTCCTTCCGATTGATACAGGAAGTGGCAGATGAAGTCGTTCGTCTCAAACAAATCACGGATAATTTGAATTATGTTTCTTCTGATCTGCAAAAAATGGTTTCCGATTTTACAATTGCCTGAAACTAATTTTTCATTTGTTTTTCATGCTGTCCGGAATAAAAATCCAGACAGATTTTTTTATTTAAAAGACTGGTATTAGTTTTTCGGAATGACTGATATTTTAGCGGTTTCAATGGAAAAGAAGAGATTAATAAATGCGTTTACAATGCCTATTTATTAGGATTTAAGTCCAATTTTAATCGATGAAAATTATTTTTATGTGTAAGATAGTCTAACATAATTGATGACGACCGTTCAATAAAAAATTATTATTAGTCTAAGAGTTGCGAGTTGCAATTTTATTCTGAAAGATGGTAGAGTAACGGATAGACAGATGGGGGTGAGCTATACATAAAATTATTAGAAAATTATAATTAGTATCTGTATTTAAAAAAAGGAGGGCTAAAATGAAATTAAAGAGAATAATTCCACTGTTTGCAGTAATTGCACTTATTATCGGCGTGATTTCCGGATGTGCCTCAGGGTCATCGTCTGGTGGAAAAAATCTGAAAGTAATTAAAATTGCGACTCAATCACCTCTTTCTGGCGGGAGTGCAACATTGGGGGAAGCAATCAAGTTAGGCGCTCAGCTTGCCTTGCAGGATAACGAAAAGAAGTTTGAGAAGAAAGGTTTTAAACTGGTTCTTGCTCCCTATGATGATATGGCCGATCCGAAGAAGGGTGTTTCAAATGCTCAGGATATTGCGTCAGACAATCAGATTCTTGGTGTTGTTGGCCACTTAAATTCCGGGGTTGCCATTCCTTCTTCCTCTGTCTATGAAAAAAATAATATCACAATGGTTTCGCCGGCAAATACGGCTGTTGATTTGACCGAACATGGTCTGAAAACAGTGAACCGTATCTGTGCCCGTGACGACTTCCAAGGCCCTTCAGGTGCTAATTTTGCAGTGAAAACACTGAAAGCAAAAAAAATCTTTATCATTCAGGATAAAACAGCTTATGGCTCGGGCCTTGCCTCAGCTTTCCGCGGCCAAGCGAAGAAGCTTGGTGCAAAGATTGTTGGCTATGAAGGAATCACGGTTGGCGAAAAAGATTTCAGTGGTGTCATCAGTAAAGCGGCAGCTACAAAGCCTGATCTCCTCTACTTCGGCGGTGTCTATGCTGAAGGCGGTCTGATTATCAAACAAGCGCGTCAGCAAGGAATGAATATGCCGATTATGGGTGGCGACGGTCTCGATTCCTCTTCGACCGTTCAAATTGCTGGCAGTGCCGTCAAAAATGTCTACTTCTCGACAGTTGTGGGCGACGTTACGAAAACGGATAAGGGCAAGAAGTTCGCTGATGACTACAAGAAAAAATTCCATAAGAATATTGAAGGCTATTCTTCCTATGGCTATGACAGTGCTGCTGTCCTGCTTCAAGGAATCTATAAATCCATAAAGAGCAATGGCAATGCACCGACCCGAACAGCCGTTGAATCTTCTGTTCGCAGCATCCATAACTTTGATGGCATAGCGACGAAAGTGGATTTTGACTCTAAGGGCGATAATAAATACGCTAAGATTTATATCTACAAGTTTAATAAGGCGGCTTATCCGGCAACGGAAGTCACTGAAATTCAGAAAACAGAAAAATAACCAAATAAGTTCCATGAATAATAAAGAGTGACTTTTCATTCATGTTGAACACTGTCTAAAAGGGTATGGATATTTCGCTATACCCTTTTAGAAATTCTTAAAGCTTTTTAGACGGAAAAAATGAGAGAGTGGTGAAAAAATGCTCCAACAAGTTATTCAATTATTGCCGCAAGTTCTGGTTGACGGGCTGACCTTGGGTTTTGTTTATGCTGTCGTTGCGATTGGCTACACCATGGTTTATGGGATTTTGGAATTAATTAACTTTGCCCATGGAGATATTTTCATGACAGGAGCATTTATCGGTTCTGGGCTGCTTTTTCTTTTTATCAGCATGGGATTGATGTCCTCACTCCCGACATTAATCGTATTTCTGCTTGTTATTATCATCACGGCTTTTATTACAGGCGGTATGGGTGTGGCGATTGAACGAGTCGCTTATCGACCGCTGCGAAAGCGTAATGCGCCGAAGCTGATCGCTTTGATTACATCTATTGGTATTTCATTTGTACTCGAAGATTTGGTGCGATTCATTGCCGAATGGAAAACAGGCAATTACATTGTGACTGCACCCTCGCTGTTCGATCATACATTCACGCTCAATATTCATTCATCCATGCCCTTCTTCAATAATGCCAAATTTCAAAGTTCTTTTCTTGTCGTACTGATTGTCACCATTATCATGTTGATCGGTCTTGATATTTTTGTTAACCGTACCAAATGGGGGATGGCGATGCGCGCGGTCGCTCAGGATCGTGATACTGCATCATTGATGTCCATTAATGTGAATCGGGTAATTTCCGTTACGTTCTTTGTTGGTTCTGCTCTCGGCGGTGCTACCGGAGTCCTGTTCATGCTGCAATATGGCACGATCGATCCCTATATCGGATTCATTCTCGGTATCAAAGCGTTTACGGCGGCTGTTCTTGGCGGCATCGGCAATATTCGCGGCGCCATGTTTGGTGGACTTTTACTAGGATTAATCGAAATGTTTGCGGCGGCTAATTTGTCCACACTGACTCATGGCATGTTCGGATCAGAATACAAGGATGTCTTCGCCTTCATTATTTTGATTCTTGTCTTAATCTTCAAGCCGGAAGGTCTGTTCGGTAAAGCCACGATAGAGAAGGTGTAAGCGTATGGTTAAAACATGGTTCACTAAATTTTCGCAAAGCTCTAAATCCCAATTATTTTTTATTATTGCTTATGTCCTCGTGACTTGTTTCGGGCTTTACTTACTTGAGGACTCTGCAACGGCGATTTTCCCTTTTCTTCTTGTCCTGTTATCCATTTTAATTTTATATTACCTGAAACTTAATCTGAAATTGAAATGGCTGATTGGTCTCATTATCATTGCAGTCATGATTCCGCTCTCTGCCAGTCAGGGATCGAACTTTCAGGTATTTATGGACGTGGGAACGTTAGTATTGATTTATGTGGCAATGTCACTTGGACTGAACATTGTTGTCGGTTTTGCCGGCTTGCTCGATCTTGGTTTTATTGCATTTTTCGCTGTAGGTGCCTATACATATGGCATATTCGGGAGTTCGCAGGCAAATCATTTTATGCCGTTCGGACATTTTCCGCTTCCTGGAGATACCTTTTGGCTCTTTATTTTCATTGGCGCGATTGTTGCCGCTATATTTGGAATTCTGCTCGGTATTCCAGTACTTAGAGTTCGAGGAGATTATTTAGCCATTGTGACCTTGGGCTTTGGTGAAATTATCCGAATTGTTCTTAACAATATGGATCATCCGCTTAACATTACCAATGGGTCAATGGGGATTTCGCAAATCAATCCACCGCGTATTTTTGGTGTTTCGATCGGGCAGCCCAGTCAGTTCTATTACGTCGCGCTGGTTATCTTCGTCATGGTTATCTATGTCGTGACCCGGCTGGAAAATTCAAAGCTCGGACGATCTTGGAAAGCGGTTCGTGACAATGAAATCGCCGCACAGGCAATGGGTATCCCGCTTGTCAAAACAAAACTGGCTGCCTTTGCAATTGGCGCTTCTTTCTCCGGTATGATGGGGACGGTGTTTGCCGCTAAGCAAATGTATGTTGATGCGACGAGTTTTACGTATCTGGAATCTACGATGGTTCTTGTCATGGTCATACTCGGAGGAATGGGAAGTGTTCCCGGCGTCATTCTCGGTGCCGCCGTTGTCATCATCCTGAATAATCAGGTACTGACGGATCTTTCCAACTGGCTGACCAGTCTAAGCACGGCAGGTATTCTGAACGTTCCCGATGCGTTGTCTCCTTCAAAAATGCAGCGATTCATTTTTGGTATTCTCCTCATTGTTTTTGCACTGTACCGAACGCAGGGGCTCATTCCGCATAAAAATAAAAAAGTGGATGCCAAACGCCTAAAGAAGGAGGCAGAGGCGGAGCCGCCCTATGGAATGACTGAAACAAAAAAGAATTTGGAGGGATCGGATTCATGAATGTCCTTGAAGTCAAAAATCTAACGAAACAGTTTGGCGGATTAACGGCTACCTCCGATATTACGATGAATGTGGAGAAGAACTCCATTACGGCGGTTATTGGCCCCAATGGAGCGGGGAAAACGACATTCTTTAATATGGTGACCGCGGTCTATAAGCCGACCTCCGGAGATATCCTGCTGAACGGTAAATCGCTGGTTGGGCTGAAACCGCATGAAGTCAGCAAGTATGGGATTACGCGTACATTTCAGAATATCCGCCTATTTAATGTGCAGACGGTCCTCGACAATGTACTGATCGGTATGCACCAGCAATTAAAGGCACACTGGGTAGGGACTCTTCTTCGTCTTCCCTCGATTATGCGTGAAGAAGAAGAAGCAAAAGTGCAGGCCTATAAGATTCTGCAATATGTCGGACTCGAAGAATATATTAATGAAGATGCCGGAAGCTTGGCCTACGGGGCTCAGCGGCGTCTGGAAATTGCCAGAGCGATTGCTGCGAAGCCCAAGGTTTTGTTGCTCGATGAACCGGCTGCCGGTATGAATCCGAAAGAAACCAAAAAGTTAACGGATTTGATTCATGATATGCGGACACGACTGGACGTGACCATCGTTTTAATTGAGCATGATATGAAGCTGGTCATGGAAATTTCCGATTATATCTATGTGCTTGATCATGGAGAATTGATTGCTGAGGGGAAACCAGAAGCGATACGAACCAATAAGCGAGTGATTGAGGCCTATCTGGGGAAAGGAGCAGTGGAAAATGTCTGAAGCGCGTTCGATGAACCATTTTCTTGAGATAAAGCAGATTGAGAGTTTCTATGGGCCGATTCAGGCACTGAATGGGATCGATCTTTATATTGATCAGGGTGAAATAGTGACCTTGATTGGTAGTAATGGTGCCGGCAAATCGACGACGCTGAAATCAATCAGCGGACAGGTTCAGCCCAAAAAAGGAACGATTTTCTTTGATGGAAAAGAGATTCAAAAATATCCGGCTCATAAGACAGCTCTGTTTGGCATTGCTCAGGTCCCGGAAGGCCGACGTATTTTTCCACGTCTGAGTGTTCGCGAGAATCTGCAGATTGGTGCTTTTGCAGTTAAGGATAAAAAAGTCATCGCAGAGCGTATGGAGCGTGTTTTTGGTTATTTTCCACGTCTTAAGGAACGTCTTGAACAAAAAGGCGGCACCATGAGCGGTGGTGAACAGCAAATGCTGGCCATGGGTCGAGCTCTAATGATGAAGCCTAAGCTGCTGATGCTTGATGAGCCTTCCATGGGACTTGCACCGATTATTGTTGAACAGATTTTTGACATCATTAGAGAACTCAATAAAGAAGGAATGACGGTTCTTCTCGTTGAACAGAATGCTTTTCAAGCGTTGCAGATTGCCAACCGTGGCTACGTTATCCAAACCGGCAGTATTGTTCTTGAAGGAAAGGGAAGCGAGCTGATTACCAATCAATTGGTTCGTGAAGCCTATCTTGCTTAACCCATTTTTTTCAGAGAAGAGATAAGATGGCAGGGAGAATGGACTTCTTGCCATTTTTCTTGTACGTTAAGAAAGGATATAAAATTGAGAGGAATTAAGTATAAGAAAAACTAAGGCGCAGCCGGCATTCAAAGGACTTGGCTACGCCAAGTTTTTCTAACAAGTAAAGAAAGTATATAATTTTCGCTAAAGCAAAAGGTTGTGAACCAAACGCGCAGGTGCGAGACTCCTGCGGGAGTGCAGGCCAGGGGAGACCCCGCAGGCATTAGTTTGCTTGAGGAGGCTCCCGGACTGCCCGCGGAAAGCGAGCGACCGGAGCGTAATCAAAATCTGGCAGGGCTAAGTACTGGGCGTTTTTTGCCCGGTTTTTCTTATAAAAGGGGGAAATAGTGCAGAAATTTATTTTCAAAAGCGGGAGAGCGGAATATTTGATTGGTAAAAAAAGAAACACGTATAATAAAAGAAGTCAGTGGAGGAGACTGGACAAAGAAAGGCAAGAATGGGATAGCGATGAGATGAAAACTTGGAAATAATTTTAAAGTTACATAACAATATTTATGTTAACTTATACCCAGAATGGAGTGGATTGAATGGCTATAACCCCTTCGATTTATACAGCAGAGAGTGCGGACATCAAGCACTTTATTTCCGGTATGAAGCAGCGCAATGATCATTATTTGCATGCCGTTATCGATTTCCCCGGCGAAATCGATCCTGCCCAATTAAAACAGGCCCTGCGAGCGACCTTCCGTGCCATGCCTCTATTGACCTGTCGCTTTGTGAAGACGGAGGACCAGGCATATTGGGAAGAGGCAGGCTGGACAGAAGCTGATATGGTTCGGTTGATTGCGAGTGATGACCGGGCGCAAGACGTGCAGAGGCAATTGGTGCAAAAACTGGACGAACAAAAAGGGCCTCAAGTCGGACTTTCCATTATCCGTGTGGATCAACGGGATTCGCTCGTGATAGTGCTGAATCACATGATTTGCGATGGCGGCGGGATTCGTGATTATCTCTATCTACTCTGCGAATGCTATAACCTAATCGGGCGGAAAGGACATCCGGAACAACTTCAGATGCCCAGTCCGCAGCGGCGCAGTTTTAATCAGATCTTTGACTATTTATCCGATAAGCAATTACAAGAAGTGAAGGCAGCAACCGTTCATCATTTTCAGCAGACAGAAGCGGATCATTTGCCGCTGGAGGGGGACTCGGCACATCCTTTTGTCATCCGTCATCGGATTTCTGCCGAGCGTTTTGAGAAAATCAAAGCCTATGCGAAAGCACATGGGGCAACGATTAATGATGCCCTTTTCGCTGCGTATCTGTGTGCCTTGTCCAATGTGCTCCAGGTTAAGCAGATCGTGCTGGACTGCCCCGTCAATGTGCGTGCCTATTTACCGCAGGACTATGTTCCCGGATTCTGCAATTTGACGTCCAATATTATCTGCGCGATTCCGAGCCATGCCGGCGAAACCTATGAAGAGGCGCTTAAGAGTGTCAAACAAGTAATGGATCGGCAGAAGGACAGTCTGGAGCCCTTAAAAGTTTATTGGGATCTGGAGCAGGCTTATCAAAATCTGCCGCTTGCCGAAGCGATTGCCGCTTTCCCGACGATCTATAAAATACCGATTAATGGGATGACTAATATTGGCATTTTAGATCCGAAGAAATTAACTTTTGGTTCGCTTGAACCGATCGATGCTTCGATATCCGGTTCGCTGAAATATGCGCCCTATTTTCAGATCGCTGTAACGACCTTTAAGAAAGCAATGACCTTCAGTACCAATTTTCATGGAACGGAAAAAGACTATCTCTTTCTTGATCAATTGGTTCAGAAAATGATCGCTTCCTTTCCCGATACCTAATGGTTTGCGGTGCTCCTAACAGAAAAATAAGCCATCTTTGCGTCTATTCTGCAGAGATGGCTTATTTTTTATAGCGATGTTTGTCGCTTATTTTTAATTAGCAGAGCTCCGGTGGTCGAAATCGAAGAGCTGCAGGGCAGGCTGACTGATGCGAACGGTATCGCCATGCTCACCGCTGACAAAAGCCGTGGAATCCCCGGACTCAATCTTCTGGATTTGTTGATTTAATGTTTCAAGTTGCAATTGCATTCGATTTTTTTCATTATTTTCAGTTAACTTTTCTGAGGATTCCGGAGACTGCCCGCGGTCCAAATCGTTTTGAATGAGGTGCTTTTGCTGCTTAAGCGCTTCTAGCTGATTAAAGGTATTATTCAGGTTTTGGGTTGTCGTAATAATTGTCCGTACCTGAGGAATCTGCATTATGATCGCCTCGATTTTTCCTACTTTACTCCATTATAGAAAAAGAGATGAATAAAAACAGGGAAGAATCTCCTAAACTTGAACAGCAATAGAGATCGATTGGCCAAAAGACGTGTGCAAAAAGTATTAAATAGACGGATCATTCATTTTTCAGTCGATCAGAGCTGAATTTGCCGGCAAACAGTCCTTTAAAACGATAATGTAGAAACACGGCTTTTACGGTCAAATCAATGCCTTGGGCTACCCAAATTCCAGCGATGCCCATGCCTAGCTTGATGCCAAGCAAATAGATGAAGAGAACGCGGATACCCCACATGCCGATGGCTGTGCTGTACATCGGGCTTTTTGTATCGCCTGCGCCTTGCAGCGCGCCGGCGAGGACAAGACCAATAGCCAGCGGCGGCATAAAAAAAGCATCAATTCGCATGGCAAGCGTGACCATATCCTGCGCGCTTTGCTCCGAAGTGAACCAAACAGCAACAAATGGTGTCAGCAAAAAAAGCAGCAGACCGGAGAACGACATGATCAGGATACCGATTGTAACGGTTTGGCGTCCATAGGCTGAAGCGGTCGCGGGCTTTCCCGCACCGAGAAAGCGTCCGGTCAAAATAGTAGCGGCTACACCGAGCCCCAGACCGGGAAGATAAGCGAAGGTTTCAATATTCTCAGCGATCATATTGGCCGCGTAGATTTCTGTCCCCATCCGGACAATCATGCCGAGATAAACGACCTGTCCGAGGCGCATAATCAGCCGTTCGGCCGTTGCTGGAAGTGAAAGAGCGATAATCTGCCGGATCAAAGATCTTTGTTCTGGATAATTGGATCGCCGGAATGAGAAGCGAAGCGGCTTATTTCGGATGACGAGCCAAAGAAGAACAACACCGATCAGTCTGGCAATAACGGTTGCGGTTGCTGCACCGGTTACTCCCAGACCAGAAAAAGAGAAAATACCGAAAATCAATAGATAATCGAGCCCCACATGAATCAGATTAACGGCGATACTGATCAGCATCGGTGAGCGGGTATCGCCGGAAGCTCTCAGAATATTGCCGAAATGGATCATCAAGGCAATAATGACTGAGGGAATGGCGACAATACGAAAATAGCGGCTACCTGCATCGAGTACGGAATGATCGGCACCCATCAACTGTAAGAGAGAGCGGGCAAAAAACAGAGTAATCAAACCGAATAAAATCCCGCAGAAGAGCGCTACACGGCTCGATTCCCGGGCCGCAGCACGAGCCTTGGTCAGATTTCCGGCACCGATGCATTTGGCAATAATGGATGAAGCACCGATGCCGATCGCCATAAATACGGCCAGATAGACAGCGAGCAGGGTATTGGCCACCCCCACCGCAGTTACGGCGCCAAGCCCGATTCTTGCCACAAACAGAGTATCAGCAAAACCAACCAGTGTTTGCAGCAGATTATCAACGATTGCCGGCCCGGCTAATCCGAGAATTGTCCGGTATTTTGTGTTAACCAAGAAAAGACACGTCCTTTATCAAACCATCCGTTGTGAGGTAAGTATAGCATAGCAGCCACACTCTCTCAGTTTCTCCCAAAAATGTTCAAACAAAAAATCGGGAGAATTCCCCGATTCAGGCTGTTATCGATAATTTAGACGGGTTATTGTTCAATGGAGGGTTCCGCGGATAATTCTTTCTTCGAGAGGATGTTCAATCGAGGGTCCAGTTCATAGACAATCGGAATACCAGTTGGCACATCCACATTGACAATTTCCGTGTCCGATATTTTTTCGAGATATTTGACAAGGGCACGCAAAGTATTGCGATGGCTGACAACCAAAACATTTTCTCCTTGCAGAAGATGGGGGGCAATCGAATCGGTCCAATAGGGGAGCACGCGATAGAGCGTGCTTTTCAGACTTTCACCGGCTGGAAGAAGGCGCGGATCGACATCCTGATAACGGCGATCATGAATCGGATGGCGCGGATCACTGGCTTCAAGAAGCGGAGGAAAGGCATCATAGCTCTTTCTCCAGCGACTGACCCGTTCGCGGCCGCGTTCCTCTGCCGTTGTCTCCTTGTTCAGCCGTTGAAGGGCACCATAGCTGCGTTCATTCAAACGCCAGGATTTATAGACGGGGAGCCATTCACTGCCCAGCTCTCCGAGTATATAGTTCAAGGAGTTGATCGAGCGGCGCAGAACGGAAGTAAAAGTGACGTCTGGCATAATGTTCTCGTGCTTGATCAATCTTCCTGCAATTTTTGCCTCTTCAATGCCTTTCTCAGTAAGCGCGATATCTTCCCAACCGGAAAAAAGATTCAATTTGTTATATTCGCTTTCACCATGCCTGACAATCACTAATTTCATAGATGAGCTCCTCCGTTTGCTGTCATTCAGCGAGACCATGCTCAGTTATTATCATTTCCCTATATTAAGTATACGTCATTGAAAATAAATTTCCAACGAAACAAGAGATGAAGAAAATTAGAATTTTTTAAAAGGGATAAGGTTGTCCCAATTTTTGATGCTTGCTCAAGCAAGAGGGAGGTGATCTTGCTTAAGCATGAGGCACGTATCTACAAATTTTTAAGCCGTTTACTGATCTGTTCACGTTTCGTTTGTTCAAAATCAAGAATCGTTGTCAGTTCTTCTACAGGAACATCATTTTTTCTGCCATATTTGTCTTGAACAACTGAATATAGTTCATAGGGGAAGAGCATATCGATGAATAAAACCTTTTCCTCAGCTTTGGTTAAGGGATGGTAGCTTTCGTATGCGCGAAGCATCAGATTAAAATAATCAGAATCCCACTGTCCCCGGTCATTCATGAGAGGAATGATAATTTTACGCAAATCACGGATCGGCAGGTCAAATGTTGTTGTATCGAGATCGATCAGCCAAATGTCTTCATCCTTACCTGTTCCGGATAGCAGGGTATTCCCAGTTCCGTAATCTTGGTGGCATAAGCTGGGAGACTTTTCACATTTTTTCACCCATTCTGGATAATAGGAATGATTGAGCTCCTCAATTAACTGCTCCCCGAAAGCAATGAAATCATCAATTTTACTCAGATAAAGGTCTGCAAACGCCTCGCCGGCCTCTTCTTTTGCGATCAGTTTCCATGCGGTCATTTGTTGGCAGCGTTTCCGATAATGCCTGGGCCATTTGCCTAGTTTGCTGAAAAGAATTGTTCCTTCCGGCGGCTGATAACCGACTGAATTTTTATGATAATCGGCTAATCCTTTCATCATCCATGTTAAATCATCGGGCTGCTGATCGTCAAAAACGGTACCGATCACCCAGTCATAGACAACATAGAGGAACGGCCCTTGTTTGGTATACAGAAAGCCATCCTTATTCGGAAGAATTCCTGGAACATGGGCCCCTTTTTTAGCCAGATAGTCCTGGGCATTGATCGAAAAAAGAGCCTTCTTTTCTGGACGATGGATCCGTTTCAGGCAGAGCGGACCCTTTGCTGTAGTCAGCTTCCAGACAAGCGCCATTTGTCCACCTTGAATTAATTCAATTTCTTTGACGTGAATCGGCCAGTGTTTCAAAAGAATTTCGGCCAGTTGATTGAGCTTTTCGGTCATTTCAGCAGATACCTGCTCTTCCTTGCCGGTTTCCTTTCCCGCCTTTTTCTTCACAGGGGCCGATCTTAGCGGTGGGACAGGGGCATGAAGCGGTTGATGCTTCAACTCGATGCTCTGAGTCGGAATCGAGGGAAATAATAGCAGTAGGTCTTTTGGCTTGGTACTCATGCGTAAGCCTCCTCGGATATAGGTTTTCTAGATAATTTATGGTTGTTAGCCGAACCTTGCTCGTCATTTATGAAAAAAAGAAAAGAATGAGTCAGGAGTCTATAGGTTGTTGCCCTTTTTCACAAATGCTCCTGCGGCCGAGCACCATCAGTCCGTCCATCCCGTAAGATAGGGCGAGAGAAAGATATTTTATTGATAGGGGGGGATTTAATGAAAATTGCATTCATCGCGACTGAGAAACTTCCGGTACCCGCTATTCGCGGCGGGGCGATACAGATTTATCTGGAGTCTGTGGCAGCACTTCTCGCAGAAAGCAATCATCAGATTACGGTTTATTCCATAAAAGATGCCGGACTTGCGGACAATGAAACGCGGAAAGGTATTCATTATATTCATTTATCCGCTAAACATTATCTGCAGGAATTGATTCATGCATTGCAATCGGCCAAATATGATCTGATTCATTTATGCAATCGGCCAGAGTGGGTTACCGCATTGGCTGATGCGGCGCCGGAGAGCAAATTTGTGCTCAGTGTGCATAACGAGATGTTCGCGGAGGGTAAAATCACCGATAAGGAAGGACACGCGTGTATTGAGAGGCTATCCCAGATCGTAACGGTGAGCCATTATATTGGTACAACGATCACGCGCCGTTTCCCAGAGGCAGAACCGATTACAAAAACGGTCTATTCCGGTGTTTCTCTGGAAAAATACCATCCAAGCTGGACCGCGGAAGGCCGATCGATTAGAGAGCATATGCGCGAAGAACTGGGACTCCGTGATCGAAAAGTGGCGTTGTTCGTCGGCCGTCTCAGTAAGGTTAAGGGGCCACACATCCTCTTGCAGGCCTTGCCAAGCATTATTCGTGAACATCCGGAAGCCATGCTGGTTTTTGTTGGGTCGAAATGGTTCGGCGACGATCAGGTGAATAATTACGTCCGTCATTTGTATACGCTCGGCGCGCTCAATCCGGAAAATGTCGGCTTTATAAAATTTGTTAAACCAGAGGACATTCCCGGATTCTATTCGATGGCTGATCTTTTTGTCTGCTCCTCACAATGGCAGGAACCACTGGCGCGGGTCCATTATGAAGCGATGGCAGCGGGACTGCCAATTTTGACAACGAACCGCGGTGGCAATGCGGAGGTTATTGAACGCGGTGAGAACGGGTATGTTCTTGACCATTTTGATGATCCGGAAGCGTATGCGGATATCATCAATCAATTATTCAGTGATGAGGATAAAAGCCGGCGGATGGGGAAAAAAGGGCGGGAAATTGCCGAGCACAAATACGGCTGGCAGCGAGTGGCCGATGAGCTGCTGGAAGTCTATGAATTCGCGGCAGATGGAAACAAGTAGATTGGGGGGACACTCATGGATCAAGAACTTGAACAGGAAAAAGTGAAAATCAAAGAGATAATGGCACATTATCCGGTGAAGTCCGGTAAAATTCATCTGCTGGCTTCACGCGGCGGCCGAAATAAGTGGAGGATTGAAACAGATAAAGGCGATATGATTCTCAGGCAGGAGTATATCAATCCGGCTCGAATGCTTTTTATCGCCGGTGCTCACTGGCATTTGCAACAGAACGGTTTGCCGATTGCTCAGCTGATTCCAACGAAGAACGGAGGCTTGGTTCTTTCAGCGGAAGATCACGCCTACATTCTCTATGAATCGAGCAACTATGAGATGATCCAATATTATAATAAGGAACAGATGTTGCTGGTCATGGCGTATCTCGCAAAATTCCACGAGGCTTCAAAGAATTATTATCCACCGGAGGAAAGCCGCAGCCGTAAAAGGATCGGCAAATGGACGAAATTATACCGCTGGAAGCTTCAGGAATTGGAAGACAATAAGCGGATTGCCCAATTTTATCCGGAGAACGAATTCTCTGCCTTGTTTTTGGAGCACGTAGATGCGATGATTCGCCGCGGCAAGGAGGCCCTTGAAGAGCTTAATCAGCCGGCGCTTGCCGATTGGACACGAGAAACTTTGGAGTCGCATTCATTCTGTCAACAGGATGTGACGATGGCACGGCTTGTGCTGAAGGATGGCCAACCGTTCATGCAAGATCTGCATTCGATTACGATTGATCTTCCTTCTCGTGATCTACGTGTTTTATTGAACAAGATGATGAAAAAGCTGGACGTCTGGGACACGAAATTAGCGATTGATCTCCTTCAGGCTTATGATAACGCTCATCCTTTGAAAAAAGAGTATTATCAGGTGCTGTGGACGGATTTGAAATTCCCGCATTTGTTCTGCGCGGCCGTGCATAAATATTTTCTGAGCCAGAAAAAATCCTGGGGTGATGAAAAATTTCTGATGAATTTACAGAATGTGATCGCGGTGGAACAGTCCAAGGGCACCTTTCTGCAACAAATGGATCCAATCATCGGGAAGATAAAGGGGTGAACAGGCCATGACAGAAAAAAAGCAGGCCAAGAATTTTACAATTCCCAAGGTAGAGCTGCAGCAGTTTCGCTTTTCTCCTCCGGGTTCGATGGGTTGGAGCGCAGCTGACTACGATGAAATTATTCAGAAGCCGGAGATCGGGATCGAGACCACTCCATCCACGGTGCCGCCAATAGAGACCACTGAACTGAGTGAATTGTCTGTTTCGCCGGATCATACGACGGAGCTGGCCGATCTGGTCAAAGATCCTCAAACGCAGCCTCTTCATAAAAAAGTCAAGCTCGTGACGATGAAAGATAAAGAAAAACAGATGCATACAACGAATACAACTGTTAAAAAAAAGAAAGAACGGGTAACCGCAAAAAAGGCAGTTCTGATGACCAATCAAGAAGCAACGAAAACCGCAGCTCCGAAAAAAGGCAATGTTCGTAAATTGCCGGCTTATTCTGGTTATATCGTCGACAACCGTCCACCGGCGAAGCCCTGGTTGGCTTCATTCGTGAAAGGGGAGCGTTAAAGGCCGATTGATCGCTAATCAATTTGAATGTCACCAATTACCCGCGCAGCGCAAAGTCGTATACCCGGCTCATATGCGCGGCTACATCGCTGAATTTATGCTTGTCAAGCACGAAGCAGCGTCCATTTTCAGCGAATGTTTTCGCTGTTTCCGGATTAGCAAGCAAAAAATCAATCGCTTCGAAAAAGGCGGCTGGTTGATCATAATTTGTGATCAGCCAGCCGTTTTCCATATGCTTAACGACTTCACTGTTCCCGCCACGATTTGTCGTAATGACAGGAATCCCGGCAGCCATCGCCTCATAGTGAACTCTTGCCAGTGGTTCCTGCCACTGCGAACTGCAGACAAAGAGGTCGGCAAGCAGGAAGAGTTCCGGGATCTGATCGGCGGGGATATAATTGATGAACCGAACATGGTCGCCAAGCGGTTCAGCAATTCGGTGCAGATAGTCCACATAGCGATTGCGGCTATTATCACTGAACCATTTCCCGCCAGCAATAACCAGCACCGCATCTGGATGAAAGTCGATCACTTGTTTCATGGCTTTAATGAGCAGATGCGGCCCTTTTTTTACACTCAGGCGTCCGGCAAACAGAATGACTGGCCGCTCGCCAAGCTGGTAGCGCTCCCGCCATTTCTGCCGGATAGCGGCACCATCGGGGGTACGCGCGGTGCGATAACGTTGTTCGTCAATACCCGAGTAGACGGGAGCCGTTTTAGCGGCCGCGTCTGGGAAACGAGTAATGACCGTGTTTTTGATATAACGGCTAACCGTCATGATTGCCGATAGCGCCTCGATCACTTGTCGTCCCTGTTCATCGCCGATTTTACGGGTCTGAAACATTTCATTATGCAGACTTAAAACAATTCGGCTTTGAGGTGCCGCTTTTTGATAGCTCAGGACATGGATTGGCCGGTTAAAAACGTGTATCAGGTCAAAATTTCTGATCGAAAGCGCATTGGAGACGTGCTCCGCATAATTTAGACGCGGCAAACGAATATAGTGAACCTGGTTTCTGACTTCTGTAGCCGGCAAAAGTGGATCACTGATCGAGAATACGGTGAGTTCAAATTTTTTCGAAAGAAAGGGAAGGACCCCGTCAAGCATCATCTGAACTGCGCCTCCGCGGATTGCTGGGGAGGGGAGCTTTTCGGTGCAAATAAAAGCCAGCTTCACATGTGTCACTTCCTATACAATTTTTTAAAATAATCAATTTCTTTTGCCAGCCCCATTTCCAGAGATACCTTGGGTTGATAACTGAGCAGCTTTTTGGCTTTATCCAGCTTTGCCGATGTTTTCCTCGGTTCGCCTTTTGGTTTATCGCTGAAATTGAGCCTCAATTTTTTGTTGAGCAGTTTTTCAATCAGACCGATGATGTCAAGAACAGAGGCCCGTTCTTTGCCGCCGATATTGATGGTTTCACCGATCACTTGCTCTGCGTAAAGGACGGAAGCGGTCGCTGCCGTGCAGTCATCAATATAGGTGAAATCGCGGGATTGCCTGCCGTCGCCGAAGATCGGTATTTCCCGATCCAGAAGTGCACATTTGATGAAGCGATGGAAAGCCATATCCGGACGCTGGCGCGGACCGTAGACGGTAAAATAGCGGACAATGACGAGCGGCAGATTTTCGTTCTCTTGATAGACGTGGCATAAAAATTCACAGGCGAGTTTGCTCACCCCATATGGAGACAGAGGAAATGGCGCAGCATCTTCGCTGACGGGACCTTTTTTCTCACCGTAAACCGACGAGGTTGAAACGTAAATGAATTTCTTGATCGGCTGTTTGCGGCAGGCCTCCAGAAGCTTTTGCGTCGCGAGTATATTATTGAAAACGTAGCTGTCAAAATCTGGCCCCCAGCTGGAACGGACACCGGGCATCCCGGCCAGATGAAAGATTGCATCGATACCTTCGAGTAAGGGGCCAAGATCGGCATCAAGCAAATTGGCTTCGACCAATTGAAAACGCGGATGATTCCTCAGGCCGGTCAAATTAGCTTCTTTCAATTCTCTATTGCCGAGAAAGGCATCAAGGCCGACCACTTGATTTGCAGGTGATTCAAGCAGCCGCTCGCAAAGGTGGGAACCGATGAAACCGGCAGCACCCGTGACTAAAATTCTCATGGCCGGCCCACCCCCAGATAGTGGAATCCATGACTTTGTAGTTTTGTCAGATCTAAAAAATTACGGCAGTCCATGATCAGATTTCCTTTCATTTCTTTCTGTATTCTCTGCCAGTTAACCGTCGCAAAAGCAGGCCACTCGGTCGCGAGGATTAAGCAATCGGCATCACGCACCGAATCATAAGGGGACGAATGATTGGTGACGCCTTCCGCTTGAAAGTCAATCATCGGATCGTAGACATGCAGCTCCGCACCACGTTTTAGCAACTGGTCAACGAGACCTATCGATTGGGAGGAACGCGTATCGTCGGTATTTGGTTTGAAGGTGATCCCCCATACGGCCAGCTTTTTCCCCTGAAGATTGGTTAATACGCGGGTCAGCTTATTGACATAGGTATCAATTTGAGTCTTGTTCACATCGATGACTGCATTAATCATTGCCGGATAAATATTATTTTTTTCTGCTATATATTTCAGAGCACTCAGATCTTTAGGAAAACAAGAACCTCCATAACCCAGTCCTGCTCGGATAAAGTGCGGACCGATACGCGGATCGAGGGCCATTCCTTTTTCAACTTCCAAAATGTCGGCGTCAAAGACATCGCAAATTCTGGAAAGCTCATTTATAAAAGAAATTTTAGCTGCAAGAAAGGTGTTCGAAGCATATTTAATCAGTTCAGCAGCGGCAAGACTCGTGACGATTACAGGTGCATTCAGTTGCTGATAAATCGATTTGACAGCGGCTACCGGGCGCTTGCTGCTTGTTCCAATGACGATTCGATTGGGGTGAAAGGAATCTTTGACGGCCGTACCTTCTTTTAAAAACTCCGGATTGGAAACGATATCAAACCAGTCCGGTGAGACGCCCCGCTCAATCAATTGCTCACCTATCCATTGGTTCGTTCCCGGCGGAACTGTACTCTTCATAATAATAATTTTATAAGAGGTCACTGCTGCAGCCAGACTTGCAGTGACGCTCTGAATCGCCCGTAAATCTGTTCGGCCGTCTTCAAGAGACGGTGTGCCGACAGCGATAAAAATGATCGAGTGGCTGCCAATTTCTTTTTCGATTTGATAGGAGAATTTCAGTCTTTTTTTTTTACGCGTATTTTTGAGAAGCCTTTCCAATCCTTGTTCATAGATAGGGACGTTTCCCTGATTTAATTGTTCAATTTTTGTTTGATCTTTATCGATGCAGACCACATCATGACCGAGTTCAGCGAGCATTGCTGAGGTGGTCAGACCGACATAACCGGCGCCGATCACACAGATATCCATCATAAAACCCCTTCCTTGCAGCTTAACAGTTTCTGGCTGGCGTTTTTCTTTGCCCGAAGGCGGTTCGCCTTTTTCTACATACTATTCCGGGCGTCTCAGACAGAAACTTGTCCGCGAGAAAGCAAAGGAGAGGAAGAAGCCGCAAATTCTTAAAGCTTCGGGGCTCACCGCCTGCAGTCATCTTCATTTTTTAGCAGAGGATACCCTGCGCAACTTTTTGACCCGCGAATAATTGTTTATACCTTTCTTGTTGGGCATGCGTTTTTAACGCTGGTTCGGTATAATATATGAAAAGGGTAATGGGCTTGCTGATTTTCATGAGTTGCAAAAGGAGGAGTTTTTTTGAAGCTGACAGCGACTGAAATAGAAATAGCAGAAATTCTGGAAAAGGACGCCCGTTTAAGTAATGCAGACGTGGCAAAGATGGCCGATTTAAGTACGGAACAGACTGCTGAAATCATCAAGAAATTGGAAGACGAAAAGGTTATTGTCCGCTATGTTTCGCTTGTGGACTGGACGAAAGTCGAAGGGCATCAGGGTGTCACGGCGATGATCGATGTCAAGGTCACACCGAAGCGAGATGTTGGTTTTAACGATGTGGCTGAACATATCTATCGCTATAAAGAAGTGAAGTCTGTCTATCTGATGAGCGGGACCTACGATCTATCGGTTGTGATAGAAGGGCGGTCAGTCAATGAAGTCGCTCATTTTGTTGCTCAGAAGCTGTCGACCATCGATGGAGTCATCTCAACAACCACCCATTTTGTGCTCAAAAAATATAAGCATGACGGGACGCTGTATGATTTTGATGACAAAGACAAGCGAATCGTGGTGTCGCCGTAATGGCACTGAAAACCAGTTATCTGGCAAATCATGTCCGGACGCTTAAACCATCGGGGATCCGTAAATTCTTTGATGCCGCAGCCGGAATGACCGGAATTATTTCACTGGGGGTCGGCGAGCCTGATTTTGTTACGCCATGGAATGTGCGCGAAGCAGCCATTCAGTCTCTGGAGGATGGCTACACCTCTTATACGGCCAACAGCGGACTTCCGGCATTACGCGAGGAGATTGCCAAATACATTGACAATTATTTTTGTACGTCCTACAATCCGGATTCGGAGATTATCGTAACGGTTGGAGCGAGTGAAGCCATCGACATTGCTTTGCGGGCGGTTCTTAATCCCGGTGAAGAGGTCATTGTCGTCGAACCGTGTTTTGTATCTTATGCCCCACTTGTTACAATGGCGGGTGGCGTGCCGATTTGTGTGCAGGCAAGAGCTGAGAATCAATTTAAAATTTTGCCCGAACAACTGGAGGCGGCCATTACCGACCGTACAAAGGCAATGATGATCTGTTCGCCGAATAATCCGACCGGGTCGATGCTGAGCCGCGAGGAAATGATTCGAATTGCGGAGGTCGCCAAAAGGCATGATTTATTGATTCTCTCCGATGAAATCTACGCGGAACTTGTCTATGATCAACTTTACACGAGTTTCGCTGCTCTCGAAGGCATGCGTGAGCGTACGATTCTGGTCAGCGGCTTTTCCAAGGATTTGGCAATGACCGGCTGGCGCTTAGGCTTTGTCTGTGCACCGGAGGAAATTACACAAGGAATGCTGAAAATCCATCAATATGCCATTATGTGCGCGTCGATAACGGCTCAGTATGCGGGACTTGAAGGCTTAAAGAATGGCCGGAAGGATGTCAACGAAATGCGCAAGAGCTACCGGCAGCGCCGAAACTATATTGTCGAATCTCTGAATGAGATTGGTCTGGATTGCTATAAGCCGGAAGGTGCTTTTTATACCTTTCCGTCGATTCGATCGACCGGCTTGACGTCTGAAGCGTTTGCCCACAAGCTCCTCGAACAGGAGAAGGTCGTTGTTGTACCAGGCGATGCGTTTGGTGAGAGCGGTGAAGGTTATGTTCGCTGTTCCTATGCCACGTCAATGGTGCAATTAAGAGAAGCGATGATCCGGATGAAACGTTTTGTCGAGAGTCTTTGAAAGGTGATCACGAATACGGAAATAAAAGGAGGAGAGCCCGCTGCTTTAGGCTCTCCTCCTTGCTCTATCTCTCTCAAAGTGATTTATTTATTTTCTACGATTTCTCCTGCCTACAGGGCCTTAGAACTGATCGGTCCGGCCGATATAGTCAAGCAGATAATGCTGCTGCTCCAGACGAATCTTGGTGACACTGGCGTTCGGCACGCGATCGATACGAAGTCCTTCCGGAATGAGATGGTGCAGGATGCAGCAGATCATCAGTGAATGGCTGACCAGCAAGAGATGATTAGCCTCCGTCTGAACAATCTGCTTGATGAAGTGATCAATCCGGGTATTGATCTGCACGGCACTTTCCGCGTAGTGAATGGTATCCAGTTGTTTAATTCCGGACAGTGCTTTTAATTTGCGCTCGATCGGTGACTTGCGGCTCATCCCGCTCTCACCGACGGCAGTACCTGCCGCTTCCCACATCTGATCGTTGTCGACGCCTTCGAAGCTGCCGAATGCGACCTCTCGCAAATCCGTCGTTTCGATCAGCGGTACCGTTTGGCTTTCCGCACCGAGCAGAACGAGCTTAGCCGTTTCTCTGGCTCGACCGGCATCACTCGTATAGGCAGCATCAAAGCTGATCCCGTTCTTTTTGAGTGCCCGTCCCAGTTTGCTAGCCTGTTCCGCTCCTTTTTCCGTAAGCGGTGAATCTGCCCATCCCTGTGAGCGGTTCAATAAATTCAGCAGGGTTTCCCCATGTCTGACCAAGTAAAGTGTTTTCATCTGTATCTGTGTCCGTCAGTTCTCCGGCGGGCACATCGGCCACCTCTTTTACAGAAATTAAAGATCTGATTTGTTTCTGATGAGACTAAGAATAAATGCGAAGAGATTGAAAAAACTTCCCACCTCATCCTAGCATGGTTAGAGAAGGGTGTAAATCTTGTAGGCGAATTTGACAAATGTGCGGGAATGAGCTATAAAAATACTGTTAGCACTCTTTTCTGTAGAGTGCTAATTCAATGGGAAAGATAGCGTTCTTGGAAACAATGGACATGAAAAAAGGGGAGAGCTCAAGTGCCAACAAAGGAATTTAAAGCGGAATCAAAGAAATTGCTGGACATGATGATTCACTCAATTTACTCGCAGAAAGAGATTTTTCTGCGAGAGATTATCTCTAACTCGAGTGATGCCATCGACAAGATTTATTATAAAGCACTTACCGATGATTCATTGGATTTTAATAAAGAAGATTATTTCATTCGGATTGCTACAGACAAGGAAAACAGGACGTTGACGATCTCTGATACCGGCATCGGCATGACCGAGGAGGAATTGGAAAATAATCTCGGAACAATTGCTCAAAGCGGGTCGCTTAATTTTAAATCAACGAATGATGCCAAAGATGGTCACGATATCATAGGACAATTTGGTGTAGGTTTCTATTCCTCGTTCATGGTCGCCGATAAAGTTACCGTGATCACGAAAGCCCTAGGCAGTGATCAGGCGTATAAATGGGAGTCTGAAGGCGCAGACGGTTATACGATTGAACCCTGTGATCGCTCCTCAATCGGAACCGATGTGATCCTTAAGCTGAAAGAAAATACGGATGATCAGAATTTTGACGACTATCTGGATGACTATCGGCTCAAGTCGATCGTCAAAAAATACTCTGATTTTATCCGCTATCCAATCAAAATGGAAGTGACGGAAAGCCGTCCGAAAAAAGATAATGACAAAGAGTTTGAAGAATATAAGGAAGAACAAACCATTAATAGTATGGTTCCGCTCTGGCGCAAGAATAAGAGTGAGTTGAAAGAGGAAGATTACGAGAATTTTTATAAGGAAAAACATTACGGCTTCGACAAACCGCTGCGGCATATTAATATTCAAGCGGACGGTATGGTTCGCTATCATGCGATTCTTTATATACCGGAAAGCATTCCTTATGACTACTATTCGAAAGAATTTGAAAAAGGACTGGAGCTTTATTCGAATGGCGTCTTGATTATGGAAAAATGCGGTGATCTTCTGCCGGATTATTTCAGCTTCGTCAAGGGAATGGTTGACTCTGAAGATCTGTCGCTGAATATCTCCCGCGAGATTCTGCAGCAGGACAAGCAACTGCAATTGATTGCCAAAAACATCAAGCATAAGATTCAGAAAGAACTCGAAAAGATGTTGAAGGAAGATCGCGAAAAATACGAAACATTCTATAAAGCCTTTGGCCGTCAGCTAAAATACGGAGTCTATGCGGATTATGGTGCACATAAGGAAGAACTTCAGGACTTGATGCTGTTCTATTCATCGAAGGAAAAGAAAATGGTTACGCTGGATGAATACCTCTCGCGGATGCCTGAAGATCAGAAATACATCTATTATGCGGTAGGCGAGAATAATGAAAAAATTGAAAAATTACCGCAGACAGAGCTTGTCGCCGATAAGGGCTATGAAATCATTTATTTCACGGAAGATATCGATGAATTTGCAATCAAAATGCTGATGAAATATAAAGAAAAAGAATTCAAATCGGTATCCAGCGGTGATCTCGATATTGAAAGCGATGAGGAAAAGAAAGAGGCCAAAGCCGAAGATGAGGCAAGCAAGCCGCTCTTCGAGAAGATGAAGGATGTGCTGTCGGACAAGGTTAAGGAGGTTCGTGCTTCGAAACGGCTGAAAACGCATCCGGTCTGCTTTGCAACAGAAGGCGAAGTTTCGATAGAGATGGAAAAAGTGCTCAACCAAATGCCGAATAATGAGCAGATCAAGGCCGATAAGATTCTTGAGGTGAATACTCATCATCAAGTTTTCAAGGCACTCAAAGCCGCTTATGATTTGAATGATCAGAAGAAAGTTAACCTTTATACCAATCTGCTGTACAATCAGGCATTGCTTGTCGAAGGTTTGCCGGTTCAGGATCCGGTGGCTTTTGCCAACGATATCTGCCAGTTAATGGACTGATTGCGAGCAGAAAAGGTATCGACAGGATGGTAAAAAAAAGGCATGTTTCCTGCTTGAAGAGGAGACATGCCTTTTTGGATAGAAGCTTAGGAAGCAACGGCTCAGGCAAAAAGATGATCCTGTAAAATACGGATCATCTTTTTTCGTTTGTTGATATACCGCTCATTGCCAGAGTCAAGGGCTGTTCTTTTTTCAGTTGAAACGGCTGGTCGTTTATATGGAGCTTCAAGGAATCACCTTGTTCCAAGCGGAAGGTCATTTCTTCACGTTCGATTCTAATCAGAATCCGGCATTGACGGAAGTTGAGATGGAAGGCATAACTCTTCCACGCCTGCGGGAGAGCGGGTCGAAGCCAAAGACCATCTGCCTTGATCCGCACGCCGGCAAAACCGTAGATCACGGCCATCCAGGTACCGCCCATATTGGCTAAATGCAGACCGTCACGTGTATTTTTCTGGACATTATCCAAATCGATTCGCGCAGAAACTTTGAAATACCCATAGGCTTTTTCAATATCTCCGAGACGGGCGGCCATTATACTAAACGTGCAGGTCGAGAGGGAGGAGTCATGCGTCGTCACTTTTTCATAGTAGGCATAGGAACGCTTTATTGTATCTAAGCTCTGTTCGTCTTCGATCAAAAAATGGGCAAGAATAGTATCCGCCTGTTTGCAAACCTGATAGCGGTAGAGCGTCAGCGGATGATAGTGCAATAAGAGCGGGTAGTGACTCGCTGGTGTATGGGCGAAATCCCAAACAGCCTTCTGCAAAAATGAATCGTCCTGCGGATTTATTTTAAGCTCTGGATCGTAAGGCAAGTACATGGCCGCGGCCGCCTGAAGCCACTCTGCCGGTTCCTCTTCCAAAAGATCGATCCGTTTTTTCAGGGAAATCAAGTTCTCAGAACACGATTCTGCGAGAATATTCAAGGCTTTCGCTGCCCATTCCAGATTATATTTGGCCAGTAGATTTGTGTAATAATTATTATTGACGAGTGCCGTGTATTCGTCCGGGCCGGTAACGGCATCGATGCGGAAGCTGCCTTTGGCATAATGCCCGGCGGACAGCCATAGCCGCGCGGTTTCCACCAGGATTTCACAGCCATAGTTTGCGAGAAAGGCAATATCTCCGGTGGCCAGAAAGTATTGAACACAGCTATAAGCGATATCGCCATTAATATGATACTGGGCGGTTCCAGCGGGGAAAAAACTGGAACACTCGTCACCTGAAATTGTCCGCCATGGGAAAAGTGCGCCGCTTGCATGCCCCATTTCTCGTGCCCGTTGGCGTGCGCTGCCCAGAATCGAATAGCGATAGAAGAGCAGGTTTCTGGCAAACTCCGAATGGGTTAAGAGAAAGAAGGGCAACATGAAAATTTCTGTATCCCAGAAATAATGTCCTTCATAGCCCTCACCGGATAATCCCTTCGCGGCAATACTGCTGAAACCGTCTCTGCCGCAAGCCTGCAGCAATTGAAAGATACTGAAGCGCAGGCTTTCTTGAATGGGATCATCTCCTTCAATCTGCACATCGGCATCGCGCCAGAAGGCTTGCAAATAATCCTGCTGTTTTTTAAGCAGCTCATCAAAGGACTGCTCCTGCCATTTTTCGATCAGCAGCGCACCCGCGGATTTAAATTGGCGGGAATGATGCCGTGAATCTGTATAAATGGCCTTTTTCAGAATGGTTACTGGGTGATTCAGATTGAATACCGCGGTTGTCACGGCCTGACTGGTGTGATGGGTTCCAATCAAGGTGCAAGGACAGGAAATAGTGAGTGACGTCGTACAGGCTACTTGAAGGTTGGAATGATGCGCTTCAGCAATTATTCGGCTGAATCCTCCATCAGCCTCTGCTTCGGAGACAAGAAGTCCCGTATTATCGTCGCTGCCGACTCTCGGATCGTTTTTATCCGCGAAATTGTGAATCTGTCCATCAATTTTTGATTCGAGAATGACTTTTCCATGATAATTAATCGGCTCTATCTGGACTTCGAGCGCGAACAACTCCGGCTGATCAAAAGAAACAAGGCGGCGAAAGCTGAGACGGATTTCTTTGCCGCGGGGCGATCGCCAATGAATGCTCCGCTGAGTGAATCCGTTTTTCAGGTCGAGGGTGCATTGATAATCCAGAACATCGCCTGAAAATAAGGAGAAGGGCTCAGCATCCTCGCCAAAACAAAGAGTTAGGCTCTGTGCATCAATCAGATTAATCATCTTTTGCTTCTGTTCTGGATAGCCGAAAGCCTTTTCTCCGTAATGCAAATCGGCCAGATCATAGAATCCATTGATGTAGGTACCCCTCACTGATCGATAATCCGGTGGATAGCCTTCTTCGAAATTTCCACGTACCCCCAGATAACCATTACCCAAGGCAAACAGGCTTTCACAAACTGGCAATTGTTCTCTGTCCAATGCATGGCTGATCAGTTTCCATTCCATTGCATCTGCACCTCATTTCATTACTCTTTGACACCACCGCTGGTCAGGCCGGAGACAATCTTTTTCTGGAAAAGCAGAACGATGATTAATGTCGGAATCGTCACGATGATCGTTGCAGCTGAGACTTCGCTCCAGAGAATTTGGAACTGAGTACGCAAATAGGAAACGGCGACTGGAACGGTGTGATAATCGGCATTAGAATTAAGCGTAATGGTTAGCAAAAATTCATTCCAGGCTGCGATAAACACAATAATCGCGGTGGTGAATACACCGGGAGCAGCCAGCGGAAACACAATTTTTGCTAGAATCTGAAGCGACGATGCCCCGTCAATTTTGGCCGACTCTTCCAAGGCAAGCGGAATCTGATTGAAATGGGTGACGAGAATCCAGACCGCAATCGGCAGGGTAATCGTTGAGTAGGGCAGTATGACAGCATAACTATTGGTCAGGTGAAAGTGCAGAAACATATTATAGACCGGTCCAATGACAATCATTTGCGGAAACATGGAGACGGCAAGGATCAATCCAAGCAGCAGATTTTTCCCCCAAAAATGGAATCGGGAGATGGCATATGCCGCAAGAGTGGCGATGGCAATGATATAGAAGGTTGTTGAAGTCGCGACAATGAGACTGTTTTTGACCGAAGTCAATATGCCTTTATTGAATAAAACTTCACTATAGGCATGCAAAGTCGGATGGCGCGTGATCACTTGAAAGGCATCAGAACCGAATATTTCACCGTCCGGTTTGAACGAGGTGATTAGAATCCAGAAAAAAGGAAAAATCATCCCAAATAGAAAAACGGCGATCAGCAATGTACCGAGAATACTTCCTTTGCGCTTTGTCTTTTTCATCAGCTTCACTTCCTAATTTTTGTCCATGAGATTGGCACCGAGCACTTTAACATAGAGGGTCGCAATGATCGCCACGCAGACAAACATGAGCATCACGATGACCGATCCGTAGCCGAAGTTCGTCTGACCGAACATCATTTTATAACTATATAAAGAGAGCGTTTCAGTCGCACCGCCAGGCCCACCATTTGTCAGGACATAGATCAGGTCGAAGACACGAAAGGCGTCCAGTGTGCGAAAAAGCAGCGCCACAAGAATCGCCGGTTTAAGCATCGGCAGCGTGATTCTGAAAAATTTTTGCGCTTTGTTTGCCCCATCGATTCCCGCAGCTTCATAGATGCCTTCGGGAATATTCTGCAAACCGGCGAGTAGCAGAATAGCCATATAAGGTGTGGTCTTCCATACATCGGCTAGAATTGTAGAAATCATGGCGCCAGTTTGAGAGAGCAGCAAATCGCTGGAATTGGGTATTAAACCAATCGTTTGAAAAAAATTAGCGACAATCCCGCTGCTTCCGTCATAGAGATAGCTCCACATCAGGGCGGCAACGGCTGTCGGTATCGCCCATGGGATCAGCGAAGTGGTCCGGATAAGGCCTTGCCCGCGAAAAGCCTTATTCATGATCATGGCGAGCCCGAGGCCGAGGACGAATTCAAAAAATACCGAGACCACAGTGAATAGCAGCGTATTCCACAGGGCGCTGCCAAGCCTCGCATCGGTAAGTGCACGCCAATAACCCTTTAAACCAATGAAATTGGACGTGATGAAGCTCTCTTTATAATCACGAACAATTTTGGCCAGATTTTTTCCATTAGGAGTCTGATAGCGTTCATTCAATATCCGTACGGTCATTGAGGCTTGCTGGTAGTAATGGAGCAGTATTGTCTTCTCACGATGACTGATTTTTTGAATCCCTTTTTTCCCATGGAAGGTCCGACTGGCATCCTTGACAGTAACGAGAAGGTCATCCACCTTTTTCTCCCCGGAGGCTTCATGAATATGACTGCGATCCTCGGTAAGAAACATCTTCATATAGAGCTGATTTTCGTTGAAAAGGTTGAAATTGTAGCGATCACTGAGATAAAGTCCCGATTTCTGCTGATTATTAAGCCGATAATCAAAAAAGGTGTAGGTGAACGATTGAATGATCGGCCAAAGTGAAAAGACGGCAAGAAGCAAAACAGTTGGCAAAATGAACCAATAGGCCTGGAACCTTGATTTTTTCATCGTCTTTCCTCATTTCTTTGGATGCCGGCAGCTGAACACCGCAGGCCTTCCTTAATGCTGGGACAGAATCCGTTTCAAAAGCTCGGCGCTTAACTTTTTGATAGAAAAGGCCCTAATCTGCATTAGAGCCTTTCCGCATCACTCGGTTATCCGAATATAAAAATTACTTATTACTGATCGCCGCTTTGATTTTCTGGACGGCTGTATTGAGATTGCTGCCTGAGCTTAGATATTTATGAGCAGCAATTTGAATCGCGTCGGAGACCTTATTATAGTCGGATGATACGGGGCGGGCAATCGTTGTCGACAAAGCTTTTTTGAAGCCCGCTGAAGCTAGGAGCTGATTGCTTTTCTGAACGTCCTTATCTTCAAGCAACGCGTTATAACCGGGGAGATAGCCGCCTTTGGTTGACATGATTTTCTGCCCCTGTCTGCCTGAGACAAATTTCACGAATTCAAAGGCCCCTTCAGCATGCTTCGAATGCTTGTTGATACCCAGAAGCCAGCCGCCGACTGAACCGCCGTTCGGAAGTGGAGCGATTCCGACTTGCCCGAGTTTAATTTTTATACCATTGCCGCCTTTTTTGATCATCCCGTACTGATAGGGCCAGTTCCGGGCAAAAACCGAATTGCCTTGGGTGAAGCTTGTTGCCGTCTCTGCTTCCATATAATTCAAAAGATCTTTAGGTGCCCATTTCGCAGTGGTAAAGGTCTGCATTGTTTGCAGCCCGCCTTTAATATCTTTAAATTGATCGGAAAATTCGGCGAGATTAACGGTCAAACCTTCATACTGCTTTGATTGATAGACGAAACCGGTTTTTGTTCCCTCTTTCCCGGCATATTTTGCCGCTAGGACACCCAGTTCTTTATATGAGTAATTTCCACTTTCCAGTTTTGACGCATCTTGCTTGCTGACAATATCCTTGCGGAAATAAAGCAGGCCAACGTCTGGGAAGAAGGGAAGTGTATATTGTTTGCCTTGATAATTGCCCGAAGTCATTGATCCGGCATTGAATTGAGATTTCTGGAGACCGGCTTTCATCATTTGCTGATCGATAGGATTTAAATAACCGCCGCCGGCAAATTCACCCGCCCAGACCACATCCATAGACAGGACATCGTATTCACTCGATCCGCTGGACAATGAGGTGAGCAATTGATCATGCATTTGTGCGGAATCATTGGTCATTTGCGTCCATTCCACTTTATACTTTTTCGATTGCTTATTAAAAGCTTTAATGACGGCCTTTGTTGCAGGGGTACTGTCGCTTTGTGCAGCAAACTTAAGCACGATTTTTTTTGCCGCAGCTTTTTTTTCACCGCTGGACGAATTGCCGCATGCTGCAAGAAGACCTACAATGATTGTAAGCGCTGCCAAAACTGTGATCCACTTTTTAATCATAAAATTGCCCCCTCGTAGAATCTACGTTATTGTACAGGATTATGTGCCCATACTTCACATTTTGATTTTAAAGGATGCTCAGTTAGAATGATATTAGATAAGCTGGATATTTATCATATTTTTGATACAGCACAAAGGAGTGAAGCGCGATGCAGGTGCAGCAGGAGGAGATTGATTCGGCAGTTGTTCAAAGGTTCTTGAACCATAGAATGGATATGCAGAGGGAATATTTTCTGCATTCCCCTTATCTCATTGAGCAGCAATTGCTCCGCTGCGTGCAGTCGGGCAATAATGAAGGCGCTAACATGCTGCTGGGAAAAATAAATCAGAGAGAACGCGCCATGTTGGCGCTACAGCCGCTCCGCTCACTGAAAAATTCACTGATCTGCTCTTGTACCCTGCTGACACGGGCCATTATTAATGGAGGGGTTCCTCCAGAAATGGCTTTCAATATTAGCGATGCCTATATACTGGAAATTGAGCGGACAGGAAATGCAGAGGCACTGAAACAGCTGGAGTTTTCCATGCTTGACGGATTCATAAGCCGTTTAAAAGAAATTCAGCGACAGCGCAATGTGTTCAGCCATCCGATTCATCTAGCGGTTCTCTATATTCATGAAAATATCCTGCAGAAATTCACGTTGGAAGGATTGGCTGCTCATGTTTATTTGAGCCCAGGTTATCTGTCGCATCAATTCAGGAAAGAGGTTGGTCTGTCGATCACCCAGTATATCAATCGGAAGCGGATCGAGGAATCCATTTATTTTTTGCTGCAGACCAATAGCAGTATTTCAGAGATTGCCCTGCTCTTTCATTTTTGCAATCAGAGCTATTATACGAATCTCTTTCGCAAACACTGCGGAATGACACCGTCCGAATATCGCGGCAGTACCCGGCTTGAGAAGCGATCCAATCAGCCGCAATTATTGAAATGAAAGGAATGACTCGCTATTACTTGGGCGCGTTTTTACAAGAATGATAAACAAGTGAACAGAGCTATGTTATGATAAAAAAGCAAACGGTTTTATGAATGAATGATTTTTTGACTAGGGGGAAGATAAATGTTTCGAAAAATGACGATTGCAATTATGCTTGGTGCCAGCCTGATGCTGACAGCTTGCTCAGGACAGACGCAGACCAAGAGTCATGTGAATGCGCCGCCGAAGATGACTGCGACTCAGGTGATCCTAAAAACATCCCAGCGGACAAAGAAAATAGAGAATATGCAAATGAAGTCTGCAATGACGATAGATGTAGCGGTGAATGGGCAGAAGAGTGTCCAGAATTCGATTTCCAATACACTCTATGACTTGAAACAACCGCTCATGTACCAGACCAGTACAATTTCAATTAAGGAAAATTCACAAAATAAGAAATTAAAAACGGAGAGCTATCTGAATCCCTCGGCAATGTATTCAAAGAGCGATGTGACGCCGGAATGGACGAAAGTACCGGTGAAAGGGAAGACGGGACAGCTGCTTAAGGACGCTTTGACAAAAAACAACAATCCCAGCGGGCAACTCATCGTTTTAAAAGAGTTCAAGAAAAATATCAAGCTGAAGACGAACGCAAACAATTATGTTGTGCAATTTCAGGGTAACGAAAAAGAAACTGCGCAGCTACTGAAGAAAAGTATGTCCAAAAGTTTGAATAGCAATCAGGCACAGGCACTCAAATCCGTATTAAAAGTGATGAAGTATAAATCCATGTCCTATACTTATACAGTCGATAAAAAGACATTCAATCCGCAGCGTTTTAAGATGACATTCACTGCTGTTCCGCTAAAAAAAGCAGTAGGATCGGAAACGATCCACATGGAAATCAACACATCGTTCTCAAAAATTAATCAATTGCAGAAGCTGACGATTCCTGCTAATATCTTGAAAAATGCCCGAACAGTTGATCCCTCTGCCCTGCAGAATCAATGATCCAGTACTTTTGGGGATAAACATAAAGCGTAGAAGAAAGATCGCCTGTCAATATGACGGCGATCTTTTTATGTATCTCTTTTCTGCCAGACCACAACTGAATGAAGCCATGGCTTTTCAATGGGAGCATTATTTTTGACAAAAAATCATCATTCACCTACCATTAAGTTGTGCAAAATATAATTATGCAAAATATAAAACTGGGAATCACCAGAGAGAGGTGGATGTGAGTGGACCAGCCTTTATATTTGAGAGATCATCTGTGTTTTTCTTTATACGTCTGTTCGCGAGCAATTTCCCGCATGTACCGTCCATTATTAAATAAACTTGGGATAACCTATCCTCAGTATCTGGTACTGCTTGTGCTTTGGGAGCAGAAGGAGCAGAACGTAAAGGAACTTGGTGAAGCCTTAGATCTGGATTCGGGTACTTTGACGCCTCTTTTGAAAAGGATGGAGGTTTCCGGTCTTCTCAAGCGGCATCGCTCAGAACAGGATGAGCGAATGGTGACCTTGTCGCTAACAGAACAGGGAGAAGCGCTCAGAGCAGAGGCTTCCTGCATTCCACAGGCTCTGCTTAATGAAAGCGGTTTGTCCGTCAATGAAATTCAAGAATTAAACCTGAAAATCAAAAGCTTGACAGCTGCAATCAAAAATTCGGGAATATGAACGTTTGTTTAAAGGAAGAGCACCGAGGTGAATATTTATTCACTTGAGGAGGTGAAGCTTGGAAAAGTATAGAAACATTGCAACGCTAGCAGACATCACTCATAAAACGATATTTTTAGAGGAGGACATTCAATATGGCAGAAGAACGTACAGGGGTAGCAACATTCAAAGGAAACCCGATCACACTGATCGGACCGGAATTGAAAGTTGGAGACAAGGCACCAGACTTTACGGTGAGCAAGGACTTCGTTCAGAATATGAGCCTTTCTGATTTTGCTGGGAAGGCCAAATTGATTTCAGTCGTTCCCTCTCTTGATACAAGCGTTTGCAGCGCACAGACTCGTCGTTTTAATGAAGAAGCGGCGAAACTCGGCGATAATGTCACTGTGCTGACGATATCCGTTGATTTGCCGGTCGCACAGGAGCGCTTCTGCTCGGTTTCCGGGATCGATCATCTCAAGACCCTATCCGATTATAAGACTCATGACTTCGGGAAAGCTTATGGTGTTTTGATTAAAGAACTGCAGTTGGATATGCGCTCCGTTTTTATCCTGGATGAAAACAATACCATTCAATATGTTGAATACCTCAAGGAAATGACCGAACATCCGAATTATGATGCCGCTCTGGCTGCCATTAAAAAGTTCGTTTGATTGGTTATCAAAAAGAGAGAAAGAGCCGCAAATGATTGTGCTGCGGCTCTTTTTATACCCTTTTTAGGAGTTCTGGATAATTATTTTTGACTTTGTTGACGGCTTGATCCACGGGATAGGCTTCCATCAGTTCGGCGTCATAAGGCTTCAAGAGCCGGTTAAGATCAGCAGGTGCGTGAAGGTTAGGATTGAGCCAAAGTGATTCATCCTCTTTTCTTAAAATGACAGGCATCCGATCATGAATGGGAGCCATCCGTTCATTGGCAACCGTCGTAATGATCGTACAGGAAAATAATTGCTCGCCCTGCGGTGATTGCCACCGCTCCCATAATCCTGCCATCGCAAACAGCTCCCCCGACTTCAGTTGAAAGCGGAACGGTGTTTTCATTTTCTTCTTTTCGGTATCATGTTTCCATTCATAGAAGCTGTCAGCAATGATCAGGCAACGTTTTTGCAAAAAAGCGGAACGAAAACTGGGCTTTTCGGCCAATGATTCTGCGCGTGCGTTCATTAGCTTGTAACCGATTCGTTTGTCTTTAGCCCATGGGGGAATAAGTCCCCAATGTAAGTAACCGAGCCGATTATTCGTCCCGTCATTAATAACCGCTAGAATCTTTTGACCGGGAGCAATATTATAAGCTGGTTGATAATCCGTCTCATCAATATGTTTGGGTGTATTGAAGCGCTCAATGAGCAGGACGAATGGGGCAATTAATGTGTAGCGTCCACACATGGACATCAACTCCTTATCCTTATTTTATCACTCCTGTTTAGATGTGGGGGAGCTGCTTTGAGCTTCATTTCTTTCAGGGCGAGGAAAAGACAAACAGCTCCTCTTATTCGTCCGCGCTCTCTTTGAATAAACGGGCAAAGAAAAGCCTCCCACGCAGTGAAATGCCGGGGAAGGCCATAACGTAAATTTGACAAATGTTTAGGCAGTCGGTAGCCCGCCCGTGACGCCGTATACCTGACCGGTAACGTAACTCGAGTCATTCGATGCCAGCAAGACATACGCACTGGCAAGTTCTGCCGGCTGCCCAGCACGTTTAAAGGGAGAACTTTGACCGAATTTAGAAATGGAACCGGCTGGTTGTCCGCCGCTGATCTGAAGCGGTGTCCAAATCGGGCCAGGCGCAATGGAATTGACGCGTATCCCTTTCGGTGCTAATTCCTTAGCCAGTCCCTTAGTAAAGGCGACGATTGCGCTTTTTGTAGGGGCATAGGATAAGAGTTCCGGGTTTGGATTATAGGCCTGAACGGAAGCGGTCGTGATGATCGAAGACCCGTTTGGAAGATGAGGCAGAGCGGCCTGAACCGTCCAAAAGAGGGAGAACACATTAACTTCAAAGGTTTGACGCAGAACATCGGCAGGAATTTCAGCGATACTCGGATAGGCTTGCTGCATACCGGCAACAAGAGTTAGAATATCGAGTCCTCCGAGTTGCCGAAAAGCGTTTTCGACAAGACTTTTACAGAACGCTTGATCACTTAAGTCACCAGGAAGCAGGATCGCTTTTTTCCCGGCTGATTCGATCAAGTCCTTAACTTCTAGAGCATCTTCTTGTTCAGCAGGCAAATAGTTAATGACGACATCGGCACCTTCCCGGGCATAAGCGATGGCTGCCGCCCGGCCAATTCCAGAATCTCCACCGGTAATGAGGGCTTTTCTGCCTGTTAATTTTCCCGATCCGACATAGGTTTTCTCACCACAATCTGGAATGGGTTTCATCTTTGACTGTACCCCTGGCCGCGGTTGCTTCTGTTCCGGATAGGTGCCGGAAATATACAGTTTTGTTGGATCTTCAGCGATTGTGTTTACCATGAAAACCACCTCTTTGACTGATTTAAATTTTGACAATTGCTTTTTTATAGGATGTGTGTCTTGCTCGAAATTATGAGCTTTTATCGGAATTATTTTGTTGAAAAGCGATCGGGTGGGCGATTTTTGCAAATAAAAAGCCGGGCACGAAGCCCAGCTTTTATTACTGAAATATCAATTAGTGTTTGACGACGCTTGTTTCAGCAATTCTAACTCCGTTAGTAGCTGTGCTTATCTCTTTCTCGTGAGGACGTCCAACATTAAAAAGAAGATTAAGAATGAGAGCGGTAAGACTTCCGGCGACGATGCCGTTATTGGTTAAAATTTGAATAAGGGTCGGAAATTTAGCAAAAAGCTCCGGCTGTACGGTAACGCCGAGACCGACGCCCACTGCGCAGGCAACAATCAGTAGATTATTCTGCTGCGAAAAGTCAACCTTTGCCAGCATATGCACACCAGAGGCAATCACCATGCCGAACATGGCTAAGGTCGCACCACCGATAACGGCATTGGGGATCAAAACGGTCAAGGCGCCAATCTTTGGAATCAGTCCGAGCACCAAAAGAGTGACTCCACAAACAATGGTAACGGTTCGTGTTTTGACTTGCGTCATCTGAACGAGACCAACATTCTGAGAAAAGGTTGTATAGGGGAATGCGTTAAAAAAACCGCCGACGAGAATGGCCAGACCTTCAGCCCGATAGCCGTGCTTCATCGCTTGTTCATCTATCGGCTGACCGCAGATTTCGCTGAGAGCAAGATAAACGCCTGTTGTTTCAATCAAACTGACAATTCCGACAATGGACATCGCAATAATGGCATCTGTATGAAAAGTTGGCATCCCAAAACTGAAAGGCTGAATCAGACTGAACCAGGCTGACTGTCCGACTGTAGAGAAGTGGACCATCCCAAGAAAATAACTGGCAATCGTCCCGATAACAATACTCAGTAAAATGGATATCGTTTTCATAAATCCTTTGAAGAAGCGGTTCATTAAAATAATCAGCAAGAGAACACCAAAGCCAAGTGATAGATTTGGGACACTTCCGAAATTTTTTACACCGGTTCCGCCGCCGAGATTATTGATTGCAACCGGAATCAATGTAAGACCGATAATCATCACGACGGTTCCAACAACTACCGGTGGAAAAAGATGAACAATCTTACTAAAAAAAGTGGAAAAGATCAGGACAACAAGACCGGCAATCAGGATCGCACCGCAGATACCAGGCATGCCGTATGATTTGCCGATAATAATCATAGGCGAGACGGCAGTGAAAGTACAACCCATAACAATGGGCAGGCCGATACCGAAATAACGGTTTTTCCAAGCTTGAAGCAGTGTCGCGATACCGCAGGCAGCCAGATCGATTGAGACGAGCAAGGCAAGCTGGGCCCCTTTTAGACCGACAGCGTTGCCGACGATTAGCGGAACGATCACGGCACCACCATACATAGCCAGCATATGCTGAATACCAAGTGATAAAATTTTACCCGGATTATGGGTAGTTTCCATCTTCCAAACACTCCTATCATCCAATATTAAAAGATTTACTCGTTTCATTTTCCTCTTTTCGCCAATTTTCGTCAAACCTATCGAACAACTCTGAACGATGATTCTTGAAAAGAATAACCCAATTTAGGATAAAAGAGGATCCAATCGTCAGATAAACTGACATTCAAATTGATTTTTTTACGAGGATGACATTTAAAAGAAAAAGCTTGATCAATCCTTCCAGTCGAAAGAGATAGGCACAACGGATCTGCCCATACACGTGCTCTGGTTCAGCTCTGATTCCGCGCCATTCGAAGTAATTTTTGGACAAAGCGGAGATTGAGAAGCAAGAGAAGAAATAAGAAAGGATAAATTATCGCGGAATAGGCGAGTTTCCAGCGTGTATAGTAGAAATAGCCTTCTTGGATTGAGAGATATTCATAACCAATCGAAAAGAGAGACCATAGTAGAATATAAATGATCTTGCGCAGATATGTGGAGGAGTTGGGAAAGAAATTCAGAAATAAGATGTTGACCTGAGGATAAATGAAGAAAAAGATGAGAAGTGCCTCTGTGTTGTATCCTTTGCCAAAATAACCGTACCAATTGAATTGCAGATCTAATATATCATCGACTGTTGTCTGGAGAATGAAGCTTCCGAGACTTGTTGTAAATAATTCGATAGCGGACAGTCTTTTAGGCATGAACCCGATCACAAGATTAAATATGATCAGGGTTGGTATGATCAGAATCATAAGAAAATCCTTTTTATTTTCAGTATGGACAGCTTAGATGTGCTTATACGCTGTTGATATGAGATTTGGATTAGATGATAGGTACCTGAAATATCCATAAGAAGCCAAAAAGGGCCAATGCTGATAGCATCAAAGCAGCGAGCGGGTGTCTAAAGTGAACGGAAATCAACAGAAACATGAGTAGATCGAGAATAAATGACCACCCGATATTCCAATGATGATAGTAGGAAATGGAGTGAAATAAATAGTGGTCGAATACTTCAATAACCGTTAAAATGGCAGAAACAAGGATAATGTAGCCAGCGCAGCGCCAGAATCGGTTTTGCTGCGGGAAATGGCTGAGAAATAAAATGACCCAAGCTGGGTAAAGCGTCAACATGGAATAGAAGCATATCAATGTATGAACCGGAAGAATGACGCGTTCCGGACCGATTGGAATAAACCGCCACATCGGATAATTGACGAGCAGACAATTATAGATCAGATCCCAGATGATTACAAAAAGTATCGTCGGATAATAGACTTCCCAATTTTTCCATTTTCCCCAGATCAAGGCAGCTAAAATATAAAGAGGACCTATGATAAGGTGCATCCGCCCCTCCTCCTTCTTGTAATCATTATTAAGTCTGCGCAAAAGGATACAAATTCATACGCGTAGAGATTATAATGATCCAAGCAGAAAATTCCGCAACAGAGAATGCTTTTAATAAACAGAAGGGGAGGAGATCTTTTAAGAACGATATTGCTTACGCTCAGAGTTTTTCATATGAAATTTGAATTATTTTTCCGGGATCCACGTTTTGGCTGCGCTGTTTTCAGGATAGTCATATCCATTGGGAATGGATTGCAATTCAACGAGAGAACCCCAGGGAGTTGCGAAATAAATACTGGCATTTCCAGGAGTGTCCTCATGTTTCGAATTTTCATGAACCTCGGAGAGAAATTGGGCACCCGCCGCTTTCGCACGTGCCATCGCTGTTTCAATATCATCGACAAAAATAGAAATATGGTTCCAGCCCAGATCCTGCAATCCAGAAGGCTGAGCCTGTTTGTCTGAAACGATCTCAAATAATTCAAGATTGGCGCTATTGCCAATCCGCAGCAGTCTCTGCCGAATGATTTTGCTGCCTTCTGAAAGACCGAGTTGAAGCTCTACTGTTTTTCCCTTACGAGGGGCATCGTCTGAGGTTAAGCCGTCGTAGACATATTCGGCGCCGAGTGCTTTTTTAAAAAATGATGCCGCTTGATCCAAATTGGGTACAGTCAGACCAATGTGATTTATTCCTCTTGGCAATTCTCCAAATTGATCTTTTTTCAATCGAATATCCCTCCACATTCTTTAAGTGACTATGATAATGGTATACCCTATTCGATTTCAGCTTAACAAGAAATTTGCCGTGATTTTTAGCGATCAGTCTGCACTAAAAAAATTACCACTTGGTAAGCTGAGTTTTTTGCTACAATAGAGTTATGCGATAAGCGGTTTTCAGTAATCATCAACTCCGCAGAATACATTCAAAAAAGCAGGCACTGAGGTAAACTTTTCGACGGCATAACAAAGATTGCTTTAAATATAAATTAATTTTTGCTGGGGAGATTAAATTGCTTATTCGAGACTACCAGGAGAGAGATCAGGAAGGCTGGCTGCGTTGCCGTGTCCTTTCTTTTCTTCACACCGCCTATTATGACAATGTTTACCGAAAAAAAGAGCAGTACGAGCATCCGTCCATTGAGCTTGTTGCTGACCAAGGCGGACTGATTATTGGTTTAATGGATATTGAATATGAAGAAAAAGCCCATACCGTCTGCTCTGCTTGTTCCCAGCTTGGTGCGATGATCTGGCATTTGGCCGTCCATCCTGATTTCCAGAGAATGGGGATTGGCAGTCAATTGCTTGCTGAAGCAGAAAGGAGACTGGCAGACCTAAACATCTTTCAATTAGAAGCCTATACGCGGGACGACAAATGGGTCAATCACTGGTATCGCGAGAAGGGGTTTCGCCAAGTCAGTCATTATCTGCATGTTTTCATGGAAGGCGATGAAATGCAAAACATTGTTTGTAAAACCACTGAAGGCATCAAACTGATTAGCTGTTTTGCTCATTATAAGGGAAAAAATGAAGATCAAATAAAAAAGAAGTTTCGCCGTGTTCATGAATGCCGTTGTTATCGAAAAAATATTTGATCGGGAATACATGATGGGCTTATTTTTGAAGAAATAATTGTTCTCATTTTCATGTACTATCCCGACTGGATTCATTACACTTCAGAAGAATATCCTAAATATTTCTAGTGCTAAGAAGCAAATTAAAAAGGCATAGAAGGGAGACGGTGAGGATGAATCGATTGAGGAGGTCGTCCAGAGATAGAGTTTTTGCAGGGGTATGCGCGGGAATTGCTGAATTTTTTGGCATCTCCTCGCTTGCAATCCGGTTGATTTTCATTTTCGTCCCGGGTTCACTAGCTGTCTATCTTATTTTGGCGTTCGTTTTGCCGGAAGATCGATCGCTTTATTGACGATTTGAACGTGAGATCCTGATCGACAGAATGGTTTAAAAGTAAGCAAAAAAAAATTCCCATGCCTCACACGGGAATCAATCACGCAGACTACCTTTAAATCGTTCCACCTCAGCACGAGACAGCATGCTATGCCTGCCGCGTTCAATGCATAAGTGAATGTGTCCGCTGACGATTAGCTGCAAGATATCATTTACTTCAACGCCGATGAGCTTTGCAGCATCTTGAATATTGATGAATTCCAATTTAAACACTCCTTAATCCATTCAGCAAAGATTCGAAAAGGCCTTTGCTGAATCTTATCTTTCTTATTATCGACCGAATTTGGAAAAATGTACATGCTTTTCGCTTGATTTAACCGGTTGCAGAAATAATATTTATAAACGGCTAAAAAAATAAGAAAATAATATTTCAATTTGACAGTAAAAGAAGAAGTTGGAGAAGAGAAATTCTCCAAGGGCCAATTTACTGTATTTTTCTGATCTGGACTGTAACATTGCGCATGAATTGTATATAATTAATGTAGTCATAAAAAAGTAGACCGCCTATGATGGTGCATAGGCGGTGCAACATCCACAATGGGTGGAAGCAGCGCGATAACTAAAGGTTTATCAGAAAATGATCCACTTTAATCACTGCCACTGCGATGGCAAATGAAGCGGATCATTTTTTTCTGTTTGACAGCATGAAGATTAATACCCCAAAACTCAACATGAGTGTTAACGTCTGAAATACTGTCATGGCATCACCCCCAATCGTTCAGGGTGTCGCCGTCCGCCTCTTTGCTTCATCTGTTGCTTCTTCTAAGTATACCACGAAACAAGAACGTGTGTTCCCGATCTTCTGCTACTCATTAAAAATAGGACAAAAGCCCCGCAGCATAGAATAGGGGCTTTTGATGGATTATCTTGAAAAAGCTTTTTAAATCGTCAATAGGATGAAATGGCCTTAAATCGTTCTCGTCTTTTGACAGAATTCCACGTATAATGAGTCTTAAGAAAAAGAGAACGGAGACTAGACAGCTCATGATTATTAAACGCTATAACCGGCTTGAAGACAGCATGATTGAACAGATACGAAGCCTCGAATCACGGTGTGTGTCCGTCGATGGAACAAAAGAGCCGCTCTACCTGGATGATTCCCTGCACTTTAATCCGGAAATCAATCATACTTTTCTCGCTTTTGAGAAAGGTCAACCGATTAGTATTTTGCACCTCTTTATGCCGACGGCTGAAGAGGCCGAACTCTCAGCAAGGACTCTTCCCGAGTTTCGCGGTCAGGGCTATTTTTCAGCTCTATTAATCTGTGCCGAGGAAGAATTGATTCGGTATCATCTACCCGATCTTCTCTTTGTCGTTAATACCTCGTTACAGGCGCGGTATCAGGACATGCTGAGCTATCTCGGGGCTCAGTACGATTTTTCGGAATATATGATGATTCTGAAACGCAGATCATGGAACGATCAGTCCAGAGATAATGGGATCGAGGTTGTTCAGGCAGAGACTGTCGACCCAGAAGCGCTCGTGTCGATCAGAGTCACTGCTTTTGGGGATAGTCCAGAGGATGCACGAAGTCGCATCGAAAAGTCGCTAAAAGCTCCCACTCGTGAAAGTTATGTAGCCAAATTGGGTGAGCGGAACATTGGCGTGGGTTCAATTGATTATGAGGAAAGTGTACCCTGCATCTGCGGCTTTGCAGTTCAGCCGCGGTTTCAAGGAATGGGCTACGGACGCCGCTTCTTGGCCTTGTTGATACAGGATCTTTTTGCTAAAGGTTATTCGCAGATTAAACTCGAAGTGGATAGTAAAAATAGCCATGCCCTGCACCTTTATCAAAAAATCGGTTTTGTTGAAACCAGCGGTTATGCTTATTATCGGAAGAAGATTTAATATCATCTATTTTTGCGAACCACCGTCTCAAATGATATGCTGAAAGATAAGGATTGAACCTAAAAAACCTCTAGGCAGATGCGCTGTAGAGGTTTTTCTATTTTGCAGAAAAATTTCATTCCTTGAGGAAAAACCAAGTGTGTTCACTATCAGTGGAGGATTGTTTTTGCTTTTTCCAAAGTGCGAATATCTGTTTCGTGCTCGAGCGATCGGAGTGAGAGCGCTTCGAGAATCTTCTCTTGCCTGTTTTTACTTGAATTAAGCGATTCGAGTAAAACCCTATGCTGTGCAAGCTCTTCCGAGTTTCTGCCAACCTGATCATTGATACTGTCAATCTTTTTATCTATAGCACTTAAATGTTGATCCATAGCATTAAACCGCTCGTCCATGGAATCAAACTTTTGATCCACAGCATTAAACCGCTCGTCCATGGAATCAAACTTTTGATCAATAACATTAAACCGCTCGTCCATTGTTCCGAGTTTATCAATAATTTGATGCAACAGTTCGTCTTCCAAGTATTTGTCCTCCTTTCATCGCATTGTGCTTTCTTACAAATAGTTTATCATCTTTTTGGATCATTGAAAAATAGACAAAACTACAAAATGATTGAATTTTCGCCCATAGATTAAGTGTTTTTGCCAAAATGGAGGCTAATCATTGACAATTTTATTTCGTTTATGGCAAATCATGAGATAAACGAGTTTAGCGAGTGAGAAGAATGAACGCGATTATTCTTTTCCAGTTGTCTGGCTGTGCCAGACCTTTTTGGCTTGTTCGCTCGCGAGTACAAATAGTGTGATGGCAATGGGGTAGATGATCGACCAGCCTAAAAAGAGACACATAAAGGCTGTCGATGCGAGAGAAATCAAACTGACAAGCCATTTCTTTCTGCTTTTTCTGAACAGGGCGACTCCAGCGGCACAACCGCCTAAATAATTGATTAAAAAGGTGGCGTTCGGCAGCTGGATTAATTGTGCCAGGCTCAAGACATGGGTCCCATAGAGCACTAAAACTAAGAAAAAACAGAATCCCAGAAACATCAGGCCGCCAGTTGGTGTCTGATATTTACTGGATAATTTCCCGAATACCTTCGGCGCGTGTCCCTGATCGGATAAAGATTGCGCTAATCGGGCGGCGGCACCGATATAGGTGATGACGGTTGCCAGACAAATAAGTAGGCTGGAAACGCCAACAAGCAGGGCGCCGATTTGGCCGAAAGACTGCTCTGCGACAACAACGAGAGCCGTCTGTGATTGAATTTGATAACTGTTGGTACCAACGATTGCCACCGCGTTTACAAAATAGAGCACGCCGATTAGAATGGCAGAGATCAGTGTGGCCCGAGCCACGTCTTTTTCCGGATTAACGAATTCACCGGATAAATGGGAAACCGCTTCCCAGCCGATAAAGCACCAGAAGAGCAAGGTTGAGGCGGTACCGATTCCGCCGATTCCGTGGGGCATGAAAGGCTCGAAGTTCGTGACTCGGATATGGGGAACGGCTCCGATTAAAGCAAGGATTAGAATAGCGATGAGGCCAGAAACAACGGCGATCTGAACTTTACCCGCCAGACGCATGCCAATGTGGTTCATCAACAAAGCAGTCAAGAGGACAGAAGCAGCAATCGGAACCTTGAGGACCTCCGGGATTTTCAGCGCTTCGCTGACATATCCCGCTCCTGTTAATGCGGCGACCGGAGCACCAATGGGCACCGACATTAAAAAGAACCAGCCGATCAAGTATCCGGCTCGTCTGCCAAAGGCCAGCGTCACAAAATAGGAAACTCCTCCCGGACCAGGATAGCGCTGAGCAAGATAGGCCATGCACATCGCCAGCGGTATAGCCAGGATCATCAGAGCCCCCCAATCCAATAGCGAAGCCGGGCCGGCAATTTGGGCAGCGAGTCCGGGGACGATTAATAGGCCTGAACCAAGAACAGCGCCGATATAAAGGGCGATGGCTTGAGGTAATCGAATCGTTGCTTTCGTTTGTTTTTCCATTTCTTTTCTCTCCAGTCTTGAAATGTTCTCTTCTTCAGGTATCATAAAGGTAAATCATCAATCGGTACAGATGATTATTCCGATAGATGTCATCACAAAAAATGATAGAAGGAATCAAGATGGAGATAAGACAGTTGATAACTTTTCAAAAAGCCGCGGAGCAGCTGAATTTTACACGGACAGCTGAACATTTAAGTTTTGCTCAATCGAGTGTCACGGCACATATTAAGGCCTTGGAGGCGGAATTTGGTGTTCCTTTATTTGACCGTTTAGGAAAGCATCTGAAGCTGACTGAGGCGGGAAAGACGATGAAGCGCTACGCGGATCGCATTCTTGCCCTCTCCGCCGAGGCGGAAAAGGTTATTAAGCTTGATAAAGAACCGTCCGGTGTGCTGGTGATCGGGGCTTCAGAGAGCCTATGCACCTACCGGTTGCCTCCCATCCTATCGGCATTTCGCCACCATTATCCAAAGGTGCGGTTTCACTTCTTTCCAGGAACATCAGACGAGGAAATTGTTCAGCAGCTGGTTAAGGGGAAACTAGATGCGGCTATCGTCATGGATTCCGGTCAACCGACCGATCTCCTGCAAATTGAAAAACTTAAAAAAGAGCGGATTCTGCTGGTCGCCGCAATGGATAATCCTTTATCTGCGCTGGATAAAGTAGAACCGAAAGATATTGCCAAGGAAGCCTTGCTGCTGACGGAAAAGGGCTGCAATTATCGCCAAAATCTGGATCAGATGTTTACAAACCATCGAATCAGCCCCGCATTTATTTCCGAATTCGCCAGTGTGGAGGCAATCAAACAATGTGTTCTCTCCGGCTTGGGTGTAGCTGTGCTGCCGGAAATGACTATTAAAAAAGAACTCGAAAATGGATTGATGAAAATGCTGCCCTGTGCCGGCTACCCGATGTTTATTCATCCACGTCTGTTACGACTCAGGGATAGGTGGGTATCCCCGGCTTTGGCAGCTTTTCTTCAGTTGACTCGAAGTGGTTTAATCGATGAATAGATGGCAAATGGGGAGGTGATTTGGGATGGCTGAAAAAAAGATTCTTCTGGATGTTCCATTAGCTGCGCAGATGCCCGAGCTGGCCAGAGGGTGCGAGGTAACGAGTCTAGCGATGCTGTTAAATTTTGCAGGCCTTTCTGTCGATAAAATGATGCTTGCTGATCAGATTAAGAAAAGTCCGGTTCGCTATCAGAAGAAAAAGGGAGATACTTTTTTTGGTGACCCAAATGCAGGCTTTATTGGTTCGATGACAGAGTTTAAGACGCCAGGGCTCGGTGTTTACCACTCGCCGATCGCCGAACTGGCTGAAATGTATCTTGGATCACGTGTGCTTGATCTGACGCCTGCTGACTTTTCGCAGGTTGAAGAGAGTCTCAAAAATGGGCGGCCAGTTTGGGTGATTACTAACGAATGGTTCAAGGCGCTGCCGAAACGCTATTTCCACACATGGTACACGGAAAATGGACCGAAGCAGATCACCTATAAAGAGCATTCCGTGGTTGTCACCGGCTTTGAGGCGGAGTTTGTCTATTTCAATGATCCGCTCCGTCCTCAAAAAAATCGGCGTGCTTTTAAACGGAAATTTATCGAAGGATGGGAGCAGATGGGTGCTCAGGCGGTGACCTATATTTAATGGATGTTGAAAGACTTGCTTTCGTTAATAAGTTCTGAATTAACTGAAAGGAAGGAAAATTTAAATATTGACAAAAATCGCATTCACAACTATACTATTTTTATTCCTAGAAGGTTTGGCATAATTCAAGTATCTTCAACTTACCGGTTGACCAGTCCCTTGAATTAACTGATTCGAACCTTGAAGAGGATGAGAAGAATGTATGATAATTTCACACGAGACACGATTTTTATTGTCGGTGATTCTAAATCTGCGCAAAAGAATCCAATTACGTTGCGATTCAATCAGTTTTTCTTAGTTCTGGTTGTTGATCGGACCAACGAGCGGATTATTGACGCAGAGTGTTCAGCAACGACACAATTGACGGTCCGGTTTATTCAATCCATATTTCTGGGACGAAGGATTAGTGATCCCGGATTGATTGATGAGGTGAAGGAGCGGTATTTTGGTTCTTCACAAAAAGCATTGATTGTCGCTTTCTGTGATGCGAGAAAAAAATTTAATCAACTTCAAGAAGTTGCTTTGTCCAGTCTTCCTGAACAAAATCCAGCTCATTAAGTGCTTAATTACTTAATGGAGCTGGATTTTGTATTTTGTAGAAAGTAGAAAACGGTCAGTCATGAGGAAGAGGCAGAAATTATTTCACTGAAAATTGTGAAATAAAAGTTTTACATGAATTCTTAAGAAAAGGGAGGTCTAAATTGTGGCTCGCTTTATCCTCAGAAGATTCGTTGCCATGATTTTTACCATCTGGATCATTGCAACTTTAACCTTTGTACTGATGCATGCCATCCCAGGTTCACCTTTTAATGCCAGCAATGGAAAGCAATTAAGTGCCGTCGCTTTGAAAAATATGGAAGCTCATTTTCATATTAATCAACCGCTATATATCCAGTATCTGAATTATTTGAAGTCGATTGCCACATTCAATTATGGACCGTCAATTCGCCAACCTACACAAACGGTTAATGACTTATTATCAAGAGGTTTTCCAGTTTCCTTTGAGCTAGGCATGTGGACGCTGATCGTTGCTGTTTTCTCAGGAATCATTCTGGGGGTTCTGGCGGCTCTAAAACATAACGGTTTCATTGATTATTTGGCGATGACGCTTGCGGTTTTGGGTATTTCCATACCGGATTTTATACTGGCAACCCTGCTGATTCAGGAATTCGCGGTTAATCTGCAGCTCTTGCCCGCCGGTACATGGCAGGGGATCAGTTATATGATTCTGCCGATTATCGCTCTCTCGACAGGACCAATGGCAATCATTGCCCGGTTGACACGTTCGAGCATGTTGACTGTGCTCACTCAGGATTACATACGGACCGCTCAGGCGAAGGGACTGTCTCCAATTTTGATTGTTTTCAAGCATGCCTTAAAAAATGCTTTACTTCCTGTAGTTACGGTTCTCGGTACATTGGCGGCTTCGATTTTGACAGGCACATTTGTCATTGAGAAGATCTTTGCCATTCCCGGCATGGGAAAATACTTCGTCGATAGCATTAATACGAGGGATTATCCGGTCATTATGGGTACTACCGTGTTTTACAGCGCAATCTTAATCGTCATGCTTTTTCTAGTAGATATAACTTACGGTATTCTTGATCCGCGAATCAAACTGCAGAGGGAGGATTCTCGTTGACGATGATCAATGAACAAAAGGCCACTGTACAGGCAGAAGAGATTCCGGAAAACTGGTTCGAGCCGATTGAGAAAAAGTCGAACAAATCCGACCAATTAGTGCGTCCAAGCGTTTCTTATTGGCAATCGGCATGGGGTGAACTCAGAAAAAACAAGCTGGCAATGAGTGGACTTTCTTTACTAATTATTCTTATACTGATGGCCATTCTTGCTCCGGTTCTCTCATCCCAATCAGTGACCGGGCAGCATTTGACGCAGCAGAACCTTTCACCATCGACTAGTCATTGGTTTGGAACGGATAATTTAGGGCGTGACGTTTTTGTCCGAAATTGGTATGGGGCCCGTATCTCGCTTTTTGTCGGTCTGGTTGCCGCATCAGTGGATCTGCTGATCGGCGTGATGTATGGTGGCATCGCCGGATTTACAGGAGGAAGGACAGACAGCCTGATGATGCGGGTGATTGAGATTTTATATGGCCTTCCCTATTTACTGGTCGTGATCTTGCTCATGGTTGTGATGGGTCCAAGCCTGCTGACAATTATCGTTGCTTTAACAGTTACCGGCTGGACAGGCATGGCTCGTATTGTCCGCGGGCAGGTTCTTCAGCTCAAAAATGAAGAATTCATTACCGCTTCTCGTTCCTTTGGCAGCAGGACTTGGCGTACCGTCCGTAAAGATCTGATTCCGAACACGATGGGACCGATTATTGTTCAGATGACACTGACTGTACCATCAGCTATTTTTTCAGAAGCGTTTTTGAGTTTCCTCGGACTTGGTGTTCAGGCGCCTTTTGCGAGCTGGGGCGTGATGGCAAACGATGGACTGTCTGCTTTTCTTGAAGGCATCTGGTGGCCGCTCTTTTTCCCGGCCCTATGTATTTCAGTGACCATGTTTGCTTTTAACATTCTTGGCGACGGGCTGCAGGATGCACTCGATCCGAAATTAAGGAGGTGAAGCTTTGCGTCAGGAAAAGGAAAGTCTGCTCGAAGTACGCGATCTTCAGGTTTCCCTTGCGACAAGCGGGGGTCATGTACAGGCGGTGCGCGGCATCAATTTCAATGTGGAGCGCGGAGAGACATTGGCGATTGTTGGGGAGTCTGGCTGCGGGAAGAGTGTGACTTCGCTCGCTGTTATGGGCCTTTTGCCGCCGGGAGCAAAGCACCAAATTGCCGGATCAATCCGTCTTAAAGGGAAAGAACTGTTGAAGATGAAGGCCAAGGAAAGGCGGAAGACGCAGGGCGTGGAACTCTCGATGATTTTCCAGGATCCGATGACCGCATTGAACCCCACTCTATCCATTGGTTCGCAGCTGACGGAGGGGTTGATCCATCAGAAGAAGATCAGTCGGGGAGAGGCAAAAAAAATGGCGACAGAGATGCTGAACCGCGTCGGCATTCCGAGTGCCGAGGAGAGAATGAAGCAGTATCCGCACCAACTCAGCGGTGGGATGAGGCAGCGCATTGTGATTGCAATGGCTTTAATTTGCGGACCAGAGTTGATGATCGCCGATGAACCGACCACAGCTCTAGATGTGACGATTCAGGCGCAAATTCTTGATCTGCTGTACCGCGTGCAAAAAGAACGCCAGTTGTCGATTATAATGATTACGCATGATCTAGGCGTGGTTGCCAAAGTGGCAGATCGGATTGCTGTCATGTATGCCGGTCAGATCGTCGAAATTGGAGAGAAGAGGGAGATCTTTTATCATCCGCAGCATCCCTATACCCAGGCGCTGCTCCGTTCCGTTGTCCGGCTGGATCGACAGGATCCCTTGCAGCCCATTCAGGGAACACCTCCGGATCTGTTCGCACCGCCGCCGGGTTGTGCCTTCAGTGCCCGCTGCCCATTCGCAATGAAAATTTGTGAACGCCGGCAGCCACCGGCAACGTTTGTGGCAGCTGGCCATTCCGCGCATTGCTGGCTGCTTGATAGACGGGCGGCCAATCACCATCGGGTTAAACAATGATAATCAATCAGGGGGGAATTCATTTTGAAAAAGGGGATTCATCAAGCAGCACTATTTCTGATCGCCATCTTACTTGTCTTTGCTTTTAGCGGCTGTACGGCTAAACCGAATACGTCATCGAAGAGCGGTGGAAAGGAAGTTCTGAAACTGAATGACAGTTCGGAGCCGACTTCACTCGACCCGCCGATGGGTTATGATGCCGTTTCCTGGGATCCGTTGAATAACCTGATGGAAGGTCTGACCCGTCTCGATAAGCATAATGATCCGAAACCGGCGATGGCCGAATCGTGGAAGGTTTCCAAAGATGGAAAAACATATACCTTTCAAATCCGCAAAAATGCTAAATGGGACAATGGTGATCCGGTGACCGCGGGAGATTTTGTCTATGCCTGGAAACAAATGCTGAACCCGAAAAAAGCAGCACCGTCCGCATTCTTGGGAGACATCATCGCCGGAGGATCCCAATATAATGCAGGGAAGGGTTCTGCTTCTGATGTGTTGGTGAAGGCGCTGAACTCCAAAACGCTGCAGGTGACGCTGATCGCGCCGCAGTCTTATTTTATTAGTATGATTTCGAACCCGGCCTTTTTCCCAATCGATGAGAAGGTTGCGAAGAAAGACGCGAAGTGGTTTGCCAACGCCAAAACCTTTGTCGGTAACGGACCATTCACTCTGGCCTCATGGAAACATGATTCCAATATGGTTTTCAAAAAAAGCAAAACGTATTGGGATAAGAAAAGTGTGAAACTGGATCAGGTTGACTGGGCTATGGTTAATGATTCGAATACGGAGTATCAGATGTATAAATCCGGTCAACTGGATACGGCGAGTGTTCCTCCCGATCTCTCGAATCAATTATTCAAAGCTGGAAAAGTTCAGGTCAGCCCTCAGGCGGGGACCTTCTTTATGAGTATGAATGTCAAGATGAAGCCGTTTAATAACCTCAATATTCGCCGGGCATTCGCGATGGCGGTTGACAATAAACAGATTACAGACTATGTGATCAAGCAGAAAAATGATCCCGCCTATGGATTCGTTTCTCCAGGATTCAAAGATGCTTCCGGTCAGGATTTCCGCAAGCATAATGGTAATCTCTATTCTTATAATCCGAAAGAAGCAAAACAACTGCTGGCCAAAGGAATGAGAGAAGAGGGCTGGAAGACGCTCCCGGCTGTGACATTGACCTATAATACCGACGATCAGAATAAATCCATTTGCGAAGCGATTCAGGAAATGTATAAGAAAAATCTAGGCGTCAACGTGAAGCTGGCAAATATGGAGTGGAATGTTTTCGGTACGCAGCAGAAGGCCGGGAAATTCCAGTTTTCCAAAGGCTCTTTCCTTGCGGACTATGGTGATCCGATTAATTTCCTTGAAAATTTCCATACGGGCATGGCAATGAACAGCATGAGTTGGAACAATAAGGAATATGATCATCTGATTGACACTGCGAAGCAGGAGAAAAACGATAGCAAACGCTTTGCAATGATGTATCAGGCAGAAAAACTCTTAATCAAGCAAATGCCTCTATTCCCTGTCTATTTCTATAACCAAGCTGTTTTGCAGAATAGTAAAGTTAAGGGGATTGTCCGTCATCCAGTGGGTTATATCGAACTGAAATGGGCATCGAAATCGAATTAACTTCGGCGACAGGAGATTATCGGGATATTCGACTAAAAGGCCGTTTTCCATATCGGGAAGCGGTTTTTTAGTCAAAAAAGCGGATCGTCACCGTTGCTTGATTGCCAGGCGATGAAAGGATGAAAGAGAAAAATGAAAATTGTGGATGTCCAGACAAAGAGATTATCAATTCCCTTAAATAAACCTTTTAAAACGGCATTGCGTACCGTTCTTCAGGCTGAAAGTATCATTGTTTCGATCCGTTGCGATGACGGAACGACTGGGATTGGGGAGGCACCGCCTACTCCGGTGATTACCGGAGACAGTCTCGACAGTATTGACTACGTCATCATGCAGATTATCCGTCCGCAGATCATCGGCCAAACGATTGAGCAGAAGGAACGGATAAACCAGTTGATCGATAAGGCCGTGGTGCACAATAGCAGTGCCAAGGCCGCTGTCGATATCGCGCTTTATGATTGTTTGGGGAAGTGCGCCGGTATGCCGCTCTATCAGCTGCTTGGCGGTTACAGCAATCGGCTGGAGACGGATTTTACCGTCAGTGTCAACTCAGTTGACGAGATGATTCAGGATGCCGAAAGGATGATCGGCAGCGGTTTCGATGTACTGAAAATAAAAGTCGGCAATTCGACCGTTGAAGAAGACATTGACCGGGTCACCGGAATTAGGCAGGCAGTCGGCGATCATATCAAACTTCGTCTGGACGCTAATCAGGGCTGGAATGTCAAAGAAGCGATTTCTGCGATTCAGCGATTGGAGGCATTGAATCTTGGCATAGAACTTGTCGAGCAGCCGGTTTCCGCTTGGAATTTTGAAGGCATGAAACAGGTAACTGAGAATGTTCAAACACCGATTATGGCCGATGAAAGTATTTTCAGCCCGCATGACGCCGCAAAACTGCTGGCGATGCATGGCTGCGACATTATTAATATTAAATTAATGAAAGCAGGGGGCATAACAGGAGCGATAAAAATCAATGCCATCGCTGAAACCTATGGGGTAGAGTGCATGGTCGGCTGCATGATCGAGTCGAAAATTTCTGTCACGGCCGCCTGCCATTTTGCGGCCGCCTTCCGCAATATTACGCGCTGTGATTTTGATGCACCTTTGATGCTTGCTAGTGATCCTGTGGAAGGCGGCGTCCGTTTTCAGCAGAATCAAATTTTTTTACCGCAGGAACCGGGTTTGGGTATTAAAAAATTAAATTTGGCTGAAGAGAATGGGGGCTCGATCGTATGTTAAGTAATCAGGCTGAAATAGCCGTTCCCGTGGCCACCGTTTGGACTGCTCCAGATGCGGTCCGGTTGATAGATGAGCCGGCCATTGCGCCGATTCCCAATCTGAAGCGATGGCTGAGTACAATGTCGCGAGAAGAAAATATTGCCTTATGTACAGAAAAACGATTGCAAACGCAGGTGCTTTTCGGTGATTCGGTGATCATTACCGAACGATCGGGCGACTGGGTGAGGGTTGCCGTTCCCGCTCAGGCATCTCATAGGGACCCAGCAGGCTATCCGGGCTGGATGCCAGCCTGCCAGCTGATTGAAAAAGCGGATAGATCAGTGGAAGCGGGCGATCAGGTCATGGTTCAAAGTCAATTTGCTCCGCTTTCTTTGCAAGGGACGAAACAAACACTTATTCTCAGTTTTGCCACTTTTTTGCCGCTCGTTGCAGAAGAGGAAGATTCCATTCTTGTTCAGACACCGATCGGCACGGGCAGCCTTCGGCGAGCGGATGTCTGCCTGAACGGATCAAGCCTGAAAGGTACTGGCATCGAGATTGTCCGGAATGCCCAGCGTTTCCTCGATCTCCCTTATCTCTGGGCAGGGATGAGTGCGTATGGTTATGATTGTTCCGGTTTCAGCTATTCAATGCTTCGAGCCAGCGGTTATTGGATCCCTCGTGACGCCGATGATCAGGCGGAAAAGGGGCAAGCGATTCCTGTGAATGAAATGCAGCCCGGTGACTTGCTTTATTTTGCTTATGATAAAGGACGCGGTGAAGTTCATCATGTCGGTATCTATGCCGGCGAAGGACGTATGGTTCATTCACCAACGCCTGGGAAGAAAGTCAGTCAAATCGAGCTCACCGGAACCCTCTTGGAGGAAGAAATTTGTACGGTCAGACGCTATTGGAAAGAAGGGATTAAATAATGGACAAATCGCTTCTTGAGGTGCAGCATATCAAAAAATATTTTGATGTTGGTGCTCACAGAAAATTAAAAGCAGTGGACGATGTCAGCCTGACGATTCGAAAAGGCGAAACGCTGGGCATTGTTGGTGAGTCCGGCTGCGGCAAATCGACCCTTGGACGGACAATTATGGGGTTGTATGAAAAAACATCGGGATCAATTGTATTCGATGGTCAAACGATTGATGAGATGGAACCGAAGGAATTGATGCGGTTGAAGCAGCGAATGCAGATGATTTTTCAAGACCCGTATTCGTCATTGAACCCGCGTTCGACTGTTCTCGATCTGATCGCTGAACCGCTTGATGTTCAAAGGATTTGCCGAAATAGCCGTCAGCGCCGAGAAATCGTTGGAGAATTGCTTGAGGAAGTTGGGCTCAATCCCAATTTTCAGAACCGTTATCCGCACGAGTTCAGCGGCGGGCAGCGGCAGCGAATCGGGATTGCCAGGGCGCTCGCCTTGAATCCGGAACTGATCATTGCCGATGAGCCAATCTCCGCACTGGATGTTTCAGTACAGGCACAAGTCGTGTACTTGCTGAAGCAGTTGCAGAGAGAAAAGGGTTTGACGATGATGTTTATCGCCCACGATCTGTCGATGGTGAAATATATCAGTCAACGGGTCGGCGTCATGTATCTGGGCCATCTTATCGAGCTGGCTGATAGTGAGGAATTCTATGCTCATCCGCTGCATCCATATACAAAAGCGCTACTGTCAGCCATTCCTATACCCGATCCGGATGTGGAGGAAAAGCGGGAAAGGATTATCTTGCACGGAGAATTGCCAAGCCCAATTAATCCGCCTTCTGGCTGTGTCTTCCGGACGCGTTGTCCATTCGCGATGGCGATTTGTTCAGAAAAAGTTCCGCAATTTCAAGAAGTCACCACTGGTCATTATACGGCTTGTCACCTTTGTGAATCGGAACAGGCAGAGTCAATCATACATAGGGAAAAAGAAGAGGTGTAGCCATGAGAAATTGGCAGGCATTTATTCAAACACTGGAAGAACGAATCGATCCGTTCGGTGAAAAATTGGCGATCGAGGTCAGCAGTTCGGATAATCTTCATTTTAGTAGAAATCCTGCTCAGCCCATGCTCTCCGCAAGCTTAATCAAACTGCCGATTTTGCTTCACGTTCTTGATGAGAGTTTGCGCGATCCTTTACTATTGGAAGAAAGGGTTCAAATCAAAGAAAAATCGATTGTTGGGGGATCCGGTGTACTCCAAGTGCTGAGCGAAAATGAGTGGCCTGTCCGTGATCTGCTGGCCTTGATGATTAGTGTCTCTGATAATACAGCGACTAATCTGATCATTGACCACTTCGGCATTGATCCGATCAATCATTGGATCCGAGTCCATCATTTATCGGGAACAAGACTCGAACGGAGGTTGATGGACGAAGCCGCGGAGAATGAAGGCAAACATAATTTGATTTCGGCGCATGATGCCTGCACATGTATGAAACGCATTTTTTGGGAGCAGCACGGTTATCCTGAAGCGGTCAAATCGTGGTTTCTGCATCAACAATTTCGTGATAAATTGCCCGGTTTATTCGATGAACTGCCGCTGCCGGTCGAGGTCTATAACAAGACGGGAGAAATGGAAGAAGTGGATCATGATGCTGCATTTTTTCAATGCGGCTCCGTTTCGCTTATTCTGACGGTGCTGACTGCGGGCATTGCCGATCGGCAGGCGGTCTTCCGCACCATCCAGACAATTGGGAAAACCGCTGCAGACTACTTAATGCGAGAGAAAGAAAAAATGTAGGAATCCATCGGTTATTCACCGATCAGCGTCATCAGTATCGGAATGGCGATCAAGCTGAGAAGAGTTGTTTCAGTCACCATGATTGCGGCGTATTTTGAATCCGCATGATACATTTTTGAGACGACCGGTGCGTTAGTCATGACCGGCATTGCCGATTGCAGAATAAAAACGGCTTTCATTAAGTTTGGCATTGGTGCAGACATCACGAGCAGAGTCATCAGCAGCGGAGCAGCGAGAAAACGACCGATCAAAATGCCACAACTGTCGCGGTTCAGGCTGAGTTCTTTTAGCCCGGCCTGATGAATGGCAATGCCAATGAACAGCATCGAAAGCGGGATGGTCAGGCCGCCGATGTAGGTGAAATCGGACATCAGAAATTTGGGTAAATGAATATGAAGCAGAACGAGTATCAGCCCGACGATGAACCCCATAAGCGGCGGTGAAAAAACTTTGCTAAGGGTGTCGCGCAGATTAATCCGTGCTTTACCCTCACCGTCTTGCTGAATCAGATAAACGCCGAGAGTCCAGAAAAAAGTGGTATTGGCCATATAATAGACGAGCACGTAAGGCAGACTTTTGGATCCGAACAAGGCAAGGTTGACCGGCAAGCCTACAAAGACGGTATTCGAATTGCAGAACATCGATTTGAACAAACCGCTGCGGGCAGGCGAAATTTTTAAGAAGCGCACAAAGAGAAAGGAGAGCCCGAATAGAATCAGCATCGAGAGAATCGGGAATCTCAAATCTGGAAGCAGGCGAAGCAATTCGCGACTCGAGAAATCCTGCATGATTGTGCTGATCATATAAGCCGGCAAAGCAATCTGAGTGACTAGTCTTGCTAATAGCCGGCTCGATTTTTCATCAAACCAGCCGCGTGCAGCAAGTATATAACCGACGCTGACCATAATTAAGATGACCAGTACCCCTTGAATGCTCGAAAGAAACGTTCCCAATGCAAATCCTCCCAGAAATATAAAAATGACTATTTTTCTCTATCGTATGAGTAGATGACCGGTTAAACTTATCTAGATTATGATCAGTCTAACACAATAAAGAGCGCTCACTCCCGTTTATCGGAATCGTTAATAGAATAGACAGAAATGAAAACGGTTACTTGATTTGAACTCATTACTCATTACATGGGCACACTGTTGACGCAGCTAACTGGTTATGATATTCTCTATATGATTTATGCAAACCGACCGGTCGGTTAATTAACTATGGAGGTTATTCTATACTAATGTCGGAGACACGTGATCATATTCTTGATGTCGCAATGGATCTATTTTTAAAGGATGGGTATAAAGGCGTCTCATTAAATGAAATTGTCCATCAATCACAGATTTCCAAGGGCGGTATCTATAATTATTTTAATAGTAAAGAAGATCTCTTTCTAACGGGTGTTCAAAGAATGATTATTCATATCACGGAAGAACGGCAACTCAAACTGTTGAACCACGAATTTTCCACTTTAAAAATATTCATTGATCAGTACATTGCGTTTATTTTCAAAGTGATTGAAGATGGGTCCGTTGAAAGTTTTCCTAATGTTTTTCAACTTGTTTCCGACGCATTGCGCTTATCTCCGGATATGCGGGCACAAATGAAAATGGTCTATCAAGACACGCGTGCCATGTGGATTGAAGAAGTTAGTCAGGCGAAAGGATGCGGTGAGATCCATTCTGATTTGGAGATTCAGGCAATCGCTAATGTCTTCATGACTATCGAAGAGGGGATCAGTATTGACCTTGCGATCAAATTACTCGACATTCAGGAAGCAAGAGAGAGTATGCGTGAAACGATGCTGACATTCTACAAGAGCCTTTCCTAAAAAATAAGAGTCATTAAGGCTTTTTATTTTCGTCATAGAAAACCAACCGGTCGGACTTAATTTAAAATGAGGTGTATTTTATGTGGGCGTGTTCAAAGAAAAGCAAAACTTTAATTATGGCCAGTGTGGCATTGAGTATTCTGATTGCATCGATTGATTTGACCGTTGTGACGACAGCGATGCCAAAGATTGCGACTGAACTCAACGGCTTTCATTATTATACTTGGCCGCTTGTAATTTACTCACTAACGATGGCCGTTTCAATTCCGTTGTTCGGTAAGATGGGGGACGTCTACGGATTTAAACCGATATATTTGTTCGGATTGATCGACTTTCTCATTGGCTCGCTTTTATGTGGGATGGCTCCCAATATGATTGTACTAATTGTTTTTCGGGCTATTCAAGGCGTCGGAGGGGCAATACTGGTCGCCAATTCATTGACTGTCGTTGGTCTCTTATTTGAACCTGCCGAACGGGCAAAATACATGGGCTTGCTTGGAACAGCAGGAATTGCTGCAACCATTTTTGGACCAACGATTGGCGGTTGGATTACGGACACCATGAACTGGCGCTGGATATTTTATATCAATATCCCATTTATTCTGCTGGGGCTGATTTTCACCTTGCTTGCCAGCTTTCCTCGGATTATCCGGACAGAACGGGTCAAAATCGATTATTGGGGTGCGCTTGAACTCGTGCTAGCGGTGACCCCGCTGCTCTTGGTTTTCACTTGGGGAGGCAGCCGATATGCTTGGAATTCAGTACCAATTATTGGCATGAGTTTTTTTACAATTCTAATGGTGATAATTTTTCTTTTGACTGAGAACAAAGTGACTGATCCAGTTTTGCCGCTTCGCTTCTTTAAAAATGGAATTTTTAATACAGCGGCGATCGAAATGTTCCTGATTAATGCAATACTTGGCGGTGTGATGACTTTTGCCCCGCTCTTTATGCAAAGTGTACTTGGCTATTCATCGCAAAAATCGGGGGGATTTATTACGCCGATGATGATCAGCATGGTTGTCACAATGATTGCCGGAGGAGTCCTTGTGAGTAAGACACACAGGTACAAACTGCAGACGATTGTTGGAATCGCTGTGATTGCGTTAGGCTGCGTCATGCTCGCACAGAGTAGTCTAGATTCCAACCTGAATCAGTTGACGCTTGCTCTCATTGTTTTTGGCGCTGGTGCGGGACTCGCTGTTCCTATTTTTACTTCAGTTGCTCAGAGTGCCTTTTCGGAAAATGACATGGGTGCAGTTACTGGAGATATCCAATTTTTCAAAACGCTGGGACAGACCATTGGGCCATCTTTGCTGTCAACATTCATGGCGCATGATCTCGCAAGTCTCATGAAACAGGTGCACTTTGGTGCACTGCCGCAATTCATCATTCGTCTTCTTAAAAATCCGGATCATCTGACCGATCCTGTGTTTTTTCGAGCAGTCCAGATGAAATTGCCTCATGCACTTCTTCCTACTCTGAATACTGCCGTTCATCAATTGAAGAATGCGCTAGCCGCCAGTATTCAGCATGTTTTTTGGATCACTTTGCTACTCAGCCTTATAGCTTTTGCTGTCAGTATTGCAATGAAAGAGATTAAGCTCAAGCAAAAAGATTAAGATAGAAATATGAGTTAACTCATTACCACCGCGTGAAAAGGGCGGATGCGCCAACTATTTGATCACAGAAATAAGAAGGAGGAATCCCTGCTATTCTGTAAAATGAGGTCAAATCGGATAATCGATGGTCATGGTGATATTCAAAATGATATAAACAATCGTTGCAAGAGCAAACGGAATAATAATCGGGAAGACAGATTGTAAAAGTAATAAACTCTTTCCTATTTGAGAAAAATCGATAGAAAGTCCAATGACGCTGTTTTGAAATAATTTCGACAGATTCTTTTATTCCACTAAAAAAAGGGCTATATTGGATCTATTGTAAATTTAGGGATGTGGAATAATGCGGCGTTTATTTCGTTATCATCACGATTTAATGTATCTTTTAGGCTCCGTGCTGATCTCGCAGCTTGGCACCTGGTTTACCTATATGCTCATGATTGTTGCCATCTATAATCAGTCCAAAAATGTTTTGACGACGATGGTTCTGACCGGATCCGGTATGATTGCCGGTTTGATTGGCGGCCAACTGGCAGGCGTGCAGGTTGAAAAGCGAGATCCAGGTAAAATATTGAGCCTTTCAGACTGGACGAGCGGGATCATCATTGCCCTCGTTTTTTTTCTGCCGATGAATGTCTGGCTGTATGCGGCCGGATCATTTCTTATTGCTTTCGTCAATACCTATCGCGAACCGGCCTTCGAAAAGTATCTGGTGGCCAATGTCAAGAGTGATGGACGGATGGAAGCAAACGCTTCGTTTCAGACGGGAAAACAGGCGGTACAGATCATTGGACCGGCGCTTGCCGTGTTTATTCTTGGCCTTCTGCCGCTTGGATTAAAAAAATTGGGATTCTGGGTTGATGCAGTCTCTTATTTTACCGCTGCGCTGCTGCTGCTCCGGCTGAAAAGAGGGGATCATTCCCTGGATGAGCCGATTGATAAAGTGGAAAAACAATCGTTTTTCAAAATATGGAAGCAAGGTTTGGCGCCGCTGAAAAATATTTTGATGATAAATGTTTTTATTGTTTTTTTGCTCATGCTATGGGGTATTTCCGGTATGGACGTGATGCTGACCGCACATGTCAGTGACAGCCGGATAAGCGCCTATCAGGTAGGTTATGTACTGGGAGCCTTGAGCTGCGGGCTGCTTGCAACGGCGCTGCTTGCTTCACGCTGGGTTCGCCACTGGCCGCTTCAACTCCAGCTTGGCGCTTCAGGACTTGCGATGGGGCTATCCCTTGCTTTAGTTGGTTTCGGCACGACACTTGTCGCGATGATGGCGGCCGCATTCCTGATGGGGATATTCAATGCTATTTTCAATATGTCTTCATCCACTTTTTGGCAAAGCCGCATCCCTTATGACCAGATGGGACGATTTGTTGGTTTTGTCAGCAGCATTATCTCAACTGTCCAGTTAATCGGTATGGGCACGAACGGTCTGTTAAGCGAATGGTTAGGTGCCGGACATGCGATGATGCTCAGTGGTTTGTTGATCGCCTTCGCGGGGACACTTCTGATCGTGAACTTATCCGTTTTAAAAAAACAACCGGAACGCTCCGTTGGAGGAAACGTCTTATAATTTTGCGGGAACTGGATTTAGCGCTTTCATTATTGAGCGAATAAAAAATTCTCAGATGAGCCCGTTATCTGAGAATTTTTTTCTGTCATTGACTTCGAAAAAGCAGCGTATGAAAATTCACTCCATTTTCTACTTTCACAATATCTGATGAAAGGCTCCAGCCTGCTTATTTAATTGTCCGGCCGATTGGGAAATTTTCTCGAAGGAATGGAGAGCAGATTCAATATTTGATCGACTGTCATGAATATCCGCCTGTACCGTTTTTGTTCCTTCTGAGAGCTGGGCGACACCGGAGGTAATATGCGATGCCCGCTCCTCGACTTCTTTAATCGACTTTTCGACTTGTTTTGAAAGATGTTCGATTTCTTTGGCAACGACGTTGAATCCCCGCCCGAGTTCACCAGCATGGGCAGCTTCAATCGCCGCATTAATGGCCAGAATATTCGTTTGTTCCGAGATGCTTTTAATGATTGAGACTATCCCATGAATTTGCTTTGCCTGTGCTTGTAGGGTGCTCAATGCGGCTGTATTTTTACTGGAATAGTCTTCGATTTTTCCGATTTCTTTAAGCAGAGAAGCATTCTCAGCGTTTCCAGTCACAGACTGCGCGCTAAGCTCTTCAGCCATTTGCTTCAGATCTCCCGCAAGTGATTTTATTCGATTCTCGCGTTTTGTAATATCGGTCGCAATTTTCATCACACCAATGACCTGACTATTGGATTCATCGTAGATTGGCATATAGGTCGCTTCCAGCCAAACGGATTGACCGTCCGCTTTTTTTCGCTCAATTTTATCTTGAAAGCTCTGTCCATTCAGAAGATTATGCCAGAAGTCTTGATAAGCGCTGCTTTCTGTAAAAGAAGAAAAGCAGAGGGATGCATGATCCATTCCGATCATCGCCTCTTGCTGATAGCCCAGTGCTTTGGAAAAATTAGCATTAACATAGACCACTTTATGATTGGGATTAAAGATAATAAGCGCCAAATTTTTATCTAAAGCTTTGCTCAATAATTGAATATTAAAAGTTTGTTCAGCAAGCGACATCAATAAAACCTCCTACGGATCAAGATATTCCATATTTTATGTTGTTTAAATCATAGCATAGTTTGTCGCCATTTGTAGAAATATGTCGAAGAATATCCGCATTTTTTCATTTAAATGGGGTGGGAATGGATCTGCCTGCTTTGACAAATACTTTTGAGCAGAAGGAGGTGATTGTTTTGGCAAAGGATGTTCGCTGTGAAGTCAGTAACTGTGCTCACTGGGAGTCCGGAAACAAATGTTCTGCAGAATCGATTTATGTTGTTAGTCACCAGGGCGTTCATGCGTCGACAAGTGACGAGACAGACTGCAAAACCTTTGTCTTGGAAAAAATGACAACGAATATCTGATAACCTCTTAGATCAGTAAAACAAAAGGGGGCGAAAGAGCGGATGCTTTTTCGCTCACTTTTGTTTCCCAGATTAGCGGCTGGTAAATTCCTTTTATGGGGGAAAAATAAATTATTAATGCAAAAATGTAATATATACAATGATTGACGTGCATTATTTAAGCGAATGCGGTATTCTACTAATTATAAGAAAAATATTTGCAATCTTCGGCATTTGGTCGTTTGGGGCTAAAATAATCGCAGGCTGAAGCATGAAAACAAAACGGCGGATATCGCCGAAAAAAAAGAAAACGGGTGATGCAGCGTGGTCAGTTGGGCAATTGTATTAGCGATTATACTTTCAATAGCGATTAGTTATAAAACAAAAATAAATACGGGTATTCTGGCCATCGCGTTTGCTTATCTCATTGGCAGTTTTCTATTGAAAATGGAACCGGAATCGATCATTACGCTGTGGCCGGTACCGATATTCTTTGTGATTTTGGCCGTGACGCTCTTTTTTAATTTTGCAGTCGTCAATGGTACCCTGGAGAGAATTTCCAATTATTTTCTTTATAAAAGCCGTCATTTTCCCTTCTTTTTGCCACTTGTTATTCTTTTTTCAGCAGTATTAATGGCTGCACTGGGCGCTGGCTACTATGCGATTATGGTACTGCTCGTGCCGGTAACGCTAATGGCCTGCAAGCGAATTGGACTTGATCCGTTGATTGGTGCGCTGGCTGTCAGCTTTGGCGCTCAGGCCGGTGCGAACTTCATGGTCAGTGCGAACGGCGTTATTTTCCGTGGATTGATTGCCAGTGAAGGCTTCAGTAAGCAATTTGCTTTTTCCGAGTCATCGACGATCTTTATTACCTATTTAGTGATTGCTCTTTTGGTTGTGGTTTCACTGATCAGCCTCAGAAGAAACCGCAAACGGCTTCCTCAGGAAATAGAAAATATCGAAATCGTCAGACCGGAACCGCTCGGGCGTAAGCAGAAAATCAATCTTGCACTGATCTTGCTATTTGTCATTGTCTTGCTCGTTCCTGCTGTTCTCCACGCGCTTATGCCGGCCAATGCCGGGCTCGCCGCTATCAATTCAAAAATTGATGTGGGATTGGTCGCCATCTTCTTTACGGTGATTGCTTCCGTATTACGTCTCGCTGATGAAAAGGAAGTTCTGGCACGGATCCCTTGGCATACCCTGCTGATGATTTCTGGTGTGGGTATTCTGATCGGGGTCGCCATTAAAGCGGGGACGATTGGACTGCTGGCTCACTGGGTGGGTACGAGTGTTCCGGTGATTCTCGTTCCAATTTCCCTTTGTTTAATAGCCGCATTGATGACTTCATTCAGCAGTTTAATCGGCGTGGTTGCCCCGGCGTTGTTTCCGATTGTCGCATCGGTCGCTCATTTGACCGGGCTTGATCCAATTCTGCTCTATACCTGTATTGTCATTGGCGGCTTGTCAGCGGCCATTTCACCGTTTTCCTCTGGCGGTGCACTCGTTCTCGGTTTTTGCACGAATGAAAGTGAACGGCAGAAGATGTTTAGTAAGGAGCTGCTGCGCGGCTGGCCGATAAGCGTTGGGTCATCGCTGGCAATGAGCCTGATGCTGTTCGCAATTTTTCATTAAAATAAAAACGAAATGTCTATTTCTTTTAAAAATTATTTTGTTGACTGAGCCATTCTTGCAAGAGCAGAGTGGCTTTTTTACGATCAAATGGGTATGAGTTGTGCAGAAAACAAAAGCAAAGCCCGCTGTGATAAGGCTTTTATGCCTAATGACAACGGGCTTTATTTATTTTTTTACAGGAGGCGCAGGGACGAGGGCGTCTTTTGCCCGGTTTTTCTAAAATCATGATCAAGCAGTCAAGGACTTCTTGCGCGGTGATCCGGTGAAGAAGAAATAAAGGATAAAGGCAACGACAAAGCTTACATAATAGGACAGATCGCCGATAGCCGGATAGGTCTTGGCGATGAATCCAACATACATGGTCTGATTGAAAAAGGGGACGGATACGGCGAAACCAATAAGAAACGCCCAAAATCCGGCTTTGATGAAGTTGGAACCGCTATAAAATACGGAAGTATCTGTTTGGTTGCGACGGATAAAAAGATAGTCGCATAAAACGACAGCGAGAAATGGGCATATCCAATAACCAAGAACAAGCAAGAAATCGGAAAAATTTGTGGCGTAATTCGTCTGGAACCCAATATAACTCAAAATGCCGCCTAAGATGCCGACGAGTAGGGCAGCAATCCAGCGCTTAGGGGCGATGAAACGCACGATTTTTGTATCGATACTCAGCAGGGACATGGATCCTGAGTAGATATTGAGCACATTCGCGGTGATTGTTCCGAGAATGATCGCCAGCATGACGAGAACGGCAATCGGTCCCGGAAGAATTCCGGCAATTAAATCCGTCGGTTTTGCAATCGTACTGCGAAAAGTAGACAGGCCAATGCCAAGCAATTCCAGCCAAATGCACGGGACGATGTTTCCCAAGACGACGTAAGCAAACACTTTCTTTTTTGACGAGTTCACTGGCAGATAACGGCTATAGTCCGAGCTGTAGGTCGCCCAAGCAATCGTATAGGACAGAGCCACACCAACGGCAAGAATAAACGAAGCGAATGTTCCGCCAAAAACGGTAACTGTTTTAATGTTCTCGGCCACATGAAAATTGATGTGCGGGAATGCGTAGAAGGTGACAACGATAAAAACAATGGCTAAGAGGAGAGCAGACCAGCGTTCGACCGAATGGATCAGATTGTAGCCATAGATGCTAATTACCGCTTGCAGGACAATCATGATGATCAGATCCGGCAAAAAGCCAATGGGCAGAAGATACTCCAGTGCGTAGACACTAAGTACGGTGTTAACGGTATACCAACCAATGCAGCTTAAAAAATTGGTGATTCCAGGGAGAAAATTTCCGAAAAATCCGAATGCAGCGCGGGATTGAATGAGTTGCGGCACACCCCATTTGAATCCGAAGGTCGAGAACAACCCAATCAATAGGGCTCCTGCTACAATGCCGATTACCGTAGCAATGGCGGCTTCCTGGAAACTGAGGCCAAAGACACCGACGGCAAGCAATCCGAGCGTCAAGGTAGCGAATTCCAAATTGGCGCTGAACCATAAGGTGAACAGGGATCTTGGTTTCCCGTGTCTTTCCTTCGCTGAAATCGGTTCTGTACCATGCGGCTCAACATGCAAGGCTTCCGCACCATATGTTTCCTGAACAGACTGCAAATCGATCGCTTCCTTTTGTTATTTATGATAATGTCATGACAAGTGTAAAGACACTATAAGTATGACAAATATTGACGCCATTCGTCAATACCTTTAGCAAATATAATTTCTGGACGGCGAATAAATGATTGGTATCATTCAACTCTGAACGTATAATTGAATCCATAGCAAAAGTTTTTTTATCAAATGAGTCAGACCTGAAGCGGCATACCCCTTACTTATTCTGACAGCTAGGTGCCGCTAGACTCTGGTTTCGGACTACTTGTGAAGGTAGCGAGCATATGTATCCCTAGAAGGAGGATGTAGACATGCGAGGGATATTGGAATTCATTCGAGTGATTTTAATCATGTTGCTGCTGGCCCTGATTTTTCAGGGGATTTTGCTGGGTATTTACCATCTCTTAGGCTTATCAATCAGTCTGCGCGGCGGGATACCTGCGCTTCTCGCTATTTTGATTGTTATTTTTGTGCTCTATCGTAATAAGTTTCAATTTCATGGATTTTATAGTGGGAAAAGAAAGGAAAGGCTCCCTCATAGGCTGACCTTGATTCTGAGCGTCGTTGCAGGTCTCTGTCTGATCGTTGCCCCATTGATAGGATAAAATAAAATATTGATTTGTCACATGCAGCCCGCAAAATGGTTTCCATAGCCTATTGTCGCTGCTCTTTTTTTTCAGGGCATCAATTTTTTATCAAAAAGAAGGAATTGAGCGATTAAAAGGCGAAAAGTTTAATATAGTAAGAAACTACGTATATTCAATTGTTTTTTCATAACTTTTTTTAAGCAAAAGTGGAGTCATTCGCCGGTTGCGGAAAGATATATTGAAAAATTAGCCCTATTAATCACGAGGCAGAGCCGCAAGGGATTCAGCTACAAAACTAACAAGATATATTTATATCGGATCGGAGCGTGATCAGATGAAAGCTGCAAGAGGAGAAACCGGCTGCTCAACGAAACATGTGTATGAGAAACTGAATGTGACACGGAGTAAATTTCGGCGCCTGACCACGGCTTTGGAGCAGCAGGGATACATTTTTACCCGCAATCGAAATAATCAGCGTATTTTTTTTGAAAAGGATATACAGCTCTTTACTCATCTGTTGGAAGAGACTCGTCGCGGCACACTGCTCGATGATGCGGCGAAAGCCGTCTGCGGGAACACGCATTCGAGTGAACTTGCGCCAACGCCGCCAGTGAATCCGCTCGTTCCGGCTCAACAAATTGCCGAGAGCACCCTGGCACTTTCTGCCGATCAGTTTCGCCTTGTTGTTGAGCAGGTCGCGGCAACAGCTGCCGAAAAAACGGCTGAACTGGTTGTCAGAAAGTATGATCGTGAGATGGAGCGAATGATCGAGCGGCGTGACCGGGAGCTCGTTAACCGGCTTCGTGAGCTTAGCGAGACTGGGCGAAAGAAGAGATGGCTGTTCAGAATGCTGGGCAGTCATTAAAGCTTTAGATAATCAGACAGACTGGGAAGGAGGAATGTCTCTCTTCCCAGTCTGTTTTGCTGCTTAACCATGGAACTCGATCTTTTGATAGGCTTCATTATGCGCGAACCGCGCTTTCGCATAAGAACAGGCCGGAATAATCTTCCATCCTTCACGCTTAGCTTTGTCGACGACAGCCTGCACCAATTGCCCAGCCAAATGTTGTCCTCTCAGCGCGGGATCGACATACGTATGATCCAGAGAAATGACATCGGGATGATAGAAAGAATAGGTCACTTCGCCAGCCAGATGGCCGTCTTCAAATTCGAAATAGTAGCGATTCTTGCCCTCTTTAAGTTCCATTGAAATTCCTCCTCACTGTACGTACCCATATTCAGAATAGACGACTTTCGTAATGAATGAAAGGAAAAAGTGAGATCCAGTAGAAATGCTTCTTTTCTGCGCCATCGGTTGAGGCAGATATCCGAAATAACCATGGCTTGATGAGGAAAAGAAGCTTTATCGATAAAATCAACGAAAGCACCAGTCGCTTTGTCCATCCGCAATTCATACTTTTACATATTGTAATGATGTAAGGCGTAAGCAATTAAAGGGAGGAAATTTCTCGTGGGTTGGAATAATGTAGTGTATGGCGGCGGCAACTGCTGCGGAGGATCACCGGATTATGGCAACAATTCTGGATCGAATGATTCAAGATGTAATGGCAAAGATTTGCTCAGAGGTGTTTCTAAGAACGACTTTGTTAAAGTTTTTCTGAAGAACTCTCAATCGGTTAAAGGTTTCGTTGCTGATATCTCAGACAATATCTTGACTCTTTTTAACTGTCATGAGCACGGCATATCAAGCACAAGCATTTGTCTTGATGACATTGTTGCGGTCAAAACATTTGCCAATGTGTTTGACCCGGAAGACAACGATTGCGACAAACACCACTGCTAAATGCCGCTGTGTATCTGCGGAAGGAATGAAAAAGGCTTTAGTGCTCCCATAAAACGGGGACTAAAGCTTTTTTTGCGCACCAAGGGTTAGGAGCCGGCCGCTTTGCTAAAATTGACATTTTCGGTTTTTGCTTCAGCTTTTCGCAGATTGCCGGTATTTGTTTGCAAGTTCATAAAGATAACGGTAAGATGAAAAAGTGTAAATACCTGAATCGATTACTGAATAATGGAGTGAGACTGGATGTCCAAAAAGAAGAAATTCGCTCTTGCTGCCGTTCTTACTGGCGGCGCAGCTGCAGCAGTGACTGCGGGTATGTACCTGCGTCAGGAAGTCGTGAAGCGGCGACCATTTACCCTTGAAGAAGCAACGATTTCGGCGATGCAAAAGGCGCTTAGAAATGGACAGGTAACCTCAAAGGATCTGGTTCAGGGTTATCTGGAACGCATTGAACGACTGGACAAGCATGGCGCGAATTTAAAATCCGTTCTTGAGGTGAATCCGGAAGCGTTACATGAAGCAGAAGCAAGTGACGTGAGGCGCACCGTGAACCCAGAGGTTGGTCCTCTTTTTGGCATTCCCATACTTATAAAGGATAATATTGAAACAGCAGGCAAGATGACGACGACGGCAGGCAGTCTGGCGCTTTCCGGATATAAGGCAGACCATGATGCTTTTTTAGTCAAAAAATTGAAAGAAGCCGGTGCGATCATTCTCGGGAAGACGAATCTAACCGAGTTTGCAAATTTTATAAGTGATCACATGCCTAATGGTTACAGCGCATTAGGCGGACAAACGCTTAATCCCTATGGCTCCTCTTTCGATGTCGGCGGATCGAGTGCGGGAAGCGGCGCTGCAGTCGCTGCCAGTCTTGCTGCCGCCGCGATTGGCACGGAAACTTCTGGATCGATCCTCAGCCCCGCCGCGCGGAATTCAATTGTCGGCATAAAACCAACGATTGGTCTGGTTAGCCGCAGCGGTATTATCCCGATTGCTCACAGTCAGGATACCGCCGGACCGATGGCGCGTACGGTGAGCGATGCGGTTCTGTTGCTGAACGTGATTGCCGGCCTCGATGAAGAGGATGAGGAGACCGTTTGGAGTCAAGGCGATGTTCAGAAGGATTATTCTGTCTTTCTCAAACGCCGCGGTCTGAAAAATGCCCGCATTGGCATTGATCGATCGTTTCTCGAGTCGCTCAATGATGAAGAGGTTGAATTGATTAATGAGGCGCTCGAAGCGATGAAAGAAGAGGGAGCCTATTTCGTCGATCCGATTTCCATTCCCTCAGCGGACGTTCTTGAACATCGAAAATCCAGCGTCATGTTCCAAGAATTTAAATGGGATTTAAATCGCTATCTGGATGGACTTCCGGCTAACGTACCCGTGCACAGCCTAAGTGAACTGATTGCCTACAATGAGGCCCATGCTGATCAGGCGTTGCCATATGGTCAGGCGATCTTTAAGAAATGCAACAGCCTCAGTGGCGATCTTGGAGAACGCTCCTATCTCGTTGACCGTGCGGATGATATCCGTCTCTCTCAAAAAGAGGGCATTGATGCGGTGATGAAGACTCATCATCTGGACGCCTTGATATTTGAGGGCCATCAAGGCTGCGATATCGCGGCTAAAGCCGGTTATCCGTCAATTACGGTACCGGCAGGCTATACGCATGAGGGGAAACCGGTCGGTATCACATTTACCGGAATGGCTTTCAGTGAACCGAAATTAATTGAACTGGCTTATTCTTTTGAGCAATCTACACAATTTCGGATCCCGCCTGTTTTATAAAAAAAGGAATAATGGAATCTTCAAAAGAGCCGTAAACAGACAAATGCTTGCGGTTTTTTTTCTGCGAGAATTTCGCCTGCCTTTGACCGATATCTTTGAAATACGGAATATCCTACGAAATAATTTTGGCTCGTCTCTAGGCACTTGATCGGTTGATTTCGCATAAAGTGAGAGAAGAACGTTCAAGGGAGGCTTGGAGATGGTCTGCCATGACGGCAATCAGGCGAATCCGGATAAAAATAGCCGGTTCACTATTTTATTGCAGCGCACTTTGAGAAGCATGGACCGCTCGCTCCGGATTAATGAATTTGTGGCTGGAGAATTGAAAGCGGAGCGGGAAATCAGGCAAATGGCTCGCCTTTTGAAAGAGGATCAGGAGCATTGTGCCTGCCTGCGGGCACTCCTCGCTGAGGTACCTGATCTGGGGATTAAAGAAATGACGGTGCCGTGCGAGACCGTACTGACTCCTCTGGAAGGTTTGCGATGGGCAATTGATGAGGAGCTTCAATCCGTCTCACTTTGTCTTGAACTGGCTGATCTTGCCAGTGATCAGGTGAAGGATGCTTTTCGCAAACTGGCGATGACGCAGCAGCAGCATGCGGTTTGGCTGCTCTATTTCTACACGCTGAACAAGAAATGACGCAAAAAAGCTGCCCCTTCCGCAACAATTTCTGCGAAGAGGCAGCTTTTCCTTTCCGCTTCAGACGGAATGAGGAAAACGGACACGCCGTTTGAGCGGCAATGCGCTGCTTAGAGAAAAGATGATCAGCCCGAGCCAGATAAATGAGAACGAAATCAATTGAATCCAATTAAATATTTCTTTATAAACCGTAATTCCTATGATCAGTGAAATGGTTGGCGTAATATACTGGAAAAAGCCGATCATGGTTAACGAGATCCGCTGTGCAGCTTCCGCGAAGAAAAGCAACGGTATGGCTGTGACGATACCGGTACCCATCAGCAGCAGATCGATCACCAGTGATCCTGAGGCGAAGGCCGCTGTTCCCGAAATTTGAAGATGAATTAAATAATAGAGAGTGATTGGCAGAATACAGAGTGTTTCAAAGGTCAATTCAAGCGTCGCGTCCATTGGGATCAGCTTTTTTGTCAGTCCATAAAAGCCAAAGGAGAAGGCCAGGGCGAGCGCGATGATTGGAAAACGGCCGAAACCGATCGTCTGGACAAGCACTCCGGCAGCCGCCAAAAGTACAGCCAGAATTTGCCAGCGCGTCAACTTTTCTTTTAAAAAAAGAATAGCGAGCAGAATACTGACCAGCGGATTGATATAATAGCCCATGCTCGATTCGACGACATGTCCATGCGTCACAGCCCAGATGTAAATAAACCAATTGATACTGATTAAGAAGGAGGCCAAAACAATCAGCAAAAATTGTTTGGGTGAAGCTAGGAACGTATGCAGAGCTGCCAGAAATTGGCTGAATTTATGCTCAACAAGGAGTAAAACAGTCATAAAGACGAAGGACCAGACAATTCGGTGCGACAGAATTTCGAATGAGGCTATTTTTTGCAGCGGAATCCAATAAAGCGGGAATAATCCCCACATCAGATAAGCCGCAACAGCGTAAAAACTGCCTTTTCTGTGTTCATTTTTCGCGGCCTGTCTGGGAAAATGATCGGATTGCATGGAGCACGTCCTTTCGTAATGAAGAGATGAGTGAAATTTCTCGTATATTTGCAAAGGTAATAGTAGTATTTTAGCTGAAGTAGAACGCGTTGCAAAGAGGAATGTTTCGAAAGTAGAAAAAGAGGGGGCAATGAAATGAGTCAAGCGAGTATGATTGGTATAGATGCCGGGGGGACGCTGACCAAACTAGCGATTCAGGACGGCGGAAAACTTCTTTTTCACCAGTTTGCTTCCAGTTCTTCTGCTGAGGCCGCGGCCTGGCTGGGTAAGCAATTTCCGGAGGCGGCGCTTTGCCTGACCGGCGGCAGAGCGAACCGTCTGGCGAACGAACTCGATCGTCCGGCTCTTCCAGTGATCGCGGAATTTGAAGCGATGCTTAAAGGAAGCCGCTATCTGCTCTCTCAAGGCAGCGTTTCAGGACCTACTGATTATATTCTCACCAATGTGGGGACAGGCACATCCATTCACCGAATAAAGGATAACCGAGCGATCTCGCTCAACGGTTCGGGTGTTGGCGGCGGAACATTGGTCGGTTTGTGCAGACTGATCATGGGCGTGCAGCACTTCGATGAGATCGTGCGGCTCGCCGCGGCCGGCCATCGTGATCGGGTGGATTTGACGGTCGGAAGACTCTATGAGGGCAGCGAGCCGCCTCTGCCGAGTGCGTTCACAGCGAGCAACTTCGGCTATGTCACGGAGTCACAGGAGAGGACTGCGGCCGACCAGGCAGCGGCGGCCGTCGGACTCGTCGCCGAAACGATTACGACGCTCAGTATTTTTGCTGCACAGAAAGAGCAGCTGCAAACGATCGTCTATATTGGCAGTACCTTTTCTGGCAATCCGCTGATGGAGCAGATTGTTCGTGACTATAGTCGGTATCGGGGCATGGAGCCGATCTTTCCAGCCCACGGCGCTTTCAGCGGTGCCATCGGAGCAATGCTGCATTTGGCACGAAAAAAAGACAAAACCATTTGAACAGGATTTTGTCTCTTTAGAAAATGAGTTTAACGAATCTGTTTGGGATCAGGCAGCGTTTTATCCATGGTGAATCCTTCGCCGAAAACCTCATGCACATCATTAACCGTGACAAAGGCCTCCGGATCAATTTCGCGAATCAGATTTTTTAAGCGGAAGACTTCGTTGCGGCTGACCACGCAGTAGAGAACATTCATTTCGCGTCGTGTATAGCCGCCTTTTCCATCAATCAAGGTCAGACTGCGGTCTAACGATTCGATGATTTTTTTGGCGATCTCATCGCTTTTTCGAGAGAAAATCATGACGGCTTTTCCAGAGTAGGCGCCCTTTTGAATCGTATCGATCATCCGTGCGCCGACAAAAACGCCGACGAGCGTATACATCATTTGCCGATAATCAAGGTAAACGAGCGAGACGAGAATGACAGTCGCGTCAATGATCAGCATGGTTTTGCTCATTGCCCAGCCGTAACGCTTGTGGGTAATTCTGGCTACGATGTCCGAGCCGCCGGTGGTTCCGCCATAGCGGAAAATAATGCCCAGTCCGCCGCCAATGAATACTCCGGCAAAGAGGGCAGCGAGAAATAAATCATGTTTTAAAGTAAAATCAAAGGTGATCAGGTGCTGAAAAACGAAGAGAAAGAACGAAAGCGAAAATGTGCCGATTAATGTATAGATAAATTCGTTTCTTCGGAAAAATTTCCAGCCCGCGAAAAAAAGCGGAATGTTAAGGACGATATTGCTAATGGCCGGATCAATCTTCAATAAATTGTACAAAATCAGCGTGATGCCGGTCACGCCGCCTTCTGCCAATTGATTTTTCATATTAAAATTGACGAGACCAAACGCGTAGATCGCTGCGCCGAGCAGAATGAACAAGATATCTTTCTTTTTAAGATCCAATTTCAAATGAGACCACTTCCTTATAAGAGCACGTTCGCATTCTTTATCATAAGCGTTACGCGTCTGCGGTTCAACAGGCAATCCGCGGGAAGATGGATGGTCCGGTTTCAGGCAGGCGATTGATCAAGGATTTTTTATGGTGGGCACTTTGCTAAGCGGGCTTTTCTAATATAAAATGATTGAGGGAGCATCGAAGGAAGAGGAGGGACAAGCCGATGCAGAAAAAAACGCTTGAAGAACGTCAAGGGGATGTAGACGCTTATATCGCCCAATTTAAAGAAGGTTATTTTTCTCCGCTGGCCTTGATGGCTCGCCTGACGGAGGAGCTCGGTGAATTGGCACGCGAAGTCAATCATTATTATGGAGAAAAACCGAAAAAGCCGACAGAAGCCGAGAAGACGGTCGAAGAAGAATTAGGCGATTTACTGTTTGTTGTGATTTGTCTGGCCAATCGATTACATATTGATCTGGATACCGCGCTTGGCGAAGTGCTGGATAAATTTAATACACGGGATAAGAACCGCTGGACAAGAATAGACGAGACGGAGTGATTGATGATGGCAGAAAATGAAATAAAAATTGTTGTTGCGGGTCCGCGAGGCCGAATGGGTTCAGAGACCATCCGGATGATTCAGAAAAACCCTCGATTTTCACTAGTTGCCGCAGTGGATGTGCACCATGATCGGGATAAGGTCTCCGATTGGGTTCAAGGAGCTCAGGACACAGATGCTTTGATTTACACGGATATTGAACAATGCTTTTCGGTGACCGCTCCGGATGTTTTCATTGATTTTACCAAGCCTGATTCAGGGAAGAAAAATCTGCAGCAGGCAATAAATTTCGCTGTCCGTCCGGTCATTGGCACCTCAGGCTTCTCAAATGAGGAGGTTTCCGATTTTAAAAGGCAGATGGATGAGAAAAAATTAGGCGGAATCATTGCCCCAAATTTCGCTATTGGCGCCGTGCTTGTGATGAAATTCAGTCAAATGGCTGCGAAATACTTTCCAGACGTGGAAATTATCGAATTACATCATGATAAAAAGAAAGATGCTCCATCGGGCACGGCCGTTAAGACTGCTGAATTGATCGCCAAAAACCGGACGCCCAAAAAGCAGGGAGCAGCAGATGAAACAGAAACACTTGCTGGTGCACGCGGTGCCGATTTTGATGGCATGCGTATTCACAGCGTCCGCCTGCCGGGTCTGGTCGCTCATCAGGAAGTGCTTTTCGGCGGGAAGGGAGAGCTTTTGACGCTTCGCCACGACTCGATGGATCGTGCGTCATTCATGACTGGCGTGGCTTATGCGGTGACGACATCTTTATCACTGGATACGCTGGTGTACGGACTCGAAAACATTCTGGATTAAGAAAAAAAGCCATGCGGTTAGGGTTTCTTTGATAATCCTTGGGAGGGAATACTCAATGAAAATTGCTTTAATTGCACATGACAAGAAGAAGCCTGAAATGGTCAATTTTGCGCTGGCCTATCGAGAAATATTGAAAAAACATGAGCTTTACGCTACAGGTACCACGGGTTTGAAAGTCCATGAGGCAACCGGACTTTCGGTTCACCGTTTTCAATCCGGTCCTCTCGGCGGGGATCAGCAGATTGGAGCGATGATTGCTTCGAACGCCATGGATCTGGTCGTTTTTCTCCGAGATCCGCTGACTGCTCAGCCTCACGAACCGGATGTCAATGCCCTTTTGCGTCTGAGCGACGTGTACCGGATCCCGCTCGCGACCAATCTCGCGTCTGCAGAAATTCTGATGTTTGCGCTGGCAAACGGTGAACTCCACTGGCGGGAACTGATTCACAAGCAGGACAAGTAATCGCCGTCAGGCGCCGAGAAACGGGGGAATAGAAGAATGATTTTTCCATTCGGAGACGCCGCAGATATTCTGGACAGATTAACTGCAAAGGGTTTTCAGGCCTATGCTGTAGGCGGTGCCGTGCGTGATTTTCTCTTGCGGCGGCCAATTCATGACGTTGACATTGCCACGTCTGCCCGGCCGGAAGAAGTCGTTGATCTGTTCAGGCGTACGGTGCCAATTGGAATCAAGCATGGGACAGTTGCCGTTCTATATAAGGAAAAAAGTTATGAGGTGACCACATTCCGTTCAGAACAAGGTTATGATGATTTTCGTCATCCGACGACAGTTGTTTTTGAACGGACGCTTGAGAAAGATTTAATGCGCCGCGATTATACGATGAATGCGCTGGCGATGGATCGCCAGGGCAAAATTATTGATTTATTTGACGGCCAGAGTGACCTCGCTGTAAAAAGGATACGAATGGTCGGCAATCCGGAGGAACGGATCACTGAAGATCCTCTGCGGATCATGCGCGGGATACGTTTTGCTTCCGAACTGGGCTTCTCACTGGGCGAGGCTGAGCAAGCGGCCTTTCAGCGCAAAGCGGGGCTTCTGAAAAAGATTTCAATGGAGCGGATCGATCAAGAAATGACCAAGCTTCTCGCGGGAAAATGGTTTTCTGCGGCTGTCGATCTTCTTTACATGACAGGTTGTACCCGCTACTTGCCAATATTGAGCGAGAGAAAAGAGGTCTCGGCGCTCCAAACCATTCAGATGGAGCAGGGGAGGTCTGACGCCGAACGCTGGGCGATTTTTCTGTCCGTTCTCGAGATTGATGACATCGGCACTTTTTCACAGGCCTGGAAATGGTCTGCTGCACGGAAAAAAGCCGTTCGTCAAATGTTGACCTGGCTCGAATCGCGGCGTTCTGCCGATTGGGAGCGCTGGACGGTTTATAAGGCGGGGCCGAATCTTGCCCTGTCAGTCGAGCGGCTGCGCTTTGCCCTTGGCGAGTCTTCTGAGAGCCAGTATGCACAATCTGAACAGAAAATCGGCCGTTTTTGGCAGGCTTGTCCGATTCATTCGCGTCACGAGCTTCAAGCAAACGGCGATGATTTTGCGGCATGGGCCGCAGAAAAACCGGGTCCGTGGCTAGCCGGCGTGCTCCGTTCAGCGGAACAGTCTGTGGTGTCTGGAGAGCTGCCTAATGAAAGGGAGGCGATCGAGTCATGGTTCAGCGAATGGCGAAAGACACAAAAAACGCCATCTTAAAATTACTCTATGATCATCGCAATCAATTTTTGTCCGGCCAGAAGATATCGGAACAGCTGGGCTGCTCTCGGACAGCTGTGTGGAAACATATTCGCGAGCTCACGGCTGAAGGTTACGCGATTGAGGCGCTGCAAAAAAGTGGCTATCGTCTGACACGCGCGCCTGAAGGCATTAGCGAGGCCGCCCTGTCTTCTGGATTAAAAACTGAAAAACTGGGCCAAACGATTTATTTCGATGACCAGATGGCTTCAACCCAAAAAAAAGCTCTGGAACTGGCGGATGACGGCGCTGAGGAGGGCATGCTGGTGGTCACCAATGAGCAGGTTGCCGGCAGGGGGAGGTTAGGAAACTCCTGGAAATCGACGCGAGGCAGGAATGTGGCCATGAGCCTGATTTTGCGCCCCAAGCTGCCGATTGAAAAGACACCGCAACTGACGCTGGTTACGGCAGTGGCTGCTTCAGATACGATTGAATCGGTGTCCGGACTTTCCTGCGGCATTAAATGGCCCAATGATATTCTGTATGAAGGATCAAAATTAGTCGGTATCCTGACGGAGCTGCAGGCAGAATCGAGCTATGTTAAAGCCGTTATTATCGGCATTGGTATGAATATTAACGAGCGACCCGAATCCTTTCCTGCGGAGCTTGCGGGGAAGGCAACTTCGCTCGCGGCCATTACGGGCAGTCATTATGACCTCTCGCTTGTGATTCAAACTTTTTTGAAACGCTTCGAAACACTTTATCTCTTGTATCTTGCCCAAGGCTTCTCAGCTGTTAAACCGCTTTGGGAGAAGCGCGCTGTCAGCTTAGGTAAACGGATCAAGGTTCGTCAGCCAGGGGGTAAAATTTTAAGCGGGAAGGCTCTGGGAATCAATGACGAAGGTGTTCTGCTTCTGGAGGACGGGCAGCACAGCATCACTCGCGTTTATTCTGCCGACATTGAGTGGTCGTGAGCCTCACTAAAATCCGCTAAAATATCAAAGAATGGGCGAAAAATCGCAGGGTATTTGCTATAATAAAACTGCATCTGTGCGGGAGCAATGGGCGGCATTCCAATATTGGAAGCAGCACCGACTCCAAACGTTCATCAAATAAATTGTCCGCCGTGATCCTTCGATTGGGGACAGGGACGGAAGAATAGTGCTTTTTCCAATGATTGTTCTGGGCACTATTCTCCTCCGGGCATTCAGGAGGGTATTGCAATGGAGATTCAGAAAAAAATGCACATTTTTCACAGAGCTGAGGAAGTCAGAGCTTATCTGCGCGAACAGCGGAAAAAGGGGCGAACGATTGGCTTTGTGCCGACAATGGGTTATCTGCATGAGGGACATTTGTCGTTGTTCCGTCAGGCTGCGCGCCAGACGGATTGTGCAATAGCCAGTATTTTTGTCAATCCGACTCAATTCGGTGATCAGGAGGACTATCTGAAGTATCCGAAAGATCCAGCACATGATCGATTTCTGGCCTCTGGGGCCGGAATTGAAGGATTGTTTTGTCCGGATCAAACGGTTATTTATCCGAATGGAACAACGATAAGTGTCACAATTTCCGAAAAAACGGATGTTCTTTGCGGGAAAAGCCGGCCCGGGCATTTTGACGGCGTTGGAACTGTCCTGACAAAATTATTCAATATTATTCAGCCGGATAAAGTCTTTTTCGGTATGAAGGACGCGCAGCAGATAGCCATTGTCAAGGATTTGATTGATGCCTTTCATTTTCCTGTAAAAATGATTGCCTGTCCGATCGTTCGTGAACCGGACGGTCTTGCAAGGAGTTCACGCAACGTGCGGCTAAGTGCTGCGGAACGGCAGGAAGCGGTGCACCTTTATAAAAGCCTGCAGGCGGGGCTCGAATTAGTTCGAGACGGTAACCGCAGTTTCTCCGCGATCAAGGAGCGGGTGCGTGCCTATCTGAAGAGCCATCTGTCGCTTGGAACGGTGGACTATGTCGATGTTCTCCACTATCCTGAACTGAAGCGGAGCAAAGACGATCAAATTCAGGGTCGTTTCATTATTGCGCTAGCCGTGAACTATACGTATGCCCGTTTGATCGATAACGTTACCGGGATCTGCAGCGGCTCCTGTGATAAATTCCGATGAACTCAGGAAAATAGATTGAATGATAAAAATCAAACTTTTTTACCGGTTGCTCTGCGCGGAGTAAGATCTCTTTATTCATTTACTCTTTCGATTAAAGAAACAGTGTATCCGTAGATTATGGAATTCAGGTGATTTTTTGAAAAACTGGATAATTGGCGTTTTAATCGTTGTCCTTTTTTGCTTCGTCTGGGGGACCTGGAACTTGTACAGCGGGAATAGGAATGTCCAGGTACAGGCTGCGGATCGAGCAATTTCCAAGGCAAAAAGCCACTATCAAATCAGCAAGATTGACACGGTTACCTATTATCATGGGACGAATGCTTACCAGGTTGTCGAAGGCGAGCGCAATGGGGTTAAAATGTATTTGTGGATACCGGATCAAAAGAAAAAAGCACCGTATATTGCCAGAGCGGCGAAGCGGGGGATTTCTAAAACCCAAGCGATGCAAATTTTTAATCGGCTGCATCTGGATGTCAAACAGGTAGTTTCGATCCGCCTGGGTGCGATCAATAAGCAGCCGACTTGGCAAATTACCTTTCTCAGCCCCAATCATACGTACAACTATATCTCCTTGAGTTTTGACACAGGCAAAGAAGTTCAGCGTATTCTGAATATCTAAACGCTTAAAATAGAGAACTATCCGATAAAGGGGAGAGATCATCATGCAATTAGCAGACCGCGTTTCGACTATTACACCATCCAGCACGCTGGCGATTACCGCCAAAGCGGGGGAACTGGCTGAACAGGGATATGATGTTATCGGGCTTGGTGCCGGACAGCCGGATTTTAATACCCCTTCTTTTATTATTGATGCGGCGACCGAAGCCGTGAAAGCCGGTCATACCAAGTACACGCCGACTGCCGGGTTGCTGGCGTTAAAGAAAGCGATCATCGGCAAACTGAAACGCGATCAGGGATTTGATTTTGCGCCAAATGAAATTATTGTTGGAAATGGTGCAAAGCATGTATTATATCTCTTGTTTCAGGCGTTACTGAATCCGGGAGATGAAGTCATTATCCCGGCACCGTTCTGGGTCAGCTATCCGGAACAGGTTAAATTAGCGGATGGCGTGCCCGTTTCCATTTCGACGACACAGGAAAAGCAATTTAAAATTACCACTTCTGAATTGGAAAAAGCAACGACCGCGAGGACAAAGGCGCTGATTCTTAATTCGCCCAGCAATCCAACAGGTATGATTTATACAAAAGAAGAATTAGAACCGATCGCGGAATTCTGTCTTGCCCATGATATCCTGATCATTTCTGACGAGATTTATGAAAAGTTGATCTATAACGGCCATTCTTTCTATTCGATTGCTCAGCTTTCTGACCGAGTAAAGAAGCAAACGATAGTGATCAATGGCGTCTCCAAATCCCATGCGATGACTGGCTGGCGCATTGGCTACGCAGCGGGGGATGCCGCTTTGATTCAGGCAATGACGAATGTCGCCAGTCACAGCACATCCAATCCGGCATCGGTCTCTCAATATGCGGCAATCGCCGCCTATAACGGGCCGCAGGAGAGCATAGAAGAGATGCGCCAGGCTTTTGAAAAACGATTAAATACCGTTTACTCACGTCTCACTAAACTTCCTGGCGTCAGTTGTGTCAAACCTCAAGGTGCCTTTTATCTGTTTCCAAATATCCGCGAGGCCAGTACGGCATGTGGGTTTAAGGAGGTCAGCGACTGGGTCGCAGCATTGCTTGATGAAGAGCAAGTGGCCGTTGTTCCTGGGGCTGGTTTCGGCGCGCCAGACTATATCCGCCTTTCGTATGCGACATCGCTGGAAAAGTTCGAAGCGGCGCTGGATCGAATGGAACACTTTATCCAAAAACATACAAAGTAAAGAGCAAGATGAGATCATGGGGGTCCTCTTAAGATGAATGCAACAATTTCAGAAGTCCAGTATCACGTGGGTGCTGAGGTAACTATCGGTGCTTGGCTAGCCAACAAACGCTCCAGCGGGAAAATTCAATTTCTTGAACTGCGGGACGGAACAGGATTTATTCAAGGAGTCGTATTAAAAAATGAGGTGAGCGAACAAACTTGGGAAGATTCCAGGTCGCTGACACAGGAAAGCTCATTGTATATCAGCGGAACGGTCCGCGAGGATAAAAGATCGCCTTCAGGATTCGAACTGACCGTGACGGGTTTGAAAATTATACAGATCGCGACAGATTATCCGATCACGCCTAAGGAACACGGGGTTGAATTTCTAATGGATCATCGTCATCTCTGGCTTCGTTCGAGTCGTCAGCACGCGATTTTGCGAATTCGTAATCAAATAATCAAAGCGACCTATGCCTTTTTTAATGATAATGGGTATATAAAAGTTGATCCCCCCATTTTGACGGGCAGTTCGGCAGAAGGAACAACTGATCTATTTCACACGAAATATTTCGATCGTGACGCTTATTTGTCGCAGAGCGGTCAGCTCTATATGGAAGCGGCGGCGATGGCATTCGGAAAGGTTTTCTCATTCGGACCGGCATTTCGGGCAGAAAAATCGAAGACACGCCGACATCTGATTGAATTCTGGATGATTGAACCAGAGATGGCGTTCTGCGATCACGAGCAGAGTCTGGTTGTTCAAGAGAATTACATCAGCTACATCGTTCAAGATGTTTTAAAAAACTGTCAGCCGGAATTAAAGGCGATTGGCCGCGACACCACGAAACTTGAGAAAATCAAAGCGCCTTTCCCGCGAATATCTTATGATCAGGCCATTGATTTTCTGAAGGAGCAGGGCTTCGATGATATTGAATGGGGTGATGATTTCGGTTCGCCTCATGAAACGGCCATTGCCGAACATTTTGATGTACCGGTATTCGTCACAGAATATCCGGCAAAAGCGAAGGCCTTCTATATGAAGCCGGTACCCGGTCGTGAGGAAGTTGTTCTATGCGCGGATCTGCTTGCTCCTGAGGGCTATGGAGAAATCATCGGCGGCAGTCAGCGTATTGATGACCTTGAGCTGATGAAAAAACGTTACGAACAATTTCATTTGACCGATCCCTCCTATAAATGGTATTTGGAACTGCGTCAATACGGATCGGTGCCACATTCTGGATTCGGGCTTGGACTTGAGCGTGCTGTTGCCTGGATCTGCGGACTCGAACATATCCGCGAGGCAATACCGTTCCCGCGCTTGCTGAATCGCATTTATCCGTGATGTATCTATCCCTTCGGACTCCCAGAGAAGCAGAGAGAAGGTCTGTTTCTCTGGGAGTTTTTTGCCCATATTTAGAGGGCCATCCATGGAACGGCGCTGTTTCGCGAGCATCCCACGATTCGTCATTTTTTTCACTGTCATGTTATAATTGAAGATGAGGTGTCAAACATGGATACGAAATTTTTATTGAATCTAATGCTCAGAGGAACGATCAATGTGCCGTCGCTGCTGATTGAACATTACCAGGAAATTGGCCTAAATGAGCAGGAATGCATGCTGCTTATTGAGGTCCATTCCTTTATTATAAAAGGGGACGATTTTCCAACCTTTGAGGACCTTTCTAAACGAATGACATTGGAGGAAACCCCATGTGCCGATTTGCTTCGTCACTTGATCCAACATGGATTTCTGTCCATCGTTCAGAAAAAAGATAATCAAATTTATTCGGAGGCCTATTCTCTGCAGCTTTTATGGGAGAAGTTGCTGCGCTTTGCCGCACACGAACAGGATCAGGTGAGCCTGAAGGGGAATGATGATGCTCTTTATACCTTGTTCGAGACAGAATTCGGGCGTCCACTCTCACCCATTGAATGTGAGACATTGGCGATGTGGATAGATGAAGATCGGCAGGCGCCGCAATTAATTAAGGCTGCGTTGCGCGAAGCGGTGATTTCCGGGAAACTGAATTTCAGATACATCGATCGGATTCTTTTTGACTGGCGCAAAAATGGTATTCAAACGCTCGAACAGGCGAAAGCACAGGGAAGTAAGATCCGTCGGCATCAGCAACCGGCCACTCCATCTCGGAAGAAAGCGGAAAAGAGCGACAATATTCCACAAATGCCGTCTTATAACTGGTTAGATAAGGCATAAAGGAGTCTGAGAAAAATACTGAATCAAAAGCAAATCGATGTTTGTTTGGAAACAATCGCGAAAATGTTTCCGGATGCTCATTGTGAATTGAACCATCGGAATGCTCTGGAGTTGGCCATTGCGGTCATGCTCTCGGCTCAATGTACCGATGCGCTCGTCAATCGAGTCACAGCGGCACTTTTTGAAAAATACCATGAACCGGAGGACTATCTGTCTGTATCGCTTGAGAAATTGCAAAACGATATTCGTTCTATCGGTCTTTACCGCAATAAGGCAAAACATATCCGGCAAATGTGCGAGCAATTGATTGAGATGTATAACGGAAGTCTGCCGCGGACGCGGGAGGAGTTAATCCGCTTAGCTGGTATTGGGCGAAAGTCAGCGAATGTGATCCTTTCCGTTGCTTTTGGAGAACCGGCGCTTGCCGTTGATACACATGTGGAACGTGTTTCGAAGCGTCTGGGTATCTGCCGCTGGAAAGACAGCGTTCTTGAAGTGGAGAAAACATTGATGAGCCGCGTCCCTCGTGAAAAGTGGTCAATCACTCATCACCGGCTCATTTTTTTCGGACGCTATCATTGCCGGGCTCAGAATCCAAATTGCCCGGCTTGTCCTTTACTTGATTTGTGCCGCGAAGGGAAGAAGCGGATGAAAGTGAGGGGAACGTCCAATGATCCGATCCGGCAAAGTACGTCTTCCTGAAGCCTTTCGTTATGCTCCATTTTACGCGAAACAGACGGTGATAAGCCCTGAACCCGCCGATCGTGGCTTATTCTCGGCTCCTTTTATCACCGATTTGATTTATTGGAATGATCAGACATCTGCAAGCAAATGGCCATGGCAGAGAAATGAAAATTGGTTTCATTTGCATTGGCAAAAAGAGAAGACCGGACTGAGTGAAGCTTTTCATCGACGGGATCTTCAAACCGCTGGTCAGCGAGTAATTCGGGCCGTTGCTGGTTTGATTGATCAACTGGTCTGGTCATCTGGCCAGCCGGTTGCAACACTCAAACCGAATCAGATGATTCCGGGGTTGATACGGCTTTCTTATGCACCGCTTAATCTGGAAGAGCGGCTCCGTTATATTATGAATCAGCCCAATCGATACTTGGCATTCATCCAGCTCGATCAACTTGAAGAAGAGCTGACAAAGAAATTAGCTGTCCGCTCCCGGCGTACATAAATAAAACGGCTTTACAAAAAGAGTACCCGATCAAGAATGATCGGGTACTCTTTTTGTATTATGGCTGCGCGCTTGATGAGGAAGCAGGCGGCGCAGAAGTAGGTGACGCAGGAGCACTTGAAGAACTCTGAGGAGGCGGAGAACTGCTTGATGGCGGAGCAGGAGGAGCAGAGCTTTCCGGCGGCATGCTCGATGAAGAAGAACTGCTCGAACTTGAACTACTTGAGCTCGAACTGCTTGAACTTGAACTGCTTATACTGCTCGAGGCCGGGGCTTCGCTGCTGCTTGAAGATTGAAAATGATTTCTGACCGATGAATTCCGTACACCCAGCTCGCCGCCACTTAGGCTGATTACTGAATTTGGCCGAGTAAAATCGGGAGCGCCGGGCATGAATGGACTCATGATATTTTTGAAGATATATTTGGAATAGTCCTGCTGACCAATCGGCAGATACGTGCCGAAATTATTTTGCAAATAGCGCTTTGCTTTGATATCGGCCTTTGAAACATTGTAGCCTGTCCAGACCGCAGTGGTCAGACGAGTCGTGTATCCGACAAACCAGGCATCCATTGCGCCAGTATTCAGCCCATACTGGGGAATATGCATTTGCTGGGCATATCTGGGCTCAACATTTTGCGTTCCGGTTTTTCCAGCGAGCGGAACACCGGGAATATTAGCCCCGCGGACTCCGGCCCCAGTACCCTTTGTCATGACATCTTTCAACATATCGCTAATCATATAAGCAGTATAGTCATGCATGGCGATATGATGGGTATGCTCAGGCGTAATCACTTCGCCATCGGGTTTGACAATTCTCCGGACGGCAAATGGCTGATTATACATGCCATTATTGCCGAAGGCCGCATAGGCACCGGACATCTTCAGCGGAGAAGAGGCGAAGGAGCCGATGGCGTCACTTTCATCAAAATCCTTGGGATCGAAACCCATACCTAATTTATTAGTAAATTTGATAACAGGGCTTGTGCTGCCCATCGCCTGATCGACCTGCTGCAAAGTTTCAACGGCAGGAACGTTACGCGACAGATAGAGCGCTTTACGCATTGAAATATTACCCATGAATTTGCCGTCCCAATCATTGACGGTCTTGGGACTTTTCGTATAGTGCAACCCTTTCTTGTCATTCAGTTGATAATCCGTCGGCCATTTTAAATAATCAATGGCTGGACCGTAATCGATAATCGGTTTCGCCGTCGATCCGACACTACCCACATTAATATAGGAATGATTACTATTCAGATAATGATAAGCACGTCCACCGCCGAGTGCGCGGATCGCTCCGGTTTGCGTATCGAGGACCGAGACCCCGGCTTGGAAATTCTTCTGAACGTTAGGGTAATTTCTTTTGTTATTCAAGACAGACTGGGTCTTTTTCTGGATCGAAGGATCCAAAGTCGTATAGATTTTCAAACCGCCGGAATCAAATTCTTTTTCGGTGACAATATTCCCACCGACAAGTTCTTTGCGGACATAGTCGATGAACGCCCCGTATTTTCGGTTCGCATAGGTGACTTTGCCATGATTTTTGGTCATTTGTGCTATTGTTTCACTTTTGGCAGTGGCTGCCTGATCTTTTGTAATCGCGTGAGTTTTGACCATCAGATCGAGCACAAGATCTCGCCGCTGCTTGGCCTGCTCAGGATGGGCAAGCGGATCATAGTAGCCCGGGTTGCGCGTCATTGCGGCCAGCATGGCAGCTTGGGCGAGATCGACATTTTTGATGTTTTTGCCAAAATACAGCTCAGAAGCACCAGATACCCCATATGTAGGACCTTCGCCAAGATATATCTGATTTAAGTACATCTCAAGAATCTGTTTTTTGGTATATTTCTTATCCAGCTGAATCGCCAGATACATTTCTTGAATCTTGCGTTTAAAGGTTTTATTCTGGGTCAGCATCGCGTTGCGGACAACCTGCTGATCAATTGTACTGCCGCCCTCGGATTTATAGCCGCGCGTAAACTGAGCGACGATCGATCCTCCGATACGGATGGGATCAATTCCAAAATGCTGATAAAATCGGGCATCTTCAGTTGAAATAAAAGCGTCCTGAACGGACAGCGGAATGGATTGAACACTGGAATATAAGCGATGAGTCCCCGCATCGACGACCGTCGCTTTTTTATTATATTCATCATAAATTACCGAAGATATTTCATTATGCAAGGCATCTGAATTGAGTGCAGGTGCGCTGTGAATGATCGCAAATACGCTGACGACTCCTGCTAAAATCAAAAAAAGAATGACCAGCAGAAGGATGATCATGGTTCGCTTGAACCATCCGCGCTTTTTTCCGCCGCCTCCTGATTGTTTATTTCTGTGACTTGCCTTTGAGGATTCACGCGACGCCCGTTCATTTTCAGCCGCACGACGCCTTTCCATCCTCGATTGATATTCAGCCATGCTTATCTAATCCTACCTTTCCGGAAAGCCTGTCCATAGTCCCAAACAGTTTATAGTATTCGACCCTAGCTATGGAATATGACTAGCTTAAAAGTATACATCATTCACCACGCGAAGGTAATCAATTCGCGGCAAATAGTTCTGTGGTACCAGACGACCCTTCTCTTGAAAAAGGGTTTTTGGAATGGATTTGCGTCCTTTTTTCTGCTTCGCTTGCTTCCAGCAGGAAACGAGATAGGCCGCGTCCAGCAGAAAAACCTGATTCGCCGGAGTAAAGCGGACGATGATGAATCCAATTCCGCCATGGTACTGAATGCGTATCATATGTTCAACCTGGTGTTCATGAAAATTTTTCAAAGGAATGTAATTGGCATGAGTCGTTTCCTTCGCCTCAAAATCAATATATTTTCCTTTATAAACCCCATTATAATCGGTTGTTGAGGCCTTACGAAAATAGGCCTCGGTGATCTTTGCCGCGCTGCGTCTCGGATAATCCACGTGAACGATCTGGACGGGAGTGGGTTTTTTATAGATGACCGCCTGATCCGAATCAATATAGTATTGATTCGTCACGTTTAAATCCTCTTCCAGAGTCATCCCGCGGTGGCCGTAGTTGACAGTCTGCGGCGGTTCCTCAGCAGAATCATTTGGCGCGCGGTATGGCTGCCCATTGGGATAAAAGAGCGTCAAGATCCCAAGACTCCTTTCAGGAATAAGTGTTTATTCTTTCACAGTATACCAAATGAGAGCAGTTTGGTGGTGGAATTTCAAAGGAAAACAGTAATTAGCAGGTGAAAATAGCATATTTTGACGAACTTTTGTTCTTATAGTAGAAAAATCACAAGTTTGATCAGATCTTTTCTAGTTTTGTCAGCAGCAAAGGAGACCAAGGAATCAATCGCGTAATTCTTATAGAGAGGTCAATGTTGAATCACTGTGTAAAAGGATAATCGATCTGTAAAATAAAAAAGGGAAGCAGGGAAGAGCATGATGAATGGCATACAGACAAAGAAGCAGGAGAGAGCATCTGAGCTTAGTCACCGTCTTGATCTACTTTTGATGGAAATTGAACAAATCGATCAAAAAATTGAACGACAGATCGGCAAATTGGCTAATTGTGCAGTCGATGATTATCGGACGGAAATTAGAATGAGTCAGCTGCGGCTGACTCGGATTGACTATTTGGTTGGGAAGCTTGGGCAGATGAACGATCATATCCCTTCCACCCTTCCTTCAGAGCAGAAGCACCAAGTTCCCTTTTCTGGGCGATTAAAATTGGTCAAATCCTGAGCTCAGGCAAAATGCACACGTTGAACCGTTCTCCGTGATACACTAACAGAAGAATAAGCAATCCGGAGGAACAGATGAACAGTCATTTATCCATTCAGAAATTGGAGCAGCTGACCCGCCAGTTGCACGTCATCAGTCAGCAAGCTTTTGAAGCTTTTCAGAATTACAGGGATGCACCTGACACCGCCGCCCCGGATTTCTATCAACAGGTCAAACCATTCGCCGATCGCACGCAAGAAGTTGTTGACCAATGGCGTCCGCTTTCAGAAGAATGGCTGCGTCTTGAAAAACCGAGGTATATTTATCCGATCCAAATTAAGGATACAAGTGAGAACTTATTAATTGTTTGCGTGACAGCATTTCAAAAGGATACACGCCGCCGTCGTTTTTTGGAAACCATTGAAGCTATTAATTATGTGCTTGATACCATGCTGGCTGAACTTAAGCAGGCATGAATTTCTCATAGGGTTCGGGTCACCGGTACAGATCCATGGATCTGTGCTTTTTCATGCTTTTCATGGGAAGAATCGGCATCGATTAACGGCTCATATGAACGAAGGACCAGAGAATATAAAGAAAATAGGGAATACCGAGAAAAAGAATCATTCGATACATGATTGTGGTCATTTTTTCCAGGCAGTCTTCAGCGGACAGATGTTCCAATCGTCCGATTATCTGTTTCATGCGTTTGAGCATGGAGTTTGGTCTGCTTTGAAAAGATGGAGTTGTTGTTTTTTCCATGGGTGCGGCCTCCCGTTTGCTGCGTCTTTCTATCAACTATATGGCTTGTCTTATCTTTTTATGCGAGATATGATCGTCTTTTAAAATCGATCATTTTCATCGGATCTTGTTTGCCACTTGATCGATGGACAGGCCGCCCAGTTCAGCGAAACCGCTGTCCAGCGCGATCGTTTGCCCATTATAGAGCGGATAGACTGCGCTGAATCCGCCGTTTAATAGCGAATCTTGGCCAGAATGATAGCGTTTCAGAAATAGAAGATAATCCCCGTCTGCGAGCGGGCCCGTGTACTCTTGATTCAGTGGATCGGAAGGGCGGGGCAGGGGACGAACCACCGTCGTGAGCAGATAGAGCGGAGACGGCGGCTGCCCTTTGAGCGAGCGGCGAATGTGGAGAATCTGCCGGCTGTTGACGAGTCGGCGGCCACTGGAAAGCTGATGCCCTGTATTCCAGCTGGTGAATTGACCATCCAGATGAACGACCAGAATGAGATCGGAGCTGGCAGAAAGTGTTCGAAAGTCCGGCACACGATTTGTATGAAAAATTTCAGTAGGAAATGCCGGCGCTGCTTGAACGAGAAGCGGATTTTCCGGTTGCAGCGCTGCAGCGATTAAATAGAGAAAAGCCATGATTTTAATAAGCGTTTGAATACCCACAAAATCCCCCCAAAAAAAGAATGCTGTCCGGCTTAGCGTGACCCGCTCTTTGTAAAATTATCCTTCAGCGTCTTTTTAGATTTAGCTTCCTCGATCCGGATACTTTTACTTGATTCTGAAGATACAAACAGGTATTGTAAAAAGGTAAACTGAATAAGCATTTGTCCACTAGGGGTGCGTTTTTGCTGAGAGGAGCTTCATCTCCGACCCTTGGACCTGATCTGGTTAATACCAGCGTAGGAAAGTGGTTTCAATAACAGGCATAGAAGCCGCTTCCTTGTAATAAAGAGAGCGGCTTTTTCAATTGCCTGCCATTCGGCCAGCGTGCGGCACCAAACACGAAACTCCTCCGGTGTACAGGCTTTTTAGTCAACGAAATTAGTGATTATTGGGGGAAGAATGATGGTTCAGACAAAAGGGAAGCAACAGGTATTAAATCTTACCGATATTTTAGTGACTATTGTGGTATCACTCGTTTTCGGACTCGTTTTCAAATTGATGGGTCCCGTCTATGATCTGCTCCAATCCTTTGGCGTTCAGCTCGATGCACTCATCTATGGGATCTGGTTTATTGCCGGGCCGTTTACTGCGCTGCTGATCCGTAAACCGGGTGTCGCTTTTCTTTCGGAAACAGTTGCCGCGATCGCCGAAATGCTGTTTGCCGGTAGCGGCGGCATCGTTAATGTTTATTACGGTTTAATCCAAGGAGTGTTTTCCGAACTGATCTTCGCGGCTTTCTTGTACCGCCGTTTCACACCATGGACTGCCGTGCTCTCAGCAATGGCTGCATCGCTCGGATCTTTATTCCTTGATGTCTTTTACGGCTATCTGACCGATCTGGCTGGCTGGAATCTGACGCTGAATATTATTTTCCGCTTTATCGGCTCAGCCGTGCTTGCCGGCATCTTTCCATGGATATTAGTTAAGGCGCTGGAAAAAACAGGGGTTACTCAGCTCGTGCGCCCAATCAGCAAGGAAGATTACGATGTCCTCAACAAATAAGAGGGAGGCTTGGGGCGTCAGCAAACTCAGGCTTGCTTTTCCCAAACAGCCTGCTATGCAGTTTAAAGATCTATCGTTTCACTATAATCCTGGTGAAAAAATTCTTCTGCTCGGACCGTCCGGCTGCGGTAAATCGACCTTATTGCAAGTGCTTTCCGGATTGATCCCGGAAAGTGTGCCGATGCCTGTTAAAGCAGAGAAGCAGCAGATACCGCCGAACTGGGGATTTATCTTTCAGGATCCGGAATCGCAGTTCTGCATGCCGTATGCGGATGAGGATCTTGCCTTTGTTCTTGAGAATCGTCAGATTGCCCGCAGTCAAATGCCGGAGCGGATCGATCATTATTTAAATTTAACCGGTCTCCATTTTTCGGATCCGCATCAATTGATTCACAAGTTTTCGGGCGGGATGAAGCAGCGCCTGGCGATTGCCGGCGTCCTGGCGTTGGAGGCGGATGTACTTTTCTTAGATGAACCCACCGCCTTGCTGGATTCGGAAGGAACGCAGGCCTTCTGGAAAACGATTCAAGGGATCCAGGCTGATCGGACGTTGATCATTGTCGAACATAAAATTGAGCAGGTGATTGACTTCGTCGATCGGATCGTTCTTTTTAATCCGGATGGAGAGATTATCGCCGACGGAGCCCGTGATCAAGTGCTGGAGCAGCATAAAAAGGAATTGATTCTTTATGGGATCTGGTATCCGGGGGCATGGGCCGATTTTATCAAAAAGCAGCCTCCATCGATCCGCAGCCCCCAAAAGGTCCAGCAACTGCTTGCACTCGACCATTTTGAGGTCAAACGCCATGGCCAAATTAAATGTTCCGTCGATCATTTAACGGTGAATGAGGGCGAGTGGGTCGCCATTACCGGCAAAAACGGAGCGGGTAAGAGCACCTTGATCGAGGGATTGATTGGATTGCTGAAAAGTAAAGGGAAGCTGCACTGGTCGCTTGAACGACCGACAGAAGAAATTGCTTTTGTTTTTCAGAACCCAGAGTTCCAATTTGTCACTGATCGTGTCGATGACGAACTTGCTTTCGGGCTGCGGCTCAGGAAGATCGATCCGCTTTCGATAAAGGAGAGAGTGGAAAAGGCGTTGAAGCGTTTTTCATTGGAACATGTGCGTGATCATCACCCTTATCAATTATCCGTTGGCCAGAAGCGGCGGTTAAGTGTCGCAACAGCACTGATCGAACGGCCCAAGGTCTTGATCCTGGATGAACCAACTTTTGGTCAAGACGCGCAGAATACGTTCCGTCTGGTTCGCCTCTTTTTAGAACTGCAGCAGCAGGGGACAACTGTGCTCATGGTCACTCATGAACAGGAAATTGTGCGTCACTTTGCCACACGTGTTCTGACCATAAGCCATGGGAAATTGATCGCTGACAGGCGAAGAATGGCGGATGAAGACAGGGAAGGAGGGGGGCTGGGTGCAGATTGGAATTCTGAGGACACGAACATGGTTTTTTAAGATTAATCCGGCCCTGAAATTTCTTGTCATCGCCGCTCTTTTCATCGTCTATCTCACCGTGCACAATCTCAATACCATGATCTGGTCCGCGTTGATCTTTCTTGGGTTTTATCTGTTCGTTTCCGGATTCGGCCGTCTGTTTAACTTCTGGTTAATAATTCTGACCCTGGTTGTTTCCTTATTCAGCGGCGCCGCGATGATTTTTTTCGGGAAAGGGAGCCATTTGCTTTTTCAGTTCGGCCTGGTCCAAATCTCAACCGAGAGCTTGGCCAGAGGATTGATGCTTGGTATCCGTACATTTGCCTTCAGTTTGTTGAGCTTGATTTTTGCGACGACAACGGAACCTGTGCCGTTCTTCTACAGCTTGATGCAGCAGCTTAAGGTGCCTGTCCGCTATGCTTATGGCTGCCTTGCGGCTTTCCGGATGCTGCCGCTGATGGCCGAAGAATTTTTGACGATTCGGCAAGCGATGCGTGTACGTGGACTCGCTCAGCAGAAGGGGGCCAAGGCATTCTATGAACGGATCAAGCGCTATTGTTTAATGATGCTCGTTCAATCGATCCGTCGCGCGCAGCGAACGGCTGTCGCGATGCGGGCGAAAAGATTTTCACTTTCAGGGAGCCGGACCTACTTCTATCAAATCGGCTGGAGCCGCTATGATCTTCTTTTTGCGGTGAGTATGGTCATTGCTGTTGCCGCCGGATTTATCTTGGCGCAGGTCGCCCCGCTGACGCCATTTCATAATGTCCTTGATCAATATTAAATCGACCGCTGATTTTCTTGACTTGCGCCTAGAACGACGGTTAAGCTTGAACCAGAGGGAAGAAAGCGGGGTGGCGGAATGACTAAAACAGCTCTGGTCACCGGGGCATCAAGCGGAATCGGTTATGAAATGGTTCAATTATTGGCCCGTGACGGCTATGATCTGATCCTTGTCGCGAGAAATGAACAGCGGCTTCAGCAAATCAAAGAGGCCCTGCCCGATCGCAAAGTGACGGTGCTTGTTCAGGATCTAAGCGCACCAGGTGCTGCGGAATCGATCGATCATCGCGTCCGGGAAGCTCAGTTAAATGTAGATATCCTGGTGAATGATGCCGGCTTCGGCCTTGTTGGGGCCTTTTATTCTCTGGGGCTGGACGTACAGATGAAGATGATTCAGTTGAATGTTGCGGCACTGACTGAATTGACTTATCGCTTTTTGCAGGATATGCGGCAAAACGGTGGAAAAATTCTTAATGTGGCCAGTACCGCCGCCTATCAGCCAGGTCCATTTATGGCCGTCTATTTTGCCAGCAAGGCCTATGTTCTTTCACTTACCGAGGCTCTTGCTGAGGAACTGAATGGGACGCGGGTCAGTGTCACCGCTCTTTGTCCGGGACCGACGCATACCAATTTTGGAGCTGTCGCCAATGCTGCGGATATCCGGATGTTTGCTCGGACCATGGATGCGCATGTTGTTGCACAGATCGGCTATCGGGCTCTTCAAAAAGGCAAGCGGGTAGCGATAGCCGGAGGAATGAATCGATCCGGCGCGCTGGCGGCCAAGCTATTGCCATCCAGCTGGGGAGCAAAAGCGGTCCGCTTTGTGACAGGTAAAAAGAAATAAAAGGCAGCACCAGAAATTTAGGTGCTGCCTTTTATTTCTTTTTTGAAGTTTAACGGGTTTTTATCCCTTTTTCACGGGCACGGCGAATTTCTAGATTCCGTAAATCCGCCCGTTTGATTTTACCGGAAATCGTTTTTGGCAGTTCGTCAATAAACTCAATTTCACGCGGATATTTGTAAGGTGCGGTCTCCTTTTTAACAAAGGCCTGAATTTCATGAATCAACGACTCGCTGCCGGTATAGCCGTCTTTTAACACAATGAAAGCTTTGACAATGAATCCGCGAATCGGATGCGGGCTGCCGACAACCGCACAATCCTGCACGGCCTCGTGCTTCAAAATAGCATCTTCAACCTCGACTGGTCCAATCGTATAGCCCGAACTGATAATCACATCATCCCGTCTGCCGTGAAACCAGAAGTAGCCATCCTTATCTTTTGATGCGCGATCACCGGTCAAAAAGTATTTTCCGACCACGGCTGCCTGATAACGATCCGGCTGCTGATAATAGGTTTTGAACAGGGCAGGGAAATCACGGCGAACAGCGATATTGCCAATCTCGCCAACCGGTGCCGGATCGCCGTCCTCGTCAACGATCGTAATAAATTCATCAAGAATCGGCTTGCCCATCGATCCTGTCCGCACCTCTGTGCCGACCATGGTGCCAATGAGCAGGGTGCTTTCGGTCTGGCCGTAGCCATCTTTCAGTACGATATTAAACGTATCCTTAAAGGTATCAATCACACCGCGATTCAGTGCTTCTCCTGCCGAGCAGGCATTACGCAAATGGGAGAGATCATAAGTTTCCAGATGATCGACCTTAGCCATCAGCCGGTATTCCGTCGGTGTGCAGCAGAGAACATTGACTTTATAATCCTGAAGCAGTTGTAATTGTTTTTCCGGATGGAAACGACCAAAATAGACGAGCCCAGTCACGCCTTTGCCAAGGACGGAGAGAAAGGGACTCCAGATCCATTTTTGCCAGCCTGGGCCGGCAGTTGCCCAAAAAACGTCGTTTTCATGGATATCGAGCCAGCGGCTAGGAGCAATCCGAAGATGGGCATAGGCCCAGGCATGCGTATGAACAACGCCTTTTGGTGTGCCTGAGGTTCCGGAGGTATAGGTCAAGAATGCCATATCGTCGCGGAGCGTCTCTACCGTTTCATAGACCGGAGAGGCTGGTCGCATCAGCTCGTCCATCGAAAGCCATCCGGCCGTTTCACCTTCCACAGAGATTTTATATTGAAGGGTCGGTATTTCTTCGTCTATATTTTCAACTTCGCCGCTGTACTCATGGTAAGCGATAATCGCTTTGGCTTCGCCTTGCTTGAGACGATAGGCGATATCATGAGCACGGAGCATTTCTGATCCGGGAATGACCGCCACGCCTGCCCGCAGTGCACCCAGATAGATGACATAGGCATCGATGATTCTCGGCACGATGGTCATGATTTTATCGCCTTTCTGGATACCCAATTGGCCGAGAACATTGGCAAATTTTTTCCCTTTTTCAATTAAATCATGATAAGTGACTTCTTTTTTATTTCCTGCTTCATCCTGCCAGAAAAGTGCAATTTTATTCGAGTCAAACCGATCAATTTCACTTGTTAAATTATAGTGCTCCGGAGCTATCAAGTCTTGAAGTTCCATCGTTTCGCTCTCTCCCTTATGAAAAAATTTTCAAATGATCCTTTTAACAAAATTTTTATAAGTTAATGTTAATACCAGGTACTAATATTTGCAACTAAAAAGTTTCACTTCCTAAAAAAAATAAAAAATTCAGCCAATGACTATCACGTTTCGAATGGTGAAAATAGAGCTAAAAATCAGTAATCCTCGCAGGCTCTCATTGACGGCTCTGCTGCTTGACAAAGACCGCCAAAGCCTCACCAAGCGCCTTTGAACTGCGCTCTACTTCATCCAATGTGTTGTCGATACCGCCGATTTCGACAAGTATGGCATATTTAGAGAGATCCTGATTATAGACACCATTGCCATCGTTCCGTGTTTTCCCGACAATGCCGCGGACTAAACCCGGATAGCGTTTATCTAAAGTATCTTTTACCTGCTTGGCCATAAACAAATTCGCCGAGTAATTCGGATTGGCTTCTCCAATAATGATGCTGATTCGAGCGAAAGATTTTTGGCCGATTGCTGCGGTAGTCAAATGACGACCCGAAGAATCCCGATGGATGTCAATAAAATAGTTCAGCGATGGATTTTTTTTGATTGCCTGCTGCATAACGATTCGCGAATATTGATAGGCTTGGTTATAATTCCAGCCCCTTTTACGCAATTCTTCATTTTTATTGCTCGTATCCTGTAGATAGCCAATACCCTTGGAAACGAGCGTATCACCGACAACCTGACCGTCAAAAATCACGTCCTTTGCTGGATCGGCACTGACTGCGCCATTCTGCTTTTCTTTTAAGGCCGGCAGATAGGATTCCCAGCTGTGCGTGTGATAGATAAAGACAACTTTCTTCAGCTTATTATTGGCCTTTGTTTGTGCTTGTTGTTTTTTATTCGGCGCTGCAGGCTTCGGTGCCTGCAGCTTGATTTCGGCAGGAGGCGGACTGTCCTGTGGCAGGTTATTATAATTAAGCCCTTTGCCGGCATAGAAAATCTTTGTATTATAAATGGTGAATCCCGGCAATTCCGAGCCAAATAGGCTGCGAATATCATCAAAACGTAAATCGGTCAGACTCTCTAGCAGGAAATGAGACATACTCCTAGGCCGATCCTTTTCTTTGATCACATGGTTGAAGAGCACATTTTCGTTACCAAAGGTTTCCGTCAAGAGGGTCGCTGCCGGAAGAGTGTTCTTCTGCAGCGCGTTGTCGATAGAGCTAAGGCGGAGCTGGCTGGCCGCTATCACGACAATAAGTGCATAAGCAACAATGAGGAGAAAAATATATTTTACGATTAATTTTTGCCAATTGGATCTGGATAGATGGGGTTGGAATTTTTTCAAAAGGCGTCCCTCCTCAATATCGAGGCAGACAAGCTGCTCTTTAAAATTCTATGAAGGGAGGGGGGGAAGATAGACTGCTTTTCTCTTATTTTTTGTTGCGATCCTTTCATGAGACTACTAGAAGCGCAAAAAGCGAATGTAAAGAAGAATTTACATAAATTAACATAAATCAGCTTGATTCGATAGACCTACTCATAAATACTTAGAGACAGATAGAGAACAGAAAAAAATCAGGGGAGGAACTGGACCAATGAAAATCAAAAGGTTGTCGATCAAACAAGGTAAACGTCATTGGAATGGGTTCACGATTAATCAACGTCATCTGCTGAATATCAGTATTATTTTTCTTTTGATGTCTATTGCTGTAGGACTATCTGCTGGATTCTTATGGCATGCTGATCAAGCAGCACAGCAGGTGGGCAAAGTCGGCAACCGTGTAGCGCAGATTACAGAAATCGGTTCCTTATTCCGCCAGAAGGATACACGAGTCGTCGACTATTTGCTCAATCCCGGAGATCAATCGATAAAAAAATATACCAATGACCAGCATGTACTGACCATAGCGGAAACCAACATGCGGCCATACATGAAAACGGCTCAACAAAAGCAATTATTAAGCCAGATCATGCGTAATGATTCATTAACCTATAATTTATTTCAAAATGAATTCGCACCGGCAGTTCTTATGAATGATCAGCAAAAGGCACTCAGACTGCGCCGCGAGCAGGAAAAGATCCAAATCGGTACAATGAAAAAACTGACCAGTCTGCGTCAGACCGTACTGGATGAACAGAAATCGGCTGTTCTCCAAGCTACAACGCAGATTGGAACGGCAATTAGCTGCGTCGCCGTGAGCCTGATCCTCTCCATGCTCATTGGCGGCTGGATCACCTTTCGAATTCAGCGACGGATTCGCCGTTCAATGAATCAAGTGCTTGATATGACTGACAAGATGACTTCCGGTGATTTGCGGATCGCGCTTAAAGAAATGAGAGGTCGCGATGAGATCGGGCGAATTGGTCAGTCGATCATCCAACTCAATCAGCAATTGACCAATATGACGCAAGCGATCAGCCAATTAACAGGAGCTGCGAAGACAAACAGCCAATCGCTGTCTCGTTCGGTGCAAAGTGTCTCCGATAGCAGTCTTCAAGTGGAACAGACGTTGAGTGAACTTTCGACAGGAATAGCGAATCAGATGGAACACGTCACGAGGATTGCTGCTCAAACGGGAATGTTTGTGAACCGTCTCGAAAGTGAGGCAGAACGAGTTGCGAGCACGCATCAGACAGCACAGGAGGCTGTCCAATTGACTGAGAAGGGACAGGCTTCGATGAAGCAATCGATCACGCTCATAACGAGTATTCAGAACGGGGTAGCGGAAAGCTCTGAGAAATTAAAAATGCTTGAAAATCATGTCGTCCATGTCTCTAAAATTAATCAATCGATTAAGAAAATTGCCGAACAGACCAATCTTCTTGCACTTAACGCAACAATCGAGGCAGCGCGTTCGCAGGGGGTGCAGAATGGATTTTCAGTCATTGCGACGGCGATTCGAAAGCTTTCAGATCAGACTGCGGATTTAGTGAAACAAATTGGTCAAATTGTCGATGGTGTGTACTTAGAAACGCATGAAGTTCGGCGCGCTTTAATACGGAACAATGAACAAGTTCGTGTTGGCATCGAACAGATTGCCGAAACGGGCAGCCAGTTCAGTACGATTCAAAAGCAAATGTTGAATGTCGGTGAAAAGATGTCTCTCATGGATCACAATATTCAGGGTATCAGTACATTTGGATTAGAGATCAAGCAATCGGTCGAAGGGATTCTGTCCGTATTTAAAGAAACAGCGGCGGGAATCAGTGAAATCTCACAGTCCACGCAGGGAATTAACCGCACCGTCATGAATTTTGCCCGTGAGACGGACAGTATGGATGATAAGTCCGGACGGTTGGAAGTGCTGATCAGCCATTTTAAATACTCCTAACCTAGCCTTGAGGAATAAATAATAGACTTCTTACGATAACTTTAATATAGTTAAATATCATATAGAAGTGTAGGAGGCTTTCCAATGTCTTTTCATAGCAAACCCAATATTTATGTCAGAGAGGTTCATCTTTTAGTTCAAGATCTTGAGTCCGCCAATCATTTTTATCAGCAGATGATCGGCCTGAAAATCATTCAGAGAAAAGGCAATATCATTCAATATAGTGCGAACGGCATCACGCCGCTGTTAACTCTTGAGCAGCGGGAAGGCCTTGCCCCTCATAAAAGCCGGCAGTCGGGTCTCTATCATATGGCTTTCCTTTTACCAACACGGGAACATCTAGCTTTGTTGCTTCGCCATCTGCTTCGTGAGCAGTATCCGCTGCAAGGCGGTGCCGATCATGCCGTCAGCGAGGCGATCTATCTGGCCGATCCTGAGGGCAACGGTATTGAATTTTATCACGATCGCCCAGCGGACACCTGGCAGTGGACAAATGGAGAGGTGCATATGCTGACTGAAGAATTAGATCCTGATCTAATTAATCTTTGTCCAGAGAAAGAGTGGGAGGGAGTGCCGAGTCAAACGATCTTGGGTCATTTGCATCTGCAAATCGCTGATCTAAAAGCAGCGGAACATTTTTATGGCGATGGACTGGGTTTTCAACGGGTTGCCACGTATGGAAACGAGGCACATTTTCTCTCAACCGGCGGTTACCATCATCATCTGGGTTTGAATACCTGGATGAGCCGCAATCGTCCGGCCGATCAGGTTCTCACTTCGGCGGGCATGCTCAATTTTACAATTGTCTACCCGGATCAAGAAAAGAGGGCAGCGGCTCTGCTGCGCTTGAAACAATCCAGCCTAATCTCGGATGACACAGAGCGGGCGGTTGAGCTGAAGGATCCTTCCGGAATCCAGCTTCGTCTTGTCTGCTAAAATGAACCCATGATAAAAATGTCAGGAGGCAGCAGTCTCCTGACATTTTTATCATGGGGCGGATTAGGCAAAAGGAATTTCTGCACCAAGCTCATGGACACGTTGCTGATAGAATTCGGCAAGGGTAACCCCAACATAGGGCACGAGCCAAAGCAGCCCGATACCTAAGGTTAATAGAGACAGCAGCCCCCAGCCGATAAAGCTGAGCAGAAGCAAAAACAGATCACCTTTATAACCCTTCATTAATTGCCTGCTCTCCGTAATCGCCTCTGATGCCGAATAATCCGGATGATCTTTCAAAACGAAATAAGTCATCGCATAGGAAAGACTTTTAATGATACCGGGAATGACCAGTAACAAGTACCAAAGGCCGAGAAAAACAGATCTAACGATGGAGACCCAGACCAGTTTGAAAGCAGCTCTCAGCTCAGAAAAGACATAGAATACCTGCTTGATTTCTGGATTCTCGCCGCGAACCAGTGCCAGACAGAACCAAAAAGAAGAAATAACCACCGGTGCGATGAGCAAAGAATAAACGATTTCAATCGGATAGGCTTGATTTGGAATTTGCCTTCTTAAGAAATAATGAAGAAACCAAGTGACTGGATGGCCAACCAGCCAAATTTCTAATAAATAGCAGAGACCGTAAACGATCCAAAAGAGAATGAAGGTGAGCAGAACGGCTGATGGCCAATGACTTTTAAGCGCTTGCCGAGCGTTTCTTTTTAATTGCGAAAACGTCATGAGAAACCTCCTTTTGATAAGTGATCATGGACTGATCAAACCAAAGGCTGCGGATCCGTGGGATTGGCGGAAAGCGTCATATCCTCATCTATGCGGATCAATTCATTATAGAATACGCTTTGTGATGCTGAAAGATAGGGTAAAACCCAGAGCAGCCCGATAAACAGCAGGAAAGTTGCCAGAATGGACCAGCCGATGAAGCTCAGATTCAACAAGAAATAATGCCCCTTATGGCCCTTCATTAATCTTCGGCTCTCTGTGATGGCCTGAGTGGCCGTGTATTCCGGATGGTCCTTTAAAAGATAGAAAGTCTGCGAATAGGCAAGGCTCTTGATAATTCCTGGAACAAGAAATAGGAGCAGCCAGAGAACCGTAAAAAGGCCGACAAGAAAATAGGTCCAAATGAGTTTACCTGAAAAACGCAGATTCTGATAGTTTTTGAAAATGTCAGAGACCCCCGGCTGTTCCGAACGGACGAGTGCTATGTAGAACCAGGTGGTCCCGACTGTGAAAGGGACAAGTAGAAGAGAGTAAAGAAGTTCAATCGGTTCTGTATAGAGATGAGGATTTTGAAAACCACCGCTGACTACGCCATCAAAAACTTGGGGAACAACTCCGACGATCAAAAACATCAAAAAGGTAATTAAAACCCCTGTTCCCCAATAGCCCTTCAGCGAAGCTCTCGCCGATTTCTTAATATCACGAATACGCATGCTGCAATGCCCTCCTTATATAGAAAACTCTGGAAAATAGCTGTACGTTAAACATATACGAAGCTGCCGAATCGTGCAACCCGGATTCTGCCATGTTTAGCAGGAAATGAAACGTCATGTACAAATAGCCGTTCATCTCTTATAATTTAATTATGCTTGAGGGCACAGTAAATGACGTAGAGCCACAGAAATTAAACCGTAGATGAAAGCGAGTATACCATTTTGGATAATAGAGAAGGTATTTTGAATAGAGTTGACTACTCTTTATTGTTTATTCTTTTTCTTTTTTTCTGCACGAGCTGTTATACTTTGTACGCCGCCCAGTTGAACCACTTGGTGAGCGGCAGTTATTTGAAGGAACAAATCATTTTGTATTTTATTTCATTTCCATTTTTTGTCATTGCCATGTTCATGGATTTAGATGTTATCGAAAGGCTCTCCAAATATATTTATTTGATCTGCATTGTGCTGATGATTGGCATCCTTATTGCGCCAAACAGCATTGCGCCCGAATTAAATGGGGCGAAGGGCTGGTATCGTTTGGGTTCTTTGTCTTTTCAGCCAGCGGAGTTTATGAAAATCGGGCTGATACTCGTTTTGAGCGGAATAGTTACAAAATCGCATAATAATCAGGTTCTAGAGAGTACCAAGGATGAACTTTTTTTAGCGGGAAAGATGTTTCTGTATGTGATCCCTCTGATCTATTTTTCAAAGGAATTCCCGGATATGGGGAGTCTGCTTGTCTATCTGGCGATCTTTTTCACAATTTTACTGGTTTCAAAAATCAGGATGAAAACGATCTTGCTGATTTGTGCGCCATTTGCCGCTATCCTGCTTTTTTGCGTGATCGCTTATTTTTTCTTTCCTGATTTTTTCTTTAATACACTGCTTGCCGCGCTTCCGAAATATCAGGCGGAGCGCTTTTATGGCTGGCTGGATCCGAGCCGTTATACGAATTCGGAGGGTTACCAATTACAGAATGCTTTGATCACGATTGGTTCCGGGCAATTCGGTGGTACCAGAATCGCCAGCTCGCTTGTTCCTTATGCTTACTCAGATTTTATTTTTACGATTATTGGCGGAGTGAGAGGTTTCATCGGCGCGTCTGCCTTAATCATGATTTACTTTGTTTTGATTTATAAAATATTAAAAATTGGTTTGAATCACCACGATATTTACGGACGAACACTTTGCGCAGGCATTGTTGGGATGATCGGCTATCAAGTGTTCCAGAATATCGGCATGACAGTCGGCCTTTTGCCGATTACGGGCTTAAGCCTGCCGTTTATCAGTTATGGAGGAAGTTCACTGATGATTAATCTGTTTGCGCTCGGTCTCGTCTCCAATATTAAAATGAACACTTATAAATATATGTTCTCGTGAATATCAATAGAATTTTAAAATGACGTTTCGCGACTGTGAAACGTCATTTTGCCATCCTTCAGTTCAGATGGTGAACACGGTTAAACCGGTCTGTTGAGTCAATTCTTGAATCTTCATAAAAATACCTCCCCAAAAAAGCTTGCATTAGAGTCAACTATATAGTTTATACTTCAACTATCCAAGAAATTCAGCAGCCTAAGGAGGAAATAATAATGCGCGTCTTTGTCACAGGAGCAACAGGCTATATCGGTTCCGCTGTCGTCAATGAGCTTATAAATGCCGGTCATCAGGTCATCGGCCTTGCCCGATCGGACAGCAGCGTTGAGAGATTAAAAAAGGTAGGGGCGACGGTGCAGCACGGTGCCCTTGATGATCTTGAAAGCCTTAGAAGCGGCGCCGCTTCTGCGGATGGCGTCATTCACTTGGCGTTCATTCATGACTTCTCAAACTTCTCCAGTTCGCTTAAAATCGATCGGCGCGCTGTCGAAACGATCGGGGCAGCGCTCGAGGGTTCCGGTAAGCCGTTGATCATTACTAACCATGCGAGTGGAGAAGCCTCGGAGCAGGCATTGTTTGCGCTGAACGGCGTGCGAACCGCGCTCGTCAGCCTCGCACCGACCGTACATGGCGAGGGGGATAAGGGTTTTGTCTCAATCCTAATCAATATCGCCCGTGAAAAAGGTTTCTCTGCTTATATCGATGATGGGTCAAACCGGTGGCCGGCTGTGCACCGGCTTGATGCCGCGAATCTCTACCGTCTCACATTGGAGAAGGCGCCGGCTGGTTCACAGATCTATGGCCGCGCTGATGAAGGCGTGCCATTTCGCGAGATTGCCAGTGTTATCGGTCAGTCTTTGAACCTGCCGGTAGTCAGTATTTCACGGGAAGAGGCAGACGCTCACTTCGGCTTTCTCGGTGCCTTGGCGGCGCTTGACATCCCGAGTGCAATTCCAGAGCCGAGTACACCAACTAGGGAACTCTTAGGATGGAAACCCGTGCATCCTTCGCTGATCGCAGATCTCGAACAAGGCCACTATTTCAAAAATTGAGCCGTTTGCCATCAATGACTAAGTTTTCTTCTGGACGAGCTTTAAAGTGACGAAGTGTCTTTCGTCCATCTGAAAGTAAAAAGAGGCCCTGCATATCTGCAAAGGGTCTCTTTTAAACGATTATTTATTGAAAAGGAACTTCTAAGCGGCAATTCGCCAATTCCAAAGAATAGCGCAAATTCTGGTTACCGCGCACGGTCATGCCAAAGTCAGTCGCATAAACAACGAGGCCTAATCGATGACCCGTGATTAATCTATAAAAGGTCGGCTGCAGATCAACATCTATCTCATAGAATTGATTTGGTTTCAATGCATCGACCTTCCAGGGATTCTCTCGATTTTGTAAATTGATATGGCCTTTCGAGATCATCTTAAATGGTGTGGCGAAATCTGCAAGCGTGAATTCACGAAGGGTATCCTCGCGCCAATGATAAGCCAGATCCATTTTCTGAATCGGTGAGGGAGAAGTATTCAAACGTTTCGTTTCGCCATAGTCGACTAATTGAAAACTCAGCATGCCAAACGAATGATTAGAAGCGGCCTTCACGTGAATACTTGTTTTTCCATTGATCATCCGGTCCTCATGAAGTGGATCCGACTTGAATAAGAGACGATTTTCTACCAGTCCGTTCTTTTGATCCGCCAAAATATCGTGAGCCCATTCATCGTTGTGCGCTGCATAGCGACGAAAGACATCGCTATGCAGGCTATCCTTGAATGATAACTCCGTGTGACTAGCCGGAGCGGCCGTCAATTGACCTTCACTCAGATGATAGATGGTTTTGATTGAATCCGGCTCCGACCAATCGGGATAGGCGGTCCATGTTTCCGGAGTCACGTTGTCTTGCACAATCACGTTCGGTAAGATTTCCTTGGCACCATTCGGAATACCATAAAGTTCATGACTGATCCAAAGGTTGACCATGTCTGTATAATCGATCGAACGAAAGGCATTGATATAGATATGCTGACCCTGATGCAGGATGATCTTTTTCGCTACAGGGAGATCCCGCAAGCCTTGCCACAGCTTCTCGACTTGGCCCGGCTTCACATTCCAATCGTTCAAGCCATGCACCATCAGCACATCGCATTTGATATTTTTTAGATTTTTGCGGTAGTTGCGGGCATCCCAGAAGGTATTATAATTTCCCGATTCACGGTCCATGTCAATTTCCATCTGCTTCATCTGTTCAGAGAAAAAATCTTTGATATGCAGCTGATAATCCGCGGCGGCTTTCATTCGGCTCATGGTTTCGATCGCCAGAACATCGGCGTCCTCGCCTGGAAATCCATCAGCTGCGATCGTCAAGCCATTTTCCCGATAGTAATCATACCAAGAGGAGATGGCTGCCTCAGAAATAATTGTTTTTAATCCTTTAACGCCAGTGGTGGCGGCGGCTGTAGCCAGTGTGCCAAGATACGAGCGGCCAGTCATCGCAACAGAGCCATTGCACCACCAGGCCGTAATGGCAAGATTATCTGTACGATTGGTAAAAGCCCGCCGCGATCCATTCAACCATTCGATGACGTTGATTGTGGCTTCGGTTTGCTGCGGATCGCCGCAAGTTTGAATACCATCGGAGTCGAGTGTGCCGATACCGGCGGAGTAAACCGCCGCAAAGCCGCGGGCCAGAAAATAATCATTTAAAGTATAAGGGTTCATACCATTGAAGGTTTCGCTAGCGTCATTCGTTTCTCCGGCAACTGGTCGTGGATCGGGCAGCGATTGATCATTGCTGTGAAATTCGATGTCAGAATAGCTAAGCGGACTCGGCTGCTTTTCGGTCAAAGAAACATTCACTTCATGAGTCGCCTTTTGACCCGCTTCGTCGTTGGTCCCTTGGTTATAGGGACTGGCCGTATAGAGTACGGGTACTTTCAAGCCCCTCTCAGTATCCGCAGGACGGATGATTTCGACTTTGAGCAAGTCGCGTTTACCATCTTTGTCGGAATCAACGGACGATTCGACATAGACGACTTCGCGAATCAATCGCGTCGTATCAAAAACAGCCTGCGCCTTCCCATTAAAAAATAGCGGCTTTTTATGGGCTGACAGAGTATAGAATGAATTAAAATAGCCGAGATTTGTCAGTTGATCGAGAAAGGTTTGACCATTCTTAGTATGGGTCGTCAGCAGCAAATACCAAGCGTCCAGCAGCTGATCCTTGTTCCAGATGCCAGTAGTTTTAATCATTGGCAATTGCAATTTTTTCATTGCTTCCAGCGGATGATTCATATCATAATCCGTCTCAGCTAAAAAACCAAAGAGTTGCAGTTCAATCAGATAAAAAATTTCCGCGGTGATCGGCTTCTCAGCGTCCAAATAATCGGCGAGATCGAAAGTCGATGAAGCTATGTAATTTTTCAGTTTCGTCGTAAACGTACTTTCATTTCTTGCTTGCAAGAAGGACTTTTGCAGCAGTAAACGATAGGCAGCAGCAGGGGTCGCTGCCTGATCCACAGAATCATCGAAAAAGCGGACCTGTTTTAATTCATTCAAGACGGTTTGATGATCGGCGGATAGACGGGCAAATTGATTGTTTTTCATATTAGAGACTCCTCACATTATTACTGGATATAGTATAACATGTACACGGGCATGGAAAGAGGTCGTTCAATGACTGGAGACAGAGCATCTCTTAGAGGCTTTATGAAATCCTGATCGAGAGTAGATCAATAAGCAGTAAGTTTTTCAAAATAAATGATCATCGTTTGGCCTTCCTGGAAATCTTCGAGCGAGAGGAGTTTTATGATGACCGGCAATAAATTACCTAGATCTTTTCCGCTTTATCCGTTGCTCAAGATAGTCAAACTGGGCGATATCTGTTATAACAATATAGCGGACCATCGGAAAATAATTCCAATTGGCCGATGTGAAAAGAAAAGTTGCGAGCGAAAAATCGAATAGGGCTTTCTGGATGATTGGATGGAGTCGAGAATCAAATTCTATTTGGTATACGGCCATCGGGCAACCTTGAATGGTCTTATTTTTTGGAGTCTATATTCTTTTAGAATTGTGTTCCAAAGGAATATAATAAAGCGAATAAAAAATAACGCTAGGAGAAGATAGCTATGCAAACCTTTTTAACGAAACAGCGGGCTGTACTGAAAATTTATTTGATTCATGAGATCGAACGAAGCAAGTCATACGGTTGGGCTTATCGCCAAAGCATCGCGTTAAAAAATAAAGCCTATCAGCCAACGAGTTCTGAAATCTATAAAGCTCTGCATGAATTGACCGCTGACGGAGTAGTTCAGCGCAAAAAACGGCAGCAAGTGGAAAAGGGGGAAGGTTTAGGAGAGATTGTCATCTATTCCTTTACGGAAGAGGGTTACCACAAAGCACAGCTCTATAAGCAGCAGGTCAAAGAAGACCTGGAACGAAGCCGTCGTCTGATTGACGCCATTCTTAAAGATATCTATTCATAGATTTTTTTAATCCGTTTCTTTTGCGGTTTCCTTCAAAACGTGAACGCGCAGGCTTCATACACCGAATTTGAGGCTGAACGGCAGTACTGGAAATATCCCAAAATTGACTGGTGTACTATACTATAATGAAAAAGAATCTTCCAAAACAAATTTGTCAAAACATGGATGGGATTCACGGTTAATACGTTGGTCATGAAGAAAATCGGCAGAGCCGCGCTGGATGACTCTGAACCTGGTGAGGAGGTAGGTGTTTTGAAAAGATCAACAGCTGTCGTATTTCTTATTCTTGCTAACCTTTTTTGGGCCGGTAATTATATTTGTGGTAAATATGTGATTGGTGCCATGCAGCCTATTCAGATCAATTTTTTACGGTGGCTGATTGCAGCTGTTATTCTTTTCCCACTCGCTCAATTCATTGAAAAGCCAGATTGGAAAATCATATGGAGAGAATGGAAGATATTGCTCGTTCTTTCTGTATTAGGAATCATTAGCTACAATATTTTGTTATACCATGCCCTTTCTTTTACGACTTCTTTGAACGCAGCCTTAATCAATTCGGTCAATCCGGCAATGATTGCTATCTTTGCAGCTTGGTTATTGAAGGAAAGATTAAGTAAAGTGAATGTTTTAGGATTGATTGTATCACTGGTTGGTGTGCTGCTGGTTCTTACGCATGGCAATCTTTTGCGCGTGTTTGCGATTGATTACAATACCGGGGATCTCTTCATGCTAATGGTAATAGTTGCCTGGACCTTTTATACATTGCTCAGCAATCGGATCAAAGGCTTACCCCCGATCGGGGCAACCGCTGTTACTGTCGCCCTCAGCTTGCTACTGATGCTGCCATTTTTCATTTATTCAAATTTCAACTGGTCCTTTACCCCAGCAACGACCCTTGGAATTCTTTATCTGGCATTCTTTCCTTCTGTGGGTTCGCTGTTATTCTGGAATATTGGCGTGTCCGCAGTGGGATCAAGTCACGCCGGTATCTTTCTGAACTTGATTACAGTGTTTACGGCAATCATCAGTATTTTATTAGGAAATGGTATTGATTTCTTTCAGATCGTCGGTGGTCTCGTCGTTATTCTTGGCGTCTACCTGACCAATAAAAAATCAGCTAAAAAATCGATTAATCGCAAATTGAACGCATAGAACCCTGCCAAAAAAGATCACAAATAAACCGGAAAAGGTATAACTGATCTTGGAGGTATTCATCGATGTGTAATAATAAAAATGGGGATGGAAAGATGGAGAACGTGACCCTTCAGGAAATAGCAGAAAGCATTAATTCTAATTATCGCGATAATAAAGATGCAATTGATTTAAATAAATTTATCTCATTTATAAATCATAAGCTCAATGATTATGAACGTAATTACAAATAATTAACCCCGCACCATGGGGCATCTGAGTTAACTTGATGTGATGCGATCAAACTGAGGCCAACGGATGCAGACTATCGAGAGCATCAGCAATAAGGCGGCAACGTTCTATGTATATGCTTTGCAGAATAAAAAATACCGCCGGATTTGCCCTCCTCATTCATAAAGGCACGCAAGATGGTCATCAATTCGCTCCGCATGATCGGATCGAGTCCACTTGTCGGTTCATCCATAATTAAAAGATCAGCATGATGCGACAAAGCGAGCGCGAGCGCATATTTTATTCGCATCCCTCGGGACAATTGTTCAATTTTCTGATGCTTATCTAGCTGGAAGCGTGCGACCCATCCTGAGAATGCGGCTTCATCCCAATGGCTGTAGGATGGAGCCAGTATATTTTTCATTTCATTTAAGGTCAAATGCTCGTAAAAATACCCTTGATCCATGACGACGCCGATCTGGTTCAACGCCATACGACTATTTTTCGCCATATCTTTCCCACGGAACAGAATTCTCCCAGAATCAATCGGGTAAATGCCTAGCAGCGCTTTAATGGTCGTCGTTTTTCCCGCACCATTTTGGCCGATGAATCCGGTAATACAGCCTTCCTGTACGGTAAAGGAAAGAGCATTCAGGTGGAATTGGCTGATTGTTTTGGTCAAATTTTCCACTTTTAAAATGGGTGTCATTTTTCATTCTCCTCTCCGTACAAAAGATCCAGCATTTGATGAAGGTCTTCTGCCTTAATCCCTAATTGGTGAGCCATTTGACAAGCTTCATTTAATTTCGATTCTACCATCAAGCGCTTCGACTCCCTGAATAGCTCCATGTTTTCCGAGGCGACATACGAACCTTTCCCCATCTGAGTCACAATAAAGCCTTCTGCTTCTAGCTCGGCATAAACCCTTTTTGTCGTTAAAACACTGACATGCAATTCATTTGCCAGCATGCGGATCGAAGGAAGCTGCTCACCAGCCTTAAGATCGTTGCTCAAAATGGCGGCCTTAATCTGATTTTTGATTTGTTGATAGAGTGGCTGCGTTGATGAATTTTTTATAATGATATGCATGAACAATAAAGCTCCAATATTTTTATTCAATACTGTGTATTATTAAGATGCACAGTATTTACACTACAAGTATAACTATTAAAATGGAAAATGCAACAGAAAATAGGATTTTTCAGATAATTGAATGAAAACAGATCCTGAGTACTGCTTTGATGGTAAAATAAGTTGAACGTTTTTGAAGGATAGATGTCCGGTGAGGCGCTATAACTCTTTTTTTGAGGTGATTCTAATAATGGATATCTTTGACCTTTTTCTCGATCTATTAAACATTCGCCAGACGCGGATACAGATAAATTTGGAATATCTTGAGGGTGAGGAGTGGTTTAAACGTCTGTATGGACGGAAGCTCTTAAATGCATATGAATTTCGAAATTTTATAAAAAACTACGATTTGAAAAAAGTGTTTCAAGACGAAGTTAAAAAAGAAAAATTTAAGAATGAACTACAGAAATGGGTGGTGCAAAACTGGTCACCGCAAAGCTAATGAATTCTTGTTATTTAGCAAAGGCGTTTTATCGCTAGTATATAACATTGTAAAAATTATTTTCCAGGAGGAGGGCATACTCATGCTTCTATCCGTGGATATTGATCAGGCCGGCTATGACACAGATGTCCATGTTCTAAAGAATATCCATTTTGCCATTAGCCCTGGTGAATGTGTCGGGCTAATCGGACCAAACGGTGCTGGTAAAAGTACAACGATCAAGTCAATCCTCGGAGTTATGAAAAATGTGAAGGGGAATTGTACAGTCACCGATTATGCCTATATTCCGGAACGTCCAATATTGTATGAACGCATGACACTCTGGGAGTATATCGAGTTTCTTTTCTGCATCCTTGATAGGGATGAGGCCTCCTATATGGAACGGGCGCATTTACTTTTGGATCGTTTCCAATTGTCTCAGGTCATTCATCAATATCCGGAAAGCTTTTCAAAGGGTATGCAGCAGAAAGTTATGTTGGTACTTGCATTTCTGAAGCAGGAGAAACTTTATATCGTGGATGTCTACACATGTACTGGACACGGCGGAAAAAATCTGTGATCGCTTTGTTCTCATTTCTCAAGGACATCTGATTTTTCAGGGAACACTTGCAGAAATCAGAACGCGAAGCGGCTTAGAAGAGGGCTCACTTTTGGATTGTTTTGACCTGCTGACGGAGGACGAATCTGATGTTCGGGAATAAATTATTTCTAAGGAGATTCATCTGGGAATTCCAGTATCAATGGAGGGTCATCTGCTCTATCCTTGATTGGTCGATTATGCTTTATATCGCTATACCGGCTCTTGTCATTATTCCGTTCTTTTATGCCGATTTCTGGCAGAACATACATATTTACTGGGACGCCCGGATTTCTTTAGCTTTGCTGCTGACGTTGCTTCTGTTTCTGTCAAACTGTGGCCATATCCGAACTTATCTTCTGTATCCGGATCTGCTTTTTCTTATCCAAAAAAAACGTGTGATCTACCAGCTGAAACGAAATAGTTTTCTAATTCCTTGCTTTTTCTTTTTTTGACTGAAATCGTTCTCGTAATTGCAGTGCTACCCGTTTTGAAGGTAATTTATCATTTTTCAGGGATACAGCTCTTCAGTTTGTTCCTCACTGTGAGCACGTTTAAACTGACGATAATGACGATTAAACAGTTAGTCGATCAGGTTATCATCCGATGGCTGTTTCGCTTGGTCAGTTTCAGTCTAACGGAAATGATGATGGTCACTCTGCCACCGGTTTCATGGATAGGTAGTTATGGAATTGTATTATTGCTTATAATCTTTCTGAATACGCGCCAGTTTTCACGAACGAATCGATGGGGGAAGGATTTGGAACATGAGTATGACGCACATACCCGTTTCATCCGATTAATCCTGCGTCACGTTGAGGAAGTGCCTAAACCCCTGATCACTAACAAACGGAAGCCGCTTTTTCTGTTTCGGCAATCTGGCCGTATTTTTAAAGAGCGGAGTGAGGAAAACGGTTTGCTGGAGTTCCTCCTTAAGTCTGTGTTCCGGAATAGAACCCATCTTTCTTTGTACTATAAACTGACAGGGATCACCTGTCTGGCAGTATTGCTCCTGCCCATCTGGATAAAGTGGACAATCTGCGTTCTGTTTATCTGGTTCATGAACAAATGGTTGGGAACGCTGTTTCGAGATATGGCTGTTTCCGATTGGTTTATCCTTGTACCTTACCAATCGGAAACAGCTGAGCAGGTGTGTCCACGTTTTCAAAAATATTTGGCCATTCCCCCAGTTGTTCTGGTGGTCGTTATTTCAGCTTTTTCCACAATGTTTTTATTTGCTGCCCAGTAAACTTCGATTTAAAATCGCTAGCTTAAAAAAGTATTTTTGAATGGACCCATGAAAAAGGCAGGATCAAAACCGAGATAAAAGAGTTTGTTGGCAAAAAGCATTTATCCTTCCATACCATAGGACAAGTTTCTACCCTGACCGATTGTGATATGCCCCTTAGAGGCACCCTTTTCTCAAGTGTAAGCGTTTGCTTAGACGGCCTGTCTGAGATTACAATCATAATTATAATAATTGTCAGATAGGAGTTGACCCAATGGGGGCATTCAAGAATAAGAGCAATCGCTATTTGATGATCAGTGTTCTGTTTCTAGCCTGGTTTATCGGATACTTTGATCGGCTGGCGATTAATATCGCAATTATACCGATTGGCAAGGAATTTTCGCTGACAGCTGCCGAATCTGGTCTCATTTTGAGTGTTTTTTTCATCAGCTATTCGACCATGCAGCTCTTCGGAGGGATGTTTGCCGATAAAATTGGCGCTAAAAAAGTATTGATCGCCTGCGTCTTAGCCTGGTCGGTCTTCACCGGTTTGACTGGTTTTGCGGTGTCACTGGCTTCTTTGCTCGTTATTCGTTTTTTGTTTGGTATTGGAGAAGGCAGTTTTTCACCAGCGAGTTCCGTCGCCGTCGCTGAGAACTTTCCGAGAAGCGGAAGAGCAAGAGCTAAATCGATTCTGCTTTCTTCCTACCAGCTGGCGGGCATCGTCGGCTCATTTGGCATTGCCTCGCTGCTCGCCATGTATAATTGGCGGATGGCTTTTCACATTTTAGCCATCTTAGGTATTGCTGTATCTATCCTGCTTTTTTTCTTTCTTCCGGCTACAGATAAACGTGAGAAGAGGAAGGATGAAAAAAAGATATCCTTCAAGCAGCTAATTAAAATCGATCTCGTCTGGAAGGTTCTGATCGTCTGGTTTGGTATCAGTATTGTGGACTGGGGTCTGGCCAGCTGGATGCCCTCCTATTTAGTCAACAGCCGGCATCTCAATTTAATAAACATGGGACTTCTGGCTGCTGTTCCAACCACTTGCGGCTTTCTTTCAATCATTTTCTCTGGATGGCTGCTGGATAAGTGGATGAACGGCCGTGAAAAATATTTTTTAATTTATGGGTCGCTAGGTACGGCATTCTTTTTATTTCTGATGTTTCACGCACAGACGATCCCGTTCGCCATTATCTTCTGGGCTTTATGCCAAATATCCTTCTGCAGTGTTTTTGTCACCATTTTTGCCATTCCGCTAAAATATTTGCCAGGAAACTCAATCGGGACGGCAACTGGAACAATTAATTTTGGTGGGCAAGTTGCCGGCATTATCGCACCGGCCCTGATCGGTTTTCTCGTTACCATGTTTCACGGTTCCTATCATGCAGCGTTCTGGACCCTGGTCATTGCTGCACTTATTTCCGCTCTGACGGGTCTGACGATTAAGCGGCGACCGCCACATCCTATAGATGCCATGGAGATCAATCCCGCTCCGGAAGAAATTTAGTTCACGCAATTGGCAGTGAATTCAAGATGACCCAGACATCCAGGCTTCCTTCAAGAGCTGGATGCCTTTTTGGATCTGCAGCTCTGACAGACCGGCATAGCCGAGCAAGAGTCTTGGATGGTCCGGTTTTTGTGCAGAAGTGTAATAAATCGAGGTCGGATAGACGGTCACCTGATACGCCAGAGCACGGGTGATTAATTTATTTTCATCCATACCATTATTGATTTCTAAGATAAGATGAAGTCCTGAATTCTCGTCAATGATCTGTGCCATCGGGATTAGATTTTCCCGTATAGCCTGAACAATAATCTGGTGTTTCCGCTTATAGATCACCCGCATCCGGTTTAAATGCCGCGACCAATCACCGTTTTGCATGAATAAACGGATCAGCTCCTGATTGATCGTGGAGGCTGTCTGTTTGAGCAGAGAAAAAGAGTTCTGATAGCTTTTCACCAGTTTCTTCGGTAGCACTGCATAACTGACACGCAAAGAAGGAAGCAAAGATTTTGAAAACGTTCCCAGATAAATCACCGTTCGGCCTTCATCCAAGCCCTGCAAGGAGGGGATTGGTTTTCCAGCATAGCGGAATTCGCCATCATAGTCATCTTCAATAACCAAACGATTTTCTTTTTCCCGAGTCCAATCAATAAGCGCCATTCTCTTTGTAATCGGCAGGATCATCCCCAGCGGAAATTGATGGGACGGGGTTACGTAGATCACGCCATTCTTCAAATTTTTTAACGGTGCGAGAGCTAGTCCATCCGATTCAACCGGAAGAGGAATCAGCTTTCTCCCCATATACCGAACCAGATCGCCTACACGATGAAAGCCTGGATTCTCCATAGCGAAGGGGACATCCTGAGGAATTAAATGAAGAATTTGTTCGAGAAGAATCTGTGTTCCTGAACCAATGACCACTTGAGTAAAATCACAAATCACACCTCTTGATTGATAAAGATAAGCCGCTATCTCCTGACGAAGCGCCAATGACCCCTGGAATGGACCATTTTGAAAAAAGATCGATCCTTCATCTGAATAAAGGTCTCGCGAATATTTTCGAAATGCTGAAAAAGGAAAGTGTTCCGTATCGACCTTTCCGTGACTAAAATCAATGGTTGGGATTTTGTTCGAATCGATGGGTTCAGGTTTGGGAGAAATTTTGGGACGAACAGGCAGCGAGATCTGCTCCTTTTTATAAATTACAAACATACCGCTTCGGGGCTTGCTTTCGATATAGCCTTCAGCCAGTAATTGCTGATAGGCACAATCAATGGTATTCAGACCAATCTTCAGAAAAGCGGACAATTTGCGTTTTGATGGCAGCCTGGATCCGAATGGAAGCCGACTTTGAGTCATTTCGTGGACAAAGTACTGAAACAGTTGTTGATAGAGTGGAAGCGGACTTTCACGATTTAATGCCGGGATAACAATCTCCATCAGAAACACCTTCCTCAAACAAAATATGAACTGATCCCTATCCACTTGTCAAATCTGAATCTTTTAGACCTATCAGAAAGTGTTTATAATAAAAAAAAACACGAGGCGAATTGAAATGATCGAGATTTCCGAATTAAAAAGTGAAGAGGACTTTCACCGTGTTTATCCACTCATGCATCAACTGCGCAATCTATTAAGTGAATCGGATTATCTGCAACTTATAAAAGAAGCGAAACAAACGCAAGATTATCGGCTGTTTGCGCTTCATGTGGAAAATCAGGCAATATCTTTAGTAGGATTCATGCCCATGATCACCCTTTATTATGGACGATTTATCTGGATCTGTGATTTGGTGACCGACAAGGCGCAACGTTCAAGGGGCTATGGGAGAAAACTGCTCGATTTTGTCCACGAGTGGTGCATCGAACAAGGCTATTCGACTATCGCTCTTTCCAGTGGTCTGCAGCGGAAAGAAGCGCATCGCTTTTACGAAATGAAGGCCGGCTACAAAAGAGTAAGCTATGTCTTTAAGAAGACAATGGAAAACAACGTTTAAAGGAATCCGATGTCCCTTAAAAATCTAGGCCGCATCATGCGATCGACGAATTTCCGGAATCAGCCACCAGACAAGGATAAAATTGATAAACATCAATGTTGCAGTCGAAATAAAGACAGCATTATAATCGAATGCCCCGGCGATGATCCCGCCAAGTAGGGAGCCCAGCATATTTCCAAGTGCTTGAAAGGATTGATTCCAACTGAAAACGGTTGACGTCATTTCCGCTGGTGAAATTTTAGTAAGCAGTGTCTGGATTTCGGGGAAAAGAGCTCCGTCGGAAATTCCAATCATAAAACGGAACAGGCCGAGCAGCCAGATGCTGTGGATAAACCCTTGTGGGAGGTACATGATCGTTGCAAAAAGATAGCCAAAAATCAATACACGACCGGAACCGTGACGATCACCGTATCGGCCGAGTCGCGGAGCTGCCATAATATTGGATACGCCAGGAAGGGCGGCGATGATTCCGGCAACGATTGTGATTGGGCCCACATTATGCATTAATTCCCTGACATACAAACTGATAATCGGTGAAATTGAGATATTACCGAACTGAACAATTAGTGTTGAACAAAAAAGCACGAAGATGATCTTAGGATTAGGAAACATCGCTAATGGATTATAATGGGTGCGCCCTTGCTGCGCGTGGTGCACAACTGGCTTGAAGGTTTCATGGACAAAAAAATAACTCAGCAAACAGGTTAAAAGCAACAATCCAGCAGTGATGAAAAAGGTTAACCGAATTGAAAAAATTTGAGCCAAAAAGCCACCAATCACTGGTCCCAAAAGCATCCCGCTGGTGGCCCCGGTCATTAAAGTGCTTAGCGCTGCGCCACTGTGTTTTCTTGGCGTCTGCGACGCTACCAAAGCTTGGGCATTTGAAATAAATCCGGCGAAAACGCCCTGCAAGGCCCTTAGAGCAAACAGCTCCCAGACATGAGTCACCAGGCCCATGAGAGCCATGACAATGGCCATTCCCAGTGAAGCACGTAATAACATAATTTTACGACCCTTGCGATCGGCCAGCATTCCCCAGAGCGGTGAAGCAAAGGCGGTCACAAAAAATGTTGCCGCATAGACTAAGCCGCTATAAAAAGTCACCTGCTGTTTCGAAAAATGACCTAAACTGCTAACATATAGTGAGAGAAAAGGCATGACTTCACTGAAAGCCATGCTGGCAATAAACGTGCAAAACCACAACACATGGAGATTTCGATGCCATAAGTCTTGATCTTCTTCAATTTTTACCAAAAGGCTCATCCTCTTTATTTGATCGACACGCACAGCTCAGATTATCGATTCTTAAATTTATGTATATTTTTAATCTGACAATGAATCAGCAGAAATTGATGGAATACGTAGAGGGATTTACTCGGCCAATGACGGCAGCCAAGTCGCAGGTTCAATAGACTTTCGGCAAGTTTTGAATAGAAGAGTCTACAGATGATTCATGACACTTCAGACAAAAATGATTCTATTATAAAAGCAAACCATCGTCAAACTTGTGAAAATTCATAAATTTTATTTTTTAACTTTATTAAATTCTATTAATCAGATAAAGGGGGGTCAAAGGCCGAATATTAGTGGTAGGGTGAGTTTATAGTGTTAAGAACAGTGGCTTCAAATGACTGGATATACCATGACAAGCGAAGAAAATTTGCAAAGGAAAAGGAAAGCCCTCCAACAATTCTCGGAAGCTCTTCAAGAAGAGGACAACGGATTTCAAAATCATTTGTTAATCGCAGCATGTTCAGGTTCTTTCTGGAATAAATTCGCCTGTGTCGCTGGTATGTTTCAATGGGCAGATATCTATCTGAAATCAGGAATAGCGGGCTTAACGCTAGCCTTTCACTCCGGGTGGAGGGCTTTTGCCGAGGCATACTGTGCCAAAAACAAAATAGGCAACTTTTAAGACTCTATTTTGGAGAGGTGGACGGCCCTGAAAAATATTTTGAAGTAAGCATCCAAAAGGCTCTTCTTTAATTGAACAGGGTCAAAGAGGAACAGGACTCCAGATATTTAAATTTTGTAGAAATCAGAAGATTGGTCAATTACCGGATCATTAATATTTTCCCGATTAACTTTGAACATACTTCAGCAACAGCAACGCTATTTTCTTTATAATCAAGCTGTCTCGCTCGCCAATCCAGAGTTTTAATCTGATCGGCCAGCACAACACCTTTTGTGCTCATTGTTTCTGGCAACTTTACTTCAAATGAATACCCTTTTACTTTACTTGTTATTGGACACGCAATGAAAAGTCCAGTTTTTTCACTGAACAACTTCGGCGTTAAAACAATTGCTGGCCAACTTCCAGCCTGTTCATGCCCCTTCTTTGGTAAGAGATCTATAAAAAGAATGTCCCCACGATCAGGAACATAGTCCACAGTACGGCTCAATTTACCTTCAGTGGATTCCATTACAGCAATTCATTTCCTTCCCTGCCGAAGTTAATCCATTCATGGCGATTTTCCGGAGTAATCCGGTTCAATAATTCTTCTAAAGTCGGTTCCTCTCTTTTGGGGATCAACTGAATTCGACCCTGTTCAACGTTAATGACCAATTCTGTTCCTTGATCAATGCCTGCCTGCTCAATAACATCTTTCGGTAAGCGTACCGCTAAACTATTTCCCCATTTTTGCAAGGTTGTTGTCATCTTTTCCCGTTCCTTTCTTCTTGTTGAAATTCTTTTCGCTTCTTTACCCATAATATCACCCTTTGTCCATTCGTATATACTTTGTATACTCATCATTCAGTTTATTCAACTTCACTATTTCAATACACATTTGTTTTATTTTTTTTAATAACATCAGAGATTCACAAAACTTATATTAGAATAAATTTGAAGGGTACCGTAGCCTATACGGGATATATGCATTTGTATATATTTTTAGCAGCAGACCTTGTCAAAATCAGCCGATCCTCTATCATTCAAATAAGCTATAATTTTTATGGGGGAAGAGAATCGCTTCAAAGCTTCCCCTTACCCTTAATAAGACGAAAAAATGAAACCCAACAGTGGAAATCAGGCGATTTAATGCAAGACAATGAGTTGAAAAAACTATTGATCAAAATTCGTGAAAATGATTTTTTCATTCCAAACGGATTCGATGAAGGCTCAGCTGCAGAGCTCGTCATGGGTGCACTTCGTTCGACTGATGGTGAACTGAGGGATGATTTGGGTTATACGATCCTTGCCCAATGGATAGTGAAGAAAAAACGAATTGGGCCAGAAACGCTAAAAGAGCTATTGAAGCAGGCTGTCGCAGGAAAGATGCTTTTTCATAAGATTGGTGAACAGGACTCAGATAGCGTTTTTTTAAGATCTTTCTCTTCGCTGCTTATTGCATTAATTCTCTATCGTGATAATCAAGAATACTTTTTATCCCGTGAAGAATTTAAACAAATTCTGCTTCCAATTACTCAGTATTGTACGATGGAAAAGGACTATCGCAGTTTCGTTGTCGGAAAAGGATGGGCACATGCTCCGGCTCATATCAGCGATGCGATGGATGAATGCGCCCAAAATAGGTTCGCAACAGCTGAGGATTGTTTATTACTCTTACAAGGCATTCGCACTATTCTCTATCACGCACCACGTGTGTTTGAGGCTGAGGAAGATGAAAGACTGGCAACGGTCGTCATTTCAATGATTCGCCTTAAAAAAATTGAACCCGTTCGCTTGCTTCAATGGCTGACAAAAATCAATCTGGAGAAACTTGAAACACTGACGGCTCATTCTTTGGCTGCCAGGGAGTACCTGACAAAGCGAATCAATATGAAGCATTTCTTAAGGTGCTTATACATTAGATTTTCAGAACAGTCGCTATTGAAAGCTGACGAACTGAAAACATTGTTCGCCTTGGAACATCAGTATAATCCTTACTTTTTTAACAACTAGTCGCGATTGTCTATTCATTTTTGGATACTCATGTAGTAACTGATTGTTAGGAGAAATTAAAAGGAACTGGACAGAAGTTCAGCCGGATTATGTCAGATAGAAATGGAAAAAAATAACCACCCTTGAGTTAACGGCTCGTTAATGGGTAGGTTATTTTTTCACCTAAACATATGCGCTGACCCCCTGTGGGAATCATCCTGTTGCGATCGACCGTCTGGTGTTATAGCACCGGCGGTCATTTTTATTATATGACTTCTATAATCCATTATATACAAATTCCATTCAATAATGAAGGGGAATGAGTCCCTAGTAATTCGAAGATCATGATTCGTGTCAGAAAATGACAAAACGAATAAGCTGATTATTTTTTTTGCTATATATTTTTTAAGTACCTGGTTAAAATCATGACGAAATGACTGAGCAGCAATCAGAACTTTTACACCAAGAACCCAATCGGAAAGTAAACAAGCCTGCATGATAATACTATTAATTCATTCGGATACTGATAAAAAGATATAATATACAAGAGAGGATTAGAATATGAAAATAAATATTGACAAATTAGCTGAATCAAGAATCGCTTATTTCCCCAGTATTGGAGCGTACGGTGAAAAGCAAAACAAAGAAATAATCAAGGCATTTAAAAAGTGAACACAAGACAATGGCAAATTTCATAACAAAGATTTTAGGTATACCACAGGATAATACGGGCGTAAGCTTAAAAAGAGATGCCGTTATAATAGTTGCACCGTTATAAAATGTCTAAACTTATTAAATAAGGAGAAAAATGGATGTGATCAACTTCAAAAAACTTGTTAATCAATTACAGAAACAGCTTAAACTGGAACCAAACAACACTCTTTTAATAAACGACCTGGCGATAGCATTATTGGAAACTAATGATGGCACAGGGGCATTATTACAGTTTCAAAAGGCAGCTAATATTCAACCAACCATCCAGTCGCTAAATAATTTAGCTTATTTTTACTATACCGAAGGAGAACCTTTAGCAGGAGGTGGTTGGCGAATCAAAACAAATAAAGCGATTGACCTCTTAAAAAAAACGATTCAAATGAATCCCTCATCGTATTTTCCCTATAATTTATTAGGTAAAATTTACACCGAAAAAAATGATTTTAAACAAGCGAAGAAGACATTACGAGAAGCTATAAACATTCATCCTACAATAGAAAGTTTAAATAATTTGGCCATATGTTATTACAAAACGTCATCCCTTGAAAAAGCAGCAGATTATTTTAGGAAGGCAAATGCGGAAAGAACGCAGGATCATGGAAGTTTAAATCCCTTACTTAGTTATGGGATTTGTTCAGCAGAACTTGGAAGAAGAGAGGAGGCTCTGACAGCAGCAAAAGAATTAATGAAGCAGAGTAAAAAAACAGACGATGTTGAAGAAGATCAGATAGTTGAAATTTTTTATGAAGCGAAAAATTATTCGGATGTTATTAGTATTTACTCGAAACTAAATTTAGTTTCTTACACAGTCGATCGTTTGCCGCCATATTTTTTCGCGTTAAAAACACTTGGACAATTGGATAAAGTGCAGGAAATACTCGATTCCCTCATTGAATATATCTTAACAGAAATACATGAAGCTCTCGATGAAAACGATGAGGATTGGGAACCTGGCAGAAAAGAAGAATATATTGACGAATTAAAGATGGATATTAAGTTCTTAAAACACTCCGCTGAACAAGTGGGCAGAGGAGTACGTCCTTCTTTAGCTTTTGAACCCCATATTGAAACAGGCTGTTATTTATTTGGCTGCAAAAGACACAACAATCCTAATTATGATTAAAAGGATATCGGCTTGGAAATATGTCATCTTTGGCGACACGAGTTTGGAAATTCTTTTTTCAATAAGCCAGCCATAAAGAGCAATGTTCTATTCTTTTTCTGTCGTCGGTGCAAAGGTTGGCTGTGCACGAGGAAGTACAATTATATAAAGCATTCCGACAACGAAAAGGCAGCCGCCAAACCAAAGAAAAGGAGTCTCCACCGACACATATTTAGGAAACGTTAATGTCAAGAGGATAAAGAGCAGCGATTGGGCAAAATTGCCGATGGGATCAAACAGAGCCTGAACACGTCCGATGAATTTTGAATCAACAATTTGAGGGAGCCACCCATAAAAAGGAACACTGACAATGGGTATTGAAAATGCCGTTAGAAAATAGAAGATAAGAAAAGCCGGAATATTTCGTACAAAACATTCAGCTGAGATAACAATGCTCGCCATAAAAAAGCCACAAATCATCAGCTTATACAGCTTGATTTTATTCGAAAGTACTGAGGCGACAAAGCTTCCGATCAAAATTCCAATTCCAAAAAGAATTCCTGAAAACGAGGCTGCTTGCTGATAATAGCCAGTCGCCAATTTATATCTCAGCAGATAGACTGGCATAATCGCTAGGCCGCCATTAACAAATCCTAAGATAAAGGTTCCAAGCACCAGATATTTAAGGACTCGCTGATTCACAATATAAGAAATGCCCTGTTTAAATTCAGAAAAAATCGAGCTGATTTTAAGCTGAAACACGTGATTCTTTTTTGGTGAAACGACTTCTTGGCGAAATCGGCATTGAAAAATCAGAAAACCGGAAATCAGAAAACTGAAGCCATTAATTAATATTGCTCCGGAGATACCGAGTGTCCAGTAAAAAAATGCTCCAAAAGCCGTGCCAAAGAGAAGGAAGATGCTGGTCAGCATTTGGTTCAAGCCACCGGCCACTACATATTCTTCTTTATTCAGGATTCCCTGAATTAATCCGGCCTGTGCAGAAGCAAAAAATTTTGATGCGACAGTGATCATAAAGAGTAGAGGAAAAATGGCATAAATGTTTTTTGAAACGGCAGCAAAGATCAGTAACACGCAAAAACCAACATTTAGGCAATCCGAATAAACCGTGATTTTTTGCCGATTGATGTTATCGGCTAAAACGCCGACGATCCAAAAGACAAAAAGTGAAGGTAGCGTATACATCATTCCTATCAGTGTGGCGTAAGAGGGTCTGTTTCCGTAATGATCAAGCAAATAAAAAGTAAAAGCCGTGGTAGAAGTAATCGTCCCTAGCTGCGAGGCAAAAGACGCGAAAAATAGACGGCGATAGTTCGTGTTTCGGAAAATGCGAAGGAATCGGTTCATTGAATAACCTCATAGGAACTCTGGATGCGGTACTTTTCTTCAAGAGGGGAGCAATCATTGTCTAATTGTTGCAGGACTGGATAGACGATAAATGGGTACTGTTCTCTTTTGCTCTCGTTATCACTTTTTATTTTTGCAACACGTGACACAATTTCAGAATCTATCCTAATTTGATCGCTTATCTCTTCAGAAACGATCATGAGAGGAATCCGCTTTGTTTGCTCAAAAAGCTGCCCATGAAGACAATAGGTTAAATTCACCGTAATCAATAATTGATCTAATGGAATACGCTCTCCAGTAAACAGTTCAAAAATCAGATATGTATCTTAGTGCAGGTGTGGGATGGTCACCTTGTGATCAGTATCTTCAATGAAGTGGTTTAAATTCTTCAGGGCATTAATCCCCTTTGGAAGGGTCAGGTGAAGCTGAAGATTGTCTATTTCAGAAATGTCTGAACCACTTATATGGATCAACAAGTGATTCATGCCTTCAGAACATTCCAACTGTTTTTTTTCCAACGCGACTTGGCTATTCATTTTGGGCCATCTTCTTTCATAATTTTTGAAACGGAGTCGACGATCTTTTGCCGTACAGACGGATTCACATTCGTACTCAGTGTGATAAAAGCATCCGCATTTATCTTTGTTGTTTCCCGGGTGGTAAGATTTTCTGAGCAATAAAGCTGCATTGGGTCGGCAATCTTTTTAAGTTCATCAGGGGATAGATTCTTTAATCTTTCTTTAATCGAAGCCAGCGTGTCTCCCATTTTCGAGAGAGTAACTATGGCGCGCAGATAGTCATAGTGAAGGTCACTATAGACACGCTTTTTGCCGACCATTTCGAGTGGTGGAATTAGATCAATTTGTGTATAGTAACGAACGGTTCTCAGATTAATGGCAGCACCTTCAGCAACTAATTTATCCGTGAGTTGTTTTGCGGTATAATACATTTTTCAGGCACCTCCAAATGTTAGTTACAGTATGGTGTAACAGTTACACCATACTGCTATATAAATAAATTGTCAACGGAAACAGAAGCAGATCGCAGTTTACATACAGCAGGTTGACATCCTTGCCTGTATCATCGGATATTTCGATTGACACTATCAAAATTAACGTCTTTGATCATCGAGCTATTTATTCTATGATGAGAACAAGAACAGCACAAGATAAGGAGATCCGCAGATGAAAGCAGTCGCATTTTATGGTTCGATCAGAGAAAAAGGGAATTCAGAAATATTGGCAGAAATTGCCCTCCAAAACATTAACGTAAAAAAGATCTTTTTGAGAGATCATCACATCTTACCGATAGATGACACGCTTCATCAGGGAAGCAGAACTGCTTCTCAAACGGAAAAAGATGAGTATCCCTCGCTGATTCATGATCAATTGGAAGCAGATATTTTTGTATTTGTCACGCCAGTTTACTGGTACGGGCTATCGAGTCTGCTCAAAACCTATATAGATCGTTGGTCAGAGTCTCTAAGAAACCCGGAAATACCTGACTTTAAAGAGAGGATGAGAGATAAGAAAAATTACTTGATCACTGTTGGAGGTGACCAACCCCGTGTGAAAGCCTTGCCGATTATTCAGCAGATGACCTATATCTGTGACTTTTTTCAGATGGAATTCAGCGGTTATGTGATTGGTGAGGGAGACAAAAAAGGGGAAATCTTAGCGGATCATAACGCCGTGCAGCAAGCCGATTATCTGAATAAATGTCTCAAAGCCATGATAACGGGCTGAAAATAACACAGGAAAATGAAAGAAACACCTGCATTGGGGCCCTGTACAAAAATAAAAAAATCCGTCCATGTGGATTTGCTATCTCCGGACGAATTGTTGTTACGCTGACATGCAGATTGTCAGTATCTCTTATTGTATCGTTTCTCATGAATGTGTTCTATTTATCGCGGCTTCACTGCTTGAATAGTCGACGAAACAATATAATTCTCAATATTTACTCCAGCAATCCACTCCTTAATAAATTCTTTTGACTCATCTTTTGGCTTAATTTCAATTTGGGTAAATCCACTTTGCTCAAGCATGAAATGGAGATCGTCAATAGAAGAAGCTCCTGAAATGCACCCTGAATAGGAGACATCTAAGTCGTTTTTAATGCCACGGGGGAGTTCAGTAGTGAGTACCACGTCTGAAATCGCCAGTCGTCCGCCTTTTTTCAGTACACGATAGGTTTCTTTAAATACCTGAGGTTTATCAGGTGAAAGATTGATCACGCAATTCGAAAGAATAACGTCAATGGAATGATCAGCAACAGGTAAATGCTCGATCTCTCCTAAGCGAAAATCAACATTATTAAATGATCCATTGCCAGCGTTTTCCCTTGCTCTGCTGATCATTTCTGGAGTCATATCCACGCCAATAATCTGACCGGTTTCACCGACCTGACGAGCTGCAAGAAAACAGTCGAAACCGCCGCCACTTCCAAGATCCAGCACATTTTCACCTGATTTTAAAGAGGCAATGGCTTGTGGGTTTCCGCAACCCAAGCCTAAATTTGCGCCTTCAGGTACTGCATTTAATTCATCGGCAGAGTAACCGAGTCGTTCCGAAACATTATTACGGTCAAATTCTGTCGCACAGCAACCGACTTCAGATGAACAGCCACAGGATTGAATCGAAACATCCTGAAGAGCAATTTTTTTGTACCGATTTCGAACATTTTGTCTAATTTGATCATTAGAAACGTCCATTAGATAAGCCAACTCCTTATTTTTTAATTAATTGTCTCTCTTGATTTCTTGAGCGAGAGCCTTAATTCTTTTTTCAATACCATCCCGGATGTTTTGAAACACCAACCATATTTCTTCAGGTGTTCCTTTGGCTTTTGCTGGATCATCAAATCCCCAATGTTCTCTTCGGACGTGAGGTGGAGTCATCGGGCATCTTTCTTCGGCATCGCCGCATAACGTCACCACAAGATAAGCTTGATTCAGAGACTCGGACTCAATGATCTTCGATTTTTGTTCAGAGATGTCAATACCTATTTCTTGCATCGCTCGAATAGCATTCGGATTTAAGCCGTGGGCTTCGATACCCGCTGAACGAACATCGTAGGCTTCGGAAAGATACTTTTTCCCAAATCCCTCCGCCATTTGACTACGGCAGGAATTACCTGTACATAAGAAATAAATGAGTTTCTTATCCATTTCAACGGCCACCTTTCATATTTACCTGTTCCTTGCTATTGAATTTTATCCTCAGGCGTAGCGCAATATTGACTAAACCAATCATAACTGGAACCTCAACAAGAGGACCAATAACAGCTGCGAATGCCTCACCGGACTGAATACCAAAAATTCCAACAGTCGTAGCGATTGCTAATTCAAAATTGTTGCTGGCGGCTGTAAAGCTAAGCGCCGAAGATTGACCATAATCGGCTCCTGTTTTCTTCGACAGAAAGAAGGAGACAAAAAACATGATCACAAAGTAAATCAAGAGTGGAACGGCTATTCTTATCACGTCAATGGGCAGCTGGATAATCATCTGACCCTTGATAGAAAACATGATAATAATCGTAAAAAGCAGAGCGATTAACGCGAGAGGGCTGATCAACGGACAGAAAACTTTTTCGTACCATACTTTTCCCTTTGCTTTCACCAAGATCACGCGAGTCAGAATTCCCGCTAAAAAAGGGATGCCTAAATAGATCAGAACACTTCGAGAAATTTCAAACATGCTGACATGAATCTGAAGGCTGTCTAGGCCCAGCCAATCTGGAAGCAGGGTAACAAAAAAATACGCAAAAACAGAGTAGAAGAGGATTTGAAAAATAGAATTAAACGCGACCAACCCAGCTGTATATTCACGATTTCCCTGAGCAAGATCATTCCAAATAATGACCATAGCAATGCAACGTGCCAGACCAATCATAATCAGGCCTGTCATGTATGCTGGATATCCATGTAAAAAAATAATAGCCAGTAGGAACATCAACACAGGCCCGATAATCCAGTTTTGTACAAGAGATAACAGGAGGACTCTAACGTCCTTAAAAACCTTTCCAAGTTCTTCATAACGTACCTTTGCCAGAGGTGGATATAACATAATGATTAATCCAACAGCAATTGGCAGCGATGTCGTTCCTATCTGGAGCGTATTCAGCGCATCAGCGAAAGAAGGAATCAGGTGACCAAGCAGTATACCGATAACCATAGCTGAAAAGATCCACAAAGTAAGATAACGATCTAAAAAAGATAATTTTTTCATTTTGACAGTTCCAATGGAGTCGAATTTTTGTTTTGACAATCACAGGCCTTATTTTTCAATGCGGGGAGGGTCTGAATAATTTCAAATAGATACACTGGAAGATCGGTATTTAGACGATAATAAACCCACGTTCCTTGTTTGCGGTCAAGAATGATACCAGCCGTGCGTAATTTCTTTAGATGCTGACTAATCGCAGGCTGTGACAAATCAAAGAGGTCAACAAATTCGCAAACGCACATTTCGCCGCTTTTCAAATAGGCCAGCATTTGAAGCCTGGTCTTATCACTGATTATCTTCAACAAAGAAGAAATCACTTCCACGTTACCTTTATCATCCATATAACCACATCCTTATATAATCGTATCATTATATTAACATTAGCTTATATAGATTTCAAATTAAATGATCAGAATCATTATTTCTTAATGTTGGGCAAGGAAGCGAAGGGAGGGGAAAGGATCATTATCTTTTTTGCAACACACATGTGGAAATCTGATTTCTTCAACTGAGCACTAAAAAAGCGCTTCACGAGAGGCAGTATTCCTCCGGTAAAGCGCTTTTTAAATACGTATTATGAGTCATTGCCTTTTAGGAACGGTTTTGCCGAAATAATCGTAAACTGTTTAAAATAACAAGTAAAGCCGCACCTGTATCACTGAATACAGCGAGCCAGAGTGTCAGCCATCCTGGAAAGATCAAGAACAAGGCCGCTGCTTTGACAATTAAAGCGAAGCTAACATTTTGTTTAATTATTCTCATGGATTTTCGGCTTAAGGAAAGAGCAAACGGCAACTTTTCCAGATTATCTGCCATAAGCACAAGATCAGCCGTTTCCATTGCCGTATCTGTTCCCGCACCACCCATGGCAATACCCAGGTCGGCATTGGCAAGAGCAGGGGCATCATTAATGCCATCGCCGACCATTGCCGTTTTCAGACCGGACGCCTGCAGCTTCTTTATCGCGGTGACTTTATCTTCCGGAAGCAGGTCAGCAAAATAATGGGTAATGCCAGCGCCTTTCGCCACTTGTTCCGCAGTTTTCTGATTATCCCCGGTCAGCATCACCAAATCATGAATGCCTATTTTTCTCAGTTGATTGAGAGCTGAATGCGTTGTTTTCCGAATGGTGTCCGAAACGCCAATGACGCCGATCAGGGCTTGATCGGTTCCAATCACGACCAGTGTCTGGCCAGCTTTTTGTAATTCCTGGGCCTGGTCATATTCATCCAGAGTACCGACACCTTTTTCATGAAAGAGTTTCAAACTGCCGGCATAGTAAACGACTCCTGATATCTTCGCTTGAACACCTTTACCGGGAATGTTTTGAAAATTCTCACCAGTAATCGCCAGAATGTTTTTTTCATTCGCATAAGCGGACAGACAGCGGGCGATCGGGTGCGTTGAATAATCTTCCAAGGTCTTTGCCAATGAAATTAACCGCGATCCATCTCCGGTAAACGGGATAATACGGGCAACCTTAGGCTTGCCTTCTGTGATCGTTCCGGTTTTATCAAAAGCAATCGACTGAATCTGGCCAGCCTTTTCCAGAAAAGCACCGCCTTTGATCAGGACGCCTTGTTTGGCTGCGTTGCCGATAGCTGAGACAATCGCCACCGGAGTTGAAATGACCAGCGCACAGGGGCAGGCCACCACAAGCAATTCCAACCCTTTATAGAACCAGGATCCCCAGGTCCCGAGTCCGATAACGGGGGGAATAATCATGACCGCAATCGCCAAGATAAATACAATTGGTGTATAGATACGGGCAAACCGATCAACAAAGGTTTGGGTCGGTGCCTGTTTTTCCTGAGCCACTTCAACCATTTGAATGATCCGGGCAATGGCCGTATTCGTTGACAATTTAGTCACTTGGCATTCAAGCGTTCCATTTTCGTTCAATGTTCCGGCAAAAACGGCATCTCCCTGACTTTTGTCTACGGGGATCGATTCGCCGGTGATCGGTGCCTGGTTGACACTGGATTTTCCCTTAATAACCTCACCATCCAGTGGGATGCTTTCTCCGGGTTTCACGACCATGGTGTCACCGATCGTGACCTCTCGAACGAACTTTTTAATGAGTGAATCGCCTGATTTAATCCAAGCCTCTGCAGGAGCGACCTTCATCAGATCGCCAATCGAACGCCGTGTTTTTTCAACCGAACGTTTCTCGAGAACAGCACCCAGAGCGAACAGCCAGACGACTGTGGCTGCTTCAAACCATTGATTGATGCAGACAGCACCGATAACTGCAGCAGACATCAGAACATTCATATCAAGTGAACGGCTTTTTAACGCATAATAAGCGCTTTTCACAGGCTGACGGCCACTAATCACGAGAGCCATACCGAATAGAATCACGGGTAAAAGAAACATTACCGAAGTGAAGGACAGAGCAAATCCAGCAGCGATGCAGAATCCGGAAATTAAGATTTCCCAAAAAGATTGATGAGAAGAAACACGTTGAGCGGATTGTTGCTCCTTAGGCGCATCGGGAATCGCCTGGTAACCAATTTTTTTAACCTCCTGCTGAATGCGTTCAGTAGAGAGGGAATGGCTGATCGCCATCTTGCCCGATGAAAAATTCACCGCAACACTCTGGACCTCGGAGAAACGTTGCAAATGTTTTTCAATCGTTTTTGCACAAGCGCCGCAATCCATTCCTTCAATTCGGTAATTTTCTCTGATGCCTGATCCATTTGATAACTTTGAATTTTCGTCAAGTTTTATCTGATAGCCAAGTTTACTGACTTGTTTCGGAATAGGGGAGAGCTTATTGAAATCTGAATAAACAACACGCATCTTCCCCGTACTATAGTGAACCTGAACCGCTGCTATTCCGGGGAGCCGGGACACACTTTTTTCAATCGTTCGAGCACAGGCCGGGCAATCCATTCCACTGACCTGATAAACCACCGAAGAAAGATCCAGACTGAGAGGGGAGACCTCTTTTAAACTGTGCTCGTCTTCGTTTTCATCATCATCGCAGCAATCATCGTCACATTGATCCTCATCTTCTTCGTCATTGCAGCCGTCATCAAATTCATCTGCACAACAATCGCAGTTATCTGGTTTTACTGCCAGATTTCCACTCGTCTCATAGCAGTCGCAACAATTGCATTTTTCGACAACACATTCCTCGATTTCCTGATGCACGCAGGTTAAGCACGGACATTGTTTTTTGGAATCAGCGATAGGTATGAATGGTATCCGTTTCATTTGAACTCAGACATCTCTTTTCTATTTTTCAGGCCATAGCCTCGTGATCAAGATTTTCTTGGGATGCTTGATGCTTAAATGCCAGCTGTACGAGCTGGCGGACATAATCGTCGTCAAGCGAATAATAAACGAATTTTCCTTCTTTGCGAGAGTGTGCGAAGCCGATTTTCTTCAATAACCGTAAATGATGGGAGGCTGTCGCTTTCGAGCAGCCGACAATTGCACAGACATCACAAACACATAGTTCTTCCTCGAGTGCTAAGGCGTGAACAATAGTTATCCGGGTTTGATCCGCTAAAATTTTAAACAGATCCGCAATCACAACCGTGTTGCTCTTTTCCAAGCTTTTTCTGACACGCATGACTTTGTCTTTGTGGATACAGGTCACTTCACATATATCATCCTGCAATTTATTCATTGAGAGTCCTCCAATCAAATGTCTATTTGACTATAGTATACAGCAATACAGAAAACGTGCAAATGATCGTTTGATTAATCAAAGCAAGAGCGTCGATGGAACACTATTGGATACTCTGCAGAGGATGAATACACCTGCATACGAAAAAATGACGTAGCTTTTACGCTGCGCCATTCTTCCAAATCGACTGTCTTTAAAGATGGTTATTTTTTCGTTTCATGGCTACTAGAATCGTAGTATAATGGGCCTAGGCACAAAAGGGTATAGGCGGATTCACACTCTCGCAGTCTAAGGCGAGGGGGTGATAAAAATGACAGTATTCGAAGCAATCATGCTTGCAGTCAACTCAGTTGGTTTATTCATATCAGCGTTATCAGTTGTCGTAAGCATCGTCGCCATACTGTCAAATAAAGACAGAAAATAATCCGCCGATTGTATCCCCATACACGAGACGGATTGTTTTCTACAATTTAGTTGAGTGTGATTCTGCAAATGCAGTTTTGTTGCCAAACCGTCAATGTCTAACCATTGACGGTTTCATTTTGCTCATTGCTCGATTTTATTATACAATTCGCTATTATGAATTGCAACAGTGAAGGACACGCCCTGATGATCGAAAGGCATTCTGAAATGAAGGCTGGATTTGGTGCAATGCTTGTACCCAAAATTGCAATGAAAAAACGACTGGAAAGCGGCGATGTCTACAGAGTCGATGTCAAAGATAAGCAATTAAAGCTGCCCATTAAACTTTGCACAAGAAAAAATGAAGAACCGATTAATTGGCCTTTGTTTTCAAAAAGGGAAGTACAACTCAAAATCTTTATCAAAACAATTCATTTTGTCAGCAGACATTCCTCAATAGTTTTTAATGAAGAGGGGTTTTTTATTGTTCTACATTACTACGTAAAATATAATTTTGACGAAGTAATCTCCGGATGTTAAAATAAAGATAGGCTTTTTCATGTTATTCTATTCGATCAGGTCTATTCCTTTGGGAGGTTTTTACAATGGCCGATGCGCGCACAAATCATCTTTATGATCGTATTGATCAAAAAACTGCCGAGCTGCCTTGGTATGTCGGCGAATATGTCGATAAGAAAATGCGCACCATGTCACCGCGTTCCTTGCTTAATTATTGTCATGACTATCTGATTTTTTTTGACTGGCTGCTTTCAGAAGGTTTTTATACTGGCGCGCGAATCGATATTCCACTGAGCTGTCTGGAAGCGCTGACGCCCCAATCCGTCGAAAATTTTCTATCCTATCTTCAATTTCGACTGCAAAACGATAAATTCACGATTAACCGCAAGCTCTCTTCATTGAAGTCACTCTTCAATTACTTGCAGAATGTGGCGGAGACCGAGGAATTGCAGCCCTATTTGACTCGAAATGTGATGGCAAAGATTGCATTTAATAAAGTCAAAGAAGATCAGGAAACGATCGCTCAGAAAATGGCTGGTAAAATTCTCTGGAACGATGAATATGAACAATTCCGCCAGTTCGTGGCTCAAGATTATTGCGAGGCGATCAAAGAAAATCAGAAATTGCTGAACTTCCACACACAAAATGCCGAACGCGATACCGCTATTATTTCTTTAATTCTCGGTTCCGGCCTTCGACTTTCCGAAGTTGTCGGCTTAGATCTCGCGGATATTGATCTGAATAAAAGGATGGCTCGCGTCATTCGCAAAGGCAATAAGGAACAATACGTTTTTTTCAGTGAGCAGGCCGCTCTGGATCTTGAGGACTATTTATCCATCCGCTCAAAAAAATATAAAATTTCACAAACAAATAAAGCGCTCTTTGTCGCGACATCTATGGGCCCCAAAGGAACGACACGTCGGCTCAGCCCGCGCGCCATCGAGAATCTCGTCAAAAAATATGCGACAGCATTTGGCAAACCTTCTTTATCTGTGCATAAATTACGGCATTCATTTGCTACGCGCTACCAGGCAGAAAATAACGATATCCCCAAATTGCGTCGTCAACTGGGCCATTCATCAATTCAAACAACGATGATTTATACCCATTTATCTAATGATGAATTGAAAAGGGCAGTCGATCATATGGATGATCATTTTGATGAAGACGAATCCCGAGATACGGATGATCCATCTGGAAAGCACGCTTAGACTTAATAAGCTTTTGTCAAGTTTTTTTACTCATTAAGTTTACATAATTATATTTATGTTTAATATCTTATCGATTTCTTATTCTTCCCTCTTGTCGCGCGGAATCGGCACCAGATCATTCAACTGCTGCGATTCAATTAATCTAAAAATTGAACCTCTCCTTTTTCTAATGAAGCGACGCGAGCCAGGGAATGAACCGCGTACCCTGCCTGATCCAGCCTTCTCCGTCCTTCCTGAAACGATTTTTCGACAACAATCCCAATACCTGCAACCTTGGCCCCGGATAGTTCAATCAGCCGAACCAACCCCAGCGAAGCTTCTCCATTCGCCAGAAAATCATCAATGATCAGGACCCGATCATCGGGGGTGAGCAATCCTTTTTCTATGTAGATCGTATTTGTTACTTTCTTGGTAAATGAGTATACATCTGTCACAAGAACCTCTTCGTTCGCGGTGACTGGTTTCTTTTTACGAATAAAAATCACCGGAACCTGCAGTGCGAGCCCGGTCATGACGGCCGGAGCGATGCCGGAGGATTCGATGGTTATCACCTTGCTGATATTTTGCGAGACAAAAAGTTTGGCGAATTGCTCGCCGATTCTCTGCATAAATACCGGATCAATTTGATGATTCAGAAAGCGATCGACCTTTAAAATATTGTTACCAATCACCTGACCTTCTTTAATAATTCGTTCTTTTAATTCTTCCATAAGACTCGACGCTTCCCTTCACTCATACACTTATGTTGTTAAGTGTATCATATGCTCGTCCTCTTGCCATCCGCTTTTATCGATCGGTTGACTCATTCAATGAAAAAACAGTCCATTCAGTCGGTAAATAAGCTATAATAATTGAAGAAATAAGGCAATTGGCATAGGGGCGGATGAGCATGGCAGTAAGTAATTTTTTGGAGGAACTAGTCAATCGTTTTGAAAAGGACGAAGAATCTGTATATAATACGTGGTTTATAACAAGTGAAGAACGATTGAAAGCTTTTCGGACAATTAAGAAAGGGATAAAGTTGGTGATTCAGGAAATAGAGGCAGACACATTCGGTCATCAATTTAAAGGCTCCAGTCTTGAAACAGTGGTAACAGCGATTTCAGAACAAAAGCAAATTTTTAAAGGAGCTGCGCATGCTTTTTCATGGAAACCAAAACTAAGAATACCGGATATTTATGAAAACAGAATCAATCAGCTCGCCTTCGCTAGGTTTCTGAATGCCTGTCTTCTAGCTAAAAAAGAAGAACAGATTTTAAAAGCAATTCTCCAATTCGATCAGTTAAAAATTAAAGGCATGGGGCCGGCTTGTGCCAATATTCTTTATTTTCTTCATCCGACACTCTTCCCTCCTTTTAATACGGCTATATTGCGTGGTTTCAATGCCTTATTTCATGCAAAGAAGAAATTAGGTTCATGGCCTGATTATTTGGAAATTCGTGAAACCATTCTAGCGATGAATCACCAAGCTGCTTTATCGACAGATCTCGGTGCATTTGCTGGATTGCTATTTGAACTGGGCGCTGGACGCATGCTTATCCCAGAAAATGCAACGCAATTCTTGGAACAGAATGTTGAGAAAAGAAGAAAGCAGATGAAAAGTCGACATACACAAATTCTTCTCGATCTCGCTGAAGAAAATGTTCATAGTGAGATGCAAGGCCATCTGGCCGAATTGGGACATGCTTTGGGCTATTCTGTGTGGATTGCGGGGAATGATCATCAGCGTCAATGGAATGGAAAAAGTCTCGGCACTTATTCAATCAGCAAGCTTCCCTTACAAGATATTTCCAATGATACTGCAAAAACAATTGCTTTGATTGATGTCCTTTGGTTGGAGAGTTCCGGAACGATTGTCTGCGGCTTTGAGGTTGAAAAAAGCACATCGATCTATTCAGGCATGCTGCGACTGCGCGACCTTTCACTTTCTTTTGGTCAAGAAACCAGTAAATTATTCCTCGTAGCACCCAATCAAAGAGAAAAGGAAATTCAGGCACAGCTGCTCAGGCCCTCTTTTTGCCAGGATCCAATCATTCGGCAATCTCTGCGCTATATCCTGTTTTCAGATTTACGCAAAGATTGCGCGGCCATGTGCAAATTTGGTCATGATCTCTCCATCCTTCAACCCATATCACGATATATATCGGTTAATCTCTAAACCATCCTTTTTTCCGAAACCAAAAATACATACTGATTGCGATACCCATCATCAGGATCAGAACAAGAAAATAGCCATCATGCCATTTCAGTTCAGGCATATACCGAAAATTCATGCCATAAATTCCGGCAATAAAACTGAGGGGCATGAAAATCGTCGTAATGACAGTGAGCGTCTGCATAATGCTATTCGTGCGGTAAGAGGTCAACGAAAGATAGCTGTCACGGATATCTGACGTTATTTCCATATTGGACTCAATAAGATGGACAATTCTGGCCAATGCTTCATTGATGTTACGCAAAAAAAGGGTCTCTTCATCCGACGTCTCAATGGATGAGGAACCAATCATTCGCTGAACGATATCCTGCAGCGGAGAAACCACTCGCCGAAAGGTTAATAATTCGCTGCGGATCTGAAAAACACGACGATTCAGCTGACCAATGGATTCTCGCTTTGAATTTCTATCCAGATTATCAATCTTATCTTCAAGCAGATTCGCCGTCATATAATACTGCTCAATCAGCCGATCGATTAACCGATGAAGGATTTCTGTGGGCGTTCCATTGTCAGTTAATTTACTATCTTCTGCCCGGCATTCATGCCAGACATCATTGACGGCTTTCAAATTATCATGATGATGGGAGATCAGAAAATTATGACCGACAAATAAGCGTATTTCGTGAGCTTTTAGCGTATTGGGACTGACAGCCATTATCGTTAACAGAAAGTAATCATGAAACAGTTTGATCTGCGGGCGTCTCTTAAGCTGCTTATCCTCTTTTTGATGCAACGCGACAGGAAGAAAATTATCGGCTTGATCCTCTTCGGAATCCGTTGGTTCGCTGATATCTGTCCAATGCCAGATTATATTCTCTCTCGCCTGCTGATCGAGCTGTGAATTATGGGAAAGTTTTCCATCCTGCTGCTTAGTAAGAATACGAATCATTCTGTTCCCTCCATCGTTATAAAAAGCAAAACCTCGAGTGAAAGTCTTGATCTTTCAGATATCAAGAAACTCACCATCTTTGATTTCATGAAGCGCCCGGAAGAGATCGGTCGGAATATGTCCGGCCAGATTATCAATCGTCTGATAAATTTCCAAACGGCGGACTTCAGGCATCGATTCTTCAGGCGCTACGTGTAATGACCCTTTATTCTCCCCGGCGATCCGCTCCATAATGCGTTTTTCGAGTTCTCTTTCAATCGATTTTTCCAGCGGCATCTTCCTTTCAACCGTGATAAAAACGGCAAAACGACCATGTGCCGTTTCATAAACGATATAGTTAGACATCCGCTCGCCTTTTTCATCCATCACACTCGCTGAAGCCAGTTCCCTGCCAATAAATCTTTTCCTCTTATAGAAACCTTTTTCACCTTCTGAAACTTCAATATGCTCAAATCCCTTGCCCTCACCTATTTTTATAAAAAAACGCAAAGCTTGGACAATCGTTGCCGATAGATTTTTTCCGGAGACAGACTGGGCATCATCAAAGACCTGCAAGTCAGCGTCGGGCACATAGATCGTTTTATTTGGCATAAAAGATTCCCTCTCTTCTTGGTTTGTCCATCTATTTCGTTTATACATATAAATATACACACTCTATGCGTATAAATAAAGTATAAACTACTTATATTTTGCATATATTTTCCGGTTAACTATACATAGACTATACATAGACTAAATGGGAAAGAAAGCATCTGGTGTAGAACGCTCAAAAGGAAAAGTATTTTTTCTAAACGGGCTGAGGAAACATTAATAATTAAATCTCTTTTTTACTTACTCGAAAACGAGGAATGTTTGGATGGCTGTTTGTTGCCAGTTACCCAGAGACAGAGCGCCGACAGAGAAAAACAAACAAAGGCATTAATTAAACGTTTATTTAACACATACGTTCGATATAAATAGGCAAAATTAAAGCGATACTCTTGGAAGATATCGCTTACGCAACGCTATGCTTCAGTTTTTTTCGGAATCTTTTTCTTCTGTTGCCCCCACTTCAGCAGGATCATTGGCTGTTTGCAAACAAATGAATGCGTCAAGTAAGCGAGTCATTTCTTTCTGTTCTTTCTTCGGCATCTCCTGAAATTGTCGAAAGAGAAATAATTTCTGCTGAGGTTCAATTTCGCGAAAAAGTGCTAACCCTTGTTCTGTCAGAGTCAGATATTTTGTTTTCCATTCTTGTTCTCGATGTATCAGACCGGACTTCTCCATTTTACTAATTAGTTGGGTCACATTCCCTTTAGAGACAAAGAGGCGCTCGGCTAATTCTTTTTGTGAGATCCGTTCGTGGCTTCCAATCTGGGACAGAATATGATATTGCGATAAAGAAAGTCCCCATTCCTTTAAGAACTGATTATAGGATTTTGCTTGCAAATGATAGGCTCTCGAGAGCATTTTCCACAATTGATTGCTTATTTTTATTTTCTTCTCGGACGGTATTTCTCCAGTATTCGTTTTCAATTGATTTCACCTTCTTTGACTTATTATCAGTTTAATGATAAACCAATAAAAGCATTCTACAAAAGAAATGTTTATTAAAATGCATTGATTCTCAGCTAGCTTTTTCCACTTTTATCTTTCCGCTTACTCCTTATAACTATTCGCCAGCTCTTCAAAAACGCAAGATTAAGACAAATAAAAACAACATTTAGTAAAAATCTTCATAAAGCTTTTAAAAAGTTAAAAATCAACTGGTTCGCTCTTATTCTTTTTATCGGAATCGATTACGAAATTGTCCAGTAAATGTCCGATATAGAAGTGCTGACCTGCTACGCAAACCTGCCCGGATTACTGATCCCTTGAACAGACGAGAGTGAATAGTTTGGGTAATCCGATATCAGCAATTTTCATATTCGGTGCTTCATCCAATGTCTTAACTCGAAGACCAGTGGAAGCAAAGGCCGTGACAATTTCTCCCAAAGTCCATTCTTTGAGATAAACTTTGTGCACCAGTTCTTCGCCCTGAAGATGTTTGCCGTAAGCAACTTGACGTTCAATCAATTTCTTGTCAAAATAATTGCCAAAGACAACCTGTTTCTTCCCCTTTGTCGTCACAAGTTTGGTCGAAACGGGATGAAAATCCTGAAGAATGAAGACAGCACCGGGTTTCAACAACCGATACACAAGACTGGCAAGCGGTTCCAGATCGATAAAATAATGAACAATGCCTAATTCCATGAACAGGTAATCGGCAGTCAGCGAATAGTCACGAGGCAGTGTCAGAACATCCGTTACCAGATAATTGAGTGGAACTTGAAGTGCTGCAGCGGTCTGCCGGGCATATTCAGCATTTTCAGCGGATATATCAACGACTGTTACGTCAGCTCCCATTTTTGCCAAAGCAATCGCTTTTCCTCCATGCGACCCGAGCAAATTAATCACTTTCTTCCCCTTTAATTCCTTATGGGCAAAATACGGGCCTAAAGCACCCAAGCGAGCAAGCGGATTACGGGCAATTTTCTCTGCGGACTCAGACGGAGAACCAAATCGGTTGACCCAAGCTTGATACGCTTCCTCATTCCAGGCTTTCCCATTCTCTGAGGCATCCACCTGCTGCAAATGTTTTAGATGTTCTTTTACAGCCACTTTCAAGGGATCATTCTGCTCAAGTGTGCGGATAAAATAGTCAAAACATTTAACAGGCACAGCACGTTCACCAATATTCAGATAGAGGCGATCTGGGTCCGTGCGGACAACCGTTCCATATGTACAACAGATCTCAAAAACCTGTTCGTCAATCATCACACGAGAAGCTTGTCCTCCCGCCTCTTCAATGGGTATCGGCTTCTCGAACTGTCGGACGAAATCTGCGAAAGCATCCCATTGAACGATAATCCGATTTGCCTGTTTTTCTTCGTTGATCGACAGCGGCACACCTTGCAACAATAAGGCTAAAGCGCCATCGATCGTGTAAGGCACTTTTTGCTGATCCAGCAAAAGGAAAAGTTTTATCAATGCAGTTTTTAAACGATTATCCAGATCATTCAGCGACATGAGCAGTTCTCCTTTTAAATTCATTCGACGCTTCTGTCCTTTTTGGCCACAGAAGTTTTCATTTTGATCATTCGTCTTGCAGAAAAAAACCGTTCGCATTGTGATGCAAACGGCACCATTCCTATTTATACCTTTTTGATTTTTTATTGATTAAAAAGTTCGCCGGAACTGGAACTGTGCATGGGCTGCGTCCGCGCATCCGGATCAATGAAATGTTTAGCATTGTTGACGGCAGTCGGTGCTTCACCAAAACCCGTGGCAATCAATTTAACTTTTCCGGGATAGCTGGCAATATCGCCAGCCGCATAGACTCCTGGTATATTGGTTTCCATCTTCGTATTGACGACGATCAAATTCTTGTCCAGGGTCAGCCCCCAGTCCTTAATCGGACCCAGTACTGAAATAAAGCCATAATTAACGATCAGATCATCGAGCGGAATTTCAATTTCTCTATCGCCCTTCACTTCTTCGACGATAAGTTTTTCGATTCTCTTACCCTCTCCGGCAACATCCTTTGCCGTAAAGGGCGTTACGACATCAATCGAGGACTGTTTCATTTGTTTGACACTGCTTTCATGAGCCCGAAACGCCTCTCGGCGATGAACAATGGTGACCTTATTGGCAATCGGTTCGAGTGTATTCGCCCAATCCACTGCAGAATCACCTCCGCCAAGGATTACAACCGAACGACCGGCAAATTGCTGAATATCATTGACATAATAATGCAGATTACCTTGCTCATATTGACGAGTGTTTTCTACCTTGAGCGGTCGCGGTGAGAAAGCGCCGACGCCTGCCGTAATGATCACGGTATGGCTCAAATGCTTCTCCCCATTTTCCGTTTCCAGTTCAATTCTCCCATCGGAAAGTCGCTGCAGCTTGACGACTTTTTGATCAAGAATGACTTGCGGATGGAATTGCAGCGCCTGCTTTGTTAAATTTTGAACTAAATCTTTGGCTTTAATGGTTGGAAAGCCGGCAACATCAAAAATATCTTTCTCTGGATAAAGCGTCCCAAGCTGTCCGCCAAGCTGCGGCAGACTTTCAATTAATTTGACCTTCAGCTGGCGCATTCCCGCATAAAAAGCCGTAAAAAGACCAGTTGGCCCACCACCGATAATCGTTATATCAACAATTTCCTGATTAGCTGTCACTAATTAATACCTCCGTATCCTCTCTTTCAGAACAAGCGAAAGAAATTGGACAAAAATCATCCATCGTTCATTGTAACGAATTTTCCACAGATATGCGAACAGATTGCCCAGCCTCAAAAAAACAGATGAGAACTCATGCATGTGTCTGATATCGACACATACAGAATTCAGGACGACATGCATGTTTTCCAGCAATAAGAACATCCTAGAAATAAGTCTGATACCCGAATGGAAGATCCTACTATGGTACTCGCTGCCAATATCTGTCTCTTATGGTTAACGATTGGCTGGTTTTTACTGGTTAAATTGAATATTAGTAAGGAACACGCCTTATTCATCTTTCTGTCCAGTTCAATTATTATCATGCTGGTCTTAAACGAGACGGCATATCCTATGTATTATAAACATATGCCCTATAGAATTTACGAATTTCTAGCTTTGCTTATTAATCGTAATGGCATTATGCCTCTTTTGACCGTCTTATTTATTAATGATTTAGATAAGAAAAACACTATCGGACGTTCTTTGATCGATTTTCTATTTCTCGGTCTCTTTATGATCTATTCCATTATTGAAGAACGCTATATACTTGTCTCGTTACTCTCGTGGCGGATTCTCATTGGCGGTTATCTTCTTTATATTCTACTCATTCGTCTTCTTTCACTTGGATTTAAAAAGACGGCTGGTCATTCAGAACGAAAAACAGCAAAGGAGTAGTCTCTGTGAGAACCTATGATCATTTTTTTAATAGCAATGAAGGGTTTATTATTTTAACCTTAGCAATGGGTTACCTCATTATCTTTTTTTTACCCAAACGTTTTTCCCGTACCCAGACTGTATTGGCGATCACTCTCGGCATTTATTTAGTCATGCTGTTCGACAACGTCCTCTGCCTTGGGCCATTCGATTTCTATGATATCAACGACACATCTGGTATTGATGTATGGGATTATATTTCACAATTGATGTTCGGTCCGTTTGCCTATCTGTTCCTGTATGGATGCAGTCTTCTTCGACAAAAACGGCTGTATTTTTTTATCTATACAGCCATATGGGCACTGATATCAATTTTCGCGGAGGCTCTTTCCTGGCATGCAGGTGTCTACCGCTACCGAAACCACTACCAAATGTTTTATTCATTACCGATCTATATGCTTGTTTTGACGTTCACTCTGATTATTTATCAGTTCTTTTTCCGCAATCCACCGCTTATCCTAAAAATCAAAGAGCCAAGTAATAAACAATAATCGTCAAAAAAAGGAAGGACTCATCCTCCCGTTTCCTGATCTTCCGGTTTCACAGTCTTCCAGATTTGAACAACCGACCCGTCGCTCTCTTGGTCGAGCACAAACGACCCATTGCTGAAGCGATCCGACAGACGGACATCGGCAGACTGCACGGGGACTTCTTTCCCGTGATCCGTGAGCAGTATGACTGTGCTCGCTGTTCCTACCTGCTCAATACCCGCAATGTGATGCGGTTTCGCCTTCAATTCACGCAGCAAAGCCAGGCCTCGCCGAGCGCGTACACCTTTCTCAATCTGCTTAAGAACCGCGATTTTTTTAACGGAGCCACGATCAGTTGCAATCAAAAGATCCGTCTCTTTGCCCGGATCGATAGCCATTCCACCAATCACGCGATCCGTTTTTTTCAAAAGTATCGATTTCACACCCGCGGCTCGCTGACCAATCAAACCCGCCTCTTCTTCAGCGAAACGTAAGCCATACCCGGAATAAGTGACAATCAGCAGATCCATTCTCCCATCCGTCAAAAAGGCATTCAAGCAATGATCATCTTTTTTCAGTTTCAAAGCCATTAACGGTTTGGAACGACGCTGCGCCTGATAGTCGCTTAATTCGCTCCGTTTGATCATCCCAAGCTCGGTAACAAAGACCAGGAAACGCTCCTTTTCCTTAAAATCAGAAACAGGAATTGCCGAAATAATTTGTTCCTCATCAGCAATTGGGACAAGGCTGGCAACGTGCTGCCCCATCTCTTTCCAGCGTTTGTCCTGAATCTCATGTACCGGCAAATAGAGGTAGCGGCCCTTATCCGTGAAAACAAGCAATGTGTCGGTCGTATTCATTTGTCTTTGAAAAATCATATGATCCGTGTCCTTCATTGCAGCGTCATCTGGACTGCTGGCCGCAAATGAACGTAAGCTGGTGCGCTTAATATACCCATGTTTCGTCAAAGAAACCATGACTTCTTCCGAAGCGACCATGACTTCCAGATCGATTTTTATGTCTTCGATTTCCTGTTCGATCGTCGTTCTTCGCCGATCCGCATATTTCTTGCGAATATCCTTCAACTCGTTGCGTATGACGGCGATCAGTTTCTTTTCTGAAGAAAGAATGCCTTCCAGTCGAACAATATTCTGCTTCAATTCTTCTTCTTCTTTTTGCAGCGTCAGAATGTCCGTATTCGTCAGACGATAGAGCTGCAAACTAACGATGGCTTCAGCTTGAGGTTCGCTAAAGCCGAATTCTTGGGATAAATTCATTTTGGCATCCTTTTTATCCTTCGATGCTCGAATCACACGAATGACATCATCCAAAATGGAAACAGCCTTGATCAGCCCTTGAACAATATGCATCCGATCTTTGCTCTTTTGCAGCTCAAATTGAGAACGACGGGTGATGACTTCTTTTTGGTGATGAATATAGGCTTCCAAGATCTGTTTCAGACCGAGCTGTTTCGGCGTCTTATGATCAATGGCAACCATATTAAAATTATAGGCAACCTGCAGATCAGTATTTTTAAAATAATAATAAAGAATACCTTGAGCATCTGCTTCTTTTTTTAATTCAATGACCACGCGCATGCCACTGCGATCGGTCTCATCGCGGACTTCAGCCACGCCTTCGACTTTATGATCGAGACGCAGTTCATCCATTTTTTTGACAAGAAGCGCTTTATTCACTTCATAGGGAAGCTCCGTAATAACGATTTGTTGTCTGCCGGTGCGCAGAGTTTCAACAGTCGTTCTTGCTCGAATGACTATCTTACCCTTACCCGTCCGATAAGCCTTTCGAATGCCGTCAATTCCCTGAACGATCCCACCCGACGGGAAATCGGGACCCTTGACAAAAGTCATCAGATCATCAACGCTGCAATCCGGATGCTCCATCAGCAGGATTGTTGCGTCGATAATCTCTGATAAAGAGTGCGGCGGAATTTCTGTCGCGTAACCCGCAGAAATACCCGTTGAACCGTTCACCAGGAGGTTGGGAAACTTGGATGTAAAAACAATCGGTTCCTCAAGGGTATCATCAAAGTTTGAAACAAAATCGACCGTTTTTGAATCAATATCACGAATCAGCTCAGCAGATATTTTCGATAATCGCGCTTCCGTGTAGCGCATCGCAGCTGGTGGATCTCCATCAAGACTACCGTTGTTTCCATGCATTTCAATCAACGGCATACGCACTTTCCAATCCTGACTCATTCGAACCATGGCTTCATAGACCGAAGAATCACCATGCGGATGATAATTACCGATCACATTTCCGACGGTTTTCGCCGATTTGCGAAAGGGCTTGTCATTTGTGTTCCCATCGCGAAACATCGCATAAAGGATACGGCGTTGAACGGGTTTCAAACCATCACGAACATCCGGCAACGCACGTTCCTGAATAATATATTTGCTATAAATGCCGAAGCGATCACCAATCACTTCCTCTAATGGCAAATCAAGCAATTTTTCCCGGTTACTCAATCTGTTTCAGCACCTTTCACAACACTCAAATTCTCATTTTCAAGAATATTGGTTTCCTCGTCCAATCCAAAAGCAACGTGCGATTCAATCCATTTTCGCCGGGGTTCGACCTTGTCACCCATCAGTGTGGTCACACGTCTTTCAGCATAAGACTGATCATCGATTTTGACACGGATCAATGTTCTTGATTCAGGGTTCATGGTTGTTTCCCAGAGCTGATCGGCATTCATTTCACCGAGACCTTTATAGCGCTGAATGATATAGCCCTTGCCAATTTTCTGAATGGCATCCTTAAGTCCGTTATCATCCCACGCGTATTCCAAAATTTCTTTTTTCCCGATTCCCTTACTGACTTTATATAAAGGCGGCAGTGCAATATAGACCTTTCCAGCCTCAATCAGGGGGCGCATGTAGCGGAAGAAGAAGGTCAGAAGCAGGACTTGAATATGGGCGCCATCATTATCTGCATCCGTCATGATTACAATTTTGTCATAATTACTGTCTTTGATTGTAAAATCAGTGCCCACGCCTGCACCGATGGCATAGATAATCGTATTAATTTCTTCGTTCTTTAGAATGTCATCCAATCGTGCCTTTTGCGTATTAATGACCTTCCCGCGCAGCGGCAGCACTGCTTGAAACTTGCGATCTCGACCCTGCTTTGCTGAGCCGCCTGCCGAATCACCTTCGACCAGATAAAGTTCATTTCGATCGGCATTCTTCGAGGAGGCTGGTGTCAGCTTGCCACTAAGCACAGATTCCTTCCTGCGGTTTTTTTTACCGCTTCGGGCATCATCACGTGCCTTGCGCGCAGCCAGCCGAACCTGACGGGCACGGACTGCTTTACGAATCAGCATCTCGCTTGTTTGTGGATTCTCTTCAAAGAAATAAGACAATTGTTCGGAAACAACGGCGTCAACTGCCGAACGTGCTTCATTGGTCCCTAGCTTTTCCTTTGTTTGCCCTTCAAATTGAAGCAGGTTCTCAGGTATACGCACCGAAACAATGCCCATGAATCCTTCTCGCACGTCACTGCCCTCAAGATTCTTTTCTTTATCTTTAAGCAACCCCGTTTTTCGGGCATAGTCATTGAATACCCGCGTCAATGCGGTGCGAAATCCGGACTCATGGGTGCCCCCATCCTTTGTACGGACATTATTAACGAATGAAATCAAACTCTCTGAATAGCCGTCGTTATATTGAAAGGCGACATCCACTTCCATCTCATTAGTCTTTCCTTCAAACGCGACCACCGGATGAAGGACATCCTTTTCTTCGTTTAAATAAGCGACAAAGGCTTTAATCCCCTCGTCATACTGATAGATCTCTTCTTTTTCGCTGCGATCATCGGTCAGAACAATCTTCATTCCTTTTTGCAGAAATGCGGATTCCCGCAGCCGTTCACTCAGTACATCGAATTGAAAAGAGGTTGTGCTGAAGACTTTTGGATCCGGTTTAAAATGAATCAACGATCCGGTCTCACGAGTCGTACCGATTTTTTCAAGCGTGGTTGACGGATGACCGCCGTGCTCGAAGCGCTGCCTGAAGATCGAACCCTCGCGCCAAATTGTCACTTCCAGCCATTCAGACAGGGCATTGACGACTGAAGAGCCGACGCCATGCAGACCGCCGCTCGTTTTATAGCCGCCGGTCTGTCCGAATTTTCCTCCGGCATGAAGAATGGTAAAAATGACTTCCACGGTTGGTTTTCCGGTTTTGTGAATCCCCGTTGGCATTCCCCGGCCAAAGTCGCGAACACTGATGCTGCCGTCCTGATGAATTCGGACCAAAATGCGATTGCCAAAACCCGCGAGCGCCTCGTCCACCGCATTATCGACAATTTCATAGACCAAGTGGTGCAGTCCTCTGGCATCTGTTGAGCCGATATACATGCCCGGACGTTTTCGGACCGCTTCCAGCCCCTCCAGTATTTGAATCGTGTCATCATCATAGGCCGATGCTTGTCTTGCCAAGTAAAAAACCCCTTTCATGACTTCGGACAGCCCGACGCTCTGCAGTACAAACTGTAGGCATTCCCTGTCCCAAGGCTGAATCTGGTTTCCCAGACCTTTATTTATCTCTTTAATCGGTAGATTTCCCGATACTTTTCATCCATATATTGAATTAAATAATCTGGATTAGGCCCTTCTCCGGTAGCGTCTTTCAATATTTCAAGCGGTTTTTTCATGCTGCCGAATTGATGAATATTTTTGCTCAGCCAGCCGGTTATCGCCGCCAGATCGCCGCCTGCTACCCGCTCATTAAAGTCGGGGAGGTCACCGGACATCTTATGCCGGAACTGAGCCGCATACACATAGCCGAGTGCGTAAGATGGGAAATAACCGAAATCTCCGCTGGGCCAATGAATATCTTGAAGCACGCCTTCACGATCGGTAGGCGGCGTGATTCCCAGATATTCCTGCATTTTTTCATTCCAGACAGAAGGAAGATCGCGAACTTCAAGATCACCATCAAACAAAGCCTTTTCTATATCATAGCGTACCATGATATGGAGCGGATAGGTGAGCTCATCTGCAAAAATTCGAATAAACGAAGGCCGTGAGACATTGATCGCCCGATAAAAATCATCGAGAGTAATGCCGTCAAACTGTCCGCTTGCATAGCGCTTCAGCTCTGGATAATGATAGCTCCAGAAGGCCTTGCTGCGTCCAATAAAATTTTCAAAGAAAAGAGACTGCGATTCGTGAATGCCCATCGATGTGCCCTCGCAAAGCGGTGTACCGACCAATTCACGAGAGATATGTTGTTCATAGAGCGCATGGCCACCTTCGTGAATCGTTCCGAGCAGGGTGGACATGAAATCTGTTTCCAGATAGTTCGTCGTTACGCGCACATCACCCGGATTTAATGTTGTCTCAAACGGATGTTCCGTCTCATCCAGACGTCCTGCAGCGAAATCATATCCGATTTCATGCAATAAATGCAGACAGAATTCTTTCAGTTTCGCGACCGGGAAGGGCGAAGAAAGAAAATCGTTTTTCGGCTGATCAGGTGAAGCGGCAACCGCCTGAACGAGCGGCATAATCCCTTCGCGCAGCTTTTTAAAAACATGATCAATCGTTTTTGTGGTCAGCCCCGGTTCATAGAGATCGAGGAGTGCATCATATTTATTCGTTTCTATGCCCCAATAGCTAATAAACTTTCGCTTCAGATCAACCATCTTCTCCAGATAAGGGAGAAGAAGTGAAAAATCATTTGCCTTTTTTGCGTCCTCCCAGACACTTTGAGCTTCTGACTGGAGAATGATATAAGCTTTCTTTTCTTCCTGTGGGATTTTCACATTTTGCTCATAAGTTTTTTGAGACTTCTCAATCATCCGCTTTGTAATCGCGCTTAACTGGTTTTGAACAGCGGGATCGGTAAGCGCCTCAAGATACCCCTTCATTTCATCAGAGGTTGAGCGCATGAAAACCTCATCCGACAAAGTACCAACCACTTCCGAACGCTGGGGTATTCCCTTTTTGGGGGCACCGGTACGCATATCCCATTCAGCGAGTGCAATGGCTTCATTGAAGTCCATCATTTTTTTAACATATCGATGATAAGCGGTTTCTATATTCTGAACAGGCATGATTCGTCACTCTTTTCTGTGATTTTTCCAATTTTGCGCCGGCATTCGTTCTGTTAAACTATTTTCTCTCTCTGGCAGTCAATGTCCTGCCTAGAAAAAACAAAATTCCAATCGCCCTGAAGGCGTTTTGATCAGCCTCTGCCTAGTTTACCACTCAGGGCTTCGTGAATCTCGGCTGTTTTCTGCCGAAGTACTGATAATAATTTGTCCGAATTCGCCCGTTATATAGCTTTCGCCTTTTCGAAGCCGACCGTCCGAATTGGGATTCAAAGGCTTCATCAGACGAGATGATATAGAAAGACCAGGTCTCGTATGCCTTAAACAGTCTACCCAAATCGCGGCTAATTTCAGCAACTTGCTCGTCATCGCCGAGCCGCTGGCCATACGGAGGATTGCCAATCAGACAGCCATTCAGCTTTTTTGTTGTAAAATCAGCGACTTGCATTTGTTTCCACTGAATCAGGCCGCCAAATCCAGCCTCTTCAGCATTGTGTTCGGACAGTTCAACCATTTTATGATCGATATCGCTGCCCAATATGTCAAGTTCTTGATCATAATCGGCCTTGTCTTCAACTTCCTCACGCGCTTGTTTCCATTCTCCGCTGCCAAACAAAGTCCAGTCCTCGGACACAAAAGAACGATTAAAACCGGGAGCGATATTCTGACCAATCATCGCGGCTTCAATCGGCAATGTACCGGAACCGCAAAAGGGATCGGCAAATGGCCGGTCCGGCGTCCAGCGGCTCAGTAATATCATTGCGCTGGCTAAAGTTTCTTTCAAAGGAGCAATGCTGTGCAGTTGGCGATAGCCGCGCATATGCAACCCATTGCCGCTCGTATCGATGGAGAGCGTCGCGACATCTTTTTCAAGGGCAATCTGCACCTTATAGACCGGCCCGTCCTCATCAAACCACTCTTGATGATAATGACTTTTCATCTGTTCAACAATTGCTTTTTTAACGATTGCCTGACAGTCCGGTACGCTGTGAAGACCCGAGTTATGCGATTTACCAATAACCGGGAAGGCGGCGTTCATGGGCATTATCTCTGACCAGGGCAAAGCTTTGGTCTGCTCAAACAAACTGTCAAAGGTCACTGCGCGAAAGGTGCCAATCATCAGACGCACGCGATCAGCAGTGCGCATCCAGAGGTTCACCCGGCAAATATCGAGCGGTGTTCCTGGAAAAGTGATTTTCCCATTTTCAACCTTTAAATCTGTATAGCCCAGTTTTCTGAGCTCATCGGCGGCGACCGCTTCAATACCCATCGCCGTTGTCGCAATTAATGTGAATTGCTTGGCCAAATGTTTGACCTCCTGCCTATCGTTCATTTTTTTATAAAAACAGTATTTGTGTAGTGGTCAAAGATAATAAAAAAAGCCCATAAAGGGCTTTTTTCTATGCATTATCCATGTCCTGTAAGCCATGTTCCGTACTTTCGTACTTAGACGGGGCGAACCCCTCGTACAAAAGCGGTGATCATCTATCTACAGATTCATCTGTCCCTTTTTCCGTTTGATTCCTTCCAAAGGGTTCCTCTACCAAGTTTGAGTTTCCCGCTCGAGGGGTTTACCGCGTTCCACTTCTTTCGTTTCCGAAAGACATCGTCACTATGGCACTTTAAAGAATAATGAACCATATCCGTATCAAACGAACCCAGGTTCTTCTTCTGCCGTTAATCCAGATTACTCCGGACTACCCTGGCTTATGACTTCGCCAGGCACGAACACTACGGTCATTTCAGACCGTGCGAGCATGGACTTTCCTCTATATCCTCAAAGGGATACAGCGATCACCCAAACATGAACAATGTCACGAGTACATATTATAAGCCACTTTATATAAGGGGTCAACCCATTATATAAATTATTCGCCGAGACGACTTCCAAATACATGTTTTTCCAAGTTGGAAAGCCTTTTTAGAATATCATAATTCGTCTGGCCCTGTTCCTCATTGTACGCAGGTTTATGGCGTTCTTCGGTATCGCTCATTAATTCACCCTTCAGGCGTTTATTTTCCTCGCGAAGACGGTGTACTTCAGTATTAAATACATCATAATCTTTGATCACAATGTCTAGGAATTGATCAACCTCATCCTGCTGATATCCGTGAAACGCCGACTTAAATTCTTTATGAAGAATTTCATCCTTTGTCAGTCTGACCGTTTTTTGTTCCGCCATGCTCCTCATCACCTCAGCTAATATCTATTTGTATTTTTTCAAATTTATTTCTGCTTGTCAATCATAATCCGGTCCAATAATCCGGATCCTGTTGCCGCATATCCTCGGCAGCGTAATCAAGATCAAAACGGTTAATCGTTAAAATAGGGTAAGCCGACTTTTTCGCCCGTTTCCTTGCTGCCGTCAAATAATAATTGGGTGAGCCCGGTGTTTCCTCGTCAAAAAGCAGCAGCATACCATCTGTTTTCGTCACCAGGAAGTCATTTTTCTGCTTCAGTTGTAACGGACTCTCGTAGGGACGATTGCTGATCGGTTGGGTAAAATCCGCCTGTTCCAGAATCGCGTAATAAAGCTCCTTCATCCAGTCTTTATACCGGTTCTCCTGCTCAAGAAAGGGGGGAAGAACCGCCAGACAAATATCTAGCTGTTCTTCTTTTTTTAACGCAAGAACGGTCTCACCCGCCCATAATTCGACGCCTGCCTGACCGCTGATCACAAACCAACGCGTGCCGGACTCAGCTAGCGCAGAGATGCGATCGCGCAGGCAATGCAAAATGATCGGAATTCCCGGATGGTCTGCCGTAAAGATTCCCAGCTCATTGGACGTATATCCGGAGATAAGCATCACTTCTTCGGTCAATTAAACCCCCCCATTCAAAAAATCGCCAACCGCATCTGATATTTTCCAAAAATAATTCCATTAACTGTTTTCTGGAAAGGAAAAAGATGTCGAATCGCTCTGAAGAAATGGTCTATTTTTGCCGATTTCAGGCATTATTTGCGCTTGCCCGGGTAATAAAAAGAACGATCAGCGATTTAATTTCCCATTCTTTTCGGGTTAAAAAATTTCTGATCCAAACGATTCAACCTTTTTTGATAACTGGCCATTTTCACCAAATTTGCCCCGCGATTGGCCGTTCGATTACTCAGAATAGTCATGGCGCTTTGTGTATATAGCAAGGCTTTCTCATAATTTTTGAATTGGTGCTCCTCGATTTTAGCGGCTTCAATATATAAAGCATCGTCCTGCTCAGCGGAGCCGTCAATGGCCTGATGCAAAAGGACTCGGGCCCGCTCATAATCGCCGGTTTGTTTGGCATAGTGGGCAAGTGCCGCTTTCGCTTTCGCACTAAAGAATTTATCTTCTCTGGCAATCCGCTCAAAAAGCGGCTCAGCTTGCTGCCTTTCCCCTAATTGAGCAAACCAACGGGCAATTTGGTAAATTTCCTCCGGATCGCTTGATCGGAGGCCAAGAATTTTATCGGAGAGATGGATATAAAGAGCAATCAGCGTCAGAACATCTTCCCGGTTATGTTCGATAATGCCCTTGACAAGTCCCGCTTCCGGTTTTTTAAGAAATTGAAAATAGAGAAAAGGAGCCATTTTCCCAGGTACATCCTCTTTACGACCCATCGACAAAATCTTCTCCTCAATCGTTTGCAGACGGACAGATTCTAGCCGCCGCTTCCATAGTCTTCGCGACGCATGAAGCAGATCGAAATGCCCGAACGCCGGAAGGAGCGGTACACGCTCACGCACAAACTGATAGCGAGTCTTCACTCTTGGCCAGTCGAATGCTTTGCCATTAAACGTAACCAGATTTTTTAAGGACTGCGTATCGCGGAGAAAGGCATCATAAAAGGCGGCTTCGTGGCCCGGTCCCGGCAAAAAATACTGGCGCATTTCAAGATGGCCGGAAATGATCCGCGCTAAGCCAATCAGGAAAATCATCTGGCCTGTGCCCGAGCCAAGCCCTGTCGTCTCGGTATCAAAGAAAAGCAGGTCGCTCGCATGCAAACCTTTGGCCGAAAGCGGATGATCGGGTGAAGCCTGCTGCCAGGCAGCCATTGTCCGAAATAAATCCCTTGCCGTATAGGGCCCTATGCGCCGATCCAATGAAAGCTTCTCGGTATGCACCAAAACATATTGATCGTCCAAACGGCGGATAGCTGCATCCAGTTCTCCGGCGGCCCGGAAAATTTCCCGATCCACCGCCCCTTCCTCTTGCTTCACACTTCTGCTCTTCTGCTCGGCGTGCAGACTTTGCGCCTCGTGTAGTTGCTTCTTATACAATTGGAGTTTCTGTTTCAGCGACACGCCTGTGCGTCTCCCAGCAAATGAAGCAATGCGGCCTTCGCCTGACGGCCTTGATTAACAAATCCGATACAGGAGGGACAGCCGGATTGGCAATTGCAGGAAGCAATAATCTCCCGAGATCGCGTTAATAGCTGCGGCATCTCTTCATAAATTTTTTGGCTCAGACCAATACCTCCCGGATATTTATCATAAATAAAAAGTGTCGGTTGTTCATTATGCGGAGATTTAATTTTAGCCACGACTGATAAATCGCTCTGATCGCAGAGAACGAAGAGCGGTGCGGTATGGCGAAACACATAGCTTAATCCAAACAAAGCATTCTGGAAGACATCTTTGCCATAGCGTTCAAGCAAGGACTCCGGAAAGCTGATCCACGAGGCATTGGTATGGAGCTCCATCTCAGGGAGATGAATATGACCCCAACCGATATTTTCATAGGTTTCGAAACGAATTTTCTTAAATACGGTCGGCAATGCGCGAACCATGACGTCACCATAACCTTTTTCGGCAGCAGGCGTAACCATCTGTCCGTGTTGATCTTCTTCAAGGACATCAAGCTGCACGGCTAAATCCGAATCGGTATAATAATTGACGTTCACGCGGCGAATATAAGCCTTACGCTCCTTCAAATCCAGATCATCCACATGATACTGCGTGCCTTGATGAATATAGATGGCATCCTCGTAGAGCATCGTCATCGCTCCAAAACGATCCATTTCGCCGATCACGCGGGCATGACCGGGATCAGAGATATCAACAATCGCAAAGGAATCCTGAACCGCTGATCGGAGACTGATCTCATTGGCCGGAAAAGCATCATTCATCCAATACCACTTCCCCGCCTGCTCATGGAGAATATCCTCGTTCTGCAAAAATTCACAGAGATCATCTACTGGCTGTCCACCGAAAAAATCTCCCTTTTGAAAGGGGAGCTCATAGGCTGAGCATTTAATGTGATCAACCAGAATCATCAAGTTTTCCGGATTGATGCGGACATTCTCCGGCGAACGATTGAAAAAATAATCAGAATGGCTGGTCATGTATTGATCCAATGGATTGGAAGAAGCAACCATAATAATTAAAGCGTCCTGCGCGCGTCGACCCGTTCGTCCCGCTTGCTGCCAGACGCTAGCCATGTTTCCGGGATAACCGGTCATGATGCAGACCTGAAGCTGACCGATGTCTACGCCCAGCTCGAGTGCGTTGGTACTGACGACTCCCATGATCTCCCCGCTGCGCAACCCCTTTTCAATTCGGCGCCGTTCGAGCGGCAGATAGCCGCCGCGATAGGCACGGATTTTTGCTTTTTCATTCCGTCCGCTGTTGATTTTCTGCAAATGACTGACCAGCAATTCAACCTTCAGTTTGCTTCGAGCAAAGACAATCGTTTGGATGCCATTTTCCAGAAAACGGGAAGCCAGTTCAGTGACGACTGGCAGTTCATCTGCTCTCACATTCAGCTGTTTGTTCACAATCGGCGGATTATAGAAAACAAAATGTTTACGCACGGCGGGGGCACCGTTCCGATCGATCAGGGTCATATGCCGTCCCGTCAATGCCTCTGCATGCTCGCGCGGATTAGCAATTGTCGCCGATGTGCAAATAAATTGCGGATGGCTGCCGTAATAAGCGCAGATCCGTTCCAGACGGCGAATCACATTAGCCACATGGCTGCCAAAAACCCCGCGATATACATGCAGCTCATCAATCACAATAAATTTCAGATTTTCAAAAAGAGACACCCATTGGGTATGATGGGGCAGAATCGATGTATGCAGCATGTCCGGATTAGTCATCACAATTTGTCCGGCTGTACGAACCTTCTGGCGAATCGTTCCAGCGGTATCTCCGTCATACGTATAGCTTTTCAGCGGGACATCCATTTCATTAATCAGCTGTTCCATTTCATTCTTCTGATCTTGAGCAAGCGCTTTAGTCGGAAAAAAATAGAGTGCACGGCTCACTGGATCGTTCAAAATGGTCTGAAGCACGGGTAGATTATAGCAGAGCGTTTTCCCGGAGGCCGTCGGTGTCACAAGAACCAGATCTTCTCCGCGCATCGACGATTCGTATGCATCTGCCTGATGAGTATATAAGGATTCAATTCCCCGCTCAACCAGTGCCCGGCGCAGCCGCCAGTCCATCTGTTCGGGGAAAGCCTGACTGCTTCCTTTTCTCGCGGCTATCGTCTGCCAATGTACCATATTGGGATCGTTCTTCAAGGTTTTGATCAGATCATCCATGGTTTGTTTGGCTTTCACTTGGATTCACTTCCTCTTCGTGAAAGAATGATTCATTCATTAAATTATTATAGCATAACGAATGAACGTTCGCCTGCAGGTGATAAAGAAATTCATGCTCCTCTCCTTAACAAGATGCTGCATGAATCGAGATTTATTTATAGGGATTAAGGCCGCTGCTTTTTAAGTAGATCAATGAATTGATTGACATCGGTCCAATAATAATCGGGTGCAGCAGGAAAATCACTAGACTGCGACATTGGCAGCCATTGAACCGCTGCCGTATAAATTCCGGCCGCTTTTCCAGCGAGAACATCGGTATTGCTGTCGCCGATATAGATCGAGCTTGCCGGATCGGCATGGAACAGTTCAAGCGTTTGGAGAATACTCTGCGGATCTGGCTTGGGAGCAGCAGCCTCGTCACCGGTGATGACATGGCTGAACAGCCCTTGAAACCCAAGCGCCTTTTCGGATAGTAAGTAGGATCGCCTGCTCTTCCCCGTAATGACACCAACTGGAATATGCTGCTCTTTCAATTCTTGAAGTAATTTCAGAATATCAGAATTATTTTCGACATAATCCTGATGCTCCTTTGTGTAAATAGAAAAATAGCATTCGATCGCCTCCGCGATTCGATCCTTATGGCGGAAATTTTCCGAAATCATGCCATCCTCAGGCGGACCGAACATGGCGATCACCTCGTCCTCTCGAATGGTCCGTTGATCAAATGTTTTAAAAACAGATTGCATTCCATGAATCGTCAGTGGCAAGGTATTAGCAAGCGTGCCGTCAAAATCAAAAAGTACGGTGCGTAATTTCATCGATGGTCCCTCCAAATGCTCCTGCAAAAGACAGTCAGCCGTTTTATTATAGTCTACCATAGAAAACAGCTAAAACCGTATCCATATCGGGATCAAATGAAGGATTAGCACGTTGAATCTATCTCGCGTATCCGTTAATTTTTATCGCAAAAGCGATACTTCCTCGCCAATCAAATCGTTATCGATGTAAGAAGCCTGTTCTCGTCCATCAATCAGGCGAACTCATCTCGTGAACATCCGCCTCATTTGCGTCAACCGTTCCAATTGCTTTTGATTGATTGCGAAGCCAATACCAGGGCGCTCGGGCAATCGAATCGAGCCATTCTGAACCCTGATCTCCGGTTCAATAATATCTTCCTGCCAATATCTTGATGAGGCAAATAAATCTCCGGGTATTGTAAAATTAGGCAGTGAAGCAAGCGCCAGATTATGCGCTTTGGCAATACCAAATTCGATCATCCCGCCGCACCAGACGGGTATTTTATGCTCAGCACATAACTGGCAGACAGTCAGCGTTTCTTTCCATCCTCCTAGGCGGGCCATTTTGATCGCCACAATCCGGCAGCTATTAAGGGCGAGCGCGGTCTCCATATCTTCGGAAGAACAAATACTTTCGTCTAGACAAATGGGCGTTTTTATCTGACTCTGAAGCTGGGCATGGTCGACGAAATCGTTATAAGCCAGCGGCTGCTCAATCATTTGCAATTGATAGACGTCCAATTCTTTAATATGCGGCGCGTCTGCCAATGTAAAGGCGGAATTGGCGTCGGCCATCAGCGGCAAATGCGGATAGTTTTGACGGACAGCCGAGAGTAATTGATGATCCGATCCTCTGGATATTTTAATCTTATAGCGCTTGTAACCATCCTGCGCGTAACGGCCGAGCTGCTCCAGTGCCTGCTCTGGTTCGCGCGCGGCAATCACAGCTCCGCAGTGAACCCGTAGCCGCGTCCCGCCAACTAATTTGCCTAAATAAACAGCTTTCTGCCGGGCATAAAGATCCCAGACAGCCTGACTGAGCCCAGATTTGGCCATTCGATTGCCGCGCACACCATCTAAAATCTGGTCCAGTTGTTCAGGACGGTGCAGTGAGGCAGCCAATACACGGGGAATCAGGAAATTCTCCAATATATTTTTCGCTGAATCGATCGTTTCCGGTGAATACCACGGACTTGAGAAGGGATCGGATTCACCGTATCCGCAGCAGCCGTCCCGATCGCGTACTTCGATAATCAAGGCCTCCCTTCGTGTCACCAGCTGAAGATGCGTCATAAAGGGTTCTTTTAAAGGCGAAGCGATCAGACGGAGCGTCACCGTATCAATCTTCATGAGGGGATCTCCCCTCTGCCCGCAAAAAAAGCACGCAGAATGCGGCAAAAAGCCATCTGATCTTCAAGATGAATATTATGACCGCAATCTTCAGCAATCTGCCAGTCGCATCTTTTAATAAGCCGGGCCATCTCGCTAGCAATCCGGCAAAATTTTTGATCTTTCCTGCCAGTAATGAGCAAAACCGGCATCTTCAATCGCTCCAAGTTGTTCCACCAGGAAGGCTGCGAACCCGTACCCATACCGAGCAAACTTCCTGCAAGACCCAACGGATGATTAGCCAAGCGGCTGCTGCGAACCCGATCGCGCAAAGCGTCCGGTAATTCTTTTTGTGTTTCAAAGAGTGGAATATTTTCCCAAAAATTTACGAAGGCTTCCATCCCTTCATCGCCGATAAAGCGGGACAGCTTCTGATCATGCTGCCGCCGGGCCTGACGTTCCTTCAAGTGGCTAAGTCCCGGTGAAGCACTTTCGAGAATGAGACACCTGATCCGTTCGGGATGCAGACAAGCTAGACTGAGTGCCACACGTCCGCCCATCGAATAGCCAAGCACATTCGCCTGCTTGATGCCTAGCAGGTCCAATATTCCGATCAAATCGAGAATCTGCTGTTCCATCGAATAGCGGTTCGGCGAATCTGGGCTTTCCGTCTGTCCATGCCCCAATAAATCAATCCGGATCACTTGAAAAACAGGAACCCACTCGGGCAATAGCTGCTCCCAGTCTGCCATACTTCCACTAAAACCATGCAGCAGCACGAGTGGTTCGCCTGTTCCTTCGCTTGAAACATGATAGGATACCTGGTTGATATTTAGTTTCACGAGCCCTCGCCTGCCAAAATAGGACGGAGTCTGCCAGCCAACAAACGGGCAATCTCATGCTGCGCCTGTACATTCTCTGCCCGTTTTGTGGATATTTCAATGATCGATAAACCTTCGTGCATCGACGCCTCGCTCAATGCGTCGACCAGATCATCCCGAGTTGCCGGATGTCGATAAAAGGCACCGTATAAATCCGCACTATGCGAAAAATTCAGGCCGTGCGGTGTGCCGAATAACGATTCAAAGTGTTTGGCATCTGCTGCCTGCGGCAAAAACGAAAAGATGCCACCCCCATCATTATTAATCAAGATGATCGTCAGATTGGCTTTCAGATGCCGCGCCGCGAGCAGACCGTTCATATCATGAAAGAAGCTCAGATCCCCGATCATCAAATAGGTTTTCGGATGGACAAGGCTGACACCGACCGCGGTTGAAACCACACCATCAATTCCATTGGCGCCGCGGTTTGCATGAAGAGTCAACCGCTTTTTCCCATTGAATAAAAAGGTATCCAGTACGCGAATCGGCATACTGTTTCCGGCGAATAAATGGGCATTATCAGGAAAAAACCCGAGACATTCCTGAAAAGCGCGTTCTTCAGTCAACTCTTCTGAGGGATTGAAGCCAAGCAAAACCTCTTTCGTCAGTTGATTAAGAGTCTGCCAGCTTTTCATCCAGGAACGCGGCTCCTTTTTTTCAATCAGAGCGTGTAATTGATCGCAGAACTGCTGCTCATCGCAATAAAACATCTCGTTCACTGTACCCGAAGGATCACGCCAAGCAGCGCCGCTGTCGATGACCCACTGCTGTGCCTGTTGCTTTTTCAGCCAGAACATCAGTGATTTGGAAACGGGCATCGCACCGAAACGCAGAATTAAGTCAGCATTCAGATGATTGGCTACCATTTCGTTTTTTAAAAAAGTATCATAGGTATCGATGATCGCACCCAGTGGATGATTGCCGCGACGCAGCTGTGAAAGCGGATCGGCAAGAATAGGGAATCCGGTTTTTTCCGACAAAGCCATCAGGTCGTCTGAAAAATTCGCCCCTTCAATAGGACCGCAAACGATCACCCCGCGCTGTGCCTGTTCAATGGTTTGTTTGCACAGCAGCATTTCCTCCATCGGAAGCAATCGGATGCCCGCATGAATACGCGGAACAACCGTTTGATCCAGGTGCTGACCAAGCGCTAAATCGGGCAGTAAAGGTTCCCGAAATGGAAAGTTCAGATGGACTGGACCCTGCGGCCGTTCGAGAGTGCTGGCGATGGCACGCGCGGCAATCATTTGATTATATTCCAGTAAATTTAAATCCTTTTCCGGAATTTCGATTTGAAAAAAGCCTTTGACATGACTTCCATATAAATTTTTTTGACCAATGGTCTGCGGCGCTCCGACGTCTTGCAACTCATAAGGGCGATCAGAGGTCAGGACGAGGAGCGGAACTCTGGAAAGCTGGGCTTCGACGATTGCCGGATAATAATTGGCTGCTGCCGTTCCCGAAGTGCAGAGCAGTGCCACCGTTTTGCCCTTTGCTTTGGCTAGCCCTAGTGCCAGAAAACCAGCAGAACGCTCATCGATATCCAGATAAGTCGTCAGCTCACGGCGCTCTTCGAAAAGGAGCGCGAGCGGAGTCGAGCGTGAACCAGGACTGATCACCACATCTGTGACTCCGCAGGCCATCATCGCGTTAATCCAACCATTTAAGTAACGAGTCAATACTTCTTGATGTTTCATTTGTCTTCTCCCGGCAATACGTCCATCATTGGACGGAACTTTAGTGCGGTTTCTTCATATTCCATATCCGGATCTGAGGCTTCGAGTACGCCGCAGCCGGCATATAAGGTGGCTTCATTTCCAGAGATGAGCGCCGATCGGATCGCCACGACAAATTCACCGTTTCCTTCCGCATCGCACCAGCCGATCGGTGCACCATAAAATCCGCGATCAAGCTGCTCATTTACCCGCAACCAGCGCAGAGCGGCCTCTCTCGGCGCCCCGCCAAGCGCAGGGGTCGGATGAAGCGCCTTTACCAGATCAAAAATAGAGACTGAGGCATGAGCGCGTGCACGCACAGGGGTATAGAGATGCTGAATATTTTTGTTTTTCATGATCAGGGGTTCTTCCGGAAAATCCAGATCACTCGCCAGCTTTTGAAGAGCTTGCGTCACCATTGTCACCACATATTGATGTTCCTGACGATTTTTCGAATCGGCAAACAATTCATTGGCAAGCAAGCGATCCGCTTGGACGTTCTCTCCGCGCGGAGCCGATCCGGCCACGCCTGCCGCATCCAATCTCTGTCCCCTTTTCTTCACCAGCCGTTCCGGAGTGGCACCCAGAAAAGCCCGTCCACCAGTCTCCAGACAGAAAAGGTAATTCTCCTGCTGACGCGCGGCCAGTTTTTCCAGAAGCCGGCCCGGATTCAAAGGCCCGGAAAAGGTGATTTGACGGGTCCGTGCCAGAACCACTTTATTCAATGCGGAAGAACGCATCTGCTGTCTAGCCGCGTTCACCAATCCTCTCCATTGCTGGCGATTTTGATTTTCTTTTTGAGAAAGGCGCTGCGGCGCGCGGACGAGTTGCGGACTCTCCATACGTGTCAATGCCTCTTCTTCTTGGACAAATTGCGAAAGCAGCTGCTCCGGTTCCGCCTCAGGCGGGCAAAGGATCGTGTGCGTCAGACTTGCCTGTCGATCCTGAATTCGCAGCAGCCATACGGGCAAAATAAAAGAGGCATCAGAAAAAGGTGCCCATTGCGACCCGTGAGCACTCGCCGTGTCAAATGAAAACCCGCCAAACAAAATAGGCAGAGCTGCCGGATCCGCGCCCGCTTCTTTCTGAAAAAGCATTTGCTCGTTTATCTCTTTCCATTCATTACGAACTGTATCGAAACGGGAATTTCCATTGGCTTTGATGGAATAGGCCGCACCGAGACCAACAAGAAAAAGGTCTGAGCTGTGGAAGACGAATCTTTTTCCTCCATAGAGCGCCCGCCCCTTTTCAAAAAAGAGGAGCGATTCCGTCGTGTTTACTTTTTTCAAATCACTGAACAGTACCGGCTTCTTCAAGCGAGCCGCACGTGCTGCGGACTCCCTCAATCCTTGCAGCCATCTTTTCTCAATGGTATCAATCACATTATTCACCTGATTTATCGCTTCGAAATATGGACATTTCTTGTCTTTTTAAAGATAAATCTTTGTTCTGCCTTCTGTCAATCTGCAGGTCTCTCATGAATGGATTGCTTTTACGATTAGTGGCAGAATGGGAATTATTTTCCGCTTATTGACAGAACCTAAACCGATAAGAGCGGCTTAAAAAGAAAGAAGGATGTCTATTGCAACGGATTTTACAGGTTTACCTTTCGGACTTGCGGTATCTGCTGCGATCACCAAATGCATGGCTCGTCGTCATCGGACTCTGCTTCCTGCCTTCCGCCTATGCCTTAATCAATATCGCCTCTGTCTGGAACCCCTATGCCCGGACCTCGCAGCTTTCGGTCGCCATTGTCAATGAGGATCGGGGAACTGTTTTAAAAGGGAAAGAGCTGAATGTCGGTGCCGCTCTTGTCCGTCAATTAAGAAAAGATCATCAATTGGGTTGGGTCTTCGTCAATCGCCGGGATGCAGAACAGCAACTGAAAGAAGGTCACTACTATGCCAGTATCCGGCTTCCTGCCGACTTCTCAACCGATATAACCAGCATTCTTAGGAATCATTCGCATCGGCCGATCATCGACTTTACAGTCAATGACAAGATCAACTCAATATCGCCCAAAATAACAGCGAGCGGCGCATCAGCACTGACTGAACAAATCGGCCATGCCTTCGATAAAAAAGTAGGTGAAGCTTTATTCGATAGTTTTCATCAGGCTGGAATGGAATTGAAACAAAACCTTCCACTCCTAGAAAAAGTGAAAGCTCAGGTCTTTGGACTGGAACGAAGCCTCCCGGCTATTGACCGCGCAGGACAGGCGGCCATTCAGCTGGATCAGAAGCTTGCTGCACTGAGACAAAAGGGGAAACCACTCGCCTCGCTTGATAAAAGACTGTCTGACTTGCACAAGGCCGGCGATCAGGTTCTGCTCGTCGAATCCATGCTTCCAGAAATTCAAAAGGGCCTCGATCAAGTGACCCTGCTCAGCGATCATCTAAATGAAGTGACAACAGCTTCACAGATTATCAGCCAGCTCAATCAAACGCTTTCTGAATTGCAAAAGGCAATCAGTCAGGCAGAGGATTCTGCGGAAGTCGCTGCCTCTCTTCCTTCTGCCAGCCGAAATCAAACGGAATTGAAAGAGGCCAATCAACAATTACAGGCGATTGAGCAAAAACTTGCCGTGCTGGCGCAAACCGTGAATCAACAGACCGGAACCATCGATGATCGGCTACAGTCGGCTTCTCGATTCACGAAAGCTGATTGGCCGACAACAGAGAAGGACATTCACTTGGCCGCAGATTTTGTGCGACAGGACCTGCCGCAAATCGAAACAGCGATTCAGCAGTCCTCTGGGCTTTATCGCCAACACCTTACTGATGCCGTAGCCAAGGTCGATCAAGCCGCCAATTTCGCCCGAAATGATCTCCCTGGCTTTGGCAAAGAAGTCCACCTGGCAGCAAATAAAATTCGCCAATTTAATTCGCAGGTCGATCTGAGCGAAGTCATCCGTCTACTCACCTTAAATCCGCAGCGGCAAAGTGATTTTCTCGCCCAGCCGGTGATGCTACATACGCAGCGTCTTTACCCGATCCCGAATTACGGATCGGCAATGGCTCCCTTTTATACGATACTTTCCCTCTGGGTCGGGGCCACACTGATGATCTCCATGCTGCCTGTTCGCATGGGCACCGGAAAAAGGGAAAGGAAATGGGTTTTCCATTATCTCGGGCGTTTATCGGGCTTCTTATCGATCGGCTTGATGCAAGCCTTAATTGTTGCTCTGGGTGACCTCTTCCTGCTGCACATCTACTGCATGCGACCCCTGCTCTTTTTCTGGTTCTGCCTATTCAGCAGTCTCGTCTTTGTTTCCATAACCTTTACACTCGTGACCTTTTTCGGCACAATTGGCAAGGGTTTATCGGTCATTTTACTGATTTTACAAATATCCAGCTCGAGTGGTACCTTCCCAGTCGCTATGACTTCGCCCTTTTTTCAAACGATCAGTCCCTATCTGCCTTTCACCTACGCCATCCGTTTAATCCGCGAAACGATTGGCGGCATCGTGCCTGAAGTCGTTTATGAAAATTTTGCTTTTCTCCTGCTCTTTCTTGTCGGAACGCTTCTAACCGGAATTGGGGTCACCTGCTATCTAAGCAAAGAAAACCGCCGCATCTCAGTCTAAAGTCTCCCATTTGGCGGAAAAAGAGTTAGACGTTCGAGAAAAAGTCATTTATACTAAATTACAGGATTTCGGTTGCAAGAAGAAGCGAAACGGCCTCTCCCACCTGCATCTGGCAGCGCGATGACTTTTTGCCGCCGGCATTTGACGGACGAGGACTATTGGGGGAGCTTAGAAACTGTGCGGAACCAAACGGAAGAATTGAAACGAATGCTCATGCTTTATGGCGGAATTTATTTATTATTCAGTCTGGGCGTCTATATTCTGACCCGGCAATTTGTCCATCTGATGATGATCTGGAATCTTTTTTTGGCGATCCTTCCTCTTTATTTTGCCTTTCTCTATTGCCAAAAGGCCAGACAGCATCAAACGGTTCAAGCGCGGTTTTTCGGCCTGCTTTGGCTTAGCTTTTTCCCGAATTCTCCTTATCTAATCACCGATTTTATTCATCTGCAAGGCATTACGTTCATCTATGATGTGCCTAGTACCTATTCGGCTGTTTCCTACACGACCGGATTGCTCTCCTGGATGAGTCTGATACAGATAGGTATTGCTGTACTCGCTGGTATTTGGACAGGTATGCTTTCCTTTTATCTGGTCGAGCGGCAAATTCAAAATCAGTGGGGAAACCGGATCGCTTTTGCTGCAAATCTTGTTTTCTGTTTCGTGGGCGGCTATGCCGTCTTTGTCGGTCGTTTCCTGCGCTTAAATTCATGGGACATCATGAAACCGCTCAGCTTGTTGGAAAAATTATCTCATAGTCTCAATCGTTTTGCCGTCGAATTTTCGCTTCTTTTCGCCTTTTTTATTTTTGTCCTCTATGGCCTTTTCCTACTTATTTTTGGCCACACATCGAACGAATCCGGATCGAGACTTCATTTTCATAAATAACCATTTCCGACGCACGACTCAACCGTCTCCATCCGAGAATTGATTCCGATACATCGCCTGATAGATCCCGCCGATCCGTAATAATTCCTCATGTGTGCCGCGTTCAGCGATCTGCCCCTCCCGGACAACAAGGATCTGATCAGCATGGCGGATCGTGGAGAGCCGATGGGCGATGATGAAACAGGTTCGTCCCTGCATCAGATGATTCATTGCCCGCTGAAGCTCAGCCTCTGTTCGAGAATCGACATGACTGGTTGCCTCGTCCATGACCAGAATCCGCGGATTTTTTAGAAGCGCACGGGCAATCGTCAACAATTGTTTTTGCCCTTCGCTTAATTCCAGGGCATTCCCCTTCAGCTGCGTGTCATAACCCTGCGGCATTTTCGCTATAAATCCATCGCATCCCGCCGCGCGAGCCGCCTGAATCACCTCTTTGCGGCTGGCATCCTGCCGACCGTATCGGATATTTTCGATGAAGCTTCCCCTAAATAAATAGGGCTCCTGCAAAACCATCCCGAATAACAGTCGATAATCTGCCCGGCGGTAATGGCGAATGTCCGTTCCATCTAAAAGAATTCGGCCGCAAGTCGCATCATAGAAGCGGGTCAGTAAGTTAATCAATGTCGTCTTGCCCGCTCCCGTCTGACCAACTAGGGCGATCGTCTGACCGGGCTGCGCCTCAAAGCTAATGTCTTGAAGCACCTTGTGGCCGTCAGCGTAGCTGAAACCCACCTTGTCAAAAGTGAGCCTCCCTTTGTATTCTTTTAGAGACTGCGTATGAGACTTATCGCGCTCCTCTTCTGGTTCATCAATAATTTCAAATACACGTTCCGCTCCGGCAATTGCCGAGAGCAGCGTATTAAAAATACTGGCCACATCGTTCAGTGGCCGGGTAAATTGGCGCGAATAGGTCAGAAAACTGGCAATCATTCCGACCGTGATCAGATTTTTGACCGCCAGATATCCTCCGACCGCTGCGACAGCCGTGAAACCGAGATTATTGATCACATTCATCAGTGGCATCAGAAAACCTGACCAAATTTGTGCTTTTGTTCCGACATCGGTCAATTCACGATTAATCGCGGTAAATGTTTTTATTTCTTCCTCCTCATGACTGAAGGCTTTGATGACCTGGATACCAGAAATGGATTCCTCGATATGGCTGTTAAGCAGGCCCAACTCATTTTGCTGCGCAACAAATAATTTGGAGGTTCGCGAAGCAATCGTCCGCGTCAGTAAAAAGACAAGCGGAACCGTGATCAAGCAGGCCAGGGTCAGGGAAGGACTGATCCAAATCATCAGGATAAAAGAACCGCCAATCATCAAAACATCATTCATCAGCTGCACCGTCGACTGTGAAATCGTCACATCAATATTCTCAATATCATTGGTCAGACGGCTCATCATATCGCCGTGAGGATGCTGGTCAAAAAAAGCGATCGGCAGATGCCGCAGCTTGTCGAAAAGACTGGAACGCAGGCTCATCACAATTTTCTGCCCGGCTCCGGCCATGATCCAGCCCTGTGATGCTGTCAGAAAACCATCCATCAAATAAAAGCTACCTAGAACCAGTAAAAAATCAATTAATCCAGAGAAACGGACATGATGAATGGCCGTGCCAATTTGATTGACGGCCAGTCCGATAAAATAAGGAATCAACAGACTCACAGCGGCGTCAACCACAATTAAGAAGAAGACCAAGAGCAGCGCAGCTCGCGCACCGGATAAATAGGTGGCTAATTTTTTTAGCGTAGCTACCATCTTCCCCGGCTTATCGACAGGTGCAAAACGGGCCGCTCCGTGCGGACGCCCGCTTCTGCCCGGCATCGGCGGGCGCGGTGTCGAACCGAAAGATGAATTTTTCTGATCAGCCATTATTCTTGTCCCTCCCCTACCCTCTGCGTTTGGTAGATCGATTGGTAATAAGGGGATAACTGCAGCAACTCATGATGCCTCCCCAGTGCTTCTATTCTTCCTTCATTCAGGACAAGGATCTGGTCCGCATCCATTATCGAAGCGACCCGACTGGATATGATAATGCAGGTCATTGCTTCATCCATTGCAGCAAAATTAGAGCGGATCTTTTGATCCGTCAGCGCATCGACAGCACTCGTCGCATCGTCCAGAATAAGAATTTCCGGATGGCGGATTAATGCCCTAGCGATAGAGATCCGTTGTTTCTGCCCTCCCGAAAAATTGACACCGCCTTGTCCAACGATGGATTGATAGCCATCCGCTGTTTTGCGGATGAAGGCATCAGCTTCTGCAAGTTTCGCTGCCCGGATCACTTCCTCGTCACTCGCCTCCTGATTCCCCCAGCGGATGTTCTCCTGAATGCTTCCAGAAAAAAGTAAAGGAGCTTGCGGCACAAGTGCAACCCGTGATCTTAAATCGCGCTCGCTATAGCTGCTCAGGCCGCGGCCATCCAGACAGATTTCTCCGTTCGCCGGATCATAGAAACGGAGAATCAATTGGGCGAGTGTTGATTTTCCCGAAGCAACAGGCCCGATGATTCCGAAGACTGTCCCCGGAGTGATGCTGAAATCGATCGCCTTTAGGCCAAAACTTTTCTCTCTTCCATTGTAAGAAAAGATTACATGATCAAAAACAAGGGCCCCTTTCCCCGCCGCTTTGAAAGTTTCTTCTGGAAAAAGCATCGTGTTTTTTTCATTGATCACCGATCCGATACGTTCTGCTGACGCCCGAGCCCGAACCCATTGATTGACGGCATTGTTCACCATCATAATCGCAAAAAGGATCTGCATCATATAATTTGTAAAAGCAATGACACTGCCGACCTGTATTGATCCTTTATCGACACCTACTCCGCCGAACCAAAGTATCGCCAAAATGCCCGCATTTACAGCCAGATTAACCAACGAGCCGAATGTACTGCCCACCTTCGTAGCCGTCGCAGAAAAATGGCCTAATTGATGATTGTTCACTTGGAAACGCTCGTGTTCATCGCGCGTTCGGTTGAATATCTTAATGACCCGGATCCCCGACAGATATTCCTGCAGAGAAAGATTGAGCGTATCCAAAGCGTGCTGTACCTTCCTGTAATAAGGAAAACTGACATGCATATTCAAGAAGATCAGGAGCGCGATGATGGGGATCATGACTAAGAGAATGACAGACAGGCGCCCATTCAGATGTATCGCCATGACCAAGCTGCCTATACCGACAAGCGGGGCTTTCATCATCATCCGCATCATACCGTTAGCAAAGGTTTGCACGCGGGTGACATCATTGGTCAGCCGCGTCATCAGCGTCGCATGTCCAAACTTATCGATTCGATCCACAGAAAAATGTTGGATTTTCTGATAGAGATCCTCGCGCAGATCGCGGGCAAAATCCTGCGAGACACGAACCGACAGGATATTGCGCGTACTCGCACAGAGGGCTCCAAATAATGCGATCAGAAGCATGAACAGTCCATCATGTTCGATAGAGCTCAGACTCGAATCGGCAACACCGCGATCAATAATCCGAGCCATCAGGGCAGGTTGCATCAGATCGGCAAATGCCTCACCGGCAATAAAAAATACCGTGATAAGAAACATTACACGATATCGCTGCCAATAGACCTGTAAATAAGACATTAAAAGAAACCTTCTTTCTTTCCTAACCGGGAATTCGATTAATCAGGCAAACCAAGCAGCTGATGCCCGAGCAGAGCCATCTCCAGACAATACCGCCGATGAGGAGCTGCAAAATCATCTCCAAGGATATCACTGATTTTGTCCAGACGGTTGTATAAGGTCTGACGATGGATAAATAAATGTTTGGCAGCCTCTCCTTTTGAAGCTCTGCAGCGGAAATAGACGGCCAATGTCTCTTCCAGATTCATGTGATGATTCTTATCATGAGCGATCAAGCGTCCCAAATGATCCTCAATAAAACCCTCAAGAAATGAATCAGGAACGGCATTCAGTAATTGATAAATTCCAATCGAATCATAAAAATAGGAGGATCTCATTTCTGGTACCTTCTGCCCGACTTCAATGACCTGATACGCTTCTTTGAAGCTGCGCCAAGTCTCAAGCAGCCGATCTCTTAATTTGCCAAAACCGACATGAAACGTCAAGCCCTCTAGACTCTGCGCAATAAATTTATTCAATCCCGCAATTAATTTTTGAATATTATCCTTCAGCCCTTCTCCGGAAGATGCGCTGCGTTTTTCTTCGGCACAGAGAAGGTAAATCTGGTTGTTTTTCATCATCATCAAATGATGCATATGATATTTTCTGAGCAATGAACGAATCAGAACAGAGATATCCTGATTCAACGTCTCCATCCGCTCTGGTCCAGAAATGAGTACATTATGTTCAAATTCGATGATCCCGCCAATGAAATGATAGTTTCTTTCCCCTGGTGACGGCAATCCCATCCGCATCTGCGCCTGCTCCTCACTCTCAATTTGCTGACTGAGAATATCCTGAATCAATTGATTCTGATTACGCAGAATCTTTTCCTCCAGAAATTGTGTCCGCAGCAGAACAGAAGCAACCGCTTTGGCCGTATAATCCAGAAGCAGTTTCATATATTCAGTCGGATGCGGCTGACTCACAAGAATGCCAAGATAGGAGAAGACCTGTCCAAAACAAATCACCGGTTCGATCAAAAAATATTGATGGCTCGAAAGCTTCAAGAGCCGCACCTCTTGGCCAGTATCGCTATTTTCCAATTGTTTCTTAAAAAAGGCGGACAAGGCATCAGCCAATTTTTTATCCGCCTGGGGATAATGAACCGCTCCGGTCAAGGAAGAATAATAGACCACACGCGTTTCAATATACGTATGCAGCAGTCGAAGAATTGCCGTAATATCCGAGCTTTGTAAAATGAGCTGCTGCTGTTTCTGTGAATAATGCTCCAAACGTTTCAGCAGATCAAAATGCTGATTAATAATAAAAGAATGAATATCCTGAGTAATTTCCTCAAAACGGATCGGCTGCCGGAACAAGATCAACGGAAAATCGAAGGCGTCACAAAGCTGAATCATCTCATCCGGAATCTCATCAATCGTTGTTCCGAATTCGATACAGAGTCCTGCCGTTTTGTGCTCGATGATCTGGCGCATGAAATCGAGTTCGGAACGAAGCGAGCGTTTCAGCCAGAGACCCGTTGTGAGAATAAGATCATTTTCACTAACATAGGGTGCTGCGTGCGTGATCTCAAGAATATGAACCCAACGAACTTCGCGAAAACAGCCTTTTCGACCGGCGATCAGCTGCGCACGCTGAAAAAGCGGTCGATTCAGCACATCTTTAACGCAAAAGGACATTTCATCTGCCAATCTCCCAACCTCCCGTAACTCTATCTATCATACTATGTAATGTTATGTGACGCAGATAGACATTGTCAAGAATTATTTGAAAGAAGTAGACACTCTGTATGATGCATTTCATAAACTGAATTCGTATGATTGAAGTATCAAAAAAAAGATATAATCACTTTGAAAATGAAATCAGTTGTTGAGCATGACGGTCCGGCAATCCGGGCATCCATCTTATTCAATCAGGAGGAATGGAAATGATTATCGGCATACCGAAAGAACTGAAGAACAATGAACGGCGCGTAGCGATCACACCTGCAGGAACCTTCCATCTGACAAATGAAGGCCATCAAGTACTTGTCGAAACTCATGCAGGAACAGGCGCTGGATTCACCGATCAGGAATACCAGAAAGCAGGTGCTGAAATCGTCTCCGCAACAAAAGCCTGGGCGGCGGAAATGGTCATCAAGGTCAAAGAACCAGAACCGGAAGAATATCACTTTTTCCACGAAGGCTTGATTTTATTCACCTATCTTCATCTCGCCCCCGCTGCTGGAGCTGGACTGACAAAAGCGCTTGTGGATAATAAAGTCGTTGCCATCGCTTATGAAACCGTGCAGCGAGCTGATCATGTGCTGCCTCTTTTACAGCCAATGAGTGAAGTTGCCGGACGCATGGCTGTCCAAATCGGTGCACAATATCTTGAAAAATTCAGTGACGGAGAAGGAAAAGGCATTCTGCTTGGCGGCGTTCCCGGAGTATCCCGCGGCAAAGTCGTTGTCGTTGGCGGTGGAATTGTCGGCACCAATGCGGCCAAAATTGCGATCGGGCTCGGTGCAGATGTCACAATTGTTGACATAAGTGTGGATCGCCTGCGCGAACTGGATGACATCTTCGGTACCTCGCTGAACACGATCATGTCCAATCCTTATAATATCGCTGAAGCCGTTAAGGATGCCGATCTTGTTGTCGGCTGTGTCCTCATTCCTGGAGCGAAGGCACCAAAACTCGTTACGGAAGAAATGGTTGCGGCAATGCCAAAGAATTCAGTGATTGTCGATGTTGCCATTGACCAAGGCGGGATTGTTGAAACCTCTGATCACAGCACCACTCACGACGATCCGATCTACATCAAACATGAGGTCATCCACTACGCCGTTGCGAATATGCCGGGCGCTGTTCCGAGAACCTCGACCCTCGCTCTGACTAATGTGACCATTCCTTATGCTGCGAAAATCGCCGGGAAAGGCTATATTAAAGCCTGCCTCGAAGACGAAGCGCTGCTCAAGGGCTTGAACACGCTTGACGGCTATGTCACCTTCAAGGCTGTTGCTGATGCCCACGGCTTTGCTTATAAAGATGCCCACGATCTGTTAAAAGAAACGGCGAACGCCTAAAAAACTTCCAAATGAAATGAGACTGGCCTCCACACTAAGAGATGGAGGCTTTTTGCGTGAATTCAGCTAATAAATTGTTCGCGCTTTTAAACCTTTTAAGTCCCATATCCAAAGAAAATTCTTTATAAAGTTTACATAATTATAATTATGTTGAATCAATGTTTGCATTTCATGTTAAAGCAAATTGTGATTCATAGAGCGTTCGATAGACACCATTCTGACGCATCAGTTCTTCATGCGTCCCCTGCTCACTGATTCCATGCTCCGTAACGACAACAATTCGATCCGCGTGTTTTATAGTTGCCAACCGGTGAGCAATGATTAAGGTTGTCCGTCCCTCGGATAATTCTCCGAGTGAAGCCTGAATGGCCGCTTCGGTCTCTGTATCGAGTGCCGATGTGGCTTCATCCAGGATCAAGACCGAAGGATCTTTCAGAAACATGCGGGCGATTGATAGACGCTGCTTCTGTCCGCCGGATAATTTCACTCCACGTTCGCCAATGATGGTGTTCAGACCATCCGCCATTTTTTCGACCGTTTCCTCCAGTCGGGCCAGCCGCAGAACTCGCCAGATCGCCTCGTCACTCGCATCCGGGGCACCATAAGCCACATTTTCTCGCAATGTTCCTGCGAAAAGGAAAACATCCTGCTGAACCAGTCCAATATGTCGACGCAGTGATGACAAGGTCAATTCCCGGATATCGTGGCCATCGAGCAAAATGGCGCCGGAAGTCACGTCATAAAATCGAGGAAGGAGACTGCAAAGCGTTGTTTTTCCCGCCCCAGTCGGTCCAACGAAAGCGATCGTCTCTCCGGCTGCGATTTCAAGATTAATCCGATCGAGAACGAGGCGCTTACCATAACCAAAGGAGACCTCTTGATAAAGAATGGCACCCTGAACCTTTTTTATATCTACCGCATCCGGACGGTCAGTAATCTCGGGTTCAAGATGCATGAATTGGATAAATCGTTTGAAACCGGCAATACCCTGCGGATAAATTTCAATGACTGCATTAATTTTCTCAATCGGTTTGACAAAAATATTGGCCAGCAATAGGAAGGCGACAAACTGACCATCTGTCAAACTGCCATGGATCACAAACCATGATCCGCTAATCAGCGTGAACAGCGTAATTAAACGCATCAGAAAATAATTTGTCGTATTATTCGCGCCCATTATTTTATAGGATAGTAATTTAGCTTTCCGGTAAAGCTGGTTATTCTTATGAAACTTTTTATTTTCAAACTTTTCGTTTGAGAAAGCTTGAACAACACGTATGCCGCCAACCGCATTTTCAACATTTGCATTGAACACAGCAATATCCTGAAAAATTTGATCGGTTGCCTGCGTCATTTTGGCATTAAAAAGAGTAATGAATACAGAAATAATCGGTATCAATCCAAAGGTAATACATGCAAGACGCCAGTTCAGCGACAGCATCAGTAAAAATGAACCCATGAGCGACATCAAGGCGATAAAAATATCCTCCGGTCCATGATGCGCGGTCTCACCGACATTAAATAAGTCCGATGTGAGGCGCGACAGCAAATGGCCCGTTTTGTGTTCATCAAAAAAATGAAAGGATAATTTCTGAATATGCTCAAAAAGTTGCTGGCGCATATCCGTTTCAATATTGATTCCGAGCATATGTCCCCAATAGGTCACCACATATTGCATTACCGTATTGAGCAGATAGAAAAATAGGAGTCCCACTGCAGCAAGCAGGATTAACGACCAATCCCTTCCCGGCAGAAGACGATCAATCACTGCATTGACAGCAACGGGGAAGGCCAGTTCAAGAAGTGCAGCGAACACGGCACAAGAAAAGTCGAGCAGAAAAAGTTTCTTATGCGGTTTATAATAGGAAAAAAATTGACGGATCACTGTTTTCCCCCTCTTAAAAATTAAAAGATTGAGTCGTATGAGAGATGAAGCATTTGCTCAATCCAAGGCCTTCATCCAAGCGTTAAAGCTGGCATCCGAAGGCATCCGCCAATCTCCGCGCGGCGAGAGACTGACGGTCCCCACTTTTGGACCGTCCGGAATTGCCGAGCGTTTGAATTGCTGGGTAAAAAAGCGGCGGATAAACAGGCGGAGCCATTTTTTTATCGTCTCTTCCTCATAAACCGCTTTAAAAGCAATTTTTGCTAGGAAAAGAATTCGTTCCGGTGTATAGTCGCTACGAACAAAATAATAGAGGAAAAAATCATGGAGCGCATAGGGACCGACAATATCCTCAGTCTTTTGAACGATTGTCCCTTCCGCACTCTTCGGCAGCAATTCGGGAGAGACCGGTGTATTCAGAATATCGAGCAGAATCGAGGCGGCCTCTTTTTCCATTTCGCCCTCAGCGACATAACGGACCAAATAACGAACCAAGGTTTTGGGTACCGAGCAATTGACCGCATACATCGACATATGGTCGCCGTTATACGTGCTCCAGCCAAGCGCAAGTTCTGATAAATCGCCGGTCCCGATCACCAGCCCGCCTTCCTTATTGGCGATATCCATCAGAATCTGCGTCCGTTCACGAGCTTGGACATTTTCATAAGTCACATCGTGGATTTCCGGATCATGACCGATATCCTTAAAATGCTGCAGACAGGCCGCGACGATATTGACCTCGCGAAAATCCGTGCCCAGATGTTTGCACAAAGAAACAGCATTATTATAGGTGCGGTCAGTGGTCCCAAAGCCTGGCAGCGTCACTGTGATAATATCTTTCCGCGGCCTTTTCAGTAAATCAAAGGTTTTAGCGATAACAAGAAGGGCAAGGGTAGAATCCAGACCGCCAGATATCCCAACAACTGCCCGGTTTAAGCCGGTATGTTCCAAACGTTTCGCCAGTGCAGCCGTCTGAATGTTGAAAATCTCTGCACAGCGTTTTGCACGTGTCGCAGGATTAGAGGGAACAAAAGGATATTGATCGATTTTTCGATCAAATTCACCAAATTCCAAATCCTGATAGGTAAAGAAAACACGTCTGGGCTGAAAAGGCACCATCGGTTCAGCATCACGGAAGCTAATATTTTTCAAACGCTGCAGTTTCAAACGATCAAGATCAATCAGCGACATCCGTACTTCATTTTCACGCTGGAAACGCTGATTCTCTTCAAGAATCGTCCCGTTCTCGGCAATCAGCAAATCACCGCCGAAGACCACATCCGTTGTCGATTCACCAACACCGGCACCGGCATAGAGATATCCGGCTATACACTTCGCGCTTTGGGCCTGTACCAGTTCTCGGCGATAATCGGATTTACTGACCACTTCATTGGACGCCGATAAATTGCCGATGATTGTTGCTCCGCTAAGGCTTAGATAGCTGCTCGGTGGCACGACACTCCATAAATCCTCGCAGATTTCAATACCAAGCGTAAACAGGCTTGTCTCGAATAACAGATCAATGCCAAAAGGAATCTTTTTCTGCATCGGGAGATCGACCGTTTCTTCCGTGATCGAACGGCCCGGGGTGAACCATCTGAGTTCATAAAACTCTTCATAGTTCGGAATAAAGGATTTGGGAACAACACCTAAAATACGGCCATTAAATAAAACGCAGGCACAATTATAAAGGGCATCGTGAATGTGAAGCGGCAGCCCAACAACGATCAGCAGATCTTTGTTCTTGGAAAATGTACAGAGATCAGCCAATCCGTGAACTGCCTTGTCAAGCAGCTGCTGCTGCAAAAATAGATCTGCACAGGTGTAGGCTGTCAGAGAGAGTTCAGGGAAAATAATCAGTTTTGTTTTTTTTTCGAGAGCCTGCTGAACGCAGGCTTTGATTGCCGAAACGTTAAAATCAACATCGGCCACACGAGTAACGGGGCAGGCCGACGCCACACGGACAAAATTCATTTGAGCCATAAATTCAAACCTCCAGAAATAGATCCGATTCTCTTACTTTAAGCTTTCGCAAAAAAAGCCTCCCCGATTCCAGAGAGGTGTAATCCGTTCAATTTACAGTACATTTTAAATCGGTGTCCTTTTTTTGTCAATTATTGCTAACCGAATACGGCTGTTCAAGCCAACGATTCTTCCGCTTTTTTTTAGCTCCCCGCTTCATTCTCAAGAAACACCAGGGTGAATCCACAAGACCTTCCGATCAGCATCTAACGTCGCCCTCGCTCCAAGCGGCACAGCAAAATGAGGCTGGCAATGACCAATGAGAAACCCACTAACTACCGGTTTCTGGAGCTGAGCAAAATAATTTTCAAAAATAGCCGTATAATCCTCGAAGTGATCATTCGCAGCGGCGTGCGCGGTAAAACTTCCAATAACGAATCCCGCCGCCTGTTTGATTTTTCCGGCGAGGCGCAGCTGATTCAGCATGCCATCGATCCGGTAAGGTGCCTCACCGATATCTTCAATCAATAGCAGTTTGCCGCGGGTATCGAGCTCAAAAGGTGTTCCAAGTGTACTGACCAGAAGTGACAAATTGCCCCCTGTCAGCTCTCCGCTGGCTGCGCTGCCGCAAATGACCGATAAAGGGGAAATCGACTGATCATAGCGCAGAAAGACAGGCTGAAAAAGCTGCGAAAAAAGTTGTTTGGAAAGAACCGGCACCTCTTCTCCGCCGAGGTCCGAGGCCAGCATCGGGCCATGAAAGGTGACAAGACCGCTTAGCTGCCGAATGGCCGTGTGCAGATAGGTGATATCGCTGTAACCCCAGAAAATTTTTGGATGATCACGAATAAATGAATAATTGATCCGATCAGCGAATCGCGCACTCCCGTATCCTCCGCGCGAACAGAAAACTGCTTTAACTGAAGGATCCGCAAACATTCCGTAGAAATCCTCTAGTCGCTCCTGATCCTCTCCAGCCAGATAGCCGTTTTTTTGACTCACGTAACGTCCAAGCCTCACCCTAAGACCTAAACTGATCAGCCACTGCACCGCTCGATCTAATTTTTCTGGATCGGGCGGACCTGCTGGACTGATCACACCAACCGTATCGCCTCTCACAAGCCTTCCTGGAAAAATCATTTGTTTGCTTCACCTCGGCTGATAGAAAAGCTTTAATTAGTCTATGTTATTCGGAAGACTGCCCTCTATTCTGGGCGAAACAGCTTCCTTTCATTTTTCTAAGTATTTTGTGCAATTTTCTTTTTTTTGCATGAATCGACTCGCCTCGTGAAAGAATAAATTCAAATAACAAAATAATGGGTTTCAAGAATCGGTCAAAGGCGAAAGCAACTTGGGTGGTTTGGAATTCGAGCAGAAATGGAGAGTACATCATGCCAAGGCGAATAAGAGCAAAACTTTCTTGTTTAGGGACGGCTCAATTATATCCACGCAATCCGATTGTTATCGCTTGGTGGTCCGCTGCATTCCCTGGTTTTGGACATATCCTGCTGAATATGCATCTCAAAGGAAATCTGTTTTTTATTTTTGAAATTGTGATCAACGTCAATATGAAACTCAATCTGGCAATCGTCTATACATTTTGCGGTCAATTTGAAGCGGCCAAACAGGTACTGAATACACGCTGGGCACTCTTATACATTCCGTTCTATATCTTTTGTTTATGGGACAGCTACCGCTCGACCATTGAAACCAATAAATTATATTCTCTCGCCAAACAAGAAACATTGTCTATGAAGGTTCTGGAAATGACGAATTATGAAATTTGTTATCTGGATAAACGTAAGCCCTATGTTGGCGCCTTCTCATCCTTTTTTATGTCTGGTCTCGGACAAATCTATACACGGCGCAATTTGACTGCTATCCCTATGTTGATTTGGACATTAGTCATTACTTATTTTTCCAGAGATCTGGAAAGCTTTCAGTACTTGATCAGAGGAGATTTTACAACAGCTATACATGTCATTGATTTGGAATGGTTTCTGTTTCTTCCTTCTCTCGTTTTTGGAACATCCTACGACGCCTATGCCTCAACAATTGAACAAAATCAGTTATTTATTGATGAGCAAACCGAGTATTTCCGGCGCGAGTGGCAGCCTGAAGGTTTCAGTATTGACTTTGTCAGCAGAAAAGGGGATTACCTGTGGTAGAAATCCTAGCAATATTTGAGCATTCACTCTATATCGAAATGGCTTTATCTGCGTTGACACAAATGAATGTTGATCGGCAGAATATTGCTGTTTTTCCCTTGAAGAAACCCCTGCAATCGACAAAGAATCAGCCTTATAATGGAACCAGCCAATCCGATTTGGGATTTATTTTCGCTACAATTTCCGGTGTCATCGGCGCCAGCATTGGGTTTATTCTCTATCTCGGGCCAATCGTCTGGGGAATTGGCGCCGCATTGTTTGGATTTGTCGTTGGATTGCTGATTAATAAATTTATTAGCCGAAAAAAGAAGGCAGTCACGCCTCATGTCCTGCTCATTGTTAAATGTCCGCACGCTCAGTCGCAGAATCTTGAAAAAGTTTTATGGGACAATCAGTCAATCGGTATGACGATTATTCAGTATGAGAAATAACATGCAGCTGGTCTTCCTTAAGATTCCTTTGCAATTTCTTCTGGCATTCTTTGCAGTAGCCATAAACTTCAAATTTATGACCGGTCACCATGAAATCCGGATCAAGCTGTGACAAATCCTGCATTGGACAAACCTCGATAGTTTTCGTACGCCCGCAGCGCAAACAAATGAGATGATGGTGATGATGTTCCGTACAATGGAACTGGAAAATTCGTTCGCCGTCCAGTTCGGTCTCTTCCAGAATCATCAATTCCTTGAACAACGATAAATTACGGTAAATGGTATCAAAACTAATGCCCGGATAGGCATGCCGCAACGCATTCTGAATATCTTTTGCCGAAAGATAACCGCCTTTACGTTCAAAAAGGTCAAGTATATCTTCTCGCTTATCTGTATGCTTAAAGCCCTTAGTCTTTAAAACAACCAGTGCCTCGCTTTTATTCATCGTAATCGCCTCTTTAAATTGATCATTGACCTCTTCAGTTGCTCTTATCAAGATCAGGTCTGTCTTTTCTCTACTTACAGAATAACAATTTTTACACAAAAAAAACAGCCGTGCGATTTCAGCGAGAGATAAGCAGACCTTAGTAAAAAAATGAAGAAGGATCCTTTTAGCAGAATCCTTCTTCAAAAATAGTATTACCAGAATAATCCAAGGGCAAGTATTGCGACAATCGAAGCGAAGGCAATGGGAAAGCCCCAATTTCCTCCCCAGCCCCAGAAAAACAGGCCTGGATTGTCAATTCCATTCGGACTCGATTGAAGGTAAGCATTTCTGTCATCAAAATGGGTCAGAATTCCGCGATGGACTGATCCATCCGCACAACGGATTTCGACGTTTTGATTCAGCAGCTGCCGGCACTGCATCTGAATATTATTGGACACGCTTATTTCCCTCCTCGCTGTCATTGGACTCATCTTTATCGTATGCGACGTTTTGAGACAAGTCAGCGGCTTCTGTCTGCATGCTTTTGCGGAATTTCAGAAATGTTACATGGATTGCGGATGGCATCATTAAAAAAAGAGCTCATAAAACGGGCTCTTTACCAAGCTTTTGGCTTTTGCATTTATTCATTTGATCCATGACGCGCATGATCAATCGTCTGTTGCAGCAAATTCATTACGTGCTCGTCTTCTTCCGAATAATAGACCGTCTTTCCATCCCGCCTGGATTTCACAAGATTGATTCGTTTCAAGAAACCCAGTTGATGAGAAACCGCAGATTGCTGAAGTCCGAGCTGTCCGGCAATGCCCGATACCGCGCATTCGCCCTGCGCCAGCAGATAGAGAATCCGCAGCCGGGTCGGATCGGCCAATGCTTTAAAAATCTGCGAGACCTTCCCAAGAACTTCTTCATTCAAATCTGTCATATCTCTTATCCTCCGCTGCTTTTATCGGCCGGAATTCATCGATTCATCCGTTGTCTGCTCTTCTTCATCAGACCAGGCTTCGATATCCCATATCTTATCGACCCAGGATTGGTAGAAATCCACTTCGTGACTGACAACCACAACCGTGCCCGGGTAATCGCGCAATGCAGCAGCTAATACTTCCTTAGCTTCAACATCCAGATGGTTGGTGGGTTCATCAAAGATCAGCACGTTACTTTTCAAAAGCATCAGGCGGCTGATTCTCACCTTGGTTTCTTCCCCGCCGCTGAGCGTACTCATCGGTTGACGCATATGCTCGGCGAAAACCCCGCATTGTGCGAGATGCTGGCGCAAAACCCGCTCAGGCTGCGCGGGGAACTGTTCCATTATCCATTCCAGAGGTGATTCATTCGGTGGTGTCGATAGCTGAGAAAAATAACCAGTATCCACCCGGTCACCGCGGGTAACGTGACCCGCAATCGGCTTCAATTCACCCATTAATGTTCTTAGAAAAGTCGTTTTGCCAATTCCATTATGACCGACAATGGCCAGTTTTTCACCTCTGATGATTTTCAAATCAATCGGCGGTAGCAAAGCGGCGTCATAACCGACGGATAAGCGTTCGGCATGAAACAGAACCCGAACCGGCTGACGGCTTAAATCAAAATGAAAATGCGGTTTCTGTGCGGAAGCCGGCGGATCGAGGCGCTCAATCTTACTCAACTTTTTCTCGCGGCTTTTCGCTTGCTTAGCCGTTGCCGTACGCACTTTATTTTTCTGAATATAGGTTTCCAGCTTATGGATCTCCCGATTTTGCTGACGAAAAGCAATCGCCTGCTGTTCCTGACGAGCTTCGTGTTGTTTCAAAAAAGTTTGATAATCGCCAACATAGCGGACGAGTTCGTGATTTTCCAAATGATAAACGATTTGAGCGATCTGATTTAAAAATTCAGTATCGTGTGAAACGACCAGATACGCGTGCCGATATTGCCTGAGATAGTTAATCAACCAGTCAATATGCGCCGTATCCAGATAGTTGGTGGGTTCATCAAGAAGAAGCATCTCCGGTTGTTCAAGAAGCAGTTTTCCAAGGCTTAATTTGGTCAATTGGCCGCCACTCATCCGATCAGTTAATGTGTCCAATCCAATCGCTGAGAGGCCAAGCCCATCGGCCAGCTCCTTAATCCGCGCATCAATCGTATAAAAGTCATGGGTCATTAATGTTTCTTGAAGCCTTCCATAATCGTCGATGAATTTCGGATCCGCGTCCGGCTGCTGCATCTTTTCCGCGAGTCGGTTCATCTGCTCTTCCGCGTCAAATAAATTCTGAAACGCGCTTTTTAATACTTCGTAAATTGTCCGGTTTTTTCCAAAATGGAGATGCTGCTCGATGACTCCCGCCTTTAAACGGGCGCGTTTTTCAATCGTTCCATCGTCCGGCAGCAGTTTCCCGGTCAACAGTTTCAAGAATGTTGACTTACCTGCCCCATTCTGTCCGACAAGTGCAATATGTTCCCTTTCCATTAAACGAAAATTCATTTGCTTAAAGATCAATTTATCTCCATACGAAAACACGAGATTCTTCGCTTCAATTAAAAGCACTTCATTTCCCCTTTTCTTTATGACCAATGGCTGCTTCCGCCGAATTCCTGAATCCTATTGTCAGAGGAATCGGACGCCTTGTTTTTGCCAAGCCAGGCAAATATGTTAGAAAAACTTGGCGTAGCCAAGTCCCTTGAATGCCGGCTGCGCCTTAGTTTTTCTTATACTTAATTCCTCTTCAATTTTATAGACTTTCTTAACGTACAAAAAAAGAGACAGAGCCGCGCTCCATCTCTCCGATTAAACGTCTTGTAAAAGAAAAACGAAAATCCGTTGAAAAAGAAGCAAACCGACATATTGTTGTTGCCCTGCAACCATTGGTTCTGATTTTTTCGGTGTTAAAAGGCAGATCTCACCTGTGTCAGATACCCTTCAGTTGCAAAACAACAGATTCAGTCATCGATGCTTCTCTTCCCTTCAATTATTTAATTTTAAGTGTAACGCATCGATTGAGGAAAAGCAAACCCTGCTAGTTGCCCGCTTGGCACGATTCTTTAAGTTCTGCCCATTCGGATTACCCTTCAGAGAGCCGATATTCTAAATCGAGCTCATGCTCAATCGCAATCCCCTCTTCATTTTTCAGAGGAATCTCGGGTTCGATCTCGCGGGCCTTATTAACAGCATTCAGGCGAAGCCCGCAAATCGTAAACCCTCTTTTTTGATAAAATCTCAAAGCACGCAGATTATCATTTGTCGTTGTTAGGAAAATCCGTTTCGCCTGTTTTGCGACCGCCAATTCTTTCAATCGATTAAGAAGATCTGTACCCATTCCCCTGTTTTCAAAAAAGCTGTCCAACGAGAGCAGCTCTATCTCCTGCTTAAAAGCACCGCGCCAAGTCAGCATACCAAGAATCTTTTCTCCATTTCTAGCCAGAAAACCCGATTGATCCGCCAAATCATAGACATCTCCGTGGACAATCATCCGACTGCTGCCCCAATTTTGCTTAGCAAGCTGACGAATGAATGGCTTTTCTTCTGTATGTATTTCAGAAATTATCCATTTGCCCATTCATTTTCCCCCATTTCATTCTCTCAATTGCGCCTTTGATTTTTTGAAAGCAAGACGGATGCCCATGCTCTTTTCGCCGCCTCGCATACATTGGCATTAGGCACAGATGGCCTTATGAGGCAGTTTTCTAAAAAAGAGGAACCGATCCGATTTTTCCATTTAAAAACCGTCTCTGCCAGTCGCTCCGTCAGTTTAAATAATGGTGCACGAACAGTTATCACAGTGCTTTGCCCTAAGTGGTAAGCAAAGGAGGAGGTAATTATGGCTCAATACGATTACCTGATTGCATTAATCGATCAGCCTGTTGAAATTCAATTAGCCGACGGTACTCTTCAATATGGGATCGTCGACTCGGTTGATCAGGAAAATGTCTATTTGAAAACACTCGATCCGAATAGCGCAGAATCTCAGAATTCAGAGATGCGCGATGACCGTTTTTTCGGTCCAGGTGCATTTCTAGGCGGCTTTGCAGGTGGACTGCTGGGTGTCGGACTTGGCAATATCATTGGTGTCAGACCCTGGGGCCCTGGTCCTTGGGGTCCATCCCCTGGTCCCTGGGGTCCATGCGGTCCTGGTCCATGTGGTCCCGGTCCTTGGGGCCCTGGCCCCTGGGGTCCACGTCCTTGGTGAAGCACAAGGAGGGAGCTTTTCCCCTCTTTAAAAAATAGGGACAAGCCGCAAAAAAGGCACTACAGCAAAATGTTCCTCTGTAGCGCCTCAAAAATAGATACAAAAGCAAAAGGGCAACACCCCTCTACTCAAATTTATTTCAAATTCATGACGGTTACTCGCTGACGCGACATGGAAACAAGGCTGTTATGAATTCCCTGAACACCCATGCCGGAAGCTTTAACCCCGAGGAACGGGAAGTGATCCGGGCCACGTTCGGTACGACCGTTTATCTGAACCGTGCCGGCCTCGACATCCTTTGCCACTGCAAATGCCCGGTCAATATCCTGAGAGAAGACGCTCGCCTGTAAACCGAATTGCGATTTATTGGCAATCGTGATCGCCTCTTCATCGGAAGAAACACGGATAACCGGCAGAACCGGTCCGAAAGGTTCAACCCATGCAACGTCCATGTCCTCAGTCACATGATCCAGCAAGGTCGGATAAATGAGATTTTCTTTTCTTTCATTGCCGACAACGAGTGTTGCTTTTTTGGCCAAGGCATCATCAATCAGGCTCTGGACAAAATCAGCCGATTTATCATCAATCAATGGAACGATCGTGCTGTCATCCTCTGGCGAACCCACAGTCAGTTTTTCAACCGCTGCCTTCAGCCGGCTGACCAGCTCATCGGCTACTTTATCATTGACCAGAACACGCTTGATCGCTGTGCAGCGTTGAGCGGAATAAGAAAATGCACCGTTCATGATACTGCTGACAGCAACATCCAAATCGGCATCATCGCAGACAATGGCTGGATCCTTGCCGCCCAGTTCAAGAACCATCGGAATCATTGCCGATTGTTTCGAGAGGTGACGGCCAGTGTTTGAACCTCCAGTGAAACTAATCATATCAATACCCTTATGTTCCACAAGATAGTCACCGATAACCGATCCGCGGCCTGTTGTCAGACTCAAGATTCCCTTCGGCAGCCCTGTCTTATCCAATGCTTCAATCATCTTAATGCCGCTAATTGAACCCTGTGTTGCCGGCTTGAAGATGACACTGTTCCCAGCCATCAGCGCAGGCGCAATTTTTGAAGCCGAGAGGTTGACTGGATAATTGAAAGGACTAATCGCCAGCACAACTCCAAGAGGCCTGCGTTCAACAATGCCCAGTTTCTTCTGAGACCCGCCTGGAAAACCTTCTCCGCGCAAGCTTTCGCCATGCATGTGAAGGGCTTCCTGAACAGTATAACGAATTAAGTCAGCTGTTCGTACAACTTCCTTGACAGAATCTTTCCAGCCCTTCCCCACTTCGTTCATAATGGAACGGGCAATTTCATCCTGATTCTTTACCAGTTCGTCGGCCCAAGCGTCCAAATAGGCTCCTCGCTCGCTAAGAGACAAAGCAGCCCACTTCTTTTGTGCTTGATGAGCCCCCTTAATCGCTTGATCCACTTCGTCCTGTGTTACTGCTTGAACATATCCGATCGTCTCTCTAAGATAAGGAGACTGAATGGCAATTGTTTCACCTGAAACACTTTTCTTCCATTCACCGCCGAGATATGCCAAATAAGTTGTCAATTCGGAAACCTTTGAAGCCATCTGAATCAATCCCCTTTATTTGCCAGTTTACGAATGCATTCATGACAATTATTTTTTAAAACAAGCCTGATTCTGCAAGCATTTTTTTCAAATAGGTTGGCTTTCCTTATATTTGAATCTTCGCATGAATTCACTCATATATCCAGTAATCTGCTCATGCAGCTCACAGGATCTCGTGCATCCATTCGCCTGTTTTAATATTGGTTTTAAAGCAAAATACATAATTTGTCAAGGAAATAAATTTGTCTATTATAAAAATCACATCAAAATAATGCCCAGCCCATTTTTATTGACAACTGTTCTCCCTTTTCTGTAATCATTCTCTTGATATTTTCTTTCCCGCTGTTACTGTATGTCTAGCTTCTCCTTAACACTTGCCCGGCATTCGTTATTTCATTTCAAAGGCTTGTCCGCCGCATTCGCAAGCTGAGCGGTGCTCCGAAGAACACCGCTCACTGACTCAGAATATTCATACGAACTAACCCTCCGACACTTCCGTCTCTATTTGTTCCGGGACATTAAACAAATTGGCCAGAGGAGCCGCCAATAACGCCAATACAGCCATCGGGAACCAAGCGGCCGTTATAAACAATAAAAAAAAGATACTTTTTATGCCCCAGATTCGTCTCAGTGGAAGAGCGCCCAGCAGTCCGGCCATGATCAATCCGATCGTCCCATAACAAAGCAGCAATTGGATACCCATTGTGATCATCTTTATCCACTCCGTCACTCTTTTTTACATCTTATGCAAAAAGAGTGGAGAGGTGAAAGAGGGCGGGCGAGGTTACCAATCGCTTCCGGTTATTAGCGACGTTCATAGATTTCAAAAGTATGCGGATACTTGTTTTTCGCGTCAAGAATGCCCTCTGTTTGCGACGTCAGACGCCACTGTTCTTCTATAAAAAAGCGAAAATAAACATCTCCCTCAAATTCCGCATCAATTCGAGTCAGATAGAGGCGATCAGCATAGGTCATTAAAGCATCAAAAACCCCGGCACCACCGATCACAAAGCACTCGCTGCCAAAACTAATTCCCGACTGGAGCAAATCCTGAACGGAGTGGAACACTTCAACCCCGGGGAGAGTCCGATTGGTCTGCGTGGACAGAATGACATTTCGCCTTCCAGGAAGCGGTTTTCCAATCGACTCAAATGTTTTTCTGCCCATAACCACAGAATGCCCCAGTGTTTTTTGTTTAAAATAACGCAAATCCTCCGGTAAATGCCAAGGAAGCTTATTGCCACACCCAATCAGCTGATTTCTATCCATTGCCAAAAGAAAGGAGATCATACGGACACCTCACCCTTGATATGCGGATAGGGATGATAATCCTCGATAATAAAATCCGAATAGTCAAAATCAAAAATGCTGGACTGCGGTCGGGTAAATCGCAGTTTAGGCAATTTGCGCGGCGTTCTTGTCAGCTGCTCCTTGACTTGCGGCAAATGATTCAGATAGATATGTGCATCTCCAAGCGTATGAATAAATTCACCAACTTCTAGGCCGGTGACATGAGCGACCATCGAAGTTAAAAGTGCGTAAGAAGCAATGTTAAACGGCACACCGAGAAAAATATCCGCGCTTCGCTGATAGAGCTGGCAGCTGAGTTTGCCGTCATTCACGTAAAATTGGAACAGACAATGACAGGGAGGCAAAGCCATTTTTTCGATTTCAGCCGGGTTCCACGCGGATACAACCAGTCGTCTGGAATCCGGATGACGCCGTATTTCATCAATCACGTTTTGAATCTGATCGATGGTTTCTCCATTTTCCCCTGGCCAGGATCGCCATTGATGGCCGTAAACAGGTCCGAGTTCTCCTTTTTCGTCCGCCCACTCGTTCCAGATCCGTACGCCGTGATCCTGCAGATATTTAACATTGGTATCCCCTTTTAGAAACCAAAGCAGTTCATAGATAATCGATTTATAATGCAATTTTTTTGTCGTCATCAAAGGAAAGCCTTCCTGCAGATTAAAGCGCATCTGATGACCGAAAAGACTGATCGTCCCCGTACCGGTCCGGTCTGTTTTTTGATGTCCTTCGTCCAGCACTCGCCGGCAAAGATCCAGATATTGTTTCATCCTTTTATCCACCTTTTCTTCTTTTTCTATGTATTAAGTGTAGCATAATTTATCACTTCGCTGATAGCCGTCTGCGTCAATTCATAATTGCCCGCAGCAGGCATAAAGATGTTAAAAGAATTGATCGAGGAGGGATAGCCATGTGCGCAGCTGAACGACAAAACAATCCTTTAAACAGGTGGCGGCATGATCCGCCTGGAGTACTTGTTGAAGAATGGATGGCATTCCTGCAAAAGGATCCGGGATACGCTTACGAGCTGATCAACGATCCTAGTCTTGAATTTCCGGTCATTTATCTGCTCAAGGACCAGCTGCACGCCCGCGGCTCTGAACTCGATTCCCGAGTCCGGATTGCTCTTGCCCATGTGAGCAACGTGCTGCACGGCGCGGATCTCGGTCTTGATGAATCCCTTCCCTTTGCGGATCAGCATGATAAGGTCGTCGGCTCCTTGCTCTGGGTCCTGCAGACCGGGTGGAAAAATATTCTTTCAACAGATTATGCTCAGGTCATTGATCTGACCGCTATTGAGATGCTGCACACTTACCATTATGATTGGCTGAAAGAAATGACCGATCTGATCGTTTATCGTTATAAAAATAAAAGTCAGCGGCATTATCTGATTAGTGCGTTGCTTGAAACGGCCAATCCGCATTTTCTCGTCTATCTGGCTAATTATTTACTATCCGATCAAAATGTTGAAAATGAATTTGCCCGCAAAATGCTTGGATTCATTCCGGAAATCCGTCATGCAGCTGATAATCAGGCGGCCTTTTTTGCTTTTGAATCCTGGTATGAAAAAAACGAACATTATTTGGTTTATACCGGCGAAACGAATGACGCCATTCCAGGAGGACGCCCTTTTCGCATCCATCACAGTGCCAAATATCTCGGGAAAGCGGTCAATCCGAAAAGTGGAGAACCGATACAAGCCATGCTGGCAACCGAAAAAGATAATTATCAGCAATTTATCAGACTGCCTGATCGGTCTCAAATCAGCCTTTCCGTTTATTCCGCGGACTTGCGCAACGAGCAGCCACAAAGATGGCGTCATTGGATGAACCAGCCGCTGAGTCAGCAACTGACTCCGTTAGGCATGACAAAAAGCGGAGGTGAGCTTGGATGATTATCGCTGCTAATCAGCAACTAAGCGCTGACATGGGCGCTAATTTTACCGCAGCCGGGCGTTATGCATCCGTCATCTTTCAGGCAATGATCAGCTCTCCTGAACTTTTCGCTTACCCCGCCCAGCGCGAATTGGCCTTTGAAATCAAGCTGCGTAATGAAACGATCGAAGCCGCGCACGCTTTACTTGCCAGCGGTGCAGCTTTTGCCACGTTTTATTATTCCGTTTGCAACAACCAATTTTGGAATCTGACGGGAGACGGCGGATTTGAATTGAGACCGGATCGCACGCCTTCAGAAGCCATTCTCGATATTTTCAGCAATGGTGAAGCTTATGCCTTCGAATGTGCCACGGCTATGATGATCATCCTCTATAAGGCGCTGCTTGGGACAATCACGACCGATCGTTTTAACGACCTTTTCCAGCACCTTTATTTATGGGACTGGCAGAATCATCCGTCACTGCAATTGAAAAACACCTATCACATTGGTGCGGGCGTGCCCGGGGACGTCCGCTATTTTAAAAATCCGGATGTCAGTCCGCAAACCCCGCAATGGCAAGGCGAAAATACAGTCGATCTCTCCGGTGATCAGTTCTATGGACACGGAATAGGGATTTTGCCGGCTAATCAGATCATTACCGAACTCAATAAATACCGGCGAATGGGTGCCCAGATATCTGCCTATTTGATGCCAAATGCGACCCGCCCTGATTATCTGGCGCTTGCCTCCCTCGCGGAGGGACATCAGATGGACGGCATTCGGATTGCAGCCGGAACCTCCTTTTATACCTTTTGAGCGGATGCTGCAGACGTAGTGTCCGCTTTTTTTCGGGCGGCGCGAACCCTTTTGGGCAGTATGGCAGCCAGAATGATCATAAGAAGCGCCAGCAGGAATAATAGAATAAAAATATGATGAATGGCTTCATAGAGTGCGCTGCGAAGAACGTTGAGTGCTTGATTGGCAAAATGTGCCTGACTGCTGGGATGAATCAATTGATTGAGCGAATGAAGCGACAAAGCGCTGTTAGACTGTTTGGCAAGTGTCCCCTCTGCTACGCCATTAAATGATGATCCAAGTAAAGCGGCACCAATTGTCTGGCCAATGCTGCGGAAAAATTGATTAGAGGCTGTTGCCGCGCCGCGTTTTTCAAAGTCGACCGCGGACTGAACGCAAATCGTCGTCAGCGTCAGAACCATCCCGAAGCCGATGCCAAGAATGGCAGTCATCGCATACATTTGAAACGGAAAGCTGCTCGATCGCAGACTGCTCATCCAGAAAGTACCAATAGCGATTAGTACGGCACCTGCAAGTCCGGTGAACCGAATGCCATAACGTCTGAGCAGCCGGCCGCACAAGAATGATCCCGCCATCCAAGCCAGCGACATCGGCGTCAGCACAAATCCTGAAGCGGTCGCGCTGTAGCCCAGCATGCCTTGAAGCCACATGGGAAGATAAATATCGTTGCCGATCAGCACCGCACTGCCTGCCAGCGCAATGAAATTCGTCAGCAGGATAATGGGACGACTGAGCAGGTGAAAGGACATCAAAGGATCCGCTTGGCGTCTTTCAATCCAAACGAAAAGCATCCCAAAAAGAAAAACGACAGCGATTGAAGCAATGATCGACCAGTGAAGGACAAAGCCCTGATCACCAATGGCCTGAATGCCGTAAAGCAATGCAATCATACTGACAGCGAAGGCTGCCGCTCCGGCGATGTCCATTTTTTGCTTTTGGCGCATTCCTGTCTCCTGCAGACCGGCTACGACAAACAGGACAGACAGGATGCCAAAGGGCAAATTGATAAAAAAGATCCAGTGCCAGGACAAGGTGTCGACAAAAAAGCCGCCGACAAGCGGACCAAAAATGCCGGCGATTCCCCATATTGATCCAATCAAGCCGAACATTTTGGCGCTTTCCGCTTGCGGGTAAATGTCGCCGATAATCGTTGTGCTAAGCGTCATAATGGCACCGGTGCCGATTCCTTGAATGGCACGCGCGACGATTAGGGCACTCATTGACCATGAAAGTCCGCACATGACAGAGCCCAAAAGGAAAATTAATGTACCGACCACAAAAATTCTTTTTCTGCCAAACAGATCGGCCATCTTGCCAAATAGCGGGACGGTAACTGCCGAAGTAAGCATAAAAACTGAAAAAACCCAGCCCATGATCGTGATTCCTTGCAAGTCTGCCACAATTTTCGGCATCGCAGTACTGACCACGGTCCCTTCGATCGCTGTCAGAAAGGTTCCGATCATGAGACCGGTCATGACAATCTTTTTATTTGTCTTTTTTATTTGATCCATTGATAGCCTCCTCGCATCCGCTCAAAAAGACAGCTCAGATCAGTTTAATAAACTTTTTTCATGAGGTCAATGACTTTTTCCGAAGCAATCGGATGAATGAACCTTATTCATTCTACGCTTTCCTAAATTTCAGAACTTTTTACTGCGTGAAAAAAGCCGACCCATTCAGTCGACTGTCTTTTGTCAATCGTTTAATCTGCTTCAACAGCACGCCTGCCAAGGGCGGCGAAAATACCATCATTACTCGGAGGATTGAATAATCCGGCACAGACATCCCGGTAATAGCGCTCAAAGGGCAGCGATTGGTAGAGCGATTGACCACCGACGATTTCCATCGACAGCTGAACCGTATGGATGGCCGCATGCGTTGCCGCATATTTCACCGCCTGAAAATCAGGTCCCATCTCCTTACGTTCTTCCCTCTCAGCGCGATCCCAGCGTCTCACCGTGCCGTACATCAGGTGTCTGGCCTGCAGAAGCTCCAGATCAATTTCGCCGAATTTTTGCTGAACATGCGGAAGCGTCGCGATCGGCTCCTGCAAGCTATTAGGAATATAGTTAGCAGCAAATTTCAACGCATCCTGCCGGCAGCCCAGCGCTAGCCCCAAGTAAACCGCCGGGATAAAAATCAACCACTCAGGAGGCATATGCTCCTTATCCTGCCAGCCAATCCGTTCGGCATAGGCGGTTTGATCAAGTGTGACTTGGTCAAGAATCATATCTTCACTGCAGGTTGACCGCATGCCCAGTGTATGCCAGGTCTTTTCAAAGCGGACACCGCTTGTCTCTCGCGGAACAAGAAATGCTCCTATTTCGTCCGTATCCTGCACAGCCGCAGAAACCAGAAAATAATCCGCCGTTGGTGACAAAGAAGTGAAGGTTTTTCGGCCATTGATTATCCAGCTTTGCCCGGAGCGCTTAGCCAGCGTCGCCGGTCGCCCTCCACGCGTCGGACTGCCGGTATTCCTTTCAGTGGCCGCCCGGTTAATCAGTTTTTTATCGCGGACAATCGCCTGCATCAATCGATTAAAGGTCTCTGCCCGCCACTCCTCCGAGCGATCAGAGAGATCCCTTGTCACCCCCAGATGCCAGCCGAATCCGAGAGCCGTCGGAGCGTCCCCCGATCCCAAGGCCTCTTCAATCAATGCAAAATCATAGAGTGAGATTTGTCCGCCACCATTGGCCGTCGGAGCGGTCAGGATAGAAAGACCCGCCTCTTTTAATTTCTGAAATTTTTCGCTTGGAAAAATTCCCATGCGATCGTCTTCTGCCGCACTGCTTTTGAAGGCTTCGGCCAGTGCGCGGACCGTCTCAACCCTTTCTGCTTGAGTTTCCGTTTCTATAAATGTCTGCATTTGATTCATTTCCTTCACCGCTTTCTCTAATTGCGTAAACGCTGTCAAAACTATCATAGCGGTTTTTTGGCGCTCTTGTCACGCCGCAAGATTGCAGCCAGCTAAACAAGACTATAAAACGCATATTTTTCCATTGATAAGCGAACAAACATTCGCATATAATAAATGAAGGTGATGAGACATGGAAGCCAATCAATTGACCCTTACAGAAAAAAGAATCATTCAGCGTTACATTTTTCTTCCGATGATTCGTCTGGCACTTGAACGTGACCGGAAAATACTGGCGGCATCGCGAGCGAAGTTCAGAACCTATTATATCCAGATTATCGATGAGGCCCTTCATCGAGTCAGCCATGATATCCGTCTGACCAAAGATGAATTATTTGATACCCACATCCGCATGACACGCCAAAGCTGGCTCGATTATCAGGTCTATACTCGGGGCCGATTATTTAAGATTGCCTACTCTAAAAGCGCTGCCGGAGACTGGATATATGAACGAATGGATCGCTATCTGTGCGCCGTGGGGCACGAGTGAGCAAAAAATCAAAAAGCACTCCCAATTGTTCGATGTGAATTCATCTCAGAATTGGAAATGCTTATCTGAATATTAAAATGTAAGTGAAAAGTCAGCTATTTGTTACTTGACGTATGCGGCTTCTTTCACCTCATGTTCTTCTTGTTCCCAGCGATTGCGCGGATGCTGACGACAGGCATCGCTGCACGAGCGATAATACTTCTCTTCACAATCCTCGCAGCAGATGTACTGTTTATTGCATTCCGGATTGGCACAGTTGACAATTCGATCGCAAGACTTGCCGCAATGTATCGGGATTTTTCACATTTGTAAGATTATAATTATTTGATATATATACAGACATTTATTGGTTTGAATTGGCTAAATTTGTTGCTTAATTTACTTTTTCAGTATAATTCTGGTTAATAATGGAGTCAATCTTTTTCCATGTAAAATTTCTAAATTATTTCATTTTCCCATGCTGCATTTCCCATAATCCAAGAATCATCATTTAACGTTGCTTCTTCGTCAACTTTTTCCATGCAGAAACTTTGACAAACATGTTATCACTTCCTATACAATGTGGTATGATATTAGTGTACTTATTTAAGTACAATTGAATTATATCGTACTTATTAACGTACAGTCAACCCTTTGGAGTGATTTCTAATGAAAAAGTTAAAATTTCAAATCGAAGATCTAAAAAAGAAAGCAAATGTAAACTCCATAAGTGAGTTATCTGAGATAGTGGATATAAGAAGAGCAACTCTTTCGGAATTAGCAAATGGAAAACGACAACGGATTCAGTTTGACCACATCGAAAAAATTGCTGACAAATTGGATATTCATGATATTAGAGAAATTATCGATTTTGATTAACAATATCATCACCTTGTTCCATTCCATAATTCTAAATATGTGAGTTCGAGATATTTTAATTTTGCCGTTTGAAGAACTTATATCAAAGAAAGTAATCATTATGATTTTTCAGTGGGAAATTTAGCCATAATAAAACCACCGATGTACTTTTGTATCCTCTGACGCAGACACTTTTTTTAATCTTTGTTTATAAATGGTCTAGTATAAAACGCAATAATGGCACTCACATCATTAACAATACGTTTTCTATAACTTAATAACAAAACTATTCTTTTAATTAAAAAACAAATATAATATAGAGAGTCAAACAAAATGAAGGTGAATCAATGAATGCTCTGTTTAGTAAACCTTATTTATCATCATTAATAGATGCCCAGAGAAATAAAGTCAAAGCTAAGATTGAGTCCGAAGATGATGATTACATATTAGATATTGATGAAACTAAATATGTGAATTATTTATTTAATGAATTTAAGGTCAATCCATTGTTTATACAGGAAGATAGTATTATAAACACATCAGAAGAAAAAACTGAACAAAGAATGCGGCTTAACGAATATATATCAGTAAAAACCTTGTTTATTTATTCAACTATACCTTACGCTGGGGATAAGGCTATTCTTGAATATAGAGCAGATCATTTTTCTTTAAGTCCTCCTCGTGCTGATATTTTTGATGATCATATTGAAATTGAAATTAGAGTAGATAAAGAGAATCCTAAAAGGACTACAGATGAATACAATAGAACTATTAATGAGATAAAGGAATATGTTGGTTATGGGAACAAGATAGTTGAAAATTTTAATAATAACTTACAATTTTTTATTAAAGATATATTTGAAGCAAAGAAGAAGCATATTTTAAAAACCATGGATATATTGACAAAACTTGAAATACCAATACAGATTGATAATAATATATCGAAAACATTCGCTGTACCAACGCCAAGCCTACGAAAAAAAATCGAAATAGCGAGGCCTAAAATCTCTGAACATATACAAAATCCGGAACCTGTTCTTAATATCAATATCTACAAACAAATCCTAAGCACTATTAATGATGTTGGCAAACAGTTTGAAAGAATGCCATCTACTTATCACGAAAAAGGTGAAGAAGATTTACGTGACCATATTTTAATGATGCTAGAACCTCAATTTACAGGTTCTGCGACAGGAGAAACATTCAATAAAAATGGGAAAACTGATATTTTGTTAAGATATGAAGGAACAAATGTTTTTATTGGAGAATGTAAGTTTTGGAAAGGTGAAAAACACTATTTAGATACTATTTCACAACTCATAAGCTATTTGACATGGAGAGATTCTAAGGCGGCAGTAATTATATTTGATAAACAAAAGAACTTTTCAAATGCATATGACCATATTGTTGAAATCACACAAAAGCATGAAAACTATATAGAGTACAAAGGTTTAAATGATGAATCATGGTTTGACTTTATTTTTCATATTAATGGTGACAAAAATAAAGAGATTGCGTTAGCAGTAATGTTATATCATATACCAGAAAATGAAAGTTAGTGAATCTGTTTTTGTAAATAATGTTATTAAGGCAGCTTTTAAAGAGAATGGAATGATGTGACATGCTAACGTTCAAATTTTTTCTTATCAAGGTCAAGATTGATACAAAATGGACTGACTTAACAGGAATAATTGAAGATGAAGACTTCATCGATGAAGGAAATAACGGAGATGTTTACTTCTATGTTGATAGTGAAACGAAAGAAGAAATATTAAATTATCGTGGGTATCCAATTCAGCTATCAAAACCAACCTTTGATGATGATGAAAATCAACTAGATACATTTGTAATCCATCAATTTGATAAATGGTCATACGAAGAAAACAAAATCATTTGTTTATCACGAAGAACTTATTATCATAAGGCTAATTGACGAAAATAAGGACACCATCCAAATTAATGGATAGATGTCCTTTTAATTATAACGTATTCCGCGCGCTTTCATCGCGTTCTCTATTGTTCCAAATATTGCATTTGACATCTCTATCCTATTTGATGGCTTTGTTAAATCAAGATTTGAGCCTTGCTGATTAGCAGTAATAGGAACAGTTATGTTATAAGTCATATTATTAGTTGTTGCTCTATTATTAGTTGTTGCTCTATTATTAGTTGTTTGGCTTCCATTCAGTGCTGAAATTGAAGTTTTATCTGGCAATGCTTGATATTGAAGCTGCGGACTAGTAATAACACTGTTAAAATTAGAGAGTTTATCTGCTAAGATTCCAGTTGCTTTGTCGATTAATCCACCATCTCCGGTAATCCCATTCGCCAATCCCTCAGTTACGTATCCACCAATTTCAGCCATAACTGTTGAAGGCGAATGAATTCCTAGCATAGACCTCATCTTGTCTTTAATTCCACCCGCAACGGATTTCACCGCATCCCATACAGATCCGGCCATGGATTTAATTCCGCTTATTAATCCATTGATTATGTCTTTGCCGATTGAAAACAAGTTGATGGATTGCAGTGGATTCTTAATAAAACCAACCACTGCATGAAATGCTGAAGAAGTCGCAGATTTTATATTTGACCATGCTGATGAAATACCGGAAAGCATTCCATGGGCGATTGAGGATACTGTTGAAGATATTCCATGCCAAATGCTTGACGCGATGGAACGAATTCCTGCAAAAATTGAGGAGGTAGCTGACTTAATCGCATTCCAAGCATTTGAAACAGCGGATTTCACACCATTCACAGCGGACGAAACTGAGGATTTAATGCCTGACCAAATGGATGAGAGAACACTCTTAATTGCACCCCATTCCCATGAAGTAGTTGTTTTAATAACATTCCAAGCAACAGATGTGATTGACTTGAGAAAATCCAATGCAACGCTGAATATTTGCTTAACTCCTGACCAGACTTCTTTCCAGTCACCGGTAAATATTCCGGCAAATATTTTTAGAGCGCCTTCAATAACATTTAATGCAAGAGAGAATGTAGCTTTAATAGCGCTCCAAGCGGTTTGAATAGTTAATTTTACTGCTGGCATGATAAAGTTTATAACATCTGCAATGCCATTAAAAATATTTTTAACAGCAGTTAGGATCTGTTGTCCATTTTGATCCCAGAATGTTTTAATATTCGTAATCACAGAATTAATGAAAGTTTTCATGTTGTTCAAGATCGGAGTAAGCGTGACAATCAAATTCTTCGCAGCATTAATTAATCCATCAAACATTCCTCCGCCTTTTCCAACATCACCAAAGTTGAACATATTGGCAAAGGTTTCCTTGATGCCATTTTTCCTTAAGGATGCAACAAAGTTATCCATCATTCCAGTAACAGATGCTAATCCAGCTTTCATTGAATTGAAAAGTGGTTGAGCAAGAATACCGCTAATTTGGGAAAAATCATCTTGTATCGTAGATAGAAAACCATTGAAACTTTGGGATTGTCTCTGCATGTCTCCCTGATATGCTGTACTCATTGACTTCAACATAGCAGGAACACCTTGCGAAGCCATAACTTTGCCCTGAGAAGATAATTTCATCAATTGCTTAACAGAGATTCCCATACCATCAGCCATGAGTTTCCATGCAGGTATCCCACGCTCGGCGAGCTGATTCATTTCTTCTGCTGATACTTTACCTTTAGCTTGCATTTGACCGATTGCTGTTGCTACACCTTCAAGTGCATCCTGATCTCCACCAACAGCAGATGTCGCATTACCTAAAATCTTCAAATCAGGAATAACATCTTTAGCCGCAAATCCCATTGCTTTCAATAGTTTTGCTGACTTATCTGCTGATTCAAAGCTAAAAGGTGTTTTGGCAGCTAATACTTGTAAGTCATTAATCATTTTATTAGCTTGTTTCTCACCACCGAGAAGAGTTGTCCAGGCAATTTGTGATTGTTCTTTCATAGCATCAAAGTGTACCCCTGCAGCCGCTACACTTCCTGCCATAGCCGCAACCGCAGCACCTGCAGCAATAAAACCACCCTTAAGACTTCCAGCAAGAAATCCACCTAGACTATTCCCCTTAAGACTAAATGAATCTAACTTACCTTCAGCGCCTCCTAGTTTAGATGAAAATCCATTATCATTTAATACCAGATCATATGAATAAGTTGCCATATCTATAACACTCATTTAATTTCACCTACCTTTCGATACCCCGAAAGACTTCTAATTCTTGTTAGATCAGCATCTTTATTTAGTAAGCGTTTCTGATCTTTCAAGAAATCAATTCCTTCAGGAGTAGATTCCAAATCGATAATGTATAAATTTTTACGAATGGAAAGGAATACAGAATAAGGGAGTTTAATAACGTCAAAATAGCCCATATTTCCTTTGCTCATAACAAAAGTTATATCATGCATAAAATCAAACTTAGAAATATCCCCACCGTTATTTATTTGGACGATGGGGAGCCTAAGTTTGGGTTCTGTTCAATATTTTTTAGATGTTTCATTGCCTCATTGATGATAATTACCATTGCTTTTGTGCTAAATTTTTCTTTAATTTCATCTGGAGTAATTTTATTTACCGGATCAAGATTCAAAATCTCAGAGACAAATTGAAGCATTATTTCAATCTGCTTCCCTTCTTCTTTGATTTCATTTGTTTTTTGGTAAAGATTATAAAGTTTCATTGAAAATTCCACTGGAATATCTGCCGGAATTGTATAATCCTTGCCATAAAGATTTTTAAATTCCAATGGTTCACCGTCTAAAATACTCATATCAAATGTTGACATTAATCAATCACTCCAATTTTTAAATAAAATAAAAAAGACAGGAAATTAATCCTGCCTATGATGTTATGCATTATCTAGTTCTATTAAGGGGTTACTGGAGGGAACGTCTCAACAATTTCAAGAATGGTTCCATCAGCCTGTGCTGCCGCTGTAGTTCCTGCTAAACTGTGGAATTCTACATCGACTACAGTAGCCTTGTCAGGATCAAAATTCATAGAAAATCCTTTTGTTACCTGCGAACGATACATGTTATAGATAAGATCTCCGCCATCATCTTTATGGTGAATAAAACGAAGATAATTGACAGGTAATTGAGTTTTCCCACCAATTTTTAATGTTTTCGTTCCTGTCGATCCATCGGTTGTTAGCGTACCTGGAGTAATTGCCGCTAAATTATCGATTACCCAGGTCATGATGCCAGTTTTAAAGGTGACATCTTCGCTTGTAATCCATCTAGCCAGAACACCTAATCGGTTTCCGCCTTTTATCTCAGTAATATCTGGAGCATATTCGAGAGATGCCCCACTATCAATCACACCAATTTGTTTGAGTGCTGGAATAATTGTATCATCCGTAGCGCTTTCGGGATTGTCTACTTTACCAAGATAAAGTTCTCCCATCCCAAGCATGACTGGCTCAGAAGCCTGTACATTATAGTCTGCTGTCATTTATGTTACACATCCTTAATTTTTCATTTATATTTTTGCAAGAAAAAAGACAATCGTTTCCCACTTGTCCTTATCGTCAGGGCTTTTTATAGTCCCGCCACCATTCAATAAGTAAATATTGCGAATAACCGTTTCACTATCCATCAAATATTCCTGTCTTACATTATCCAGTAATTCTATAAGACGTTGCTGAATCTCCAATGTTTTTGCTGAACTCTTACTAACAATATGTAACTGGAATTGGACATCATGAATACCTAAATTTGAATTAACAATCTTTTCATTAATGACAATGAAAGGATCAATTGCTTTATATTCCGGCTGATCTGGTTTCTCAAGTTGAAAGATGTACGGTTCTTCATTCAATAATGACATTAAAGCAGCATCATTCTTCAAATATGGAATGAGCACCTTTGTGCCGCTCATGGATTAAGTGCCTCCTTCATCTTTGCTTCAATGACTGCTTTATTTTGATCTACTGCCGGCTCAAGATATGGAACATACCGCTCAGCATAATATGCATAGACTACATTAGTTCCTACGCTGCCTTCAGTCTGTTTTGCAGAATGCTGAACTGCATGAGTCAACGAACGCTTAAGATTACCTGTTTTAACTGGACAAAGTAGTTTAGCATCGGCTTCAACCAATATACAGGCTTCTTCAACGGCATTTTTTCTTTTATCTGCCATTTCCTTTAGCATTGCAGAAAGCTGATGATGAACAATTTTACGAAATGCCATTTATTAACACCTCGCACGTTTGATTATTCCAATTGACAATCTTCTTAATTTCAAACTCTTCTGCATGATCTGAAGTAAAGCTGACAGTTTCACCGAGTTTAATATGGCTATCATAATCACAAAAAACTCGATAGGACACACTACCACTATAGCCATAATCACGATAAGCTAAATCCTCGCTATATGGCTGCTTATCACAAGCAATGTCAGCAACCACATTAAGCGTTCCATTTACCCACAAACCATCATCGCCCAGAGAACCATTTAATTCTTCTATAAAGTAAAGTCGATTATTATAAAACATAATTAAATCGACCTAACTTGTCGAAACGATGCAAGCATGGCTTTAATATCTCCTGGAATATCATTAATGATATTCTGCGCACGTGCTCCTTGCATTTGGTAAGAGGCTGCATCAGAACCACGTTTCTGATAATAGACAGCCGTTAATTTAATAACAGCATTATCCAGATCAGGAGTAGGAACTGTATCAATCAGACAGTATGATTTAACTGCATCCTGAGCCATTGAAATAAGGAGATTTAGTAAAGAATCTTGAGAATCATCGGTTAAACCAAGATAAACTTTTAATAAGTCAAGCATAGTTATCACTTCGCATTCGAAGGAGTAGATTTTTTATTAGTTGTTTTCGGCTTAGTTGGATCTGCAACAACCTCATAATTTTTATCAGCTTTAAGCCTTTTAATATGAGATTCATCAACAATATGCCAAGTAACACCAGTTTTAATATTTTTAAACCACAATATTTTCACCTCAAAAAATTAAAATAAAGAGAGGAAATAAATCCTCTCAATATAATTATTATTTATGTATTTGTTAATATTTATATTAATTAAAATGTGGCAGTTAATACCGCTACTGCTTCAGGACGGAGAACTGTTGCACCATGAACACAAAGCCCTCGCACACCATCAGCAAAATCATCCTGAAGGCGAATAGCTTCGAGATCATTGATCTGGCAGCCATAGCCAATTGCACCAGAACCAACCGCTAAAATCTTATATTTTCCGGCTGCATTTGCAATCTGTTCACTTACGACCACTTGCATACCATTAATCGTTTGCCCTTCGACAATCCCATTAGCCAATACTACCGGATTACGAGTAAAACGATCATTTTTTGCAAGGAGTCCGAGGACCGCCGAGTTAACGACAACAAAGCTACCCAATTTCGGAACCTTTTTGGAGCCAAGTTTTGTACCAAGATCGACAATGCTTTCATAAGCCGATGTTGGATCGAGTGCGATCGGAGTTGTATCATTACCAACAAGGTTATCAGCAGATGCAGAGGTATAAAAATTAAGAATATAAGTGTCAATGGTTTCGGAAAGCGTAGCAGAGGCTTCTGCGACTGTCGGATCGAAGAGATCACCTGCTGTCTGAATTTTATCGACATCATTAATTTTGAATGCAAAATATTTCTTCTGATCCATGTCGATTTCTACTTCAGGAGTTGTCAAACCGTCAAAAGAAACTGGCTTGGTTGTAGTAGAATCATAATCTTTGATGGCAACCGAAGAAACACGGTTAAAAATAATTTTGTTACCAAGAATCTGAGTAGGTGCTGTGGTGATAACATCGGCTACACTATGGTTATGGTAATTTGCGAGAAGACGCGCTTCCCAAATTGATGGAATAAAATTTGCTACTGTCATTTAAAATCATCCTTTTTTTTATTATTGTTGTTGTAGAGATTTATTGATTGCTTCCCAATTTTCATTAATTTCTTTTTGAGACATATTTTTCAAATCATCATGAGTATAGGTTTTACCGGTATTTTGATTGTTGGGAGGAGTATAAGAAGAACCTTTAAGTTTGGTGTCAACCGCACTCGTTAGAGATGCATTCCATACTTCTTCCAATTTAGAGAGATTGCTATTCGTTGAGTCTTCATCTGATCCAACAAAATAATCGACCAAATTAAGCGGAAGATTCTTTTCCGTTGCGAGTTTTGTTGCTTTATTGAGCAAAGTTTCATGAGCCTTTTCTTGTTTGAGTTGATCCAATTGTGCCTTGATTGATTGCAATTCAACATCTTTCGGATCAGCTTTGGGGAAACGCTTATTCACTTCTTCATCAACAAGTTTGTTGAGATTATTCGCTTTCCAAGTTTCAAGACCCTTTGAGAAGTGTTTATCTTTCAATGAATCAATAAATTTCTTGCCGTCTTCATTTTCAGAGACAAACTTTTGTAACTTATCCACATTAATTGGATTCAATCCAGATACGTATGTTTGTACTTCCGCATTGTCTTGATTATCAGTAATAAATTGCTGTACTTCGTTTAAATCTGTCATTTTTTATGCTCCTTATGCCCTCTACACGCATAAGCCCATAGAGTGCAAGTATTTTTTGTATATTAAAAGCGACTACATTAAATGCAATCGCTCATTAATCAATATTCTTTGATTTTTTCCATGTATCATAGGTTAAATAATTGATAATTGGTTTATTACCAGATGAATCTTTGATATTTTCCCGCTTAATTGTTGGTTTCCAACCGGGGATAATCGGGATCAAGCATGACCTACAATGAGGATGTGCTGGAGGAACCGGATGATCAGCATTCACACCCCATGTTTCACCGTCAAGATGTCGGCAAATTTGAGAGGTTTTGTTATCTAGGGTTGCATCCCACATCACTTGTTTTACTACTCCTGATTGCTTATAAATGGAATCATTGCCTTGTGCAACGACTCTTGCCAACTCCGTATTAATCAACCGCTTAGATTCATTGGCTGATACACCAAATTCATTCTTCAACAGTTTTGCTAATGTCTGTGGATCAGTACCCTGAATGATTGCCTTCTCCAATAAGTTTTTCAGGCGATTGACTAAGATTTCTTTATTATGCCAAATACGATCTGAAAACATGGTTCCGTCAATTGCTGTATCGACCGCTGCATTAATCATTGTAGGAGTCAATAATTTAAAGGCTATTTCAACAGATGTTCCTCTGTCTATAACATAAGCAGTTCGATAATAAGACTCGGAATAGACATCTTTTAAAATTTTGGATGTTGTATCAAAATCTACTTTACCCAACGTTTGATACATTTGAGTGAGTTTTTTTTCTAACCGTTGCAAAATGGTATATCTTTGCTGCAAATTAACTTGTAATTTTCCGTCAACAGAATATTGAGCATAAATTTTAGCCATCCCCGTACGAATATCGTCCAGCGCTTGACTATATGCATTGTATATATCCTTCATATCTACCTTTTTATCCATTAATAAGCGGATTTTGATAATATCATCCTTGAGTGCCATAGATATCATCCTCATTAGCAGATGCAGGAATTAAACGATTTGCTTCTTGTTCTGACTGGAATTTAGTCATTTCAATTTTTGGATTTTCAACAAATGGAAGGAGTGAAAGAAGAGTTTCTTGTGATACAACACCGGTTAATTTTGAGATAGCGTCAGATGTAGCGGACAAATCGGATGGCACATTTGGGGTAAATTTCAGTTTAATTGTTCGATAATCTACAGAGGAATTACTTTTCAAATTTTGGATAAAGAAGAAATTCTTTAATCTTTGTTTTATGGTAATTTCAAGCATGGATTCCATTAACACGCACTTATTTTCCAGTGAAATCAATCGGCTTCTGAGGGCAACTCCCGAAGTGTTCGATTGAAGTTTTTCATTAGTATCAATATGAGAGGCCATCTTATAAATCTTTTCTTCAAGCGTGTTCAATGTATTTTGAACAAAGGTGTCATTGATACTTTTAATCAAGAAATCGACATCTGCCCCATCTGGAACCTGAACCACTCCTGAAGTTTTCATTTTTGTCAGTGCATCAGCGTCAACCGATGCGCCAACAACTTTTAACATAGCCGTTCGGAAATCAGATACTTCGTTTACCAGATCAGATAATACATTGTTGAATGCATCATTGGCTGATTTAATATCCTTTAACATTGATCGTCCTTCATAATTTACACGACAAACTATAACAGGAACACTATGAAACGGATGACTGTCTTGTCCTAATAAATTGAAAGCTTGGTCAAAATGAAGAATTTGCGTGTCCGTATAGACATCTATTTTGTCCTCAGTAGAGAAAATATTGTCTCGATAAACATGCAAAGCCATTGTTACATTGCGTTCTGCATTCCCTGTTTCAAGTGCAAAACAATTCAGAGGGCTTAATGGCAGACATTTAAAATTTCCATCCTCATCCAGATAGTTAATTTCAAAAGATTTCCCATAAATATCAGCGATTTTTAACAATTCTTGATCGTGAGGTTTAACCCAAGATGAAAAATTTAAATCAATGGCATTAATTGAATTATCATCTCCAATTGAAGATGAATAATTTATAGGATTTCCTATAGAATAGGCAATTTCATCATTGATGAATTTCTTGAAATAATTAACAATAACCTTCATATTGCTTCGGCTATCATTCAGAGTATAATTATTTAAAATATTATGATGCCCCTCATAATATCGCCGATAAATTTCATAGTGAAGACGCTCCTGAATAAACTTCTCATAACATTTACGAATTAAATCTAAATCAATTGGCAATTTCTCACATCCTTTCAATTAGAATTGAATATTAAAAAATTTTATAGGTTGAATAACCTTTATTTCATCAATTAATCGGTTAAATTCTGCAACAATATCGGGAAAATCATCATGCTGCGTATACTGCTCACCCTGATAATCCAATAATTGTTGATTTGCATCTTGATCTTCTTCATTGAATACAATAAAACCACTATCAACTTTACCAGCAATGGCTCTAATTTTGGCTTCCTTATTCTTAATTTGACGTTCATTAATAATTTCAATTTGTCGCTTAGTAAATTCCTTATCAATCCGCTTTTGAAGTTCTCTAGCATCTGAACCATTATAAGTATTTTTTTCAATCCAAACTGCAACAATGTCAGGATAAATTTTCAAGAGTGAGATAATCTTATCTATGTAATCGTCAAAGGATAATTTATCAATAATCCCTTTTCTTACAAATCTAAAATTATTAGTCGTCTTTGAACCCACGATAAAGGCCGAATAGTCATTTCGTCTTCCAGTTTCAACCGCCGGATCGCAGCAAAGAATCGTTTTCGTGAATTTCTGCTTCTCAATTTCAACGGATGACTTCGTGACCATATTATGAAATACTTTTTCACCGATATGTTCCGCATCATTCTGCATTTCCTGCTTAAATGAGGTTGGCTCAGAATAATAATCTATTGCTAAATCCATGCAATTATATTTATCCGGCCATAATACTGAAAATTGCATATCCGATTCATGCTGATAATAAAATTCCTTGGCTGTTGATACTGAATCTAGATCAGATGAATTGAAATAAAGCTTTTTGAATTCTGCCCATAAGCCATCATTAAATAATTCATCAACATCTGAATAATTGATAGCACGTTTCAAAATATGCTTATAGGAGCGATCTTTCATCAAGCGAGACATAAAGCAATCCTTGTGAAGGATTGTTCCAAGGACAATAAACTTGGTTGCCATCTTAATTTTTTTGTTATTGCGATAAACGGCTTTATCACCGGCAAAGCCTGAATCTTGCTGAAAAGTTGAATATTTTTTATCTCGTGCTTCCTGAGTTAAAACATCCGCTTTAGATTGATAGTCATCAGCGATTATAATTGTTGGTCTACTTCCTCTAAATTTCTTTCCGCGCATACTCGAAGTTGAGGATATGGCTTGTATCTTCGTTTCGTTGGTTAGTTCCAACTCTAACCGATTGACAATAAACTTTTTAGGATCAATAAGATGACCAAAAGTATAGATGATAAAGGGATTTTCTTCTAATGCATGTCGGGTATCACGAATGAATTCAATGGAATCTTGTTCAGTCTTTCCAGCAATCAAAGAATATTTTGAGATACCATACACATGTGACCAAACGGACAAAGCAAAATCGGCAACAGTAGTTTTTGCTGAACCTCTTGGCAAAATTAGTTCCAATTTATCGAATGAATCTTGAATCATCATATCTTCAAGTGTATTCCAAATATGATAATGTACTGGAGCCAATTTTCTAGCCTGATTATCTGGACGAGGAACAAAAGTATCTTGGAGAAAATATAAACAGAAGAATTCGAGGGATTTCTTACCAAGTGAATAGGCTAAATTACCACAATCAAATAGATGATCCTTATGCTTGAGCATCAAATATTTAGCTTTATCTGAGCCGTAAAACTTGGTAAGAAATCTGAATAGTAGTTGCCTGTTATACTTATTATTTATTAATTTGTAATCAATTTTATCCAATATAAAGGGTTAACCTCCCTTCTCGAATGCTGAAAAATATTATAAAAAATTGTCTAGGTACGTGTCGGGGTCTGGAGGATTGCCGGATTAGAAGTACCCCACCTTGTACCCGTCATTCAATCCATCTTCAAACCTTTGCTTCAACAAAATTTATTTTAATTTTTTATTTTCAAATTTATTTTTATTTTTATTTCTTCAATTCATCGAACAATGAATGAATGTTCATTGCTTGTCTTGTCTTACATGTTCTTCCTATCCTCTATCCCATGCGCCCCTTATCACCTGCCCCTATCTATGCATATCCGTGTGGTAAATATATCAATGCCCAATGTTTCCATACAATTGATTTATATTAATAGAAATACAATATAAATCAATTGATGTTATTGTTAATTATAATCAATTGTGTGAAGCTACAACGCTATCCATTATCTTCCCTATACAGGCGTATATCCATCTACGATTAAACAGAGGATACATTTTAAAGTAACGGTCATCCAATGAATAGATAAAAAGTTTATTTTATTGAACAGATACCCAGGGGATTTAAAAAATTAGAGGATTATTTAATTGCGTATAACTTGACTTACGCGCAATTAAATAATAATATTAGGCTATAAACAGTACATAAGCGCTATTATTCCATACATATTATTGTAGTCTTAATTGCGTATAACTAATTTAAGGAGTTGATATTCATGATTGAGGAATTTCTACAGTCAAAGCAGATGAGACATAAGAGTCTTAACACACTGAAGAATTATAAGAGGGATCTTATTTTATTCTATGGATACATTAGCAAGTATCATGTTACATTAGATGGCCTTAATGATTTAATTGTGCAGCAGTACATTAAGTATCTTGAGAATAAATACTCTCCTGCTACGATTAATCGTATGTATGCATCTATTCGTTCCTTCTGCCACTATTCTAATCAATTAGAAGCTGTTGAGGACATTGAGATACAAAGGGTACTTCCAATATCTAAACAGCCAAGCAAGGGATTAGATGAAGCAGGAGTAACTAATTTAAGGCTTAGAATTGCTAATGATAAATTAAGTCGCGAACGTCTAAGAAACCAAGCAATTTGTGATTTTTTGCTATACACAGGCTGCCGAGTTTCTGAAATGGTTGCAGTCAATTGCAAAGACGTTACTTATACGAACGGAGTTTATACAATTCATTTCAACAAATCTAAGAATGATCTTGCTAAAGATGGATATATTGAAGCCAAGAATTATAAGTATATCAAACGATACTTGGATAGTCGTGAAGATGATAATGAAGCTTTATTCCTTAGCACAAGAGGAAGAATATCCGTTCGAATGGTTGAAACAATGCTCAAGAAATACGGAGTGCATCCACATTTGCTAAGACATACCTTCTGTCTGAGATTGAGACAACAAGGCATTGATTTAGCAACGATTGCAACCCTCGCAGGACATAAAGACATTAATGTCACGAGAAGATATTCTAACCCTTCTGAAAAAGAACTGGCACAAGCTGTTACAAAGGCATTTTCATTCTGATTGTCATTGTGAGGATACCTTTTCTTTATCTTCACTTGTTTCCAATTCGTCTAATTCCTTCTCCAATTCATCAGCATCTATAATTTTACGCTGATTAGTTGTATCTCCAGAGACTTCTAATTTATTTGAAGCTTTGCCAATCGCCTGATCCACAAAGTATTGAAGAACTTTAGCTTTGACCATTTGATTGTCAGTTGTATCAACTAAATCCCACAGTTTATTGATAGCCGTATCAAGTTTAGCGGTCACAGATTTTTTGCCGAACTCTTTTATATACTGCTCCTGTCTGTCTAGCGCAGCAACAAATTCCGCATCACTTAGCCAATTATACAATGCTGTCCTGCTCACATTCAATTTCCTTGCTATCTCCGCTTTACTGAATGATCCATCAGTCAGCATATTAATTGCATCTTGTTGTTTTTGTCCAATAATCATGTCATGTCACCACCTTTGCATATTAACATTATCGGGACATTTTTTGTCCCTGATTAACCAAAATAAAAACATCCTAATTAGAGGATGCTCGATACTTTGTAAATCCAGTACAACTTTCTATAAAGTTTTATTCTTATCAATGGGCTTAGTCATGCTATATCCATTGCCAAAATCAACTAAGGTACTGTTATCACGTAAATCAATAGAATGATTCTTTTTTAAACGCTCAGATAATGGGATATTCTGAAAGGGATTGGCCAAAAAGTGACGAGATAATGTTTCGGATTCTCTGAATTTCACTTAAGTCGCCTCCTTAACCTTTAATCAAGGTTTTTGTGAATAAATTCCATTGCCTTCTTAATTATAGAGAATTGAAAGTTAAATTTACTTATGCTTAGCGTATTGCCACTATTTTTAACATACTTGGTCGCTGAAGTCAAGAAAGCATCGCCTTTTTTTATTAATTTAACCGTAATTACTCTTACTCCATCATCTTTTTCCCATTTTAAATTATCAGTATTAATCGGGGTAAATAACCAGTCAAGATTATCACTAACTTTACCTAAATCATTAATAATATCCATAACATTATCATAACGTCTTGCAACATCGACGCTAATCATCTTTTTTACGATTTTTTGTAATTTGTTTGGAATATGTGGCCAAAAAAAATGTCTATCAGGAAATTTCTCATTTTTCAAAGCTTTATATGCTTCTGTAGTATTTGTTCCATACTTATTCTTAAAATCATCATATTGATCATTGAAAACTTGATTTCCATTACACATACGGTACAATGTTAAGCCTGCTTGATAAATGTCTTCCGCAACTGATCTATCTGAAGTTTCGTAAGATTCTGGAGAGCGATGACGTGTATATGCAAAAGGTTGCTGTGCTAAACCATCTTCGCCTAGATATCTTGATAGGCCAAAATCAGTCAAAATCGCTTTGTTTTTGTCATTAATTAAAATATTGGTTGGTTTTATATCTAAATGTAATAATTGATTGATGTGAATAAACAATAGACCTGATAAAAAATCAAGTGAATAGTTTAAAATTTCACGTACTGAGAGCATTCGATCGTTAAGTATACTATTTAGTGAACCTCTGTAATAAAAAGGCATCGTTATATAAATATATTTTTCATCAAATGTGGAATAATATACTGGCATAATACATGGATGACGATTCTCGTTAAGAATCTGGGATTCAATAAAATAATCATCAATATTTTGTTGTTTAAGAGACTCTTTATCTATTGCTTTAAGTATCAATACTTGTTGTAATTGATTATCTCTCGCAATCCAAACTCTTGAGTTTCTTCCCTCAGAACCAATTTCTCGCCACCTATCTAAATTGAGCTGTGTCCTTATTCTATCAATGTGATAATTCATCAGAGATCACCTCTAGGTATGGAAGCGAGTGCGGCAAGGTAACTTTCTCTTTTTTCTTTTGTCATATTGTTCCAATTACTAATACCAAATAAATTAGTCTCACCATTTCTACATTCTTTAATGTCACTAACATTTTTTCCGAGTCTCGACGCAATAGAATTTAAGGTTCCTGCAAAATAATGAATAATTGTACTATCAGAAAATAATTCCTGGATTACCCCTTCAATATTAATACGGGGTATACTAAATGTCCTAGTATTTCCTTCATGCGTTCTAATACCAGCATATTTAATATTATATTCACAAATAATTGAATGAAATGTAGTTCTTATAAATGACAGCTGTCTGGGAAAATCATTGTTGTAGCATTGAGGAAGATTTAATGTATTAATCTTAAATATATATTTCTCGTCACTATCTTTTTTTTCTAATACAGTATAAAGTACTTCTGAAGGCTTAACTCTAATTCCAATCGCTCTCAAAGAAAATCCTCCTATCTTGTTTACCAAATTATAACTCATAACTTGACAAAATAGGACATATTTCCTGCTTATTCCAATTTATTTTCTTTATTCATCCACAACTTCAAAAGAAGAAATATGCGCCGGATTAATATATGTTTTTTCATCTAACTTATCAAATTGATTTCTGATCACGTAGAACACGCTTCCACCCCCACTAAATGGAGAAGGTGTTCTTTGCTCATTATATAATTGGTCAATAAATGAACCAATGTCCTCAACTTCAATCGTGTATTTTTTACCGCTGTCCATCACTAGATTCAACTTTTCCATTATATTATCCTCACTTTTCTTTTTAGCTTATTCGACAAACTTATAATCTCTCATCGCTTGAATTACTTTGTCCGGTACTCGTCCCTCATATTCATCGCTCATCTTCCATATCTCATTCATCATCCACTCTTTAAATACTTTTCCTGCTTCATCTGCCGTTTCATAATATCCTAAAAATTTCTTATTATTTCCTGCCATAAATGTTTTTGTCCTGTTGGGATGATAGCTAACTCCCAAGGGAAGCGGACTTTCAATATTTTTATGGGCAAATAACAAATTAATTTTCTGAGGAATTATCAGACATCTATCTGGTGCATATGTATGATTTCCTGGCACTAAAATATCCTTGTCGATTTCCATTCGCTCATCGCCACAAGTATAATAATTATCTTCGTACCATTGGGCAAACTGCTGATAACCACCATTGAGTTTATTTCCCGTCAACCACTCATCTGATACGCTGCAATTATTGTAACCTGGACATTTACCTGAATAGCATCGATAGATCATTGATGTCCAAATATTATAACTCTTCGTCAAACTATAGTCTTTATTTGTTGTCTTAAATTTGCCTTTTCCTGTTCTTCCAACGCCACAAATTAACCTTTCCAAATCTTCCAATTCCGTTTCCTATGCGCGAAACAATCCCACTTTTATCAATTAAATAACCCATCTTCATCATCCTCTTCTTAGCTTTTATTTGTGTTACGTGTTAATCCTCGTATTTTATTGATTATGTATTGCTTTCGCTTAATCTCCTTTTACTCCGGTGTTACTCAATTTAAATTCTATGTATTTCACTCATTTTTCATCTTACAAAATAAATCAACAACAATATTGGCAACATCAACCATATTGACATCAGCCACAAAAACGCTTCGAATTTTATTCTTTGCTTCAACGTAAACTTTTCCATTTATCTTCAATTCCTTATTTTAGAATCTCCTTTTCTTCATCTAAATTGCATTAGAATCTCGATATTCATGCATCTGTGCTTATTTTGCTTCAGCCATTTCAAGCAACCGATTGACTTCTTCCTCAAATTCTTCATATGTATCAGTTTTCTCTACTAAACTTGTCAAACTAACTGGCTCATTATTTTCACTTAGCAAAATTATATCTAAAATTTGTCTTAAACTTGACTGAGCGTTTACCGTATATACATAGCGATATTCACACAAATCATAAGTTTTCCTAACGACTTCGCTCATTGTCAGATAAGCCGATTCAATCCCGTTATCTCTGGTATTCACCAATACAAAATATTCATTTTCAAATTTACTTTTATTTTTAATCCCAATCATCTGATCCGCTTCTTCCCATCTTTATGCTCTCTAAAAATATAATCATTAATAATTTGATCATCAATTATATTAATTAGTTTATTAATATTCTCATTAACATTGAATTCTTCATTAGCTTTATCATCCATATAAATATCCAGCAAAATATTAAGATATTTAATTCGTGAATCAATAAATCTGAATCGATCCGTACTCTTCTCCGCTTCAGTTTTTTCAGTATATCTCCGATTTCTTGGTTTATTTCCATCTTGCTGAATCGCCGTAACTGCTTGTTGCATCAACTTAATCGCTTTTTCTTCCATTATGTAATCATCCCTTCAATTATTCGTTTTCGTCTTTACTTGATTCCTGATTATGTAAACTTCTCTTCACCGTTTCTAATTGCTCAAACAAATTTCGGTTATCCTCAATTAAATCATCCATCATACGAAACAATGCCTTCTGTTTTCCGAGGATTTCTCTAATTGATGGCATAATGACATCGAGGACACCTTTGTTCGCATTAAAATTCGCTTTGTAAATAACAGCGTCTAATTCTGTGCTCGTCATCTCATTGACATTTTTATTATGCTTGATGGCTTTCTCATATCGGTGAATTCCATCATTTTCATATTTCTCATAGTCGTAGTGATACGCTTTCCTCACATTCTTGTTATCTCTATCTCTTTCATCGTACATCCCACATCACCCATTTCATCATATTATTATCAATATTTTTATAATATTAATAATTCGTTATATTTTATTAATGTATATATTTTTGTTACATTAACATTCAAAAGAAAATTAAATGAACCTAAATCGCCTACGCTGAGTTAGATCCATTTAAAATAGAGTACATTTTACATATGGGCTAAATTATTTAAAGACGCTTAGCAACGTCTTGGAGGTCGGCCTTTTATTTTTTTCTCTAATTTTAATAGAGGACGGAGTTGCCGTCAATTAAATGCATAGTCTTGTTCGTTTGCGAGATTATTTAGTGAGTTATCGCATGCACTCATTTTGACTTTGGAGGAAGTCAAATTATCGCAGAGCGAATACAATATTTAACGTCCCGACTCGCAGAAGAGGACAAGAATGTTATTTGGTTAAAATCCGGACAGTTCTATAAACAGGCTTGTTTTCAATATATTGTTTTAACTTTTCTTGTTTATCAATTGTCAAATTTTCTTGGTGACTAAAAAAGTAGCTAATCATCGCTCCAGAAACTCCGATTACTTTAGCACATTCACGACCAGTTATTTTTTTTCTTCGTTTAATTGCTGCTAATTTCTCAATCTCATCATACGTCATCATCATCCATCCTTTCCTCAAATTTTATATATAATGATTACAGTTAATTGACATTATTAATCGCTTAATTGAAAATATTAATTAAAATAAATAATGTTGCTTCCCTAATAGTGGTTATCTAAATGTGTCATAAATCCTTATGTATCAACGATTATATCCATTTTTAAAATCTCTTAATTTTTTCAACTTTAAAAATGGCTCTACAATAGTATTTATAATAACTATTATTGACTAACTTTTTTAACATTTTTTTATCATAAAAAAAGAAGCCCCTCAGGCTCCCATGACAACTTTTTCATTTTCTTCAGCAAGATTATTTTGGATATTATTTACAATTATATCACCATACATTTTCCATAGAGTATCTTTACTTTTACTCTTTTTCTCGAAGTACACATATTTGATTAGGATGTCACAAATATAATTATCATCAAATGTGTTCCCATCATCAGCTTTAATCTTACTGAGTTCATTTTTCAATTTTTCACAGACAAACTTTGACGTATGATCCTCTTTGCCACCTGGCATTTTTTCATGCTTACTTTTATTCGCCGCATCGTATAACTCTTTGATTTTATCAATCAAATCACGTGTCTTATTCGTTGCTCTGCGATCTGCTGAAACCAACATTCTATAGTTATACATCGGCACAGTGCCCCTGAAAGCGATTCTCCTGTTTATTTCCTTATCATCATCTATTATTTTTTCAATCCTGTTTACTGTACTTTCATTCACTTCATTTACTTGATTATTGGTTTTGTCTTTAGCATATATAAAAAAATGCGGCAACTTAATTTTATTATTGAGATACTTTTTCGTCTCATCCGGAAGCTCAATCTGCTGCAAAGTTTTAGCAAAATCAATTGTAAAATTATTCTTGGCTGTTAGTAGTCTCACAGCATCCATATCAGGATTTTCGCTATTCATTATCTTGCTTATTGCATTACTGATGATCCCGATATTTTGGCTATAAGCCACTTTCAAATTTTCACCGATCACCTTACTATCAATGATCTGCGGATCACTGCTGAACATCTCATAATACAGTGGATGAATATTTTTCTCTCTAATCTGTCTCTCAGCAGCACGAACAAGTGTTTTGTTTTTGGTTACGCTGATATGATCTCCATCAAAATCAGCCATTATCATCAGTGTAATTGAGCTTAAATTGCTTATGTATAGCCCATCTGTCTTAAAGTAATCTTTGTATTCATCTTTAACTTCGGTAACTGTTTGAATAGCATGTTCACAATAAAGGTGTGGGCTTCTCAGCACATCAACTTTATCACATGGATTCATTTTGCTGAACAAAATATGATTTTGTTGAATGGCACACTCACATTTGCCCACAATCCTGCTCATAAAATTAACGACATCAGGCAAGATGAAAACATTATGAAAACCGTTTATCTTAAATTTGCCACCTTTAGCATCATTAATCATAGATGCTTTACTATCTTTAACTAGTTGACGACAAAAGGGATCACGCAACAAATTTTCATACAATTTTACTGCCTTAATATGATTATCCTTAATGTCATCAAGTTCTCTATTCGTACCCAAAATTTTAAGTATTGTTCTCTTATCACCAAGATTGATATTTTTCAAATCTTGCTTTAAACTTCTTAACAAACTTGTTAATTCTTTTTCTGATAAATCTAATGTTTGTAAGAATTGATAATTCAGATTTACTCCCGACCGCACATCATCAACTGTTCCGATTGCAGCCTGACAGTGATTTTTTTTAAACCTTTGCTTAAAATCCTTAAGCGAATCATAATATTTTCTCATTTTAAACTGGCTATCGGTCAAAATAATTTTCGGCTTGTTCGCAATAATATCATAATCATTGCCCCAGGCATCTTTAATGATTAAATGTCCGTCCTTTGTTTCAGGCAGGCTTTTGAAATATTCCATGAATGGACATTTGACTAACAACCCTTTAATCCAAGGCGCACGGATGACAAAAATATCGCTAATTCCCTTTGCTGTCTTTGGATTAACTAGACCCATACCATCGAAACTATCAACAGGAACCGTATTCTTTTCACCCTTCTGAATATTCTCGTTTAATTGTAGATATTTAACAATTGTTTTTTCACCAGTTTTTTTATCTTTAATTTCCTTTTCTTTTTCCACTTTGCCAATAAAATCGAATGTGTCAGTTACTTCTGTTGAGTAATCGGGAACGACCAGCACATCATCAATCGGAAAATCCTCCGTAAGCGTCAAATAGCCCACACCTAGTCAAAGATGTGGGCATGATTTATGATGG